>NZ_CP015378.1:0-1410221 GCF_001629705.1 Fictibacillus phosphorivorans | reverse complement strand
AAATTTCTTAGAAAAAACGTTTCAAGAAGCGATTGGATTTGCTGGTTGTGAAATCATTCGAAGAACGATCGGACTTGCACATGTAGCTGATCTAGACTCTATTCCCAAAAAAGAAGTGGAGCTCTTTTATAAAAAAACTGCTTTAGAGCTAGGTGTAAAACTGATCAAGAATCAGAGAAAACTTACAAACATCACAGAACTTACTGACTGGATTAGAGGTGCTTAAATTATGACTGTAGCTGAAAAGTGGGTTCCTTCTGTTCGATACAGAGGTAACCACCTTCTTATATTAGATCAACAACAACTTCCCCATCATACGGTTTACTTAAATGTAACCACGATTGAACACGTATGGGACGCAATTTCAAAGCTTAAAGTTAGAGGCGCTCCTGCGATCGGAATCGCTGCTGCATTCGGACTTGCACTTTGGAGTAATTCTGAAAAAGAAGTTGATCATTCTTCGTTTCTATCAAAATTGAAAAAACAAAGAGATTACTTAGCTTCCTCTCGCCCAACTGCTGTTAATTTATTCTGGGCGTTAGACCGTGTTGTCGCATCTGCCGAACGATCCGCTTCTGTAGAAGAGGCGAAAAAAAACATTGAAGCTGAAGCACTCTTGATTCAAGAAGAAGACGAAAATACATGCAGAAAGATTGGTGAGTACGCGTTATCCCTTCTTCAAGACGGAGATGCTGTCATGACGATCTGTAATGCAGGTGCAATCGCAACAAGCAAATATGGAACTGCTTTAGCCCCTTTTCATCTTGCGAAAGAGCAAGGCTGGAATCTTTCTGTATACGCGAACGAAACGCGTCCTGTCTTGCAAGGATCCCGTTTAACCGCATGGGAGCTTCAAGCAAACGATATTGATGTGACGCTAATTACGGATAATATGGCAGCGCACACTTTAAAAACAAAGAATATCAAAGCCGTTATCGTTGGATGTGATCGCGTGGCAGCAAACGGGGATACAGCTAACAAAATCGGGACTTTTGGTCTTGCACTTCAAGCGAGAGCACTCGGAATTCCCTTTTATGTAGCATGTCCTCTATCTACGTTAGATCTCAAAACATCTAGCGGCGAGGATATTCCGATCGAAGAACGCCCTGAAGAAGAAGTCACGCACCTAAACGGAGTTCGCATTGCTCCAGAAGGAATTAAAGTCTTCAATCCAGCTTTCGATGTAACTCCCGCTGAATACATATCAGCAATCATTACAGAAAAAGGAATCGTGAGCGGTAATTATCAAGAAGCCCTATCTACACTTAAGGAGGATGAAAGCATTGAGACCTTATAAAGTCTTGGCAACCGCTTGCCTTACTACTGCCTTGTTCTTAACAGGATGCACAAATGAACAAGATGCTCTTTCCAACAAAACAGAAGCGAAACCTACTGTAGCTAATGAGTCACAATCAAAACAAACAAATACTGCTTCAACATCAAGCAAAGTTCCGGAACAGCTTCAGAAGCCTTTAAAGATCGCTTCGATCAACCAGTTCTCTATCGGAACGTTCTCCTCTCAATATATTAGTGGTGTAAAGAAGCAAGTGGAAGAGTTCGGTGGTGAGGTGCAGGTCTATAACGCTGATAATGACCTTTCAAAAATGGCAGCATATGTAGAAACAGCCGTTAACCAACAAGTAGATGGAATCTTAATTGATCATGGTCGTGCTGATGCGATCGCACCAAGTGTAAAAAAAGCAGTTGCAGCAGGAATTCCTGTTGTTGCTTTTGATAGTGATATCAACATACCAGGTGTAACCGTTATCGACCAGGATGATTATAGCCTTTCGTGGAATGCTCTGCGAAGCATGGCGCAAGACTTAAATGGAAAAGGTGAGATTGTATACGTTTGGGTAGGTGGTTTCACACCGATGGAAAGAAGAAACGTTATGTATGAAGCCTTCAAGAAACGTTATCCTTCGATCAAAGAGATCGCGCGTTTTGGTACAGCAACACAGAATACAGCGCTTGATACACAATCACAAATGGAAGCCCTGTTGCAAAAGTATCCTAAAAAAGGTGACATTGACGCAGTATTCGCTCCTTGGGACGAATTTGCTAAAGGTGTGACACGTGCGATTCAACAAGCCGGACGTGATGAGATAAAAGTATACGGAATCGACCTTAGTGATGAAGATCTGCAACTGATGCAAGAAGCAAATAGTCCTTGGGTGTCAACGGCAGCTACAGATCCTGCTGATGTTGGAAAATTACAAGTACGCTTTCTCTACCAAAAAGTAGCCGGTGAAGAAACACCACAGATCTATAGTGTTCAACCTCACCTTGTTGAAAAAGAAGATCTACCTAAGTCCAACGTATCTATGGATGAGATCGGTAAGTATGTAGAAGGCTGGGGCAAATCTGATGCCGGAACATCTCCGTGGATGGAAAACTTAAGTAAGGATAATAAAAAATGACGATACTCTCATTAACTTCTATACAAAAATCTTTTGGTGAACAGATTGTATTAAAAGGAGTGGACTTTACCGTAAAAAGCGGTGAGGTCCATGCTCTTTTAGGAGCCAATGGTGCTGGTAAGAGTACCCTCATGAAGATACTCTCTGGCGATTATGAGCGTGATGGCGGTAAGATCACATTGAATGAAAAAGATCTGACGATTAAAACACCCGCTCATGCAAAAGCAGCTGGCATTGAAATGGTTGTGCAAGAGGTAGATACTGCCCTCGTCTCTTCGTTAAGCATCGCGGAAAACGTAACGATGAATACCTTTATTAAAGGTCCTGCCTTTTTTTCTTGGAAAAAAAGATATAAAGTGGCTCAAGAGCTATTGAGCAGAGTAGGTTTAAAACTTGATCCAGCCGTCCCCCTCTCTCGATGTTCTTTAGCAGAGAAACAATTGGTACTCATCGCAAAAGCAATTTCCGAAGACATTTCTTTTATTATTTTAGATGAACCTACAGCCGCACTTAGTACGAAAGAAGCTCAACACCTGTTTACTGTTCTTCGTGAACTTCAGAAGCAAGATGTGGGCATCATTTATATCTCACACCGCTTACCTGAAATTATGGAACTGTCAACAAGAGTAACGGTCTTAAAAGATGGGTACGTGACTCTATCGAAAGAAACATCTCACTGTTCTTCTGAAGAGATCGTTCGTGCGATGCTAGGCAACGAATTGGTTGAATTACTAAACGATGAAGAAGATAGAATACTAGGCGATACCCTTTTAGAAGCAAAGCAGTTCAGAGTTCCTACTACAGGTGAAACCGTATCTCTATCTGTTCGAGAAGGAGAAATTGTTGGTGTTGCGGGATTAGTGGGTGCAGGTAAGACAGAAACGGCAAGAGCATTGTTTGGTGCAGACCCATCAAAAGATTCGCTTTACTTGAAAGGAAAAAAAGTAAGAATATCGAATCCTCAAAAAGCGATTTCGACCGGTATTGGGTTCGTACCAGAAGAACGACGTAAAGAAGGAATTCTTGTTGATTACAATGTGGTTGAAAACTTAACCTTGCCTGTCTTAAAACAGTTTACTAAGTTTGGATTTATCCAAAGAAAACAAGAAAAAACAGAAGCAGAAAAATGGATCAAACAGCTCGGTATCAAGACACAAAAATCCTCACTCTTGCTGAACCATCTTAGTGGAGGTAATCAACAGAAAGCATCGATCGGCAAATGGCTTCTTACTGACGGAGATGTATTTATTTTCGATGAGCCGACTAAAGGTATTGATGTTGGGGCTAAGCAAGATGTGTTTCAATGCATCAAGAACTTAGCTGACAACAAAAAAGGAGTCCTCTATTTTACGAGTGAGGTACAAGAGTTGCTGGCTTTTTGTGACCGAATCCTTGTTATGTATGATGGGAAAATTGCCGGAGAATTAAACAAACACGAAGCTACCACTGAAAAAATTATGCACTATGCAACTGGAGGTCATTATGGCACAGTACGTTCATAAAGAACACGTTGAGAACGATCTAAACACTTCTAAACTCTCACTTCAAGAAAAGATCTTTCCTTTTCTTTACCGATACGGCACCCTTCTTGTCATATTATTAACCGTTATCGGATTTAGTCTAGCAAACGACAAATTCTTAAGCTATCAGAACTTTACGGATATCTTACGCTCTGTTTCTATTATTACGTTGCTTGCGATCGGAGTAACCATATCTTTGATCGTTGGAGGGTTCGACCTTTCCGTCGGATCAACAGCGAGCCTTGCAACGGTTACAAGTGCAGCAGCTCTCGTTCTATATCGCCAAGAAACGATCATCGCCATCCTAATTCCGATTGCGATTGGTCTATTAGTAGGGCTATTAAACTCGTTCTTCGTTGTAAAAGTACGGCTTCCAGATCTACTCGCCACATTAGCAGTGATGTATATCATCAATGGATTGCATCTTACCTTTACAAAGGGTTTTTCGATCTACAACAATATGCCCTTAACAGAAGGTGGAACGGCTCCTGGTGTTTTCCTTCCTTCTTTCTTATTTATTGGTCAAGGTGAGATATGGTCTGTTCCTGTACCTGTTATCATCATGCTGATTGCCGTAATTGTCGTTCATGTCATTCTACAGCAGACTCGCTTCGGCAGATTATTATATATTACAGGTGGAAATGAAGAAGCAGCGCGTTTATCAGGTGTCCCTGTTCAGCGTTACAAGATGTATGCTTATCTTTTATCTGCATTCTTTGCCACTCTTGCAGGTATTCTGTTAGCAGCAAGAATCGGAACGGGTCAAGTTTCTGCTGGCGCACCTTTATTGATGGATGGTGTTGCCGCTGCGTTTATTGGCTTTTCTGTATTTGGTGCTGGAAAACCGAATGTGATCGGCACTTTTGTTGGTGCTGTTTTAATCGGTATCCTTCTTAATGGATTAACGATGTTGAACGTTCCGTATTACGCACAAGATATCGTAAAAGGTTCGATTCTGATCGGCGCACTTGCGTTTATGTATTATGAAAAGAAAAAATAAAACCACTTAAAATGCTAAAGTATTCAACACAAATAAACAGCACACTCTTTACGGAGTTGTGCTGTTTTTTACTGATAAGAAATTTCTTAAGAACTCACTCGCTTCACAAGCAGGCATAGGCTTACTGATTATGTATCCTTGAGCCGTGTGACAGCCATACTCTTGAAGTAACTTCATCTGTTCATGTGTTTCTACACCTTCTGCCACTGTTGAAAGAGAAAGTCCTTCACACATCATGATGATCGCTTTAATGATCGCCGCATCACTCGTGTTAAAGAAGTCATCGCTAAGATGTCTTATAAAGCTTTGATCGATTTTTAAATAATCGACCGGGAAATCTTTTAAGTAACTAAGAGAGCTGTAACCCGTACCAAAATCATCGATCGATAAACGAACTCCTAGCTCTCTTAACTCTTGCATGATGCTGATGCTGTATTGTACATTTTGAATCATCGTACTCTCTGTTAATTCGAGGTGTAGATATTCTGCAGATATTCCAGCCGTTTCTATCGCTTCTTTTACTTCATACACGAATGATAACCTTTGAAACTGTCTACCAGATACATTAACAGAAACAGAAAGATAAGGTGCCACACTATCATGCCATCTCTTTAGCTGTTTACAAGATTCGAACAGAACAAACCGGCCGATCTCATCAATAAGCCCGATCTCTTCTGCCAAAGGAATGAACTGCATTGGAGAAACCAGCCCCAATTCAGGATGATTCCATCTTACAAGTGCCTCAAACCCAAGAATTTTTTCCGTTTTCAAACAATATTGAGGTTGAAAGTAAGGTTCTAGCTCACCCTTTTGAACAGCCTTACGTAAAAAGCCTTCTAGCTTTAATCTCTCAAGGGTGAATGCGTTCATATCTCCCGTAAAAAATTCACGTTTTCCTCTACCTTTTTCTTTCGCTTTATGTAGAGCGGTGTCAGCATTCTTTATGAGAATATCAGCACTCGTACTATCATTTGGATAGATGCTTACCCCAATCGAAGTACTAACGGTATACTCTTGGCCATCAAGATAGATCGGCAATTGAAGCGCTTCTTCTATGCGATCCGCGGTATCGATTACATCAGCTGGTTTTTCAATCGTTAAGATTAATGTAAATAAGTCCCCAGCAAATCGGCATAGCAAGTCTTGACTATGGATCACCTGTCTAAGTTGATTGCTTACATGCCTTAACACAACGTCTCCGATATGGTGACCTAAACTCTCATTAATAATTTTAAAATGATCAATATCCACAAACATTACAGCTAATAATTGGTTTGAGTGATCACTTTCAGAAACGAGTTCTCTTAGCCTTTTTTCAAATAAACTTCGATTTGGCAGACCTGTTAGCGAGTCGTGAAATGCAAGTTGTTCGATCTCTTCTTCCGCTTTCTGCTGCCAAGTAATGTTCTTTCCGATTCCATATACACCAACTACTTGATCGTTTACGACGATTGGAATGTTCGTGATGCTGCTTAAAATATGCCCGCCATCTTTTTTCATAATACTCGCCACAAAATTTTGAGGTTTATCATGTATGGCAAGCTTGAAGTGTTCAACGACCCGTTTGTGGTCTTCATCACACACAAATTGCAGGGCGTGTGTCGATAGCAACTCTTCTTCTGAATACTCTAAAGACTGAACGAGGGCATGGTTAACACTCGTAATATACCCTTTTAAATCCATAGAATAGATCATATCTGGATTATGATCGAACAACGACTTATAACGCTGTTCAGATTCGATTAAATTATCATTAAGCTCTTCCATCTCTTTCGTATTCATCTTTATTAAATGAGATAGCGCTAAATATTCATCCATCTCTTTCATTCTTACACCTCATCTGTCCAATGAACCCCATTAATATAGTTATACGTTTCTATCATTTATATCGGTACACAAGAGGCATTGTTAACAAAACAACGAGTGGTTATTTTATCCAATAAAAAAAAGCCGCCCTGTAAAGAGCGACTTTGTACGTATTAACCAAGAACGGAATAACCGTAGAATAAGACTAACAATAAAGTGATCCAGAAAAACACCCAGTTCAGCAGACGGCTTTCACCACGTTTTCTTTGAACAAGGATGATCTCCATCAAACCGATGAGAACAACTCCTAATGTTCCTTTGATAATAATCGGCCCTTGATTAACTATACCAGGATCCGTTAGATAGCCAGCAAGCATGTGGCCTCCTGTCGCAAGGATCGCTAAGTACAAAACGCGCAGGATCATATGCAAAATTTTTGATTTTTTTCCGGCATTTTTTTTGTATAGCATATACGTTACAAAAAACAAAATTAACGCCAGGAACCATGATGTTACGTGAGCATGAATCATAAATATATCCTCCTATGTATAATTCTCCATATAACTATACCATGAACTGCTATAAACTAGGCAATCAAATGAGTTCCCTCTGTAAAGTAAGCACTTTCATTGCTATAATAGCAATGTGAGAAAACTTGCAGAATCGAGGTGTTTCCTTTGAAACAGACAGAAACGAAAAATACGGAAACTGTAATTTCAAAAACGGAACAATATGGTGCACAAAACTATCATCCCCTTCCTATCGTTATCTCGGTAGCCGAAGGTGTATGGGTAACAGATCCAGAAGGTAACCGCTACATGGACATGCTAAGTGCATACTCTGCGGTAAATCAAGGGCACCGCCACCCTAAAATCATTCAAGCACTAAAAGATCAAGCAGACAAAGTAACACTAACATCACGTGCATTCCATAACGACCAACTTGGAGACTTTTATGAAAAAGTATCAAGTCTAACGAAGAAAGATATGGTATTACCGATGAACACTGGTGCTGAAGCGGTTGAGACAGCAATTAAAGCCGTTCGCCGTTGGGCATATGATGTGAAAGGTGTTGCGGATAATCAAGCTGAGATCATCGTTTGTGAAGGAAACTTCCACGGTCGTACGATGACTGCCGTATCGATGTCATCTGATCCTGATTACCAGCGCGGGTTTGGTCCTATGCTTCCAGGAATCAAAGTGATCCCTTACGGTGACTTAGACGCACTAAAAGCAGCCATTACACCAAATACCGCAGCATTCATTCTAGAACCGATCCAAGGTGAAGCAGGAATCGTTATTCCACGCGAAGGTTTCTTGAAAGAAGCGCTTGATGTTTGTAAGTCTGAAAATGTACTCTTTGTAGCTGATGAAATTCAATCAGGACTTGGACGCTCAGGTAAAATGTTTGCTTGTGACTGGGAAGAGATTGAGCCCGACATGTACATCTTAGGTAAAGCACTTGGCGGCGGCGTAATGCCGATCTCATGTGTAGCAGCAAATCGCGAAATTCTCGGCGTGTTCAATCCTGGATCTCACGGATCAACTTTCGGTGGAAACCCGCTTTCTTGTGCGGTATCTGTCGCTTCTGTAGACGTGCTTGTAGAAGAAAACTTAGTTGAGCGTTCTCTGAAACTTGGTGAATATTTCTTAGGCGAGTTAAAGAAGATTGATAATCCAGTAATCAAAGAAGTCCGCGGTAAAGGTCTGTTTATCGGTGTTGAATTAAACGAACCAGCACGACCTTATTGTGAGCGTTTAAAAGAGCAAGGCTTGTTATGTAAAGAAACACATGAAAACGTTATTCGTTTCGCACCACCATTAATCATTTCTGATGAAGATCTGGATTGGGCGATCGAACGCATTAAAAAGGTACTTTCTGTTTAATTTTATTGCAAGCTGACTCTTTTTTGGAGTCAGCTTTTTTTGAGGCTTTTAATTGCGCTCCGTATTATATACGCACTAGGGTATTAATCCGCTTTTTGATAGATGAATCCACAACTTTTATGGATCAATCCAAAAGTTTTAGCACTTTATCCAGAAGTTTTAACTCTCAATCCAAAAGTTTTCACTGTTTATCCACGAGTCTACAAATATCGACATCTACACGGAAACTTATACCCTTCACATAACTAAAAAAAGAAGCAGCCATGAGCTGCTTCTTACCCTTTATAGTGCTTTCACCATACCGCCATCGATCAGCAGTGACTGCCCCGTTATATAGGTGTTTGCATCTGAGCAAAGGAATACCACCATCTTAGCAAACTCTGCAGGTTCACCGTATCGGCCAAGTGGGATACCGCTTTCCATGGAAGTTCTTACCTCTTCAGCGGAAACGCCTTTTTTATCAGCCATCATTTGGTCTAATTCACCTACTCGATCCGTTCCGATTCGCCCCGGGCCGATGGTATTAATCAAAATGCCATCTTTCCCTAGCTCTTGTGAAAGACTCTTTGATAATCCGTTAATGGCTGTTCGGAAAGTGTTAGATAAGATAAGTCCGTCGATCGGCTGTTTAAAGGACGAAGAAGCGATGTTCACGATGCGTCCTCCACCGTTTTTTATCATGTTAGGTGTAACCGCTCGAACAGAACGCACAAGACTGAGTAATGTTAACTCAAAGGCACCCTGCCAATGCTCATCCTCAAAATCATTAAACGTACCAGCAGGAGGACCTCCTGCATTGTTCACGAGCACGTCGACACTGCCAAATTCCTCAACTGCTGTTGCTACAAGCTCATCGATCTCATTACGCTGTGTGATGTCACATTTTTTATAAGTAACCACTGCGCCTGTTTCCCGCTTAATCTCTTCCGCTGTCAAAGAAAGCTGCTCTTCATCACGGCTTGTTAGCATCACGTTCGCACCTTCTCGGGCAAACTCCAATGCACAAGCTTTTCCAAGTCCCTTACTTGAAGCAAGAACGAGTACATTTTTTCCTTTTAGGCCTAGATCCATCCACAATCACCTGGTTTCTTAGAAAGATTTTATAATACGAAACTTACATATTTCGTTTCAAGATACGCTTCCATACCTTCCACTCCACCTTCACGGCCAAGACCGCTCTCTTTCATACCTCCGAACGGTGCTTGTGCAGCAGAAGGTACACCATCGTTCCAGCCGATGATTCCGTAATCTAAACCTTCAACAACTTGAGTTCCTTTGGACATACTCTCTGTATAAACATATGCCGCTAAACCGAACGGACTTGTGTTTGCAAGTCGGATCCCTTCTTCAACACTGCTGATCTTGTGAATGGGAATGACCGGACCGAACGTTTCTTCATTCATGATCAGCATATCTTGTGAAACATTCTTTAAGACCGTCGGCTCGTAATAATACCCACCGTTATCTGCTCTTCCTTTTCCGCCTGTTACACACTCTGCACCATTTGAAACAGCATTTTCTACGTGCTCGGATATCTTTTCATACCCGTCTTTGTTGATGATCGGACCAATATCTGTACCTTCTTCCAAACCGTTTCCTACTTTTAATTTCTTAGCTTCAGCTGCTACAAGTTCTACAAACTCCTCATAAACACTTTCTTGCACATATACTCGGTTGATACAGATACACGTTTGACCTGCGTTACGAAACTTAGAAGCTACGATTCCAGCGACAGCTTTATTTAAGTCTGCATCCTCAAGAACAACTGCTGGAGCATGTCCGCCTAATTCCATAGAAACGTTCTTTACAGTTGCGGCACTTTGCTCGATCAATTTCTTTCCGATCTCTGTAGAGCCAGTGAAGGTTACTTTTCTAACTTTCTCCGAATCCATAATAGCTTTACCGATCACAGAAGAAGATCCTGTTACAAGATTGATAACACCTTTTGGAAAGCCTGCTTGATCGGCTAGTTCGACTAACTTAATCGCTGTTAATGGGGTTTCTTTCGGTGGCTTTACGATAAACGTACAGCCAGCTGCGAGCGCCGGACCGAGTTTTCTTGTGATCATTGCTGCAGGAAAATTCCATGGAGTGATGGCTGCAACGACCCCAACAGGCTGGCGTAATACTTGCATTCTCTTATTTTCTGCACTTGAAGGAATCGTACGACCGTAGATGCGCTTACCTTCTTCTGCATACCATTTAATAAAAGAAGCAGCATACATCACTTCCCCGACAGATTCTTTTAACGGTTTTCCCATCTCAAGAGTCATTAGTTCTGCTAATTCTTCTTTTTGTTCGATCATTAAGTCATGCAGTTTCATCAAATAGTCAGCGCGCTCATAAGCAGTTAACTTTGACCAGCTCGGAAATGCTTCGTGTGCTGCCTCAATTGCAGCATCCGTTTCCTCTTTCCCACAAGACGCTACAGTTCCAACCACTTCACCATTAGCAGGATTGAACACCTCTATTTTTTCAAGAGAATCTCCTGTCCATGAACCGTTAATATAAAGCAGCTTTTCCATATGAATTCCTCCTCTATGTAACTAGTTAATTCGACTTCATTCTACTATTTCATTACGAAGCGTCCCGATTCCTTCAATTGTAATCTCGATAACATCTCGGGGCTTTAAAAATACAGGCGGCTTCATCCCTTTACCTACTCCAGCAGGTGTACCTGTCGCGATGATATCTCCAGCTTCAAGCGTCATACCCTTTGAAAGCTCTATGAGCATCGTTGGAATATCAAAGATAAAATCAGATGTGTTTCCGTTCTGTCTCACTTCTCCGTTTACTTTTGTTACGATCGAAAGATTTTCTGGGTTAGGTATCTCAGAGTGATGGACGATCCACGGCCCCATCGGACAAGTTCCATTAAGACTTTTTCCGAGTAAAAACTGCTTATGCTTTTGTTGCAAGTCACGTGCAGTAATATCGTTGATGATCGTAAATCCAAAAATGTAATCCATCGCTTCTTCTTTCTTTATACTCGTACCCGTTTTGCCGATTATTATAGCCAGCTCACCTTCATAATCGAGTTGATCGGTTATAGAAGAATGACTAGGAATCTCTTCATCATGACCGATTACAGACGTAGGAGCTTTTGAAAACACCATGATATCTTCCGGAATGTCTGCTTCACTTCCCATTTCTATCGCATGATCTCGATAATTCTTCCCGATGCAGAACACATTTTTACTCGGCCTTGGAATTGGTGCTTTTAACTGAATCTCATTGAGATTATATGTATGGTTCGCTGCAAGATTTGAGGAAATCAAACTCTCAACCTTTTCCATAAATTCATCACCAAGAGCAATTGCTTCTAACAAGGTTCTAGGAAACTCCACCTCTTTGCTTTTCGCTAACTCTGATACATTCACAACTTGCTCTTCTTGCACGAGACCGATAAAGCTTTCGCCATGTTTAACAGCTGTAACCCATTTCACAATAACATGATTCCTCCTTTAAATAACGCTTACATCGTAATTATTACTACTATATCGGTTCTGACTTTGTACCGTAAAGAAATTTGCTGTGTTAAAAGACAATACTCATTTTTGATTCTTTTTAAAATATGGTAAAATAGTTTGTCATCTAAAACGCCCTTTTCTAGGGTAACAGTAATGAGGTTATTAAAATTATGAAAACTGTACTAAGTACGTTAAATGCCAAATATATCCATACATGCCTTGCGCTGCGCTATTTAAAAGCATACAGCGAACCGGAATTCCCTGTAACGATCCGCGAGTTCACGATCAAAGATCCTTCTCTTAATATTGTGACTGACCTTTACAGCCAAGAACCTGACGTTCTCGGATTCAGCTGCTATATCTGGAACATTGAAGAGACGATCAAAGTAATCCAGATGTTTAAAAAAATCAAGCCAGAAACAAAAATCGTCCTAGGTGGTCCTGAAGTATCTTATGATGTAGCGCATTGGCTACAACAGATTCCAGAAGTGGACTTTATAGTTGTGAATGAGGGCGAGGAAACGTTTAAACATTTGCTCACTCAGATTCAGAATGATGGTGGCTTTGAGTCTGTAGCTGGGCTGGCGTATCGGAAAGATGGAAAGCCTAAAATTAACGGTCCTCGAGAGAAACTGGACTTAAAAACAGTTCCATCTCCATTCCGCTTTGAAGAAGATATCCAGTCATTATCCAAACGGATCACGTATTTTGAGACAAGCCGCGGCTGTCCCTATTCATGTGCGTTCTGTTTGTCTTCCATCGAAGTTGGAGTTCGATATTTTGATCCACAACTCGTTAAAGACGACCTGATCTTCTTAATGGATAACGGAGCAAAGATCATAAAGTTTGTAGACAGAACGTTTAACATTCGGAGAGACTATGCACTTGATATGTTCTCATTCTTGATTGAAAACAGAAGACCAGGAGTAGTATTTCAGTTTGAGATCACAGCAGATATCATGAGACCTGAAGTCATCGATTATTTAAATGAACATGCACCAAAGGGGTTGTTCCGTTTTGAGATCGGTGTTCAGTCAACAAATGACGCTGTAAACGAATTGGTACAACGCCGACAGAATTTTGAAAAGCTTACACGTACCGTAACAACTGTACGCGATGGCGGAAAGATCGTTCAGCATCTAGACTTGATTGCAGGATTGCCTGAGGAAGATTACAACTCGTTTAGAAAGACATTTAATGATGTATTCGCTTTTGGCATTGAAGAAGTTCAGTTAGGTTTCTTAAAGATGTTAAGAGGTACAGGTCTACGATTAACAGCTGAAAAACATGATTACGTGTATATGGATCATTCTCCTTATGAAATTTTAGGAAACAACGTTCTCACTTTTGATGAGATTATTCGTATCAAACAAGTGGAAGACGTATTAGAAAAATATTGGAACGATCATCGTATGGATCATACCGTTAACTATTTGATACACCATGTATTCTCATCGCCTTTTGACTTCTTCCAAGAATTCGGGACTTATTGGGAAACACGGGGATGGTCAAGAATCGGTCATCAGCTAGAAGACTTATATACGCGCTTGATCGCATTCTTAACGGAAGCTGCGCCACACTCACTTCCCGTTGCCGAAAGCCTGATGAAACTTGATTATTTAGAAAGACAACAGTTCAAACCACGTAAGCCATGGTGGGAGAACACACAGAACAAAGAAGAAACATCGAAAGTACTATCACTGCTCGCTCAATATCCTGAAATGATTGATGGGTTTCCGACTCTTTCTGAAAAAGATATGCACAAGCACGCGTTTGTCACGGATACTGCGATTGATCCACTATCGGATGAATTAGAGCCACAAGGTGAGAAAGATTTCTTACTTATTGCGTTGTTTGATCCTAAGCAACAATCAACAAAAGTGTTCACAACATCTAAAAAGTCTTTGCTAACAAAAAAGGATGCGTAAATCGCATCCTTTTTTTGTATTCTTATTTGTTCGTGCATAGGAACTCTTTTGAGAAAGTTGATTTCCGCTCCAGGTTGCTCGCTTTCCATGGGGCGAACGGTGAGCCTCCTGCCGCTTTGCGCCCTTAGGAGTCTCCACCTGACCGCTTAAAGGTTGTCTCTCTGCTCCTGCGTCTACAAGTTTATGCTAACGAAGTGAACTTCCTCGTCGCATGCCTTGCGAGAAGCTACTTATGTGGCAGGCAGGCAACCTTCCGCTACAATCAACTTGTCAATGAAGCTTCTTGATGTTCAATAGTAAGATTCATGCCAAAAGTCTTTAAGCCTCTATAAAAATTTTTACTTCTTTAAAACCGGTTGCCCTGAAACAAATACAGGCGAAGGATTCAGCACGACTACCTGACCTTTTTTGAGTCCTTTTGTAATCTGCACGTTCCCCTTTTGCTCGAGACCCGTTGAAACGTTAAGTTTGTACAATTTGTTTTTAATAATCGTGAATACATACGTTTTCCCATCGTCTTTTAGGACCGCTTGCTTAGGAACGCTATTCGCTTTTTCTGCAAGTTTTTCTGTAACGATGATGCTAGCCGATTGTCCTTCAACCCAAGCTGCTTCATCTTCCACTAGAACAGTTAACGTAAAGGTCTTCTGTTCAGTTGGTAAAACCGTTTGAACAGTGCCTTTCAATAATTTTTTACCTGTGGATTTAATTTGAACCTGGTCTCCAGTTTTCACTAGCGAAGCCATTTTTTGGTCGATATTACTAACTAGTTCAAAGTTTCCTTGACCTACAATAGTCAGAAGCGATTCATCATCGCCAACACCATTTAATTCTGATACGATACCGTCAGCTGGACTTTTTATACTAAGGTCATCTAGCTGCTTTTCTAGTTCAGATATTTCATCTGATAAGACAGAACTTTCATTTTCAGCTAAATCGCTTTGCAACTCAGCTTCAGCTAATTTTTCTTGAAGAAGCACTTTAGCATCTTTGCTGTCTTTTTCTTCATCAAAATCTGAGAGTTCACTTTTCCATTCACTTATCTGTCCGGAATAATGACTGCTTCGAACATCAGCTGCTTCTTTGTCTCGCTTTAAATCGCGAAGTTCTTTTTCAATCTCTGCGTTTTCATATGTAATTAACGTTTGACCAGACGTAACCGTATCACCCTTTGAAACCATTACGTCCTTTATTGAACCAAGTGAAGCATTTTCATAAATTTTAAAGGTGTTTTTTGATTGAGCAACACCCGTTGTTTCGTGTTTCTTAATAAAATCTTTTTGTACAGATAGACCGGTTTTCACTCTTGGTGCTTCAACAGCGGCAGATTCTTGTTTATCAAAAATCACGATGTTCATTACAAGCAGGAGGACAACCATAATAGCTGCAGCAACCCATTTCAGTTTATTCATAATCGCGTCTCCCCCTTAAACCAGCTGTCCACTAGCTAATGCAGCGTATAGTGAAGATAATAGAATGAACATCACGACGAATCCAATCGTAACAACAAGGCAGTATTTCTTTTCCTTAAACGATAATTGTCGAAGCGCATAATACATAACTACTGAACCCCAGATCGTAAATATATTGATGCTGTTTAATAGTTCTTGCCAAAAACCATGTTTAAAGAACAACACACCTACAAAACCGAATCCTAACGGCTGAACCACTTCTTCGGCACCTGTTACAAACTGAACCGGAAGTTCAAAGAGTAACCCGAGAATAAATAGAAGATAAACCGTCGTCATTACATAAAAAAGTGCTTTAAATCCAATATCTCGGAAGAAAATATATAAAAAAAGTGCTCCTGTATTTATTATTAAGAAAGGAACGACCATACCCCATCCACCGCCTACTAATGCTATGAGATATCGTAACAACTCCAGTTCCATTCCACTTAGTTTCGCAGCCTCTACAAAAGAAATCGTTTTG
Source organism: Fictibacillus phosphorivorans (assembly GCF_001629705.1). Lineage (GTDB taxonomy): Bacteria > Bacillota > Bacilli > Bacillales > Fictibacillaceae > Fictibacillus > Fictibacillus phosphorivorans_A. Next base: position 1,394,259 of record NZ_CP015378.1, on the reverse strand, counting down.
AACGAAGGAAACGCTGCAAAAAATGAAAGTGCATGCAACAAGCCGCTAGTAACTAAAATAGCAAAAAAACGAATCCAAAATCCCTCTTTATCTTTCCACTCATTATAAAACGCAAAATATGTATTCGGCTTTGTTAAAGCAGGAATAAATTGTGCTCTTCCTGTCATGGTGCCGCCCCCTTCTCTCTTTATCTCTGTCTATGTTATCACAATTTTTTACTCATAATGACAATTTCTGACTCATTTTTGAAAAATAGTACCTTATCCGCATAAATACGTTGAGGTAGCAAAAACTAAACCAAATTATTGCGAATCGGGATGATGTTCATCATGACTTTCTTTAAAAAACCAAGAAAATTGTTAGAACAAAAAAACACCATTAAAGAAGATCACATACAAGAGTCTAGTCCATCTTCTCAAACAGATTCTGTTAAAACCTCTGGACCTGAGCAGAATGTGAATAGTTATCAAAATCAATCGATTGACGATTTGTTAAAAGACATTGAAACGAGTTTTTCTTCTTCACAAGATTTAATGACTCATTGGATTGAAATGCCTGCTGATAAAAGCAAAGTGGCATTGGTTTTCTTAAACTCTATTATTGATAAACAGAAACTTCAGGATTTAATCTTGAATCCCTTATTTGAACTGGACAAAGATATTGATCTTCAAACATTCGAAAAAGTTATCAATATTGACTTTAAACAGCAAACGGATTTTTCGAAGATTGAAGAGTTAATCTTACAATCTTATACATTGATATTTACGAAAGACACAACCTGTTATTATTCGGTATTCACTCCTGTTAAAACAGAGCGCGATATCAAAGAACCGGATAACGAGGCCGTTATCCGTGGATCTCATGAAGGTTTTATAGAGAGCATGTCAACAAATATAGCGCTCATTCGAAAACGACTCAAAAGTCCGAAGCTCGTAGTCAAGTATCTACAAGTCGGAAAAGAAACTCACACAAATGTTGCGATGCTCTATATGTCAGATATCGCAAATCCAGATGTGCTTCATGAAATTGAAAGAAGAATAAATGGTATAGAAGCAGATTCTGTTATGACTCCTGGGAATATCGAGGAGAGTATTGAAGATAAAACATTTAGTCTATTTCCGCAAACGTTGAGTACAGAACGACCCGACCGTGTGGCTGCAAACCTGATGGAAGGAAGAGTAGCACTATTGTACGACAGTTCACCTACCGTCAACATAGCACCCGTCAACTTGTTTGTGTTCTTTCAAACACCAGATGATTACAACAAACGTTGGATGTTAGGTAGCTTTTATAGAATGATCCGATTGTTTAGCTTCTATATTGCGATTGGTCTGCCAGCTTTTTATATTGCAATCGTTTCTTTTCATTTCGAGGTTATACCTCCAGCTCTCATACTCTTGATGAAAAGTTCACTCGAAAATATTCCATACCCTCCACTTTTTGAGGCGTTAGTGATGGAGCTGACAATCGAATTAATCCGTGAAGCCGCTATTCGTTTGCCTACTAGAATCGGTTCCACGATCGCTATTGTTGGTGGTTTGGTAATTGGTGACGCAGTAGTAAAAGCAGGGCTCATCTCGAACCTAATGATCATTGTGGTTGCTACGACAGCGATTGCTGCTTATACAGTTCCTTCCAACGAGATGAGTTTGGCAGTCCGCTTATTGCGTTTTCCTTTCATGGTAGCTGCTGCGACATTCGGTTTCTTAGGAATCGTGTTCGGATTGATCCTCATGTTCTTTCATCTCTGCCGTTTATATTCGTTTGGCACACCCTATTTTGCACCACTTGCACCCTTTAAAATAGGAGATTTAAAAGATACGATCATTCGATTGCCTTTTTTCAAGATGAACTCTCGACCGAGTGATATCAAGCCAATTAAAAAAGATGAAGATAATCATACAAGAAAGTGGGATAAGTCATGAATAACAGCCACACGATTACTCATAGACAGCTGTTCTTTATTATCACTCAATCCCAAATTGGAGTTGGTGTCCTGTCACTTCCTTATACGTTATTTGCAAAAGCGAAAACAGACGGTTGGATGTCGTTATTATTAGCAGGACTCTTTATTCAGATCTCCATACTTGCGATTTGGAAACTTTGTGAGATGTATCCGAAACAAACAATATTTGATTTTATGCCTAAGATTGTTGGAACAAAATTAGGAGTCATTCTGAATACGTTATTCGTTGTTCACTTGTTCTCTGTTTGCGTAGTACTTCTCATCCTGTATAACAGCATCGTTTCTAAATGGATTTTCTATCAGACTCCACGTCTTGTCGTAATATCCATATTAGCTTTTACATGCGTCTATTGCATTACATGTACAGCTCGTGAGATCGCCAGGTTTTTAATGTTAGTCTCACCATTGCTTTTAGTGCTATTTTTCTTTGTAGCCTATGCTTATACTGATGTTCATCTTCTCTATGCTTTTCCAGTTGGAGCAACAGGAATTAAAACCATTCTATCAGGGTCTACAGATGCTTTAATCTCTTTACTAGGTTTTGACACAGCGCTCGTATTTCTAGCTTATACGCAAGGAAGAACGAACAGTAAATTGAAAGCCGTATCGTATGCTTCACTATGTGTCACCCTTTTTTATTGCTTTGTGACATTCACAACATATATCTTTTTTAATCCTGTTGAAATTGTAATTGTGCCAGAGCCAGTGCTTTATATGTTAAAAGCTTTTTCATTTAAAATCCTGGAGAGAACAGACCTTATCTTCTTATCCATATGGATCGTGTTTGTTACAACATCTCTTATTAGTTATCTGTTCTTTACAGCAAAAGGCGTACAGTCGCTATTTAAACTAAAACATCATAAAACGGCTGCACCATATGTAGGAGTTATTTGTGCATTGATCGCTTCTATCCCCGCCAGTAAGTTAGATGTTCAACTGTGGTCCAAGCTTATTGGTATGTCAGCATTATGCTGTTCTGCACTCTTTCCGATCTTCTTATTGCTGATTGCCGTAATCAGAAAAAGAAAAGAAAAAGGAGCGGTTTCGACATGAGGAATGCTAAATTACTTTCTCTTTTTTCAAGCCTTTTCTTATTAAGTGGATGTTGGGATCAAACACAGCTAAATGAAACAAAACTAGTTAGAGCAGCAGGTTTTGATTATTTAAAGAACGGAAAAATAAAAAACACAGCTTCTATTCCTCAATCTCTCAACACCGAAGCAGGAGGAGTAGGTCAAGTTAATAATCAGGTCTTCTATGCTGTGGGCAACACGGCTCGACAAAGTCGGATTAAACTAGACCGCAAAGTTTCAGAACAAGTGGATGCTTCTAAAAACTTAATTGTCATTTTAGGAGAAGACGCTGCGAAACACGACATATATCATATTTTAGATGTTTTCTACCGAGATCCAAAATCCGCTCTTAATGCACGAATCGCCGTAGCAAAAGGGAAAGCATCTGATGTGATCAATTCCAAATTCGAGGAAACAGAAACCACGATTGGCATCGGGCAATATTTGAATGAATCTGTGAGTTCAGCAGAGAAAGCTTCTATTGTTCCAACAGAAAATATCCAGACGATCTGCCCTGTTATGTTTGATCCCGGTCAAGATTTTGCTCTCCCTTATCTCGTTCCAGAAAAAAATGATGTATCTGTTAATGGGATTGCCGTATTTCATGGTTATAAGATGGTAGGCAAGATTTATGGGGCGCAAGGGGTCATGTATACTTTGCTCACAGGAAAACAAAAGCATCTATCCATGTCATTGACAAAAAAAATCACAGACAAACATAAAGACAGAATCTTAAATTATGTTTCAATTAAAGTGAAAAAGAACAAACGAACATTTAATGTCAATGTTTCTCCAGATGATAAGATATCCGCTCACATTAAATTAGATATGAAAGTTGTAATTACAGAGTATCCGAGGGATAACCTTACTACGAAAAAGAAGATCCAAAAGATTGAAAAAGCATTATCAAAGAGACTGACAAAAGATGCAAATACCGTCCTCAATGATTTGCAAGACATGAACAGTGATGCATTTGGAGTAGGCAGAAAACTAATCGCGTTTCACAATCCAACATGGAAAAGGTTAGATTGGAACAAAGAGTATCCGAATATTGATTATACCGCTTCTGTGAATGTGAAAGTTATCGGACATGGGATTATCGAATAAAAAGGATGCAAGGCGTAATTGCCTTGCATCCTTTTTACAACTGATCTAATCTCACACGTGTTCCTCTGCCTGAGTGCTCCGCTGGTTCTACGATCAATCGTTTCGTTAATCTTGCTTTTAATTCCGGTACGTGGGATATAACGCCAATTGAAAAGTTTTCCATTCTGACTTTTTCAAGTGCGGTTACTACTGTATCTAATAACTCTTGATCCAATGTGCCGAATCCTTCGTCTAGGAAGAAAAACTGAAGAGGGAATTTTCCTCTTAGCTGGATTTGAGCAGAAAGCGAAAGAGCGAGTGCAAGTGATGTTAAAAATGTCTCTCCACCAGATAAAGAGGTGACGGGACGTTTGATTCCACCGTTTGCATCATCACGAATAACAAATCCGCCTGCTGAATCGACTTCGATCGCATAACGTCCACGAGTAAGTTTAGCGAGCCTCCCTGACGCATCACGTGTTACAAGATGAAGCTGTTCTTCTGCCATAAATTCAACAAAAGCATTACCACGGAATACAGCCTGAAGTTTACCCAGTTTCTCTAGAACGTTCGAAACTTTATTTCGTTCCTTTTCTAGTTCGTTGAAACGTGTGTGATTTTTCTCAATCATCATATACCTTTGTCGCACTTCCCCAACTGCCTCATGCGTATGATTCATATCTTGCTTGAGACTTCTCAGCTGGTTTTTGGCAGATTCAACGTGTTGATTTGAAAGAATCTCCTGAGGAAGCTTTTCTTTTATCGCTTCTAAAGCCATAGCATTCGATTTACACCGATCATGGTAATCCACTAACTGCTTTTCCCATTCCAACTGCACGTTCTCATCTTTTAAACAGCTTTCAAAGTCTTCATATGATTGGAAATCAGACTTACTCAACCGTTTGTTCCATTCTTGTTTTGCTTTTTCTAACCTTGCTTCAACATCGTTCATCCGTTGAACAGCAGCGTGATATACTTTATCACTTTCTACATACTGCTTTTTAGCATATTCATATTCCCGTTCTGAGCGAACGAATGCTGTCTTCAACTTCTGCAACTCATCTTGAACTTCTTCAAGAACTCGTTGAACCTTTTCATCGCCTACTCTGTCGTACAGCTTTTCTTTTAAACTTTGAATTTCTTTTTGAAGCATTTCTAGCTGGTTAGAAGAGACCGATATTTTCATCTTCAAATCAGATTTTTGCTCTTTTGCCGAATCCATTTTTTTCGTTTGTGTTTCTAGAAATTCTTCTGCAATCGTTAAACTTTTTACGATTTCAGCTTGGCGACTTTCTTTTTGTTGAAAAAGTTCTAGCTTCTCACTTATATCCTCTTGCGAAAAAGGGATCTCCCCTTGCTTCCATTCCAAATGAATTTGATCCATTTTTTTTGTTATCAAACCAAGCTGTTGCTTTAACTTATTCGTTGTTTCTTCCTTATTTTCAACAGAAATTGATATTCGTTCAAATTGTTTTTGATCTTCCTCTAATTTTGACAATAATTTTCGCATTTGCTCTTCGATAAGGAGCTTATCTTGTTGTATACCTTTTACTCTCGTTATATGGTTGTTAAGTTGGTCCAGAGAGAACGAGCTGATTGTTTCTTTCTCCACTGTAATCGTACTTTGATCTGATGCTGCGATTTCAGCTTCAGCGAGATTCAGTTTTTCCCAAAGTGTTTGGGAATCCTTTTCAAGTCCTTCACTAAGATGTTTGAGCACATGATAGTGTTCTTTTAAACGTTCATGATCTTCTTCAAGTTCTTGAATACGCCCACTATCATGTTCTACCGTTACATGCGTTGTGTTCGGTGAAGGATGGGTCGTTGAACCACAAACCGAGCACGGTTCATTCTCTTTTAATTCTGCAGAAAGCTGTGCTGCCAATTGGTTGATCCTTATTTTTTCTTGTTCGTTTTTCCATTCAATCCGTTTATCCAATATAGCCTTTGAGATCTTTTCATTCGAACGCAGCGCTTCAGAAACTTCTTCATACATTTGTTGCATTTGGTGCTGCAGTTTTTTTCCTGCATCAAAAGTGTCAGCTACTCTTGAACTGATCTGTTTTCTTATTATTTCTTCAGAATTCAGCTCAGTCTCTGATTTAGAAATTTCTTTTTGAATCTCTTTCTCTTCTTTTTGAACATCTTCTAAGCGTTGATTCAGTAAGATCGCTTTTTGAAACAGATTGCGATCTTTTTGAGTGATTTCAATTTGAGATAATTCTTTCTTTAGGGCAGATTGTTTATCTTTCCCGCGTTTAAGTATTTGCGCTGCTTCAGACTCTGCTTTTTCGCATTCTTCGTACGATGTGATCAATTGTTTATGCTTTTGGGTTTCGGTTTGCAAAATCTGATTTTTTTTATCCAGATCTTTTTCCCATAGAACCGCTTCTTTTAAGCCACTTCTTTTTTCGATAAGAACAGGCTCTTCCTGATTGATCGTTTTCTTGGCTATTTCATATTTCTCCTCTAGCTCGTCAAGAATGGTTTTAAGCTGTACAGTTTGTTTTTTTAATCGCTCTTGCTCTTCGCGGATTTTTTTCTCTTCTGTGAGTGACTGCTTCCATTCGTTCGCGTAAGGATATATCTTATCTGCAAAAATAGCTTTTCTTAAATCCCCTTGAAGACGTTCCATAAAAGTTTCTTGTTTTTGCAGTTCCTTTCTTTCTTCGATCAGCTTTTCATTTTGAACTTGAGCATCCCAGAACACTTCAAGGATTTTGAGATTTTCTTCTTCTTCTTTGTATTGTTTTGATAGAAGTTCTAACTTTTTTTCATTTTCTTTTAAGTGTACAGATGCCTGTTCCAATGTTTCTAAGGAAGCTTCACCTAATCCTGTTTGCTCGGCTGTAATTTCATTCAGACGGTTTTTTTGTTCATCTGACCGCTTCTTTAGCTTTTGATTTAATTGATCTCCGTACTTTTCGAGTTGAAACAGACGTTGCAGCATCTGCCTTCGATCAGCACCTTTAAGAGATAAAAATTCAGCAAATTTCCCTTGAGGCAGTACGACTGCGCGCGTAAAATCATCGATTGTTAGTCCGATCAGTTCTTGAACAAGACGAGTGACATCTCGTTCTTTGTCGGCATGAACGATAGACTCATGATCTACCACTTCGATCAACCGACAAGTACTTGTTCGGATGGAATGTTCGCCACTTCGTTTAAAGATGCGCTCCACACTGTATTCTTTTTGCTGAGCACCTTCACCGATCTGAAACGTAAACGAAACAGACAGTTTATCTTCAGCCTGATTCATGATTCCGTGTGTTCCACCAGCCGCTCGTTCTACCTTTCCGTATAAAGCAAGTGTCACAGCGTCTAGAATCGTGGATTTCCCGCTTCCAGTCGGTCCAAATATACCGAAGACACCACCAGAGCAAAGCTCATGAAAAGGAACGGATTGCGCTTCTCGAAAACTTTGCAAACCTGAAACGGTTAATGCTATAGGTCTCATTCTCGTTCCTCTCCTTCTGTTCCCTCTTCTCCAACAAGATCAAGAAATAACGAGATCAACTCATCGTCTGGAACCGCTCCCCCAGTCTGTCGCTTATAAAACGTTGTAAATAGTTCATCAACAGGTAGTTTTTGTGCAGATACAGTGACTTGGTCTCCAGACTTTTCTTGAAATACAGGTTTGATGTGAACAATCCCATCATGTGCTTTTCTAAGTTGCTGAATTTGTTCCATAGACAATGCGTCTTGTACATGTATGGATAGATCAATCCAGCAATTCTGATGCAAACCCTCTTGAATGCCTTGAAGTACCTCATGGACCCCATTCTTTGCTTCCCATGCTATTAGCGGCTTTCCGGAACGTAAATAAACCTCTTCAACTTTAGCAGTTCCGTTTGGTTCAACGTCAATGATGAACACAGATTTTGCTTGCCCACTTTCTGAAAAACTATAGGATAGAGGAGAACCTGAATACCTTGCATCTGTTTGGGCTCGTTTGATTTTTTGTGGACGATGCAGATGACCTAATGCCACATATTGAGCTGCACTCGGAAGACTTTCTGCAGCTACCGTATACGCACCACCAATGTGAACAGGTCGTTCAGAATCGGTTTCCTTGCTTCCTGCAACATAAAGATGACTCATCGCCACATGCACATTTCCTGGCGTAAAGTGAGAGGTGATCTGCTTAAAATACGAGTCCACCCAATCATCATATTGAGTTCTAACATCTAATTCTTCAGCAGATTCACTTAAGAGTACTTTTAGTCTTGATTCAGAAGGATACGGCAGAGCAGCGATTTCTAAGATCTCTCCCGTTCTCTTAATCGGAACACGCTGAAGTTCAAGCGTTGGCAGTCCTAGAAGCGTGATGCCCAGCTCTCTTAAAAGGGGAAAAGAGGCTGCTAGCCTTTCAGGATGATCATGATTCCCAGCAATCGCGATGAACGGACATTCTCCGTTTCTATTAATTCGTGACAGTGCATCATAAAACATTTGCTCTGCCGCAGCGGGAGGGTTTACCGTATCAAATACATCTCCTGCCATCAGAACAGCATCTATTTTTTCTCGTCGTACAATCTCAACAAGTTCGTCTAGAAAATCTTGCTGCTCCTGAAGTCTGCTGCGTCCTTCCAAAGATCGCCCAAGATGCCAGTCTGCTGTATGAAGTAATCGCATCGTATCCCTCCTTATTTCACTTGAAGAATGTGTCCACCATCAAAAAAGTAAAGATAACTTTCTTTAACAGGCTTCTTTAATATTCTTTCAATGGCTTTTGCGTACAAATTCAGCTGCAGTTCGTATCGTTTGTACAGGATATCCTTCGCTCCTGTAAAGCCGTTTGCAAAGCGGTTCGTGATTTTGTCTGTTTTATAATCTATCAATATAAATCCGTCTTCCTCTTCGATCAGACAGTCAATAACACCTTGTACTAGAATATGTTCATCTTCGCCTGACCAATCTCTTTGAATCTCTGATAATGGGAGTGCCATACTAAACGGAATCTCTCTTTTCAGGTTCTCGGTCGCTTTGATCCTCTCGCCAAGTGGCCCTTCTATAAACTTCTGAATCTGTGGAAGCTGGATATATTGGGCTTGTTCTCTTGTAAGCAACTCTTTCGTTTCCATTTCTGCAAGCTGGTTTTGAAGAGAGTCTAGTGTAGGTGGTCTTCTAAAGTCAACATGCTGCATGACCATATGCATGGCTGTTCCAATTTCAGCAGCGTTCAACTGTTCTTCCTGCATAAATTTTGGCCGCTCGTGTATAGCTTGTTGGGCCGCTTTTACTAATTCGGTAGAACTGTATTCATCTGCTTGATATTGTTTTTTTATCTCTGTAACAGACTGTTTGGAACGGGTGTTTGTCGAATTTTTATTCGTATATCGCCATTCAAGTCGACGTTGGACTTCATCAAAGTCATCTGAAACAAGATTCACTCTTTCATAGTTCTCTAATTGCTTTAGCAACTCTTCTTGTTTTTCTTTCTCTTCCACTTCTAACTCTTCATATTGACTTGCTGGAAAAACCGTGATCTTCCAATCTGTTTCATCTATATAAACTTCACCTCTTCCTCTTTCACCTGTTCCTAGCAGCGATAAAAGGGGGTCAGCGTTCTTATGGCGGATGACTGCTCTCCCGATCCAATCAAGATAACTCTTTACGCCTGCTCTTTCAAAGTCTGGTAGAATCCAGTTTTCTTCGTAAAGAGAATCACTCCATGAATCCACAGATTTTTCAATGTCATTAACTGTGCCGACTAAGTAAAGTTTTTCTTTAGCACGTGTTAGCGCGACATATAGTACTCGCATCTCCTCTGCGATCAATTCCATTTTCTTTCTTCCAGCGATCGCAAGCTTCGGCAGTGTCGGATAGGCAACCCGGTATTCTGGATTTATATATTGAGTTCCGAGTCCAAGTTCTTTATGAAGAAGAACTTTTTCGTTCAGGTCTCTTGTATTGAACTGTTTGTTGATACCCCCAACGAATACAATCGGAAACTCTAATCCTTTACTTTTATGAATCGTCATAACACGAACAACATCTTCTTGTTCACCTAAAGCTCTTGCAGCTCCTAGATCTTTTCCACGCTCCTGCATTCTTTCAATAAAACGAAGAAAGCGGAAAAGCCCTCGAAAAGATGTACTTTCATACATTTTCGCACGGTCATATAAAGCTCTTAAGTTCGCTTGTCGCTGTTTGCCACCCGTTAATCCGCCTACATAATCAAAATAACCGGTCTCTCGATAGATTTCCCAGATCAGGTCAGAAAGAGATCCTTGTCGCGCTTGATGACGCCACTTTTCCAATTGGTCTAAAAACGCAGAGACTTTCTCTTGAATTGCAGCATTTTCTCCTTCAGCACGATACCGTTCTACGGCTCCCAAATAATTATCTTGTTTTTGTTTCAATCTGATCACTGCAAGTTCTTCGCCTGTCATTCCGACTAGCGGCGAACGAAGAACGGCAGCAAGCGGGATGTCTTGCAGTGGATTATCGATCACTTTCAAAAGTGACATCATGACATGAATTTCCGTCGCATCAAAATAGCCAGTTGAAAGTTCAGCATACGCAGGTATTCCTTGTTGCTTAAACTCTTCTAGTATGACTGGTGCCCATACGGAGGTTGCTCGGAACAACATAACGATGTCTTTGTATTTTGCAGGTCGCAATTTTTTCGTATGTTTATCAAGGACAAGATGTGGAGAGTTCCCCGTTGTTCCAACGATCTGTTTTATTCTTTCAGCTATAACTCTTGCTTCTAACTGGACGGTTTCAAGCTCCGATTTTTCTACTTCTCCATTCTCAAGACCTTCTTCATTTGTTAAAGGCTGACTTTTATTAATAAGTAAAAGTTCTGGTTCATTTCCCTCTTGTTCAGGGTAATAAGTGGCACCGAGCTTTAATTCAGCATCATCGTTGTAATCAATTTCCCCTACTTTTTCGTTCATGATCTGTCTGAACAAATAGTTTGTAGCTTGCAAGATTCCATTTCTGCTTCTAAAGTTTTTGGCAAGGTCAATGCGTAATCCGTTTCCGCCTTCTTTCGTGAACTGTTTGTACTTAGTTAGAAAAAGAAGTGGTTCTGCAAGTCTGAATCGGTAGATGGATTGCTTTACATCGCCTACCATGAACATGTTTCCTGCTTCTCCGTCTTTTGATACTAAGCGAACTATGGATTCTTGGACAAAATTCGTGTCTTGATACTCATCGACTAGTACCTCTACAAATCTTTCGCGGTACTCTAACGCCGCATCTGATGGAACTGGCACATCCATCGTTGATCCCTCACCTTTTAATACACCAAGGCAATAATGTTCAAGATCTCCAAAATCGACAAGAGATTTTTCTTGCTTCGCTTCAAGATAGCGTTCGCCAAACTTTTTCACTAAGGAAGAAAGCTCTTTTACGACTGGAGCCATCTCTTCGATATGAACGATATACGAATCGGGGTGTCTTTCAAAATATTCTTCCTTTAATGCACCCGTCCTTTTTTTAATGTTGTCTCTCATAGCTTTTACTTTATTCTTCAGTTCTTCATCTACATCTTTCCCACGAATAGCCTTTAATTTCGGAGGCTCATAGGATTGAAACTCCTCATAAAGCTCACTCCAGCTATTCTTTGCACGAAGTAATCGTTCAATAAAGACGAGATCTTCTTGAAGTGTTTCTGCGTATGCAAGAGGTCCTCCTGAAATCTCGCTCAGCTCTATCGCTCTTAATGCCAAAGAACGAAGCCCGTCTATCTGTAGCGAGATATCAAAGAGAAGCTCTTTCGTCCAAGGAAGATCATCAATGCTTGCTGCTTGTACCTGATATGTTTCTGCCATCTGGTCTAGCCAGCCGTTCGGATCAGGGTGACTTCGTGCAAAATCATAGAGAGATAAGATCAATTTTTGGAGTTCCATATCATTTCGGTCAGAACTATAAGCATCGACCACTTGGTAAAAAATATGATCTTCTCCTTTGCTGTACTCTTCTTCAAATAAATCCTCTATCACTTCTTGACGAATAAGTTCTGCTTCTGTTTCTTCTGCCACACGAAAACCTGGATCGAGGTCTGTTTCATAATAGTGTTTGCGAAGCACCTCAATACAAAAAGAATGAAGAGTAGAGATCGATGCTTTGTTTAATAAGTTAAGCTGCCTTCTTAAATGTAGAGATGAAGGATTTAAAGACAGTTCCTTATCGATCGCTTCTCCTATTCTTTTTCTCATTTCAGCAGCGGCAGCATTTGTGAATGTAACGATAAGCAAACGATCTACATCCGCAACCTTTTCACGTATCATCGTGATGATCCGCTCGACAAGGACAGCAGTTTTACCTGATCCAGCTGCTGCAGCGACGAGAACATTTTCTCCTCTGGCATGAATAGCTTGCCACTGTTCGTCCGTCCACGTTGCACCTTCTGGTTTTGGGATTAAAGTCTTCATTTGACCTTTTCTCCTTCCTCATGCATTTTTTCTAAAATAACATCATCTTTCTCTGAACGAAGTTGACGGTATTGGTTCTCTTCAAGAGTTTGATCAAACTGACAAACAGGTTTATACGAACAGAACGTACATGGTGTTTTTTTCTTCATCTCATATGGAGAGATATCGATCACTCCGTTTGTAATTCCTTCTCCACTCGTTACAGCCATCTTTCGAGCATGATTACGCATCGTGTTAAACTGCTCACTTGAGGCGATAGATGAATGTGACTTATGAAATCCTTTTTGAGTTAGAGCTACAGGAATGATAGAAGAACGCTTTTCCATCGTACTGTCCATAAGTTGAACGGCTTCTTCTTCTGCAAGAACTAAACCTTTCATTTTAAACTTCTTTAACACTTCTTTTTCAATTTCTTCCACACTAAGCAGTTTCTTTTGATTTAGAAGCGGGTTGTGAACATGGAAATACAGAACCCCTGCCGGAACGGACTCTTCACCTAACCAGGTTTGTGAATGTGTGACCGCAACATCTAGATAGGTCAACATCTGTAGAGCAATGCCGTGATATAACTCTGCCAAGTTAAGTCCAGTTGAGCTGGATTTATAGTCAATTACGCGCATGAGAAGTCCTTTTGAACTTTTCGCTGTATCCACACGATCGATACGTCCGATCACTTCCATCGTCGTGCCGTTCGGTAATTTATAGGTTAATGGTGGCAATGTTGCACCAGAAGCAAATGCTAATTCAAGACCTGCAGGTGAGAATCCGCTTGCCTTTGCGTGCTGACTTAAAATGTGTGAAGCCTTTCCGACTACTTCTTTTAACTTCTTCTTAATATAAAGATGTCTGTTGGAACTTAACAGAATCTCATGCTGAAGCTGTGGTGCCAAAAGTTCAACAATATCTCCTGCTAAACGGTAACAATCTCCCTTAGAAAGATCACTCCAAGCCACGCTTCTTTGTTGTAATGAATCATTCATCTGTTTTAACGCAGCATGAAAAAGCTGTCCGATATCAGGAGCTTCGAGTTTGTACATTTGTCTTTCTTTTAGCTTAAGTCCGTAGGACATGAACTGAGAGAATGGACATGACTGAAAAAGCTCCATCCTCGAGATGCTCGTTAAGATCTTATCGCCATACAGTTCTTTTGATACAGATGTACTAAGTGGTGCTTCTCGATTGTAATAAAAGAGAGAAGATAGAGCTCGCTTTGCATAGAGATCGTACTCGTTGTCTTCGATCATCCAATTGTATACATCCCACCAGATGGGAGAGATCGGATATCCCTTTTTCCATTCTCTGAGCTGCGCACTTAAAAATGAGATACTTTTTATCGGATGCTGTACAAAATCTTTATCATTTTGTGAAGCGGGTTCGTTTTGATAAAGCTCTTCCTTTAAATCAGGGAAAAGATCATGCAATCTCTGTATGACCATAGATGGCTGCATCGTCTTCCCTTCCTCATCTGCCAAGGCATACGAAACAAACAAATGGTCACTTCCATTCGTTAGTGCGAGATAGATCATAAACTGCTCATCTAGCAGTTTTCTACGAGCAGACGGTGCTAGCACAACACCGTTTCTTTCAAGAGCTTCTCTTTCATCTTCAGAAAGTAGTCCATCATCTTTTGGTTTTAACGGAATGATTCCATCGTTTACACCAAGAACAAAATTTACTTTCACGTCCGTGAAACGAGACCTTTCCATCGTTCCTACTAATACTTGGTCGAGAGAAGGAGGAACAAGAGCGAACTTAAGACTTTCTAGCCCTGTTTCAAGCATTTGCATCCACGTTTCTTTTGAAAGTTCTTCCTCACCGGTCAACTCTACCATTTCATCTAAAAGCCCTAACACCGCATTCCACACTTGCCCATGTTCAGATGCTGCGCGTAGTTTCCCTGCGGATTCGGCCTGAATTCTTAAGCGTTCAAGTTTCATCGGTACATTGAGATCTTCGAGATACTGATAAAGACTTTTACAATATTGAATGATACTTTTACTGTTTGATAAGTTTTTAGCAAGACGACTCAATGGGGATACAATGATATCTCGCATATCGTTAATCAATTGTTCCTTTTCATCATCACGGGTTGTCTTTCCGAAATCTTCTGATTCGAACCCTCTAAATCTCTTATATTTCCAAGGTTTAGGATCTGTCCACCTTCTTCCTTGGATACCTAGTGCTAACACATAGTTTTCAAGTTCATCCATACAACTTCTCATCTCAGAAGTCGTTTTTCTTATCTCGTCAAGCGGATAGAGCATATCTGTTTTCACGGCACGAAAGACAGACTCATAGCGCCAATTCTTTAAGACAATATCTAATGATGAACGTATGAGCTCGATCAATGGATGGTGAAGCATGGATTTTTTTTGATCCAAAAAAACAGGTATCTCATAATCTGTAAACACCGTTTCGATCAGTGTTTGATAGCTACCCGAATTTCGGACTGTTACAGCGATATCGCGATATCGATATCCTTTGTCACGAACGAGTTCTGTGATTTTCCTTGCTGCTCCTTCAACTTCTGAACGAATGTTTACTGCAGCGGCTACTCCAACACCTTCATGATTGTTAGAAGGTATGGCCGGTCTTTGATCATACTGCTCTTCAATATGTGCGATAGCACTTGAATTAAACTTTGGCTTCTCATGAAGATAGATTGGTTCCTCAACGAACACGCCGAGTTCTTTGGCCAGTGTTGTTAGTGACTTTATCGTTTTTTTAGTCATATTAAACAGATCTAGTTCATGAGGTTCTGAGCTTGAAGTAATGAGTTCATCTGTTGTAAGTGCAATGGTTACTTTTTTGGCATGTGCCATTAATCCAGCCGCAACTTCTAGTTCTTGAGGAGTAAAAGAATGAAATCCATCTATGTAAATTTCACTTTCCTTGATGCTCTCTGATAAAGGAATCTTTGCTTGGAGCAGACGTAAGTAATCTTCTGAATCTACATACTTCCCGATCAGTGCTTCCTCTAAGGCACTTGAAAGGACACTCAGATCTGATAGTTTATCCTTAAGCACTTTTTTATTATTTTCTTTTTGTCCAAGAGAAAGCAGTGTTTCGGCATTCCACGATAGGTCTTCTGCAGAAACACAATATCGTTTAAGCTCTGTAGTCATTAACTCGAGCAGTTCGTAAAAACCGCTTTGTTCTGAAGCTTTTCGGAAGATTTTAAGGTCATCTTTTTTATGCTCGACGATTTTTCGCAGCATCATTCTTATTCCGGTAGAAGTGATGTGCATCCTTGTCAGACCACCAGTCTCACCAAGAATACGCCAAGCAAGCCTTGAGAAACTAAATACTTGTGCACGCATCATCCCAGATAGATCAGGTGTTGAAGCTAGCTTATACTCCGATTGAAAAGTCATCTGATCTGGTACAAGATAGATGATCGGATTGCCTGAAGGACGTTCTGTAAGCTCTCTTTGAATCTCCTTAAATACAGAGTGGGACTTTCCGCTGCCGGATCGTCCCAAAATAAATTGCAAACTCATTTTTTGTTCATCCCCTGTTCCGCACTTGAATTCTAACTCTATTATCTCATAATCTATTAGGACATCAAAGGCTCCTACCCTGAAAAACAAGTACTTCTCCCTGGTAGTTATAGGATAGAAGCTAAAGACGGAGCATAATAATCAAGTAAAAGCTACACCATGCTTACACGATAGAAACCATATAGAAAAGAAAAAGGAAAACCGCTACATCGTTAGCTGATTTTCCTGCTCTCTGACCATATCCAGTTTACATGCATTTCTTCCTGCTGCCTTCGCTTCATATAGTAGTACATCAGCTCTTTGGATAATCTGTGAAGGCTCTTCACCTTGAATATAACTTGCAATTCCATAGCTAAGCGTGACAGGTAACGCTCCATCACCTGACATATAAGGATAGGTTTCTAAATGTTTATTGATTTTTTTAATCGTACTTTTCACTTCTTTAGTGCAAGTTGTATGGAGAATCCAGGCAAACTCTTCTCCTCCATATCGATAACTTTCTCCTTCTTTTAGAGAGATAAAACGTTTAAATGTAGCTCCAACAAGCTTAAGCACTTCATCTCCTATCAGATGACCGTGCAGATCGTTGAACTTTTTAAAACGATCAATGTCACATAACACAAGTGTAAATGGCTTATCTTGTTTTGTTCTTTCCAAGACGTCTTCTTGAAATTTCCGGTGATTCAACAAACCCGTTAAATAGTCTTGTTCAGATTGAAGCTGATACATATTCTTCTCAAAATAATATTGCCGTTCTTTAGAAGCGATTACACCTCCATAAAAAGCGATCAACCATAAGAAGATGCTTTTCATCAAGAATTCAAAGGAAGAAAGCGTGTTCATGTACCCACTATCTCTTATGAAAAAGTAAGTAAGAATGATAAAACTCGCTGTTCCTACTATAAGGGCACCTCTTAACCTCCAATATAGAGCGGCATGAATGACGATTAAATATCCTACAGAAACAAACGGGCTGTCAGCTCCGCCAGTTAGTTGCATCAACCACGCATAAGCGAGGCAATCAAAAATAATTCCACCTCTAGTAAAAACGCGGTAATACAGTGACGTTTCAGGCATTCGATGTAACACAATTTGCGTGGAGGTCATATATACGATCCCTATTAGGAAGAGGATCGGAAATGTATCTGTTTCATATTTCAAGACACTCGATATAGGTTGATAATAAAAAACAGGTAAACAAAGTACTAAAAAGAACCACCGTAATAAAGAAGATATCGTTTCAGAACGGTGCTCAGTAATTGTAAATGAATCTTTCATGCAGTCATCTTCCTTTGCATTATACGATCTGCTAAATCAAATAGCAGAAAGGCCCTTTATTCATTTTGTTCAAATGAATGATTTATTCTCACTTCTTGCTCTTTTATTGGTATACATCCGCTCATCCGCAAGCTGAAGATAATAATCGATGTTCTCGCATGCATCTGCAAGCAGTTCTATGGCACCATATGCTAATGAAATCGATTCATTCCAAACGATAAGCTGGCTCTCTAACTTTTCAATTAAGATATATGCTTCATCTTCCGTTATTCCTGGCAAAAGAAAAACAAATTCATCTCCGCCAAATCTAAATCCAGAGAACAATTTTAACCGTTTAGAAAGTTCTGCGATCTGCTGAAGAATTTCATCACCCGCGTGATGTCCTAGCTCGTCATTAATACATTTAAAATTATTGATATCAAACATGACAAGTGTAAGGGGTAGTTTTAATCTGTGCGCTTTATTGAGCTCTTTTTCTAAGCAATCATAAAAGTATCGGCGATTATACAGATTCGTTAGTGGATCGCGAATGCTGATCTCCTTAAGGTCTTTGAATTGCTGTGAGGAGAAACCGCTTAGAAAGCCTGTTACAGCTCGATGAGAAATTCGATTCCAGCGATCTAACATAAATAACTGTATGACTAATGGCTCGTTTATCATTGCTTTTTTCACTTCAAGTAAAACAGATTCACTGATACTCGTTGTAAAACATGCTAATGCTTGATGAGGAATCCGTTGATGTTTTAAAAAATGAATGCCTGATGAAAACGCTTTTTGCTCTCCTTGTTTTAAAAAGGACTCGAATCGATCTTCTTCTAAAAATACTGCATGCACGATTCCACGTAAAAATTTCTCTAATACCTTTTCGTATTGCTCAACAAACCCGTTTAGAAACGTATGAAAGTCTTCATTTTTTCGTAGATGCTCTTTGTGGGTTTGTATCATATCGGGAATAGACTTCATGAATTCTGGTAACAAGTTTTTTTTGAGTGCGCGTAAGTCTAGTTGGAAATTTTCCATTTTACAACCCCTCAAATTCCTCAAAAATTACATACAAAAAGCCATCACCTAATAAAGGGAATGGCTTCTATTGATGTTTGAGACCCTTTACTCTCTATGACTGCTTCATTGTAAACATGCGTGTGATCAATCCTCTTTCACTCCACACATTTAAAAAAGCTTCATAGAAACGGTTGTGTCTAAACATGAGTCCGTTTCCCTTTGGCAACCGGCTGCCATTGCATGTTCAACATACTTTAGGCCCATAGCTTTGCGTCCCAGCTTTTCAACTGGTTTGCCCTTAATAACAAAGGTTTCTATTGTTTTATAGTTATTATATCCTACTTAGGTAATTTGTGCCAATCATTTTAATGAGTCTTTTGGCCTATTATTTACTGCCTTGTTTTTTGGATATTTTTAACTTCCTGTAGTACCTATACCCTATCCTTACACCGTTCAAAACAAAATATGGTATCTTAATCGAAAAGTGGTAAAGCGTTTTTTTGTAAATGGTGAAATAAGCCTTGCGTAGATCTTTCCATTTTCTGCACGTTTCATATCGACTAAAATCAGAAACGTCCACAATAATTCCTCTGTTGTTAGAAATCATCACATTTTTTCCATGCACATCATTCGGGAACAACCCTTTGTCTCTCGCATGCCCCACTGCTTCATCAATATCGTAGATTACACTTTCATTGATTTTTACCCCTTTATGCACACAGTCATAAAGAGTCATGCCTTCAATGCGTTTTAAGATTAAAAAACGCTGTTCCGAATGATAGCAAACAGAAAATCCTGGATGTTTGCCTAGTCGATCATAAACTTTCTTTTCCTCTAATAGTCCATGCTCATCCCTACCATAAATCTTTACTACATATTCAGGATGATCAGGATGTGAAAAAACTGCTGCATAGTTCCCACAGCCGAGCATCTGCCAAGGATATGGGGTATTCACAGGACAAACCGGATCAAAAGGGCTACGACTTTCGATCAAGATCTCCTTGTTTAATTGTCTGGCTAGCCGGATAATGTGTTCCATAACGTTCCTCAATTCAAATTCTAATCCTATTATCATCATCTTATGTTTCTGCAATACGTTCATTGTATACAGTTGTTATAAAAAATGAAACTTGCACGCTATATCCGTTATTCAAGGTTTACTTTAAGATAAGAAAGCATAAGTGTCTCCGCTTTATTCTTCAGATGAATGTTTGGGAATCTCATAATTTCACGATATCCTCTAATAAAGATTTCATATTCAGTAATATCATCTTCGCGTTGTGCATCCATCACTTTAATTCTTCGTTTTCTTAATTCGATTCTAACATCATAAAGATCTTTGCTGATTTGATTCATAATTTGTTCTACTAGCGCTGTGTATGGCTGTTTCAATTTAAAAGGAGAGCCGTTAATAATCTGCAGATCACGATTAAACACGGTAAGTAAAATCGGATACATCACAAATTTTTCAATAAGCGAACGCTCTTCTTCGCTTCCATATTGCACGACAAACCCTCCAATCTTAAAAAGACAAACGTGAATGAACAGATAATATGTTTCTTATGTGAAAACTTCGAATCTGTTTTTTTGTTGAACAATATCCTTTGATGATATGACCGTCAAAAGAGTATGGAATGACAATACGGTGCGAGATGTCACCTTTTTGCGAGAGGTAGATCATTTCTATTCCAACTCGTTCTTCTATACATCTCATTAATAAGTTAGTCATGAAGCAACCTCCTTTTTTTATATTATATGCGAACAAACGTTCTTTTTATACTAGAAAAAAATACCTACCCTTTTTAAGAAGGTAAGTATTTATGGATTATTTACTTTTTTGAGGTCGAATCCCCATGGCCTCAAGCTCCTGATACAAGTTTCCAGCAATAGAAAATCCATCAAAACTGATTCCTAGTGAAACCACCGTCTGAGCAAGCTCAGGTCGCATCCCGCTTAAGGTTACATTTACACCTAAAAGCTTAAGAGAATTGATTACTTTAAATAAATTATGAGCTACCATCGTATCAATCACTGCTACACCAGATAGATCGATAAAAAGATGTTCAATCTGTAATTCCATACATTTTTGAAGAGAAGTTTCCATGATTAATTTAGAGCGATGTGTATCAATCGTACCTACAAGCGGAAGAACTGCAACCGCCCTCGTCAATCTTACAACAGGTACAGATAGTTCTTCAATCGCCTCTCGAGCCAATCCGAGTACACGATTATTATTTTCAACATATGCCACGCTAAAAGCATGGACTGTTTCATCCAATAAAGGGTCGATGATTGATGCAGCGTTCATAACGGTTTCAACGCTGCATTTCTCATTGTTGACTTCGTTACGCATGAAATCCCATAGCGCCATTCGATAGTATCTCGTACTACTTAATGCTTTGTCTAGAGGAACTTCGTGTTGAACAGCCAGCTCACCATTTTTTCTTCCCCAGTTAATAAAATGATCTTGTGATGTTTTCCTATCTTCATAAAGTGCTTGTCCAAAGTACGAAAATAGTTCTCCCCGTAGGTTCAGCACAAATTCTGAAAGCTCGGCCGGTTGCTCACCAAGTGATAAGCTCACCTCATCAATTTTCTTTGATAGATCATACTTATGTTCAATAATCTTTTTACCTAATTCCCTCAATTGATGCTCCATTTTTAGTTGTTTCCCCCTATATACACAAAAATATGGCATACCTCCACATTATTTACCATTAATTTGTGTACTTAAAACCTATTTTGCTGAAAAAATTGGTTTGATCTCACCTGACAAGGAGTAAGTGGGAAAACCCGAAATGAAAGGCAGTTGTTCAAAGTAAAAATAAAAACTTAGAATCATGAGTAATCGATATGAACAGCAAATCCTGCAGCTTTAGCTTTTCGAGAAAGATTTTCTGCATTTTCCCGAGATGAGAACGCTCCTATCTGCACTTTATAAAGCTTTCCTTCTTCAGTTACTAGCTCGTGAAACTCCTTGTGATTAACAACAAACTTTTTTAACTCATACTTAACATCTTCAATAAAGAATGGAAATGTCTTACCGTATTGATGAAAACAATTTAAGGGATCTGTTCTTCTTTTTGGGTCTAGTTGAAAGTGACCATTTATCTTCTGGGCAGGATCCCATTGGTACATCTCACATAAATATGCAAAAAACCATACATAACGGCTATAAGCTTTATTAAAATCAATAGATGGCCCATAGCACAACTCTACTCCGATTCCCCATTCATTGGCATCGGATACATCAGACCGAACGTGCCATGCTTTTTCATCTAATGGAATAATCAATACTATTTGTTTATCATCTATGAAGACGTGCGCAGATGCTTCTAGATGCCTGCTGTTAAAATATGCATAGTTCTGTTGCGCCGTCGAGTCGGGGTTTCCAGTATCGTGGGCAACCGCAAAGCGTGGTATACGATTACCTCCTGGCCGCTGCTTCCATTCTTTCTTTATAAATTGATTTGTGATCTGGTATTTCCCTTTCATGCTTACACCTCCCATTTATTTAAATTAGAAGTGTATGATCAAACAAAAAAAGAGCCATTACGGCTCTTTTTTACATTCCCCCTGGTTGTGATTGAGTTGTGATCGCCCAAACCCAATATGCTGCTCCGATTAAAAATCCAAAACCTAATAGCACAAAAAATAATGTTGAATTTTTCATAATCCGTGTCTCCCCAAACCTTTTGCTTTCTTTCTTATTAAATATAAATTATCATATACTAGTAGAAGAAGAAACAAAAAGCAAGGGTGTTAAAATGGAAAATAGAGAACAAACCCCATTAAGAAATGATTTAGAACGTGAATTGGAAATGAGTTTACGCAGACTTTTTCGTACGTTAAGAAAAGGTTTAAACGAAGTATACTCAGATTATATTCCAAGCAATGAGTTTGCTGTTCTTCAGACTTTGTTTATCCAAAGTCCTTTAATGGCATCCGAAATCGCAAACGAATTAAAAGTTTCCTCAAGTCATATTACTGCGGTTACTGATCGTCTTGTGGCCAAGAACTATATTCAGCGTGTACGATCAGATTCAGACCGTCGGATCGTCTATTTGGAAATTACTGAAGATGGTAGAGAAATTGCAAGAAAAATGGATAACATTAAAAATAATTACCTAGAAAAAAAGTTTGGTGCTTTAACAGATGAAGACATAAAGCGAATGATAGATTCTTCAATAAAACTGCTTGATTAGTGGAGCAGTTTTCCTTTTCGAAAATAATTCACAATGTTAAATATTTATAATATGAATAGGAGGGTGATGCATGGAACATCTAGAAATGCGGCGGAAGGTAATTATTATGCTTTCCATCATGTCTGCTATGCTTTTTGCAGCGTTAAACCAAACAATCGTTGGAACGTCTTTACCAAAAATCATTGCTGATCTTGGAGGAATCGAATACTATAGCTGGGTTTTCACGATTTTCATGCTCACTTCAAGTATTACAGCCATATTAGTTGGAAAACTATCAGACATTTATGGTAGAAAGCCATTTATCTTATTGGGAATCGGTGTGTTTACAGCAGGTTCACTTTTATGCGGTATATCAGGTAGCATCCTTGAACTCATCTTATTTAGAGGGGTTCAAGGTTTTGGAGGCGGAATGATCATGTCGACAGCTTTCACAGCAGTTGGTGATCTATTTCCACCACGCGAACGTGGTAAATGGCAAGGAATCATGAGCAGTGTTTTCGGCTTAGCAAGTGTGTTTGGTCCAACTTTAGGAGGGTACATCGTCGATCACTTTCATTGGCATTGGGTATTCTGGATCTTTCTACCTTTTGGCTTTGTCGCTTTTGCTGCTATTTACTTCCTATTTCCTTCTGTACAGAGAAAAGAGAAAGAATCCATTGATTACACGGGTTCTCTGTTACTAACATTAACCATGGTTCCTCTTCTCCTTTCATTCACTTGGGCAGGAAATCAATATGATTGGGTTTCTCCAGAAATCATCAGCCTTTTTACTGTAACGATCGTAGCTTTCTTTTTATTTGTTGCAACAGAAAAACGTGTTTCGAGTCCTGTCCTACCACTTGATATGTTCAAAAACAAAGTTTTCACCGTTTCTAACATAATCGGATTCTTCCTGGGAGCTGGTATGTTCGGGTCTATCATGTATATGCCTTTCTTCATACAAGGAGTGATGGGAACATCCGCCACCAAATCCGGTTTCGTCATGATGCCACTAACACTTGCTATGGTTGCAGGAAGCACGATTAGCGGGCAGATTATAACAAAGACAGGAAAGTATAAGAAATTAGCTATGCTTGGATTGTTCATCATGGTTAGTGGTATGACGAGTATGCATTTTATGGATACACAAACGACGAATACGACAGCAATCCTTAATATGATTCTCGTTGGTTCAGGACTAGGAATAGCTTTTCCGATCTTCACCTTAACCGTACAGAACGCGATTGAGCACAAGTATTTAGGTGTTGCGACCTCTTCTGTTCAGCTGTTCAGACAGCTTGGTGGTACGATTGGTGTTTCCATTATGGGAAGTGTGATGAATAACTCTCTAGCAGACCACTTTAATAAAGAGTCTCAAAAGCTAGTTGCATCTTCTCCTAGAGTTACACCTGAGATGGGTGCGCAGATTAAACAGCTCGCAAACCCTCAAGTGTTGCTGAATCAGGAAGCTGTTTTAGAAAAATTTAGTGCTTTACCTCCTGAATCTTTGAACGTTATTAAACAAGTACTTGGTATTTTGCGTGAGTCTTTAAGTTATGCATTAAACGGTGTTTTCTTAACTGGCGCCATTGTTATCGGCACAGCCTTCATACTAACCTTTTTCTTCTTACAAGAAATACCACTAAGAACTTCTAATGAAGAAAAGAATTCTTCACATGAACAATCTTCAGAACGGAAGCTTGGTTAGTTAACAAAAGAAAAGGCTGTTTACGTATACTGTGTTGCTTTTGGAAGTGTTGATTTCCGTTTCAGGCTGCTCGCTTTCCACTCCAATCAATTGGCAAAGGTTACAAAGAGTTTAAAGCAACCATCTTTTAGAAGAGTGCCAAAGAAAAAAACGGCGGAATCGATAGAGATCGATTCTGCCGTTTTTATTTTTTTACGCTATTTTGGTAAGGTCCCTTAAAACGTCGGGTCTAAACGAGTCACATCATTCTTCGGGCTGCCCTCCACATCCTAGCCGAGAGTCTCGCATCTTCACTTCATTTAAAGTAAGAAAGTTATTTCACTACTTCTTGGTTTTTTTGGGTTTCTGTTGTTTGGACTGAATAGTTCATACTCCAAAATCCAATATCTTTAAAGCCTAAACGCTTATATATCGATCCTGCTTTAGGGTTATCATAGAAAAGACAGAGCGTTTTCCCTTCAGCTAAAATATCGTAGCATAGCGCTTCCATACAAAGTGAAGCATACCCTTTGTTTCTTTTTTCAGGGTGTGAACAAACGCCGACAATCATCGCCGACAGTGAATTTTCTGCCGTAGAAGAAGCACAAGAAACAATGCTACCCTCTTCTTTTATAAAATAAGTGCGTCCTGTTTTGGTCGATAATGCTTGCTCCAAGCTTTCTTTAGCTGTTTTTCCAATTGAGAATTCTTTGATTAAATATTTTAATTCCATGAGGCCATCAACATCTTTAAGCTCTGCTTGTAAGATGCTTTCTCTTGGTATATTCTTCTTTATGGATTCTGCATCTGTTAGTTCAGCAAAATATAGCTCCTTTGTTCGCTCAAACTGTAAATGAGGAGTGAACTGGTCCGTGATTTCCTTTTTACCAGAAAGCATCTCATAATTTTTATCTTTATTGATAATCTCTGAGAATGCTTTTGCATTAATCTCCCCTTTAGCATAAGGAAGGTAGTTTCCTTTATAACGAAGAAGGATGCCTGTGATCGCTCCGTTCTCCTCAACATCTGCCCAGATGTCTTGAGAATCTGTTTCATATCCAAAATTCTCGATATCAGCAATAATGAATAAGTTTAGCGCAGGTTCTGCACTCAAATAGTCCATAACTTTTCCGTGCCACGTTTGATCCAACTTAACTATCATCTCTATACTCCTCCTTATTTTGTTTAATTGTATCTGCGAATTGGAAAAATGCAACATTTTTTTAAAAATAAAAAACCAGTCAGAAGACTGATTTTTAATTCCTACACTATCTGTTATTACTTCGACTTAACTTCACTAATATTTTTTAAAGAAGATGAGACAGAAACATTGTTGCTGTACCAAAGTATACCAAGAGTGAAAAAATATCATTCAATGTTGTGATAAGAGGTCCCGACGCTACCGCTGGGTCAATCTTAAACCTGTAGAGTAATAACGGGATAAGTGTTCCTGCCAGCGTACCGATTATCAGAGTAAAGAACAAAGAGCTACCAACAACTAGCCCCAATATTAAATTTCCTTTCCAAAGGTAAGCAACGATCGAAATGAGAATTCCACATGTAATTCCTATAATAAATCCAACACCAAATTCTCGGAGTATTAATTTCATAATAGTCGGCCGATCGATGTCATGCGATACAAGTCCACGAACAACTACTGCAAGAGATTGTGTGCCCGTATTCCCTGTCATACCTGCAATCATTGGCATAAAGTACGTAAGTGCAACTGCGCGTTCAATCGTTCCTTCAAACGTGCTTATAATACTTCCAGATAAAATCCCTATAAACAGAAGCAAAATAAGCCAAGGTAGTCTTCTGTATGAAGCTACAAGAGCACTTGTCTGAAAATCAATGGATTTACCCGTCGCTGATAACTTCTCGATGTCTTCATTCGCTTCTTCTATTAATACATCGAGAACATCGTCGACTGTAACAATTCCGATCAAACGATCGTTTTCATCCGTTACAGGAACAGCTATAAAGTCATAGCGCTCAATGGTACGCGCTACTTCTTCTTGGTCTGTCTCTGCAGGTACGGAGATAACCCTGCTGTACATGATTTCCTCTATCTTCTCATCCATCTCTGCTAATAATAGATCACGATAAGAGACTACACCAACAAGTTTTCTTTCATCATCAATGACATATAAGTAATAAATATTCTCTGCAAAACCGGCGAATGTTTTTAGCTTTTCAACCGCATCTCTAACCGTATACACTTGCGGAATCCATACGAACCGGTTGGTCATGATACCACCAGCTGTATCTGAATCATATTGCATTAGACTTTGAACGGTTTTGGATTCATCTGCCTTCATAGAAGATAGAAAATCTTGAATCTCATTAACATCCAAGTTACCGAGAAGGTCTGCTAAGTCATCATTCTCCATTAAGTTCATAATGTGAGATGAGCGCTCAATGCCAAGTTTGTTCAGAATTTCCATCTGAAGATCACTTTCAAGTTCTTGAATCAAGGAAGCAATCTGTCTTGTGGTTAAGAACGTAACAAACTTATGTCTGTGCTTCTCAGGCAAATTTTTATACACATTTGCGATATCATACGGGTGAAGTTCATCGATTAAAAGCTGAAATTCTTTTTTCCGTAACTCTTTTAAGTTTTTTATGACATATAATAATATCTGGTTCTCTGACATCTCTTTAAACAAGGAACGTCACCTCCTTATAAAAGTACTTCACCATTATAAGTGATTTTTCTAACTGTGACTATGGTATCGTATTGAATCTTTTCTTCTGATCTTAATTACATAGCCAAAAGAAAAAACCACTTAGCATAAAGTGGTTTCGTCATTTTTGTTCTGTATTCAGTTCTATTTTAACCAAAGGTGATCCAAAGAATAATCTCCTGCACCTGTTAAGGCGACTCCTATCACTACTGCGATTAAGACTAGGTTAAACTCATAGCCGTTCGATGTTACCCAGAACCCGTTCTGCAAGTGTACTTTAACTGCAGCCACAAGCATCGTTCCAGCGATCAGCACAGCACCAATTTCGGTAAACAAACCTGCGGCAAACAAAAGTCCTCCGCCAAATTCAGCCAGACCTGCTAATAGAGCCATCGTATAGCCTGGTTTAATACCGATGGATTCCATCCAGCCTCCAGTTCCTTTTAATCCATAACCGCCGAACCACCCAAACAACTTTTGAGCTCCATGTGCTGCTAATGAAAGCCCCACAACTAAACGAATAATAAGTAATCCTAATGATACCATCCATAATCCCCTCTTTCTTCTCATCATTTTAACTTACTTTATGTTAGTATATTACAATGAGTAACTTGTCTATGTCAAGTTACTTTAAAAAAATAACCTTAAGAGCAAAAAAAATTACCGCTCTTCTTTAAAGAATATGCGGCAATGTTTATTTTAAGCTTGTTCTGTTAAAATAATTGGTCCATCTTTCATGATGGCAACGGTATGTTCATATTGCGCTGAAAGACTTCCATCGTACGTCACAGCTGTCCAACCATCCTCTGTTAAACTAACATGCGGCCGCCCTGCATTGAGTATAGGCTCGATGGTTATGACCATACCCTCTTTTAAAGTGATTCCCGTATTACGCTCTCCTATATGGTGAACTTGAGGCTCTTCATGTATGGAACGACCAATACCATGCCCAATAAACTCTCGAACGATTGAATATCCCTTACTCTCCGCATAGGTTTGGATCGCATGACCTATATCACCTATACGATTACCAACTTGAGCTTGTTCTATCCCTTTATATAGTGCTTTCTTCGTTGCATCCATCAAGTCTTGAGATTTCGTAGAAACGTTTCCCACTGCATACGACCATGCAGAATCGGCCAACCACCCATTTAAGTTCACAACAAAATCAATCGTTACGATATCACCTTCTTTTAACGCTCTTTTATTAGGAAGCCCATGACATACTTCATCATTTACAGAAGCACAAGTTGCATAAGGATAGCCCATATATCCTTTTTGTGCAGCTTTTGCTCCGTGAGCTTTTAAAAAATTTTCAACAAATTGATCAAGTTTCAATGTTGATGTTCCTGGCGTAACAAGCTTGCTTAATTCTCTATGACATGAAGCGAGCAGCCTTCCTGCTTCATGCATCTTTTCAATCTGCTTTTGTGACTTGATCTTAATCAATACAAAGTCTCCCTTCCTCTTTTTTAACTATATTCAAGGAAAAAGATCTTCGTGAAAGCAAAAAAGCACCTAGCGCTTTTATCACGCCCGGTGCTCTGATTCTTTAAGTCTGGATTCAACAATTTTTCCACCTAGCCACAATACGAATATACCAAAAGCAATCATTCCAAGTTTTAAAGGACTCTTCAACACATCAACAAAGTCATATCCGATAAATGAAACGATCGCGATCATCACCAATTTACCTAGAGTTAACGCCAGCAAGAAGGTTTTCGTATTAATCCGTGATAATCCGCCTACTACGTTTACAAGAGCAGATGGAGTAAACGGAAAACAATAAATAAGAAAAAGCATACCAAAGCCGTGCCTCTCAACCCATCCTAGCATCCGTGTTGTGTTCGTATGTCTGTTTAAAAAGTTCAAGAATCGCTTCTGTCCAAAACGTCGTACTAGTAGAAACACAATGATTGATCCTACGCATACCCCGATCCACGAATAAAGAAAGCCTAACCAAAATCCGTATGCCGCTGCATTTCCCGCTACAAAAATAAAAAGTGGAAGAATCGGCAAAAATGATTCGAGCATAGGTAGCAATATTCCTGGCAAGAAACCTAGATCTTTGTATTGATCGAGTAGCTCTAATATGTTTTTTTCAGTAAAATAGCGTTCCCAGTTTCGCCAGTCCATCAATCGTTCTCCTTTTCTTCCTCATACCCTCATCGTAGCCACAGTTACCTTGTTTAAAACCAACTAACAAGGAGTTAATGATCTAATTTTATCATAAAGTAAAAAAGCACACTATTTGCTGATCATTTTTGAATGTGTTTTATCACTTTTTAATCCTAGAATTACCGCACAGCAACATACTGAGATGAAAGACATGATCGGGTACAAGTACGACATTCCTTTTGTAACCGTTTCAAACGGGAATAAGAGGCTGTACATAACCACCGCTCCATGTATAACTGCTCCCATTGTAGCTATTAAGTTATTTATCCACCCGATCTTAAAACGGTTTAACGCACAAAGAAATGCAACAATCCCCCATATTAAAAGAAAATACCCCCAAACACTCAAACCATCCGCTTTCGTTTCTAAAAGACTCGTGATCTGTAAGATCCCGACCAATATTGAAATAAGCCCCGACAAGAGAAACAATCGGTACTGGATAGGCATTTGTGATTCCCCCTTTATGATCTGACACTCTTTTCTTCTTGCACAAATTTAAAAAATAACCAAAAAACCGCCACAACATAATGTTTTGACGGTTTGTACATTTCTTCTAGTTGCGAAAAAGTCAGCTTTATTTCATTAAAGCGTCATATACTTGTACATCTAACTCTTTTGCTTTCTTTTCGTTATACGTTTTTTCATATACTGGTTCTTGAACGATCTTTGCACCCCAGAACATACTTTCAAACACTTGATCGATGTCTACTTCGATCTTCGCAAGCTTTAATGGTACACCTTCCATGGTTTCTTGCAGTATGTTCGCTTTTCCATTAATTGAATACACAGTTTCAAGACCAACTACTGTAAGGACCACATGTGGATTATCTTTAATATTTGTTACGATGCGTGAATTGTTCGTCACCGTAAACCGAATCTTCTCTTTCGACAAACTCTTTACCCATGATATTGCGTTAACAGATGGAGCTGTTGTTTCCACGTCAACGGTCCCTAAGAGGACAAGCTGTTCGCCTTGCAGGTGTTCATACAATTCAGGACTTAACGTTGTTGGAATTTCTTGTTTTGCCACATGATCGCCACCTTTTAAGAAAATTATGTATGTTATCTATTTTACCATATATTTCATAAGTTGAAAGTGAAAAAGGAAGCGTTAATATCGCTCCCTTTAATCTTCAAAGGTTCCCTTAATTACAGCCTCTCCGTCTAGAACCATCACTTGACCCAACGCGATAACTGAATCAATGCTGAGATCTTCATTAAGCAGAACAAGATCAGCATCCAGCCCTTCTTGCAGTCTTCCTTTTTGTTTAAGCTTTAAAATGCGGGCAGGATTAGAAGTGATTGTCTGCAACGCCTCATGAAGTGGAATCCCTTCTAATTGAACAGCATCACGCACTTCACCAAACAGCGAGTTCACTTTGCCGATACGCAAGCCCGTAAATTCTCCAAATTCATTAAATGCAGGCAAACTTCCTTGTGCGTCTGATGTAAACGTGATTTGCTCGATTGCCACTCCAGCATCTAACATTCTCTTAAGCCCGATTGAGCATTTAACTTCGCCTTCTTCTAAAAATTGCTTCGTCGTACTTGTTGTGAAATCTACGATACCGCCTTTTTTCGCATATTGAATTCCCGCTTCAAACAAATAAGAATTACGGTTGATATGCGTCGGATAAAATTGAGAAAGAGGCAGATCGGTCGTTTCTACAACTTCTTCAATCAAAGATAACATACGTTTGCTGTCGCCAAGGTGAATGTTCACAACACCTGATTTTCCTGAAAGCATGCCTCCAACTCTTGCTTGGGAGGCAAGTCTAGCCAGTTCATGAGCGTCCGGCTGGCTGGAGCGATGATCAGAAATCGCAATTTCACCTACACCGATAATCTCATCAATCATCATGATGTCTGTTTCAATATTTCCTGTTAACGTTTTAACAGGAACTTGATAGGAACCGGTGTGTACAAAGCACGAGATTCCTTCTTCTTTAAGCGCTTTTGCTTTTGCGATTAGATTCGTCATCGTCCTAGCTGTTCCGTCTGTACCAATCACACCTACGATTGTTGTAACTCCAGCTTTCGTTACATCTGACAGATAAATCTCAGGAGTTCTCGTTTTATACCCACCTTCTCCTCCACCGCCAGTAATATGAACATGTCCATCAATAAAACCTGGTGCCACGATTTTTCCTGTTGCATCAATAACTTGAATATCAAGTGCTGGTGCGGGCCATTCAATATGATCTGAGATGTTGGTAATTTTCCCGGCAGCGAGTAGGATGTCTTTTTTTCCGAGATATTGAGGTGCGTACACCTCACCGCCTTTTATAAGTGTAAACATGTGAATCATTCCTTTATTTTAAAAAGATAGATAGATTATTTAAAACCAATAAGTACTGCTGTAATGATTACTATAGAAGCTAAAATAAATAATAATAGCTGAAACTTAATTTGGAATTTAAACCATTTGGACCACTCGATACGTGCCGCTCCCAATGTTCCCATCAATGCTCCGGAAGTCGGTACAATCATGTTAGTAAATCCGTCACCAAGCTGAAAAGCAAGTACTGCCACTTGTCTAGTAACCCCTGCCATGTCAGCAAGCGGAGACATCAAAGGCATAGTAAGAGCGGCTTGACCTGAACCTGATACGATAAAGAAGTTGAACACAGCTTGGAACACATACATGATCCAGGCAGAAACTGCTACAGGTACATCTGAAACTAGACCGCCAGCTGCATTAAGCATTGTGTTTAATACGGAAGGTTCAGCGGGGTTGTCACCACCTAACATGATAATAACCCCTTTTGCCATACCAACTATGAGAGCTGCAGGGAGAATATCTCTAGCTCCTTGTTTGAATCCATCAGATATACCGTTAACTGTCATGTTATTTAATTTGAAGATTACTCCAATTATACCCGCAACTAAACCGATTGTGAAAAATTGAGTTGCAATCTCAGGAATGTAGTATGCTCTTTCAACAACGCCCCATACAATCCAGATTACCCCTGCTACTATTGTTAAAAGAATAAGGATATGTCCTATTCCAAAGTTAGCTTTAATATCCGTTTGTTTAAAATCTTCTCGGAAGTATGCATCGGAATCATAAGATAATGAACGTTTAGGATCTTTTCTAATTTTAGAAGCATATATCCATGTATAAACAATACCCACTAATGTAAAGAATGCCCACATACCAATACGGAAAGGTGCACCGGATAATACTGGAACTCCCGCAATTCCTTGTGCAATCGCTACACCAAACGGATTCATCCACGATGTTGCAAATCCAATCTGTGTCGCAACATATGTAATCATAACTGCTGTAATCGCATCATAACCAAGAGCAATTACGACTGGTACAAGAATCATCGCAAATGCAATGGCTTCTTCACCCATTCCAAAAACAGCTCCACCTAAAGAGAATAACAAGAACATAATAGGAATAATAAGGACTTCTTTTCCTTTTGTACGATCGATCATCTTTAAAATACTATCTTCTATCGCACGCGTCTTCATAATAATTCCGAATGCGCCACCAATAATAAGAATAAACGCTACAACCCCAACAGCCGATCCCCACTTATCCCCAGTAACTAAGCCTTCAAAGATATAGTTTAAGAACCCAGCACCGCCACCTTCTTCAAACAGGCTGACACCTTGAGTAGCAGGCTCACCGTCCTCCCCTTTTACATAAGAAAAGCTGTCAGGAACAAGAACTGTTTTCGTTTGCTCTTCCCCGCCTTGCGTATACGTTGTTTCTTTCGTTTCAAATTGACCTGCCGGAATGACGTACGTTAATAGTGCCATTAAGGCTACAACAAAAAATACGATAACAAACGTATCTGGCATCTCAAACTTTCTTTTCCTTTTATCCACGTTTCTTCCCCCTTTTCTAACTTCACGTTATACACAAGCAAGAATTGTGCCAACATTACGCCTACCATTGTTAAAGCTTTTTAAATATTTTGTTTTATTAATTGGCTAGTTATAAGATAATAGTTTCATAACCAAAAAACACCCTAAAAAAACCATTAAAGAAGGTGTATATAATGGAAACAAAGAAACAGATTGTTCTATTAGCAGGTACAAAGGAAACACGTATAGCACTATCCAATCAACTTCAATCTATATTGGGCGATTATTTTCATATTCGAAGTTACTCTTCTGAAGAGATGCTTCCTACACAATTAGAAAATGAAATTGTAATTCTATCCTCTTATCTGATAAAACGTGAGGTAACTCATTGTTTGAGTGAATCCTGTAGAGTGATTACGGCAAGGCGCACAGTCAACTATGAATATATAGATCAGCTATTACAGCTGCCTGAGGGTACAGATGTTATGTGTGTGAACGATTTTCCTCAAACGGTAGAACAGTCCATACAAACTCTCATACACCTAGGAATCAATCACTTAAATTACCATCCTTACTATCCGGGAGTTCCTCACTACCAACATGCCGACATCGCTGTAACACCTGGTGAGATGCATCTAGTACCAAAAGAGGTTAAGAGAATTATTAATATTGGTGTACGTCTGATCGACATTACTACCATAACAGAGATCTTGGGAGAACTTGGTGTCTTAGATGACCGCGCAACAGGCATATCTGAACGATTTACAGAAAAAATTATTCAGTTGTCGAAGAAACTTGCACACGCTAATCAAAAGGCCCTTCAACTTAACGAACACTTAGACAAAGTATTAAATGGCGTAAATGATGGTATTCTATCATTTGATCATACGGGAAAGATCACCGTATTTAACGAAGAACTGAAGAATATATTTCTAACCGACTCAAAGCAAGCTGTGGGAAAACATATTAAACAGATAATTAAAGATAAAGAGTTGCTTCACTTTCTAACAAATACGGCGAGTGAACCATCTGATCAATTTTTTACAATCAATGATACAAATTATATGGTTCACAGATTTGCATTGCCAGCTGAAAACACGGTGATTGCAACATTTAAAAACACAAGTACTACAATCTCAATGGAAAAAGCCGCACGATATGAACTCAAACGAAAAGGCTATATCGGAAAATATTACTTTAGTGATATCGTCGGCGACTCAGAAGCAATCGTTCAAACGAAAAACATTGCAAAGAAACTGGCTGTAACGGATCTTTCCCTTCTTTTACAAGGCGAGAGCGGCACAGGCAAAGAACTCTTTGCAAGTGCCATTCATAACGAATCCAGCAGAAGAAACGGTCCCTTTCTCGCAGTAAACTGTTCTGCCCTGCCTGAAGATTTATTAGAAAGTGAACTATTCGGATATGAAGAAGGTGCATTTACAGGTGCAAAAAAAGGCGGAAAACAAGGTCTCTTTGAACAAGCAGAAGGCGGTACTATTTTTCTGGACGAAATTGGTGATATTAGCGTAAAACTTCAAACGCGTCTCTTACGTGTTCTGCAAGAAAAGGAATTAAGGCGAGTCGGCGGAACTCGTGTACTCCCTATTGACGTAAGGGTTATTTCTGCAACGAACAAAGACTTGGCCTCTGACATAAAAAAAGGATTGTTCCGAGAAGATCTGTATCATCGATTAAATGTTCTATATTTAAAAATCCCAGCTCTCCGTGAAAGGAAAGAGGATATCCCCCTTCTACTGAATCATTTTTTAGCCATTCGTACCTCTAAAAAAATGAAAGTGGAGAATGAAGTCCTCGGCCATTTAATAAACCGATCATGGACTGGTAATATCAGAGAACTGAAGAACACCATTGACTATATGCTTGCCGTTTCTGAAAACGAGAAGATCACTGTTAAGGATCTGCCTCAGGAAGCGATGAGGATTAATAATGATGAGAGGGTTTATACGGCAGAGACATTCAAAGAGACTGCAGCAACCTCTGAGGAAATTCCGCTTATAGCACCAAACGAAGAAGCTGCGATTATGAGCTGCATCTATCGTAACTATCTTTCTGGTAAAGCCTCCAGCCGGAAGAGCTTACTGTCGGACTTGGAAGCACTAAGCCTTAAGCTCTCAGAAGCTCAAGTCAGATTACGATTAGACCTTTTGGAGCGAAAAGGGTTTGTCGTGAAAAGTAAAGGTCGAAGAGGAACAAGGTTGACTGAAAACGGGCTAGTCTATATTAAAAATGAACTTGAGAGTTTATAAAACTTGAGAATCGCTCATAAAACTTGAGAATCGCTCATAAAACTTGAGAATCGCTCATAAAACTTGAGAATCGCTCATAAAACTTGAGAATCGCTCATAAAACTTGAGAATCGCTCATAAAACTTGAGAATCGCTCATAAAACTTGAGAATCGCTCATAAAACTTGAGAATCGCTCATAAAACTTGAGAATCGCTCATAAAACTTGAGAATCGCTCATAAAACTTGAGAATCGCTCATAAAACTTGAGAATCGCTCATCCAGCGTGCATTTCATGCCGCTGGATGAGCGAGAATGTTCCTACACATCCTAAAAAAACATCAAAAAAGCCGACTCCTGCAAATTAAAAGCAGAGCCGGCTTCAATTATTTCACTTATCTATCCTTAACCCTAAGATCAAGTCACAAAATCAGGCTTCCGTTGCGCTAAAGTCGGACTTTTCAGCTCGACAGGCTCTCCTTTTTCAAGACTCAAGAAGGAAGTCGCTTCATTAAACCAGCTGTCAGGAGCTTTATGTCCCCAAAACGTTTGACGTCTTGGATCGTTAATATCCCATTTAATCGGCTTGAAGTCTGGATCACTCGTCAGATAATCTCCGTTATATAATTCGATTCGGTTTCCATCCGGATCGCGAACATACAAAAAGAATGCGTTCGATAAGCCATGACGTCCAGGTCCACGCTCGATGTTGTCCGCATACCCCATGCTAGCCATCACATCACAGCAATGAATTAAACTCATCGGATCAGATAGCCAGAAACCTACGTGGTGAAGGCGAGGACCTTCTCCGTTCATAAACGCCACATCATGAACAGTCGGTTTGCGGTGCAGCCAGGCTGCCCATGTTCGATCGTCTTCGGTTGCCGTATATTCTGAAACTCTAAACCCTAGCTCATCCGTATAAAACTGAACAGCTGCTTCCACATCAGGTACCATACAGTTGATGTGATCAATACGCTGAACACGAGCACCTCTGTACAGATCATATTTTTGAATGCAGCGTTCAACACTCTCCATCTCAACAAAAAATTCGAGCGGTATACCAGAAGGATCTTCTACACATAACGTCTTGCCCATTCCAACGGCAGGATCTACATCTTTCCACAGAACTTTTGCACCCTTCCCTTTAAAGAAAGTTTCAAGCTCATTTAAGTGACTGTCTTCCCACACTTTGTAGCTCACGACATGAACGCCAGGCTTATCTGCCTTTTTTAACAATAAGCTATGATGCGAGTGTTCTTCTAGTCCACGCAAGGCCATCCACTCTGAAGTAGCGGCCGTTTCAATGAAACCTAAGGCATTCACATAAAAATCACGGGAAGCATGGAGGTCGGTAACGTTCATGACAACACGCGCGATTCGTCGCGCTGCAGAAAATCCTTTACCATCGCTTTATAAGGCTCTTTGTTAAATTGATCATAATAAATGTTCGACATACGCGCCGGATCTCCAAAGAAGTAATACTCATAAAGAGCTTGGCGGCCGCCGAACGTACTGATGGAAATGTCCCAGGCCAAGCGGAACAATTGCGTGCGCTCGTAACCATCAATGTTAGCTCCTTGTGTATAACGATGAACAAGTTCTCCGATGTCATCCGCGTTAAAATCCGCTTCTGTCGGAATCCCCATCAAACCTGATGCCCCAAGAATTTTCACGATTTCAACAATGCGCTGATACATTTTCGGGTACCAGTTACGCGCAGCGTTCAGCGGTGCAAAGTCCGGTGTCATGTTTCCATACTTATCGATTGAAGCATTGTGCTCTGCACGGTAAAGGTGAGAACGCATCGTTTCCAGTATAAGCATGACTTCAGATGCTTTCTCTTTAACATGAGGAAACACATCGATGCCGATCGATTCCATCATATTTAAGATTACACCGAGTACAAATTCAGTTTTTACCGTATTCTTCGCGATTACTTGATGTGCCATGTGAACGATCGCGTTTGTCTCTACGTACGTACGGTTACAAATATCTGAGCTACCGCTAACGAAAACGCGTTCCCAAGGTACTAGCACATTATCAAAAACAACGATGGCATCACTTTCTTCAAATCGAGAGCTTAGCGGATGATCCCATTGACTTCGACCGGTATCAAACGATTCACGGCATAAGAACTTTAATCCTTCTGTATTATTCGGGATAGCAAAAGCCATCGCATATGGATCGTCTTCAGAAGAAGCTTTATTCAGTGTTGATGGGAACACAACGATTTCATCTGTTACCCCACCAAGCGTCGCCAGCAATCTTGCTCCTTTTACTACGATTCCGTCCTTGTTCTTTTCCACGATACGAGCAGATAAGTACGGATCTTTTTGCTCAGACTGTTTTTTTGAACGATTCGTTTGCGGGTGGATGAGTGTATGCGTTAAGCTGATGTCATTTTCCCGGCAATAGTCATAATACTTTCTGGCGTTTTCTGCGAACATCGGATCGTTTTGGGCAAAAAAGTTGCCTGACGTACCGAACGCCATAACACTCGTATTTAAATAATCTGGCGTACGCCCCATCATCCCACCTGTGTAGCCTGCCCACTCAGAGATCATTTCGCGGCGGCGGATCAGATCGTCTACCGTTTTGGGCGCAATAAAGGAAAGACCTACTTTATCACCCGTTTGTTCAGAGGTATAGAGCATCTTGTCTGCTTTTTCGTGCTGGAGGTCATACAGGTTAGCAATGGACCTTACAATGTTTCGAAATGCCGGATGAGAAGGAACATCATCTACTTTCTCACCATGAATCCAAACGTTATTCTTAGCCTTTGAAATACCTTGAATATATTGTTCCCCCGTGCGTGCAGGCAAAGAAATCCCTCCTAATGTTTCGCTTCGGTTTGAAGCGACTGTTTTTTCTTTCCGAACTGTTGAATGTGATGATCTGCGAGTGCAACATGCACTACTTTCATCTCGGTGTAAAACTCAAACGCATAGTGTCCGCCTTCACGGCCGATACCCGAATTTTTTGAGCCACCAAACGGAATACGAAGATCACGTACGTTCTGTGAATTCACCCAGAGCATACCAGCTTCAACGGCATTTGCGACACGGAGACCTTTTTTCATGTCGTTCGTCCACACATAGCCTGCGAGACCGTACTTAATATCATTTGCGTATTCGATCACTTCTTGTTCATCTTTAAACGTCATCACAGATAAAACAGGACCGAATATTTCTTCTTGCGCCACCGTCATATCATTTTTTACGTTTAATAAAAGTGTCGGAGCTACAAAATTCCCTTTTTTGTGAGATGCAGAGAGTGCTTGTGTATATACTTCTGCACCTTCGTCTACAGCAATCTGTAAATAACGCTTCACATTTTCATAGTGTTCCGTATGGATGAGTGGGCCAACTTCCGTATCTGGATCAGATGGATCCCCAACGATAATGTTATCCACCCTCTCCTTTAAACGAGCCACAAACTCATCTTTAACGGATTCTTGAAGAAACAAACGAGAATTTGCTGTACACCTTTCTCCGTTAAAAGAGAAGATGCCCCATACACAAGCGTCTAGCGCACGCTCAAAGTCACAGTCATCAAATACGATGATCGGTGACTTTCCGCCAAGTTCCATAGAAAAGCGTTTCAATGAAGCAGCACCGTTTCTCATAATCTCGGAACCTGTCTTCGTCTCTCCGGTAAACGAGATAAGCTGCACATCATCATGTGCAACAAGCGATGCACCAGCTGTTTCACCAAAACCATGAACGACGTTAAACACACCTTTTGGCAGTCCTGCTTCATCCACAAGTTCTGCTAGTTTATTAGCAGTTAACGGCGACCACTCTGCTGGCTTTAGAATCACCGTGTTCCCTGTTGCAAGTGCAGGTGCAATTTTCCATGTCTCAAGCATGAACGGCGCATTCCATGGTGTAATAAGCCCGGCCACACCTACAGGCTTTTGAATCGTATAGTTCATGAACTCATCATCCACATGATAAGCTTCACCAGACATACGGTTCTTTACCATCTCGGCATAAAACCGAAAGTTATCTGCCGCACGTCCTACCATCTTTCTTGTTTGAGCTATAGGAAGTCCCGTATCATAGGATTCTAACAACGAAATCTCTTCTACATCACGATCAATCAAATCAGCAATCTTATAGATGTATTGAAGACGCTTTTCCTGCTTCATCTTACCCCAAGGACCTTGTTTAAAAGCTTCCTTTGCCGCTTTTGCTGCTAGATTAATATCTTCTTTCGTTCCTTCGCTTACCGAGTTGATCTTTTCGTTCGTATACGGATTTACATTAACGAAAAAATCTCCCTTATGTCCCGAAACAAACTGTCCATCTATATAGTGTTGAATCATTTCTTTAATTTCCGGCTTCATGATCCTTCCCTCCAGTTGGCACCTTTTCAGTTCGTCCATCAACAATCGTATTTTCAAGTGACCCAAGATAATCGATCTCAAGTCTTACAACATCACCAGGGTGAACGTGAGAGATACCTTTTGGTGTACCGGTCCAAATCACATCATTGGGTTCAAGCGTCATGAACGATGACACAAATTCAATGATTTCCGGGATCGAATACATTAAATCTTTTGTATTTCCTTGCTGTCTTAATTCACCGTTTACATACGTGCGAAGTTCAAGGTTTGTCACATCCGGAATGTCAGCTGCATCTACATAATAAGGACCCATCGGACCAAACGTGTCGTGCCCTTTTGCTCGAACAGGCGGACGATACCAGTTGTTCACGAAGTCACGGACGGTAACATCATTCGCAATAGTGTAACCGCTTACAAATTCCATCGCATGTTCAGCTTTGATGTTTCGTCCCTCTTTACCGATGACGACCGCCAGTTCATTTTCATAGTGCATGTATGTTGCACCGTCTGGATAGAACACTTGGCCTTTATGTCCTACAAGTGATGAGTTTGGTTTAATAAACAGAACGGGTTCTGCTGGCTTCTCAAGTCCTAGTTCATCTGCATGATCTGCGTAATTTAGTGCAAGGCCTATCATTTTGTTCGGTTGAAACGGAGGCAGCCATGTTTCAATTTCGGTTAGATTTGCTGTTTTACCTGATGAAAACGTAATCACATCATCAACAATTGTTCCTTTTTGTTCTCTTCCTTCAAAAATAACGCGTGCGTGTTTCATTTATACTTCACTCCCTATTTTTTCTACTAATCCGTAATCAGCAAGGACGGCTCTGATTTCTTTTTGCAGAGATTCAGTTGGTAGATCCATCGGCATTCTTAATGTTGGATTGATTCTGCCCATCATTCCAAGTGCAGCTTTCAACGGTGCTGGATTCGTATCTTTAAAAAGAACATCATTTAAAGGCATCAAATCATAATGCAGCTTCAATGCTTCTTCTACATTTCCAGAATCCCATGCGTTGTATACTTCTGCCACTTTGGAAGGAAGTACGTTCGCTGTTGCAGATATGTATCCTGCCCCTCCAATGGCAAGCATCGGATAGCAAAGCAGCTCTATTCCCGAATACAGCAAAAAGTCACGTCCACAATGTAAAAGCACTCGGTTTATGTGTTCAAAGTCTTTATTAGATTCTTTTACTCCAATAATGTTTGGACAGTCTTCATTAAGTCGCGCTAGCGTCTTTACTTCCAAATTCACTGCTGTTCTACCTGGGATGTTATAAATGATGAGTGGGATGTCTACTGAATCTGCGATGAGTTTAAAATGTTTGTAAAGTGCGTGTTGTGAGGGCTTATTGTAGTAAGGGACGATCACCATAGCGGCATCTGCTCCCATTTCTTGAGCGAGTTTTGTTAAGTGAAGTGATTCTTGATGGTTGGTGGAACCTGTTCCAGGTACAATTGGTACACGCTTGTTTACCGCTTTAATTGCTGTTTCCATGACAAGCTCACGTTCTTTTAATGTCAGTGATGACGGTTCCCCTGTTGTTCCTGTAACAGAGATACCATGACTTCCAGATTGGATGTGCCAGTCTATCAACCTTTTAAGTGTTTCAAGATCTAACGATTCATCTTCATGAAAAGGGGTGATGATTGGAGCGATTGATCCTCTTAGCGATTTCTTAACTTCTTCCACTTTCATACTTTCATCTCCTCAAATAGAATTTTGTGGGGAATCCTCAAGAAAAGCTTTTAGTGTATTTAATTTATGGTTTCTTGCAAATGCCTCTACTATTTTGGGGTCTTCTCTTTTTTCCATCATCTCGATTAGTTGATAGTGTTCTATAACTGATCGCTTCATTCGAACAGGTTTCATTGTTGATCCCTGCTGACGAACAGTCCCCAGCCTTTCCCAAGTTGTATGAATCTGTTCTAATAGAAATTGATTGGTGCAATATCTGTAAGTGAGTTTATGAAATTCTTTGTTGTAATTGGAGAAAAGAGAGTAATCAAGTCGTTCAAGTGCATCTTCCATAAGTTTTGTATACACTCTTAAACCATCAAGTTTTTCGTGAGGAAAGTGTATTGATGATTCTGCAGTCGCAAAACCTTCTAATACGGCTAGAACGGATAAAGTTTCTAAATATGCTTGTTCATCAAAGGGGGTAACAATCGCTCCTGAGTATGGTTTAAACGAGATTAGAGAATCCGCTTCTAGCAACCTGATCGCTTCACGAACAGGAATCGCACTTGTCTGAAGTTCTCTAGCAAGTTGGTCAATGACAAGTTTGTGACCTGGCGGATACCTGCCATCTAAGATACGGGAACGGATGACTTGATAAGCATACTGCTGTTTGTTTGTTTTGTGTTTAGTCTTCATATACCTATGTTAATCTCAAATCATATATGATTTCAAGTTAATTTTCAGAAAAATCATATATTATTGTTAATTTAGGAACAAAGTATGATAGTGAGAAAACAATAAAAAAAACTATAGTTAAATAGTCTTGTTACTCACAGTAAAAGTTTACATATGTAGTAAGAATAAGCTATTCTATTCATATAGATTGTGTATAAAGGGGTAAAAAGCCCATGAATGTAAAAAACGCCATGGAGATTCTAGTAGAAGAAGCATTAAAGAATTATTGGGGACAGCTTCAGCTTCCTTGCAAATGCGAGATTTGTAAAGCTGATGTCTTCGCGATCACACTTAACAACTTGCCACCTCGTTATGTTTCAAATGAAGATGGCTACGCTTTTGTCAAAGCACAAAATTTTGATGATCAATCCAGAGTTAACATCTTAAATCAGATTGTAAAAGCGACAGGCATTGTAGCAACTCGACCATCACACGATTTGAAACCATCTCCTACTAGCGAATAGAAGGCAGATGGTTTTTATTTTTGTTATGTTTATCTGCCATAAATTTTGAACAACATTCACTTCAACCCATAAGATTCAGTTGAAAATTATATTCGAGAAAATATCCTGACTCTTTATTCCTATTTTTCAGAAAAGTTCCTTGCGAGAGCTTTTTTCTTATGATATATTTGTGACAACCATTCAGTACTGGATTACATCTTAACTTAAGAGTTTGAAAGTGGTTTGGTAATTACAGAGCACAAAAAGTGCACACGTTCTAGGAGGCATTCACATGCAAACAGGTAAAGTAAAATGGTTTAACGCTGAAAAAGGTTTCGGATTCATCGAAGTTGAAGGTGGAGACGACGTATTCGTACACTTCTCTGCAATCCAATCAGAAGGATTCAAATCACTTGACGAAGGTCAAGAAGTAGAATTTGAAATTGTTGACGGAGCTCGCGGACCACAAGCAGCTAACGTAACTAAAAAATAAGTTCAGCCTATATATAAAGACCCGGCAGTTGCTGCCGGGTCTTTTCTATGTAAAGAAATAGGATCATTTGAAGAGGCTCCCTACTTAGGCAGCCTAGTCTTTCAAACCAACTTTCATCTTATACTTTTGTATTTTACCTAAAATATCTACCTTGTCTTCCTGCGAAAAGATTCCGAGTTTGTGTAAGATAATCGTGTATTGTTGCAGCTTAAACAATGAGCTTTCTTTATACCACATAACATTCACCTATCTTTCCTTAAGGAAACTTTTTAAACCTTTGTAAATATTATATGCCATATGCTACATTTATGATAATCATTTATTCTTTTTTGTAGATACAAATAAAAAAGCGCATCGAAAGGATACGCTTTACATTACTATTTCGTTTGAAGAGTAGAAAGCATGGCCCAAATAGCTTGTTCCCATTTAGCCGCATTCTTATGTTCTGGCAGATTCACTGTATATTTAACTTGATCTCCATTACTTAACTCTTGAATAACGATGTATTTTTTGTAAGACTCTTTTGATGCTGTAATAAATAACGAAGTCTTTTCAAATGCCGGTCCAGCGACCTCTACTCCATTCACTTCGTTTACTTCCCCGATTGCTTCCAGTTCATCCTTTGCCCATTCTTTTAGATCATCGATGGACGCCTCTTCTGACAACGGCTCTATTCTCACAAATGTCTCAGCAAATTTAGTAGCAAATAATAAATCTTTTCTTGGCTCTTCTGCAGTAAATTCAAAATCTGGAAGTTTGTAGAAATGGTATTCAAGCTCACTCTCTGTTAATAAAGCGTCTTCTTCCACTGAAGTCCCATCCACTATGTACGTAAGCTTTTTTGATGTAGGTGCCTGTGGCGTACTTACTTCATTAATTTGCTCTAGGACCCATTGCCCCTCGTCATTCTTCTTATAGACGATGTTAACTTTGGCACCATCCTTCATACTCTCGACGGTACCTCTAACTTCATCCGTTAGTCGAAGAACTAATGTTTCACCTGCTGCCTCTACTTCAATAGAATTATTGTCAATCTGACCAATGTACGTTCCTTCTTCTTCAATAGAAGTTACTTCTTCGGTAACAGGTTCTTCTTTAACCTCTTCATTCTTCTTTTCAGGTGATGAAGGTTCGGTCGTTTTCGGAGCTGATTCTTCTTTTGTATTTGTGTTTTTTGGTTCGTTGCTACAAGCTGCAAGCAACAGAATGATAGCAAATATCCAAGTCTTTTTTCTCACTGTTAACCACCTCGATAATTTTGATAACAAATAAAAGATCTCATCTACTAACCAGTTATTATGTAAAATGTTCACGATAAGTATCGGAACAACTAAAACAAAATTTGGTAAATATCTTAAATGCACATAGATTCCTGACGATATAAAAGCAGTACTTATACATTTTAAAACGGAGATGACGAAATTTGAATCCATCATTTGCCTCAAATTTACAAACGAATAAACTGGTTACAAAAATGTTATGGGGTATGTATTTTCTCGGTCTAGCAAGCACATATGCGAGTACGAAAACCATAAACAGTGTCTTTTTTTATGGTATAGCTGGACTTCTAATTCTTTTATCACTCTCGATTTGGACGTACCGAAAGTGGGCTCCCTTCGCCGTTCAATATTTTGTTGTTATCGGGTTAACGATACTGACCGTTATCATGGCAGACTCGAATCCGAAGATTTCCACTTACCTGATGACTTATGTATGCTTAGCAGTCATCACGTTATATCATAACTACCTTTCAATCTTACTATCGGGTATTAGTGGATTATTGTTAACTAATTTCTTCTTTTTTCAATATAAAGAAACGATGTTTGCTGGACAAGATCCTAAGATTATTATCTCATTAAACGTTTTCTTAACTGTTATTACTGCTGCATTAGTAGCTCAAGCAAGAATTGGTCAACGAATGCATGAAAATATCTTAAGTGCTGAAAAACAGTCAGAGCAAGATAAGATGAAGTTGGAACAATTGTTGAGTAAAATAAAAGATGCATCAGAAAATCTGCATCATTTTAGTCAGTCTGTAAAGGAAAACGTTACAAGAACAGGTGAAATATCAAGCAACATTACGTATGCTTTTACAGAAGTAGCTAAAGGTGTAGAATCTCAGGCTGTCAGTGTAGGTGGAATGAGTCATTCTGTCACAA
The DNA here is from genome assembly GCF_001629705.1 of Fictibacillus phosphorivorans. Lineage (GTDB taxonomy): Bacteria > Bacillota > Bacilli > Bacillales > Fictibacillaceae > Fictibacillus > Fictibacillus phosphorivorans_A. The sequence continues at coordinate 1,349,309 of NZ_CP015378.1, read as the reverse complement.
GCACTAACGATGTGGCAAAAGGTCTTTTTCAACACTCAAATGATATGAAAAAACTTTCAGAGCAAACGGCAATCGTTACAAACGCAGGAGAAAATCAAATATTAGAACTTTCTTCTAAGATGAAAGAAGTGAGTGAGCTGATGCAGCAAACGAACACTCTTATGTATGAATTAAATCAGCAGAGTGAATCAATCGAAGGAATCTTAACGACAATAGAAGAAATCTCTTCTCAAACGAATCTGCTTGCATTGAATGCGGCGATTGAAGCTGCACGAGCTGGAGATCAAGGTAGAGGATTTGCTGTAGTTGCAGACGAAGTTCGGCGCCTTGCTGAAGATTCTCAACATTCAACTAAGCAGATCGGATCTATATTAAGTGAAATTCGTAACAAAGCGCAACAAGCCGCCCAATTTGTAAATGGGTCGCAAGGGGTTGTCACATCCAGTCTGGAAGCAACAGAGAAAACAGCAGAGAATTTTAATCAAATATTAATGAACACAAATCAAGTTGCTGCACAGTCTTCTGAAGTCCAAGAATTAATCAATCAACTGTATGAATCTACCGGATACATCGTAGGAGAGATTCATTCGGTTTCAGGAATAGCAGAAACATCAAGTGGTTCTGTTGAAGAAGTTCTTGCATCTGTAGAAGAACAACATAAGTGTGTAGAAGAAGTGGTTGATAGTTTCAACAAATTTGAAGCCTTAACCTCAGAACTAAATGAACTGGTAAAAGAATAATAAGATATAATACCTTTTCATGGATGCTGGAAAGGTATTTTTTCTGAGGGAGCTTATAAGATGCATAAACACAGAGGAATCTATTGTATTTGTTTGAACGAATCTAGGGAACTGCTCGTTATCGAAAAGAACGGTGGTCCTTATAAAAATCGCTTGGATCTTCCTGGAGGCACACCAAACGATGGTGAATCTGAATACGAAACGGTTATTCGTGAAGTTCTAGAAGAGACTGGCTATATGGTGATAAAAGGTATGAAACTAGGTGAACGCTGTTATGAACTTCCTTGGAACTATAAGGAATGGACCCGGTCACAACATTCAGCGGTTTTCTTTGATTGCAGGATAGACATTCATTCCCAATCGGCTATAGCTGATATCCCAGATCAAGATTCTAGCGGAGCAAGGTGGATTCCTATTAGTGATCTAAAGAAGGAATGGTGCTCTCCTCTTGTATGGGAAGCAGCGCAATATGCTTTGACCAAACGTATTCCGTCTGAAATGAAAATATATGAAACATGGCGAGTACAAAAGATACCACTATATCCTATAACTTAAAAAAACAACCGCACAAAGGCGGCTGTTTTTAGTAACAATAAAAGGAACTGATTTGGCGTGTATCCATACCAAAATAGATCCATCTATTTCCGGTCCAGCGAAATCCTGCAACCGATCTTCTACCTGCAAAAGTAAGCCATGCCCAAAATCCTGGTCCCCATGTTGGCCAGATATAGACATATTGGTACAAACAAGGTCTGATCGCGCCTGGATCAACAGCATAGACTCCTGGCTGACTTCCTCCGCCACCTCCACCTTGCAAACTAAAACCTTGCGCTTGAGATGGTGTAAATGATGGAGGTGCTGATGTTGGCGCCATTCCACCGCCACCACCGCCTCCTGGAGGTCCGCCTGGTGGTCCACCTGGTGGTCCAAACCCTTGCCCTCCGCCTTGACCGCCGCCTTGACCCGGAAAAGGTGGAAAACTTCTATACATGCTCAATACGTTCAACTCCTATAAAATTGTATTCGGTTCATCTTATTCATATCGTGATGAAACGTATAGACAAGTAACCCGTATAACTATAAAAGGATTGCTTCATGCTGATTTCGGGTATATTACTTGAAACAACTATGATTTTTATAGGAGGATGAAAATGGGACGTATTAAACAAGGTATTAAAGGAATGGCTGTTGCTTTTTTAATCAAACAAGGTAAAAAGAGGTTATTGCCGATCATTAAAAGAAAATTAAAAAGCAGATAATATTAATAAAGAACTCCTTATTCGTGAGGAGTTCTTTTTGCTTGATTACACGTATTACTTCTATAAACAAATGAGCATCAGCTCAGCGCTTTAAATTCATAAACTCTTCTCTTAAGAAACGCACCTCGAACTCGATAAGAGATTCATCCGTTACTTCTTCAAACAACCGGTAAAAATTTTTCTGCTTATTAAGCAACAAGATTTTGATTTTAGATTCATTTCCGTCTTTAACCAATTGATCAATAGCATAGTAGCTTTGTCGGTATGGACGGTGACTAGATTTCCTTCGATTTTCATAGGCCCAATCCTCTACTGTGTGAAGCCTTGTGAAGGGAATGAAGTTTAGAGGTACAAAGATTGGCACCTCTCTTACACTTTGTTTTCCGGCATATTCTGCAATCCCCTCTTCAAACCATCTAGGTAAATGCCGATTATCTAATTTATTTTCTAACAAATAACTAATCATCCAATGATGTGTATATTCATGTCCGACCAACTCTAAAAATTGATCAGGATTCTCATCCATTTCATTCGTAACAAGCAGATGGATCGTTTCTTGGGAGGGAACGTATAAGGCTTGCAGGTTTTCATAAGAATGATGCGGTAGATGTTGCTGAAAGATCAAAGGATTCCGGTAGAGGATAAGGGTAACAGGAAGAGCTTCATGAACATCAATCCATCCATTGTGATAAGACTGCATTTTACGTATGTGACGAATCGCAGATCCTGCTAACTCCTTGTCTTGCGGTTCATAGAATACCGAAGCGCTGCTTACATTCATATTTTCTAGCGTACTTAAAAAGGATACTCGCTCAAAAATTCTATCTTTCTCTACTAACACTGCTTCCAGATAAAAATGATTTTTTACTCTAGCTGATAAAGAGTGCTTCAACGATGTTTCGAGTGTATAATTGCTAACCGATAATATGGCTGTAGAGAATGCTATAACAGTAATGAATATGAGGTTTGGTTGGTATCTTTTCATTGCAAGAATTTTCCTTCTCCCAATTACCAAGCCAATGAATCGTATGCTGAAAGTGAAAAAGCATACTAATAGAATGAACACCCCGATAAATAACCCTTCAATATCGCCTAGCAACAAAAACAACCCATAAATACTAATAAAGGAGAAGAAGCTAAGAGAAAAAGTTTTTGTAAGGATAATAAGCTTCTTCAAGATATGCACTTCCTTTGTCCAATATTTTTTAGAAGTCGTACTATTATCGATATGCCTTCCATAAAATGATAATGAATCTTAGTTTTACAGGAGGCGCTATGACCGGATACATTGTTGAAGGCAAAAGTGATCAACTGAGAGTACAGAGTGTTCATCCTCACGCCCATTTTGTTATTCTAAATGGAATTTCATTTCGGCATAAAGAACGAAGAGCAATTGAAGAAGCATTGATTCTTTGTGATGAAGTATATGTATTAACTGATCCAGATGAGCCTGGTGACAAGATCGCTTTAAAAATCATGGAAACATACCCAGAGATCAAACGAATTCATATTGATCCGAAGAAAGCTAGAAATGTTAGAGAAAGTCGCTACAAGTATGGTGTTGAATACTGTTCAAATCAATATTTAAAAGAAACGCTGCCAGGCATTTAATTCTTATTCATAGACTTCTTGACTGCTTCATCATCACCTTCTCCCGATGATAACTCTTTACAAAGAAACAAAAAAAGACTGCAATTATGCAGTCTTCATTTCTATTTACTCTCAAAAAATTCGAGTGATTCTTCATCTGGTCCAAAAAAGAAAAAGTATTTTCCGTTTGGAAGCTCTGTAATTTCTTTATCTTTCATGACAACATCTTTTTTCTGCAACAACTCATACTGCTCTTCAATATTCTGTACAGAAAATGCAATATGATGGACCTTCCCTTCATTCGTTACAGGCCCTGTATAACCAGCGATCAACTCAACAAGCACTTTTCCTTCTACCCCTAAGAAGGCTAATTCGACGGGTACGCTTGTATGATCGAAACGATCTAATAGATCTAAACCAAGTACCTCGGTATAAAATTTGATAGACTCCTCCATGTTAGAAACCATAATTCCAGTATGTTCAATTCCAGTAATCATGCTGATATATCCCCTTTCTTAAGTTGAAGCAGATTGTTGTTCTAGGAGCGTTTTACGGATTCCTTCTCCGTATTGAAAGAATGGCAAGGACAGCAATGAGATGAGCGTTAGAACCCCAAACACATAAAATCCATGTTCAAAGCCAAATGTACTTAAAAGTAAACCGCCAATCCATGGCCCCGCACTGAACCCAATCGATCGAAACGACATCGCCCCAAAATATGTACCTCTCATGTGCTCTGGCGCTAGATCGTCTAAGAGTACATCACTCATAACGAACACGATAATTTCCCCGACGGTTAAAAACACCATACTGATGACAAGAAAAATCCAATTCGTTGATAATCCAAATCCAAGCAATGCAAGACTGAATGCAAAACTTCCGAAACGGAGTGCATTCATCGGCTGAAATCGCCTGACAAAGTTTGTGACTGGAAACTGAAGTAACAAAACGGTTATTGCATTTGTAACAACAAGGTATGCAAATAGCTTAACGCCATTTTCGAACTGAGGTGCGTTTCCTATATATTGCGCGAGTGTCGTATCCATTTGTGACTGTGCCATCATAACAATTGTATTTCCGATCAGAAAAAAAGCAAGCACTCTATCTCTTGCAAGTACACCAATAGCAGACTTTATTGAGAACTTCCTTTCTTCCCCACCCTTTAAGTCGTTGGAGTAGCCTCTCAGTGTGAATACAATTAATAACGCATATAGTAGATACGCGATCGCCGTTATGTAAAAAGCTTGGGTCGAATTTGATGTACCGAGCTGCGTTCCTACAACCGGACCAATTGCAGCACCCACATTGATTGCAAAGTACCGAGCATTGAAAACATGCAGCCGGTTTTCTTTTGTCGTTACATCGGCAAGCAAAGCTCTTGATATGGGCTCAAACCATGAGCGGCAAAGTCCGTTTAACATGTTTAATAAAAAGAAATGCCATACGAGGTCTGCTAACGCGAATCCAACAAACACAGTACTCCAAATGAAGATAGCAACCGTCATCACAGGAAGCCTTCCTATACGATCAGATAGATAGCCCCCAAAGAAACCACCGAACGTACCCGTTAGAGCACTTACTCCAATAATCAAACCAACCATAGCAGGATCGATTCCTTTTTCGTTGTACAGATAAATGGCTAAGAATGGCATAGTCATAAAAAATGCCGCTCGCGTAAACAATGTTCCAGCTACAATAACAACGACTGCTGGATGCCACTTTTTAAGTAAATTTCTCATCCCATTCCTTCTCTCTTCTATTCTGTTACCTACTCTATCACTTTTTGAAGAGCTAGAAAAAGAATTTTTACGAATTTTGAAACTTTTCTATTCTTCCTTCGTCTTATATAGGTGTACCCCCCTTTCCCGAAAAAAGCCCTCCCCTAATTAGGGCTTTTTTCATTTTTATCAATCATCCTTTAGTCCGTCAGCGCGACTTTGTCACAAAGTAATAACGTTTATCAAAAAAATCACATATTCGTCCATTTTTAATGAGACCTTGCTATATTATAAACATCCCTATCAACAACCCCCTTTTTTCATTGTTAAGAACGAAAGAGAGCGCCAAGAAGGAAGTCCTTCTAAGCGCTCTTTTTTCATTTCTATTCACATTCGTCGCCGTCACAAAATTCGAATTTCGAATCCCTGATAGCCCCTCTAAGTGCACGTTCAATATTAGCTTGCGGATGCAGACCCTTTAATACTCTCTCACCAATAATGATAGTTGGAACAGCCGTAATGTTTAGATCTTCTGTTGCCTCTTTTTGAATACTTTCTCTTTCTTGCTTAAATTCACGAGATTCCAATGCTTGTTGAAATGCGATACTGTCGAGACCAATTTTCTCAGCAATGTTTTGAAGAACCTCAATCTTCCCGATATCTTCTCCGTTTTGATAGAAAGCTTTGAAAACGAGATGTGCATACTCTCTTTCCTTGTTGTGTCTCTTGGCAAACAACAATCCTTCATGAGCAAAGAAAGTATGAGGTTGAGGAGATACTTCTGGCAGTATCATTTCAACACCCATTTTCTTTGATAAAGGCTGAACAGACTCTTGCCACGATCTTTGTAAATAATCTTCTTCAGGACGCAATGTTTCTTGCGGAAATGGTCGGAGTTCATATGGCATCCACTCAATCTCAACATCTTTATCTTCCGTCGCTTTTAATAATGGCGATTCAGCTAAGTAACAATATGGACAAACAAAATCAGAATATACTTTTATTTGAATGGTCATGTTCATATCCCCTTTTTCACAGCATACTTTCTACTTTCTACGTTTTACTGTTTTCACGTGTGACGCTTATGATATTTTCAGATTGATCATTGTTCAAGTAATATGACTTAGTCCCTACCACAAAATATCTAATTCCTCGTTTTTGTGATGGCGATCGTTATGAAATTCCTAAATATGTGTTAATAATTTATGAAAACAATCTCTGTTCACCTTTTGTATTACATGATATATTTAGAAAGGCTTTATACCTTACATACCATATATTGATTTTTAAATTTATGAATACATATGTTTTAAACTAGTCTCGCATCACTGGCTTAAGCGCCTATGAGGCACCACTTTAGGAGGATATACCGTGATTTTAATGGCAGGTATGATCGGTACTGGTAAGTCTACATATGCTGAATTTTTGAGCGAGCAGCTTGGAAGCTCTATCTTTTATGAAAGTGTCGTTGACAACCCTATTTTACCCGATTATTACAAAAACCCGAAGCGATGGGCTTTCCCGCTTCAGATTTATTTCTTAAACACACGTTTTAAGACGATTCGTGAAGCTCGTACAAGTCCGGATAACGTTCTGGATCGAAGCCTTTATGAAGATTTAATTTTTGCAGAACTAAATTTTGATTCAGGAAACATGACGCAGCTTGAATTTGATACTTATAAAGATCTTCTGGATACGATGATGAACGAAATCGACAAAACTCCAAAGTCACGTCCTGATCTGCTTGTCTATTTGGATAGTGATTTTGATACGGTTTTAAACCGTATCCGTCAAAGGGGCCGCTCATACGAGCAAGTTGAAGAAAATCCTGAACTTTTTGCTTATTACAAAACGCTTCATGCTAAATACAAAGAGTGGATTAAAGCTTATGATAAAACACCTGTATTGTTGATTGAAAGTGATCAATATAACATTTTTGATAAAGACGATCAGAAGAAAATCCTTACACTTGTTAAAAATGAACTTGCGCGCCTTCATTCATTAAAGCAACCTTCTTTACTCATGCATGAAAGCCGTTAAATCCACAAACACTACTAGGACAAACAAGGTTTAAGGAGTGAACGAATTGTTTACACTATTCTTTATTTTGTTATCTGTCCTAGTAGCAGCTATAGGTCTATGGTGGACGATGAAAATCGCAAAAAAACAAAAAGTGTATACAGAAGATGAGGTAAACCCTGCAGTCTCGAGACATACTGCATTGTTGAACCCTGTTTTTATCGCACTTGCAGGATTTACAATCGTCATAGGCCTTATCATCTACATTGCCTATTTTATCTATTAAGAATGTAAAGACCAAAAGACATCTAGTCTTTTGGTCTTTTTTCTAAATCTTGTGGTTTCTCAGGATTCCAAAAACTCATTTTTTCAATAAACTGTCTTGTTTCCTCTTGCCCGAGATCATGAATCATCTGGTAGGCTTCTCTTAGTTTTTGATCATACCTGTCATTGTCTGAGTCATTCGAATAGGGTACATAGGGTAAGTGAGACCTTACAAAAGTATCATTTGCCGTACTGTCTAACTCACTAAATTTGCGTTCGAGATGCCTTACGTCTTCATCAGAAGCAGATATTTCAAACTGAAAAGTAGAAGCGGTTTTAATCGGAAGAATCTCACCGGTCTCAACATTGATATAATAGGGTCTTTTTTCCATGCTTCACGTCCTCCTTTTTCTTTATTTTCCTCAGCTGATACATTTTTATGTAGAGGTCACCACCATTTTTTCTTCTTAAAATAACTCATGATCACGAGAGGCAAAATGAAACAAAGCGTTAAAACATAAAAATAGCCATATCGCCATTTTAGTTCAGGTATGTATTCAAAATTCATGCCATAAAGACCTGCGATAAATGTAAGTGGGATGAAAACAGCACTAACGAGCGTCAACGTTTTCATGATTCTATTCATGTGATCAGATTTTAAAGACATTTGAAGATCTAGAATCCCTTTTAAATTTTCTTTAAAACTGTCAAAAGCAGAGGTAACCCTAGAAAAAGAGGATAACAAATCTTTAAAATAAAACCCTGACTCTTCATTGGCGTATTCGAAGTCCTCATGACCCATTTTCTGTATGATGCTCTCTTCCGCTTCAACATATTGTCTGAGCTTATGTAAACGAGTCTTCCAACGATACACGTCACGTCCGATCTCACGTTTTTGCGGATCAATAAACACACTTTTTTCAAGCTCTAAAAACTCATCTGAAAGTTGATCCACAACTTCAAGATAGGAACTCACAATATCTTTCATCAGATAGTACAACATATAGCTAACATGTTTCATGTGTTCGGGGTTGTTCGTGAAATCCTGAACAAGTTGTTCCCGAAAGGAAATTTCATGTTCACTCATAACGATCAAATAATTATGACCGATTAAAAGGTTAAGTCTAATCGGTTCATAATTTTTTGTTCCTAAATAAAACGTTGAAACAACAGCATGATTTGCGTACACATTGAGTTGTGGATGTTCAGAAAAATGCAAGAAAGCCGCTTTAGCTAGCGGATGAAGATTTAGTTGTTCTAGAATATCGTCTTGCTTCATTTCTTCAGGAGATTGATAAAACATCCAAATGGTTTCTTTCTCTTTTGGCATTTCAAAATGTTCGATTCGTTCGGTTTGATTCGTAATCTCTTTATACATTAACATCTCATGAACTCCTGACCTTTTTTTCTATCTTTCCCATAAGTTCACATTCACATGACAAAAAAATAACCCTCTAAGTTTAAAGGGTCACTGTACTAATACTTTTTACTTTTTTCACAACAACTCTATCTCCCTCTGCAGGTGGTTGAGAAGTTAATAGAAACTCAACAGGCATACTCGATTCGTTTCGAACTTGATGGGTTGTTCCTGCTGGTATATCGATTCCTTGATGCGCGCTAAGTGTAATTTCTTCACCATCTTTTTCGATCAATAATTCTCCTTTTAACACAAAGAAAAATTGATGGGAAAACACGTGATAATGTCTCACTTCAGCTGTTTGAGGGGGCATTCTTTCTTGTATGATACTTAGGTTCTCTTGCTTTAGAAGGTGCCAGCCATCACATGCATCTCCCCATTGGTAATGTTCTGCATTTAAAACACTTTTCTTTGCCATACACCCTCCAATTATTTATTTATAACGTCCTCCAGGTTTATCTTCATCCGTTGTGCACTAGGTGGACAAGTTAAGTTATACTGAAAGACTTTTTGGTTAATGGTCTCTACGGTCTTTTTAATGTTGAATTCTACGGTATACGTTTTTAGTTCCTCTTTTAGTACGTCTATCTCTTGACCAAGTTTCACCCAACTTGGGAGAATGTTATTATCTTTCATTACTTTATGAAGACGCTTCTCGGGATTATAAGTTAGATCTTCATCGAGCTTAAGTGGCTTGCCTAAGCCTTCTAAATCATCAAATGCACCTTCTTTACGGGCACGGTTAACGATGGCTGTAATGTGATCTTCGTAAAACCAAGCATTGGTTTGCTCGTCTTTCATTAAGATTTCACGTTGCTGTAGTTCCTTTTCAAGCGATGGTTTTTTGTTCATTACAAAAACCTCCAGGAATAAATTTATTCTATACTTATACATTATGTTTATTATTCCTATTCCCTTGGAAAACTTATGGCAGATTTATTGCAAAATTGTGTACAAATTAAGAACGCCTTCATTCAGTTCTATGAAAACAAAAAGGAAGCGAATTTCTCGCTCCCTTTTTAAACTCTCTTACTTTTCTAAGAAATACTTTTCAAGATCATCTAGCATCAGGTTAGCAGCTATTACTCCACCAGCTGTATTCCAGATTGCATCACTTACTTTGTAAGCTTTATCTGCTTTTACAACTTCAAGGTTCTTCCAAAGCGGATTACCAGTCCACTCTTTTTCTGTGTCTGTCGCTTTTCCGTCACCTTCTTCATAAGTGAAGTAGAATAGAATATCACCGTTCATATCTGGAATGCGCTCTTGTGTAACTTCTTCCATAAAATCATCGTTGTTTTGATCACCAGGGCGAGCAAATCCAATTTGATCGAGAATCACACCAGAGAAAGAATCTTTATGATAGATACGAGATGTTCCAGGTAAGAAACGAACAACTGAAACTTCAGTTTTTAATTGATCTGCTGCCTCTTTCTTTATATCTTCTATACGCTTATCAAATGCAGCTAAAACTTCTTTCCCTTTTTCTTCTTTATCTAATGCTTTTGCATATAGTTCAAAGTTGATCTTCCAATCACCACGAAGTTCTTCTGCAAATACAGTTGGTGCGATTTTGTTTAGTTCGTCATACTGTTTCTCTTGACGTTGTTTGTTTCCGATGATTAAGTCAGGCTTTAAAGCTGCAATTTTCTCTACGTTTACAGTACTCTCGTCACCTACGACTTCTACACCTTTCATGTCATCCTTAATGTGATCATACCAAGGATCACCTAGCCAAGATTTAACGGCACCAACCGGTTTAACGCCAAGTGCAAGTACGGCTTCAGTACCTTCATTAGTTAATACAACTACTCGCTTGTTTTCCTTAACTTCTGTTGTACCCATCGCATGTTCTACTTTATAGGAAGCAGAAGCTCCTTCTGATTTTTCTTCTTTTTCTTTATCTTTCCCGCCGCATGCTGCTAATGCAAGCATTAACGTTAACACTGCTGCGAATGCAAGCCATTTGTATGTAATTTTTTTCATTCGATTTTCTCTCCCCTTTTTATGTTGTAAATGATAATGAGAATCAATTACAATTCGTATCATAAACTGATATGAATACGTTGTCAACAACTAAATGATAATGATTTTCAAAGTCATTGACAGATACTCACTTTACTTTTAAACTGATAAATGAGAATAACTTTCATTAATAAAAGAGGCTCTAATGAACGGAATATTATACGGAAATAAAATTAAAGCAGCTGGACTTATCGTAGGGCTAATGGTTGCACTTATTATTATGGTGCTGAGTGTTGTGCTAGGATATACAAACACTTCACTAAAACAAGCCATTGAAGCCTATACGGCTTTTAACGGCTCAAACGAACATTTGATCATTCAACTTTCTCGAGTACCTCGTTCACTCGTAGGTATGGCAGTCGGAATTTCCTTAGGGATCGCCGGGGTCCTCATGCAAGCGCTAACTCGAAATCCAATTGCATCTCCAGATATCTTCGGTGTGAATGCCGGAGCTGGATTCTTTATTGTTTTTGGTGTCACTTTTCTTGGCATCTCATCTATACAGCAATTTATGTGGATCGGTTTTTTAGGAGCTGCAGTTGCTGCAGGATTGGCTTATGCATTAGGCTCTGCCGGACAAGGTGGACTTACACCTGTTAAGTTAACACTCGCAGGAGCAGTTATGGCCGCTCTATTTGCTTCACTCACACAAGGGATGCTCGTCACCAATGAAAAAGCACTAGATGAGGTTTTATTCTGGCTCGCCGGTTCTGTTGAAGGAAGAAAACTTTCTATGCTTGCCACTGTCTTACCAGCACTCGTGATCGCTTGGTTCATATCACTCTTACTATCAAGGCAGTTAAACGCCTTTGCGCTTGGTGAAGATGTTGCCATCAGTTTAGGTCAAAAAACAGTAGTATTTAAACTAGCGGCAGCTCTCATGGTTATCATACTAGCTGGAGGATCAGTCGCGATAGCTGGCCCCATTAGTTTCATAGGGATCGTTGTTCCTCACTTTGCTAGATATCTAGTGGGAAATGATCACCGCTGGATCGTCCCATACTCTGCCATCATCGGTGGGATTATGCTCGTCATGGCAGATATAGGTGCACGGTATATCATCATGCCTGAAGAAGCACCTGTTGGAGTTGTAACAGCTCTGATTGGTACGCCTTTCTTCATATATATTGTTCGAAAAGGAATATTTCAAAAATGAGAAAGTACTGGGTCTTACAGCGTAAATCATTTTCTTTTTTAATTGATAAAAAAACCACCGTTAGCATCATTGCCCTAACATTAGCAGCAGTAGTTGCCATGCTAATCAGTATCGGTGTCGGTGATATGTATATCGCACCGTGGGATGTATTACAAGCATTAATGGGAACAGGGCTTGATATTAATCAGCTCATCATTACCGAATTTAGACTTCCAAGAGTATTGGTCGCTTTTATTGCAGGAGCCTCGCTCGCCCTTTCTGGTGCCATCTTGCAAGGTATTATCCGCAACCCACTATCCTCTCCAGATATGATTGGAATAACGGGTGGTGCCGGTTTTGCAGCTGTCGCTTTTCTAACGATGTTCAGTGACGATTCTAACAACTTATTATTAAGCATCAATTATTTACCATTGTTCGCTTTTGGTGGTGCGACTCTTGTTGCATTCCTGATTTATGCACTAGCTTGGAAAGACGGCGTAACACCAATACGTCTCATTTTGATCGGAATCGGACTCATGGCTTTATTACAGGCTCTAACAACGCTCATGATGCTCATCGGCCCGATCTATAGAGCAAGTCAAGCCACCATATGGCTTACCGGAACGGTGTACGGTACATCCTGGAAGGAAGTAAAAGCATTGCTGCCTTGGTTTATAGGAATGTTACCTATCTTAGTCCTTCTCGTACGCCGATTGAACATACAAGGATTTGGGGATGATCTTACAAAAGGAGCTGGAATCTCCGTTCACCGTGAACGATTCTTACTCTTAATGGTCTGCACCGCTTTAGCAGGTTCAGCAGTCGCGTTTGCAGGAGCGATGGGATTTGTTGGACTTATCGGACCACATATCGCTAGAAGAATTTCAGGCTCGTCGTTCGGCGGCTTGCTCCCAGCTTCGGCATTGATCGGTGGTATTATGGTCGTTTTGGCAGACCTTGCCGGACGTACCTTGTTCTCACCTTTAGAAGTGCCTGCCGGTGTTTTCACAGCGGCGATCGGTGCTCCCTACTTTATCTATCTATTATTTAAAAACCAATAACAGGAGTGGATGACAGATGGCTGTACTAACAACCTCTAACCTAACTTTAGCTTATGGAAAAGAACCGATTATCGACGAGTTGGACCTGCAGATCCCAAAAGGTAAAATCACCGTCTTGATCGGAAGCAATGGTTGTGGAAAATCCACTCTGTTACGCTCTATGGCAAGACTATTAACTCCAAAAGCTGGGCATGTTTTGCTAAATGGTAAAGATGTAGCGAAACGGTCTACAAAGCAAGTAGCAAAAGAACTGGCGATCCTGCCGCAAGGACCAATTGCTCCTGAAGGGTTAACTGTTCTACAACTTGTTAAGCAAGGTCGCTTTCCTTATCAATCATGGCTGCAACAGTGGTCACAAGAAGACGAAAAAGCCGTAATGAACGCGCTTCGTGCGACAAATCTGATTCCTTTTATGGAAAAACCGGTAGATTCACTGTCAGGCGGTCAGCGTCAAAGAGCATGGATCGCTATGACACTCGCTCAAGGAACAGAGACGATACTATTGGATGAACCTACTACTTACTTAGACATGACACATCAAATAGAGATTCTCGACCTGCTGTTTGAGTTAAATGAAAAAGAAAAGCGAACAATCGTGATGGTGCTTCATGATTTAAATCTTGCTTGCCGTTATGCTCATCACATTGTAGCGATTCAGGATAAAACCGTTTACGCACAGGGTGCACCTGAAGAAATTATGAACGAACAATTAGTGGAAGATGTATTCCAGATGTCGAGTACGGTGATTCCTGATCCAGTTTTCGGCACACCGATGTGTATTCCATATGGAAAGGGGCGAGTCGTTCGACATGTCAATACTCCTCAGTACGCCTAAGTCAAACGGTTGGACAGCAGAAGAAAAAAATCATATCAGTTCGAACTATCGCTTCTCTTTTCAAGCACCATATGAGAATGAAGTTGTCGTTTCTGCCGAACAGCTGTTGAATGCTGAACATCTGCTTCAGTTTCTAGATCAAACAGGACCGCGTATTGGTTCTAACAAACGCCCTGTGACAGCGTCTTTATTCTTTAAACGCTATGCATATTGCAGTTTAACTTCCTGTTTATATGGAATGACCATTCTTGATAAGTCATTCGATATGAATATAAAAAATGTCTATCTTATCGATCACAACTCAGACAGCATGTGGCTTCCATCATTCACACTGAAAGATGCATCTGCTCGCATCGCTGACGAAAATAGAGCAGATTGGCGCTCTTCTGTCATTGAATCACTTTTTAAAGAAAATATGTCTGTCATGTTGAATCATATTGCAAGCACGGCACGCATCTCAAAAGCAACTCTTTGGGAGAATGCCTGGATCTACATACGCTGGGTATATGAAACGTGGTTAACGGAAGATCATCCAGCAGAAGTTAAACAAAGAATTCAAGAAGATTATGCGTTCTTTATGGAAGCACCAGCTTTTCATTTTGGGTTAACAAAAAACCCGTTCCATCGGTTTACAGTCCCCATCGGCTGCGGGCCGACTAAGACCCGTAAGACTTGCTGTCTATATTACAAAACAGATAACGGGACTTGTTGTTCTACATGTCCAAAGCGATAAAATCGAGGCTCTCTTCCCTCGATTTTTTGTTTTTTCTTGATCAATTTCGGGTAATTTAGTATAGATAGATTGATTGGAGGCGATTGTAATGATGTGGTTATGGATTTTCTTAGCTGTATGCGCAGCTGCAGCGCTATTTATCTTGATCCCAGGAATTAAAGCGATGAAAGAATCAATGGGTACCGTTCAACAAATGAAAAGTACAGGTGACAGCATTACCGCTCGAATGAATGATGTGAAAACACAGCAACAGCTTCTTCAAGAAAAGAAAGACTATTTAAGATATGACATTTATCAAAAGAAGAATAGCTTTGTGGCTGTTAAAGAAGGATTCACAGATTTAAAAGATACCTTTAAGAAAATAAAAAATTAAAGGAAAGGTATAACCATGCGGATTACGATTTTTGTGATGGCAGCCATCGAACAGCCTGCTGATGATATATTGAGTCAATTGACCGAGGAGGAATTGCCTTCTTATGAAATCTCAAAAAAAGGGTTATACACTGTATATTCTTTAAAAACAGGTGAACGCTTATTCAAGGACGAAAAAGATACGTGGTACGTGTGTGCTTCTTTTAAGAGGAAAACCCTACACGAGATCAAATATGGCAGACAGCTCTTTCCACCGCCTTACACGGATATTCCTAATGAACAACTACCTTTTGTAAAGTTATTACAGCGAAATCATTGGACACCTCTACATGCTCATTATGATAAAGCACTATGCCATGTTATCGCTGAAGTAGATGACATTGAGTCCGTATCATTAGAATTTCAATCCAGGCTAGCACATGCTGATGGTGCTGACGATCCGCAAGTTGCACATTCTCTTCATTACATAGAATCTAAGCTGAACGGTAAACGCACCCGATTTATCTCAGGTTGGGAATCTCATTCTTTTGCAACGATTACGGAAAGTGATGAATTTGCTCAGAATATCCTTATTCCTACTTCATCATGGCTGTATCTATTATATTTTGAACACTTTTTACATCACGATGGTTCGATTCCCTCAGACCAGATGATGCCAAAATTATTAGGGAATCTGTGGGCTTCTACAGGAAATCAATTTCCTTACAATAAGGAGCTTGTGCAGATTGAAAAGGTATAATTAAAGCCTCTAGCTTTTTAGCTAGAGGCCCATTATTTATTTTACGACAAGTTTTGATACCATATCCGCATGACCGTTTCCACAAGGAACACTGCATCGAAGAGTATATTCACCAGGCTTTAAATTTACAACATCAGAAGAACCACCTGTTACGTTCACGTCTTCTCCCTCAATCATGACCGCGTGATTTCCATCAACATTTTCAAGTTTAAGAGCTACGTCTTTATTTGCTGGAATTTCATACTCTTTTTTATCAAATTTAAAATTACTAGCTTCAATTGTGATTGTTTCTTCCGCATTCTTTGTGCTTTTTTCTTTGTCTTTACTTCCACCGCAAGCTGCCAATATTCCAATAGCAAGAACTGCGATCGCTGCAAGCCATAAAGATTTTTTTAGCATGGAAAATCCCTCCTAAAGTCTTTCTACCTTCATTATAACCCCATTTTATAACAAGTAGTATGGAGATACTGTGACAGATATCATACCTAAAAAAAATAGTCCGTTAGTTGCCGGACTATTTTTCTAGCTTTTTATATTCTTCATGAATCTGTTTAGACGTTTGGTTGATCTCTTCTCCCCAATGGTCGTTCACCTTAGTCACGATAACCTTTCCTTCCTTATCAATCAGGGCGTACCCACGTTTAGCTACACTGTCCCCTTTCATATCTAGGTGATCAATGAGCTTAAATTCCGGATCTGATAAAAACGGAAAAACAGGCTTCATCTCTTGATGAAGTACTGATAAACGTTCAACCGTATCTGAGCTTACCGCATAAATGTTTACATCCATATCTTTAAATTCATTGATATTTTCATTCAGCTGAACCAGCTGTTTTTGGCAGAGTCCTCAGCCCGCTGTTGTAAATAAAAAAATGAGTGATGGTTTTTCTGATGGGAAAACAACTACAGGTTCACCGTTTTGGTTCTCTAGCTTTGCTTCTTTTATTTTTGCATCGTTTCCACATCCAGCACCTACGAGCATAAGAACGATTGCTATACAAATACTGAGATTCTTTTGCATCTTTTTCATGCTAATCCCCTTTCGGAAAAATTCTAAAACAATTATATATGGCAATCTATAACCTCTTTGTCCTATCTTTTATTATAATAGTAAATGGTAGAGCATATACAAGAAATCAAATTTAAAATAAAGGATGTTTACATGTTTAAATCGAAATTGCTAGTCTCTTTTTTTAGTGCCTTACTCCTTATATCTGGGTGTAGCTATTTAAACTCGAGTGACGATAAAAGAATTCCTGTAAAAGTTGAAAAGGTTGTTGACGGTGATACCATTAAAGTTCGAGTAGATGGGAAATTAGAGACTGTCCGCTTTCTGCTCGTCGATACACCAGAAAGCGTTCACCCTTCCAAACCTGTTCAGCCATTTAGCAAAGAAGCTAGTACTTACACATTACGAATGCTAGAAGATGCTAATGTCGAGTTAGAACTCGGAATAGGGGAAAGAGATAAGTACGGTCGACTTCTTGCTTACGTTTATGCCGATGGCCAAAGCGTGCAGGAAAACCTGCTAAAGAAAGGGTTAGCCCGTGTAGCGTATGTATTTGAGCCGAATACAAAATATGTTGATCAGTACGAACGCCTTCAAAAACAAGCCCAAAAAAAGGGTGTGGGCATTTGGAGCGTAGAAAACTATGTTCAAGAAGAGGGTTATGTTTCTGAGGATACAAAACAGCCTGAAAATATTACAAATCAAGAATGCACAATCAAGGGTAATATTAATTCTTCCGGAGATAAAATTTATCATCTTGAAAGTGGACGGTATTATAAAATAACTAAACCTGAAAAATGGTTTTGCACAGAAAAAGAAGCCATTGCTTCTGGTTTCAGAAAATCTAAACAATGAAAAACCGCTAGTGTCTTTAACAAGTCACTAGCGGTTTATTTTTTTAACAGCAATCTTCTTGTCCGAGCATCACGAGACCAGATCCATATTTAGAATCTTCAAAGTCTAGTTTTAATGTAGAAGTCTGTTCCTTAATTCTTGGATCAAACGCCACTCGTATGCCATTGATCTCTTCAATGATATCTGTGTTTTCAGGCTCATCCAGAGCCAGGCCAAGCTTAGGACCGCCTCAGCCCATACCTGAGAAGTAAACTCTTATTCCATTGGCGTTGTTCATTTCAAGCACTTCTTCTATATACTTCTTAGCGCTTAATGTTATATTCATAACCATCACCTCTTACAAGAAGTATAACGCAGATGCGAGGTCATCGTCTAAGAAAGGGCTTTATCTATTCATGGTTTAAGTACAAAATTAACCGTAGCATCTATCCAGAATGTCAACTATAGGTGGACATTCTGGAGGAAAATGTAATTGTCTAGGGACTGTCCCCCCCACGCAGTTGTTTCAGCACTTGCTCGATATCTTTAGGGGTGAAACCGCAGATTTCCATCGCTTCCGATACTTTAGCAGCCATATTTTCTTTTCCTTGATGTTCTTTAATCCTCAGAAGCAACTCATTCACTTTAGCCGCATTGTACGTTTCATGATAATTCTTAATAAATGTATCCATCTTCTATCCACTCCTTCCGTTCATATTGCGGTAGACATATATATGCTGTGTACATCCCTCAGTAGAATTTGTCTATCTTATTATCAAAAAGAATAGGAAAAAAGCCTGGTGATTAAATACCAGGCTTTGCGTGTAAGATCTTATAGATAATAACTATTTCTTCTTCACTTTATAGAGAATGAACAAGAAGATGACTACAACTGCTATGATCATGATGCCGCGTGTATAGGGAGCTGCGATTGTTTTTATATCTTCCCAGTTAGAGCCTAGGCGGCTACCTAATTCGATGAAGAAAATGGACCAAGGTATAACTGCTAATGTTGTGAACAGTGTAAACTTTGCGAATGACATTTTCGCGATTCCCGCTGGAATACTGATTGCATGTCTTACGACCGGAATAAAACGTGCAAAAAAGATAACGCCTGTTCCATATTTATTGAACCATCTTTCTGATAAATCAATCTGTTTTTTAGAGATTAACACATACTTTCCATATTTCTCAAGAAACGGACGACCTCCATAATAGCCCATCCAATATAAAAAGAGCTGTGCAAGTGTTCCTCCGATCGTACCAGCAATTACACTCAATGTGAAGTTCAAGTGCCCCTGGGACACCATGTACCCTCCATAAGATAACACCAGCTCACTTGGGATTACTTCAACCATCAAACCAAGTGCGATTCCTAGGTGTCCTAAGCTCATAATCCATTCTAATAAAGAAATCACTAAATCTTTCATTGTATCTCCTTTAATGTTTTCATTGGCTGTTTACGTATTCGATTCTGATTGATGAAAGTAGTTGACTTCCACTCCAGCTTGCTCGCTTTCCATGGGGCGTACGGTGAGCCTCCTGCCTAGTTGCAGTGACAAGCCCCTCGAGGTCAAAAGGGAAACGGTCAAGAAGGCAAAGTGCACCTTCCAAGCCCATTTCCCTTTTGCTTGTCGGGGCTGAACGAGTCACTTCCACTTTTCTGACTGCCGCTTTGCGCCATTAGGAGTCTCCACCTGACCGCTCGTCCCATAGGAGTCGGCAACCTTCCGTTTCAGTCAACTTGCATAAGAAGTGCACAAGTCATTAAATAGCAAAAACCTTTTAGAAAACAGCCTCAAGAATTCTTTTTATTTTATTCCGATAATAAAGCCAGTCCAAGCTGCTAATAACCCTAATATATATGTAAGCAACAAATACGTTAGACCTTTTTTAGCTTGATTCTTTAATAGAGTAACAGCTTCAAATTGCAAGGTAGAAAACGTGGTAAGAGCGCCTAAGAAGCCAGTCGCATAAAGCGAACTCAACAATTTAGCTCCCTCTACTGCTACATACCATCCTAACAGAAAAGATCCTGCCATGTTAACAGCAAACGTCCCCCATGGGAAATTCCTGTTCATTCTTTGACTCACTACGAAACGAACCACTGCACCAAGCGCTCCACCTGCAGCTACTGCTATCGTTTGTCCAATCATTGTTCTGCACCTGCTTTACTGCGTGTGATCGAACCGACCTTCATTCCAAGATATATTGCAATTACACCAGTAATGGCACTAGTCGTAAAATACAAAATGGCCGTCTTGTAATACTGCTCCTCGAGCAATAACACGATTTCTGTGTTAAATGTAGAAAACGTTGTAAACGAACCGATTACACCTGTCTGCAGTGCCAATATCATGTTGTTATTCTTAATCTTTTTCGCACCATAGATAACAAACCAGCCTAGAATAAAACTTCCTACCACGTTCACAAAAAAAGTAGGAAATGGAAATGACGATTCTGGGTTAAAAAGAAACAGCCCACTCCAGAAACGAAGCAAAGCTCCAACGATTCCACCCCATGCAACGGCAAGTATCTTCACTTAAATTAATCCTCCTGTATGTACAAAAAGATTAAGACATTCAGCCTTAATCTTTCGTAACTTCCTTATTCCAGATTAAATTTGCACAATACTTGATAATGTCTCGTCTTCTTATAATTCCGATAAAATGGCCGTCATCATCTGTAACAGGTATAAAATTTTGGTCAGTAGACAAAGTAATAAGATCTTCCATATTAGAGTTAATAGAAACGGAAATATTATTTATACGCTGAGGTACATTTACTAACTTTGTCTTTAATACTTCATCATACCCTTTGTCGAAGGCTTCTCTAAGTTTCCATAAAAGATCGCCTTCTGTTAACGTTCCTATGTAACGGCCTTCTTCTGAGACGAGAGGCACAGAGGTGTACTTGTGGTAGGATAACTTTTCAAGTGCCTGTCTCATCGTTGCTTCTGGGTTCAAATACTTCACTTCATCTTTAGGCAACAAATAAAAAGCAATATTCATGTTAGTACGCGCTCTCCTTTTTAAGCCTGATTCACGCTTATTTAAACGCTTAAATAAAAAACACCTTCTTTATTATACCAAAAAGGATGTCCATCTGCTTTATAAATCACTACCCTTTAGAGAATCATTTTAGACGATATATTTCACATCTAGTAAAAAAACTTTTAAAGAAACAAATAATATTTTACAAATCGTAATCATTACGTTTATAATGAGTAAGGATTGTTTGAAAGGAGAGAAAGCAAAATGCGAATAATTAGCTTACTTAGTATAACGTTCATGCTGATCTTAACAGCAGCATGCGGTAATAATAGCACAACTGATAAAAAAGAAGGTACATTAAAGATCTACACCACCATGTATCCATTACAATATTTCACTGAAATAATAGGTGGAAAGCATGTAGACGTATCTTCTATCATACCTCCTGGAGCTGATGCACACACCTATGAGCCATCTACAAAAAAGATGGTCGAAATGACTGAAGGGGATGCATTTGTTTACAACAAACTTGAATCGGATGAATTCTCATCTTCTGTTGCAGATACATTAAAAGAAGAAGATATGCCTATTATAGACGGTGCTAAAGGAATTTCCTACCATGAATCAAAAGAGCATGAAGGTGAAGATCATGCTACTGAAGAGGAACATGCTCATGAAGATGAACACGCTCATGAGGAAGAAGAACATCATGATCACGGTTCGCTAGATCCTCATATTTGGCTTGATCCTGTTCTCGCACAAGAGATTGCAGATAACATTTATAACGGACTTGTAAAATTAAACCCTGATGCAAAAGATGACTTTAAAAAGAACCATGAAGCACTCATAGCCGATTTAAAAGAATTAGATTCTTCGTTTAAAACAAAAGTTGAAAACGCACCAAAGAATTCGTTCATCGTCTCTCATGCGGCTTATGGCTACTGGGCAGAACGCTATGGACTAGAACAGATTGCAATCAGCGGTCTTTCACCCTCACATGAACCTAGTCAGCATCAGATCGAGAAGATTATTGAAAATGCAAAAAAAGAAAAGACAAACTATATTTTATTTGAAGAGAACGTGAATAACAAAGTAGCTGCGATGATCAAAAAAGAAGTTGGAGCAGAAACATTAACGCTTCATAACTTAGAGACTCTCACAAAAGACGACATAAAAAAAGACCGAGACTATCTATCCATCATGAATCAAAACATCAACACCCTTTCAAAAGCATTACAATAAAACGAAAACGCCTGGGAAAAATAATCCCAGGCGATTTTTTATATCGCGTCAAGCATCTTAAACTGAGAAACGACTAAATGATAATAAATGCCTTCTGTCTCCATAAGTTCAGCATGACTTCCTTGTTCCATAATCTCACCATGATCGAGAACAACGATATTATCTGCTTCTCTAATCGTAGAAAGTCGGTGGGCAATGATGATTGCTGTTCTTCCATTTAACAGCGTCTTTAAAGCTTGTTGAATCTTTTGTTCAGATTCGGTATCGATACTTGCGGTCGCTTCATCAAGAATTAAAATATCAGGATCTGCAAGAAGTGCTCTTGCAAAGGAAAGAAGCTGTCTTTCACCGACTGATAAAACATTTCCTCTTTCTTCCACTTCAGTTTCATAGCCATTCGACAGTCTTTCGATAAAAGCATGTGCTCCGACTGCTTTTGCTGCATCCTTAACCTCTTCATCGGAAGCACCTGGTCTTCCAAAGCGTAGATTCTCTATGATTGTTCCTGAAAAGATGAAAGTATCTTGAAGAACGACACTTACTTTTTCACGAAGGCTCGCAAGATTAACATCTTTTAAGTCTTTCCCATCGATCTCCACTGCACCGGATGTTGGGTCATAAAATCGGCTGACTAAGTTTGCAATCGTCGTCTTACCTGATCCTGTATGACCAACAAGTGCGACAGTCTGACCACCTTGAATCGTTAAATCGATGCCTTTTAGCGCTTTTCGATCAGCGTTGTAGGAAAACTCAACGTTCTTGAACTCAATTTCCCCTTTAATTGTCGAAAAGGAATATGCGTTTTCTTTTTCATGTACATTTGGTTTTTCATCTAAAAATTCAAAGATCCTTTCAGAAGAAGCCATCCCTACTAAAAGCTGATTGTAAACTTGACCGAGTCGAGAGATCGGCTCCCAAAACATACCCAGATAAAAAGCAAACGTAACAAACACCCCAATATCAAGTGCTTCACCTTGTATCAAGTAAGAACCAAACCACAATAGAATGACTGTTCCAATCGCATTGGACATTTCAACAAACGGCCTGAACAATGCGTTCTGTTGTGTAGCTGTTTTCCAGCTATCATACGTTTCATTGTTCACACCATTAAAGAAGTCCATGTTTTCTTTTTCTTGCGTGTACGATTTAGTCACTCGTATCCCTTGAATACTTTCATTCAGATGGGAGTTAAGCTTAGCTTGTTTAATACGTACCACTTGCCAAGAGCGTCTGATCTTTTTTCGAAGACTTGTTGAGATGAAGAACATCAGCGGCAAGATGACCATGATCGCAAGTGTTAGTTCTGGGCTGTAGATGAACATGATGACGATGATACCAAACAAGAGGATGATATCCATCAATACGTTGATGACGCCGTTCGTGAACAAATCTTGTAACGAGTTTACGTCGTTGATGATACGAACAAGAATGGAGCCTGCAGAACGCTGATCAAAAAAGCGGTGAGATAAGCGTTGAATATGCTTGAACAGATGCTGACGTATGTCATAGATCACATATTGTCCGAGATAGTTCATCCATTTTATCCGTAATGTATTGGCACCCCAAGATAAGAGATAGAGTCCCACTATGGCAAAGATTAATGTAACTAGAAGGTTTGTATCTTTGTTCTTAATCGCATGATCAAACGTCAGAACACCTATAAAAATAGGAACTACAAGTCTTACCGCCGTAGAAACCATCATGGCAATAATCGCTTTTGGCAACAAGTTTTTGCTATAAGGCTTCATGTATTGAAACAATCGAATAATCTGACCCCAATTAAACGGTTTATCGATTACTTGCTCTGAAGAATATTTAAAACGAGGCGTCTTCTTCGCCTGTAAACCCTTTTGCATCTTCCCTACACCCCCTGCCCGTTCATTTGAAACACTTTATCTTTGTCTTGATATTGAATGTCATAAATTTTACGGTACGCTCCAGATTCTTGATGAATCAGTTCTTCATGAGTACCCCTCTCAATCACTTTCCCATTTGACAGAACAAGAATTTCATCAGCATGTTTTAAGGAAGAGATGCGATGAGCAATAATAAATGTCGTTCGGTCACTCATCACTTCTTTTAGTGCTTTCTGAATTCTAAATTCTGTTTCCATATCTACCGCACTCGTCGCATCATCAAGAATTAAAATGGTTGGATCAATAAGAATTGCTCTAGCTATTGAGATCCTCTGCTTTTGCCCTCCAGATAGCCCAAGCCCTCTTTCTCCAAGAATCGTGTCGTAACCATCTGGCAGCTCCATTATGAAGTCATGAGCTTGAGCCCTTTTCGCCGCATCGATAATATCATCCATTTCCGCATACGGATTTCCATATGAGATATTATCTTTAATCGTTGACGAAAACAAAAACGACTCCTGAAGAACGGTACCGATATTTTTTCGAATCGTTCGTAATGAGTAATCTTCAAGTGGTTTACCATCTATTCTGATTTTCCCTGATTCTGGATTATAAAATCGCGATAGAAGTTGTGTAATCGATGTTTTTCCAGAACCCGTAGCACCGATCAATCCAATTGTCTGACCAGGTTTTGCTTTAAACGAAATATCTTTTAGTGATTCTTTTTTCTCGTTCTTGTAACGATGTGTGACATTTTCAAACTTCACTTCTCCCTGAAAGCGAACCGTTTCAAGTTCACGATCCTTCCCTTCCATCTCAAGTGGTTCGTCTAGCACTTCTAACAGACGTTCTCCTGATGCTTTAGATTGAGAAAACGTATTCATAATAAACCCTAAGTTCATGATGGGTCCCATGATGTACCATACAAGGCTAAAGAAGGCGACGAGCTCTCCTGCTGTCAGGTTTCCTTGAATAACGAGATAACCTCCATATGCAAGTAACAAGACGACAGAAAGATTTCCGATCAATTCCATAACCGGGAAATATTTAGCCCAAATATGAGAAGTTGTTAAATACTGAGATTTATAATCTTCATTAGACGTATCGAACTTATTAATCTCGAAATCTTCTCGTGATAACGATTTAACAGTATTTATTCCGCTAATATTTTCCTGTACTTTCGTATTGAGATTCGCCATAGACTTACGAATTCCTCGGAAAGCTGGATGAACTTCTTTATCAAACTTGTAAACAACGATCGCGAGGAATGGCATCATACACAGTGTGATGAGCGCTAACGGAACGGAGTAGAAGAACATGACGGAGAGACTGAAACCAATGATTAATACAAAATTGATAAGCTGTGAGAATCCAAAAGAAAGAAAAAAACGAAACCCTTCAACATCTGCGGTTAATCTCGACATTAAATCTCCAGTTTTTGCATTGTCATAATAATCAAATGGCAGAAACTGCAGCTTTTCATATAAAGATTCGCGAAGTTCATAAACTGAACGAATACCGAACAGATCTCCATAAAACTGATGAGTGTATGTAGCTGCCCCTTTGATTACCATCAAAAGAATAAAGCCTATCGCAACATAAGGTACGGTTGAATATTCCCCTTTAATAATGATTTCATCAATGGTAAATTGTAACACCATCGGATAAACGACTGTAATTCCAGACACTAGAATCAAAGTCAAGATCGACCAGTAAAAGTATTTTTTATACGGCCAATAAAAATCTTTTAATCTTTTAAATGTATCCAAACCATCACCTTCCCCCTTCTAAAATAAAAAGACAATATACATCATATAACAGAATAGTTAGAAAAAACTATCTATTTGCTCATAATCTTTACTAAAAACAAGATAAATATTTCACTTTGTTACCTTTCCTATACTACGAAAAAAAGCCCCGATATATTCGAGGCTTTTCCTTTAACGTTTTCTTCTAAAAGCAAAGAATGACACAATAGCGATCACGATTATTAAACCAATCGTTAACGGAGCAAAATAAGTGGGGTTATTAGGCTTGTCGTTTTTTTCTTGGTCGTTCAATGCTTTTTCACCATTGTCTTCTTTTTCTTGTGCACCTTCATCTGTAGTTCCTTGTTCAGGTGCTTCTTCTTGTGTAGGACGATCAACAGAAAACGAATAGTTCCCTTCGATCACATGACTATCGGCACCGATGATCTTATAAGCTACCGTGTAGTTTCCATTTTCAAGTGGATTAGTAATCGCGCCAGTCATTTGATCATCTTCTATACTGATTTGAAGAGGAATCTCTTTGTCTCCATTTTTTAGCGTCATTGTACTTAATGATTCAATCTTCGTAGAAAAGGTTAACACCACTGCTTCAAGATCTGTTGTTACTTTCTCTCCTTCGGCTGGAGTAGAAGTTTCAAGTTCAGAATGAGCAGATGCTGATAAAGGCAGTTGGAATACGATCGTGAATAATAATAAGAACGGTATAAGTATCTTTTTCATAAGCTGACTCCCTGTCACGTATTTTCTTTCTACTTTCATTAAAACAAAGAATATATGTTCTTCACAAGTATCCAGTCTTTACAAATCGTTGACACTTTCATGGTCAAACATACATTTACAGCCTATTTTAATGGAATCTAGGCTCCTGCCCACTTCAATTATGAAAACAGGCATAGGATATATGGAATTAACAATTGCAAGAATTAAAGGAGGAAAAATCGATGGGTTATTCTTATGGCAATTCTTTCGCATTGGTAGTAGTGTTATTTATTCTATTGATTATTGTTGGGGCAGCTTGCTTCTGCTAATAATGAATAGTGTGAAGGGAGAAAACCGGCCATGTGCCGGTTTTTTCTTTTGTACATAAGTTTTTTAAAAGGGCTGTTTTCGTAAACTTTGTTGCTCTTGGAAGTGTTGATTTCCGCTACAGGCTGCTCGCTTTCCACGGGGCAGGCGGTGAGCCACATTCGAATGTTTCACATTTAAGTGTCTCACTTGCCCGCCTGTCCCGTAGGAGTCTCGCACCTTTCACTCCAATCAACAGTCAAAGACGTAAATAAAAAAGATTTAAAAGCAACAACCCTTTAGAAAAGAGCCTTTTAACACTAAAAAAGAAAAACTCAGCATCATTCTGCTGAGTCCTCTTCACTATCTTTTTCTAAATTACCGGTAACTGTTGCTGCATTCTCACCGTATTCTTCTTTCAAGTTCCAATACGCTTCGAGTGCACGTTGGCCGATATATTTGTTGATTTTCTGGTTTCCGTTTTGTGGTGTACCTTCTGGAACCACTACGGCAAATGCAATCTCAGGATTCTCGAATGGTGCGTAACCTACAAGCGTAAGATTATGCTTTTCTACAATGTTCCCCGTACGAGGATGCCTGATAATGCGCTGAGCCGTTCCAGTTTTTCCTGCAGGATTATGGTATTTTTCCGGGTCATCGAAATAGCCTTTAGCTGTACCACCAGTTGCATGCATTACTTGCCAAAATCCTTGTTGCACACGCTCAATATGCTTTTGATCGATATCGATCTTATTAAGTATTTCCGGTTCAAAACGTTTTAACAGTTTACCATGACTTTCTTTATCAGATGCAGGCTCACGAATTTCTTTTACAAGCTGAGGCTTAACACGATAACCATCATTAGCTATAGTCGAAACATATTGCAATAATTGCATCGTAGTATAAGTATCAAACTGACCAATACCTAAATCATATAGAGTTCCTGATTCGCCTTCAGGTGGATTTCCTTCATAACCAACAGCTTCATTAGGGAAATCAATCCCGGTTTTAACGCCTAATCCAAATTGATTAAAAGAAAAACGTGCTTTGGCATATGTTTGTGTCCAATGTTCTGGCCCTATCATGCGGTCCATAATATTAAACATATAAACGTTAGATGACATTCTTAGAGCATCTAGGTCATTAATGTAACCCATGTTTTTCCATGAAGATTTATTCATGCCATTTTTTGTGAAAGGAGTGTCATAAATTACTTCTCCTGTACCAATATATCCATGTTGGAGACCTGTTAATACTGTTGCTCCCTTTACAGTAGACCCCATCTCATAGGCATCAAATAAAGCTCCATAAGAGTCGTTTGTAAATTCTCCATCTTTGTATTTTTTACCAGCAATTCCTTTTATTTCACCGGTCTTAGGATTCATCATAACGATATAAGCTGAGTCTAGAAGATCATTTCCCCCTAGTGGCTTAGCACGTAATATTTCTTCCTCAAGAATTTTTTCTAATTGGAATTGTAGTTCCATATCCAAAGTTAAAACGATATCTTTTCCACGTTGACCTGGAATGGTCTTAGGTTCTCCGATCGTTGCTCCTGTTTTCGGGTTTGTAAGATATACTGATTTTTCTTTAGTACCTCTTAGTACATTCTCATATTGATCTTCTAGACCACTGACTCCCACTTGATCACTTCTGTCATATCCCATACTCATAAAGTAATCTGTTTTTGATTTTGGAATCTGTTTAACTTGTCCGAAAATGGTAGAACCACCATAAGGATAGATCCTTTTTGAATCTGCCATTATATCTACCCCAGGAAGATCCCCTAGATTCTCAGAGATCACGGAAACTTCTTGGTTGTTCAAGTTCGTTTTAATTCGCTGTGCTGAATAGGCATAACCCGTATCCATCGCTCGTTTATAAGCGAGAATCTTAATATCTTTGTCAGTAAGACTATTGATTTCCTCTTCAGTAATCTTATTGACGAGTGCGATATATTGATCTTTATCACTTAGTTTCTTTTCCTTCTTGCTAAGACGCTCTTCTATCATCTTTGTCACATCTTGTTTTGCGATGAAATAATCTTTTTTATCGCGCTCTGTGATCTTTTTAATCTGATCTTCTGTAACACCAAGGCGATCAGCGAGCCATTCTGCAATCCGCATCGTGTCTTTTGCTTTTGTATCTACTGTTTTCGTATATGTTAAAGAAAAGAAAGGTTCATTTCCTACAACCTCACGAAAGTTGCTGTCTAACAGCTTTCCTCGTGGCGCTTCTTTCCTTGCAATAACTTCTTCAACCGCTTCAGACTCTAGTCGTTTTTCCTCTCCATTTACAATTTGGAGAACACCTAGCCTTAAGATAAGGACAGAGAAAAGAAAAAAGACGACCAAAAACAAGACATTTAAACGAAAGGGCACTTGCGACTTTTTTTTCTTTTTTTCCGGATCCGCTTTCGTTACCATCATTCCGCTCCTTTTGGAAATATTCCCGTTAATTTTACAATTATATTACAAAAACGTCTATCTATAGATTACTAGATGTTGTTCACTATTCCAAGTGATTCGCAAAAAAAAACCTTATCTTTTTTTGATAAGGTTTTCGCAAAGTTATTGAACGGTCGCAGCTAATGATTCTGTCGGAACAGGACGGCCAAAATAATAGCCTTGAGCAAGCTCTACTCCACATTTCAAAGCGATGTCCGCTTCTTCTTTTCTCTCAATTCCTTCAGCAAGTACGACGGCACCTATCTCTCTTGCGACCTCAACGATTTTCTGAATCATACCTTCCTTAGATTCATCTTCATCGCAGAAAGAAATGATTTTACGGTCGATCTTCACATAGTCTGGTTTTAACTCTTTTAATACAGAAAGTGTTGAATGGCCTGCTCCCAAATCATCTAGTGCTACTTTCATTCCTTGTTCTTGATAAGCTTTAAGGATGCTTTTTAAATGATTGATGTCTGCGATTTCTTCAGTCTCCACTACTTCAAAGACGAGGTCGTTTGGATCTACTCCTGCTTCTGCAGCAGCTTTAAAGGTTGTAGCCAGACAATGCTTTGGGTCATAGATCGATGACGGAAGAAAATTAATAAATCGTTTCACCCCTGGCGCAACAGCTCCAGCACTGTTTCGAATAGAAGTCATCCTCGCATTTCCGTCTAATAATGCTTGTAGACCCGTTCGTTCAGCATACTGAAAAAGTTCAAATGGTTTAAATTCATATTCCTCAGATGATGGTCGAAGTAAGAATTCATATCCAAAAATATCTTCGCTCTGTAAAGAAACTATAGGCTGAGAATGCGTAGTAAATAGCTGCTGTTGAATGATTTCATACAAATCAATTTGCTTCATTCTTTCAACAAAGTGTTGAAAAGAAATCCATGGTGTAAAGACACTTACTTCTTCCATGGAAGAAGTAAGTGAACAATAATACGATTCCACAGCAATGTCGTTGAATGTTTCAAGTGACTTTGTCATCAAGTCTTGCAATTCTATTAGATTGCTGTATTTTGCGGATGCAATATTTCCAGAAAGGATGCCTTCCAGTCCGTTTTCTTTGAATAAACTCATCAAGCTTTGCACAAGTACGGGGTGATCGGTACGGATATGAATAAAGCCACTCTCCGGAAAATCTCCTGTTGGGCGACACTGTGAACATGACATAGAATAACCTCCAAAAAAAGAATTGCAAACTTTTGTAAAATTTGCTATTTTATAATTCTGCGCTAAAAATTGAAAACTTCATAAAGGGGGACTTATGGTTTATTGGATTCTATTACAAAAGAGCTTTATGCGTAACATGCAATACAAGGTGGCACATCTGATTAACAATGCAGCGAGCGCAATCTTCGGTTTTGTTTTTATAGCTATTTGGGTCGGTGTACTTCAAGGAAAAGAAAATGAAAGTCCCTACAGTGTCCTAGATATGACCTATTACATTGCGGCTGTACAATGCATCCTCTGGTTATCCGGATTTCTAACGGCAGGACTCAACATTCAAAACGGAGTACGAAACGGTGCAATCTCTTTAGAACTCGCAAGACCAACAAACTTTTTTCTCTATGTTACCTCTCAAGAAGCTGGACGATTATTGTATAATTTGTTCTTTCGCTCTCTTCCTATCGGGCTTGTTTTTTTCTTTACGGTAGGCTTTTATATACCTCAACATATACCGACCTATTTTTTCTTATGTATTTCTATTCTGTTTGCCATGATTATTTCAATCAATCTGCACTATCTAGTTGGAGTTAGTGCTTGCTGGACGACTGAGATCAACTGGGCACATTTTGTGAACTTTACATTATTAGTTGGTCTAGGTGGACAACTCGTACCTATTGACCTACTTCCAGCACCACTGTCTTTGATCACACCCTATTTACCTTTTGCTGGGGCCATCTATTATCCTGTCATGATATTTCTTGAGAAAGCTTCAAATGATGTTATTCTTATTCAGCTAGTTTGGGTCATGGTGTTAACAATCTTCAATCTATGGATAACTGAGAAAGCTCGTCATAAGTTAGAAATTCAAGGAGGATAAAATAATGAACCTTTATCTGAAACTATTATCAGGTAGTTTACGTTCGCGTATGCAATATAAGATGAACTTCCTTGTATCCTCCTTATCATACGGTTTGATCATGGCAGTGGACTTTGTACTGCTCGCAGCCATTTTGCAACGTTTTGATGATGTAAAGGGCTGGAATCTTTATGAAGTGGGATTGCTCTATGGAATCTCTTCTGTCGCTATCACTCTGTACAGAGTATTTTGTGTTGAGGTACATAATTTTGAACGATACATGGTCGAAGGTGAATTCGATAGTCTTTTAATTCGACCTGTCTCACCGTTATCTTTGCTTTTAACTAAGAACTTAGACCTATCCCGAATAGGTGGAACGATACAAGGTATTTTAATCCTTGTTATTTCTATTATCGGTTTAAAACTTAATAACGTTGAATTATTTCTTTTGTTAATTTATTTACCTGTAACTATTTTTTCGGGAGTGCTTATTTGTTTTTCTCTAGGGTTGATCACAGCTACCATTGCCTTTTGGACACAGAGGATCAAAGATTTCCAAACCTTTACTCTCTATGCTCCTTTTAATGCAGCCAACTATCCGATGAACATCTATCCCGGCTGGCTCAAAATCATTTTTTTCACAGTCATCCCTGTAGGATTTATGAACTATACACCTGTTCTGTTTCTATTAAATAAAGGTGGTGACACTTGGAATCTAGCATTACCACCACTCGTTTCAATCATTTTTCTTTTTATAGCGTTACGATTTTGGAAGTTTGGAATCCGCCATTACCATAGTACAGGAAGTTGAGGAGGGCTAAATATGATTCAAGCTCAGCAATTAAATAAACACTTTAAGATCTATGAAACAAAGAAAGGCTTTATGGGTTCGTTTACTTCCCTTCTTTCTACAAAGCATCATGTGGTAAAGGCTGTAGATGATCTATCTTTTTCTGTTGAAGAGGGTGAGTTCGTTGGTTATATCGGCCCGAACGGAGCTGGTAAATCCACTACGATTAAAATGCTATCAGGCATTCTTCATCCGACAAGCGGCGAAATCAAAGTGGGAGGATTGAGCCCTCAGAAAAAAAGAAAAGAAGTAGCCAAAAAGATTGGCATTGTATTTGGACAACGTACTCAACTATGGTGGGATCTTCCGTTACGTGATTCTTTTGATATTTTAAAAGAGATGTATAAAGTATCTGACGAAAAGTATCGACAGTTTTTAAAGCTTTATGATGACATGCTTCAGATCGGAAAGTTTATGGACATTCCAGTTCGAAAACTTTCTTTAGGGCAACGTATGCGTGGAGATCTTGCTGCTGCCATGATCCATGATCCTGACATCCTTTTTTTAGATGAACCTACAATCGGATTAGATGTGAATGCAAAAACGAGTATACGAGCCTTCTTAAAGGAACTGAACCAAAACGAGAAGAAAACTATCCTGTTAACCACACATGATATGGACGATATCGAAATGTTATGCAGTCGCGTGATTGTGATCAATCATGGACAGATTGTATTAGATGGGACACTCGCAGATTTAAGAAAGAATATTGGATTACCAAGCGTCATGGAAATTCAGTATCGAATAAAACCAAACATCTCTGACATTCAAGTAGAAGGAATTGAAAGGATGACATGGGAAGGTGAGAAGTTAATCATAGACTATGATCGCTCTCTCCTCTCTTCCCCTCTTTTACTTCAAAAAGTTACACAATGGGGTGAACCGGTCGATATTCAAATGAAAGAACCGGATATTGAGCAAGTGATTCAGAAGATATATTAAAACAAAGAAAGCTTGCGATAGAGGTCTGTTCCGTGACTTCATTCGTAAGCTTCCTTTTTTGAGTGGATTTTTTATTCAGCAAGCCAACTTCTTAAGTTATCCAGTTGGTTCAGTGCATCTACTCTTCCTTGTTCGTATAAAACTCCGAGTCGTTTAGGATCGCGTTCTATTCTTTTTACTATCATCTTCTCCATAGGACGAAGTACGAATAGATTTCCGCTTTTCTCTTCTTTTTCTATAAAATCAAGCGTCTCATTATACTTGATGTAGCGTCCACGCAAACTTTCATCAAGGCCTGTGTACTCAGGATAGAACTTTTTCGTTACCCACGTCATTTTAGGCTTTTTCTTACGATACCCCGCGTTTTGAGTCAAAACAACAACTCCTTTTTGGACGCCATCTTTCAAAGCTTTATGAACAGGTATAGGATCTGCAATCCCTCCATCCATCATCTGACCTCCTGCAAGCTCTACGACTGGTGCGATAAAAGGAATGGATGAAGATGCGCGTAAGACATTTGAGATCTCCATCTCTTCGTAATCTTCTTTATTTAAGTAAACGGGTTGGCCCGTTCTTACGTCTGTTACAACAACAACAAAACGTTCTTTCGATTGTTTAAATGCGGCATAGTCGAAGGGGACTAATCGGTTTGGAAGTTCATCAAATATAAAGTCCATTCCGAACAACCCCTTCTTCTTAAACAACCAGTTCTTATACGATATATATTCAGGATGAGAGCTGTATTCCAGGTTCACCGTGCGATTTCTTCCATGCTGACGAGATAAGTATGATACAGCATTACAAGCACCTGCAGATGCCCCGATCACATAAGGAAAATAAAGATCGTTCTCCATAAAAACATCGAGTACTCCTGCCGTATAAACACCGCGCATTCCGCCACCTTCAAGAATAAGTCCAGAGTTCTCCAAATTTGGCACCACCTATTGTTAACTACATTTATTATTTATGCTTTTAATTATATGAATAAACGACGCCTTAAATCCAGTAAATCGGTTTAAAAGATAGAAAAAAGCTTACAGCATCTGCAACGGAAATCAAGTACAACAATGAATACGAAAACAGCATCTCTCAGAATTTCTTCTATAGAGATGCCGCTACTATTAATTATTGAAAATACTGAGCCAAACCTGCTGTAATACCAGTTGCCGCTTTTGTTTGAAAGGAATTACTCTTTACAGTTAATTCATCGAATGGATTTGATAAAAACCCAAGCTCTACTAAAACGGCTGGCTGCTTGTTCTCTCGTAGTACGTGGAAATTTCCATACCTTACATTCCCGCCTTTTAACCCCGTATTGGCTTGAACCAATCCCGTGTTTACCGAGTTAGCCAGTTTCAGATCCTTCTGGCCGTAGTAAAAGGTTAAGAGCCCTGTAGCGCTTTTATCTGTAGCTGAATTATAGTGCAAACTTACGAATGCATCAGCAAAATGACTGATCTCCACTCGTTTATTAAGAGAAATGTACGTATTATCACTTCGAGTTAAGATTACTTTTGCACCTGCATTACTAAGCTGTGTGGCTAATAATCTTGCACTCATCAACGTCATACTCGCTTCTTGTGTACCTGATGATTTACCAGAAGTCCCTGGATCATTACCGCCATGTCCAGGATCTATCACAATTCTTTTTCCTTTTAATCCCCCTAAAGTTGGTTTAGGAGTGGAAGGACTGTTAGGAGAAGCTGACTGTTGTACAACTACGAGCCATCCAGCTACCCAAGCACTTTTACCGCTTGGCAACTTAATTTGTACCCAGTCGTTCTTGGATTGCAGATAAGCAAACTCATCACCTTGATTTACATGACCTACTATTAAGTAGGCAGTAGAAGGACCTTGCCTAATATTCACGCCATCTGACATGATGACAACTTTTTTAGAAACTGAAGAGGGTGGAACAACTGGAGGTTTCGTAGCAGGCTTAGGATTTGTTACGATTGGAGCTCCTCCCGTTTGTATGGATATGTATTGACTAGATACCCAACCTTTCTTGCCATCTGTAGTTTGAATGTAAAGCCAACTTCCTGATTCTGAAACAACCTGTACCGAAGTGTCATACTTGAGTGAACCAATGATTGGTGAAGATAGATTTCCAGCAGATCGAAAGTTTAAATACGTCGCTGTCACCCTTCCCCACTTTCCGCTGTTTACAGGATTAGTGGCAGAAGGCTTAGGAGTAGTCGGAGCTGTACGATTTTGGTTCAAAAGATAAGCACTGCTTACCCATCCTTTCATAGATCCGTAGGTTATAGAAGTCCAATTCCCTTCTTCTTTAACGATAGAAACGATGGTCCCATTCTTAAGAGAGCCTATCGCTTTATACTGGGTTCCTGCACCACTTCGCACGTTTAGCGAAGTTGCGGTTACTTTTGCTGTTTTTGCAGTATTTTCTTTCGTTAAAGATGGTTTAGAGGGACTATTTGTACCATTCTCTTTTAGGTAAGCTGAACTAACCCAGGCTTTTCTATCCTGAAAAGATATGTTAGCCCATCCTTTTTCCACGTTAAACACGGTAACGTTTGACCCTTTTTTTAATGAACCGATCTGTTTAGATGAAGAGGAAGGTTCCGTACGTACATTTAAGCTTGTTGCATTTACTGTAGCTGTTTTAGTTGCTGCAGCCACAGGTATACATGGAAAGCTTGCGATTAATAAGACAGCGATTAGAAAGAAATACATCACTTTTACATTGGATCTCACACGATACAACTCCTATTCAAAAAGTTCTATACTTGCTGTACGAGTTATATCGTCACTTAAGAGGCTTTCTTGACCTTTCTCACTGCATTTTTGCGAACAAAAAACACCCTAGCTGTGATCAACTAGGGTGTTACTTATTAGATCAATCCAAAATGCTTAAGTCCGTGATAGATACCATCTTCATCTACTGATTTAGTGATATAGTCTGCAGCGTCTTTTGCTTCTTTTAATCCGTTACCCATCGCAATTCCTGTTCCTGCTGCTGTAAGCATCTCAATATCGTTTAATGCATCACCAAAAGCGTATACGTTCTCGGGCTTCATGTTCATCTGGTTCATAAACGCTTGAATTCCTTTTGCTTTTGAACCACCAGTAGGTAATATGTCTAATGCATTTTCATGCCAGCGGATAAAATCAAACGTACCTTTGTATCCATCTCGATAGACATGTTCGTGTTGTTCCTGGCAGAATAATAATACTTGATATACCTCGTTCTCTTTATAAAATCCTGGGTGGAAAACGGGATAACTCGGCATGAGGTTAAACGTACAGTTCTTAATGATCTCATGATTATCTGCATTACTTGTTGCTCTTTCATGATCAAGGTAGACAAGAGGATGACCTGCCTTATCTGCTTCTTCTTCTATTTTCAGAATCGCTTCTCTCGATAACGGTGTTTTGTGGATCACTTCATCTTTAAAAACAACATAAGAGCCGTTAAAGCTTACAAACGAATCAACCTCTAGTTCTTCTCGAATCGGTTCAAACATAAAAGGACCTCGTCCAGTAGCGATCGCAACATGTACGCCATTCTTTTTTAATTGTGCAATGCTCTCTTTCGTGCTGTCAGGAATCTTTTTTTCATCGTTTACTAACGTTCCATCTATATCAAAAAATACTATCTTGTCATTCATATCGTATCGTCTCCTGTTGAATGTTTTATCTTACAATAGTGGTACGATTCCGTATAAATGTCAAATCAAGCGCTTCTCATTACTTTTTTAGAGATTGATTTACTTGAATCCATCCCTTTTCTGGCATAGATAACAAGAATACTGTCAAAATAATAAGCATCCCACCCGCTGTTTGAAAACTTCCAAACGCAGTGCCTAACCAAATAACAGATACGATCGTCGCTACTAAAGGTTCAGCACTTCCAAGTAAACTCGTTTCTGTCGAACTAATATACTTCAAACTATCTAAGTAAAGATAGAAAGGTAATAAGGTACCGAATATAACAACAAATGATAGCATTCCAAATAGGGAGAATGACCAATCGATCTCATTCGGCTGCCAAGGTTGAGTAAAAATGGAAACGGCAGAGCCTCCCAGCAACATCGCCCAGCCGACGATCGTAGCAGATGCATATTGTTTTAAGAGTCTTACAGGATAAACGGTGTATACCGCAACAGAAACACCTGACAAAACTCCCCAGAAGATAGCTTTTTCAGAAACCGTAATCTCTTGTAAACTTCCATTTGTTAATAACAAAAAGGTACCTGACAACGCCATCAGAACCGCAATCCATTCTTTTCTTTTTGGCCATTTTAATAATTTTAATGCAAAGTATAGCGTAATAAAGACCGGTCCTAAAAATTGAAGCAGTGTTGCTGTTGGTGCATTCCCCGCTTCTATACTCAAAAAGAAGGTAAGTTGAGCTCCGAGCATGCCCGTTAAAGAAAATACGACTAAATCAAATCGGTCTTTTTTATTTCTCCACACTCCAAATATATTGTGATGAAAAGAGATAAGAAATAAAAGCAGTGCTCCAGCCATCACCATACGAACAGATACTAACCACGTGGCAGTCATCGCTGAATGTGAAAAGATCCACTCTGCCGCATTTCCTGAGAATCCCCAAAGTGAAGCTCCTGCTAATGCTAGTCCTATCCCTTTCCACCGAAAATTTTCTATCTGATTCCCCATCATACACCCACTTCCCCATTGCCAAGTTCTTTAGCAAGATTCACAGTTTTGTTCAATGCTTTTTATATCACTCATGAATGTGCATCCTTCATTTATTATAGAACGAATCCGTAAAATTCAAATACATTTTCTTTATTCTAATTTCTACAAATTTAGTTTGTTATGTATGAAACGGCTAAATATTAAACACAGCTTATTTTTTATCAAAGGTTACTAAAATAGAAAGCACTGAGCAAAAAACCAGCTCAGCGCTTATCTTGAAAATAAAATAGGGGGATGATGTATCATACGAAATTTAAAGGGTTTGGTGTCGGTAAAAGAAAAAATATGCGAATACCTATTTGGCCATGATTCCACAAAAACATTTTCCAGCATGTGCATAAATTTGTTAAATATATACAAACTAATAATACAAGGAGGTGATACATATGGCACGTAACAATAACTCTAACGAATTAGTAGTAGCTGGCGCACAAGCAGCTTTGGATCAAATGAAGTATGAAATCGCTTCTGAGTTTGGTGTTCAACTAGGACCAGACACAACATCCCGTGCGAATGGATCTGTTGGTGGTGAAATCACTAAACGTCTTGTTCAAATGGCAGAACAACAGCTAGGTGGCGGATACCGTCGCTAGACCGATTTTAATTAGAAAAAGTCATCCACTTCATGCGGATGACTTTTGTTTATTTATCTAACTTTATCTAGTTTGACTTGAATTACGACTGGATCATGATCACTTGCTCGTCCGTGTTCTTCCATAAACTGTGAATTGATATGAACGATGTCCACTTTTGTTTTCTTCGCCATATTATTCGTTACTAGAATATGATCCAAAACTTGAGCGTTTCCTTGATAAGAATATGTGTATCTTTCTTTAAATGGAACTTCTTCAATCATGTTCGTCAACTCATTGCCTTTGACTTTCTTCAGAGTCTTCGTAAACTCAAAATCATTGAAATCTCCCAACAAGACTACCTTTGCATCCTTATCTTCATTCTTAACATCTTTAACAAACTGATTCACAATTCCCGCAATCTCTAAACGTTGCGCTTCACTTCCTAAGAAAGGAGGCTGATTCTTACCAAACAGCGGCTGATCTCCACCTTTTGAGTTAAAATGATTGGCAACTACGATTACGCTTTCACCTTTGAATATGAACTGTGCTGCGACAGGCTTACGGCTGTTGGCAAATGCCGGGTTCGTTGGATCGATACGTCCAGGGTTTACTGTAAGCTTTCCATCTTTGTAACCTACTGCTTCTGTTGCTGTTCCTTTTGTTCCTTCTGCAAGTGAAACACGTTCAGGATTATAGATGAATCCTACACGAATGTTACCACCAGGAATCCCACCATCTTTTCCATCAACAGGTGCAATATCTGTATACACATATTGAGGACCGCCTTGAGCTGTAATCTCAGCAATTAGTCGGTCAGCACTTTCTTTGGCATCTGTCGTACCATCATTTATTGGACCATTTCCATCTTGCATTTCCACGAGTCCTACGATATCTGGTGCGTTTAAGTTACCTACGATCGATTTTGCGATACGTGATACTTTTTCATCACTCGTACTATCCCGTCCTTCTTTTAGTGCAGAGAAGTTCTCAACATTAAAACTCGCGATCGTTAACTCTTTATGTTTTTCATGAATCTTTGTAACTTCCGGTTTTGTTTTTCCTTCAACAAATGTTGGAAGCTCCTCACGATCCGCTAACACTTTATAGTTACCAAACCCGTAGCTCACAACACCTGTAATAGAACCTAAGAAGAAATCTCCTGTTTTTGCCACAAACGATTCATCATTTATATCAATAAAAATTCGTTCTGGGTTGTAATCAAACTCTGTGATGTTCAGACCACCTGATGAATTAAATTCTTTTTGCTTCCAAAAATCAGGAACTACAACGAGTTCTCCATAATTTTGAGGTGCAAGAACACCAGGATTCTTAACTTCTACAAGCATGCCTTCTAAACTTTCATAAAAATCAATGCCGTCTTCTTTTGGATCAAACACTCCAAAGTTATCATTATCAATTATTTTTGTAGGCTGTTGAAGTCCAAATAAGCCGATAATCGTTGATTTTGGAAGTTTTTGTCCTTCTTGCAGTTTTGTGATGTGACTTGCATTAATTTCTGTTACAGCTAGATCTGTTTTTAATTTATCTGAATATCCTTCAAGTACCCACTCTTTTACTAATCCATCTACGGATACTAGATTTCCTTTAGCTTGTCCGTGGTCTTTTTGATAGACCAAGATACCTTCAGATGTTCTGTAGTCTTTGTCCGGCTTTATGTCTTGCATATAAAAATTATTGTTATCCACCACTTTTGTTACAATACCTTCTACGCCTTCTACCGCTTTGTTCGCAACAGGAGATTGGTGTCCTGCTCCTTGAACATCATGGATACGAAGTCCAGATAGAGCAACTTGGTATTTAAATTCTGAAATGTTACTATTCTTTAATCCTTCCTTAAAAGCAACAGCTTTAATCGTTACATCTTCGTTCACCATTATAGGAGCTGTGTAACGCGTGCTATCTGTAGTTGGATCTTGTCCGTCTATAGTGTAATAGATTTCTGCATCTGTTGTTGCAGTAGAAAGTGCGACAGAAGTCCCTTTAGAAACAACTTGGCCCTCGACGGATGATTTTACTTCTTCCACTTGTGGTTCAGATGGAGTACCATCAACAAATTGATACTCGTTTACATTTTTAAGGCCTGGCACACTAAAATACGCCTCAAGCGTTCCTTTGAGTTGAACTTTCTTCCCTAAGTTTTCAGGATGCTCAACGAGATTTAATGCACTTCTAACAGCATTATTAGGCAACTGAACAGTCAGTATCTTCGTTTTATCTGTTTCACTTGGCGAATCGGCAAGAGCTAAATTTGTATTCGCTGTAAATGGTCCTTCATGTGTGAATGAGATAGAAGACCCACTTCCTCCTTTAACAGTTCCTACGATATACCCTTCAACTGTCTGTATTGATTTATCCTGCTTAATCAATGCTTCGCTAACCGTTAGAACGTCAGCTGCAGAAGCTGTTTGTTGCAGTGGCAAAACCATGCTAAGCACCATTACTAGCATGATACTTATATTTGTAACCTTTTTCGTCATTTTCATGAACATATCGTTCCACCTGCCTCACTAATAGTATGTAAAACATAGTAAATCCATGAAAAATATAACACAATTTTGTCGATTCAATTGTTAGTTTTATATTAAAACAGTTAGAAAGACTTACAAAGAATTTACAATATAGGACTCATGGATTATGTCCCACATAAAAAAAGACTATTCTTTCGATCAAACTTTGATCAAAAAAAACAGTCAGTTCGTTCTATGAACGTTTAAATCTAAAGTCACTTGCTCAGCAAATAGTTCAGGATCGTTGTCTTGAAGGATAGCAAACAGTTTGCCCTTCCCTGCTGAGCGATCCAACCATTCTTCTCCTATGTGTGGTTCAAGCATCACCGGCATTCGATGGTGATATTTTATCATTGATGAATTTGCGGCTTTCGTTAAAATCGAACAGGTTATTCTTTCTTCTTGTTGACCGTTGACTTCTCCGATCCACCTTGACCAAATGCCTGCAAATGCAAACGGCTTTTTATCTTTCAAGCTAAATTGCAATGGTTGCTTTTTGCCGCTCCCCTCTTCAATCACCCATTCGTAGAAACCGCTCGCAGGAATCAAACACCTTTTTTGATGAAAGGAGTCTTTAAAGCTTGGTTTATCGGAAACGGTCTCACTTCTAGCATTCATTAATTTATTTCCTATTTTCGGATCTTTCGCCCAACCTGGGACAAGTCCCCATTTCATGTATCCTGCCCTATTTCCTGAGCTAGCTTTTATTACAGAGAGAACTTGCTGACTCGGAGCAATATTGAAGCGCTCACCATAATCAAAATCATTTTCTAGATTAAAGGCATCAATGATCACATCTTTGTCATAGTAAAGCATATATCGCCCACACAAAACGCATCACCTCAATTTAAACGTATGGATAAGGAAATTAATCGTGTTAAAACTAATAACAGGAGGTGTATATAATGAAAAACCCTGTACTTATTTATCTCATTTTGCTATTGAGTCTGTTCTCTATACTCATCACGATCGATTGGTTCTTAGGAATTGATCCTGCAACCGTGATAAAAAGATCATTTATGTCATTCTTTCACTATGTGGACAAGGTCGAGTATTTCCTTGTTATCGCTCTGATACTCTTTCCTATACTGACATTTATTCTGTCGAAGTGGATGGAGAAGAAGCAAAATGTTTAAGTTTCTTTCTTCTCATCAAGCATACAATAATGAACAGACTCGGTAAAACAACTTGAAACGGAATATGGATAAAATGTGGAACGATCTTCAAGCCTTCCGTAATATGTTCCACATAATTTGCTGCTATAACAATAGAAGAAAGGATCAATACAATACCGATCGGACCGATGAGCTTTTTTTCGTCTTTTACTCCGAAGATGTCTTGTGTAGCTTTAACAGCAACATAGAACAAAACAGAGATTTTGAAGAATCCTCCTATAATTAAGGTGAACACCACTAGCGCATCTAATCGTTGTATAAATTCTCCTAAATTAATCTTCGCAACTGCTGCAAGTAATGGAAAGTAGACATGAGTGGCAACATGTCCTCCTAAAATCGCAATGTCCATCGCTACTGTCACACTTAAGATCACACCGCTCAGCATGATGGCAAATAAACCAACTGTGAGTGCTTTCGTTTTCTTTGTTGTTTTTAGATAAGGAAACAGCATCGTAAAAACCACCATCTCTCCAAAAGGAAACGTCGGCGTTACTGGGAAAGCTGCCTTCAAGACCGGAAAGAATCCCTGACCTAATACGGGAAGAAGGTAATTATATTTCATTAAGTCTGCTGATAGTACGAGTACAGCAAGAATAACTCCTAATAAAACAACTAATGAAAATATGATCTCTCCAGTTCGTACAAGCACTTCAAAACCTAATTTGAGAACATACACGATCGTAGCAATCATTAGCGCATTTACAACAATAATGGGTGTTTGTACAAATACAGCTGATAGCAGAAGGCTTCCAAAATCGCGTAAAACACGAGCAGCTAGGTACATGAAGTACATGAGATATAAAAAAGCAAACAGCTTTCCAACATACTTGCCGAACAAGATCTCTACATATTGAGTTAAAGATTGCTCAGGAAACTGCTTATAAAGAAAGAAATAACCTAGAAAAAGAACCATACCGCAAATCATCCCTAATAGTATCGCGATCCATGCATCTCTGCCGGCATCCATTCCAAGACCAACAAGAATCGCACTTCCAAGTTCAAATAGAACGATAATGATAAAGTATTGTTGAATATCGATCTTGATGGTCTTCATTAGGGAGCCTCTTTCTTTTTCTTTTCTTCAAATAAGAACGGTGAAGTTCGAATACCTGATCGTCTAATACGGGAATCAACGTGAACCTCCACTTTTAACTG
Organism: Fictibacillus phosphorivorans; assembly: GCF_001629705.1. Lineage (GTDB taxonomy): Bacteria > Bacillota > Bacilli > Bacillales > Fictibacillaceae > Fictibacillus > Fictibacillus phosphorivorans_A. The sequence goes on along the minus strand of NZ_CP015378.1, from coordinate 1,306,304 downwards.
TGTAAAGATTTCTTTGTAGTTCTTTTTATATTCATTGCGCCATTTTTTCGGATTTTCTCGATACAACAATTCACCAAACCCAAGAACATCGCTATTAAAATTTTGTGCAGCTTTTATCGTATTTTCAATCTCTTTTTCAATGACTCCGTTTAACTTCTTTTCGATTTTAAAGATCTCAGAAGGTTGTTCTAGATTCACTGCACAGTTCGCTTCAGCAATGTTCGCTTCAGGAAATACGTCAATCGTTAAAGACGGTATAATTTTTTTAGTATCTGCTGAAAGCTCAGTATTTGAACGAACAATCTCGATAGAATAGCCGTTATCATTACCCATACAAGGCACGGTGATCGCAGAACTAACAAGCTTCCCCTTTATCCATAGAACCCCTCTAGCTTCTGGGCCATCCAGCCAGCCTTGAAGCTTGCCATCTCTGAAAACCCCCATACCTGATAGTTGTACTCTCGCAGGATCACCTACTTCATAGTTTTGTGCTGTCACAGCCAACTTTTTGTCACCTGTAATTTTAATGCCATTGATGATCGGCTCTCCGCCTTCATCGATAATGGATTGTAACACTTCATTAATATCTTGCTGCATGTTTTCTCCCCAATTTTTCTCTGAGATCTTTAATATCGTAGCCACTTCATCAGACGTAACTTTATCGATGGCGGTAAACGTTCTTAACAGTTTCGATGGCGTAGTATCCCTCGCAACAACAACTTGTATCGTCGAACGAACTTCCGGGTCACGTGAAATCATATCGACCGCTTGATAAATACTGTCTTTTGCGATCTTCTCACTGAAAACAAGCATTCTCGCATGAGCAAAAAACAAACGTCGTGAAGTTTGTTTACTTGCTTTTCTCGTCGCTTCCATCAAGTTTCTTCCTGTTGTTTCATAAACAGTAAAGACAGGTTGTTTTCCTCCTCCTGCCCCAGTTATACCTGGTGCGACTTCGGTGGGATTGACCACTTGATAAGTCACGATCAGATCTCCTTTTTTATCGATGTTAATTCCGATTCCCATTACGATTGAAAGCTCATCCAGCTCATTCTGATCCCAGCATCCTGTGAGAAATAGAAGGCAGATAGAGAGGGAGAGGCAACTTTTTAACAGTTTCAACGTGTTGTTTCCTCCTCCCTTTTCTTTTTCACAGAATAAGGGCGAGTGCGTGTTTGGTTACGTTTCGAGAGCTTCTCTGGTCTCTTGAATAACTTTTTTATTGGAAATCGAAATAAGCTATCTTTTAGATCCTCTGTTTGAATAGGAGCAAAAGGACTCAAATAAGGATATCCAAAAGATCTTAAACTTGATAAATGAGCGATAATCACGATTAGAGCGAGTGTAAGACCATAGAAGCCAAAGACAGAGGAAATCAGCATCAACGGAAATCGCAATAATCGAGCAGATGTGGCGACTGCAAAAGATGGAATCGCAAAGCTCGCCACAGCAGTAATTCCTACAACGATGACCATAGCAGGTGATACAAGACCTGCTTGCACTGCTGCCTGTCCCAAAACGAGAGCTCCCACGATTGAAACAGCGACGCCCACAGCACGTGGCATCCGAATACCTGCTTCTCGTAATATTTCAAAAGTAATCTCCATGACTAATGCTTCTGCAATTGCCGGAAAAGGGACTCCTTCACGCTGAGCTGCGATCCCAAACAAGAGAGTTGTTGGAATCATAGCTTGATGAAAAGTGGTAAGAGCAATATAGATGGATGGAGCGATCAAGGAAATAATAAAGACTGAAAATCTCAACAAACGAAGAAAAGTGCTGATGTCATATCTCATATAATAATCTTCAGATGATTGAAAGAACTGTATAAATTGTGCAGGTGCAATAAGTACGAACGGTGTTCCATTAATAATGATCCCTACGCGGCCCTCGAGCAGATTTCCAATCACTACATCCGGCCGTTCTGTATTCAAGAATTGTGGAAACACCGTAACGGTCTCATCTTGGATAAACTCTTCAAGTTGACCGGATTCTAACAAGCCATCTGTCTTCACTCCTTCTATTCTTTCTTTGACCTCCTTGATCAATAGAGGATTTGCGATGTTCTCTAGATAAACGATCGCCACATCGGTATGTGTGACCTCTCCTATTTTGAATTTTTCCACTCTAATATCTTTAGAGCGTACCCTACGTCTTATTAAAGAGATATTTGTTTTTATTGACTCTGTGAACGAATCCTTAGGCCCACGGATAACAACCTCAGAAGAAGGCTCTTCTATTCCCCTAACCTTTCCACCGGTCGTCCCTAGTTTCAGGCCTTTTGTATTTCCTTCAACCAATAGAACACTGAACCCAGCAAGAAGACCTTCAACTAGTTCATCTTCTGTTTCAACATCCAGAACTCTTCCTAATGCTAATGCATTTTGTTTGATGTAGTGTAATGCATGGTCCACAGGGACTGGAGAAGATTGCTTATGTGATGACAGAGACATCAATGGTAAAAGAATGAACTCATTCAAAATTTGAGTATCGTTCATTTCTTCTAAGAATAATAAAGTTGCCGTAACCTTATGTTCTAACTCGAATTCAAACTCACGAACGATCAAATCCATTGGGTCACCTAATAGTTTCTTAACCCTGTCAACCATTACATGCATAACTGGACTAAGCTCTCCGACAACCTTTTTTGTTTTTTCCTGCTTATATGAGGTTTCCATAGAAATGGTTTTTGACCGAAGAGAAGAAGGATCATCAAGCTTTTTATCTGCCAACATATCTGTTAACTTTTTATGAGTTTTAATGATTGGACGTTTTCTTCTATTTCGCATAACCATCCGCCTTTTTTACCAAACTTTTCTTAGCATTTGCACAACACGCTTTGGTTATGTAATAAAAGGAAGGAAACGCCTCTGGTTAAATTATTCCCATGCTGCATTAACCTTTTGATAAGAATCATACGTTCAGCTTTTATTGCGCACAAAAAAGCCCCAGATCGTTTTCATTCACAAACGGTCTGGGGCTTTAACAATTAACAGTATAAATGCCAGGGTTCTGTATCCCTGGCTGGAAAAAGGTAACTTAATTATAGCATCTTATTTTCAAAATGCGAATTTTATGAACTGCAAAATGTTAAAAATATATCTTTATGCTCACATGGGATCCCACGGTTTTTTTACTCCGAACTCTTTCGCTAATTTCTTGCTTTCTTCTCTACGTTTTTTCCTTGCTACCGCTCGTTCTGAAGCATGCTCGTGTAGCCATTTTTCTTCTTCTGTTTCCGGTATGACTTTTGGCACTGGCGTTGGTTTACCCTCTTCATCTAATGCAACAAACGTGAGAAAGGAAACAGCGCAAACTTTTCGTTCTCCAGACAATAAATTCTCTGAGATCACCTTTACGAAAACTTCCATAGACGTTGTTTTTGTCCACGTCACAAATGATTCTAAACAAACGGAATGTCCTTCTTTGATCGGCTGTAAAAAATCAACAGAATCCGTTGATGCCGTAACCACATTTTTTCGTGCATGCCGGATTGCAGAAATAGCGGCAACATCATCAATATAAGCCATCAATTTTCCTCCGAACAGTGTACCGTGATTATTAGTATCAGGCGGTAGGACTACAGAGGATTTAACCGTACGAGATTCGCGCACAAACTTTTCTTCCATGATCAAAACTCCTATTCTTGTCTCTTCATCTATAGTATATGTTAACTCGTAAAAATATAATGAAAGACCTCCGCTTGTCTGTGCAAGCCTAGAGGTCTTCATCGTAGTACTCTTATTTTTTTACGACTGCATGTCCACCAAATTCGTTACGAAGCGCTGCAACGACTTTACCGTGGAACGTGTCATCTTCTAATGAACGGAAACGCATGAATTGAGACAATGCGATAACTGGAGCTGACGCTTGGTAGTCAAGGGCAGCTTCAACTGTCCAGATCCCTTCACCTGAAGAATTCATCACTCCGCGGATGTCTTCAAGTTTCGGTTGTTTGCTGAATGCGTTCTCCATAAGTTCGATCAGCCAGCTACGAATAACTGATCCATTGTTCCATACTCTAGAAACCGCTTCATAGTCGTAATCGAAGTCACTTTTATCTAAGATTTCAAAACCTTCTCCGATTGCTTGCATCATACCGTACTCAATTCCGTTATGAACCATTTTCAAGAAATGACCAGAACCTGCACGACCTGTGATCATAAACCCTTTTTCTACACAGATTTTTTCGTATAGAGGAGCAAGGTAGTTAACCGCATCGTCATCTCCACCCATCATTGCACAAAGACCGTAACGAGCTCCGTCAGTTCCACCGCTCGTACCAACATCTACAAGATGGATGCCTGATGCTTTTAATTCTTCATAGCGGCGAAGAGTGTGCTTGTACATGGAGTTACCAGCATCAACGATGATGTCGCCTTCTGTTAGATGTGGCTTCAGTTGTTCGATAACTTGGTCAACAATTTCTCCAGCTGGAACTAAAAGAATAACCGCTTTTCTTCCTGTAAAAGAATTAGCAAGTTCTTCGATCGAGTCAACACCTTTAACACCTTCTGCTGAAATTTCTTTCACTGTATCTTTGTTAACATCTGTAGCGAAAACAGTATTTCCTTTATCATTCATGTTCAGTGCCATATTGAAGCCCATTTTCCCAAGGCCGATTAAACCGATTTCCATTGTACATATCACTCCAATTTATGTATTTATGTCTGTTTTGTATTATTCCACAAAATAAAGGGGATTAACCTCTACTTGCAACACTGTCTATTAGAGTATCTAAAAATGAACAAAAAAACAATTATTTCAGTTCTATTTGTATGAAATAACTAAGAAAAATTTTAAATTCCTAAACATTTGACCTGTACCATTCTCAATTTGTCCACATAATCTATAGAATCTCTTTAATTGGAGGACCTTCTATGAAAAAAATTGTAATGCTCGCTCTGATCGGTCTCTTGGCGCAACTCATTGACGGCTCTCTTGGTATGGCATATGGCGTTACTTCTACGACTCTTTTGTTAGTTGCTGGTTTCTCACCTGCAATAGCTTCTGCTTCCGTCCACTTATCTGAAGTTGTGACATCAGCTGTATCCGGCTACTCACATCTTAAATTCGGAAACGTCGATATGAAAACGGTGAAAAAACTTGTCATTCCAGGAGCTATCGGTGCATTCTTAGGAGCTGCTTTTTTAAGTTGCATTCCTTCCACCTTGATTAAACCGTATATCTCTTTATTTTTATTAGGACTTGGCTTTTATGTCCTGTTTCGTTTCTTATGGATTAAAGTGAACGTAAATATAGAAACTGATTCTACCGAGAGCAGTTCTAAAAAAAGAATGTATCGGCCGTTAGGGCTCATCGCTGGTTTTATGGACGCAACAGGTGGCGGCGGATGGGGACCTATAACAACTCCAATTCTGCTTACGCAAAAGAACCTTACTCCTAGTAAAGCAATCGGCTCAGTAAACTTCAGTGAATTTGCAGTCTCACTGTCAGCTTCTATCGGTTTCTTTTTATTTATCGGTTGGGAGACTCTACTTTGGCAGGTCGTTATCGCAATGATGTTAGGTGGGGTCATAGCAGCCCCTTTTGCAGCATGGCTCGTGCAAAAGCTAAAGCCAGCGCTATTAGGTGTCCTAGCTGGAGGCTTAATCATCATAACGAACTTAAGAACTATTTTGAACGAATTTTTTTCTGTCGATTTGTTCACAGAAGTGTCCGCGATGTTGCCGCTTCTTATCCTATGGAGTTTTCTGATCGGCTTTGCCGTTCGTAAGAAAGCGTAAGAATTCGGCCTATGTTATAGCAAGAAAACAGCCAGAATGTCCATCTTGGATGGACATTCTGGCTGTTTGTAATTGTGTGGGGTCAGACCCCTATTCCTCGAACCAGAGGATGCCGAGCGTGCCTGCGCCGACGTGAACACCGATTGCAGGACTCAACTGCCCGAGATTAAATGAAATGTGAGGATATTTCTCTTTTAATGAATGAAGCCAATCCTCGGCTTTTTCTGGAGACCCGCTGTATACGACACTTACACCGTATGCACCTTTATTCTGTGCAGCTTCCTCAAATAATGCGAGAACGCGCGATTCTGCCTTCTTTAATGTCCTGATCTTTTCAAAGGGGACGAGTGAACCATCGTCAAAGGTAAGGATCGGTTTGATCTGCAGAAGATTTCCAACGAGGAAACTTGCACCAGATAATCGACCACCTTTCCTTAATTGGTCAAGACTTCCGATGCATACATACCCTTTTACATGATCTGCCGTTTCACGGAGCATTGCTGCTATTTCCTCTGCTTCAAGGCCCTCTTCTTCAAGCTTCTTTCCTTTTAACAAAAGTTGTTTCATGGATTCAGATGTGATCTTTGAATCTACAATATGCACAGGAAAATCAGCCATGTCTGCACCAAGTCTAGATCCATTGATCGTGCCGCTAAATTTTTCAGATACATGGATGGCGATTCCACAATCATAGCTATGCTTAAGAACTTCATAAAAGTCTGAGAACTCCCCCACTGTTGGTTGGCTCGTTTTGGGCAGTTCAGACACACCTTCAAGTTTTGTATAAAATTCATCCGGCGTAATATCTACACCGTCTTTATAGATTTTATCTTCCATTATGATAGAAACAGGAATGATATGAATGCCTAATTCCTTCGCTTCTTCCTGTGTGATGCAGCTTGTACTATCTGTAATCCATGCAATTCGTGCCATGTTGCACATCCCCCTTTATCTCTCTATTTTTTATTAGATAAGCATTAGTGAAATCCTCTATTATCAGAAAATATATTTTTATTTCTAAATTAAACCTATATTTCAATAGTTTAAATACTAGCACAGAGATACACATTGAAAACTAGATACTTTATACTACTCTTTAATGGAACTTATCGGAAATTTATATTAAAATAGGAGTAATGTAAGCTAAGGAGGCAGTACTGTGAAAGTGGTGACAGATAGTAGAAATGTATTAATGGAAGTAGAGCGTATAGAGAAAGCGTTCAATGAGATCATGGACGTGATAAAGCCTGAGATTTGGGAAGAAGAAGAGATAACATCCACTCAATTCCAAATATTAAAGACTTTATCATCACGTGAGAAATGGACGGTTTCTGAGATTGCGGACGCAATGAAAGTACGTGCAAGTGCTACTACAGTTATCATCGACCGACTCGTTAAAAGGGGACTAGTAGATCGTTATCGCTCTGACCTCGATCGAAGAATTGTATACGTGCAATTAAATGAAACCGGTTTAGTAGCCTTTCATGCAATTCAAGAAAAAAGAAACGGTGTACTATTAAAGTACATGTCACAGCTCACTGAAAAACAGCTTGCGGATATGGTTCAATGTATTGAACACCTTTCTTCAATAGTAAAGAACTGATTCTAAAAACTGCTTATAACAATGACCGCAGATTAGTTTTCCTACCTTTCATACTACGAATCAACACGTTATCCAGAGGAATAACGTGTTTTTAAATTTATTATTACTTTATTTGGATAAGCCCTAACATTTCATCATATTTGTACGATATAACATACATAAACTAGTACAAAAGTTTTAATACATGAATATGTCAATTAGGGGTCTAACATGTCAAAGATAAAAAGACTGGAACGGCTACTGCTTTCCATAAACTCAAAAAAGCATTTTACCTTAAAGGAATTAGCCGATGAATTCGGAGTATCTACTAGAACGATTCAACGAGATCTTCTAAATCTTATTGAGATGGGTCTTCCTATCGTTTCTGAATTCGGCCCACACGGTGGATATCGAATTGAAAATGACCGCATCCTCCCTCCTATCGGATTTACAGAAATGGAAGCTTCCTCTATTCTATTTAGTTTACAAACGTATACTGAAACGAGTTTTCCATTTCAAACGCAAAGTAAATCTATTGTGAATAAACTTTATCAATTTATGCCTGAAGATGCTAAAGATAATTGGACTCAGATTCAAAAACGACTTTTTGTTCAGCTTCCACTGCCTCCGAAGAACTCAATAGCGCCGATTATCCTTGAGGCTGCAATCAAACAAAAGATTGTTACCATTCTTTATACGATGAAAGAACAAAAATTGTATAGCAACATTCAACTGATCGGTCTTTTTAGCGAAAATGGGGAATGGTACTGTCCGGCATATTGTTATTCGCTTATGGATTATCATATTTTCAAGCTATCAGATATTAAACATGCTGTTATAAACTATGAACCGATAGAAGTGAAAGATTTTACTGAGGTATCTATTCATAATTGGGCATCCCAGATCACACCTAGAAACTATGTTAGACTTAAAGCAGAAATTTCAGAAGAAGGATTGAACTATTGTGAGTCTCATCCTTTTCTACGTCAATTTATACGAACGAAAGAGAATGGTCTACATGGTCTTTCTGGAACTGTTCTGGCAACCTTTGTTGAAAAAGCGGCTGAGTATTTGTGGCCGCTAAAGACTAGCATCTCTATACAATCTCCTATAGAAATTAAAGAGTTTCATGCACGTTGGGCGAGGGAAATCTCTACTCATTATGAAGTTATTTTAAATATGTAATCAAATTGATACATATTTTTCCTCTTTTAAGCGTATACTATAAGTAGAACAGAAAAGGGGGATATCTATGGCTTTTTTTTCAAAACAACCTGCAGAGCCGATTCCAGACGTAGAAACGAAGGTTTGGGCATGTACGAGTGATGGATGCTCATGCTGGATGCGCGCTGACTATTCTTTGCAAAAAGAACCGCAATGCCCCATTTGCAAATCTGCAATGAATGAAGAAGTTCGTATGCTTCCAGAACTAAAAAGTTAATGAAATAAATAGAAATCGGCCGGGTGCTCGTTGCCCGGCTTTTTCTATTCTCTAAAAATGATTACTTATCCTCTTTACTACCGGAACCTTCAATTTACTCCCGCCATACAAAAAGGTTTGTGTCCTTACACCAAGGTCCTGTTTAAATACCTCATGTTTATCATCTGTGGGTTCCGGGTAGGGTTTTATACAGACTAAAAGGAGGATTTAATACTATGCCTAACTATACAAATACAACAACGACTACTGCAGAACCAGTTTTTACACATTCAGATTTTCAAACTCGAGATACTGCTGATACGAATGTTAGCAAGAAAAGTAATGCCTCTGGTTTCGCTACAGGATTAGTAGTGGGAGGTCTTGTGGGAGCTGCCGCAGCTCTATTATATACACCTAAAAATGGAAATGAATTTAGAAACGATCTTCGTGATTCGTCTATTAAATTAAAAGAGCGCACACAACAGATGAAAGACGAGACCATGCTTAAAGCGAAGCTTGGAAAAATGGATGCGAAAGATACAGTTGCTTCCATCAAAGAAAAATCAGGAAACCTATCTCTATCTGCTCGTCAAAAGCTGCAAGAAGCTAAGAATACAGCGAACGAGGTTAAAAGTGAAACAAAAACTGCGATTGATGAAGCAAAACAAGAGGCCAAACAAGACGATTACCAACCAAATTCCAACACGCAGACAAAAGCTGTTGTAACACCTCGTACCCTATCTTCAACAGATACACAGCAAAAAACAGGAACAGATTCCACTTACGAGAAAAAGCAAAGTGATGTGAATAACAAAACATATTAATTGTAACAATGATAAAAAGCCGAGACGTTATGTCCGGCTTTTTATCATTGTTATTTTAATAAACGTAACCCATTTAAAATGACTAATATTGTGCTTCCTTCATGTCCGATCACTCCAAATGGCAAGGTGAGAAACTGTAAGTAGTTCGCGCATAATAATAGTAGAATAACACTGATTGAAAAAATGATATTTTGTTTGATCACTTTTGATAGTCTTTCAGAGAGGTTCATTCCATAAAGCAGCTTACTCAAATCATTTTTAACGAGTACGACATCCGCGGTTTCTATGGCAGCATCGCTTCCCATTCCCATCGCAACACCAACATCTGCTATAGCGAGAGCAGGTGCATCATTCACACCATCTCCGATCATCGCTACTACTGCATCTTTCTCTCTCCATTTTTTCACAGTGTTCACTTTATCTTCTGGCATGCATGAGTAAGCAATTTCGTCGACCTTTGCGATCCTTCCGATCATCTCTGCTCCGCGCTTAGAGTCTCCCGTAAGCATAATCGTTAAGATTTGTTTGGTCTGCAAATCTTTTATTGCGTTAACGGCCTCTTCCCTTATTGTATCTCCTAATAGAAAATAAGCGGCTAGTTGATCGTCAGCTGTAACATACACAACCGTGTGCCCTGTATCCTTTGCAGAATCATCGATCTTCTTCAGCAGCTCAAACTCTTGTTTTTCAGTTATATCCGCCCACTCACGGCTCCCTATTTTCCAGATGATACTCTGAATGGTCGCTTTAACACCCTTCCCTGGCACATCTTCAAATCCTACCAGTTCTATAGGCGTTTTTTCCGGAGTAACTTTAAGATGTTCATTAATCGCCTTTGCAAGTGGATGTATGCTATTCTTTTCAATCTCATAGATAATCGAGGCTAACTCTTCTTTTTTCCACGATGAATGGAGAAATTCTGCGTGTTTTACCGATGGCTGGCCTTTTGTTAAAGTACCTGTTTTATCAAAAGCGATCACGTTTACTTGACTCAGTTTTTCTAAAAAGACACCGCTTTTAAATAGAATTCCGTGTTTAGCCGCGTTTGATAGTGATGCCAATAATGCAGGCATGGTCGAGGCTACGAGTGCACAAGGAGAAGCCACGACTAGCAGAACACAAGCACGGTATAAAGATTCTGAATAACTCCAAATCCCTATCGAACTAGGTACTAAAAAGGTTAATGCCGCAGCCAGCAAAACAAATAGAACATACTTGGTCTCAAACTCTTCTATTTTTCTTTGAACAGGCGGAGCATCATTCTGTGCGTTGTTCACGAGGTCTATCATTCTTTGAAATACTGAGTCTTTCATGTGTTTTGTAACAGAAATCTCTAACAATCCCGATTGGTTCAAAGTTCCTGCCAATACTTCTGATGACTTATGGACTTCTCGAGCGAGAGGTTCTCCTGTTAAGGCAGATTCATTAATAAATGAGTTTCCTTTTACAATGATACCGTCTGCCGGTACTCGTTCTCCTGGTTTAACTTTTATACGATTACCAGGTTCTAAAGAGGAAGCTTCCACTCTCCGTTCTTTATCCTCCAATAAAAGCCATGCTTCTTCAGGCTGCAACGAGATTAACGCTTTGATCTCTTTATCGCTTTTTTGTAAGGTATACATTTCTAGTGCGCCAGAATAAGCAAAGATTAGGATCAATACAGCTCCCTCACCCCAATAGCCGATCGCGGCAGATCCGATCGCGGCAAACATCATAAGAAGTTCGACGTTCAATTGTCGGTCTTTTATGCTTTCCTGAATGCCTTCGATTGCTTTTGCATAGCCTCCTACGATAAAAGCTAATAGATAAAAGAGAACATAATAAGGAGAATCTGAATATTTTTCCATCATCCAAGCCGTTAGTATGAAAAGACCAGACGTTGTTGCCATCAACAGTTGTGTACGTGCAGAGAGTTCCAATGGACTTCCCCTCCTGCGTATTTGATAATAACTATCATCCTCAAGTACCCTTAAAAAGCAGAAATGCTGCCGTCTTTTACGACAGCAGCCTGAAAACTTTCCAATATTCGGTTCCTAGCACTAATATTGTATGTGGATTTACCGTTTTGGTTACTTCATTATTTATTTTATTATACATGTTAATCAAAACATTTAGAATATTTATAACGGAAGATTTCTTTTCTTAAATACGATCACACTGATTAAAAATAATAAAAATGTAGAAACACCAAGTGAACATCCGATCCAAAACGCATCTGTTTCGTTATTGATCATCTTGATCGGATCATACCATTTAAAGATTGTAAGGTTTAACATCCACTCTGTTTTCTCACTCAATTTACCGGCCATGTTTAACATATAAAATAAAAGCGTAATTCCTGCAGAAATTCCGAGTGCTTTCTTCTCATCATTACTTAAAGAAGAGATCAAAAAGCAATATCCGGCAATGGAAGAGAAGGTTAGAAAAGTGAGTATGTTCAGTGTAATAAAAGAAGCAACATCTAATTGATAACCTTCGATCAGCCACTCGCTTGCAGCAATACCACTAATTGTTGTAAAACCTACGATTAATGCCAGCCCGGTAAGCAAGACTGCTGCTTGTGTAATGGCAACCTTTACTCTTGAATTAGGGGTGGCAAGCAAGTAGGCCATAGATCCTTGATCGACCAGCCGTGCCATCACTCGCGTCGAAGTCAAAATCACATAAACCATTAATATAATCAGAAACAACATCCCATAAAATTCACCCGCTATATAGTCTGACAAGGAATTTATGCCATTCTCCATACCGATCAGCTTCCGCATACCTTCTGGCAGTGCAGCGATCATATCGTTAAATCCTTTCATATCAGCAATAGAGGGATAGATCCAAATGATAAGTATTATATAAGCTGCAGCACCGTATATGAATCCACCTAACAGCTTTCCGTGACTTTTCATCATCGCAAGATATAAAGGCAAGCTCATTTTCCCACTTCCCTTCTGTCATAATAATGCATGAATATATCTTCTAAATCCTGTGGCCGTGTATCAATATGTTGAACTTCACAACGACTTAACATCTGAACAAATTCCTGATCGTTTCCTTGTACGGTAACATGAACAGTTCGCGGTCCTTTCACTTCTGTATCGAGTGATGATCGAAGGATGTGTTCCATGTCATACTCAGACTTCACTTTCACTTCAAATACTCGTCGTTGTACGCTTCTTAACAAATGCATATCTTCTAAGGCCACTAGCTTTCCATCTTTTATGATTCCAGCGGAATCACACGTCCGTTCGATCTCTTGAAAACTATGTGATGACATGAGTATGGTTTTGTTATTCTGTTTTTCTTCCAAGATAAGATCGATAAAGACCCGTTGCATAAGAGGATCTAACCCTGATGTAGGTTCGTCTAAGATAAGAACTTGCGGGTCATGCATGAAGGCTGCAATGATCCCTACTTTTTGTTTCATCCCTTTAGACATTTTTCTTATCGGTGTCTTTACATCTAACTGAAACCTCTCGATTAACTCGTCTCTCCGTCTTGTACTTTCTTGCTTTCTCATTTTTTGAAGAAGTGACAAAAATCCAAGTCCACTCATTCCTTCTAAAAAAACAATCTCTCCGGGCAAGTAGCCGGTTTGGTGTTGAATACGCGCGGCGTTGTTCCAACAGTCCATACCATTGATGGAAGATTGACCACGATCTGGTTTTATAAAACCCATTAAGTGACGAATTGTTGTCGATTTGCCTGCTCCATTTGGCCCAATATATCCAAACACTTCACCCTTCTTCACCTCAAAGTTCAGATCGAATAAACCTTTCCCTTTAGAAAAATGCTTTGATAGTCCCTCTACATATATCATCTTCGCACCAGCCTTTTTGAAATATTAATCATTGTATATTTCAAAATAATCATAAATCTTTTCCTTGCACTAATCAATACTTTTTGAAATATGTTATTTGTTATTTTTCAAAATGTGTTTTATTCTTGTAAAGAGGTGAAGACTTTTGAACGGATACGAACGTCGAAAGGAACAAAAGAAAAAAGATATTAAGCAAGCTGCTTTCTCTCTGTTTCAAAAACAAGGCATCAAAGAAATCAAGATAGAAGATCTAGCAAAACATGCAGGAGTATCTCAAGTAACCATCTATAATCATTTCGGAAGCAAAGAAGCCTTGTTTCGTGAAGTGATTAAAGAGTTCGTTGCAGATGAGTACGAATTTCATAGAGAGCTCTTTCAAAGTGATCTCTCCTTTAGAGAAAAAATGACTACAAGCATTCTTCATAAAACAAATAACGTACTAAACATTCATCCTGAAATTTTGGAAGAGATGATGCTAAACGATGAAGAGTTAAAGTTATTCCTAGCTGACTTTCAAAGTAAGTATGCCATTCCTTTAATCGTTGACGTGATTAAGAATGCTCAGAACAACGGGGAGGTCAATCCTGATCTTTCTATGGAGTCCATCATGGTATACATTCAGCTTTTTAATAACAATACGCTCATCTCCATGATTACAGGCGAGAATGGAAAAAAACTCGCAACAGATATTTTTCAAATGTTTTTTTATGGACTTTCCTTGCCATCAGATTCTAAATAATTCGTTTGGGGAATGATGAGAGAGCAATGTAAAGATAACATGTCAATTTTACTCATTTGTTAATTTCATGTTTGCAGAACATAAAAAGAAAGCTTAACTTTGTAAAGCTTTTGTAAATTATTGATTACAATTCATTCTTTTTCGACAAAAACTCTTATTTTTTTGTATAATGTGTTGGGTGGTTAAAAAAGAAAAAAGAACTACCACAAAAAACGTAAAAGAAAAAGGATAAAAGACATTTCTTTTGGAGGGTACTATGTTTACAAAGAAAAAGGATAAGTTCATGGTCATGCTAACGGATATTGCTAGCAACTTGAAGGACTCTGCTGGTTATTTCCACAATTTCAAAATTAATAACGAAAATGATCTTCGCGAATTTGCAGACCATTTAAAAGAACTTGAATCTAAAGGTGATTCTTATGTTCATACCGTTATCATGGAACTGAACAAAGTGTTTATTACACCTATTGAAAGAGAAGACATCTTATCACTTGCTATGAGCATGGATGATATTTTAGATGGTATCGAGCAGTCTTCTGCTTTGTTTGACATTTACGCAATCACAAACCCAGATCAATACATGGTTAAATTTGTAGAATACATTAAGTTAAGTGCGGAAGAAATCCTACTTACTGTTAACTTGTTATCAGAGAAAAAGCTTCTTGATATGCGTGAACATGCAATTAAGATTAAAGATTACGAATCAAAGTGTGACGATCTATACCGCGAGGCACAGCGTGAATTGTTCTCCACTCAAACAGATCCAATAAAAGTGATTAAATATAAAGAAATGTATGAAGTGCTTGAAGGCATTGCCGACAGCTGCCAGAACGTTGCAAACACATTAGAATCTATCATTATGAAAAACGCGTAACGGGTGGCTGGTATGGATACAGTATTACTCATTACCATTCTTGTTGTTATCTGCGCGCTTGCCTTTGACTTTATCAATGGATTTCATGATACGGCGAACGCGATCGCAACATCTGTTTCCACAAAAGCTTTAACACCAAGAAGAGCTATTATTTTAGCTGCAGTCATGAACTTTGTCGGAGCCATGACTTTCACAGGTGTTGCAAAAACAATCACAAAAGATATCGTTGACCCATTTACACTTCCTAACGGGTCAGTTGTAATTCTCGCTGCTCTAGTTGCAGCCATCGCTTGGAACTTGATCACTTGGTACTATGGGATTCCAAGTTCATCTTCACATGCGATCATCGGTTCTATCGCTGGTGCTGCGATTGCAGCTGCTGGTTTTGAAGCCCTTCACTATTCTGGCTTTCTAAAAATTATTTACGGTTTGCTTCTTTCTCCGATTCTAGCATTTATCGTAGGTTTTATATTTTATAATATTATCAAGATGGTATTTAAGAATACGAATCTAACGAAAACGAATAACGGTTTTCGTAAAGTTCAGGTAGCTACTGCAGCACTTCAAGCTTATTCACACGGCACGAACGATGCGCAAAAAGCGATGGGTATCATCACGATGGCATTAATCGCGAACGGCTACACAGATAGCACTGACATTCAGCTATGGGTACAGGTATCCTGTGCACTTGCTATGGGTCTTGGTACATCTGTAGGTGGTTGGAAAATTATTAAGACGGTTGGCGGAAAGATCATGAAGATTCGCCCTGTTAACGGAGTATCTGCTGATTTAACGGGAGCATCTGTTATCTTTGGTGCATCATTCTTAGGTATTCCTGTAAGTACAACACACGTTATCACTTCTTCTATCTTAGGAGTTGGTGCGTCTCACCGTTTAAAAGGGGTTAAATGGGGAACGGCTAAGACGATGGTCATCACATGGTTCATCACTCTTCCGATTTCTGCAACATTAGCAGCCCTGTCTTACCTTGTATTAAACTTAATCTTTTAGTTACAGTTAAGCCTTCCGTTATTAGTTAACGGAAGGCTTTTTTAATTTTGCTTTTACTTTTAACCAGTGACTAGGTCGAGTTAACAAAACAGGAAGTCTTGTATCTGCATTTCCTTTTGCTGAATTCACCTGAGCTTGCGTTAAGAATATACATCCTCTTAAATCCGCACCACTTAGATCTGCATCACGTAGGTCAGCACCGATTAGGTCTGCTTTTCTTAAGTCCGCGTTTTTTAAGTCTGTCGCTATGAGAAGAGCACCCCGGAAATTCGCACCACGAAGATCTGCATTTCGAAGCTTAGCACCGATAAGATCACGGGTCTTTCCTTTTAATGGATTCTTCTTATGTATGAATTCTTCTCTTACGAGATGGCTCGCACGAAGCAGCAACTCGTTGATCCTTTTACGGATCTCTGATACGTTCATCTGTTTGATTTCTGAAGCTGTGCGTTGTGTAAGATTTTCAACTTCCTTTATTGCCACGTTTAATTCTTGGATAATCGGTTTTGTTTCGTTGCGGTTCATTGCCTCAGTTAGGTAATACAACATTTCTTGGAGTTGTTGCATAATCGGGAAAACATCAAACATCTCTTTCGCTAGCTCTGGATTCGCCTCCCAATCCCTTCCTGAAAAAGTGTTTTGTGATACTTTTTGTCCTGCACCGAAACATTCATATACTGTACAACCTTTAAACCCTTTCTCTCTTAACTGGTGGTGTATCCCACAACGGAAATCATCTTGTAAGTTTCTACAAGGCGTGCCGCTTTCTTTATTAAAAGCAAAATCTGCTGATTTTGCGTAAGGTAGCGCAACACAGCAAAGACCAAAACAACGAGAACAGTTAGCTTGTAATGAAGAATTCATCTGTACACTTCCTTTATCAACCACACATTGTTCATTCTTGTTACGTTAAGAGTAACATGTACAAAATGATTTGAGGATAGAGAACTTCCCATTTTCCCGATAAAAAAATCTCTAACTCAAAATAGAATAAGTTAGAGATGGTCATACTTTATGCGCCTTTTTGTTCTGTTAACGAACCTGTCTTTTTCAAGAGCCAGTTCTTCCCTTCAACTAAACGCGCCGTCATCATACTTGCAACATTATCACCTGTCGCGTTCAGCAGTGTAGCTGGTGGATCAATAATGGCAGAGATCGCAGCTATGATTGGCAGTGCTTCAGGAGGAAAACCGAACAGTGATAGAATAAGCATCTCTGCTATCAGTCCACCTTGAGGGATAGCACCCATCACCATACCCACTAAAAGCGCTACTCCACCCACTAAAAGATACGTGTTGATGCCTGAGAAATCCATACCAAATATTCCAAAAAGGAACGTGATCTTTAATACCCCACCAATAACAGATCCGTCTTTATGCAGGGTTGCACCAAGAGGAATCGTTGTTTCACTAATATCATCAGGCACTCCCATTTTCTTAGTGGCTTCTAAGTTTACTGGGATACTTGCAGCAGAACTACACGTAGCAAGACTTGTTACAGATGGTGAGAGCATGTTTTTCCAAAACACACGAATACCAAGTTTCCCATGAGCCATGAACGCGTAAAGCGTAAAGAAGCCAAAGAAATAAAGAATGGAAAACGGATAGTAGAATAAGACCGCTTTAAAATAAGAACCGAGCAATGTTGGACCGAATTCGCCAACAAGTGCCGCAAAATACGCACCTAAACCGATCGGAGCATAAAACATCACGTATTTTACCATCTGAAGGGTAACTTCACTTCCCGCTGAAAGGAAGTTTGCGAGCGGCTTGGCTTTCTCTCCCACTTTAGATGTTGCAAGGCCCAACAACACAGAAAAAAGAATAAGTGCTAACATATTGGCACGACTTAATAGATCGACAAAATCAGGAACCGTAACTGTACTTACTAGCTGATCACCAATCGATACTTCTTCGCCCGTTGTATCAGGTTTGACTAAATCGATCTTCACACCTTCTGAAGGCGGAAAAATTTTTATTCCTGCCATACTGATAATAGCTGCAACCGTTCCAGTAAATAAGAAAACGATCAACATAGAGCTGATGATTTTACCGAAACGCTTTGTACCAGCCATGCTTGCTACACTCGATGAAATCGAAAAGAACACGAGTGGAACAACAATCATGAACATTACATTTAGAAACAGATCGCCGAACGGTTTAAGAACAGCAGCGTCCTTGCCCATCGTCGAACCGATGACGCTACCAGCAATAATCGCCAGTAACAAGATAATCGGTGAGCGATATGCTTTCCAAGTATTTTTCATAAAACATTCTCCCCTTAAATAGAATCATAAACACTCTATCTATTTTATACGGAAAAAATATTTTTCATAGAGGGGAAACAAAAATAGTACTATTTTCTAACCATTGTTTCTATAGAATGCTCTTTTTATATAAATTAGTTCAAAATAAAACGCTCTTTTCTAAAAGATTGTTGCTTTGAACTCCTTGGACAATTGATTGGAGTGGAAGGTGCGAGACTCCTACGGGACAGGCGGGCAGCTGAGACACTTAAGAGTGAAACGTACGAATGTGGCTCAGCGCCTGCCCCGTGGAAAGCGAGCAGCCTGGAACGGAAATCAACACTTCCAAAAGCATCAAAGTTTACGAAAACAGCCAAATAAAAAGACTTCATGATTGAAGTCTTTTTACTTATCCATTTTTCATCCATTGATCCAATACTGTGTTTGATTTATTTGCTTTATTGAAACCAGAAATAATATCAATAATAGAACAAACTGCAATGATTGTTGCTATTGTGGATATAAACCAAAAGGCTGGAATATCCGGTACTGTGATATTTAATTTTTCAACAAATAACTTATTATAGAGAGTTTCATCCGTTAGCATAAAACAAAATAATCCTACCGAAATTAAATGATAGATCAAGTTCAATGAAGCGAGTAGAATCGTCCATCTTCCAATGAAGAATTTATAGATTGCTAAACTTACTTCTATGAAAATAAGCAGGACTATAAAAGGAGCGTATGAGAACAAAACCTCCTCATTGAATAGGGGTGCTTTAAGCGTTAGTCCCTCTAATCCTTTTCCCGTTTGTTCATACCAGCCAATCATCTCTGACGAGTTAAATAATATCATTGCCCATAGTGCTGTCCAAAACAAACTAAAGAAAACTTCCGCTTTTGGAATCTGTCTTTTTGCCACTACTTTTTCAAGTTTATATAAATCTGATGGAGACCATGTTTTCTTTTTCTTAGTATAGATATCCCCATTCGAAACTCCTGATCGTTCTAACATGATAAAAACAATGGTTACCCAGAAGAAAACTTGAAACAAAACATTCAAGCTGGATAAGAGCATCTTTAAACAAAGTTGACCGATAAAAGCCATTAAAGTAAATAAAGATTTATCCCCTTCAAACGTGATCATTCCGTTCACAAAGAGCATAAGGCTGCTGACTACTATAGAAATAATTGCCGCTACGATCAAGATGTTGATATAACTTTCATAAAACATAGGGCCAATTATATAGCGAGGTTTGTTGTTGTATTCGGTTGCGAGTTTTATAGGATCTCCGAGTTTCATAAGAACGTCTTCAACATCTCTGTCTGTATGTTGATCTGGAAGCATATCTTCAATCGTTGATCTCAGCTCCATCGCGATGTCATCCCTTATTTTTTCAGGAAGTCTTTGTGTCACTTCACTGATATACGTTTCAATCAAATTCATTTGGAATTCCTCCTTATAACATCGAATTTAATTGCATAGACGTGTTATGCCATTCTTCTTTCAGTTGCTTGAACACTTCTTGACCAAACTCGCTGAGAAGATAATATTTTCTAGGTCGGTTCTCTGTTGTATCCCATTCACTCGTAAGCAGCTCTTGCTTTTCAAGCCTACGAAGAAGCGGGTACAGGGTGCTTTGATCAATCGATACGTTGTTCTCTTCTAACCGTTGCGCGAGTGAATACCCGTATTGCGGTGTTTGGAGCTGGCTTAAGACTGCTAAAGTTAACGTTCCTCTTCGCAGTTCTGTCTTTAGAGAGAAAATTAATTCGCTCATGCAATCACCTCGATTATAGTATAGTGTATGACGTACAGTAATGTAAAGTTCCTAATATAGTGAGAAATAATATATTTTTAAAAAAGAAAAGGGGTCAGACCCCGGGTCTGACCCCTTTTCTCCTTTTCTTTTTCCTTAATACGCTTTTGCCCAGTAGACGAGGTGTTTGGCTTCTTGATCACAGCAAACGCACTTTTCTGCAAGTCTCTCTTGTTCAAACGGTATACATCGTGAGGTTGCCCCTGTTTCGTCTTTTATAAAGCCTTCACAAGCGTCATCCCCACACCACATCGCTTTAATGAATCCACCTTTCTCGGAAAGCTTAACTTTGAATTCATCGAATGTAGTAACCGTGGTTGTTTGATTTTCTCGATGAGTTTTTGCTTTTTTAAACAAGTTATTTTGAATATCACTTAATGTATGTTGAATGTGTGATTCTAAACCTTGAAGAGATACTGTTTCTTTTTCTCCTGTATCACGTCGTACTAATATCACTTGACCTTGATCGATGTCACGCGGTCCTACCTCAAGACGAAGCGGAATTCCTTTCATCTCATACTCATTAAATTTCCACCCTGGCTTCTTATCACTGGCATCAATTCCTGTTCGAATAGTCTGTGATAGCTTCTCTTTTAAATCGTATGCAAAGTCTAGAACACCTTCTTTATGTTGAGCAATCGGAACAATCATGACTTGAGTTGGTGCTATCTTTGGAGGAACAACGAGTCCTCGGTCATCGCCATGAACCATGATCATGGCCCCGATAATACGGGTCGTAAAGCCCCAGGATGTTTGCTGAACAGTTTGTAGTTTACCTTCTCTGTTCGTGAACTCAATACCAAAAGCTTTAGCGAAACCATCTCCTAAATGATGAGAAGTTCCAGATTGCAATGCTTTTCCATCATGCATAAGACTTTCAATCGTAAAGGTATATTTCGCCCCAGCAAATTTTTCTTTTTCTGTCTTCTGCCCCTTCACGACCGGTATTGCAAGGAATTCCTCACATAGATCAGCGTACACATTAAGCATTCGAACGGTTTCACCATGAGCCTCCTCATCTGTTTCATGACAAGTATGTCCTTCTTGCCAAAGAAACTCGAGTGTACGAAGAAATGGCCTTGTTGTCTTTTCCCATCTCACAACGTTCGACCATTGATTATAAAGTTTTGGAAGATCACGATGAGAATGAATGATATTTTTAAAATGCTCGGCAAATAGAACTTCCGATGTTGGCCGTACACAAAGGCGTTCTGTCAGCTTTTCTTCTCCACCGTGTGTGACCCATGCTACCTCAGGTGCAAATCCCTCAATGTGGTCTTTCTCTTTTTGAAGCAAACTTTCAGGAATAAAAAGTGGCATATACACATTCTCATGACCTGTCGCTTTGATTTGATTATCAAGTTCCTTTTGAATGTTTTCCCATATTGCGTACCCGTAAGGTCTAAGGATCATAGAACCGCGAACACTTGAATAATCAATTAGTTCCGCTTTTGTTACCACATCTGTATACCATTGAGCAAAATCATCTTGCATACTCGTTACATTCTTAACAAATTCCTTTGCCATTGATTGCACTCCTCGCTAATATTAGAAAATAAAAAAAGCCACACTTCTCATTAGGGACCAATTTCTTGGCGGTACCACCCTAATTCAAAGCATCGCTTTACACTCTTTCATGATAACGGTATTTAACCGCTGAATATCTTAAAATAAGATACAGAACTCAGAGGCAGGTTCAATCGTTTGTCAGTAGAAGCCTTTCAGCCATACAGCTCCCTCTCTAAAATGACAGAATCAATCTACTAATCCTCTTCTTCGTTTTCTTCTTCATATGTTTTTGAAATTATATGTGATATTGGGATGAACTGTCAAATCTTTTTAAAAAGAAATGAGGAGAATGAAATTTGAAATCAAAAGAACCTGATTCCCTCTAAATGGAAATCAGGTTTTTCTACGAGCTACAAAACTACGAGTTGATTGTTGCTAAGGAAGTGGAAGTGTTCGCTCCACAAATACAAATTTAGTAGATTTGTATTTGTTTGGGGTCAGACCCCTAAACCCACCACATCTCCGCTGGCTGCTCGGCGATGAGGATCGACTGCAGGTTCTTTACCGCGCGATTGAATCCTTCATCGATCGACATGATCGGATCTTCATGCTCGATGCTTACTACATAGTCATAACCATACGTACGAAGTGCACTCATCATGTCGGACCAGTCTTGAACAGAGTGCCCACAGCCTACAGAGCGGAAGCTCCATGCACGGTTTTGCACCGCACCATATGGCTGCATGTCTGTTAATCCGTACATGTTGATGTTGTCTTGATCTAGGTATGTGTCTTTTGCATGGAAGTGGTGGATCGCTCCAGCTTTTCCAAGAATCTTGATTGCTGCCACAGGATCAATTCCTTGCCACCATAGATGTGATGGATCAAGGTTTGCACCGATCGCGTCACATGTTTCTTCACGCAGCTTCAGTAACGTATATGGCGTATGCACTAAGAAACCACCGTGAAGCTCTAAGCCAATCTTCACACCATGTTCCTTTGCAAATTGCCCCCACGTACGCCAATAAGGAATCAATTTTTCTTCCCATTGCCACTTCAACACATCGCTGTATTCGTTCGGCCAAGGAGAAACTGGCCAGTTCGGATATTTTGCATTCTCTGAGTCACCTGGTACACCTGAGAAGCAGTTTACGACAGGTACGTTCATCAAGTTAGCCAGTTCAACAGTCTTTACAAAAGTATCATGTGATTCTTTTGCAAAAGCTTCATCTGGAGATAACGGGTTACCGTGACAACTGAAGGCTGAGATCGTTAAACCGCGCTTTTCGACTTCATGAAGGTACTTGGAACGCTTTTCTTCACTCTGAAGTAGTTCATCAAGCGGACAGTGAGCATTTCCTGGATAGTTTCCTGTTCCAATTTCTACGGCTTGTACGCCTGCTTCTTTCACGTAGTCAAGCATGTCTGTAAATGATTTTTGAGAGAACAAAACCGTAAACACACCTAATTTCATGCTATTTCACTCCTTTTTTATTTCCAAATTGAATGCCTTTTCCCATGAGACTGCTCGCATAGATCGCTTCAATCACGCGTGAAGTATTCATGGCTTCTTCAGCTCTTACAAGAGGCTCTGCTTTACCTAAACAGCTGTCCACAAAGTTCTCTGCTTGAGGAAGGCCTGGATCATCTTCTCCAAGAATCCAATCTGCTTTAGTTGTAGTCATCATGCCGTTTACAGCTTTGTTCACTGCAAACGGGAATACATCCAGCCCGCCTTTATCACCCGAGATACGAAGCAATTCTGCATCATCTGGAATATTTGCCGCCCACGATGTTTCAAACAGAATCGTACCACCATTCGCAAGGCGTATATACGCTGTCACATGGTCATCGACTTCAAAAGTTTCTGCATCAAACGAACCCCACTGGTTCACTTGTTCAGCTTCACGACTGACCGTGTTATACGTTTGGCCAGACACTTCAGTTACAACCGGGTTATCTAATAGCCACAGTGTTAGATCCAACAGATGACAGCCATAATCGATCAAACTGCCTCCACCTTGAAGTTCTTTATTTGTAAATACACCCCAACCTGGAACTTTTCTTCTTCTGAGCGCTTGTACACGAACGACAAGAGGATTACCAACTTCTCCCGACTCCATGATTCGTTTCGCCGCTTGCGACTCTTTCATGTATCGATAGTGATAGGCAATAGATAAAACTTTTCCTGATCTTTTTTCAGCTTCAACCATTTCAGCACATTCTTCAACGGTCATTGCCATCGGTTTCTCACATAGTACATGTTTGCCAGCATCCAATGCTGCAACAGTGATCTCTCTATGAAACTTGTTAGGCGTACAGATTACAACCGCATCTACATGCGGCCACATCTCTACATAACTCGTAAAATAGTTCGGTACGTGAAATTTTTCCGCAACACTTTTGGCAACTTCCACGTTTACATCACTGATTGCAGTTATTTCTGCTTTTTCACTTAAACTTTGAAAAGCGGGGATATGACGGCCTTGTGCGATACCGCCTGCCCCGATGATCCCAACTCTTAGTTTCATGCGTGAACTCCTGTTTTAACTTTTTCAATCGTCTTCTTCTCGTTCGATTCTAGCGCAGCTAAGATAACAGCCAATGAGCGCTTGCCTTCTTCGCCCGTGATCAGTGGAGCTTTACCCGATTCAACCGCTTCGATAAAGTGATCTACCACATGTGAGTTAGACTGGTTATCATTCGTTTGGATCGCACCCATCTCATAGCGTACAACATTTCCATTCGTGTATTGTGCGACTAAAGAATACTTTGGATCATCTTCTAAGCGAAGGATCCCTTTTTCACCATAGATGATCGTAGAGTTATCTTCTTTTGCCGTGTATGACCAGCTAGCAGCTAAAGTTCCGATGATTCCGCTCTCCGTTTTCAACACACAAACAGCTGTATCATCAACGGAAGCAAACTCTTTAGCACTCGTTTCAACAAAAGCTCCTACTTCAGCGATCTCTTCTCCAAGAATGTATCGAATCAAGTCAGTCTTATGAACGCCAAGGTCTCCCATAGCGCCGATAAACGCTTCATCCTTCTTAAAGAACCAGCTGCTCGCCCCATCTACACTCCAGCCTTCAGGTCCTGGGTGTCCAAAAGCTGTTCGGAAGCTGTAAACTTTCCCGATATCTCCAGATGCAATAAGTTCACGAGCTTTTTGATGGGCAGGAACAAAACGCTGATTATGTCCGATCATTAACGTCTTACCACTCTTTTCAGCTGCAGCGATCATATCTTCTGCTTCTTGAAGCGACGTAGCCATCGGTTTTTCGCATAAAACATGCTTTCCAGCGTTTAGCGCTGCGATCGAGATCGGTGCATGTAGATAGTTAGGCGTACAAACACTCACTACATCTACTTCTTCAAGCGCAAGAAGCTCATTATAATCACTAAAGATTTTTCCTCCGTAAACGGCTTGTGTTGATTCAGCACGTTCTTTTACGATGTCACAAACAGCAACGATCTCCACGTCCTGATTCGCTCTATATTCTGGAAGATGACGATGTTGTGCGATACTACCGCAACCGATGATTCCAACTTTGATTGTCATAATTATTTCCTCCTTTTATTTTTAACTCTTATTAAAGATTGTTTTACAGACTTTTTAATTTGCTTCATGTACACGTAAGGAAGCTTCCTTAAATTGTTCAACTTCAAGGAAGGCGGTTAAGGCCCCAAGCAGCGAATGAGTGCTTACACAACAATTAAATCACCTTACTAAACGATTCTTGCTACTAAAGAATTTCTAAAACTGCTTCCATGCTCGTTGATTGTAGCGCAAGGTGCGAGACTCCTGTGGGACAGGCTGGCAGGTGAGACACTTATACGTGAAACGTACGAATGTGGCTCACCGCCTGCCCCGTGGAAAGCGAGCAGCCTGGAGAGGAAATCTAACACTCTCAATAACTTCATATTTTTCTCAAAAAAAAACGCTTTTATTTTTACTTTGCTCCGATCGCTTCAAGTGGTTTTGCATTTCCGTACTTTGGCGCTTCGCTACCTGAAGGAGCTAAGAATGATACAGCATTCGTGATTACTTTTTGCACATCCTCGTTATAATAGGTCGGATACGTTTCATGTCCCGGACGGAAATAGAATACTTTTCCTTTGCCACGATTGTAAGCAGCGCCTGATCGGAAAACTTCGCCTCCTTCAAACCAGCTAACAAATACAAGATCATCTGGAGCAGGAATATCAAAATGCTCTCCATACATCTCTTCTTTTTCAAGCTCAATGTATTCACCAAGTCCGTTTGCTATTGGATGACTTGGATTAACGATCCAAATGCGTTCTTTTTCATCAGCTTCACGCCACTTTAAGTCACATGACGTGCCCATCAATTTTTTAAAAATTTTAGAGAAGTGGCCTGAGTGAAGAACGAGTAGACCCATTCCATCAAGAACGCGTTGATACACTTTATTTACGATTTCATCTTCTACTTCATCATGAGCTAAGTGGCCCCACCACACCAATACATCCGTGTTGTTTAAAACTTCTTCTGTTAGACCATGTTGAGGTTCATCAAGTGTTGCTGTACTCACATCATGTCCTGCTTTTTCAAGGAATTCTTGAATAGCACCATGAATGCCTTTTGGATAAATGTCTTTAACTACCGGATTCTTTTGCTCGTGGCGGTTCTCGTTCCAAACTGTTACTTTAATCATTGATCATTTCCTCCTATATATGCGTAAGCGTTTTACGTAAACGTTTACGTAATTCTCAAATAAAAATGAAGCTTTGTATTAACCCGTTTTTTACTTGTCATGAAAATCACTGACTGATTGCCTCTCCACAATTGTAAAAGGCATATAACGGCTTTTTGCTTCTTGTTTTTCACCTTTAATCATACTGACTAACATTTCACCTGATGTCTGTCCCATGTCCTTTAACGGCTGAGAAACGGTTGTTAATGGTGGGTAACACATCTCAGCAATCTTCAGATTATCATATCCGATGATCGATAATTCCTCTGGCACCCTGATTCCTAACTGATGCGCTGCTGACATAGCACCAATAGCCATCTCATCACTTGCTGCGAAAAGCGCGGTCATGCTAGGTAGTTCTTTCAGTAGTTGTGGCAATGATTCTTTTCCATTTTGAAAACGATAGCCTTCATTTTTTGTAATGTGATTCTTAGTATAGATAAGACCATTGCTTTCTAAAGCTTTTTGAAACCCTTGCATCCTCGGTACTCCTGCTATAGGATCCTCGTCGCTGCCACCAATCATACCAATCACTTTATGTCCTTTTTGGATTAAGTATTCTGTAGCTTGAAACGCTCCATCAAAATCATTCACTCGAACAAATGGCAGATCGTACTTGGCTGACGCGGTAGACACGAGAACAACAGGCACCTTCATCTCTTGAAAGATTTTATAATACTCTTCTTTTACATCTTCTGAAGCAAAGATGATGCCATCTACTCGTTTTTCTTGCAGAAGCCTCAAATACTTTACGGTTCTCTTCCCACTAGAAGTGGTGTTGCAGACGATAACGCTGAATCCTCCGTCATGTGCTGCATTCTCTATACCTTGGAGCACTTCTGATGAAAGCATTCCGGAAACATCCGGAAACAGAACCCCAATCGTCTGTGTGCGCTTGTTGATGAGTCCACGTGCAATCGCGTTTGGCTGATAGCCGAGTGCTTCAATGGATTGCTGCACTTTTTTCTTCGTTTCCTCCGAATAACCAGGCAACCCGTTCACAATCCGAGAAACAGTAGCGATTGAAACGTTTGCATGTTTGGCCACATCTTTTATTGTCGGATTCAAAACATCTCCCTGCTTTCTTGTTACGTAAACGTTTACATTTACCCTTACAATCTATCAGCGCTCTTAGAAAATGTCAATTATTTTATTATCAAAATAAGATTACAGATTATTAAAAAGGGAAAAGACTACTAATATGAAATGGAGGTCAGATTTAATGTGGTATCATCATTCATTCTTTAAATACGCCGCAGGTTCCGTCTTACTCTTAACGATTCTTTATCTTTTAGGAAAGATTGATTATCTGCTTGACTTCCTCTATCTCGTAATATCGAGCGTTTTCTTCCCTTTGTTTATCGCAGGGTTGCTTTATTATTTGCTAAGACCAGTCATACGTTTTTTGATAGATAAAAAAATCCCTAAGTTTGTAGCCATACTGGTCGTGATGGTCGGATTGATCCTAGCGTTATCAGGTATTGCAACGTTAGCCGTCCCCGTTGTAGCAGATCAGCTCACTAATATCACCGACGATTTCCCGAAAAAGATAGGTGAAGCTACTGAAAAAACAGGTACGATGATCACGGGCAGCAAAAAATCGTTCATCGATAGCACACAGATAACAAAACTAGCCACACAACGATTAGAAAAGTTTACAAGTACCGTCTCAAAAGATGTAATCGCCCTTGTAGCGACATTGACGAATATTGCTCTTGTATTGTTAGTGGTCCCTTTTATTCTTTTTTATTTGTTGCTCGATGACAAGAAATTTTTTAATTATTTCTTAAGGTTCTCCCCACATCACATGGAGTATGAAGTTGCCGCGATTTTACGAGATATAGACTCTACCTTGTCTTCCTACATAAAAGGTCAAGTTCTTGTAGCCTGTTTTGTCGGTATCTTTATGTATGCCGGTTATCTCTTGATCGGATTAAAGTTCGCTTTAGTCCTTGCTTTGTTTGCCGTCCTAACGAATGTTATCCCTTTTTTAGGACCGTTCATCGGGGTATTTCCTGCTCTTTTAGTAGCTTTAATTCAAGACCCTTTTATGGCAGTAAAAGTTGCCATCGTCACACTCGTTGTACAACAAGTAGAAGGAAATGTATTGTCTCCTCAAATCATGGGAAAACAGCTTCGTATCCATCCGCTCACCATCATCCTAGTCGTACTCATGGCTGGTGCAGCTTTTGGATTCATAGGTCTGTTATTAGCTATTCCTACTTATGCTGTTTTAAAGACGATTATCAGTAACGTTTACCGAATTTACTTGCTTTACAATCCACCAGAGACTAGAAGTAATTTACTCTGAAAGGAGAAACGTGCTCATCGTGAAGCAGCCTTTTGTAAAAGAACCAACTTTTAAAGATAAAATGAAAAATCATTTCGAATCCTATCGCCCTTGGGTCCACCGTTCGGCTCGTATCGGATATCTCTCAAAAGGTATCGTGTACATCATCATCGGCATTCTAGCGCTAATCATGTCGATAGGTAAACACCCGAATGAAGCAAGTTCAAACGGCGCACTCTATACAATCGCTCAACAGCCTTTTGGTCCTGTCCTTTTAATCGTCCTTTCTGTTGGCTTGAGTGCATTTGCTTTTTGGCAGATCGTAAAAGCTTTTTTCGATCCTGAATGTGTCAACCACGATTGGAAAAGGTGGTTTAATCGATTAAATTATTTAATTATCGCAGGGATTTATATCGCAATGTGTATAAGCTCCCTACGCATCTTATTTCGTGCCAGAGCAGAGTCGTCTGATGAAAAATACCAAACGCTTTCCGCACAGATGCTCTCACAGCCATTCGGTCAGCTATTGGTCGCTATCGGCGGAATTATTTTTGCGATTATAGGGGTCGTTTTTATGTATCGAGCCTTCACACATCGATTCAAACGTGACTTAAAGAAGAATGAGATGAACAAAAAAGAGTGGCGTTGGAGCGGTTATATTGGAACATTTGGAATGGCAGCAAGAGGAATCGTTTTTTTGATCATTGCGTTCTTTCTAGTTCGCACAGCGATACTTGCTGATCCAAAAGAGACACGCGGGTTGGATGGTGCACTCTTAGAACTTGCATCACAGCCGTTTGGTCCTATCCTTCTCGCCATCGTATCGCTAGGATTTATCGCGTATGGAATTTTCATGTTCGCAAGTGCGCGATATCGCCGATTGAATAGCTGAACAAGATTGAATAACTGAACAAGATTGAATAACTGAACAAGATTGAATAACTGAACAAGATTGAATAACTGAACAAAGGCCCCTGTCTGTAAGGAGACAGGGGCCTTTGTGTTTGTGGAAAAGACATATCGTTAAAATGTCTTTTTTTGGGGTCTGACCCGGGTCAGACCCCAGAAGACCATTTCTCAAGCGTTTTATCTGTTGGCAACATGACCGTTAACAGTCCGACTAACGGTAAGAAGCTGATCAGGAACATCGTGTTTGATATGCTTGTTACATCAGCCACCTTACCGAGCACTACCGATCCGAGCGCGCCCATACCAAAGGCAAGTCCTACGATCAACCCCGATACCATGCCTATTCTGCCTGGTACTAGTTCTTGAGCATACACGACTGTGACCGAAAAACTCGTGTTCAAGATGAAACCGATCAAGAAGAACAAAGGAATAACCGCCCATAACCCTACGTGTGGAAGAAGGAGAGCAAGTGGAGCGGTACCCACCATCGACCAAAAGATCAAGTTCCGTTTTCCAAGCCGGTCTGCGATCGGTCCTCCAAAGAATGTTCCAAGTACACCAGAGGCCATAAAAACAAATAAATAAACTTGTGCTTGTCTGATCGATAATCCATAATCATCAATCAAATAAAATTGATAATAGTTTCCGATTCCAGAAAAGTACCATGAACGAGCGAATACTAGAAATACAAGTAAAGCCATCGCACCAATAACTTGTTTTTTTCGCTTTCTATCGATCTTCTTCTTCTCCCCAGTTTGCTTTTGAACGCGTGGAAAATGCACGAGTTGTCTAGCATACCAGCCTGAAACATAAAACAATACAAAGATAGCGATCGCCGCTAGCGAAGTAAACCAAACAGCTCCAAACTGTCCAAGAGGAACAAAGACGAGTGCCGTCATCACAGGAGCAAGAGAACTGCCCGTATTCCCTCCGACTTGATAGATGGATTGAGCTAACCCTCGACGGTTTCCAGCTGCCATATAAGCGACTCTAGACCCCTCAGGATGGAACACTGCAGAGCCTAGACCAATTCCAATAACTGAAAGGATGATCAGGGAAAAAGAATCTGCAAATGCAATCCCAAGCATACCTATTAAACTGGCCATCATACCTACCGGCAGTATATAAGGTGATGTCGTTCTATCCGTATACCAACCGATCACTGGCTGCATGATAGAAGACGTGATGTTTAAAGTAAAGGCGATCCATCCAAGTTGAGTAAAAGAAAGATTCATTGATTTCTCTAATATCGGAAAGATAGCCGGAATAACAGCTTGCATAGAGTCATTTAATAAATGGACAAAACTTATGGCGAAAAGAATCGAATAAACCGTCTTTTGTTGTTGGGTGGAAGTATCTGTTATCTTACCTGTGGGAGCTGACATGCTTCATTCCTACTTTCCTTTATCATTACAAGCTCATATACTCTTTTCATCTATGTAACTTACATTAGATTACCATATTTCACTTTAAAGAAAACGAGATGGCATCCATTTGGTGTTCAAATTGTAGCAAACACCCGTGGATAAAAAGTAAAACAACACGGGAAATAAATTGTTTGGGGACTGACCCCATAAAAGTCATTAGCACATAAGAAAGCCAGCCGTTAAAAAACGGCTGGCCTCCTCGCACTTATCTCTTGTTCATTTTTTATATCTTCTCGATCACTTTATCAATGATCCCATATTTTAATGCTTCTTCTGCAGACATGAAGTAATCACGGTCTGTGTCTTTTTCAACTTTCTCGATCGGCTGGCCCGAACGGTCAGAGATGATTTTATTCAGCAACTCACGAGTTTGCAAGATGCGTTTCGCGTGTATCGCCATATCGGATGCCTGCCCTTGTGTTCCACCTAAAGGCTGGTGGATCATCACCTCTGCATTCGGTAGCGCGTATCGTTTGCCTTTTGCACCAGCTACCATGAGAACAGCCCCCATCGACGCTGCCATGCCGATACAGATCGTTGAAAC
This sequence comes from Fictibacillus phosphorivorans, assembly GCF_001629705.1. Classification (GTDB taxonomy): domain Bacteria; phylum Bacillota; class Bacilli; order Bacillales; family Fictibacillaceae; genus Fictibacillus; species Fictibacillus phosphorivorans_A. The sequence continues at coordinate 1,274,837 of NZ_CP015378.1, read as the reverse complement.
ATCTGGTTTAATGAATTGCATCGTGTCGTAGATCGCGAGACCTGCCGTAACAGAACCTCCTGGTGAGTTGATATAGATGGAGATATCTTTATCCGGATCTTCTGCTGCCAAGAAGAGTAACTGAGCAACGATAGAATTCGCTACGTTATCATCAATCGCACTTCCAAGCATAATGATTCGATCTTTTAACAAACGTGAATAAATATCATAAGAACGCTCTCCACGGTTTGTCGACTCTACTACCATAGGGATTAGATTCATCTGTTTATCCTCCTCGTTAGGCTGCAATTGCCATTGGGTTTGTGTTTGTTTTTGGTGAAACATGTATTTTTCCAAATCCTGATGTGATAAAAATAATCTTAGCTGGCTCCTGTGCCGTTTCTATTTCTTGAACCTGTACTTCCGTTTTCATAGGAATGATGTTTGCATCCTCATTTGCTGATTCAGGATTGATTGGGAAAACAGTACCTTTGCTCTTCTTATTCACGTTGGCCGCCTCCTTCAGGTTTTGGGTACATCGCCATCGAAACGTGATACACTCTTGCATTCTCTTTGTTCGGTCTGTGGTGTTTTTGTATGAGAGTGGTGAGCATATCTGCATATTCCTGCAAAAAAGCATTGCGGTGATCCATGTCAGAAAGGGCAAGTTCCATTTCCATTACAGCGCTTGGTATCTCTTCATCCTCCGATTGCTCCATTAAAGAAATCGCATCTCGCTTGATCTTCTCTGTAAGTGATAACACATGAGCAAGAGCGGTTTGATCCTGAAGCTTTTTGACGGTGTCAGCAGATAGACCTAGTGAATCTGACAATAAAAAAGATCGGCCGGCACTTACATATAGAACTTCTACAAGGTTTCGAACATTCCTTGTACCTGCGCGTACCACAAGTCCCACTTTTTCCAGTGCTTTAAGATGATAATTAATTTTTTGAGCGGAATCGTTCATTCTTTTTGATAGCTCCGTCGCAGAACGCGGCTCTTTTAACAAACTTATGAGTTCAGATCTTACAGGATGTAAAAGTGCAGCTGCTTGTTCTGGTTCTGTAACAATAAACGTCTCTGGCATGCTTTGATTCCTCTTCACTCTCATCACCTCACTTTACGATAGTTTATGGTCTTAACGTAAAAATATAACTTTACGTAAAATTATTTTATTACGTTAAACATCATTTTGTCAAAGATTTGAAAAAAATATACGTTTGCCTAAAAAATAAAAAACAGACTGATTGTCAGTTCAGCCTGCTTTAGCTCATTATTCAGTTTATACGAACGGTAAGATTCCAAGAATAAAAAAGACCATAGCCATCCCTGTGTTCAACCAAAACTCGGTTTTTTGATTAAAAATTTTCCGTTCAACCGCACGAAAGATAAAGATCACCATCAAGATGGAAAATAACAGGGTGGGATTTTCCCATGTCTTTCCGTTATAAATAGCAAGAAGCAATCCAAAAAACATAAGAACCATCTCTGTATACACCCAGGGTTTTGGACGTTTTTTCATCATATCGGCCCTCCAATTCACTGGTTGATCGTACAGTGTACGGTGTGAGAGCCTATCCGGTGCATAAATTCATAGAGATTTTTCTTCGTTTGATCCTAGCCAGTTTTTTGCTGCAGCATTTTTATGAAGAATACGGAGAACACCCCATCCAATCACTCCACCCACCAGTGAACTGACCAAAAAAGGAGTGATAAAAAAGAATGCACCGGTTTTTGATGCTAAGAAAATAGAAGCAATCGGCACCGCTATAATAGCTCCTATGATTCCAGTCCCAACCCATTCTCCTATTAGTGCGAACGTATATTTTCTTCCTTTTTGATAAAGGTAACCCGCTAAAAATGCACCAATCATTCCTCCTGGAAACGCTAGCAGTGAGCCGATTCCAAATAAGTTACGCAGCAAGCCGATACTAAATGCGACGATTACCGCGGGGATGGGTCCGAGCATCACACCAGCCATCACGTTGATCGCATGCTGAACAGGAAACGCTTTTGCTACTCCAGCAGGAATATAAAACAAATGGGAACAGATTGTCCCGATCGCGACCAACATAGCCATTAGAGTAAGTTTTTGTACAGAAATCTTCACTTACGATTCTCTTTTCGCTGTTTGAATAGCAAAAAGCAGGTTGCTTGAAGCGGAAGAAGGATCTACTGCCCCACTTATTTCTGAAATAACGGCTACACCATCTGCACCTGCTTTAATGACTTCACTCGCGTTTTGTAGTGTAATCCCACCGATTCCAACAAGCGAAATGTTCAATTGGTTCCTGCGAAGTTCTAAGATTAAATCTACACCTACAGGTTTCTTCGCATCAGGCTTTGTACTCGTTTGATAGATTGGTCCTGCACCAATATAATCGGCCCCGTGTACGATGGCATCCTCGGCCTCAGCAAGCGTATGAGCGGAAACTCCTAGAAGTTTGCCTTCTGTTTCTTTACGAATATCAGCCAGATTACCATCTGTTTGACCAACATGAAGGCCATCTGCATCAACAGCTTTCATCAAATCTAGATCATCGTTCACGATAAATAGCACGTCATGTTTATGGCATACATCCTTTGCAAGCTTAGCCATTTCTAACTTCTTTTGACCACTTAAAGAGTTAACACCTTTTTCACGAAACTGAAAAACGGTAATTCCTCCTTGGACCGCTTGCTCCAGAATACGGTAAAAATCATCTGGTGAATTGCAGTTCATCGTTCCTGCTACAAAATAGAGTGATAGATCTTGTTGTAAGCGTGACTTCTCTTGAGTTCTCATCGATTCACTCCTTCTTTCAGCACGTGTTCTTTCCACTGTATTGATTCATGAAATATCTCATATGTGGATTCTAAACAATAGAGCTGATCAAGTAGGTTTTGTTGAAAGCTTCCAGGTCCCTTGGCCGTTTTCACCGCCTCTTCAGCCGCTTTAGTAAGCATCAAAATAGCGAGAGCCGTTCTTTCTAACACTGGCAGGTCAACTTTTTCACTTATGAGTTCTTGTTTTTGATTCGCTTGGTAAAGAGCTACCATTGAGGTAGCAAAACATCCAGTACCTGTAACATAGGAAAGCATAGGATCTCCATGAGAAAGCACGATGGCCCGTTCACCATCTGAAATAACATCCTTCCTTCCTGTCATTGCAATAAGACAGCCCGTTTGCTTCGCTGCAGCCGCTGCAAGCTTGATCAAATCCTCTTCAGAGGTAGCCAAATCACCATCTACCCCTTTTCCTTCCCATGCACCTTCAGCCAAAAACTGCATCTCAGCAGCGTTTCCGCAAATTGTCAGAATTGTTTGGGGTCTGACCCCCTTTAATTCTGAATATTCTATCAATATTTTCTTTACAAGTTCTTGCCTGAAAGCTGATAAGCCTACTCCTACTGGATCGAGGACTACAGGTACTTCTGCAAGTAGTGCTTTACGAAGAGCGAGTATCATAGATTCCGCTGTCGCTCCATCCAATGTTCCGATGTTCAACACTAACGCATCTGCTGCCCCTACCGCATCTTCAACTTCTTGTGCATCGTGCACCATCATCGGACTTCCTCCCGCTGAGAGAACACCATTGGCTAAAAAGTTCATCGTCACGTTATTCGTTATATGATGGATGAGTGGCTTTTCTTCCCTAATCTGTGAAACGAACGTTTTCCATTCTTGTATTCTAGTATTGTTCATGTGCAACTCTCCTATAAGCAAAATGATTGACCGGTCCATGACCTGAACCAACATCGATTCCGTGTTCAATAGCGGTTTGTATATATTTTTTTGCATGCACTATCGCATTCTCTATCTTTTTACCAGAAGCAAGCTCTGCCGCTAAAGCCGCCGAAAACGTACAGCCAGTTCCATGTGTATTTTTCGTTTGAATTCGCTTTTCTATAAGTTCGATCATTTCTATTCCATTAAAGACCAGGTCTGATACATATTCACCATTTCCAAAGTGTCCACCCTTAACTACCACATGATCAGCACCAGCTTCATACAAAACCCTCGCCGCTTCTTCTCTTGCTTCACTGCAGTCTATCTTTATTCCTGTGAGCGCTTCGGCTTCAGGAATGTTAGGTGTGACAATTTTTGCGAGTGGCAGCATATAGGCTTTCATCGCTTGAAGTGCATCTTCTCCTAACAAGGTAGCCCCTCCTTTTGCAATCATCACTGGATCGACCACGACGTTTTTCCATTGGAACTTCTTTATCATATAGGCCGTTCTTTCGATATACTCACTTGAAAAAAGCATTCCTGTCTTAACTGCATCAGGTGTCAAATCAGCTCCTATTGACTCTAACTGAGCTTCTAAACCTTCAATTGGGACTGGAAATATTCCTTGGACACCTGTCGTATTCTGTGCAGTGACCGCCGTAAGAACCGACATCCCGTAAACACCGAATTCCTGGAACGTTTTTAAATCAGCCTGAATGCCAGCACCACCGCCACTGTCTGACCCAGCGATCGTAAGGGCTTTACTCACCTCTGTCAATTTTTCCATATCTTAATACCTCCTAAAATCCTATACAAAAAAAGCCACCCGCTCATTAGCGGGTGGCTTTACATTTCATATCATAAAGGAAACTGTAATAGATCCACACCGCTTCCCTACGCCAGTATGAACTGGATCAGGTTCAAAGGGTCGAAAGTATAACCTTCTCTCAGCTTAAATAAGCGCCCCTAGCGAAATGACAATATTGAGTTAACACAATCCTACTCATACATAAACAATAATGTCAATATTTTTTAGCTTTGTCGGTTTCAAAAAGTTTAACCCTCTTTAAATACGGGGAAATAATAACTAACACAGAATTACAACATAAAAAACATAGAAATTAAACAATTGTAACAAAATGATGTAACCCAGAAATAAAAATGACAAATCATTAACATTTTTCCCATAAGGTGGTGAAAAGAAGGTACTTTAGAAGCAATAAAGAAATTTTTTCTGAATTTTCAAACAAAATGGTTGTCATTAGGCATCTTGCTCAGTATACTAGTAGAAACCTAGAAACATAAAAGGTTAATTGGATAGGGAGATAATATAAGGAGGGAAACAGGATGAAAGACAAAAATGCTTCTTTTAACAAGAACCAAAATGAAATGGTGCAGTACAAACAACAAAAAAGAGACCCATTTGCCTTCAGCCTTATTGCCCAAATGGTACTAGATGAGGCCCTTCACAATTATTACAAAGCGTATTACGAAAGAGAAATCGACATTGCCTTGGATACAAAAGATAAAGAACGATTTATGAAATTAAGCGCAGAGTACAAAGCGTTTCTCAGTTAGTGCTTTTAGAGGCACACCGATAGAAAAGGTGCCGTAAAAGCTAAAACACCCTTTCAGCCAACGGAGGAATCTTCCGTGCTGCAGAGGGTGTTTCTGACGTCCCCATTACTGACAAGTTAAAAGGTATATTTACGTCAAAGTTGTCGGTGATTCCGGCTTTTTCTTTTGCTCTTTTTTCCGCTTTAGCCACCACACATAAACCACAATGGCTACGATCACCCAGATCGGCGCAAGGCCCAATAAACTCACTACAACAAAAGATAGAGCAGACATTAAAAAGTTCACCGTATCCATAAAAAGGACCTTCGTTTTTGCCCACGTATTTAAGCCTTCGGTTTGAAGTTCTTCTGCTTTTAAATTTTTCACTTCAAATTGTATCGTAACTGTCGAATAATCACTTTGGTTTTGTAAAAAATTCAAACGGCCCTCAACTTGCTCGATTTCTTCTTGAACTGCAGCCAGATCACCCGATATCTTTAACAGATCTTCTGTTTTCTGTGCATTCTTCATAAAAGCTTCAAGTCGTTCTCTCACCTGTTGTTTGGCTTTTAAACGTGAAGATAAATCTACATATTCTTCTGTAACATCTTCCCCACGAATATTTTCCTGTGGAGTACCTTTACTTAAACTTCTAACATCATCTAAGAAAGGACGAAAACTTTTCATCGGAACACGAACAACCATAACACCAGATTGATAATCTTTCTCTCCTGTACTCGTGTTCGACTCAACCATATATCCGCCTAATATCTCTACTTTTTTCCGAACGGATTCCATCGAAGTTTGTAATGTATCCACCGTGATCTCCATATCAGCGTGGTAGATCACTTTTCTTTCGCTCTTCATTTGTTGCGCTTCTTTTCCTTTTTCTGATTCAGCACTTTTACTTTCTTCTGTAGAGGAGTCCATTTTTGCTTCTGATTTGCTGCCGCTATCCTGGTCAACAGCTTTATCACTTTTTGAACTGCTGTCATTGCTACAAGCACTCAACAAAAGCGCCGCAATAAATACCCACAATTTCCATCTCTTCCACATATCGTAATTCTCCCTTTTTCGCTTAGACGCTTTTTACAAGAAAAAGGTTTCAGTTCCCAAAAAAACCAACCTATTGAATGATTTTTTCTGCGACATTTTTATGATAAAATAGTGTCTGATGATTTGTAGTTTGAAAAAAAACCGATTTATGCTAGTATGTACAGGATAAGTAAGTGGTTTACTGGAGGAATAGCATGTCAATGATAGGAAGAAATGATCCGTGCTATTGTGGCAGCGGAAAAAAATATAAAAAATGTTGCTTACATAAAGAAGAGCAAACACGTGAAGTATCCTTTCATCAAGAAGGACTCATCAAATATGCCCTAGAGAACTATCAACAGGATTTAGCTGCACGTACTTCTAAGTATGTTAAAAAGCACCCTGTTGCTAAAGAGCAAGAGCAAACATACGCAAACATTGCGGTTTGTTGGGAGATATTCTGCTCAGAGATAAAGGACGATAAGACACCTGTTCAGCTTTATGTAGAAAAAGTGAAGGATTCTGTTAAACCAGAAGTAGCGGAAATTCTAGCTGGCTGGACAACAGCTGCACCATCCCTTTATAAAGTTTTAGAGCAAAAAACTGGATTCATCTTTACCGTTCAGGATATTTGGACAGAAGCCGTGTATGATGTAACGATCAATGCTGCTGAAAAGCCCAAAACAGAAAGTGCTCTTCTTGGAACACTCGTTTCAAACGGAATCAACCATGAGTTTTATGTTGGATACGTAGAGATGCCGATGACTGAACTACCGCCTTTAAAAGCAGCGATAGAAAAGATTCAGCCTCAACAAGATCCAAAAGTTACCTTCAAGAACGAATTCCCTGCTGTTCTTCAGCTCGCTTTAATCGATATAAGTGCTGGTGTTCCTCAATCTCAACCTGAGAATAAAGCAACAGACACTACTTCTACTAAAGTAGAAAAAGCAGAAGAAGTAACAGATTTAAAAGACGAAAAATACAACGCTGTAACTGAACTTGTTAAAGCGAATGCCGAAACAGAAGTTGTAGAAGAAGCAGAAAAGCTTTGGAGTGAGTATGTTACTGAAAGCAAACCAGCTATTCGTAAAGAAGAAATTTACGCGGCTGCCCTTGATTATCTCGTATCAAAAGATATTCGAGGAATCGCTTCTACTCAAGCAGAAACAGCTAAAAAATATGGTGTTTCACCTGCTAGTCTTTCCTCACGATATCGTGAGATGAAAGAACTTTTAAGCGTATAATATCTTTTACACTAACCCACCTGATGCGTCAGGTGGGTTTTATTCTATAAAAAAACAAGACCCTCTCTAAAAGGAGTCTTGTTTTCGATTACGCCCTAGCCAATAGTATACGGGAAGTCCCGCAATTGTAATAAAAATCGCTGTAAAACAATCCAGAGGATCGTTGATTATCGTTGAGACTACAATATACAAAGACCCTAGGATCGCAAAAATAACAAATAGATATATCCACCTGGAAAAGACCATTGTCACTTTAACATATACATCAATAGAATGACACTACTATAAAAAAAGACAGTTAATTCAGTTTTTTTAAAATGTGGTTCTAAAGATTGATACAGTTTATAGATCCTTTCTTCGTAATAACTGTTTTTTTATGAAAGCTTTTTCAATAAGACGATTGAGCTGGCGTTCAAGCTCCTTTTTTTCTTTTACATTTGATTCTTTCCTTATCTTATTCTTCAGTTCACGAATCATAAGCTTTTCTTCTGATGAAAAATGAGAAGAATGCAGCATCATGTTCACCTCATTTCGAAATTGATTCTCTGAACCACCCTCTGTCTTAAGGATAAGATAATCTGTCCACTAGAACATTTGATGTGTCATATAATCTGACACTATTTTATAGATATTTGCCCTTTCTTAAACCACTAAATCTAATCTTGAGTTCAACTTACTAGGGTTAAAGAATGGATCAATAGAAACTGGTGGACCTCTCGTGTTTTTATCTTCAGAGTTCGGAGAGTCTATCCCTAAAGATGAACGAATGATAAAAAGACCTCCACACCGGAGGTCTTTTTCTTGTTTATGGAAATTATTCTGTTTTTGAAGCTGGCTGCTCATGGCTAAAATTTGAATGAGCAATAACGACAGAAACTCCTTGTTGTTCAATAGCTGATAGATGATCTCTCGGTGCATCATCATCTGTGATAACAACATCTACGTTCGTAACAGGACCAACTTTCGCAAAAGCGTTAACTCCTATTTTGTAATGAGGAAATACACCAACGACTTTACGAGAGACCTTTTCAACAGCACTCATAAAAGCAGCTACTTCTGGCGTTGCCGTACTTATCCCTCTTTCGGAGATCCCGCCACCTGTCGCAAATGAAACATCAAAAGAATATTGACTGATGAGATTGGTTACTAAGGCATCCGTCATATTGCCTGATTTTTTTACTTTTCCACCGACCATATAAAGGTCGATGTTATCTTTCTCGCGAAGGGCATCAGCAGTTGCGAGCGAGTTGGTCACAACTGTTAATCGGTACTGAGGAAGATGCTTTACAATCTCATGGTGCATACCTCCACCACTCAGGAATATAGTATCGTTTTCTTTAATGTACTTTATCGCTTCCTTCGCAATGGCTTTCTCATACTTTGATCCTTCTCCAAAACGAACTTCGTTTGGTGAAGGTCCTTTGTTTACTTCTGTTACAGGAATCGCGCCACCATGAGTTCGTTTAAGCAGCCCGTTATCCTCGAGAGATGATAAGTCTCGGCGGATAGAATCAATCGAAACTTGGAGGGCATCTGATAATTCTTTTGCAAGCACTCGTCCTTCGTTCTTAAGCACTTCTAAAATTTTCTCTCTTCTTTCTTCAGAAAACATATTTTTCCTCCATTACCTCTTATTTCCACGTGGTACTCTAATCATATGCTGTTTCATGCTTGTTTGTCAAACTTATTTTGCATGTTTTTTCCTGTTTTATAAATAAACAAGCTAAAACAAGCATAGATGCAGCTTGTTCTAGCCAGAATTGGTAGGTAAATAGATTTGCTAATGGAAAGTATTTAAGTTTGTACTTCTGACAAATACAAATTCGTACAATTTGTATTTGTCTGGGGTCAGACCCCTAGTCTTCTACCTTGATCAGGAAGAGGCGCTCGTGAAAACGACCGTGTTTTCTAGCCTTTTCCTGCCTGATCTCATCCAGTTCTCTGAGAGTCAGTTCATGCACTTTCGTTAACGCGATTAAGATTTCAAACAGCTCAGCCAGCTCTTCTGCTGCATCTATCTCACTTTTTGCTTCACGATACTCTTTTACGCCTTCAGAAAGCTTTTTCTTAAGTTCACTTTCGAACTCTTGATTTCCAAGAATCCGAAAAGTCCCCTTCTTTCCTGCCTGTTCGAGCAGTTCTGGTATTTTATCTCTCACTAATTTATTGTAATACGCCATTGGCTCTTTTCCCTTCCAGCAATTTCACAGCACCTCAAGAAACATTCTTATATAAACGATATGCATCAAGTTAGTTTTTTAGCAGAAACAACTCCTAAAAATATGATGGCGATCAGACCGAATACCGGATACAAGTAATGAAGAAGTTCAGAATAGCCTACTTGACTTAATAAGTAGCTCCCTATCATCAAAGCGATTAAGATGACTTGGTTAGATAATCTAACATTTCTTTGCAACGCTCCTGCAAGCCCGAAGAGGTTTCCAATCAATGTTGAAAAGATCTCACCGTAGATCACGAAGACAAAGATATAATGGACCACTACACCAAGACCGCCAACTATTTCAGCGATTGGAATCTCATAACTCATTACCCTTGGAACAGAATAGAGGACATACTGGCTATTTAATAGAATAAAAGTCAATCCCAGACCTCCTAAAAAACCGCCCCACTTGATAACGGATTCATCTTTAGCTTCTCTTGACAGTGGAACAAGAACGGCTTGCGCCAAAGTTAAATTAAAAGCTGCATAAGCAAACGGACTTACGATCCATCTCCAATCGCCAACAAAGTCACGTTCAACAAATAGCTGCCTCCCTGCAGAGGGATCAAACATCGATACCGACAATACGATAGAAAAGAGTATCATGATGGGGACGATCAAGGAGTTTGTCCATAGAATTCCTTCTATCCCTTTTTTCATAACGAAATAGGTTACAAGTAACGTTAATAGGATTCCTAATTGAAGAGGAAGATGCAGCTGTTCCCAAAACAAGGCTCCAGCCCCTGATAACATCACTCCAGTTACTCCGAAGAGCATAATCAACATTAAAACGTTGACGATTCTTGAAGCAATACCTCCAAACAAATATTGATTCATCTCATCAAAAGAGGTTGCACCTAGCCGCTTTGCCATGATCATTAGTTTTGTACCAATCACGATAAAAAGAATACCACTGATCAAGATTCCCACAAAACCAGCTGATCCGTATTTAGTAAAAAATTCAACGATTTCTCTTCCGGTAGCGAATCCAGCACCTACAACAGTGCCGATGTAAGTGGCGGCTATCTGCAATATTTGTTTCAATCGACTACTCATGCCCTCACCTCCATGGCCATATCTTTTACAAACATATGCATGGACAAGGATTTTAGAAGAAAAAAGAAAAAGCACCAAGATTTCTCTTGGTGCTTTTCGATCACTTATTAAATATGTATGGCTTCACTGTATCCTTCAGTTATTACCCTGTTCTTTCCTTGCCTCTTTGCAACGTACAAACTATTATCTGCACCTTCAAAGAATGCTTGTTTATGCATGCCTCTTCTGTACGTTTGTAACCCCGTACTGATTGTTATGTGTTCTTCCTTCACTTCAGGGTGCTCTAACCTCTGTATAACCAATCGTACCTTCTCTAATAACGTAAATGCTTCTTCCTCACTTATATCATTTAAGATCACTACAAACTCTTCTCCACCGTATCGTGCGACGAAATCATCTGTAGTCACATTATCTTTTATAGCTTTTGCGATTCGTTTTAAAACGATATCACCGATACCATGTCCGTATGTATCATTGATCTTTTTAAAATTGTCTATGTCCATGACCGCTAAATGAACGGGATAATGATACGTTTCCGCTTGAAGCAAGAGCACATCCATATATTCATAAAAAGCCATGTGATTATACAAGCCTGTTAGAGCATCTGTCTTCACTTGCTTTTCCATGATTGTTGACTTCACCATTAAATCTTGATGATCAGCCTGTGCTTTGTTAAGTTCTTTTGCCATCTCATACCCTCTACTCATGATTCCCACACAGATCGCTGTTGAGGTTAAGAGAATGCAGATCATCGAGATCTGATCCATCAAATCATTCATCGTCTTTAAGACCGGATGGAAAGTAGAAAGCAAGAGATAGGTGAGTGTGCTAAGAGCAAAAGACAGCCACACTTTTTTCTTTTTAAAATAAATCGTTGAAATTAACATAGGAAAGAACAGGCTCGTATACAAAACATACATTTCATAATGAACACTGATCAAGATAGCGGAGAACATACTTGCTGTCCAAATTATGATGTAATCAATGTATTTTATTTTCTTTTTAAAACTCCATTCAGCCAAACTCACCATAAAGATTAAAAGGGTAGTTGGTAGAACAATGTACATCTTAATAAATTCTTCTAATGGTCTAGATGTAAAACAACTATTTATGACCTCTACACACACTGACACAAAGATGACAACCCAAAATACATTTAATATTTTTCGATTCCAGGCGATGTGATTTAAGTGTGCAGGCAGGTGTTTTTTCCCCAATACATTCACCCCATCTACACGTATCAAAAATCATTATAACATTTTTTTCCTTCTTTCCATTTGATTTCTTAATTATTTCTTTATTCACCATGGCTCTTTTTGAAAATAATGGATGACATATAACATATAAAACGCACAGCAAGATGACCTGCTGTGCGACTAATGTCAATGCTTATTTATTTTATTTTTACACGTTTCTTTTTTGGTAATTTATCAAGCAGCCAGCCTCTGCCTACTTCACAAAAACGAATCGGCATTTCAAGCGTCGCAAGAATCTTATCCTTTCCATGGATGGTTAATAATCCTGTCTCATCGTTCACTTGATTTACAACTGCATTTTCAGTCCCCGAGAGCGGGAACGCCCATTTGTTGTTACCAGAGTCCTTGATCTTAATCATTCTTCCGTCACAAGTTACTTTGTGGCAATGTGGAGGCAAGCCTAACGTAATTTTATTCATTGCATTTCTTTCCTCCCTTTCCGGATTTGTTTCATTGTAACAGATATAGTGCATGTCCGACTCTTTATTTTTTAAATTTTTTGACTATTTAACACATTTGAAATAAAGCTTCTAAAAATTAGGGGACAAGTAGTAGGTAATCGCCAAAGCGAGTTATTTCGTACAATCATATACTATAGAAATTGTAGTTTTTTAAGGGGGAAAAGAAGTGGAAAAATGGTCCATGCTATACAATATGACTGTCGTATCATTAGGAGCAGTGGCTAGCTTCTTATTTGGTACACCCGGGATGTTGTTTAAGACGCTCATCTTATTTGTGATATTAGACTATCTAACAGGTATGGCAGCTTCTGCCTACGAAGGTAGATTGAACAGCAAAGAAGGTTTTAGAGGGATACTAAAAAAAATGATCATATTCGCGATCGTCGCAGCGGCGCATTCTCTCGACCAATTGGTCGGTGGCAATTACATTCATTCCGCTACTATCTTTTTTTATTTATCTAATGAATTGTTATCCATCATTGAGAATGCAGGAAGAATGAACGTTCCCATTCCTGAGTTCATAAAAAATGCCGTTTCTCTGTTAAGACAGAAAAACGACAATCAAAATAAGTAATGGTTAATTCGAATAAAATTGTGAGATTTTTTTTGCGATCGCTTGCGCATCGATCTGGTATTCACCAGCATCAATGCGTTTTTTAATATCTAATAATTTTTGTTCTCTTATGTTTAATTGAGCATTTTCATGCAGCACTTTTGCTTCGTTAGATATGTATAATTCGTCTTTAGCAAATGATGGCGGCTTTACAGAAGGCTGCTGATACACTTTATTCACATCATATTTTCTCTGAACGGGTTGTTGTCCATCAATTCTCATGATTTCACCTCTTCTGTATATTGAAATGTGCCTAGCCATTTCCATTGATCATCATAATCCAAGTTGTCCAACAGTCTGAAGAACAATTCTTGTCCTGATGTATCCCATTTCACTTCAAACTCGTTTCCGTTCTCTTTATCCTTACAAAAAGAATGAATCCACTGTGAAGTAAACAAGTAAGGCGTAAACTGTTCAAAGTCTAATAGATGTTTCTCTAACCATTGAATGACATCATCATGTGTAAGTTTATGCACCATTAGAATCGTCCTTTGTTTGTGGTCGTCTTTACCTGTATCTATACATTTCGGCCACTATCTGTTTTTTGAGGGTATACGAAAAAAATATTTCAAAAATTCGTTATTCAATCTTGCTTAAGTGAAATTTACCCGCTATATCTACATGTATAAACCTCTTTCCTTTCTACGAAACAAACGAAAGGTCTATAATGAGAAGTAACGAAATACATAACAGAAGGTGTTTACATGAAATTAACGTTCTCTTCTCTTCAATGGATGGTGTTTATTCTTGCAGGAAGTTTAGTAGCTCCCATCGCTATTGGTGATGCGTTCAACATGACACAAGCGGAAACCGCAGAACTATTACAACGGTCGTTTCTAATCATTGGTGTATCTGCGATCTTGCAAGCATTGTTCGGTCATAAGCTGCCGATCAATGAAGGTCCTGCTGGTTTATGGTGGGGTGTTTTTACCGTATATGCAGGGATTGTAGCTTCTGGGGCATTGACCGTTGCTGATGGGCTACAGCAACTTACCGCTGGAATGCTAATCAGTGGAGTTCTTTTTTTACTGCTTGGCATGTTTCGAATCATAAGTTCAGTAAGGGCTCTTTTTACTCCGTTGGTTACAGGCACCTATCTGATTCTTCTCGTCTCACAACTGAGCGGTTCTTTTATTAAAGGTATGCTGGGTATTGGCTATCTACAGGAAGGTGCAGATAGCAAAGTTGCTCTCACATCACTCTTCATCTTAGTTTTGTCCATCGTACTCGGTAAATCTCGTGTGAAATGGTTAAGAAGTTATTCCATCTTGATCTCTTTGTTACTCGGTTGGGGGCTTTTTAAACTCTTGAATTTAACAAAAGAAACGATGCATAGTCATACGACTTTTGCTTTTCCAGAATTATTCGCTTGGGGAATGCCAGAACTATCTTCAGGAACGATCATAACATCCCTATTCGTCGGAATGCTCTTACTAACGAACATGGTAGCTAGTATCAACGTCGTTGAAAAAGCCTATGAAACTGAAAACAATAATTATGAACCTATCAATTACAATCGCTCATCCATCATGATGGGGATAAACACATGGATAGCAGGTCTATTTTCAGCAGTTGCAAGTGTACCGATCTCAGGTGCCGCTGGGTTCATCTTAACGACAAAAATGTTCAGCAAGCTAGCATTCATCATAGGTAACGCACTTATTATCTTGATTAGTTTTTTTCCACCACTTACTTTCTTCTTTGCAGGTATTCCTGCTCCGGTTGGATATGCAACGATATTCCTTCCTTTTTCAAGTATGATTGGTCTAGCATTCAAAGAATATAAATCAGAGTTGAAATCGGAAAATAATCTCTTTATTATTAGTACGTCCTTAATGGTCGGAATAGGAAGTCTCTTTATTCCTGCAGCGGCATTAAAAGAATGGCCAAATATTATTGTAACGCTGTTAAGTAATGGACTGATCATGGGAATGCTCACATGTATGATTCTTGAACAGTTTTATAAACGTAGAACCTCGCACGTAAATGTCGAGAAAGAAGGCTAAAGTGTGTAAACACAGAAGGGCTCCCTTTAATGTAGGGAGCCCTTCTATTCAGTCATCATAAAGTTTTTTGTGAGATCGGTATTTCTGAATGAAATTTTACTATCGCTTCGGCTAATTCTTTTCCGTGATCAAACATCATTAAATGTGTCGAGCTTGGGATAACGACGGTCTGACTGTAAGGTAATCCTCTCTTTGCCAGATCAATAAACGTTAAAGACTTTTGAAAATGATCTTCTTTTTCAGCAGGCAGAAATAGGATAGGAGACTGAACCTTCTTATACCAAGTTAAGAAATCAATATAATAGATTTCGGAAATGATCTTCATCATCGTTTCACCAGTAGTAATATTCCCTACTTTTCCATTATCTTTCAAACGCGGTTCATAATCAGCGATATAATTAGCTCGTTCCTTGTTCCATGGTAACCATTGCTCTTTATAAACCTTTTGATATTCTTCTACAGACTCGTAATCTGGATCTAATTGTCCTTCAAATTTAGCGAGATGCTCTTCTAAAGTCTCATCATAAAGTCCATGCTCACCCGAATCATTTATGATCGCACCATCTATATTAGCAAGTGACAAAACTCTATCCTGCCTCATCGCTGTAAAATATAACCCGACCATACATCCGTATGAGCTTCCTATGAGATGAGCTTTTTTAATCTCAAAATGATTCATGACACTCTCTAAATCATACGCCGTGTCTTCAAAAGTATAGCCATGATCGGGTTGATTAGAATTCCCATGTCCACGTAGGTCATAGCCTACTATTCTATAATGATTTTTGAGAAAGGGAATGAGGGGATGCCAAGCTTTAGCTGTTCCACCAAGGTAATGAATGAGCACCAACGTATCTCCGGAACCTCCATAATCATAACCTGTGAGCATGGTACCATCATGAGAACAGATCTTATGTTCTTCAAACTGAATCTCCATTTACTTTACCTCCTCTTTCATGCGCTTTTGCAGATTTGGTCTTGTACGAGCGTTGATCTCGCTCAATTTATTTTTAATATCAAGTTCTATATCTCTTTGAAAAAATGTTGCAAATTTGAAGAGATAAGCAATACTATCGGCAATTTCTTTTCCAATGTCTTCAGCTACTTCTTCCTTAGCGAGTTGAAATGCTCTTTCTCCATCTACACCTTCTTCTTTCATATCGTAAGCTCTATTTAACATTCTTCTTAACTCTTCAGCGATTTCTGCTATTTCAGTTGTTAATAGTAAATGATTAAGCAAGAGAGATTCGGTGCTTTTTTCAGCACTTTCTTGACTGATCTCCCAACCTTTTTGCAATTGAAATTCCTCTAACTCTTTATGTACTCTTTTCATATCTGACAATCCTCCCATTCTACACCTATCCCTCTACATACTTCTCCACAATTTTACATATCCCTTTTTATAATCTAAAATGATAGGATATACTGTTACCAGAAAATGGAGGAAAGATAATGGAACATAAAACGGCAGATCGACCAAATTGGAAAAGAGTAACAGACAAACATTTTGAAGTCACGCATAAGGTAACTTCTTGTTTCAAAGGGCATGTTACAGTTATTCATTTAAAGCAAGTTTCTGATCCTTTAGTCGTTAATTATAAAGAACATGAGGTATGTATCGCAGACACCGGTTATACGTGGATGCAACATTTTCCTGAGGAAGAGAAATACACGATTACAACGGTACTAGATAATACAGGTAATGTTGTTCAATTTTACATTGATATGTGTAACGACCATGGAGTGGATGAAAATGGAGTCCCTTGGTTTGATGATCTTTATTTAGACATTGTTATTCTTCCAGACAAAGAGCTCTTTCTTCTAGATGACAATGAGTTGATGGAAGCTTTCAAAAAAGGAAACATAAATAAAGATCAAATGAACCTTGCTCATGAGACAGCTCAAAAAATCATTTCAATGTACAAGGAAGGAAAATTTGAACAGCTTGAAACATGCATGGAGCACGCTGCAGAATGGACGCAAGAAAAAAGGTTCTCAATTAATTGATAGATTCTAAAAAAACCAGAGGGACATTATCCTCTGGTTCATCTATTTATTAACATTCTTATTCTTTTCTAAAAAACGTAAAGCATCTTCTACTTCATCCAAAACTTGTGACCCGATGATTCCTTCTTCTTCATCTAAAAAAGTAACTTGGAAATAACCTCCCTCACCCTGCGGAACATACCTCATTCTTACAAGTTCAGGCTGTTGATCTTCTTCTCTCCAAAACTCTAATTCTTGTTCAGGATTGTTCATCAATTGTTCGATTTGATCACTATTCATCAGTAAGACACCTCTAGATTACTCTCTTTAATTTAGTTATATACATTTTTACCCTAATTAAAAGCCTCTAAACCATTAGCAACATCCGACATTTCCTGGGGAATATTGTCTATGTCTGTTATTGCATGTATGAAGAAATACTTCCCCACCGTGATAGAGCTTCATCTGTACTTATTATTTCTGCAAATTCTTGATGAAGATGAGCAAGTGCAGACTCATGTACATCTTGAGCGGAAAACACGGTTCCATTATAAGAATGGATACTAAATGCAGCAGTAGCATCATGAATTAATGATACGCTATAACCATAGTTAGCCGCCATTCTTGTAGTTGTAGAGACACAATGGTTCGTCGTTAAACCAATAACAACAATGTGTTTAATCATCTCTTTCTCTAATGTCTCCTTAAGATCGGTTCCGATAAAAGCACTATTAACATTTTTAATAAACAAAGGTTCCTCTGTTTTAGGTTCGAATCCTGTTTTCAACTGATAACCTAATTTTGAAGGGTGCAATGGTGAGTTTTCGTTTTCTGATTGGTGCTGCACATGAAAGATCGGTAAACCAACCTCTCGAAATGCACCAAGTAATAAAAGCATATTCTCTTCAGCATTCGTATTGTTTCGTTCTCCCCAGAAATTTGTATCATCGAATCCTTTTTGGACATCAATAATAAGCAAACATGCTTTCACATTACAATCTCCTTATATTCAGAATGTAATTCTTAATGATTACATAACTTTTTCGCTTTGTCTTTTATTTTTCCTTCCGTACTATTTCAGATTATTCTTTCATATTTTGGAAGTAACTTAGACAAGTCCTATGAATAGGGGGAGCAGTTTTGAACGAGATCATGATATTGAGTATTCATTTTGTTATGCTTGGTATCAGCTTAGCTATTCCAATCGGCCCTATAAAACTTGAGATGATTAAACATGGATTATATGGGGGTTTTTGGCCATCTTGGCTCGTTGGGATTGGGGCAGTTTGTGCGGATTTTTTGTTTATGTCTTTTATATTCCTAGGACTTTCGCCTTTTCTACAAGAGAAATGGATAACAATCTGCATGCTGTTAATCGGCATTTTACTCTTAAGTTACTTAGGAATATCAACCATAAAAAATTCTGTTGCACCATTACCGTTATTAACAGAGCATACTATTGAACAGAAAAGACCTTTTTGGACAGGTTTTGTTATCGCTCTTATGAATCCCTATAATTTCATGTTTTGGTTCGGTGTTTATGGTGGTTCACTTCAAAGCATACCTTCTACAACAAGTGAACTCATAAGAATAGGGTTAAGTCTTTGTATCATTGCAGGGATTGTCATGTGGAACCTAAATGTAGCCTTTACCGTTCATTTTTTTCGTTCGCTGATCAATGAGCTGACGATTAGGTGGCTAGCAAGAATAGCTGGGATCGGTCTGATCGGTTTTTCCAGTTTCCTTGCTTATCGATTATATTCTTTACTTTTATAAACAAAGGCGCTGCATGAAAATCGCAGCGCCTTCTGTTTTACTTATCATATTTTTCTCGATCGGATTCCTTCTCTTCTTCCCTATCTAACTCTTCTTCATATTCCTCATGGTTTCTGTTTTGGACAACCTTTCTTTCATTTCCTGTTATGTCTGTAGCAACAAAACTTTCATATTCTTCTACAAACCCGTCATCATCATCAGAGTCTTCGTACATCTCGTTATAGTCTCTTTTGTCAGGATCAGTAAAGTCTGAAGGTGTTTCACTCGTACCATATTTAGCAACGGACTGCCAGGCATCTTCTCCGTCAAAGAACGTAGCATCTTTATTATCATTGCTTCTATTTTTATAATCTGGACCAATTACTTCTTCCTCAATTGGACGATCATCTGATGAATCTTGTCCAGGACTATGTTCTTTACAATACAGTGTAAAAGGGACTACTTCTAAGCGTTCTTTCACAATGTCCTCGCCGCACGTTTTACAGACTCCATATTCACCTTTATCAATACTCTTTAAAGCTGTTTCAATATCTTCTAGCTCTTTTTCATGTAAATCGTTTAAAGCAATATCTTTTTCTTTTTCAAATAATTCTGTACCAAGATCACCAGGATGATTATCATAATTCGATAGTTCACCCGTTGATTCTTTCGGAAATTCTGAATCATTACCAAAAGAGTCGTTTCTTTCTCTCATTCCTTTTATCTCTTCTTTTCGTGATAATAAGATTTGTTTAAAATGGTCCATTTCTTGTGTAGATAATGCCATGATTCAATCTCCCTTCCTACTTCGATATACCATTTCATACCCTTTATTCCGAATAATTATCCATCCTGTGTATTTTGCACCATAATCATGCATGCTATACTTAGCAACAACTCACTAGAACTTCCGTTTTTAATCCCCCATTTCTTTTTTCTTCTATTTCTTATTTATAAATCCAAATACCTATTTTTTAGCAAAAAATGTTCTAAAGTGTTGAAAAATTGCTTTTTTTCCAACTTTTTGTAAGGTATGCTAATAATATCTTTTTAAAAGTAATAGTAAGAAAGGCGGGGGAATTTGAAAATCTACGAGAATTTTGAAAAACGTTTATTGAAAAATTATGTGATTGGTTCAACCGCTGCTGTATTAGGAGTAGGAGGGGTATTTGTTTTTACTACACTCCGCTTATCAACGTTGGAATTTATGATATTGTGTGGTATTCTACTCACTTCTTGCATGATTATGTTTTCACTTGAATATGTGTTTTTTCGTATGCATACAGCTGTATTTAAGAATTACTTTTCCAAACAAAAACCTGTCATACAGCTTGCTGAAAAAACCTATTTTCACGCTCATCACTTTCCGATCAGAACGGTAAAACGAATTCTCGGTCCGCATCTGTTAGGACTATCCATACCAGCACTTTCTTTAACAGCTATTGCAATCTCACTTGATTATTTATCACTTCCCTATTATTACATGTATCTTGCCTCACTCGGAGCGATCTTAGTGGCAGGGATGCATGCCATTATTGAGTTCTTTTTAACAACGAAAGCCGTTCAGCCTGTACTTCGTTCTATCCAAGAACGAACACTGAAAGACCATGGAAAAATACTTTCTTTAGCAACATCAAAACATATATCTATTCAACGAAAGATTCAGTGGAGTACTTTATTTATAGGAACGTTTCCACTTCTTTTATTCGCACTTGCGAATCAAGTACGCTTATACCATCTTTCAGCACCAGTAAATGGATCGTATTGGAGCTGGGCTTTCTTTATCTTATTGATTGGTATTTCTTTTGCGATCTATGGAGCCTATTTGTTGTTTAAAGATATTCAACAGCCTATGAACGAACTTCAAGCAGGCATGTATGAAGTTCGTACCGGTAATTCAAACGCCAAAGTCAACGATCTGTACTCAGATGAATTTTCTAAACTCATAAAAGGTTTTAATCATATGGCGCAAGCGATACAATCTCGAGAGCATGAAAATAAACAGCTGCTTGAAAGTTTTTTTGCGACGATGGCTGCTACACTAGATGCACGTGATCCTTATACAGCGGGGCATAGCTTACGAGTTGCCGATTATGCGATGAAGATTGGTCAGATGGCAGGATTGCCGTTTCAACAATTGGTCCAACTTCGAAAAGCAGCTCTTTTGCACGATATTGGAAAAATTGGAATTCCTGATGTTGTTTTACTAAAAGAGGCCAAATTAACTTCAGAGGAATTTGAACAAATCAAAAAGCATCCAGTTATAGGAGCAGATATCCTTGCGCAAGTACAGCCTTTTGACGCTATGCAACCGCTGCTTCCAGGTGTTCGTTATCATCATGAACGTTACGATGGTAAGGGCTACCCTGAACAACTGGCTGGAGAAAATATTCCTATTTTCGGGAGAATCATCGCAGTTGCCGATGCGTACGATGCGATGACCTCAGATAGACCTTACCGAAAAGGGATGACTCACGAAAAAGCATTGGCGATATTGGAAGAAGGAAAAGGTACACAATGGGATCCATATTTAGCTCAACTTTTCATTGAAGAGATGTCATTAAAATCTATTTCTTAAACCAGGAGGTCTTTTTTGAATACATACGATCATTTTCCAGTTATTGAAACAGATAGGCTTAGATTAAGACCTGTAATAGAATCGGATGTAAAAGAAATATATGAAGCGTTCTCTGATGCTGACGCATTACAGTTTTATGGAATGGAACCTCTAAAAAAGGAAGAAGAGGCTTATGAGCTCATTCAAGCTTTTGAAAAAGGCTTCTCCACAGGAAGCTCCATACGGTGGGGAATCATTCTAAAAGAACAAGATAAGCTGATCGGAACGTGCGGGTTTCACAATTGGAGCAAATCAGATCGAAGAACAGAGTTGGGCTATGAACTAAACCGCGCTCATTGGCATAACGGATTCATGAATGAAGCGTTGCGAGCCATTCTTCATTATGGATTTAACGGAATGGAATTTAACCGAATAGCCGCTGTGATCCGACCAGAAAATAAGTCTTCCCGTTCACTAGTAACTAAACTCGGGTTTCATGAAGAAGCATTATTACGCGAACATCAAAGAGTTGGTGATCACTATTTTGATATGTATATCTATTCCCTCCTAAAAAAGAATGCCGATCTATACGAACAAGAAGCTAAGAGCATCTAGCTTCTTGTTTTTATTTTCTTCATCCTATGTTTCAAAGTAACTTAACTGAGGTATGAAAAGGAAAAAGGAGGTTTTTGATAATGGAACAAAAAGGAACGTTTTATGTAACGGCTAAAGGTGATTTGGAGCCACTTCCTACTGACGATCATGTTCATTATTTTGAAATTCAAGCATCCTACGATGAAAAACAACAGCTCGAGCATCTATTTGCTAAAATGCACGCAAACAATAAGCAAGAAGGCTTGGATATCTTCTCACCGAAAAGACACTTTTCTGAATCGCATGCTGAATATCATCGAGGAAAAGACAGCAAACTGGTTTACGAACTATTTAGATATCTCTACTTATTAGGAACCGAAAAGACAAAGCGCGAAATTGAAGAGATGGAAGTTTTACCAGAATTGTATGAAGCAAGCCACGACACAATCGAAAAAGTAAAATAGCACCGGAATTCTACTCCGGTGCCTTTTTCTTTAATTTCTATTCCCACTCGATCGTCCCGTCTTCTTTGACCCAAAACCTTACCATTCCAAGATCATCCAACGCATGCTTGATCGTGTTCGCTTTTTCTCGATAGCTGGGAGTGTCTGGGTGAGCAAGCACAAGGGTTTTAGCAGGGTTTTTTTCATGACTTTTTAGTAGATTCACAAGTTGCATGGAAAAATCATCTTGTTTCTGATAAGCAGTCAGTTCTGACAAATTTCCTTGAGCTGCAATCAGGAGAGTATGATATTCATTCTTTGCCATCAGATCTACTCCATCTGCCTTCATGCTATCTCCCGTTTCATAACCTTCACGTAATAAATAGGCTTCCACTGCTTTGATCACTTCCGTTTTGTTTAGAACAAATGCTTCATTAATATATGGATGGTCATGTAAAGCCAAACTCATCACTCCTTCTCATCTATAACAGCATTCGCAACACTTTCCTATTAATAGAGGGGTACTTAATTGTCGTATACCCCGATTTTTCACTCAAAAAACCGTCTATTAAGGAAATTCTTAAAGAAGAAACTTCTTTCCCCTTTCTACGTATTTCCTTTAAGATAGAAATAAGAAACTATAGTTGGGGGATTCATTTATGGCTCAAAAAGCTGAAAAACAAAACCAATCCCGCATATGGACTATCATTGCGGGAATCGGTTTATTTCTACTAAGTAAGTTAAAGTGGGTATTCAGCCTACTGAAATTAGGAAAATTTGCTACACTCATCTCTATGTTCATATCTCTTGGAGCTTACGCGGCGTTTTATGGCTGGAAATTCGCAGTAGCCATCGTTTATTTAATTTTTGTGCATGAGATGGGCCATTTAGTTGCGGCTAAACAAAAAGGGATTAAAACATCCCCGGCGATTTTTATCCCGTTTATGGGTGCCGCAATCGGTATGAAAGAAATGCCTAAAAATGCTAAAGATGAAGCTTACATTGCATATGCAGGACCTTTGTTCGGATTATTGTCTTTCTTACCAGCTGTGTTTTTGTATGAAACGACTGGAGAACCATTTTGGGGCTTGGTCATCTTCTTAGGGGCTTTAATCAATCTATTTAACTTGTTTCCAGTCTCACCACTTGATGGGGGAAGAATCGTCGGAGTCCTATCTACTAAGATCTGGTTCATCGGTTTATTGCTAGTAATCCCATATTTGTTCATCTCACCGGATCCAATCATTTTCTTAGTCTTTATTTTCGGTATCTTAACTTGGTGGAAACGAGTACGTGAAGACTTTGAACAAGATAAACTAAAAGAAACACTTACGCTATTTCAATCAGAACAAGACAAACTCACAGAGATTAATCAAGAGATGGATGAGTACAAGGACATGCCTAACTTTGGTTATATCATCGGTACTTACTTAGAAGATGTGCGCGTTGCAAAAGATAGACTTAAACGAAACATGCCAACCGGGTATTCGTTCCCTGTTCTGCAGGATAAGAAGAAAATTCGTAAACATCGTACATTAGTGGAGATTGAAATTTTAAACAATCGTGAACGTTTCTTACAAACACTCTTAAAAGAATATGAGAGCAATCAACGTCAGAGAGAGTATATTCATAACATGTATCAAGAAGCTGATCCTGAAGAAATGGCAGCAATAGAGGAACTTCCGAACTTTAGCCACAGCAACCTATTTGAGGCATATGAACAAAGTTTGTTAGCTGAAAAAGCTAAAACGGAAAAACAATTTGAACAAACGAAAAACTATTACGTATCAAACACAAAAACAAAAGTCATCGTGTTGATCATGTATCTATTATTAGCAGGAGTGTTATCCGCATTTGTTGTTTACGGAAATCAACTTATGGATGCAAACCGTTTCTTAATCAGTTAGATTACTTTACACCTCTTATATAGAGGTGTTTTTTTATACCCTTCTTTTTACCTGCACGATTTTATTTCTAGTACATTGGCTTTAGATATTCAAAACATACAGAGGGCTTTTCGACTTATCTTTCTGATAGATAAAAGGAATGCCTCACCCATAACACGAATGGTGTAGAAAAAGAGAAAAAGGAGCGAAGATCACGATGCAAAAATTTCTTAAAGTCCTATTTTCACTCGCTGTTATTTTTGGTATCTTTTCAAACACAGCTTCAGCAGAAAAAGGAACACCAGAGAAAGATATTGTAGGAAGTGACATGTATGTGAATGTTGCTGCAGCAACCCTTTGGGTAGGACCGAATGCGGCAAGACCGGTAGATCAGGCATCCGTTGCCCAACCTGTTGACTTACGTAGCTGGACAACAAGTATGACATACGAAGAAAAGCTTTGGTTAGTTGGTGAGCTTGAAACACAAGCATTATACGGTCAAAAAGTACATATTTTAGAGCAACAAGGTGACTGGGTAAAAGTTGCGGTCTACGGCCAGCCTACTCCTAGAAACGAGCTCGGCTACCCAGGATGGATGCCACTGGCACAATTAACTTATTCTGACCATTTCAAAAAAACCGAAGGAAAACATTTTGCATTGATTACAAGTCCTACAGCGTGGCTTTTTAAAGGGCCATTCGGGCACAAAAAAGATCTTGAAATAAGCTATAACACAAAGTTACCTGTCATTAAAAAATTATCAAAAACAATTGCTGTTCTAACCCCTGAAGGAAAAGTGCGCTGGCTTGATGCGAAAGACGCAAAAGTATACAAAAGTGAACGTGATATTCCTGTACCAACTGGAGAAGCTCTTGTAGAAGAAGGTAAGAAATTTCTCGGTCTTCCCTATTTATGGGCTGGTGCATCAGGATTTGGATTTGATTGCTCTGGATTTACTCACACCATCCATAAAGCAAATGGTATTACGATACCACGAGACTCTGGACCACAGTCTAAAGAAGGCTTGATCGTTGATAAAGATCAACTGCAGCCAGGTGATCTAATGTTCTTTGCTTATGATGAAGGAAAAGGACGCGTTCATCATGTTGCGATGTACGCAGGAAACGGTATGATGATCCACTCTCCAAATACGGCTTCTACAGTAAGACTCGATCCGATCTCAGCTCCTGCATATGCAGTAGAGTTCTCAGGCGCAAGAAGATATATTCCACAACAATAGCAAAAGGCAGAGCACAATCAAAGGTGCTCTGCCTTTTTTTCTCGTTATCTCATATTATTCTAAACCATCTATTTCGATCTTCGTTACAGGTAAGAACGCTTCCCCTGTATTTTGATACGTAACATTAACTTTATCTTGTTCTTTTAAATAGATCGCTAACGGGTTACTTTCTGAAGAGACGATATAGCTCTTACGGTTATTCAATAAGAAGGATACGATCGTATAATCTCCAACTTTTTCTTTATAAACACGCAGGACGTTTCCTGATATTTGTTTTTCTTCCGCATTCGAAGTTCCGTCCACAGATCCTCCGCCTCTTTGTAATGCTGTTTTATATTGTTTTATTGCAGCATTCGGTGTATTGGCATATACAGAGATCTCTGGATTTGCGGCAGAAACGATAAAATAGTTCTGCAAGAATCCATTCGAATCAAGAACCGGGGTCAGCCAGCTTGCTTCTCCATAAAAGTTGTAGAGTACAGGCATCTCTCCATCCCATTTTTTCTCGATAAATTTCTTTTCAATGATCTCTAAAGCTCCTTCAGAATCCATATAAGACTCTTCAAGATTACCAGTGTAATAGGTTGCCTTCCCCGTTCTTGCATCTGTTAAAGAATAACCAAGCATAGAGTCGACTCCCTCTTTCGGACTTGTGAAGTCGGTAAAATAAAACATATCTCCATTCTCATCAAAAATTGGACTTACGTTAGCTTCCGTTCCTTCATCAGACGGTAGTTTTACATCCTTTTTACCGAATTTGCTGTTCAAGAAACCATGCACATAGTTACCAAAGTAACTGTTTTGCAAACTGACTGTTTCTGGAGATACAGCTCCATCAATAAAGGCTGGAATATCCTTGATCAAATATTTCTTTGTATTTCCATTTTCCGGATCTGTTACAACAATACCTTCTACTTTAAAGCCGTTACGAGCTGAGATGAACTCTCCATAGGAGCGAATGTAGAACGGCTTTCCGTCATCATCGATCTCTAGTTGTGGATCTCCGTAGAAAATGTATTCTGGAAAACTTGAACGCATGTGACGTTCAACGTTCTTATTAAAATAAGAAGAGGGTGTGTAGCTCATCTCAGATTTAATAAACTTTGGATTGGCTGAAGAATCAGTCGCGCTTAATGTAAAGTATCCTGGTGTCACTTCACCGTTCCACCACTTGAAAAGTCCTGAGAACTCTACGGGTGCGATATATACATATTTACCATCCACTTTTTGAATCTGCAGATTTCCTAATTCATAAAAGCTCGTGTTTGGCACTTGACCAAACGACTTTCTCATTTTATTTCTTGCAAATTTTGGCGGAACACTTGCTGGAGTTTCATTCTCATCAAACGATTCGATCTCTGTCTTTTCAATCATTTTAGATGCCTGATATTTTTCATCTGCGTTGAACAATCCGGCAGAAAGAAAATAGATGCCTACAATCAAGCTGATAAGAAATAAGACTACCTTGATCAACCTTTCTTTACCTGTTGCAAAGAACGCACCAATCGCAGTCACAATAATTGCTAAAATCCAAATGGAAGAAAAATTACGATCAAGATTCGTTATATAATAGAAAACAAATATAACAGGAATGGTACATATAACGATACCAATCATGGCACCCGTAAGATTATTTTTCTTTTCTTTTTTTACAGGCTTTTTGTTGCTAGAGATCGGAAATATTACCAATGCTGCAGCAAGCCCCACAATGATGGAAAATAACAAGATGTTCATAAACTATCCCCTTTTTTAACATTTACTTCTTAACCCTATTAACCAATACGAGTGAATATGTAAAAAGTTCCATTACAAATTTTTTGATGAGAAAAACTTAGAATTACACGCACCTACCGTTATGTTTTTGCTTTATAATGGAATAAAAAGGATGTGAGGGATTTGTCCCTTAGGTTTAGGTTATTAGGCTATTCTTTACTAGTCGTTATAGTGTTCCCTAACCTATTGCCGTTTTTAATTTCTAACTATCTACCTGAAGGCACAAGAGCTCCCGTCCAACTTCTACTTAATTTCCTTATACTTTTTATAGTGATTCCTTTTTTAAAACTCGCTTACCAAAAGAAAAATGCAGGAATCATTACGTTGTTCTTATTTTTAATTCTTTATCTTTTAACGATGTCTATCATTCCCTTTATAGGAGTTGTTACACAATGAAATACTCATCAAAAAAAGATTGGTGGCTTGGATTGGTCATCTGGGGCGCTGTTGGTTATGGGGCTTACATCAGTACATATGCATTAGTAACAGAAAAGGCAAATCTATTAGGAATATTAATTACGGTCATCATTAACCTTGCCTTAATTGGATTCATCAGTTGGCTTTGGTTTACGACTTATTACATTCTAGAAGAAAAGGAACTGATCATAAGAAGTGGTCCGATCAACAAAAAAATTCCCTATCGTGAAATTTCATCAGCACATAAGTCGCTGAATCCTATATCAAGTCCCGCACTCTCTTTGAAAAGAATTAATATTACGTACCAGTTTGGGATGGCTCTTATCTCACCAAAAAATCGAGATGAATTTTTACAAAAATTAAGTGAAAGATGTCCGAATGCAACAATCAAATATGATTAGGAGCTGCTATTAATGAATGAAACCTATCAAGCTGTTTTCTTAGATCGTGATGGAACGATCGGCGGTTAATATTAAAGTTTAAGAATACGATTACAATCCAACATGTGAAATAAAAACGCCTCGAAAAAATCGAGGCGTTTTACTTTTAAATGAGAAAGGATTGTACTGAAACATAAAGGTTTACAGCAAATACAAAAAAGCAGAGATAGCTGATCCACTTTTTCTTTTTTTGCCGTTCTTCAAATCCCATAACAAGTAATAATAATGCTAGTCCTAAAGAAGTAAAAGGAGTAATATCAACATTTCCTGTAGTTATGCTATAGAGAGCAAGTAATAAGACGGCAGCAGAGAAAGTAATTCTCAACTTACGAAGCATAGAAACCTCTCCTCTACTTTAGTGAATTCCTTTTTTCTTAAATCTACCGCCTTTTACTTCAGCGATATCTGCAATGGCTAGAAAGGCACTCGTATCAAACTCATCGACAATATCTTTGAGCTTTGCCTCTTCCAAACGAGTGATGACACAGAATACAACACCTTTTTCGTCACCCGTATACGCGCCTTCACCTTTAAGGTATGTAACGCCACGTCCTAAGCGATGAAGAATAGCGTCTCCGATTTCTTTATGGTTATCACTGATGATCCAAGCGGACTTGGATTCCTCAAGACCTGTAATCGTTAAGTCAATCGTTTTAAAAGCGATAAAGTAAGCGATCAAAGAATACATCGCTCTATCCCATGTGAAAACAAAACCTGCCGCGCCGAGAATAAAGATATTAAAGAACATTATAATTTCACCAACAGAAAAAGGCAGTTTGTTATTTGAGAGTATAGCTAAGATCTCTGTACCATCTAAAGATCCACCACTTCGGATTACCATTCCGATTCCAACTCCGATAAAGATACCGCCAAAAACAGTTGCTAATAATAAATCGTCTGTAAACGGTGGAACTGGATGCAATAGAGTAGTTGCGATTGAAAGAACGATGATTCCGTATAATGTTGAGAAAGCAAATGTTTTTCCGATCTGCTTATAACCAACAAAAATAAATGGTAAGTTCAATGCGAATAGAAAGAGTCCTAATTTTAATCCTGTTATGTGAGATAACATGATCGAGATACCAGCTATTCCACCATCAATAACATTGTTTGGGACTAAGAATATTTCGAGCCCCACAGCCATCAATATGGCTCCGAAAGTAATCAGGATGGCCCTTGTAGCGAGTTTTCCTTTCGTTAGCTTTCGGTGTTGTTTCTTGATCTGTTCCATGGCTTGCGTATTTGTAATCGCTTCTCCTGTCATAAGTGTACCTCCACGCTTTCCCTTATAATCTTACGTCAATCTGTGTTTTAATCGGATCTTCCCTAGAGATCCCTAAATATTTAAGTGTTTCAGAAGGACTAGAATGGTTGAAATGCCTTTGCAATAGAGATATGGCTACTCCCCTTTTATAGGCATGGTAGCCAAATGTTTTCCGAAGTGAGTTTGTTCCGATTTTACCTTTTATGCCTGCATGTTCTGCAGCTTGATGAATAACTCGATATGCTTGCTGTCGAGTAATCGGTAACTTTGTTTTTTTCGATAAAAATAAAAAATCCTCTCTCTTTAGATCTGCACATTCAACGTACTGAGCAATAATCTTCTTCACTGTTTCGTTTAAGAAAACTTCTTTATTCCCTTCTTTGTTAGGAACAGAATAAAAATCATGCACGATTAAATCTTCCGATAACAAATCTTTTACTTGCATGCAAAGCAATTCAGTAATTTTCAAACCCGTATTGATCCCTAAAACAAATAGAACATAATCACGTACAGAGTTTTTCTTTAAATAGCGTTTAATCGCATTGATCTCTTTGATATCTCTTAAAGCTTCAACATATTCCATCTCAATATCCACCTTATATGATGTTACTTAATACTATTATATCAAAGGGTTATGTAACATTAAAAAGATATGCTCAATTCTCAATCTTTATTAATCTTTACTTTTCCCCACAGAAAAAACCTCCTAAAACAGAAGGTTTTAACTTAAAAGGATTCTATATGATCTTCTTGAATCTTTATCGCTTTTACATTTGGAAAGAATTCCTGGATTCGAACCACTAAGTTTTCTACTCCAAAGATTTCGGTAAACGTGTGACTTCCCACATAAAAGTGGATGCCTGCAAATTTCGCATATTGTACAGAATATAATGATCGTTCTCCTGTAATAAATGCATCGCAATCGTGATTTTTTGCATATTGTATGAGTGATGTTTGGTTTCCTGCCCCAGTAAGAATACCCACCTTTTGAATGGGTCGATCATGATTCTCCCATGCTTTAATGGGCTCTTCCATCACCCGTTCGAGACGGTCTTTTAGTTCGATAAATGAAAGTGGTGTATGAAAGACACCGATACCCGGAAACTCTTGGTTATCCTTAAATGTGGATAATGTCGTAATCTTATCAATATGAATGCGTTCGAATAGTGCTGTACTCGTTCCAAATTCTACAAAATCAAGGGGATAATGAGTGAAATAATGCGAAATGTGATGTTTTCTTAATCTATCTAAGCAAACTTCTTTCATTCCGTACACAAAATCCCAAGCGTCATGATGGGTGATCAAGAGGTCCGCCCCAATTGTATGAGCTTTCTCTACAGTCTCTGGTGTTAAATTTGTTGCATATGCGATTACGTTAACCTCTTTCTCGAGTTTATGTGTAAAACCATATTCACCCTCGTTTTCAAATTCTAGTAGCCAATTTCCAAATAGTTTTAGCATCAATTCTTCGAAATCACTCGTTTTCATAAAGGTATCTCCCACACTTCTTATTTCAATTATTATTACATTATTTTCTAATTAGAGCTATAAAAAAAAAGACCAAGTAAACAAACCTCGGTCTTATTGAATGTATTTATTTCGTTTCATCCTCTAACGAACTATCAAGATGCTTTATTAGATCATAATAGTCATCTGGTCTTTGGAACTGATCCACAGACCAATGCTGTTTGATCCACTGAGCAACTTCAGTCGCACTGTTAAATACTTCACCTGTCGTATCACTATCTCTTACTGTAAAGACCATATTGTCATAATCAACCGTTACATCACACGGAAACTTTCCGTCCTTCTTATAGAGTGAATATTCCACTTCTCTTAGCCTCCTTGTTCATTACTTTCTTACAGAAGTAATACCCACTCTCTTGCTATTTTATGACACTTCGATTTATAACTTTTTAATCAAGGTATAAAACCTCGCTGCAACGTTCATTCTGATAAAGATTGTTTTAATCGTTCTGTGAGTAAGTTTGAGTCGTTTTAGAACTATTCAAATATAAGTAGGACAAGGAGTAAATGAAGATGCAAAGTTTGATGATAAAAATTTTAGGTATTCCACTCGCCCTTGTATTAGCCAATTTTTTATTTAAGAGTGTAGATTTCGAGTTTGTCCAACCATTCATTTGGATTACGGTTATACTAGCTCCTCTTGGGGTACTGCTCGAGTATATCATGGTTCCTCGCATCTCTTACGGCAAACAATTAACCATAGATTTTGCGACAAGTTTTGTACTCGTCTATCTACTAGGGTTAGTATTGCCTGGAGTAGCCATCTCATTATGGGGATCGTTCCTTGTAGCCATCTTGGTAACATGCATGGAGGCAATGGTTCACAAGCATCTGATCTCTGACCACATGGATCACTCATATCGCTAATACAAAAAAGTGATTCGTTCTTATTCGAACGAATCACTTTTACTGTTTTCCAACTATTTTTCACATGTATATACGAATGCAGGAGGAAAGTTTTTCGGTACAAATGCAATTTCAACGGTACGAAAGACCTCTTGAAACGTTCT
The DNA here is from genome assembly GCF_001629705.1 of Fictibacillus phosphorivorans. GTDB lineage: Bacteria > Bacillota > Bacilli > Bacillales > Fictibacillaceae > Fictibacillus > Fictibacillus phosphorivorans_A. The sequence continues at coordinate 1,242,808 of NZ_CP015378.1, read as the reverse complement.
TTTCATCTGAGTAGAATACTGAAAGGCTACGAACACTCCTCCTGGTCGAAGCGCACGATATACTTCTTCAACGATTTCTCTTTGCAAGTTACGAGTGAAATTAGCAAAAGGAAGTCCTGAGAAAATCGCATCCATAGTTGCTTCCTCTTTACCACTGCTTATTAGAATGTGACGAGCATCTTCACAGACAGTGTGCTTATTGAAATGAAGTGTTAATTTTTTCCTCATCTCTTCCTCTTTTTCGAATATATAAAACTCTGAGTCAGGCTTTAGGTTACGTACAATTTCTTTTGTAATGACTCCGGTTCCCGCTCCTAATTCAGCAGCGATGTCAATATGATCCCAGCAAAGCTGAGTGGTCATCTTCTTAGCTAAGCTTAGAGAACTTGGAAAAAGACTCCCGACTTGTTTTGGTGATTGAAAAAACTTTTGTATAAATAGTGGGGTTCCGCCATCCACCCTCAACACCTACTTTAATTCCGATTATTACAATCAATTTTATCTAGTATATTCAGTTATCTTTTGTTGGTGAGAAAATAAGGAATGCATGAATTTTTTTCCACTTATTTCGTTTGTTCAATCATACTTCAGGGAATATTTATGTGTAGCACATTCTGCGACTGTGCAGTGTTTCACTTTTCTTTCCTACAATTCAACAGTGGTAAAAATTATAATTGATTAATATGTAAGGTTTTGTTACATTAAAAAATGGTGTACAGCTGAGATAGACAAAAGATTAAATGAGGTGTATGTATGGATTGGATCAACAATTTCATAGGAAGTGTTAACACATATTTATGGTCGTATATCCTGATTGTTATGTTGATTGGGTTAGGCCTTTATTTTACGGTTCGAACAAAGTTTGTTCAGTTCCGCATGTTTGGTGAGATGATCAGGCTTTTGGGTGAAGGTGCAAAAGCTGATAAGAAAGGCGTTTCTTCGTTTCAAGCATTCTGTATCAGTACAGCTTCACGCGTAGGTACAGGTAACCTAGCAGGGGTAGCACTTGCAATTACGGCAGGTGGACCTGGAGCCGTTTTCTGGATGTGGCTGATCGCATTAATCGGTTCTGCTTCTGCATTCGTAGAAAGTACGTTAGCTCAGATCTACAAAGTTCGAGATGGAGTCGCATTCCGTGGTGGACCTGCTTATTACATGGAAAAAGCATTGAATGCTCGCTGGATGGGTGTTATTTTTGCCATCTTAATTTCTATTACGTTCGGACTAGCTTTCAACTCTGTTCAATCGAATACGATAGCAAGTGCGTTTGGACAATCGTTTGATATTAAACCTGTTTATGTAAGTATTTTCTTAGCCGTTGTAACTGCAATTATCATTTTTGGTGGCATTAAACGGATTGCTAAAGTATCAGAAATCATCGTTCCAATTATGGCTGGGCTTTATATCCTTGTAGCTCTGTTTGTGATGGTTACAAATCTTACAGAACTTCCCGCCGTTTTCAGCATGATCTTCGAAGGTGCTTTTGGTGTAGAAGAAGTAGCTGGTGGAGCATTAGGCGCAGCGATGATGAATGGTATCAAGCGTGGGCTATTCTCCAATGAAGCCGGTATGGGTAGTGCGCCTAACGCAGCTGCAACTGCAGATGTGAGCCATCCCGTTAAACAAGGATTGATCCAATCTCTAGGTGTTTTTGTAGACACACTTTTGATCTGTTCTTCTACCGCCTTTATTATCCTGTTATCTGGGATGTACGATTCCAAGGAAGCGGATGGAATTATCTTGACGCAGGAAGCTTTAAACACTTTGCTTGGATCTTGGGGTGGCCCATTCTTAGCCGTTATCGTCATGTTGTTCGCATTTAGTTCAGTAGTAGGAAATTATTATTATGGTGAATCTAACATTGAGTTTATCAGTACGAACAAAACGTGGTTGTTTATCTATCGCTTAGCCGTTGTCGCTATGGTTGGATACGGTGCAATCGCATCGCTTGATTTTGTTTGGAGTTTAGCTGACATGTTCATGGGACTCATGGCAATCATCAATTTAATCGCGATTTCTTTGCTTGGAAAAATTGCATTTGATGCTCTCGGAGACTATCTGAAACAAAAGAAAGAAGGAAAAGATCCCGTTTTCCGACCGTCTAGTATCGGACTAAAAAACACAGAAGCTTGGGATGAAGAAGGTTCTACAGAGAAATAAAAATGAAAGAAGACTTCCTGAGTGAAGTCTTCTTTCATTTATGTTAGTTTAAAATTGACGGAGAACTGCTATTGCTAGTTACAGATCAAAAAACTGGCATGGTTAGCCGGTTTATAATTACCATTTATTACTCAACCTATTTTAAGTTGCATTTTCCTCTGCAGGCGGGGAAAGTAAATTCTTCAATTGTTGTTCAAGATCCTGCAAAGAAAGCTCGTATAAATGACGTCCATCTGCTGTCTTGTAGATATTATGTAACAATAGATCAGCAATTAAATTTTCTCTTTTTTGATGGTCCGCTGACACGTTCAATCCCTCCTGTAAATCTCTTCAACATTTTACTTACCCTGAAATGATGGAGAAAAAACTTCCATTAATAGTTTATGTAAAAAAATGACGAAGGTGTTGTAATTTTATAACCATTATCTTCCGTCAAGGTTACCCGCTTTTGGTTAAATTGTCAATTGTTTCAAGACAATAAATGTCGTGGATACTGTAATTGATTTGCTGAAAAAGTGTTTACTAAACAAACTCATCATAGATAGATAGATAAAGGAGAGGTGTTATGTTTGAAGGTGGTTTAAACGTAGATTATTTTATACTATTACTTGCCATTCTACTCTTACTAGGCGTCGTTACTACGAAGTTCTCTTCACGCTTTGGTGTACCTGCACTTGTACTTTTTATTGGAATCGGAATGCTTTTAGGAAGTGATGGACTCAATTTTATTTATTTTGATGATCCGCACGTAAGTCAGCTAGTCGGCGTAATTGCTCTTATTATCATCTTATTTGAAGGTGGACTTCAGACAAAATGGACGAGCGTAAAACCTGTCCTATCCACTTCACTGTCACTTGCTACGTTTGGAGTATTCCTTACAACAGCAGTTGTTGCGGTATCTGTTAAGTTGTTATTGGATGTTAGTTGGCTAGAAGCATTTCTGTTCGGTTCGATCGTTGGCTCTACGGATGCTGCTGCAGTATTCTCCGTTTTGGCCGGAAAAAATGTGAAAGAGAAGCTTTCTTCAACGCTTGAAGCAGAATCTGGTTCCAATGATCCGATGGCAGTATTTTTGACGATTACCTTTATTGAACTTCTTACAAAAGACTCAACTTCCATTATAGGACTTGTCCTATCATTCTTTTGGCAGATGGGTATGGGAGCTGTTTTGGGCTATCTCTTTGGTAAGCTTGCTGTTTATGCCATTAACCGTATCAGACTTGAATCCAGTGGCCTCTATCCTGTTTTCGCTCTTTCTTTTGCTATCTTAACCTATGGGATTACAATGCTCGCTGGAGCAAGTGGTCTGCTTGCGGTATATGTTGCGGCTGTGTTTATGGGGAATAGTCATCTGACCTACAGAAACTCAATCGTACGGTTTAACGAAGGTTTCGCTTGGATGATGCAGATTTTAATGTTTGCGATCTTAGGTTTACTTGTTTTTCCAAGCGAGCTGTTTCATATCGATATCATGCTGAAAGGCTTGATGATCTCTTTCGTTCTCATTGTTATCGCGCGGCCAATAGGTGTTTTCCTAAGTATGCCGACTTCTTCTTTCTCTATAAACGAAAAAATATTTATCTCGTGGTCTGGTCTGCGTGGTGCTGTTCCTATTGTTCTCGCTACGTTTCCACTCATTGAAGGTGTTGAGAACAGCCAGTTGCTCTTTAATCTCGTTTTCTTTGTTGTTCTTACATCAGCACTCATCCAAGGATCGACCATCCCTTGGGTAGCTCAAAAATTAAAATTAACTGAGAAAGAAAAACCTACATCCCCGCATGTTTTAGAACTTGTTTCAATGGGTAAAGCCAATGCAGAAATCGTAGAATTCTTTGTACCCGAACATGCAAAAATTATCGGACAGACACTTGAGGAAATTTCCTTACCAAAAGAATCTACGGTAAGTGCAATGATCCGAGGCGATGAACTGATCACACCAACAGGAAGAACAGAAATTCACGCTCACGATATTCTCTACATCATGGCACATAAAACAAAACTGAAGAGTGTAACGGATTATTTATCCAAACAAAATATTGAAAAGAATTAAAGAAAAAGCCGGGAAACACTTCCCCGGCTTTTCTTATGCACCTTTTTCTACATGTACTTGATGAGGATATGGAATCTCGATGCCATTCGCATCCAAAGCTTCTTTTAAAGCTTTACGTAACTCTCTTTCGACCGCCCACTGTTCTCCGTTAATCGTCTTAGAAATAATACGAATCACCACATCAGACGATCCTAACATTTGAACACCCAACACATTTGGTCCTTCAATAATGCTCGGATTCTTTTCTTTTACTTTGTCACAAGCATCTTGTAGTATGACGAGAGCCTTGTCTATATTTTCTTCATAGGCAATACCTATATCAACAAGTGCACGCATATTCCCCCGTGTATGGTTCGCGATCGTACTGATTTCACGGTTCGGCATATAGTTCAATGTGCCATCAAATGCTCGTATGTGAGTCGTTCTCAGACCCACTTCCTCTACAATTCCATCGACCCCGCCGATCGTAACATAGTCTCCGACCTCCATCTGCTTTTCAAGAAGGATGAAGAAACCTGTTACAACATCACTTACGAGTCCTTGCGCTCCAAAACCTATAGCTAATCCAACTACCCCTGCTCCTGCTATAAGAGTACCGATTTCAAGTCCGAACTGCTTGAATATGATACCAGCAAAAACAAAGATCAATACGTATGAAAACAGGTTGACTACAAGCTTTTGCAGCGTAATAATTCTGCCTGAAGACATCTTTCTATGTGTTGCTGCTTTATCAAACATTCGGTTGATCACACGTCTACCGATCGAACGGATCACCAAGAACATGACGATGATCAATAGAAACTTCATTGCCCATAAACCAGCCGCTAGCATAATCTCAGCCCAGTTTATTTTTTCCAGCCACTTTTGCCATTTTTCCAAAAAAACCACTCCCACGATGTACAATAGAATACTCCTTATTGTACAAAGCTTCGAGTGGCTTTTCAATCATTTGCAAAAAACTATGGTGCCATAACAGGCGTACGATCAATCTTGAAGCCCATATCTTTTATCATCTTATGATCTGCCGTTGACTCTTGTCCTCTCGTCGTAAGATAGTCACCTACAAATATTGAGTTTGCGGCATACAGACCGAGTGGCTGAAGACTTCTTAAATTCACCTCACGTCCACCTGATATACGAATCTCCTTCGTCGGATTAATATAACGAAATAATGCAAGTACTTTCAAACAGTAGCGGGGATCAAGCTCGTCTGTCCCTTCTAACGGTGTACCATCAATCGCATGCAAGAAATTGACTGGAATAGAATCTGCGTCAAGTACGTTAAGACTTCTTACCATATCAATAACATCTTGCTTCGTCTCTCTCATACCTATAATAACTCCTGAGCATGGAGAGATCCCGCTTTCCTTAACGATGTTGACCGTATTCACTCGATCATCATAGGAGTGAGACGTTGTAATATTTTCATGATTTCGAGCGGAAGTGTTGAGGTTATGATTGTATCGATCAACACCTGCTTCCTTTAGACGCACTGCTTGTTCTGGCTTTAATATTCCTAGACAAGCACAAACCTTTAAGCCATATGTATTCTTGATTTCTTTAACAGCTTCAACAACTTTATCCACATCACGGTTAGTAGGTCCACGCCCACTTGCAACAATGCAATACGTTCCAACGTTTAAGTTATACGCGGTCTCTGCCCCTTTTACCATCTCTTTACTATCCATCATTCGATACGTCTCGATGGGTGCAGTCGATACGATCGATTGTGAGCAATATCCGCAGTTTTCTGGGCATGCGCCTGACTTTGTATTAATAATCATGTTGAGTTTTACGAGATTACCATAATAATGCTTTCTGATCTGATAAGCGCCATGCAGCAATAATAACAGATCTTCATCAGGACAATTTAAAATATCAAGAGCTTCTTCATTCGTAATCTCTTCTCCACTCAATACTTTTTTTGCAAGAGTATTCCAGATCACTTTAACACCACTCCTTTATGAGGCATGCTTTGTTCGTTGAGAAATTGATTTTTTACGCGCAAAATTTATTCTCGGTGCTAACATACCTGCACAAATCGCTAGAATAATATCTTTAGGTAGCGGAACCATCATCCACGCCCAAGCCATAGAGTAAGTGAAACCTTCTGGTGCATCTGCCCACATTTTATACGCCATGAACATCAGGTTTGTCCCTACAATATAGTTAACGGCTGTTCCAACAAGGGTTGCTACAATGTATGAAGCTTTCCCACCATTCTTTTCAATAATTAAACCCGTTAGATACGCAACCAGAATATATGATAATAAAAACCCAAAGGTCGGGCTGATCACGGTTGCAAAGCCACCTTTAAATTGAGCGAACACTGGTGCTCCGACTAATCCGACTAGTACGTATACACTCATAGAGATTGCTCCTAATCTACTTCCTAACAATGCTCCTGCTAGAATACAGAAAAAGGTTTGCAACGTAATTGGCACCCCACCAACCACCATGAACGGAAACATGGTGGTGATATTTGCACCAATCGCCATCAGCGCTACAAACATACCAACTAGCGTAATATCAATCGTTTTCAAACCATTTCTTTGTGCTGTCATCTTCATAAACCTCCACATATAAGTTCTGTATACGCTTCTAGAATAGCGAAGGTTTTCAAATACGTCAACTTAAAATATATTTTAGTTAACATATATATAATGAGTAAACCATTCTATAAGCTAGAATGGTTTAGAGACAGAGATATGTCGATTATTGGCGAAAATCGTTTAAATTATTTTATGTGTGAAATAATGTGCAATTACCGTGAAATTAATGTAGCTTACCGTGAATAAAAAATAGATTACCATGAAATTATACATTTCACGGTAATCTAAACTTGCTATCGGTGCACTTATTTCCGACATCATCAAGCCAGTTTCTCCTCAAAAATCTTATTTATCCCCCGTAAACTTGATTCCTTTAACAAAATATCGATTAAAGAATGCGTATAGAACGATAATCGGTAATGTAAAGACCATCGATGCGGCCATAATATAGTTCCAAAACGAGATAAACTGGCCTTTGAACGAGTTCAACCCTAGTGGCAGAGTGAACATGTCTTGATCAGATAAAATGATGAGAGGTCTCATGAAATCGTTCCAGAACGCCATGAATACGAATATTGTCTGAGCTGCAAGTGCCGGTTTAGCAAGAGGTAAAACGATACGGAAAAATGTACCGAAGCGTCCAAGTCCATCGATTGCAGCTGCTTCTTCCACTTCTTTTGGAAAGTTTATGAAAAACTGTCTCATCATAAAGATGAACGTCGCGTTCACCGCTCCTGGAATGATCATCCCTTGATAAGAATTCAGCCATCCAATTTCCTTCAATATTAAGAAGTTAGGAATGAGCGTTACTTGGAAAGGAATCATCAAGACGGCCAAGATCATTAAGAAAATGCTCTTTTTCCCTGGAAAACTTAATCTTGCGAGTGCATACCCAGCCATAGAGTTAAACAATAAGTTTAATAGCGTTCCGACTGTTGCGATGAACAAACTATTAAACAACCATCTTCCGAATAGTGGCTCCCTTGTAAAAATCTGCTTATAGTTATCAAGTGTAAAGTCTTTTGGAATAAAATTAATCGATCCACTTACGATCTCACCTAAAGTTTTAAAGGAAGAAGACAGTGCCCACAAAAACGGTATAACGGTGATGATTGCGTAAACGACAAGGATTACATACAAAGCTTTTCTTCCAGCCGTACGTTTTTTCATGGTATCTCCTCCTTAGTATAGTGATTCTTCTTTTGAAAATTTGCGTTGTAAAAGGGTTGCCACTAAGATGATGATGGCAAGCATGAAAGCGATCGCTGTAGCATAACCCATCGTTCCAAGTGTCTTAAATGCATATTGATAGATTAAAAGAACGACCGTAAGCGTGGAGTTGTTCGGTCCGCCTGATCCTCCAGAGAAAATGTACGATTGATCGAAAAGCTGGAATGTTCCGATCAGACCCATGATCACCACAAAAGATGTTACCGGTCGTAAGTTTGGAACGGTTATATGCCAAAACTTTTGAATCGGACCGGCTCCGTCGAGTTCAGCTGCTTCATAGTGACTGTCTGGAATATCTTGAAGAGCTGCGAGATAGATAACCATGAAAAACGGTGCTGTTGCCCAAATATTCATGATCATAATCGCGATAAGAGCTACGTCTGGATCACCTATCCAGTTATACGTTGGCAGATTTAAGAACTTTAATACATAGTTGATCAATCCGTTCTGATTATACATCCACATAAATATAAGTGTTAAGACAGCGGATGAAGTTAAAGTCGGTAAGAAATAAACGATGCGAAAGAATTTCTGTCCTTTGAGCCCTGCATTCAATGATGCTGCTAATACTAGAGCCAGGAACGTCTGGGTCGGTACTACGATCGCCACATAGATTCCCGTGTTCTTCAGTGCAATAATCGCTCGATCATCAAATGTAACTTTCATAAAGTTATCGAGCCCTCTAAACTCATAGGTCGCACCGCCAATTAGTTCTACTTTATGAAAGGAAAGAAATACAGCGTAAAGGATCGGTGCGATTACAAACACGCCTAATACGAGGAGCGCAGGCAGCAGGAATAGATACCCTTGTCCCGCTTCTCTTCTATCTTTTTTTGATAACATCTTCACATGGTTCACCTCGATTCAAAAATCTATTATTCTGTTACTTTTATCTCTCTGTTCGCCTGCTTCTCTGCATCTTTTAACGCTTCTTTTAAAGGGCGGTCACCTAAATATGCACTAAGAAATTGGTTGTTGAAATTGTTCATCACAATTGGCAATGTAGGACCATCCTGCCATACTGTTGCATAGTCTGCCCCACTGACAAGAGGACCGCGAAGTTCATCTTGATCAAAACCTAGATCAGCCGCTACAGATTTTCTTGTCGGAAGGGCAAAACCTTTGCTTGTCCACTTCTTCATTCCTTCTTTACCTGTGAGATATTCGATCAGTTCCCATGACTCTTTCTTATGCTCTGATTCTGAATTCATCGCATACCCGACTGCAAATGACATCGTCCCTTTTTTACCGTTAACTGTCGGCAGTTCTGCTGTTCCATAATCAAGCTCTGGAAACGTGTCTTCTAAAAAAGGTATGTTCCAGTTCCCTTCCATAACCATTGCAGCATTGCCGCGACCGAACATCTCACCAGCGGATTGCCCTGCACCCACTTCTGAAGGCGTTGCTGCAGTCTTATCTTTAATATGCATATCAACAACCGGCTGAATAGCTTCCACAACTTTGTCATCAGCAAAAGTGGCCCGACCATCAGTGATGACCTGTCCACCACTAGATTCTGCCATATAATACATTCGTTCAATCTGTGGAAGCATTCCAAGTCCGTATACTTGCTTTTCTTGGTCCGTCAGCTTTTTAGCCACGACCTCCATCTCTTCCCACGTTTTTGGAGGTTCTTTTATTCCAGCTTCTTTGAACATTTTTTTGTTATAGAAAAGAGCGAGTGTTGAGTAATCTTTTGGCAGACCGTAAAGCTTCTCACCTTCTTTAAAAGCATCAAGCATCGGTTTTTCGAAATCTGAGAGATCAAAGTCTGTTGTCACATATTTATTTAACGGTTCAACAGCGCCTGTCTCAATGAGAGCAGGAGCTTCAAAAGCATCAAGATAGAATACATCTGCTGCGGTTCCACCGATCAATCGTGTCTTCAGTACATCCATGTATTGATCACTGATCGTATTCAGTTTTACATCAATGTGGGGATGTTCTTTTTCAAAATCTGATAGAACTTCGTTTAACAATTTCTTTTCAGTCGGATTTCCTCCCCAACCACTCAGAACAATCTCTGTTTTCCCTGATTGAGTTTCTTCTTTTCCGTTGTCATTTCCACAGCCAGTTAACATGGTTGCTAGAATTAGCGATGATACACCGCATGCGGACAGCCACTTTGTACGTCTCATCTTCTAAAACTCCCTTCTCTACATAAGGTGAACGAACCCTTTTATTTTTTAATCACTTCATATCCAGTCGTATTTTCTTTTATCTCTACGGTCGTTTCTTCTTCCTCACGTCGAACATGAACGGAAAGATATCCTTCTCCGATTTTAATTCGGTCAACTTTTAGTTCTTTCATCTCTTTCAACAGTGCTGGAGAGAGATAGATGACTTTGTTTAAACTATCAGGAAATAATCCAAGAATGGTTTGGATGAAGACTAATGGTGTCCCTGCAGCCCAAGCTTGAGGTGAACATGCTACTGGGTATTTCACTGCTCTTCCAGTTTTAGAACCATATCCACAGAAAAGCTCTGGCAGCCTGTCATATTCAAAGTGACTCGCTGCAGCTATCAATCCAGAGATCACCATATTCGCATCACTCTGGTGTTCTACTTTACTCATGCCAAGCAGGATCATACTGTTGTCATGCGGCCATATGCTTCCATCGTGATAACTCATGGGGTTATACCCCGCTTCTCCTTCTGCCATCGTGCGAATACCATACCCTGAGAAAAACTGTGGAGACACAAGTTTTTCAATCACCTTACTTGCTTTATAGTCATCCAGCATCTCTGCAAAAAGAACATGACCAGGATTGGTCGTTAAAGTCCCTACCTGCTGTTTATCCTTATCTAAAGCAATGGCATGAAACTCCTGATCTTCCATCCAAAATTTTTCATCGTAAAGTTTCTGTAGCTTTTCTGCATCAAGACGAAGTTTAGTAGCTTCATCTACTCTTCCAAGTACATCATAAATAGCTGCAATACCGATTTTGGCTTGATAGACATAGCCTTGAACCTCAGATAGAGCTATCGGTGTTTCTGCGTAATCTCCATTTCGATGTACGATCGAATCACCAGAATCCTTCCAGCCCTGGTTCGCGATCCCTTTACTTGATTCTTGATGATATTCTACGAATCCATCACCATCACGATCACCATATTCGTCGATCCAATTTAGTGCTGCATCTACATTCGACTTCAGCTGCTCTATCAACGATAAGTCACCTGTCCATTTTGTATATTCAGATAAAAGTACCAAAAATAGAGGTGTTGCATCAATCGTTCCGTAATAAGGTGTAAAAGGTACTTGGTTAGTAGAAGCAAGTTCTCCGTATCGAATCTCGTGCATGATCTTGCCAGGTTGTTCATCACGCCAAGGATCTACTTTCGTACCTTGTTGAGAAGCCATGGTTAAAAGAGTACCTTTTGCTATTTCAGGATTAAAAGCAAGCATCTGAAGCGCTGCGATCAAACTGTCTCGGCCGAAAGGAACACCAAACCATGGTAACCCCGCAACTGGAAACGCACCATGCCCAATATCCGTTAACAATACGCGAAGATCCATAATGCCTCTGTCGACAAGTCTTTGAAGTGGTTTGTAGTCTGTTTGTACTTTTGTTGTCTCTCTTTCCCAGTCTGTATAAGAAGTCTTTAGAAGTTGAAGCGCTTTCTCAGGATCCATGACTGTTCCTGACTTTCCGTTAATTTCAGGTGTCACAGAGAATGTTACTCTCTCTGCCTCACCATGATTTAATTGAAAATCAAACGCGATCGTACCATCTTTATTTACCGACTTTGCTTCTCGATCCCAATGTATCTTTGTAGCCCGTTCAACATCGTCAGCTCCTTTATAGAAGTACTTTAGCGAGTTTTCTGTAACTTCTTCGCCTGACCTTGTTCCAATTTCACCATATTGAAAACCTCGAATAATAAACATATCTGTAAAGTCAGCATCAACATGAACACTTATTTCAAAATTGACTGGTTTTGGATAATAGTTTTTCAGCTGAAGTGTCTCATACAATACGCCATCAAAAATTAAGCGCTTTCTTTCGATCTCAATAGATTCCCTCCACAGAATGAGTTCTCCGTCTTTCTCCATGTGAGGGTTAGTCAGCAAGATCTTTGCTTCATAATTCTCATCTGCAGATGAAGATAGAAGAATAGGATCTTGACCGTTTATTTTGATATCGAACTTGCTAAGAAAACGGGTATCTTTTGTATACAATCCGAGTCCATAATCGTTCTCTTTAGGAATATTCCCTTTGTCATCTGTTAAAAAAAATAGATCGTTTTCTTTTATTACACGAAAGTTCATTCTATAAGTCCTCCTAAAATAGGTAGTAAATAATTTTTCCAAAACGTTTTCGGTCTTCGTCTAAGTAAAAACCACTATCCGTGGTTTTCAGTTGATGATTCTCTTTTAATAAAAGTTGTTTGAAGTACTTTATTTTTTTCTTCAGCTTTTCCTTCAAGCATATTTGTTAGCAGTGTCGTCGCCTCAAAACCTAATTTATAGCGGCTTTGAGCAATAGTAGTTAAAGAGGGCGTTGAATACGCTGATAAGATAATGTTGTCATACCCTACAACAGATAGGTCATTTGGAAGTGTTTTACCCATCTTTTTAGCTGCTCTCATTGCTCCCATCGCCATTAGGTCACTGGCACAAAACAACGCTGTTATCTCAGGATGTTGCTTTAAGAGTTTCGTGGTTTCCACCTCTGCGGTTTCTTCTAAAAAAGCACCGTTTATTACGTAATCTTTGTTAAAAGGAATATCATTCTTCTTCAATGCTGCTTGATAGCCTGCTAACCGTTCTCTGCTGACAAAAGCTTGACTATGCCCATTAATCATCCCAATGTGTTTATGCCCTAAATCTGAGAGATGCTGAACGGCTGTTTGTGCTCCGCCTTTATTGTCGGTAGTTACATAGCCAACAGAATCACTTTCTATCGGAATATCTATAAGAATACAAGGAATATCACTTTTTAATACTTCGTCCAAATACGGATCATCCGTCTTAATTCCTTGTAGGATTACCCCTTCTACTTTTCTTTCCTTGCACAATTGGTTATAAGTTTTTTCCTGCTGTTTCTTGGAATCAGTACTGATCAAAACCAGTTCATATCCTAATTCACCAGCACAGTCATTTACTCCGCAAAGAACTTCAAAGGTAAAATTGTCTTTACTTCCTTCAATCCGAAGCCCAGATACGAGCAATCCAATGGTTTTTGTTTTTTTCATCACAAGACTTCGTGCTAGTAAACTAGGACTATAATTAAGTTCTTGAGCAATCATCTTTATTTTTTCTCTTGTTTTTTCGTTCACATCCGAGTAACCGTTCAACGCTCTGGAAACCGTTGTTACGGATACACCTGCTTTTTTTGCAACATCTCTTATGGTAGCCATACTTTATCCTCCAAAACGTTTTGGAACTGATTAGTTGTTATCTTAACGCTTTTTGATATCGCTTTCAAGTATTAGTTATATAACATTAAAAAACCCTGAGTGTAATCTTTAAAGACTACTTTCAGGGTTTGATTTTCATCTACTTGTTTTCTTCTACTTTTTCATGAGGAACTTCTTCTGATGAAGTCACTGGTTCAGAAGCAGGTTCAGCCACACGTTCTTCTTTCCAAGATTCTTTTTCATTATGAATCTGGTGCAGCTTTTTCACTTGTCGCTGCAGCTGGATCACTTTAATCAGACCAAAGAGACCTACCGATAGGCCGCCGATTACGGCTGATCCTAAAATGACAAGTACTAATGGCCAGTTGGCAGTTCCAAAGAGGTAGTTGATCTCTACATCACCAACATTAATAACGGCGAATGTTGCTATGATTAGTGCGAAAATAAAACCAAATAACAGATACAATTGCATTTTCATTATTATCACCTCATTGTTATCTATTCCCTCAATGAAAGGGAAATTCACCTAAATTTTTTAGAAATTTTTTATTGTAATTAAGCTGCTATGATTTCGGGTATCCTTGTATGAAAAGGAGGTGCTTCATTGACGATTAAAGCTTATGTTTATGACGCATATGGAACGCTTTTTGATGTACATTCTGTTACTGAAAAAGCCGAGCTTCATTTTAGAGGTCATGGTAAAGCGATTAGTGAAGAGTGGCGAAAAAAACAAGTAGAGTACTTCATGCTTCACCAGCTTACTAGAACATACCTTCCATTTTCCGAAATCACCCGCAATGCTCTTTCATATACTTTAAAAAAATTCTCTCTACAATGCAATGAAGAAGCACTTGATTCTTTAATGGATTCTTATCTAGAGCTTCAAGTCTATGAAGAAGTTCCCAAGACTCTTCATAAACTTCAACAAAATAAGGTTAAGCAGGTTATTTTTTCTAACGGAACGTATAACATGCTGAAGCCACTAGTTAAAAAAAGAGAACTAACGAATGTTATAGACCTACTATCCATTGAAGATATTGAACAATTTAAACCTGCACCCGCTGCCTATCAGTATGTTCATGAGACGCTAGCAGTAAACAGGGAAGAAGTATTATTCATGAGCTCTAACTTTTGGGACATCACTGGTGCAGCAGCATATGGATTTAAGACTGCATGGGTCAATCGAGGAAACCTACCGTTGGATGTTCTGGGGATTATACCTCATTATATATTTTCCTCCCTACGTGATCTGTTGAACGAAAGAGAGCTGCGCTCATAATCATGAGGCAGCTCTTACCTATCTTTCGTATAGCTTTTAGGATTGACTATGTAATCCGGTATCAACAGATTACCGATGAAGAACAAACAACCGCCACCTATCCGAATAAGTCTCACATGATCAGTATCTATCATAAAAGAGCTCAGCATGATTAGTGCACCTATAATAACAAATGTAATACCCCAATATCGATATTTCAAATGTAAGCTCTCCTTATTTTAAAAAGTTAATTTAGCCACTTCATAATGAATGACTTTCTTTCTTCCAATTCTTTTTCTTGTTTTTCAGAGGTGGGAATCTGCTTTGCTTCCACGTTATGAATCTTTTTTTCAGCTTTCGATTCTGAAAAGTTCAGGTGAGATACAAACCAACCGGTATCTTCTTTTTGTACAGAAACCCATACATCTTTTTGACATTCTGTGCAAGACTCCATCTGATAATAGTGCAACTTGTAGACATATTCCTTTTTATTTATACGATATTCAAATTGATCTAATTCTTTAAACGAGTAAGTAGGTTGTTCATCTTTATTCGTTGCAGAAATAATATCAATGTACTTCATTTTCTTTGAATCGGAGAGTAATATATACTTCATTGACTCATTGTTCATCAATTCAGCCTCTCCCCACTGCCTAGCAATCCCTTGTGTCTCAATACTTTGATCATCAAAGTCTACAAAAAGAAAGACAAAAGAAAAAACGATTAAGAACGCTAATAACAAACGTAAAATGCTAGGTTCCTTACTTTCTTCTTGAATTGTTAACTTAAATTCAACTTTATTTTCATTCATCTCATTCTCCTGAATGACTATTATTAATCTCCACGCTCACAACAGTTTGCCATGTATCAGGTTTATAACACTTCATTGCAGGAGTTAAATAGATTTCCTTATAACTTTTTTTCAATGAAAGGCTCTCATGCTCAGCAAAATTTACTATTTCTTATAAAGTCTCAATCGAGTTTTGATAATGACCATTATGTAACTTTTGCACACAAGGAATCGACTCATTAGAAACAAGTTTCAATGTGGGCAGTTTCTTTCCTAGTCTCTTCTCAACATTAAAACATGCTTCATTAAATAATTCATCGGTTATACAATCGGGTACTTGCATCATTTGTGTTGTAATGGATCTACTGTCATTTTTATCGTGCCAAAGTATCTCATGTGGCATTAAAGTAAATTTATAACTCAACTTATTTTTTGTTAAATGTTTAAGCTGATTTACCACTTTCCATACAACCCATTGCTGATCAATTGGCTCAGGGCGCCCTGCCCAATCCATGTGATATTTCGTGTTCATTTCTTGCGTAATATACTTCAGAGCTGGTAGTTCACGAACCACAACAGAGCCAGGTTTCATTTTGTAGATCTCAGAATGAATGTTTCGATGGTCATGAGTCATTAATTTCAATGTCAACGAATACACCTCTTTCATTCATAATTGGAAAATAATGATAATGAAAGAATAGCATAAAACAAACTGAATTTCTTTAAAAAGGAGAGATTTATCTGAAGATACAATGGTATGCAGGAATCGGTATGTTTATTTTTTCTTATGTGCTGATCTTCACCATATTAAATATTATCGCCGTAACTCGTACACCTGAAAAACATACGGAATGGTTAGAAAAAAATGGGTGGGAAATTGATACTTATTTTCCACTAAAGCAAGCATTCGCAAGTCCCATTTATTCCGAGTCGTTGGATACATACCGTTTAGCTGATGTTCATACTAAGGGTTTTAAAAAAGGGAATGTTGATCAATATACTTATCGGCTAAAAGGGGATTGTGGAAACCATTATCTCGAAGCTGTTTTGTTAACGCATTATGAAGAAATCATTGGTAGCTACATTCGACTATCTGAGAGTAATCCTGGAGTTATTAAAATGATGAACCAACCTGTATTTATGAAACAAATATGCCAAAGGCAATGAGTCTAGTCATTCTCCCATAACCTCACTAAAAGCAGAAAAAACACTTGTAACCTAGAAGTCACAAGTGTTTTAACTAGTTACTTTCTGATTCAACTTCATTCAGTCCTCTTGTTAACTGATCAGGATTAAGATCTTCTCCTATAAAAACAAGTCTTAATGGCATCTTCATTAATTCTTTTTCGTAAGTAGGCAAGCCATATGAGTACTGAAATAGATGAATTTGATTTTTAAATTGAATATACCCTTTAATTCTGTAGATCGATGAGGGGACATGTCGTAGCCAGTTTTCAAACAACTCTTTATTTACAGGTCCTTTGAAGGAATATACAAATGTTTTCACTTTTAGTTTATCTGCGGAAACAGATTGATGTTCTGATCGCTTTTTTACGGTAAGTGAAAAAAGTTGAGAAATTTCCACCTTAGAAAAATCTGTTAACACAGAAGGAATTCCTTCATTCAACCTTGTTGAGTCGTTCATAAGCAACTGCTTCTCTTTTTCCGTCAAACCGCTTGTTTTGTTCCACACGATATAATCTGCGTGCTTTACCTGCTCAAGCATGAGCATTCTTGCTTGGACATTCATACTTTCTCGGTTCAACCATCGTGGTGCGTCCATGATTGAAATGATTCCTGATATCTGTAAGTCGTCGATTAGATAAGGTGACAAACAAGCATCAAGTACATCAATCGGATGAGCGACACCTGTTGCTTCGATAATTAACGTATCAAGCTCATTCTCTTTACAAAGTCCCCATAGCTGTTTTTCAAGTTGATCTGATAATGAACAGCATATACAGCCATTAAGTAGTTCTTTGAGCGGAACATCCTCTGGAACAGAATCAGAATCTATTGAAACTTTTCCGATCTCATTCATTAACACAGCTGTTTTATGATTATGCTCTTTTTCATAGGCTAGTAGCTGTTTGAGTAACGTTGTTTTTCCGCTTCCTAAAAAGCCAGCTAGAATAATAACATTTGCTTTCTTTCCCATCGTACACCTCAAACTTCGTTTCTTTGAAAACCTTCAATTTCTTTATTTTAACACAAAATAAAAAACAGCCTTTTTACAGGCTGTTAACATTTAGTTTAGCTAATAACTTTTTTATGATATCTAGACTTACTTCTTCCCAAAGAGCATGGTCAGTCGTAAACAGACTAGAGATTCGATCTGCAAATAGTTTAAAAGCTTTTTCGTAACGCGGATCTTCTTTTGAAGGTATCTTCTTTTTGCGCTCTTCTACAATTTGTTGCAGTTTAGGTGCACGTGGTCCCCACTTTACAACTTCTTTTCCCTTCTCATCAATAAAGATGATGATAGGAATGGCTTTTGCTTTTACCGTTAAGTATCGGTCCATTAGTTCTGGATGATGGTCGCGTAAGATAAAGCGAATATCAATAAGTGCTTCATCTGCCATGCGCATAAAAACAGGAAGATTCAACATCGCATCACCACACCAATCTTCGGTAATCACGATTGCTCTCAACCGGTTTTTTTGGATGCCTTGCAACGCATCTTTCATAGGTTCAGGTAGTACGAATGAATTATATATCGTCAGCAAGTTTTCCTTGTGTGTTTTCATTGAATGGATATATGCATAGCGCGTCATGCCTTTATCAAACCATGTATTGAGGTCAGTCATCATCCTGTGTTCCTCCCTGTTTATCTTGTATTCTTATTTTAACCAAACAAGGGGGAGTTGTGGCAACGAAAACGCCTCACATTTATTTTTTTAGTTCTTTTAACCTGCTCTGAGCTTTTTCTGGAGTTGGGAAACAGCGAATAAAAGCAGGTATCTCTCATTCGGCGTTAACCGGAGCCAGTCCTTCGCTTTGTACTTCATACTGATTTCCACCTTTCACTAACATTTATCATACCGTAACTATCTAATACCTCTTTTCACGCAAAAGAAAACTTTTTTTCACACATAAGTTTTCGTCATTTATTGAGGAATTTCGCATTATTGCTCTTATTTTCTTTTTTCTTCTATAGTATTTTATGAAAGTGAAAGGGTTTCCTTTCATAAAAATAAGGGAATGGATACGAAAAACAGGGGAGGGGTTATACGGTTATGAAAATGCTGAGCGAAGATGTGAAAACTTTATTTTTTACAGACGATGGGACGATTCCAAATCATCCTTCCTGGCCCGTTTTGTTATATGTAGGAAAATTAAAAGAACCTCAAGATGCATTAGAGGTTTTTGAACAGAACGGCTGGACAAACGGTTGGAAGAACGGTGTTTTTGATTATCATCATTATCATAGCAATACACATGAAGTTCTCGGTGTTATCAGCGGTGAGGCTGTCCTCCTCCTTGGAGGGGAAGATGGTGTTTCTGTAACTGTTTCAAAAGGTGATGCCATCGTTCTCCCTGCTGGTACCGGACATAAATGTATCGGATGCAGCACTGACTTTAAAGTAGCCGGAGCATACCCGAACGGAATGGATCACAACTTAAAAAAAGGGGAACCTGATGAACGACCCGCTGTTTTAGATGACATTATGCTCGTTCCATTACCTGATAAGGATCCTCTCTTCGGAAGTGATGGACCACTATTGGAGTTATGGAAAAGTTAACGAATTCATGTGAAGAGTGCTCTCCACAATGAAGAGCACTCTTATTTATGTCATTTCCTTTTCTCTCTCCACCACGGCGAGCTTGAAAGTGATTCTGAACCGAGCGTTACGGGCTCACCAATCTGAGGCGTGCATATTGTAACACCTGATCTTGTAGCAGCATATACAGCTCTTTCAACAGGATCTGTCCAGTCATGCAGGGAAAGTGTAAATGCTCCCCAATGGATAGGAATCATGACTTTGCCTCTTACATCAATATGAGCTTGTACGGTTTCTTCAGGCATCATATGAATGGCAGCCCACTTCTCATGATATTGCCCACATTCCATCAACGAAAGATCAAACGGTCCATACCGCTCACCAATCTCTTTAAAGTGTGGTCCGTACCCACTATCACCACTAAAATAAATGTTGTCACCCTTTCCTCGTATAACCCACGAACTCCAAAGCGTAGAATTACGATCCGTTAAGCTTCTTCCTGAAAAATGTCGTGCTGGCGTACAGATCAATGAAAATCCTGCGGCTTGTATCTCGTCCCACCAGTTACATTCTTTTATAAGCTCTGGTTCTATTCCCCACCTTTTTAAATGTCCAGCAACACCAAGTGGAACTGCAAATTGTTTTACTTTTTGTTTTAGTTGTTTAATTGT
Organism: Fictibacillus phosphorivorans; assembly: GCF_001629705.1. Taxonomy (GTDB): domain Bacteria; phylum Bacillota; class Bacilli; order Bacillales; family Fictibacillaceae; genus Fictibacillus; species Fictibacillus phosphorivorans_A. The sequence continues at coordinate 1,223,011 of NZ_CP015378.1, read as the reverse complement.
TCCATAATCAAGGTGGTCATAATGATCATGTGACAGAACCACTAGATCCACTTTGGGAAGGTCTTCTATTTTAAACGGCAGTTTTTTGCTGTAACGTTTGTTTCCAAACCATGGAACGGGTGATGGTGCGGACCCAAACATCGGATCGATGAGGATGCGTTTCCCGTCCATTTCTATTAATAATGCCGAATGCCCAAACCACGTTACCCTTGTTTCTTCGTTTGTATTTTCATTTAGATCTAGTGTGTTTATAGGAATAGCTTTCTTAGGCTGACGATTCGGATTCCCTTTTAAAAACTCTTTTAATACAGGGAGCATAGAGCGTAAATCGGTTGTCATAACTGTTTCTATCTGATTAGTAAAAACACCCTTTTGATAATGTTTAACTGGTCCATAGGTGCGCCTATCATCGTTTGAAGGTTTCTTTCCAAACACAGGATGAAACATGATAAATAAAAATACAGCTGTTACGATTACAAGTAGAATGCCTAAAAAAAGCATAGTTACGTTCCTCTCTATATTACAGTAGTGCTCATATATTACTCCTTTTTGAATAATAGTAGCAACTTTTTAGTAGGAATAGAAAAATATCTAAACATTACTCACTATGATTGTTGCTTAGATTGTTTATTTTTTCCTCCTATGTAAGTTGTAGGAGCGCAAAGTTTTTTAGAGTACTAGTGAAAAGAACGACAAAAAAGCTGATTTATGTGAATATACTAGATCTCACACAATCAGCTTTTATTCCATCTATTCATTTAAGCACTTTCCTTTTCCTTTTTCTTCACTGCTTTCTTTCGTTTTCTCTTCTTTTTCTTTTGAAGCTCTTCTTCTTTTGCTCTGTTCTTTGCACGTCTTCTCATCTCTTCATAGATTCTAATACAAAGAGTTGCAAAGCTGATCAGCAACGCAATAATCTTATACGCCATCCCCATACACGCCCTTTCTTCCTAAGAAACGGGGCAAATATTTATGAATCTGATTCTTTCGCTGCAGCCGTTTCAATAGGAGTTCTCATCGCTCTTAAATTCTCCTGATCGCAAACTGCTTTTTCTTGTGCATTTAATACTAACAATCCATTTCCTTCTGCTTTCTTTGTCAGTCCGATACTTAACGTATTCTTGACCAATTGAGCATAAACTTCAGCTTCTGAAAGTTCACGGCCGAACAATTTTTCTTCTCGTTCGATTAGTAAAGCTGCTGCTCCCGATACATGAGGTGTCGCCATCGAAGTTCCAGACAGCTTAGCATATTTATTTCCAGGATAAGTAGAAACAACATCAACCCCCGGAGCAACAAGGTCAATCTCATCATTAGTGTTTGAAAACGGAGCAAGTTTCATTTTCGCATCGACTGCACCGACTTGAACGACCTCTTTATACGCCCCAGGATAAGCATGCTCGTTCGTATCTTCCTTGTTGTCTCCTTCGTTACCCGCTGCACAGACAACAAGTACATCTTCCAATACTGCTCGTTGAATCGCTTCATGTAACTCAGGTACATCTGTCGGTCCACCAAGTGACATAGAAATCACACGCACTCTTTCGCCATTTTTTCCTCTCCATTTAACGGAGTAGTCAATCGCATCGATGATTCCTTGGTACGATCCACCGCCATCTTTACCAAGAACTCTACAGATTAAGAGTTTCGCATCTGGCGCTACACCCGCTACACCCGCATTGTTTAATGTAGCTGCAATCGTACCTGCCACATGTGTCCCATGATAATGCGCATCTTGATAATCATCGTCATCTCCATCAACAAAATTCCGACCATCGATGATTCGTTCAGCAAGCTCCGGATGACTTGTATCACAGCCAGTATCTAGTATGGCAACAACAACACTTTGTCCTTTTTCACCTTCACGCCAAAACGCAGGAGCGTTAATCATCTCGACTCCATATGGAATCTCTTCTTTTGATTCTTCTATCACTTCTTCTAACACGAACGGGATCAAACAGACTTCACTCATCTTCATTACCTCCTTTTATTTAAAAAGAATGTTTGTAAAGCAAGTGACTCTTGAAAAGACTAAAGTAACAATAGACCTCCTTTCTAACTGGTGGCAAGACTTGTAAGAAATGAAGACTCTAGTTGTTGAACTTATTACTATTCTACCAAACTGTTAAAAGTTACCACAAGTCCTGTCTTAAAAATGAGCTATTAAGTCTACATCGACATTTTACGCAATGCGAACATATGTCCTTATCCTTAAATTCCAACATCACTCGACAATTTTTGTTAGTCCTATTAAACTATGGACCATAAAAACTCCCAAGACTAGAGATCGTCTTGGGAGTTTTCAAATGGATAAGAGTACGAATTAGTAACGTACAGCTTTAGATGCATTTACACGACCTTTTGCATACAATGAACCTGTTCCAGAAACATAATCAGTCGTGTTCTCAATTGCAGCACGGATGTTAGCAGCACTTCTTCCTTGTGAAGCAAGTAACCCTGCTACACCTGCAACTAGAGGACAAGCCATTGAAGTACCAGACATGTAAGCATATCCTCCATTACGTACAGTAGAAGCGATGTCTACACCAGGAGCAGCAACATCAACCCAAGATCCGTAGTTTGAGAACGAAGCACGAACGTCATTACGGTCAGTTGCAGCTACTGCAATCGCACCAGAATAGTAGGCAGGGTAGCTCGGTGCAGAAGTGTTTTCGTTACCAGCTGCGGCAACTACAACTACTCCTTTAGAAACGGCATAGTTTACTGCGTTTTGTAATGAAGTAGCAGAACCTGGTCCACCAAGGCTAAGTGAAACTACTTTTGCTCCGTTATCTACAGCATGATAGATACCGTTAGCAACATCATCAAGAGATCCGCTTCCGTTCGCATCTAGTACACGTACAGCATAGATGGATACGTTTGGTGCCATTCCTGCGATACCTCTCGCGTTATTCGTTGCAGCTGCTGCGATACCTGCAGCATGTGTTCCGTGATCGTTCTGATCCATTGGATCCCAATCATCACTTACATAGTCATATCCTTTAATAACTTTACCAGCTAGATCAGGGTGATTGTAATCAACCCCTGTATCAATAATTGCAATTTTTGTAGTAGATGAACCGCGTGTGATGTCCCAAGCTGATTGAGCACCTACTTTTTGAGGTGCATATTGCACTCCATTTGAGAAATACGTGTCATTTGGCGTCCAGCTCGCATGGTATGTATAGTTTGGCTCTGCATACTCTACATCTCCACTCGCTTCATATTCTGCAATGGCTGCATCTACGTTTCCATCTTTAACTTTGATTACATGAAACTTAGAACCTTTTTCTTTAACTTCATCTTTACCTTTTACTGCTAAAGACTTTACTTTTGACTCTGATACGTTGTCTTTAAATTTTACGATAATTTCTTGAGGTGTAACGTTTGCTTTTACCTCTGTGCTTTTTGCAGCTGCTGCTGGTGTTGCAAGAGAAACTACTAAAGGTAGAACCGCTGCCATAGTGGCAATCTTCTTAATCATTTACTTCACTCCTCTAATTTGATGTTGAACTACAATTTCTAATATAGAGGCCAATTTACAGAAAATAAAGAAGAATTTTACTATTCTAACAAAAACAAATATAAACTACTAATTTTTAAAAGTTTTAACTTAAAATAGGAATAAAGTCATTAATCCGTCTCTTTTTTTATTACTTCTTTCCTCATCTGGACGTAGATATGACCTAGTATAGGTAGTGGTTTTTTTAGAATTAAAAAGCTTAAGCGTTTAAAATTTTCTGTAAGAGGAATAGCTAGAAAAGAAACATAATTATGGAGGGATGTTCATGATACAAACAGGAGACACAGCACCTGACTTTACGATCAAAACCGAAAGTGGAGAGTCCTTCTCCTTTCATAACCACCTTGAAAAAGATGATCGATTTCACTTACTTGTCTTTTTCCGAGGAGAATGGTGTCCCGTATGTAACGACCAATTGAAAGAGTTAGAACAAAATATTGAGACATTCAAAGAATTGAACACTCACATCTTAGCCATATCTACTGATGAAGAACAAAATTTGAAGAAGATGAAGGATAAACACTCTCTTTCTTTTCCGGTCTTTAGTGATACAGAACGTGTTGCAGGAGAACCTTATGGCGTTCAATATCATAACGGAAAACTCTATGACGATCATGGTGAGCATGGAGAACCAGCATTATTTTTAGTAGATGATCAAAAACGAGTTGTCTACTTTGATATCCAAACTGGACCATTTGGAAGGCCGACTGCAGAAGATCTAAGAAAGACAATCAAATATATTAAGAAAACATTAAGATAAAAAAGACGACGAAGTCAGGTGTTCCCCTGATTTCGTCGTCTTTTACATGATGATTGTTTATATTATCCACTTAATCCTCTACTGTCCCTACAAAGTATTCGTTCTTCCGATAAGATAGAGCACTTACATGAGCAAGGAGCTCTTTATCATTTTCCACGCTCACTTCATACCAAGAGGTCCGTTGATTACGTTTAATCTCTGTTGCTCTTGCCGTCACCTTATCCCCTCTTTGGCATGCAGCAAGATACCCAATAGTAACAGAAAGTCCCACTGATGTTTTTCCATAGGAATTACATGCTACAGCAAAGACAAAATCAGCGATAGCAAATAATGCAGCTCCATGTGCTGTTCCATGAGCATTTAGCATATTTTCAGTGATTGTCATCTGTGCTTCTGCTGTACCTGGACCCACTTCTAATAATTCGATACCTAACCATTTTGCAAAAGTGTCATTTTGGAGCTTTTCCTTAATCTCCTCTCTATACTGAATATGCACATCACGATCGTCTCTTATTGTTTTCATATTTCTCACCTCACTATAAGACATTCTGGGTTCAACAAATATTCACCTTCTTGCATATATAAGGATTAATACTTCACATTCTATACGAATACATTTAAAATAAAGTAACTAAACATATAAGAAAGGTCGGATTAATATGTCTCACTCTTCTGTTTCTATTCCAAGACCTTTAGTTCGAACAAATCAGTGGTTCATTTTTTTATCTACACTAGCTACCTGGCTAACTGGTCAACCATGGTTCTTATTACTTCCTTTAGTTGCCGGTCTTCTAGGAATGTTTGTTGATTACAATCCCATAATGAAAGCTGCTGCATTCTTTTTAAAAAAGAAACCTTCTGCGTACATTCCAGAGGATAAGGACCAGCAACAGTTTAATCAGTTGATTGCTATATCGCTTCTAACAGTGGGTTTTCTAAGTTATATACTAGGTTGGAGTACTGTAGCCTGGATTGCTACGATCATGGTTGCAACTGCTTCTTTTGTAGCAATACTCGGCTTTTGTATCGGATGCTTTATTAGGTTCAGATGGCAGCAATATCGTTACAAGAGATCTCAAGACTCAAACTAAAAAACACAAAAAACCATTGGCATTTAAAGGCGAATGGTTTTTCTTAGTTTTATTGCTTCAAATACGAAGTTTTGCCTAGCATGAGTAGGTTCCTTACCCATTCAAAATCAACTATAACTTTAACTTCTGAAAGCCCAACATCCTTTAGTATCAATTTCATTTCTTCAATGCCATACCATCGAATTGCAAAGCGTTGAAGCTCAGTTTGAATCAGACTTCCCAATTTTATTTTTTATTTTATTTAAAAATGAGTGAGTACTCACTTGACCATGATCATCCCACTATCATATGATAGTGATAATGAGTGAGTACTCACTAAATTTTTGAAGGAGGCTTAATATGGAATCTGTTATTAAAGTAGCAAATGTTTCTAAGAATTATCGGTCTCATCAAGTATTGAAGAACATAGACCTAACCGTGAACAAAAATGAAATCTATGGATTGTTGGGTCCTTCAGGAGCTGGAAAAACAACATTAGTTAAGATGATCGCGGGGATCGAGATTCCCACTTCTGGCAGTATACGTGTTCTCGATTCATCCATGCCTAATCTTAAAATCATGACGCAAATTGGGTTTATGGCTCAATCTGATGCTCTTTACGGAGAATTAAGCGGAAGGGAAAACCTAGAATTCTTCTCATCCATTTATGGTCTAAAAGGACAAAAACAAAAAGAAAGGATTCATCAAGTTACTGAACTCGTGAACCTTTCAAGCTTTCTGCAAAAACCAGTCAATCAATATTCCGGCGGCATGAAACGAAGATTGTCTTTAGCTGCTGCACTCTTACATGAACCACAGATCCTCATTCTTGATGAACCTACTGTAGGAATTGATCCCGTGCTCCGGCAATCGATATGGGATGAACTTTATAAGTTAAGTAAGAGCGGAACTACGATTCTAGTTACGACACATGTAATGGATGAAGCTGAGAAATGCGGTCAGCTCGGAATGCTTCGTGATGGAAAGCTAATTGCCTCTGGAACACCACAAGAATTAAAGGATTTTACATCAAGTGCTTCAATTGAAGACGCATTTCTCTATTATGGAGGTGTCCACCATGAGAATTAAAGCATTAGTCATAAGAATCATCAGACAGTTCATACGTGACAAACGCACACTTGCCATGATGTTTATTGCTCCTCTTCTTATCCTAACCCTTGTGAACTTAGTTTTTTCGAGCAATGACTATGAACCTAAGATCGGGGTAATAAGTAATCAAAAAATTGTAGATCAGCTTAAATCGTCAGATAAAGCTTTCATCGCTTATCAAAATGCGGCGGAAGCTCACCAAGGTTTAGAAGATGAAGAACTTGATGCTGTTCTTGAAGTTACATTACCTTCTACTTCTATTACGCTTGAAGGAAGTAATCCTACAGCAAACAAGTCTTCGATCACAACGATTCAAAAAGCCTTGAAATCACTTCCGAATCAAGACACTAAAAAAATAAAAAACACCCCAGAAATCAAGTATTTGCATGGTTCTGCTGATATGGAGACTTTTGATTATATCGGCCCGTTCTTGATTGGGTTTTTCATTTTCTTTTTCGTATTCTTAATCTCTGGGGTATCATTTTTACGCGAAAGAACGACTGGAACACTTGAACGGCTGCTCGCTACGCCGATGCGTAGATGGGAGATGGTAGTTGGATATGTAGTAGGCTTTGGCATTTTCACCATTTTACAATCGGCTATCATTGTTTCGTTTGCGATTTATGTTCTTGATATCATGATGGCCGGTTCAATATGGTTAGTTATTTTAATTACACTCATGCTTGCGATTACCGCACTTTCACTTGGAACTTTGCTTTCTGCTTTTGCCACCAATGAACTACAGATGATTCAGTTCATCCCGCTTGTCGTTGTGCCTCAAGTATTTTTCTCAGGTTTGTTTTCTATTGAAACGATGGCAGGATGGCTTCAGCCTTTAAGCATTATTATGCCCTTAACATACGGAGGAGAAGCGATTCGGGATGTTATGATTCAAGGTGACGGGTGGAATGATATATATGGAAACGTTCTCGTCCTTATTGGTTTCTCCCTTTTATTTATGATACTAAATGTACTCGCCTTGAAAAAACACCGCAAACTCTAAGGTGTAGCGTTTGTACTGCCTATGAATAGTGTCTATAATGAAGAAAATGTACGATTATAAAAGGAGTAGCTTTAATGTCCAATTCCGAGTGGATTCATGACCTAATTAACGAACACGATGCTCCCACAATGAGCGATAAACAGCGAAAGATTCTTGAAGCTGCAATCGATACTTTCTCAGAAAAAGGATATGCCGCTTCTTCTACGAGTGAGATCGCAAAAAAAGCAGGGGTTGCTGAAGGTACAATTTTTCGTCATTTCAAAACGAAAAAAGAGCTATTGCTTGCCATCGTGACACCAACTGTCGCTAAATTCGTGGCGCCTTTCTTCATAAAGTCTTTTGCAAAAGAAGTATTCGAGAACGAATATGAACACTATGAAGATTTTATAAGAGTCGTTGCTAAAAACAGACTGGAATTTGTTCGAAAACAGTTTCCTGTATTAAAAATATTCATTCAAGAGATCGCTTTTCATGATGAATTGCGCGAACCATTTCAAAAACTTTTCACTGAACATGTGTATCAGAAATTCAAGAAGATCATCGAGCATTTCCAAGAAAAAGGAGAGATTGTTTCTCTTCCTCCAGAAACGATCATGCGCATGACTGCATCAAGTATCATCGGCTACATCCTGCCACGTTTTCTTCTCTTTTCAGATAAAGAGTGGGACGACGAAAAAGAGATTGATCAGATCGTATCGTTTATCATGTATGGTCTTACAGGAAAACGATAACTAAAAAAAACAGAACCTGCCCTTCAAAGAAGCAGGTTCTGTTTTTTATTTATTCTACTAGAATTTGGGGTTCAGGGATAAAGTGAGAAAGTTGAATATCGGAATCAGTAGTTGTCGGTGACATTACTTTAGCGGCAGGACTAATAGCAAAGAATAAAAAGATGATGCCAAATACCTTAACTTTCTTCATACTCTCACCTCCTACTCTTCACTCTAGCAACGGTTTCATGCACAATAAACATTACCCGAAATTCTATCATTCTGAAGCCTTTTTTTTCTGCGCAATCGGCAACAATGTGTTATGTTCTCTTAACAGAATGACGAACAAACAAACAGCTAGTATTAAAAAAATAATTCCGGATCCCATGAACCCATTCGAGTAGGATGGTATATCTGCAGCAGGAACACTCTCATTTATTTCTATTCCTAAAAAGTACACACCGATGCCGTCACCGTCCACGGAATTTTCAGCAATAGCCTTTAGATTTAGTCCATGTGTTAATAAAATGATACCTACCATAGAAAATAAAATACCTACTGTCCATCTCATCTTTCAGTCTCTAAAACAGCTTCTTTCCGTAAAGCTTTATACGTCGGACTCAAGATACTCCAAACATCAAAAATATTCCCATCGGGGTCATAAAAAACAAAATTCCTACCTGGATGTCCACGATTTTCAATTGTTCCTGTTTGAACACCTTCCTGTTTAAATTTAGCATGCAGGGTGGTCAATACTTCCATTCCGTCAACTTCAAACGTTAATGAGAACCTTTTGTTTCCTTTAAAGTCAGTAAAGTTTGAAGTCTCCCCTTCTAACGATCGGACCAGAAAAAAACTTTGGTCTGCTAGATTAAGTATGGCTTTTTCGTGATCACAATAACTGATCGTTGCCCCAAGCTTTTCTCTGTACCATCTAGCTGAATGGTCTACATCCCTTACAGGCACGTATGTCGTACCCACACGAATTAACGTTTCAATCAAGGAAATCGCCTCCTCATCAAAATGAAATATTTTATATAAAATTTCTTCTAGGAAAAGAAATATCCTCCTTAAAAACAAGGAAACTCTATTAAAGGAAGAGAAATAGTACAATAATAAAGTAGCTGGAGAGTGAATACATCATGAATGAATATCAATTAAAACATACAATCCCTGTTCTTCGAATATTCGATGAACAGAAGGCAAATGAATTTTATATAGATTTTCTTGGGTTTTCGATAGATTGGGAACATCGATATGAAGAAGATTTTCCAATCTATATGCAGGTTTCACTTGGGGAATGCTCATTACACCTGTCCGAGCATCATGGTGATTCGACCCCTGGAATTAAACTAAGGATTCATGTTGTAGGAATTGAAGCCTACCATCAGTTCTTAGCTGAAAAAAAATATAAGTTTGCTAGACCAGGACTAGAAGAGGCACATGGCTTTAAAGAAGTAAGAGTGGGTGATCCGTTCGGAAACGAGTTTTGTTTTGTAGAAAAGATGGATTCCCTTTAGTCTATACAAAAAAGACACCTGTAGGTAATCATCAGGTGTCTTTTTTGCTTTATTCGAGTGCTCTTTTTGCTAGTGTACTGATAACCATATCATCCATCGGTGGGTTGTGAAGTCCTGCTCGCACATCACGATAATGCCTTTGTAATGGGCTAGACATAGCTAGACTTCTTGCTCCTACAATCCTCATAGCTAGATCGACCACTCTTGCTGCTGCATTTGTTACGATGTGTTTTACTGCCATTAATTCTGGACCCATCTGCATTCTTGAATGCGGTTCGTCTACCCATCTATGTGCAACACTGTACAATACTTCCCTTGCGTGTAAGAGTTCTAGCTCCATCTCTCCAACTTTTCTTTGCACTTCCGGCACTTCTCCGATGGGACCTGGCAGGCTATTAGGTTTATACGTCTTTGCAAATTGAACAGCTTCGTTGCGAGCTGCGACCGCAACACCGATGTAACACGCTGGTATGTGAAGCAGCCAAGCTTTTGGTAGTTCGCTCTTGCCTCGATCTTGCTCGACCAAAGCACTGTTTTGGACTACTACATCCTTCATGATAAGATCATCACTTCGTGTTCCACGCATCGCTACTGTATCCCACGTTTCTTCAATCCTCACACCTTCGGATTTCATAGAAATCATGAAATTCCCTTTCTTACCCGTATCTCCGATCTGTGCTGAAACAATCGCATAATCAAGTGCAGGTGCCATAGAAGTAAAGGTTTTCCTTCCATTGATGATCCACTCGTCATTTTTTCGAGTTGCTGTTGTTTGTGGCATTCCTCCACGCGTAGGGCTTCCTGTTGCAGGCTCAGTCGCTGCTCTATTTACTAACACTTGATCATTCACTACTTTTTCACAGAGTAACTTAAATGTTTCTTCATCCCAAGTTCGTTCTTCTGCAAGTTCTAAAAAACATCCAAGGTGCCAGCCGAGACACAACGCTGTAGCTGCATCGCCAGTGGCAATTCTTTCTTGTAATAGAACAAATTCATACAAACTTAATCCTGCTCCTCCGAATTCAGTGGGAACAGTTAAAGATAAGTAACCCGCTTTTTTTAATTCTTCTACATTCTCAAATGGAAATTCACTTTTTTGATCATATGTGTCCGCTCTTTTAGCAAATCCACTTGCTAGCGTATCAATTCTATCGAACCATTCTCGCTGTTTTTTTGTTTTAATAAACGTCTCATATAGATAATCCACACGACGACAATCCCTTCTTAACAAATCAGAACACTATGGTTTATTTTATAGAGTATGCCTTTACTCTATTAACCGGCAAGGTATTAGTCACATATTTCCCCTTTGACTTCTTCCTGACACATTCTTTGAGTAAGATTTAGTCATAAAACGGCTTGTATTAATGGGGATTGTAAACATTGTGAGTGGTAGCAAACGATTTTGGAATTTTTTTTATTCTCTGCTTCTCTTGACGTTATGTTGACATTTTCACTGGTTACATTAAATGTACAAGGTTCGAACCTTATGTATTTAATTCTTAACAACCATTTAACCTAGGAGGATGATTTCGTTGAAAAAAACAGTAATCGGATTTACAATCGCCGGCACATTATTAGTTGGAGGATATGCAACAACATCTCAGGCAGCAGATCAGAATAGTACTACTTCAAAATCTACTTTAGAAAAAAGGGAGATTAAAAGACATGGCTTTGGACATGATAGGTTCGGAGGATTTTATAAAGGAAGCTCAGAAGACCTCATTAAAAAAGCAAAAGCGCTTGGTATCTCAACAAATGGAAAAGATGCTGAGACGCTCATAAAGGAAATTCGCGACGCAAAAATTACTAAAGAAGCAAAAGAATTAGGCATTCAAGTCTCTGGTAAAGAGATCGAAACACTTCTTGAAGAAGTACAATTAGCTAAACTACAACAAAAAGCAAAAGAACTTGGTATCTCAACAAAAAATAAAGATGCTGCTACTCTACATGAGGAAATTCAACTTACTAAGCTTAAAAAAGAAGCAAAAGAACTAGGTGTCGGAACAGACGGCAAAGACGTGCAAGCGTTAAGACAAGAAATTAAGCAAGTTACAGTCACCAAAAAAGCGAAAGAACTTGGCATCTCTTCAGAGGGCAAGGATCTGCAAACACTTCAGCAGGAAGTACTGACTGCAACCGTAAAAAAAGAAGCTAAAACATTAGGTATCGCTGTAGAAGGAAAAGATATACGTGAAGTTGCTCAGGAAGTTGCAAGTACTAAAGTTAAGGCTGAAGCTAAGAAACTTAACATTACGATCGATGGTAAAATGATTCCAGATATTGCGTTTGAAATCAAACAGAAAAAGATTATTAACTTAGCGAAAGAGCTAGGCATTTCTACTAAAGACAAATCAACGCGCGAATTGATAGAAGAGATTGAAAAGAAAGATGCAGATAAACTAAAAGCTTTGCAGGATGACGTCTTTCCTTTAATGGATAAAGGTAAAAGAGGTTTCGGACCTGGTGGTCATCACGGTGGAGGTAAACATCATGAAGACGGTCAGCGCATAAAAGATGATGATGTCCCAGCTAATAGTGATTTTCAACCTCAGATGAATGAGCAGCCTGTGTTTGGCAACGACATGTAAAGGTACGATCCCCAGTCTATAATACTGGGGATTTTTACAGTATAGTATGGGTAACAGGAGGTATGGACATGAAAAGTATATTAGTAGTAGAAGACGAAGTAACCATATCGAGAGTTCTAAGTGTTTATTTAAAACACGAAAACTTTGATGTTGTTCAAGCATTTGACGGTAAGACCGCACTTCACCAGTTCAAAGAAACTTCCTTTAACCTAGTATTGCTTGATGTAATGCTTCCCGATCAGGATGGGTGGTCAATCCTTCAAGAGATTCGTCGAAATAGTTCATGCCCTGTTATCATGCTCACAGCCTTAGGAGACATCGATTATCGCTTGAAAGGATTAAATCAAGGAGCAGATGACTACATAGCAAAGCCCTTTATCGGCGAAGAAGTTATTGCGAGAGTCCATGCAGTCCTTCGTCGATCTACGAATGTACTAGAAACCGAGAACACAAAACAATATGGAAGTCTGAGCATCAACTTCGACTCTCATTCTGTAAAAATAAATGGTGAGCCTATCATTCTAACACCAAAAGACACCTCCTTATTGCTCTTTTTGGCCAATCATCCAAACCGCACCTACACAAGAGAGATATTAATTGAACAAATATGGGGCTTAGATTATTATGGCAGCGAACGTGCTGTAGACTTATCGATCAAACGAGTTCGTCAAGCACTTGCTGCATGGCCAGACACACAAGGAGAAATCCGAACACTTAGAGGACTGGGGTATCAATTCTGTGTATACGAATAAAAAAGACAGAACAACTTTATTAAAGTATTGGACCACCCGATATGTCCTCACCCTCTTTATTGGTCTTCTAATCTTAGGTTTATGTTCTTTGTGGTGGATACGGCATACGGCTTTAGAAAATCGTTTAACACTCATGGAATACATGGCAGCTGATACAGCGGATCGTATTGAATCCGGAGACAGAAAGAATGATTTAGGTCGGTTCAATCGTAAACTAGATAATCACGCAGAAACACTGCAGATGGAAAAGCCACCTGAACTATATATTACGGATTTGAATGGTAACATTCTTAATCTAAAATCTATAAAAAAGGGTCCAGATGCAAATAAACCTACATTAAAATTGAATGCTATCCCGGTTGAAATAGTAAACAGTGAAAAAACAACTAACAAATTTAAAGTGAATGGCAAGTCTGCCTATGCAGTCAAAAAACCTTTAATATACGCTGGAGTCCAAGCAGGTTGGGTAATTATCATACAATCTGCCTCAAACCTCTCAGATGTGGATCAAGGTTATCGTCTTCCTATCTTCCTATTGATAAGCCTTGGTCTTCTCGGATGGTTGATCATCTATATTCTATTAAAAAAGATTCTAAAACCCATCCAAGATGTGGCACATGCTGCTTCTCAGATTAAAGATGGAAATTACGACATTCAATTAGCTACAGATGCTAAAGAACAAGAAATTTATGATCTTTTAACTTCCTTTGAACAGATGAGTACGAAGTTGAAGCATTTAGAAAAGCTCCGAGCAGAATTACTGGCAGGAGTTACACATGACTTAAAAACACCTGTTACGTCTATTAGTGGTCTCGTGCAAGCTGTTAAAGACGGAATTGTTTCAGGAGATGAAAAAGAAGAATTTCTGCAGATTACAATGAAGGAAATTTATAGATTGCAAAGGATGATTGAAGATTTATTAGATTATAACTCTCTTTCCGCCGGAGCTTTTACAATGCGTAATGAAACATGCAACATGAACGAGCTTGTTCAAGATATCGTTCACCAATGGAGTATGACCAAGAACAAAGAAGTTATGTGTAAGGCTATTGTTCCAGAAAGCTTCATATATAGAGAAGTTGATCCACTTCGTTTACAGCAGATCATCATTAACCTCTTAAACAATGCTTATCAAGCTTTAGGAGATGAAAAAATGATCAGCATTGTCTTGTACGAAAATAGGATTGAAGTGACAGACACAGGGTCAGGGATTCCCGAAAATGAACAGCCCTATATTTTTGAACGGTTTTTTCGTGGTGAAAAGAAAAAGTTAAAAGTGCGCGGCCTTGGCCTTGGACTACCATTTAGTAAAATGCTGGCAAAAGCGTTAGGTGCAGATTTAGTTCTCAAAAAAAGTTCCACTGCTGGAAGCACTTTTTTAATAGAATGGAAAAAATAAGGAAAATACATTTACAAGAACACACGTTCGTGTTATGATTTAATTAGGTTAGGCCATCCAACAGCCTACCTCCCCACCAGTGAGACCGGCCTACCCAGCCGGTCATTTTTTCATAAATCTAATTACTTACTCAAATAATGAATGATGTCCATTCTACGTATGATACCGATAAATACTTCGTTGTCATCCACAACTGGTACGAAGTTTTGAACTGCAACAAGCGACATTAAGTCTTCCATCTCAGCATCAATATGAACAGGCTGATAGTCCCTGTTTACCATAATGTCCTTAATATAATGATGCTCACTATTTTGAAAAGAAAGACCTTCTGTGTTTTTAATTTTCCATAAAAGGTCACCCTCTGTGATCGTTTTTATATAATGTCCCTTTTCATCAATTACAGGTACAGCGGTGTATCTGTGATACTCCATCTTTTCCATAGCCTGGCGAATGGTTGATTCTGCATGTAAACAGATCACTTCTTTCTTTGGAAGAAGAAAGAATGCAATATTCATAACTTGTAAATCCCCTCTTGATTGAAATTTTATTTGTATTAATTATGACTGTTCTTCAGAAACGATGTGTATGTCTATGTTTTTTGAATTTCTCATTATACTGTTGACAATAGAACCCTTTATAATCTCTTCCCACCTCGTTCTTGCCGATTGGCCTAAAATAATCTGAGTAATATGATGTTCTTTTGCGACATCTGTAATAACTTGTGGTATTTTTCTTTGTCTGAATCTTTCTAGAATAAATTTAGCGTTAAATTCTACAGCAAGTTTTTTCCAGACTCTGATTCTTTTTCGCTGTTCTTGAGAAATGTTCCCTCTGTGATCGATCCAAACATTCAATACATATAATTCCGCATTTAAACGATTGGCTATTCGCCAGCCTCTTCGGATCAGCTTTTCTGCACTTGGACCATATTGTACACAGACTAAAATTTTTTCTGCCACACCTGTTGGACCACTATCGGTAAAGACGATATCGGATTTTAAGAGCTTTTCATCTACATCATCTGCAATTTCACGGAGAGATAATTCACGCAGTGCACCTAAATTGTTTTTTGTAAAAAAGTTGTTCAATGCTTGGTCTATTTTTTCCTGCGCATAAATTTTACCTTCTATTAAACGTTGCCTTAGCATTTCTGGTGTCACGTCAATTAAGATTACTTCATGTGCAATTTCTAGAATCCTATCAGGTATTCGTTCGCGAACTGCTACACCTGTAATATGCTGAACAATATCATGAACACTTTCAATATGTTGGATGTTTACTGCTGATACAACATTGATTCCGGCATCAAGTATTTCTTCAACATCCATGTATCGCTTTTTGTTTTTTGAACCCGGAACATTGGTATGTGCCAATTCATCAATTATCACCACATCTGGTCGACGTTCAATGATCATTTCTACATTTAACTCTTCTAGTTTTTTATCTTTGTATTCAATGATTTTTTTAGGAATGATTTCAAGATTTTTAATTCTATCTGCTGTTTCTTTTCTTCCATGGGTTTCAATTAAGCCGATTACGATGTCGACTCCTTGTTTTTTTATATCATGAGCTTCTAAAAGGATTCTATACGATTTACCTACACCTGGTGCTGCTCCAACAAACAGCTTTAACTTTCCCTTTTCATCTTGATAGATTTCCTGTAGAAATTCTTCAGGCGTTTTCCTTTTAAGATGAGGGTATTCATCATACATTTACGCACCTCGTTATCATCGTCATATCATCTACAAACGAAGAAGCAAGAGCCTTTACCCTAGGTTTAGAGTAAAGGCTTTGTCTTCTACTATTTTAACAACTTCTCTAAAGCAATATTAAGTGTCAGTACATTCACGCGAGGTTCACCAAACAGACCAAGCTCTCTTGCTTGAGTATTTTCTTTAATCATTTTTTTTAGTTTTTCTTCATTTATTCCTGTTTCTTCTGCAATTCTTGGAACCTGTACATCAGCAGCTTCAGGAGTAATATGCGGATCGAGTCCGGACCCGGAGTTTGTGATCAAATCGATCGGAAGCTCGTTAACAGGTACAGCTGGGTTAGCCTTTTCCCATACAGCTATGCTTTCTTTCATTCGTTTCATCATATCTCCATTTGAAGGTGCATAGTTTGGACTCCCAGAACCTGCCGCGTCGTACTCAATACTAGAAACACGCCCGCTGAAGTATTCGGTTTTTGTAAACGTTTGACCAATAAGTTCAGAACCTATTACTTCTTTATCTTCATTATAGATTAAACTCCCATCCGCTTCCTTTGGCATAACGACTTGTGCAATTCCTGTGACAACCACAGGATATAAAAGACCACATATTACCATTAATGCGAGGGAAAGTCGTAGCATCTTAACGATATTGTTAAAGGTAAATACTTTTTCATTATGTTGATTTAATGAATGGGATTGCAAATCAATCAATTCCTTTCTTTTCTAACGGTTACACGAACAAGTGAACAATCAGATCAATTAATTTTATTCCGATAAAAGGTACGATTACACCACCGAAACCATAGATCAAAAGGTTACGTTTTAATAAAGCATTTGAACTCATCGGTTTGTAAGCTACTCCTCTCATAGCCAGAGGAATGAGCAAAGGAATAATTACCGCATTAAAGATTAACGCAGACAGTATGGCTGACATCGGTGAGCCAAGCTTCATGACATTGAGTACTTCCATCTCAGGAATCGCCAGCATGAACATGGCTGGGATGATGGCAAAATACTTTGCGATATCGTTTGCGATACTGAATGTAGTTAACGCACCACGAGTCATCAGCAATTGTTTACCAATGGAAACCACTTCAATAATTTTCGTCGGATCGGAATCCAAGTCTACCATGTTGGCCGCTTCTTTCGCTGCAGTCGTTCCACTGTTCATGGCAAGACCTACATCCGCTTGTGCAAGTGCTGGTGCATCATTCGTTCCATCACCAGTCATCGCGACTAATTTTCCTTCTGCTTGTTCACGCTTAATTACAGCAATTTTATCTTCCGGTTTACTTTCGGCGATAAAGTCATCCACGCCGGCTTCATTTGCTATCGTTTTAGCCGTTAACGGGTTGTCACCTGTACACATGATCGTTTTGATTCCCATTTTCCGTAATTGATCAAAACGTTCTTTCATTCCAGGCTTAACGGTATCTTTTAAATAAATTAGTCCGTATATATGCTGATCCACAGCTACCGCCAGCGGTGTTCCACCTTCAGATGCAATTCGATTCCCTTTTTCTTCAAGGTCATGTGGCACTTCACCGCCAGAAGCCAATACCCATTTTTTAATCGCATCTACAGCCCCTTTTCGTACTTCTCTTCCATCTTTTAAGTCGATTCCACTCATTCTCGTTTCTGCTTTAAACTCAATAAATTCTCCCTCTTCACCAAGAGATTCATTAAATGGTAAGCGCTCTTTTCTCATTAGTTCCAGTACCGATTTACCTTCTGGTGTATCATCTTTTAATGAACTGATGGCCGCCCATTCCCCGACGGTTTTCTTTGTTTCAAATCCTACAGGTACAAACTCACTCGCCATACGGTTACCGAATGTGATCGTCCCCGTTTTATCAAGAATAATCGTATTGATGTCACCTGCAGCTTCAACTGCTTTACCAGACATAGCTATTACATTAAATCTCGTAACTCGGTCCATACCAGCGATACCAATTGCCGATAACAGTCCACCGATTGTTGTCGGAATCAAACAAACGAGTAATGCAATTAAGACCGGTACTGGTATGTCAAAACCTAGATACTTTGTAAAGAATGGAAGTGTTACGACTACAATCATGAACACAAGTGTCAAACTCGTTAAAACCGTGCTTAACGCAATTTCATTCGGTGTTTTTTGACGCTTCGCTCCTTCTACGAGGGAGATCATGCGATCAAGGAATGATTCTCCTGGATCTGCTGTAATTCGCACTTTAATTTCATCACTTACTACTCGTGTTCCCCCTGTTACCGAGTTAAAATCACCGCCAGCTTCTTTTATTACTGGGGCAGATTCCCCTGTAATGGCAGATTCATCAACGGAGGCAAGACCTTGTATGACTTCACCATCTCCAGGAATCATTTCACCTTGTTTTACAACAACAATATCTCCTTTACGAAGATCAGCTGATGAAACTCTTTTGTTTTTCCCATTTTCCAGCACAAGGTTAGCATAAACTTCTTTTTTCGTTTTCTTTAATGAGTCTGCCTGAGCTTTCCCTCTTCCTTCCGCTATTGCTTCAGCGAAATTTGCAAACAGGAGGGTTATAAACAGAATCATGGTTACAGCAATATTGAAGGCAACTTGAGTTTGGTCTCCCAAAAAGGTTAGTAATAATGTAATCACAAAACCGATTTCAACAACAAACATGATCGGATTTTTAATCATTATCCTTGGATCTAGTTTAATAAAAGATTCCTTTATCGCCTGATTTACGATTTCTTTATTCATCATTGTTTTATTCATTTGTACTTCCTCACGATTCTTTTTCATAGGTCCGTTCCCACCTTTTTGGGGAGGTACGTACTGAGATAATTCTTTTTTGGTTCTTAAGCCTTGAGCACCCATTATTTTTTCACCTCTCTGCATCTACAATGTTAAATATTCAGCAATCGGGCCTAGTACTAAAACTGGGAAGAAAGTTAAAGCCCCAACGATAAATACAGCCCCAATAAATACTCCTGCAAATAGTCCGTTATCTGTTCTAAACGTTCCGATTGTTTCTGGAACGGTTCGTTTTACAACTAATGATCCTGCAACCGCAAGCATTGTTACAATGGAGAAGAACCTTCCAAGATACATGACAATTCCGGTAGAAATATTCCAGAAGTTTGTCGCATCTCCTAACCCTTCAAAACCTGAACCATTATTAGCTGCTGAAGAGGTATATTCATAGATTACTTGTGAAATCCCATGAAAACCTGAGTTCGAAATTGCTTCATGTCCGAGTGGTGTAAAGAAAGCTACAGCTGAAGCCCCTAGAATAAGCAGCGGGTGGATTAAAAGCGTTGCTGCAATCAGCTTCATTTCTTTCCCTTCAATCTTTTTGCCCAGGAATTCTGGGGTACGTCCCACCATTAATCCAGATAAGAAAACACCAATAATCGCATACATTAAGACGTTGACAAATCCTGCCCCTATACCGCCATAAACGGTATTTAACATCATATTGGATAAAGTAACTAATCCGCCTAGCGGAGTCAGTGTATCATGCATCGTATTGACAGCCCCTGTTTCAGAAGCCGTCGTGACAACCGAGTAAAGAGAAGATTGAGCAACACCAAATCGCACTTCTTTTCCTTCCATGCTTCCTTGATCATGTTGCACGCCTAGAGCATTGATCGCTTGGTTCCCTTGATATTCAGCACTTAGTGAGATGCCAAGGAACAGAATGAACATCATCGTCATCGAAACGAAAAGAATACGTCCCTGTTTTGGATTTCCAACAATATTTCCGTACGTAAACGGTAAAGCCATCGGTAATAAGAGCATTAATAAGATCTGCATCAAGTTACTAATGGCATTAGGATTCTCAAACGGATGAGCTGAGTTAACTCCAAAAAATCCACCACCGTTATTCCCTAATTCTTTTATGGATAAAAACGAACCAACCGGACCAACTGCTATGTTTTGTTTTCCGCCTTCAACCGTAGTCGCTGTAACAGTTGGATCTAATGTCTGCGGTACTCCTAGTGCAACGAAGATGAGTCCTGTTACAAAAGCAATCGGTAGTAACACACGAACGATACCCCTGACCATATCTACAAAAAAGTTTCCTAAAGACTTGCCAGCTAGCCCACGAATGAATGCGATTGCTACCGCTAATGCTGTAGCTGGTGCAACAAACATCATAAACAGAATGCCAATCATCTGGGAAAGATAAGATAAACCACTTTCACCACTGTAATGCTGCAGATTCGTATTCGTCATAAAACTTACTGCTGTGTTAAACGCAAGGCTTGGATCCATGTTTGCAATCTTACTTGGATTCAGAGGCAAACTGCCTTGGAAACGAAAGATTAAGTAAACTAATAGAATCATAATCGCATTGATCACGATTACCGATAATGCATAAACTTTCCAAGATTGATTTTTATTTTTAATTCCACTAATGGAATAAATCAGTTTTTCGAAAGGATAAAAGACTTTATTCTTATTTGAATAATTGAACGAGTTCGCTAAATAAATTCCTACTGGTTTTGCAATCAAAAGAGCTATAAGTAGAGTTATAGCTATAGAGAGTAAACTGACTAACAACGAAAAAACCTCCTAAAATTTCTCTGGATTCAATAATACGTAAAGAAGATACACCGTTGTTAAAACGGCTACTCCAAACATGACAGTCATCATTTATTTACACTTCCTTCATCAACAACACTCGATGACCATTTCGCAAGACCCATCATTAGGACAGGCATTCCAACCATCAATAAAACCATCATCACATCTAACATTTTTACACCTTCTTTTTATTAGTTCATTGTTCTAAGTAACCATTCAGCATCAGAGATAGATTTTTGATAGCCTCTTGAGCATCACAACCTTCAATTCTAAGTGTGATCGGTTCGTTTTGATTTCTTGAATAGTGTGACAAAAAGAATAGATTAACAGAGAGCAAGCCTTTCGCATTAATCTGTATGCCTTGATAAAAGAAAAGAATTTCACTCTCGAAAGAACCAGCAGCATTGACAAATTCATTGATCTGTCCGATCGACAACCGTTTTGGCAATAAAACAACTGACTCTGTCCCCATGTTTTCACCCTGCCTATCACTGGTATGGATTTACAGAGGGAACACCTTTTCGATGATGGGTTCCCTCCTGTGATGCTTTAACCTTTACTTCTAATCGTGTCTTGTATGATCCATCTTGAGAGACTATGTTGAATCATACTTGCATAATAAGCATTCAGTTGATCTCTTTTCGCTTTTAACAAAATCTGTTCAATTTCGTTTGGACTTAATCTCATAAATGGATTCCTCCGCTCAATTTTATGAAGATAGTAAGAATTGAATATTTCCTGTCTTGTTATAGATCACGTAATCTGCACCTAATTCCTTATAAACTCTGGAAATGTACCGTGTGTCTGATTTGATGACATACAAAGGTATGTTATAGATGCTGCGAATAAGTTCAATCGTTTGGCAGCATTCTAAAAATCCTGATTCAACAACAATAATCTTTTGAACAAACGGACCTACCATTTCGATGAATTTACGCTTGTCACCATAATTCATGACATATACATGTTGAAAACCAACTTGTGAGAGTCTATCTGCTTCATTTCGGTTAGGAACACAGAGAACAAGAGATTGATAGTCGTCACATAATCTTAGTTTTGAAATAAATACATCTGAAACTTGATCTGGAAACATAATGAGCACGTTCCCGGATGATTTCCCCATCGTTATTTCCTCCACTTCGGTAAAGAAAACTAGGCTGACTTCTAGCCTCTCATGTCAGCCTTAGTTGCACTTATACTATCGTCTTAAACTTGTTGCTACGTCGAAAATCCTCGTGCCAACAAGTTATACTTTGGGATAGTGAAAAAAAGGCAACAAAAAAGAAGCCTGCGGAAGAGGAACTCTTCTCGCGGCTTCTACACATACTTGAATAAGCGTGTGAATACACGAAATTTGTTGCCTCTCTCTGAACGCTTACGGAGTTAGCTGACGGATTCGGGCTTGAGAGTAGCCCTACTCGATCTCTCGAGATTCACCCCATGCAGTCACGTTGGACTGCGATTGGTTCCCCCGCTTCCTAAAAGTTTTAGGAATTAAGCGATAAAGACGCATGATATAAATATCATATTTTAAGTTGTCATTACTCTTTGTTAATGTTCACCTTCCCTCTCCTACCACGCTTACGAAGTTAGCTGACGGGTTCGGACGGCAGAAGTCGCCCGACTTAATAAGTTTCACCCCAGGCAATAAAAAACTGCCGATGGTTCCTCCGTTCCAAAAATGGATTCAGCGGTCATGGAAAAATTTTAAAGTTTTACGATAAGAAATATATTACTCCTGCTTTCGCTCCTTGTAAACGAAGTAAAAACTTCAAAATTTTAATGTTTCATACGAAAATATCCAAAAAACGGCGTTTAATTTCATATAAAAGAAACAAATCAATTATTTTCTATTAATTTCTTTTATTTACGATGTTTTTCAAATAAAATAATAGTCGGAATATTCTTATTAAATGAAGTGTCACTTACAAAGTTTTAATACTAAATCGAAAAAACGTCATAAAAAAAACTGAGCAAATAAAATTTTGCTCAGCATTGTTAAAAAGATCTAAAATCCAATCTCTGTCTTTTCGTCCATAGCCATACTCCTGTGAATAAATGGATCGCAATTATCACAAAGACAGCTCCATAACTTTCTGTAACCCAGCTCACAAACCAAATGATCGGCAGGGCTAAAAACAGGTTTACAAGCATTAAAACCCATGAAGTTCTTGCAATTGCTACAAAGAAAAGAATGATTGGTAAGATCAAAAAGATCCAGAATAGTACGGTTTGAAATGTTGCCATGACTTCCCCTCCGTTTTTCATTATAAAAGGGGTTCGCCATAATCTCCACCTTTAACCTGGTACTTTTTCTAATTGCAGCTCTTTATTGTTTTCTTCTTCATCCAAATCATACTTAGGTAGAGTTAACATATAGAAAAGTCCAACCACAATTAGACATCCTCCGACCACCCAAAATAGCATTTCCACAGTTAGGACTTTTGGGAAAAGCACTGCGATTAAACCGAGAGTCATCGTATGAGATAACATATTGATCGGTGAGATCCATCCTTGGACACGTCCCATCATTTTCGGGTCAACGATTTTGGGTAACCAGCCTCCGATCCCAATATTGATTAATGGTATGCTAAACCCAGCCAATCCGGTCAAAATAAAGAATGACCATACATTTGGCGCAAGCGCGCAAAAACTAAGGGATACGCCACTAACAAACAGACCGAGAACAATGGCATACGAGAGTCTAATCTTTTTAGCGAGCATCGAACATAATACACTGCCAGAGAGTATGGATACACCGAATAGGATACCCATCCACATCATCATTTGTTCATAATTGTCTGGTGCTAATTTGTATTTCATGATAAATGCCGGCATCACTGATAATCCACCATTTACTATACCAAACAAGAAAAAACCAAAGATTAACGAAAGCAGAAGTTTAGATTGTTTGATGTAAACAAAACCTGAAACAAAATCCTTCCATACCATCTTTACTCGAATATCTTTGAACGTATGTTGTCCGTTCGGGAGACGAACATCCTCATTTACTTTCATACTCATAATGAACAATGCTGATAAAACATATGTAAGAAGATCAAATGCAATGGCTCCTTGTATTCCTACACTCCAATAAATAAAAATGGCGATCATATTTCCAAATAGCATAAACAAACTACCTACCATTTGATTTAAACCCGCCGCAATGGCATACTCCTCTTTCGAAAGTACACCTTGTACCATCGCTTGGTCAGCTGGATGAAAGAATTTCCCCACTGCACTCCTTAAGAACAGTATCACAAAGATTAGAGGCATCCAATCTAGCCAAATTGCACCCATTAATAGAAGGCATAGGCCTGCACAGATCCAGTCGCAATAGAGAGCGATCTTCTGACGATCCATACGATCAGCTAACACCCCTACAAGAAAGAATACAGCTAGTGTTGGTAAAGAATACATCAATTCGGCAAGGGTTGCATAAAAAGGCTGTTCACCAAACTTATCTAGCAAATAAAACATAAAAGCTGTAACACCGATAATACTTCCCATCATTGAAGTAAAACCAGCAAAAAACAACTTTCTGAAGTTTTTATTCTGAAACACTTTCAGAAATTCCTGCACATCAAAACCCCCAATTTACATAATTACCCACCTAACCATTTTCCACCTAATTCCATCCGTTGTAAATGTATTTTTCTCGTTTTCGTATGAAGAATTGTAATTACCCTCACCTATATATAGGAATGCAACAGCTCGGTCTATTCATAAAGACAATAAGCCTATATAGTAAATTTTTTTAAAGGTTGAACTTTAGGCTTTATGACGATACTCTAGACAGAGAGCATAATAGAGAGGATACTGACATGATTCATTTATTTTCACACAATGATTTAGACGGAAAATCGTGCGGTTATTTAGCACAACTCGCATTTGGAGACAATTGTAAAATTTCATATTGTTCACACGGAACGATTAACGACCGTGTAGAGATGCTGCTTGATAATCCAAAAGAAAGAAAAACAGAAATTATTATTACCGATATCGCTGTTAACGAAGAGTTAATGATGCGACTTGATGAACGTTCGAATGCAGGAGGAAAAGTGAAGCTGATCGACCACCATGCGACAGCGCTTCATTTCAATGGGTTTGATTGGGGGCACGTTCAAGTTCGTTATGATGATGAACGTTTAACATGTGCTACTTCCCTTTTTTATGAATATTTGATCGAGAACGGTAAGCTTAAACCCACAGGCGCACTCGATGAATATGTGGAGCTTGTTCGTTTGTATGATACGTGGGAATGGTTTGATCAGAAGGTTGAAGCTAAGCGATTGAACGACTTATTCTTTATCCTTCCTCCTGATAAATTTGAGGATCAGATCATGGATCGTTTAAAAGGTGATTCTTTTCAGTTCTCAGAAACAGAAACAACGATTCTCGATCTAGAAGAAGAAAATATTGCTGATTACATTAAAAAGAAACAACGTCAGATGGTCGAGATCTGGGATACTTGGTCTTTAGGCGAAGGATCTGAAGAGAAAACGTATAAGATTGGAATCCTACATGCTGAACGCTATCACTCTGAGCTCGGAAACGAGATCAATCGTGAAAATCCTCATTTAGACTTGATCGTAATCCTTAATATCGCAAACAAACGGATCGGTCTTCGTACCATTCATGATGAAGTGGATTGCTCCATTTATGCGAAGCAGTATGGTGGCGGTGGACATCCTAAAGCATCAGGTGGAAACATGACTTCTGAAGCGTTCGAAAAGTTCGTAGGAGCAGCTTTTCATGAACAGCCTAGACGAATCGATCCACCGAAGAACGAACATAACGTTAAGGAAAATCCTGATGGCAGCTTATATGTGAACAATCACCGTGAAGTATCGAAGATCTATTCTGAAGATAACCAAACATGGCTGATCACACATAAGACACATCCAGTAGATGAAACATTTGCAAGCTATCAAGATGCCGAAAATTACGTTAAGCGCCACTTTGAAGGCTGGCTGATGCGAGATGATGAAGCAAATAACAGTAACTAACCTTACATACCTTGGCTTTTACAGCCAAGGTATTTTTATTTACATTCATATGACGTGTACACGCATTGACGCTAGAGTACCGCTTCCTGTAAAGGAGATCTGGTTAAAAAAAGACGCTTAGAATTGTTCTAAGCGTCTTTTCGTCTATCATTTTGAATGATACTGCAACTGTTCTAACATATTTGATAACGTTTCACTTAATAAAGAAAGTTCTTCTTTTTTCATCGGAATATTATCAACAAGCTGACTAGGAATACACTCAGCTTTTTCTTTTAAAGCATTTCCTTTTTTCGTTACAGACACGATCACACTTCGCTCATCTTGTTCTGATCTCTTTCTTTCAACAAGACCATTGATCTCCATACGCTTTAACATGGGAGTTAGGGTCCCTGAATCTAAAAATAATCTTTGCCCTAATTCTTTTATAGATAATGAATGTTTTTCCCATAAAAGAAGCAATACTAAATATTGTGGATAAGTCACGTTGAGTTCTTTTAACAACTCTCTATAAAGCTTTGTGATTTCACGTTCTGCTGTATAAATTTTAAAACATATTTGGTTTTCTAATTTTAAAGTTTCATTTTTCATGATGTTTCCTTTCTTTTTGTAAAGGGTACTTGCATTATAACACAATTTAGTTTTACACAATTAAATTGTTTGACTCTATAAAAAGGATACGTTATGATGATTAGGAGTTATTAAGTTGTACACAATTTAATTTTACACAAAAGGAGTGTTTGGAATGGAAGCATTATACACAGCAAAAGCAACAGCTGAAGGTGGAAGAGCAGGTACGGTTAAGAGTGATAACGGTGTTCTGAATCATGAATTAGCTATGCCAAAAGCGCTTGGTGGATCAGGAAGCGAGAACGCAACAAACCCTGAGCAACTATTTGCAGCAGGATATGCCGCTTGCTTTGATTCAGCACTAAACTTAGTTGCACGTCAAAGCAAAAAACGAATTGAATCTAAAGTGACGGCTGAAGTTTCTATCGGAAAAGATACAGATGGCGGTTTTAAGTTAGCTGTCGTGCTGAACGTGGGTGTTAATGGTGTAACACAAGAAGAAGCAGAAGAATTAGTTAAAACTGCTCACGGTGTTTGTCCTTATTCTAAAGCAACTAGCGGAAACATTGACGTTGAATTAAAAACAGAACTTCTATAATGAAAGACTAAAAGGGCCATTCGTATTGGCCCTTTTTTTATTTGTATCCTCCCTTTCAACTTCTTTCCACCTCTTCTGACCGTATTCCCCTCCATATTTCTTTTAAAAAAATGATTTGTTCCTATATCTAATCCAAACAAGTAGTCGTATAATTATTCATAAATAAATAATTATTCAGAATTGAATATTTTATTCTGTTGCTAAAGGACTGATGAACGTGACTCAATTAAAAGACTGGAACGAAAACGAACAGATTCTTCATTCTTTAAAAGACGATATCTTAGTTACGAATGTGGAAGGCATCATCCTTAAAGTGAGTGAAGTTACAGGAAAAATTTACGGAGTAGAGTCAGAAAGCTTGATTGGAAAATCTGTCTATGATTTAGAAGCTCAAGGTTTATTCACTCCTATTCTCACACCAATGGTAGTAAAAGAAAATAAAAAAATTACCTTTGTTCAAACCACGAATAAAGGAAAAAAGCTCCTTGTTACAGGGATCCCCGTATATAACGAACAAGGCGAACTATACCGAATTGTAAGCTACTCACATGACATTACTGAACTCGCTCAATACAAAGAGTTTTTGTTTGCAATGGAAGAAGAAATGCAACGTGTGAAAACGGAGTTAGGGCTATTGAGGAACAAACAGCTTCATGATGCTGGAATCATCGCTAAAAGTGCAGATATGCAAAAAGCTCTTTCTACTGCACGCCAGTTGTCTGAAGTAGATGTGAATGCACTTATTTTAGGAGAATCTGGTGTTGGAAAATCATTGTTGGCTAAATTTATTCACAATAAGAGTCATCGCAGAAAAGGTCCTTTCATTGAGGTTAACTGTGGAGCTATTCCTGATTCATTATTTGAAGCAGAACTTTTCGGTTATGAGCCTGGGGCTTTTACAGGGGCGCATCAAAAAGGCAAAGTCGGCCTTATTGAACTATCGAACGGAGGTACACTCTTCTTAGATGAAATCGGGGAACTTCCCCTTCAACATCAAGTTAAAGTCTTAAAAGTCATTCAAGAAAAACGGTTTTATCGAGTAGGCGGAACGAAACCAATCCAAGTAGATTTCCGACTGATTTCTGCTACGAATAAAGATCTTCAAAAAGCGATCCATGAGAAACAGTTTCGTGAAGATCTCTATTTTCGTTTAAATGTTGTACCCGTCACGATTCCCCCACTCAGGAAGAGAACGGAAGATATCGTACCACTCATACATATGCTTTTACAGCAATTTGAAAAAAAATATAACAAAAAGAAAAGATTAGATGAAGCGGTCATTCATCATCTTCTGCATTATGAATGGAGAGGAAATGTACGGGAACTGATTAACATCATGGAACGATTGGTAGTACTCTCTCCTACGACTCTTATTACGGATGAACATCTTCCTGATCATGTAAAAGAAGGTGCATCAATCCCCTCTCCATCTATTCCTATCGAACAAACACTTAAACAGATGTTGGATGATAGAGAGAAACAGATTTTATTAGCAGCTAGAAAGAAATATAGAACGACCATACGGATGGCAGAAGCACTCGGCACAAGTCAGCCTTCAATTGTAAGAAAAATGAAAAAATATCAGATTATTTAGTTTTTTGGCACGATCCTTGCATGTATATTCTATATAGAAATTATTTATACAACTTGAGAATGGAATATCTAGGAGGTAATACACGTGTCAATGAACAACTGGAGTAACCTTGTAAACGAAATGCCTAACCTACTAGCACCAAGTATGGCAAAAGATCATCCGAACCTACCTGTCGTAAAAGCAGAGGGCTGCTATTATTATGGGCTGGATGGAAAGCAGTATCTTGATTTCACTTCTGGTATTGCAACGGCAAATACTGGCCATCGTCATCCAAAAGTGGTCCAAGCGATCAAAGATGCAGCAGATCACCTCATGCACGGACCATCTGGAGTCATCATGTATGAATCGATCCTGAAACTTTCTAAAGAACTAGCTCATGTTCTACCAGGTGATTTGGACTGTTTCTTTTTTGCCAACAGTGGAACCGAAGCCATAGAAGGTGCTCTGAAACTCGCTAAGCACGTGACTAAAAGACCTTACGTTATTTCTTTTACCGGATGCTTTCATGGTCGATCACTAGGTGCGTTGAGCGTGACAACTTCCAAAAGTAAATACCGCAAGTTTTTACAACCGAACGGTCTTGCCTATCAAGTTCCCTATGCCGATGTAAAAAGTGCTCCAGCTGGTGAAGATCCAGAAACGTATGTCATCGAGAAGCTTGAGAAAGATTTTGAAACATTGTTCAACCATCAAGTAACACCAGAAGAAGTCGCCTGTATGATTGTAGAACCTGTTCTAGGTGAAGGAGGCTACATCGTTCCACCGAGTGGCTGGCTGAAGAAAATTAGAGAAGTTTGTGACAGACATGGCATCTTGCTGATTTTCGATGAAGTTCAGACGGGATTCGGAAGAACAGGTGAATGGTTCGCTGCTCAAACGTTCGGAGTTACGCCCGACATCATGGCTATCGCAAAAGGTATTGCTTCAGGATTGCCACTAAGTGCAACAGTTGCTTCTAAAGAACTCATGCAGCAATGGCCACTTGGCAGTCACGGGACAACATTTGGTGGAAACCCAATCGCTTGTGAAGCAGCGCTCGCAACAATAGATGTTTTAACAAAAGAAAATCTCATAGAAAACTCAAAAAACATGGGAAATTATGCAGTTGCAAGATTGAAAGAACTTCAAGAAAAGACTCCTTTGATCGGGAGTATTCGTGCAGTAGGACTTATGATTGGAATTGAAATCATCGATCCTTTTACAGGTAAACCAGACGGTCAAGCACTGATGAATATTCTAGACAAGTGTTTAGAGAAAGGCGTTCTCTTTTATCTTTGTGGAAATCATGGTGAAGTCATCAGAATGATTCCTCCTCTTACTATTAATCAAGAACAAATTGATCAAGGTCTTGCTGTCCTTCAAGAGTCACTTGAAGAATATTTGGATGAAGTTCATGCTCAACTGTCGGAAAACTATCAAAACGCTTAAATGACACGGTTAAATCATTACACTAAAAAGGAGGTTTTTTATTATGCAAACTTTTGATACAGTTATTATTCTTTTGTATTTTGCCGTATTGATCGGTGCAGGAATTATTGGCTCAACTAAAGCAAAGACTTCTGAAGATTTCACATTAGCAGGACGCAACCTTGGCATGTTTATGTATCTTGGTTGTTTATCTGCCGTTATTTTAGGTGGAGCAGCAACCATCGGAACGACAAAGCTAGGTTATCAATTCGGAATTTCCGGTATTTGGTTTGTATCAATGATTGGTTTAGGTATTATTCTTTTAGGTACGATATTTATTAAAAAGATCGATTCATTAAAAGTTACAACGATCAGTGAACTTTTGGGAAAACGGTACAAATCGGAAACACGTCTTTTAAGTGCCATCGTGGCTTCTATATATACTTTGATGATCGCAGTTACCCAAGTGATCGGGATGGGAACGATCATCAATGTACTCTTAGGGTGGAGCTTAACGACTTCCATGTTAGTTGGAGGAGGTATCGTCCTCTTCTATACAATACTAGGTGGAATGTGGAGTGTTACAGTCACGGATATTATTCAATTCATCGTAATGACGGTTGGTATCTTCTTCATTATGGTTCCTATGAGTCTTTCAAAGGTAGATGGTTTAGGAAATCTATTAACAAAACTTCCTGAATCTCACCTAGATTTCACAGGAATCGGTTATCAGCAGATCTTCCAATACTTTTTGTTGTTTGCACTCGGTATGGTCGTATCACAAGACATCTGGCAACGTGTCTTCACAGCAAAATCTAGTAAGATAGCTAGAAATGGATCGATCTTTGCAGGAGTTTATAGTTTTGCATACGCGATTGCAGGAAGCATTATCGGTATGTGTGCATTCATCGTGCTGCCTTCATTAGATAACCCGCAGAATACGTTTGCTGAGATGGCTCTTACCATTTTACCAACGGGTATCTTAGGGCTTGTGCTTGCAAGTGTGTGTTCAGCACTTATGTCAACAGCATCTGGTTCTTTACTAGCGTCTTCTACTCTGATTACGAACGACATCTTAAAACAATATTTTATGAAGTCTCCTACTGACAAACAAATGATTACAGCATCAAGACTCACAACACTTGTGATCGGCTTAATCGCGATTACTTTTTCCATATGGATTCAAGATGTACTCGTTGCACTTGATGTAGCTTATGCGATTCTATCTGGAGCGATCTTCATCCCGCTCGTTATGACGTTCTTTTGGAAACGAGCGACTCCTAACTCAGGATTCTATGCCATTTTAATTTCTACAGTTGTTGTCCTAGCAGGACTCTTTATCGAAGGACTCACAGCAACGAACCCTATTCTTTATGGAATGTCAGCTGGACTGGTTAGTATAATAGGAATCTCCTTATTCTCTGCACCTATTTCTACGGAATTTGATACTCCGTTCGATGAAGATGTTGTACTTGAAGAAGAGGGAAGAAAACAAGCATAAATGGAAAAAAGCCTCTCCCACCTGGGAAAGGCTTTTTTAGTAAATACATAAACTTATTTTCCACCGATCCCAAACGATAACAACAGCAGACCGAATATAGAGATCAGAGCCATGAACAAGATAAAAAACAGTCCAAAAAACTTAGCTTTTCCAGCTTCTTTCTTCACAATAGCTATAACGCTAAAGATGACACCGATAAAATACAACATGATTCCACTAAAAAGAAAGATAGCAACTTGTTGAGCTACATCATCTCGAACGATGAACGGCCAGCCAGCAAGTAGTATTCCAGCAATACAAAACCATAATGATAAACGACCAAAACGAAGGTTCAATGTATGGACACACTCCTGTTTAAATTTTTCAAAAGAAGTTCAATATCCATTGTTGCCATCTTCCCTTCAAAAATCAACTATATACTAAATAAAATAATCTTTGTAATAAACGAATATGGAGATGAATGAAACGAGGGTATAAATAACTGCGGTATAATAAGGATAACTCGGTTTGAACGTTGCTTTTTCTTCTTCAACCTTGATTCCGGTCATAGCTTGCGCCTGCATGCGAACCATGTTTGATGAAAGTCCACCTTTCGAAGTGAAAAATCGAATCGTGAGAGCAAATATCAAACCAACAAATAATGAAGTATCAATAAACGCCACTCCTAATAGATTTGCCACCACAAAGTTGATGACTAATAATAAGAAAACGGTAACGATACAGCTAATAAAATGTTTCATTATATCTCCTCCTCAAAATGTTATACGAATAATTAGGAAGAAAGTTCCAAGTTTTCAAGGGACATTTAACCAATCAAAACACGCCCGTACAAGTTTGCATCGGGCGTGTTCGTACTATTATTCTATTATTTTCAATATCTCATCATTCGTTCATTTACTCGTTCGCTAAGGATATATCTGTATTGTGCAGTTCGGAACAATTTCGCCTCTAATGCATATTTAGATTGGGGTAAAATTAAATTAGCGGTGTTTTTAAAGTGGACACTGCACGTGTCAGAATCTATGGAATCTATTCGTTGAACATGCGATTGGGATAACCAGATGCACGTTTCATTCTTAGGAGATTCTACAGGAAAAAAGAAAATGCCTAGTTCGAGGTTAATCATGATCGGGGATAAACTCACATAGCCCATAGACCGACGAACTGCTTCACGCCTGCCTTCATAGCTAGATCCAAAAAACAAACAGCTCTCGTTAATAATTTTTATGGGGCTGAGTGCAACTCTTTCGTTTTTTTCGCTTTCTAGAATTTCGGTTTGAACCTCTCCATATTCGTTATAAAACGGTAAGAGTGCCATAGTACTCGTATTAATTTCGTAGGATCGAAGAAGTAATGTTTTTTCCATTTATACATCCTCCCTTTATATTGTTAAATGACCCTTAACTCCTCCCCTTGGAAAAATAGAAAGTAAAATACTCCCAATAGGTAAATTATACTAATTGTTTTGACAAGAATCTATATAATTTTACAAAAATTTTAACTATTTAAATAAACAGTAAAATAATTCCTCAAATAGGTTTGAATACTAGCGAATCGTGGAATACATAACAGGGCGAAATGGACGATTATTTCGACCTGTTTTTCCTACTACTTAATGAATAAGAGGCTGATGAAAGATGGCAAAAGGTGATCTGCTGATCATTGGTGGCAATGAGGACAAGAGCGAAAAAAAAATAATCTTATCCAGATTCTCTGCACTATGTAAAAATCGTCAAGGTCCAATAGGAATCCTGACAACAGCATCCGGCTATCCGGAAGAAGTAGGCAGTGAATATTATCAACTGTTTCAAACATTGCATGGTACTAAGCCACTGCTTTTCCATTTAGATTCCCGTGAAAAAGCGGAAGACCCTGAATTACCCGAACAGCTTTCTTCTCTGTCTGGTCTTTTCATGACAGGAGGCGACCAATTAAGACTGACAAGTATTTTAGGTGGAACATCCTTTTATAAACACCTCTTTCGAGAGTGGCAAGACGGATTGATCATCGGTGGAACGAGTGCCGGTGCTGCTGTTATGAGTAGATTGATGATTATTTCATCAAAGCTGTTTGAAAAAGAAGATGTTTCTATACTTGAGTTAGGTTCAGGCTTTGGATTTTTAGAAGACGTAATAATTGATCAGCACTTTTCTCAGCGTGACCGGTTTAGTCGTCTCATGCGTGCGATCGCGTTAAATCCTCAGATTATTGGCATCGGTATCGATGAAAACACGGCAATCTGGGTTCATAACGACGGCAAGCAGTTTGAGGTGATTGGTGAATACAACGTGAGCATATTTGATGGCAAAACATCAACGTATGTAGATATTGCTGAGAATAAAGGAAATATGACGATTTCCGATATCCGTTTTCATACACTTGGAGCGGGTGCTGTATTTGACTTATACAAACGAGAATTAATCATCACTTAAGGAGAGAGCGTCTTAATGAAAATCAACCGCGTCAATTACTTAACGGGACCGAACCTTTACAGCTTTAAACCTACTATATGGATTGAGCTTGATATAGAAGAATTTGAAGAAAAACCCTCTAATACAATACCCGGGTTTGTAGATACATTGTTAAAAGTCATTCCTTCCCTTCACACACATACTTGTTCAAGAGGGTATGCAGGCGGATTCGTAGAGCGCCTTCATGAAGGAACGTGGATTGGACATATCTTAGAGCATATCGCACTTGAAATTCAACACCTTGCTGGTATCTCAGTCAAACGTGGCAAAACGATTACAAGTGAACGAAAAGGAATTTACTTTGTAACGTATGATTATGCGGAACCAAAATCAGGTTTTTATGCATTCGAAGCAGCTCTCGAAATTGTAACCGCTATCTTAGATGGGAAACAAATTAGTGCTGATTCTTACATCACCCATACCTCTGACCTGTACCATCTACATAAACTAGGTCCGAGTACCGAGGCCATCTATGAAGCTGCACGAAAACGAAAGATTCCAGTAGAACGTATCGGAACAAACAGCTATTTAAGAATTGGAACAGGTAAAAAGCAAAAATCCGTCCAGGCGACCATATCCTCCCAAACATCTTATTTAGCAGTAGAAAATTCTTGTGATAAAGATATGACCAAAACATTAGTAAGAGGTGCTGGTCTCCCAGTTCCTAAAGGTGATGTTGTTTCCAATGAATATGAGCTGCTTCAGTCAGCTGAGAAGATTGGTTACCCCCTTGTCATTAAACCGCTCAACGGCAGGCAGGGACAGAACATCATAACAAATATTCAAAATGACACTGACTTGATTGCTGCTTTCCGCTGCGTGTTCAGCGAAGGTACTTCATATATTCTAGAACGATATTATGCAGGCAATGATTACCGTTTTTTTGTCGTAAATAATGAGTTAGTTGCAGCAAGTCTTCGTCTTCCACCATTTGTAATCGGTGACGGCTATAAGACGATAGCTGAACTCATTGATGAAGAGAACTTAAATCCATTACGTGGTGATGGTCATGAAAAAGCGATGAGCAAGATTCCTTTAGATGAACGTACGGTCGTTCATCTTGAGAAAAGTGGCTATTCTCTTCAATCTGTATTGAACAAAGGAGAATCTCTAGAAGTATTAGGTAATGCAAACCTCTCTACAGGCGGTTCGGCCATTGATGTGACGGATGATGTTCATCCTGATTATCGTAATATGGCTATTGAAGCGGCAGCTGCAGTTGGACTAGATATTGCAGGAATTGATATTCTATCGCCGGATGTCACGGTTCCTTTTGTTGAAGGAGAAGCTGCCATTCTTGAAGTGAATGCAGCGCCTGGCATCCGTATGCATCTTCATCCATCACAAGGGGAAAAGAGAGATGCAGGTGGAGCCATCGTAGACTATCTATTTGCTTCTCGTGAGGAAGCTGCCGTTCCAGTTGTTGCTGTTACTGGTACAAACGGCAAAACGACGACCACTCGTCTGGTTTCACATCTCTTACAGAAAGAAAACATAACGGTTGGATATACGTGTTCTGATGGTGTTTGGGTGGGTGATCAGCAACTGGACGCTGGAGATTGCAGCGGACCAAGAAGTGCGCGCAAAGTTCTGGCTCATCCTTCAGTTGATATCGCCGTGTTAGAGACTGCTCGCGGAGGAATGCTGCGCGAAGGACTAGCGTTTCGATATTGTAACGTTGGAATCGTAACCAACGTTAGTGAGGATCATCTTGGATTGAATGGTGTAGAAACGTTAGAAGATTTGAAGAAATTAAAGCAAACGGTTGCTGAAGTTGTTCTTCCAGAAGGGACATGTGTATTGAACGCTGACGATTCACGGTGTGTGGATATGGCGAATCATACCAATGGCGAAGTAATCTTCTTCTCCCTATCGCTAATGAATCCAGTTATTCAAGATCAGTTGAATAA
Organism: Fictibacillus phosphorivorans; assembly: GCF_001629705.1. Taxonomy (GTDB): domain Bacteria; phylum Bacillota; class Bacilli; order Bacillales; family Fictibacillaceae; genus Fictibacillus; species Fictibacillus phosphorivorans_A. The sequence goes on along the minus strand of NZ_CP015378.1, from coordinate 1,187,244 downwards.
AGGACTAAAAGTTTGGTATTTAGAAGATGATTGGGTTGTATTCAGCGAAAACGGTAAGGCAGAAAGATTTCTTCCTGTATCCCATATTCCGATCACGATTAATGGTGCAGCCCGACACAACATTGCAAATGTTCTAGGCGCTCTTGCAGCTGCTCATTCATTAGGAAGACCTTTGTCTGAATTAAGAAGCAAAGTGATTACTTTTCTCTCTTCGGAAAATCAAAACAGAGGTCGCTTCAACGTTTTAAATATACATGATCGTACGATTGTGGTGGATTATGCGCATAACCCTGCTGGCTTGAAGGCACTCTTTGAAACGGTGGATCATCTAAAGAGTGGTCGCGTGATAACAGTGGGTTCAGCAGCTGGAGATAGACAGGACCAAACGATACAAGAGATGGGTCGAATATTCGGTACTCACTCAGATATTTTCATCATAAAAGAAGATGTAAACCTAAGGGGACGAATTCCAGGTGAAACGGTTCATCACCTTTATATGGGTGTAAAAGAAGCTGAAGGCATTACATCGGTTTCTGTATATCCTAAGGAAGCCGAAGCATTGATCCAAGCTTGGGAGTGCTCCGAGCCTGGTGACACACTTGTCTTCCTCTATGACGAATACACGTCTATTCAAGGTATCCTGCAGAAAATTAGAAATTCAAAAGCTGTGGGCGTACTGCAGAAAGCAGAATAAGAAAAAGCAGTTCCCTTTTTGGGAGCTGCTTTTTACATTTTAGTTTTTTAGTGTTTTAACAACAATTGCTTGTGAAGCGCTCTTTATCAAGCACCCTTCCAAATCACCTTCACTTAATAACCCTAGCAGAATTGCAGACTTTACTTTTTCTTCATCCGGTTTTGGCACATGAAGAATAAGATCTGTCATATTTAATTCAGAAAGTCGATTCACGGTCTTTTCTTCATGAAGCTTTTCAGATTTTCGGATCTGGCGCTGCAGTTTGTAGTTGTTTACTGTCACTTCACCTTTCTCGTTTTGACCGACTAATTGATCAAAATAAATATGAAATACTTTTTTTAGCTCGTCTAATTCTTTTTCTAGCTCTTTCTTCTTCTCATTAAGCTTGTTGTATTTTATGATCAAGTCTTCTGAAATGGCGTAGTTCGTATTTTGTGTAGCCAAAGCTCGTCCCTCCCATTTACAAATGAATAGTTCATCTTATGGTAGATTTGAGCGATTTATTCCAAAATAAAAACCATCTAGCTTTAGTAGTAGATGGCTCATTCACAGCATTGGGCTGTTCTATTTTTGTTAATTGTTTTCTGTTCCACTTTCGTTCTCTGGTTTATTCTTACCTTTACTCACATAAGGCTTTGGACCTTTTTTCTTACTGCTGGATTTCCAACGGTTCCATCCCTTTTTCCCGGTTCCTTGCCCTACGCCGCTTTTCTTGCCTTTTGCTTTACTCATTCTAATCACTCCATGACCGTTCTTGTGCTTATTTCAAGCAGTAATTTGAATTATACTACATTACCGGCGGTGGCGATAGTTCCGTAGGGAGTACTAATAGTTCTGGATTATAAAATTATGTGATGGATGCCATTTTTTATGTGATAATCCCCATTTTTTATGTGATGATTGCGAATTTTTATGTGATTTCCCTAAGTAATTATTTGATTCTTGATATTTTGAGCTTCGGTTATTTAGAAAATGCTTTTTTGCAGCACCAGATTATGCATCCTATACTTCCTATATTAAGTCCATAAGTTTAAGGGAGGTCTCTTCTATAAAAAAACAACCGCTTACCCCCTACGTCATTCAAAAACTCGGTGCAGTCAGTAACAGATTGCAAAGCAGTCATCCAGAACGTTCAAAATTGGAAGGAAATCTGGCAAAATATATTGCTGGCCATAATGGCGAAAAGTCCCTACAGTATTTTTATCGGTATCTACCAAAACAAGAGGCGAATATTATCCAAAACATTCGAATTAAGCATATGGATTTCTTCTTTCAGATTGATACACTTATAATAACTTCGAAATTTCTAATTTTGTTAGAGATAAAAAACTATACAGGAGACTTGTTCTTTGATGATAAATATGGACAACTCATTCGGACCTCTAGTAAAGGAAGAGAAATCTTCGAAGACCCTATTCAACAAGTAAAAAGACAATCTTTCCATTTAACTCAGGTGCTAGAACAGCACAAAATCCCAAAGATCCCCATTGAAACATTAGTCGTTATCACTAACCCACGAACTTTTGTAGATAGTTCAGAGTCATATAAAAATGCATTAAAGTTAGTAATTAAAAGCCCGATGTTACTTAGTAAGTATGAAGAATTCAATGCTCAGTATAAAAAGGATGTGCTCTTGATGAAAGAAAGGAAAAAGATAAAAAAATTATTGATGAAGTTAAACGAACCATATAACCCCGATATCTTAAGCTATTATGGAATTGATAAAAGTGAGTTGATAACAGGGGTCCTTTGCTCCAAATGTAACACTCAAATGAATCGGATAAACGCGAACTGGGAGTGTGCAGCTTGTTTTCATACCTCAAAGACTGCACATGTTGGAGCACTGAGGGATTACGCTCTTATCATTTCAACGGATATATCAAATAAAGAATGCAAAGATTTTTTACATCTATCAACAAGCATGCAAGCATACTACCTGCTCAACTCACTAAACCTTCCATACACTGGAACATCCAAAAGGACGAGAATCTATCACCTAGACTCCCTCATCACTTGACCGCATCCAGCAACATTTCAGCATCAATTCTACTCAGCTTCCTTTACTTGTGTTCATCAGCTTTTCATTCTCGTTGCATCCAGCTAAACTCATCATTAGTAAGAGCACGAGCAGCCATTTTTTCATCAATCAGCTGGATTGATAATAGCCATTTGTTGATGATCTTCCCACTTCCCATTAATCTTTACATTTTTACGAGCTAGTCCCTCTTTCTCGAACCCAGCTTTTTCTAACACTCGAATAGAACCAACGTTGTGCGGCATCACACCTGCTTCTACTCGATGAAGTTTAAGCTCATCAAATGCATATTTTACGATTAAGCGTACAGCTTCTGTCGTAAAGCCTTTTCCATTGTGCTTTTCGTCTAAAAAGTAACCGACAAAGGCACTTTGAATGGATCCGCGCATCACTGCGAACAAATTGATTGTTCCGATCAGGATCTCTTCATCTTTTGTAAAAATACCAAAATAATAATCTAAATCTTGTTTTGCATTCTCTACTAACATTTGAATTCGTTTTTGCTGGTTTTCAAGTGAGTAAAAATCATCGCTGCGTTCCATAGCAAACTGACTAAAGAACTCACGGTTCTCTAATTGAAGATTCACCATATCCTCTGCATCCTCAACGGTCAGTAATCTAATATAAATATTGTCTCCAGTTAATTTAACATTTGTTTCCACACTTTGATTCATCATACGTTCTCTCCGTTTCTTATGTAAGATCTTTTAGGGAAGCTTTACTCTTAATTTCCTCATATCCCCTAATGTACCTTCATATTCAAGTTTTCCTTGCTCGATCAAATAATGAATTCGATTAAAAATAAAAGTATCACCTACATATTGTTCGAGATGGCCAAGCATATCACCTACGAGATGTAAGCTTTCTAAGAATACTTCTCCATACTTCCACTCCAAACGTCTTGCAGAATAAATAATGAACGTATCTAGATGATCAACACTAACGCTTTTTATTGACTTGTCTTCCCAAAGTCTTAAGACTTCTTCTGATGCACTCAAAGTCTCCCACTCATCAACAAATTTTTTCTGACCATCCATTGAAATAGGATCGTATCTATCCGTTTTCTCTAAAATGATCTTGAGATGATCTGGAGAAACATCACTCGTGTGTAGTGAAGGATAGAAGACATCAGGAGGTTTGCAATATTTGTTAAAACAATCATTGGTATTAACCACAAAGATCTTGTTTTCTCGATCTTCAAGTAACTTCATCACAAACCTTAAACCGGTTTGTTCAGGTGCATTTTCAGCTGCCCAAATTGTAATTGGCTCATCTATAGAAATATCTCCAATTTCCTGAAGTGCTTGCCTAAAACTAAATTCATATTCGTTTGAATAATATTCTGCCATGTCACCAATTGTCAAATTGTCTTTAAACCATTGAATCCGGCATTCTGTTCCCTTTTCAGTTTCCAGTTCATGAATAGGTCCTATCGCAAAAGAATCCGGAAATCCAATTACATATTCCTTGCGTTTTTCCTTACTTAGCATCCATTTCATAGCGCCAGACGAAGATTCTCCAAACATTATATGAACGTTCATCAGTACAGCCCCTTAACTTAACCTTACCTTTCAATTTATCAAGACCACCCTACAACTTCTCTAATCTACCTGTAATACCCTTTTTATTCCCAAAATTTATTACAGAATAAAAAAAGAGCTGCATATTCAGCTCCTCAATATCTATTATTCTTTTGATTTTGTTTCTTCTAATGTAAAGTCGTTATCTTCTGCAAACTTCTCTAACTCACTCTCACTCTTTTTCCCGGCTTTTTGTGCTTCTTCAAACATTGTTTGAGATTTTTTATCTAACTCAGCATCTTGCTTTTCAAAAGCTGATAGACTTAATTTCATTCCTTCTGCATTCGATTGAATCGCTTTTACAAAATGATCTTGAGACGTTTTCAAGTCGTCTATCTTATCTGATCGAATCCCCTCAGCTTCTTTTACTAACGCTTCATATTTATCAATTGTTTTTTGCACTTGTTCCTTGGCGTTTGGGTCTTCAATTAGCTTAGAAAAATCCGCCTGTGCTTGTTCAAATAACTTCGTTTCCTTGTCGATGAGATCATTGCGGTCATCCAGATACGCATTAAAATCATCTTCAATCAACATGTTACAACCGCCTAATACCATTACACTTAGTGCTACTACCATCACCAATAACTTTTTCATTTCTTCTTTTCACCTCATGGATAATTTTGGAGTCTATTTCTTGATACCCTAAACTCACAAGGTGTTAAACCAAAGTTTTACATTTTTATAAAACTTTGGTCATGCGTTGATAGTTTGATAACTTATGATTGCCATCTCTAAAAATTCTAAGACTTCGTTGCTAACAGGATATAAATTCAATGATTGTGAGGAGGTTTCCGATTTTCGAGCATTCCAGAACTTCTCCTCTAACTCGGTGTCTCCCTGAAACATTTCATGCGATAAGAGTAATACATCTGAAGCGATCAAATGACCTTCGTCGGACGAAGGTTCCCTGTTGTTTTGCAAACAGATCTCTATTCGTTTTATGATGTTCACCCATTTTGCTGTACTTGCATCCTCAAGTTTAGGTAGCGAGGTTTGAAGCATCTGTCTCTCATGATCAGAGAAGAACGTTTCCCAGGTTTGATTTCTCTCAGCAATCTTTGTATCTTCATTAGCTTGAACAAGGGAAAGGATATGCTCCCAATCCAACTCCCCCTGGAGCTCAAGGATATGCAGGAGTGTATTTATTTTTTTAGACGCTGATTGAAACTGATTCAGCTGGGTCTGTACATCTTTCTTCTGAGCTAAAAGAATATCTTTTATCGTTACTTCACCTATTATTTTTTTAATTTCTGTTAAAGGAAGAGACAAAGATTTCAAGAGTGTAATTTTTTCTAATAGTTGCAGATCTTCTTTCGTATACATTCTTGTTCCGCTCTCACTCTTGATACTCGGTAATAGCAGACTGATTTGGTCATAGTATCTGAGAGTCCTTACGGAAACTCCGTATTGCTTTGAAACCTCTCCAGTGGAAAATAAGTTCATTATTTTTTCTCCTTTTTCTCTTGCAGGTTACGTTACGTCACCGCTTACAATTAACATATTATAACAAGTTAATCAGGAGGAACAATACAATGAACGTTACAACAGAGAAAAAATGGACCATTCGTGAACTTATACTATTATTGAGTCTTTGTTTGGTTGTTGTACCCATTCTTTTGGAGAACATCCTATACGATCAGTTGATACGTTGGTTGGATAACACTTTATACGCTGGGACATTAACTGGTTTTTGCATGGCGATCGTATTTACGACAGCGGTTTATTGGATCGCTTTAAAACCAAATCAGTTAGGATGGAGAGCTGTTGGTCTAACTCCACTTAGAAAAAAAATGTGGAAGACGATTTTGCTATGGACCATCCTTCTCATTCTCATAAGTATTGCCCTTGTCGTAGTAATGGATGTGCTTTCAATAAGTACAAATAATGCTAAAACAGACAGTCTAAAATCTGATCTTACACCCTTTACATTCGTGATAGGCTTTTTATCAGCAGCAGTTGTTTCCCCTATTTATGAAGAGATCTTTTACCGTGGTTTTTTGTATACGTGGTTCAGAAGATGGGGTGTTCGGAGGGCAATGATTTTAAGCTCGTTCATTTTCATGATCGTTCATATCCCGACTTATAATACGCTGCCCGTAAACTTTGCTTCTGGCTTAGTCTTTTGCTGGGTGTATGAAAAGACAGGCTCTATTATTCCAGCGATTATCATTCATGGTATTGTAAATGGAATTGGAATCTCTTTGTCTGTTCTAGCGTGATATTTTAAAATCAAACAAAAAAAAGCGAAGATTCCCTAAGATCTTCGCTTTCTTCATGTATGGCTTCTTTTATTTTGGATTCAACGACGTTAATTCAAATTCAGGCTTGCGTTTTTCCTGTTCTGCTACAGATTGTTCTTTAAGCACGTATCGTGATACTGGCATATCTAAAGGCTTTATCGTTTGCTGGTTATGATTGGTCATAGTAAGCATAACTCATCCCTCCTTACCAGGTTTTAACTTCTATTTACCCTATATGTTATATCAAGAAACCTTTTTCTACAAAAATAGTGCGACAGTCCTCATTATTTGTCTAAAACATGACTATAGGAGTAGAATACATACTATGAAAAGCATCGGGCTATGCTACCGATTGTGAAAGGATGAATCATCTTGAAATTTGGAGTTATTGGAACGAATTGGATCACAGAGAGCTTTATTGCTGCTGCAAAAGAAGTAAATGGCTTTACACTGAATGCTGTCTATTCACGTACAGAAGAAAAAGCAAAAGAATTTGCTGAGAAGCATGGTGCAATACATACGTTTACCGATTTAGATATGATGGCTGCTAGTAATGAAATTGACGCGGTGTATATTGCTAGCCCAAACTCATTTCACGCAGAGTATGCGATAACAATCATGAACCATGGCAAGCATGTAATCTGTGAAAAGCCTATGGCATCGAATGCAAAAGAAGTAGAAAAAATGATAGCTGTTGCTAAGGAAAACAATGTGTTGCTTATGGAAGCCATGCGTTCAACCGTAATGCCGAACTTTAGAAGCATTCAAGAGAACCTTCATAAGATCGGTAAAGTTCGCCGTTATTTTGCAAACTCCTGTCAGTACTCATCTCGTTATGATAAGTATAAGGAAGGCACGATCCTTAACGCTTTTAAACCGGAGTTCTCAAATGGTTCATTGATGGATATCGGAATTTATTGTTTATACCCGATGGTTGTTCTTTTTGGAGAGCCTCGTGAGGTTAAAGCGAACGCCTATCTACTCGAATCTGGCGTCGATGGTGAAGGAAGTATTCTTTTAAACTATGGAGAGAGTGAAGCAGTTGTGATGTACTCTAAGATCTCTAACTCTTACGTCCCATCAGAAATCCAAGGTGAAAACGGAAGTATTCTAATCGATCATATACAAGACATGACAAACATCGAGATTCGATATCGAGATGGTCGTACAGAGAACATCACGGTTGAACAAGATAAACCGAAGATGTATTACGAAGCGAAAGAGTTTATCGAACTGATCGAACGTGGTGAACTTGAGTCTAAAGTGAATTCACATGCAAATTCACTTGCTGTTATGAAGATTATGGACGAGGCTAGAAAACAGGTTGGACTAGTTTATCCAGCTGACCGATCAAACAACGTGTAAAAATATTCGAATCCTTATATACTATGGATGAAACAATAAATTGGGGGGATTACAATGTTACACATCGAAATGTGGACAGACTTTGCTTGACCATTCTGCTATATTGGCAAAAAGCGTCTGGAGGACGCTATTAAAAAGATTGACCATCCCGTTGAAGTAACGTATCGCTGCTTCGAACTGGATCCTACAATGGAACGTGACGTTAACGAAAACATCTATGAAAAATTATCTAAAAAATATGGCATGAGTATAGACGCTGCTAAAGCAAACACGCAAAACGTGATACAAATGGCGAAGGAATCTGGACTAGAGTATCAGATGGATACGATGATCTTAACCAATACCTTTGATGCTCACCGTTTGACGATGCTTGCTAAAAAGGAAGGTAAGATGCAGGAGATGACAGAACGCATTTTATACGCCTTTTTTACAGAATCCAAACATATAGGGGATCATGAAACTTTAGCAGACCTAGCAGAAGATGTTGGTTTAAATAGAGAAGCTGTCATACAGATGCTTTCTAGCGATGAGATGGCTGATGAGGTTAGAGCTGATGAAGAAACAGCAAAAGCCTATGGAGTAACAGGTGTACCCTTCTATCTCATAGACAAAAAATATGCGCTAACTGGTGCACAGCCGACTGATGTTTTTGTACAAGCCTTGAACAAAATAATAGCTGAAAACAAAATCACTTTTCTAAACAATGAAGATGGAATGAGCTGTGACGATGACGGCTGTGAAATTCCTAAGAAATAACTGAACAGATCGTATATAGAAAAACGCAGAGGGATTAGCATCCTCTGCGTTTTTTATCATTAAACGATCCTTTATATAAACCTAGTTAAATATTCTCCAAATATTTTGTTCATTACTTTAGGCGTGTTTTCTAAATAAACATTAATCTGTTCCTTGTTTGATTCGAATTTATCAGAGTTTCTCTCATCTGTGGGAAAATCAGATATTCCTTTAATTATAATACATTCAACATCATTCTTTTTGCAGATAAATGCAATTGCACTCGCTTCTGTATCGGCGATTGTTATTTGATTTTCTTTAAGCTCTAAATAATCCTTCCACATAACCACTGCTTTATCAGCTGTGCCAATTGTTCCAGTGTTAAAATCATTTCCGTATTTCGATAAATCAATATCAACGATGAAGGATTGCTTTATAAAAGGCTCCACTTCTTTTACTGTACAATCATATTGAACGGCTTTATCAGGTACGAAGATTTCCAAATTACTAAACGCATCATCAATTCCTGCACATGTTCCAGCTACGATTACCTTCGTTAAGTTAAATTTTGAAATCATATACTGATTACCACCAACACCATTTACTTTTCTTACACCTGTACTATAAAAAACAAGTTCAGAATCATTCATTGTTCTCATGAAATACTCGCCATAAGGATATTTGAAGCGTTCATTCTCTTTTATGCTGAAATATTCTAAGGTCGCTTCATATTCCCACTTTGTTGCTATACTTATTCCTATCATCAAACTTATCCCCTATAACGCTTAATATTAAATAGCCTTTTACATCTGAGCCAAAATCTAGCTTTATACGCTTCTCTCGACCTTCAATTCAAAATTAGGTTTTGTCACATATTCCTTGTAGATAACTTTTCCTTCATTTTTTAAATAATCACTAAAACGAGTGAGATATGCCTCTCCTGTTAACATGCCTAATACATCTTCTTTTGGCACCCATCGGCTATCCGTCGTTTCATCTGACACCGCTAGATCTCCGCCGATCGGCTTACATACAAAATCAAACATAACTTTCGTTGGTACATTCGTGACTCCATCATGCCACTTATATTGTGCTGTGTTCGAGTAAACTCCAGATAAATGTGAAACGGTAATATCAATACCGCTCTCTTCCTTTGTTTCCCGAACCAAAGCGTCAATTAAGTTTTCCCCTGCCTCCACCTGACCTCCAGGAAAAACCCAGCCGTTATGTACCGTTTTTACTAATAATACATTTCCTTTTCCATCTTCCACATAGCCTGCCACTGCTACAATATGTGTTGGCATTATCATCTTTAAAACCTCCGATTGAATAGGTTAATATATCCTACTCCATCATAAGAAGAATTAGAAGATATTCCCATGATCGATGGATGATAGGTTGATGATAGATTAACTACTTTCTATCATTTCTTAGAATCAACAGTTACGTAGATCAATAAAAAAAGAAAAAGCAAAGCCTCTATGATGTTAGTCGTACGATTAATAAAGGAATTAAAAGAAAGATCAAATAGGATATCCGCGACACAATATAACCCTGTAACGATAATTAAAACGAACAGAACAGATTTATTTATGAATAATGAATTTAGTTTCATTTATATTCACTTCCTTAAGAAAAACGACTTATCTATACCTGCTCAAAGCATCATATAAAAAATCTTTTTGATAGCCGCTTTTGTCATGAATCATGTTCACCCAGTGTTTGATTGAATCTGTTTGACCATCTTTATGTAAACCTTCACTCGTACTTAAAAAGCTTTCCCAATGAAAGAACTCCCAATGTGCAGTCTCATTATTATAAGGCACTCTGCATTCAAACAGAGGTTTTGGATAAACATGATTCTGCGAGTATTCTGCTCCTTGTAAGAAGACATTCATCTCGATTGGGGTTAAATCAAATAACTGGTTTGAGACCTTGCCATTGGGCCTATGATAAAGGATCTCGATATGATTTTGACCTCTTGATTGAACTTGGATTTCAGCCGCAGGAAAGAATCCCTTTATCTTTTCATTCGAATAATCTTCCCCGTTCGTTTCAAGGAGGATGGGTTGCAGCCACTGATCGCCTAAATCACACAGATACCGGTTACCCTTTTCATCTAACGCCACAACTGCAACATGTGCTTCATCCGAATGAAACTTTGAACCGATTGGAAAGGCTGTTATTCCATCATTTTTGAATTCATCTAACAACCAGAGTGCAAGATCAAAACAGTTTCCCGTATTTCCATATTGCATTCTATGTTCTTTCATCAACGAGACGTCTCTTTGTTTCCTTGCCGTACCTTTATGGAAGTACCATGCCTTCGTTAAGGTTTCCATAGGAAAAGAGTCGAACTTCTTCCACGTTTTAAGAATAGGATGTGATGGATACACCTAAAATCCCCCCTTACACTCATACTATATATTTACAGTTAAGTATAACATCGTCTAACTTTTTAAGGAGGATATGAGATGGAAAGCGTAATTATTGTCAGTGAACTTTTCTTATTAACCTCATTTGGACTTATTCTCTTTCTAAGAAAACGCACTTCTAAAAATGTAATTTCTACTCTACTTCTCTACTTAATTAGTGCATTACCCCTTATTATTGCAGGTTTAAATAGTCCTCAAGGTAACCTTAGCACACCATTAGGTTTAGGACTTTCGTTGATTTACACCTGGCTCGTCGTAGGGATCTCTATGCTTTTTTGCATCGTACTATTGCTGAAAACAAAATAAGAAACATAATAAAAAGAGCTCCCAGGTTTCTCGGAGCTCTTTCACAGTTATAGCTTTGTTGTTCTATAGCTTCCTAACACACGCACATCATGTCCGAAGGCCTCTAATATGGTAATGGCTTTGTTCATCTTCTCTTCATGAAGACCATTTTGAGCTTCTACAAAAAAATGATACGTCCCTAGCTGCTTTTTCGTTGGTCTTGATTCAATCCATGTTAAGTTGATAGATAGCGCTGTAAATACGTTCAAGATGGATGAAAGGACACCCGAATAATCCGATGTTGGTGAAATCAACAACATCGTTTTTGAGTTCTTGGGATGAATTTCGGCATTCTCCTTGCTGATCACAACAAAACGAGTATGATTATTGCTGTTATCTTGAATCCCGCTTTTTATGATTTCAAGATCAAAGACCTCGGCAGCGTATTTGGATGCAATGGCGGCAACATCTTTTCTTTCTTGATTGTTAACAGCTTGTGCAGCTGCAGAAGTGCTATCGTAGTGCTTACTTTTTACTTTTGCTTCTCGAATAAAATCTCGACACTGAGCGAGAGCAGGAACGATTGACCATACTTCCCGTATCTCTTCTAAAAGAGCTCCCTTTAATGCAAGCAGGTGCAGAGAGACTGGGAAAATAATTTCAGCTTCCACAAAGAGATCATGCCTCAACAATCCGTCAGCCGTAATATTGATCGTACCTTCAATCGAGTTTTCGATCGGTACAATTCCTTTATCTGCTATACCCTCTTCTACGGCTTCAAGTACATCTACAATAGAATCACATTTATACCATTCATTTTCGTGATCTTCAAAATAACGAAAGGCAGCTTCTTCCGAGAAACTTCCCTGTGGACCTAGATATGCTACTTTCATGACTGTGATAACGCCTGCCTTTAGTTTTTCATATCAGTATACAACGATTAAGCTGTCACACCAACCTTTTTTCACTAAAAGGTTTGACTTATTTGACTTCAACAACGATACTGCCGAACCTTTCACCACCAAAATACGTGTCTAGTCGATAAATCCCAGACTTGCTGAATTTCATATTTACCGGAATAGAATGAATGGAACCGACTTCTTCTATAGGACTCAGAGGACTGTCTTTTTGAAATTTATACGACCAAACCATACTAGAATTTTGAACAAGAACTCTTTCATGTTCACCGCTTTTCTTGTTCGTAGCGATAACCTTAAAGTCACCTCTTGTTATGATGCTGACTTCATTCGTTCCTCCAAAAAAATGCCATAGAAACTTATCTGTTTTCCCTGCTATTAATGGCGGTCCAGCTATCCCGATTTTATCTTTCTCTCCTAATAAAACTTCAAAAGTCGGTGTTGCAAATTCGGTTGATAATGTCCAATCCTCATTAATACCTTGAAGCAGTTTACCATTGTGATAAATCTTAAATGAATGAGCAAAATCCGCTGCCGTATCTCCATTAAAAAAAGGTGTATAAAAGTAAACATGGTAATTCAGCTTACTATGTGGAGAGTTAAAGTAATAGTGGTGAATTTGTACAATATCCATCGTTTTTTGATGATCTAGATTATATGTTCCTGAGTACCGAAACCCTTCTAAATCTTGACTAACAAATGGATTTTGAGTTTGAATACTTTTCATTTTTTCATCTTCTGTTAACGGCTCTATTCCACCAACTTTTTTCCCGTCAGCCATAAAGAACACAGACCCATCTTTGTTTCTTTTCATAATAAAATCATTACTATTCTTTATTTCAAAAGTTTCATCACCATGTAAGAATATTCCGGACCCAGTTGTATATTTCACAGCTTTTTCTTCTGCTTGATTCATCGCAAAATAACTCCCACTTACTAGAAGAAAAAGCAAGACAATCATGCTTAAGAGTGGTTTGTAAAAACGAAAAATAGTAAATGAAGATTTTTCAGAAGACAACCGGTTTAACTCGTTTTCTATCGATTGTTTCTGATTGCTATTCATCTTATATGATTTAAAATTTTTAAGTTCCAGAATTATTTCTTCATCGGTTAATCGCGTCAATATAATCACTCCACTTTTCAGACGTAAGTTTTTTCTTTAAAGATTGAACCGAGCGATAATAAGTAAGGTTCACTTTGTCTATTTTCCATTTCAAAATTTGAGAGGTTTCTTCAGGGGTGAAATCTAAAATACCCCTTAAAATAACGACATCTCTATAAGACGTTTTCAATTCGTTGATCGCTTTATATAGTTCTTTTTTTCGCTCGTCCTCCAACACCCAGTCGTGGGGAAGTTTACTTTTTTCAGAAAAAATACTCTTTAATTGATCAACAAGAGCAAATTGTCGTTTTGTTTTCCGCATGTGATCAATTGCAATATTCCTTGCAATAGAAATAAGCCATGTTTTCGGATCAGCGCGTTGTTCAAATTGATCAATATATTGAAACACTTTAATAAATGCTTCTTGAACCATATCTTCAACGTCTTTTGTGCCTAAATAATAGATGAGAAAGTTGTAGATATCATTGTGATACAAAGTAAACCACTGTATAATTCGTTCTTCCTTTTTCATCGCTTCACTCCCTCTTCTAGAGCCTCTCATGTATTAGACGTTTAAATACAAAATTCCTTTCACTACCACTGAAAATTTCTTACTCATCGTTCAATTTTTTTGTACGGTTGTACAAGCCATTTTCACCAAGAACCATATATTGAAAGGGAGGGGAGGTGATTTCTTGGCAAAATTTCTTGATTTAAGAACAAGTCAAAATGCAAGTTATTCTAACTCGATTGCCCAAACGATAACTGTTGCGAATGCACCCCAATTGTTTGGAAGAATCGGTTTAGGTACAGTCGGTGCTGGCCCGAATATTAGGGTTCTCTTACAAGGTGCCGTTACTCTTCAACTACCGTTACTTCCTGCGGTTACTACCATTACGATTCAGGTCGTACGTGGTACGAGCCCTAACTCACCTCTCGTTTATTCCGCTAGCGAAAATATGAACTTAAACATTTTAGGACCACAGACTTTCGCATTCAACGCGCTTGATTTTAATCCACCTGCAGACATCCAACAAACATATTCAGCTTATATTTCTGTAAGTTTAGTTGGTGTTGTACGAGTAGGACCTGAAAGTTTCTCTGGGGTTGCGGTAAGCGATTAATAAAAGAAAACAACCTTCTTGATGGAGGTTGTTTTTTTAAAGAGTGATATGTATTGAAACAAGAGGTGGACATATGAAGTTACAGGACATAAAAAAATCATACAGTGCAGTCATTAGTCTTGGAAGTGAATGCGGTCCTGGTATTCACCTTAGAAGACATTCCTTAAGAAAGACTGCTTTTCCCTTTGATTGGGTTTGCTCTCACTCTTTAGCAGGTATGAATGAGCTTATCAAAACTAAATTTAAAAAATACATGAAGTATAGAAATATGCAAAAGATACATTCTTATAAACCTGGTTTTGTATTAGATGATCAAGGAGTTACAACAGGTTCTCATTCCCACTTCATCAAGGACCTTAAATATAACGTTATATCCGTCCATGATTTCCCTATCGTTCCAGGACAGCATTGGATGTTAAACTATCTAAGCTTTAAACGTACGATCAAGCAACGGGTGCAGAGGATGTATGAGTGGTTTAGAAAGAGCTCCTCCCTATTATTTATTAGGTGGTCCGTTATTGATATCGATGAAGATCAACTGAAAACAGAAACCTTTGAATTAGAGAAGGTTTTATCTACATGTGTGAGTGGTGAGTTTAATGTCTTGATGATCTATCCAACAAATAAGGTGGAACAAATTACAGAAGTAGATTGGGGCATGAAACATGTATGTGTCATCTATGTTCCTATACAATTGGATCCTATAACTGATAACGAAATCTGGGATTATTTATTAGATGGGATCTCAATAGAAGATTAATTTGAACAGATTAAGATAAATCTGCATCACCTTTTTAAAATTATTCACCAAATGTAATAAAAAGTTTACAACAGACGGTTTCCTAGCTAATCATCATGTGCTACGCTCTTATATAGGATAATATAACTAGAGTAGGATGTTTTAAAAGATGTGTGATGACCAAATTGCGATAAAGATCATAAAAAAATTAGGCCGATTGTTTGAAGAATATAAATACTGCAAATGTGAAAAGCATAAAAAAAAGTTAGTACGTGACATTCAGCTATTAGGTGAAAAACTCGAAGAAATTTAAGACGATTAAGCAACGAAACTCAACATTCTATATTTCATACATGTTGAGTTTTTTTTGTAGCAAAAAAGCCGTCCAGATAATCTGGACGGCTCTTCTGTGTTACTCGTTTGTTTCACTCTTCGGTTTTTCTTCTTCTTTAATGTTGTAATCATATTTAGAAGGATCAACTGGCTTGAATCCTTTTACCTTATGGAATCGTAGCAAGTCGCCATAAACAGTACGGTCAGATAGATCCAACTTTGTTTCTGCTTCTTTTTCAATGGCTTTAATTTCTTTTGTCTCTTTAACTGGCTCACCTGTTTTAGAGTCGTAATATTTACCATCAATTCCGGTTACAGTAGGTGAAACAAAATCACCGTTACGCAATGGAAGTACTTGATCATGATTCTTAGATAATAGGTCAGTACCAAATTGAATGTACTCTTTCGTATCCAATCCTAACAAATGCATTAGCGTTGGACGAATGTCGATCTGACCTCCAACTTTATCAATGGTTCCACCTTTTAATCCTGGTGCATGAATAAATAATGGTACCTTTTGAAGTTGTGTGTTCTCATATGGTGTGATCTCTTTTCCAAGTACTTTTTCCATTGATTTATTACGTGTTTCAGCAATTCCATAATGGTCACCATACATAACAACCATCGTGTTGTCATATAGTCCTGCTTCTTTCAAGTCCGTAAAGAACTGTTGAAGAGCTTCGTCCATATATCTTGCTGTTTGGAAATAACGGTCTACCGTTCCATCTCCTGTTGTATGAGGCTCAATCGTTGCTTCCTCATCTGTGATCGGATAAGGGAAATGGTTAGATAGAGTAATGAATTTTGAATAGAACGGCTGCTTTAGCGTTTTAAGCATCGGCATAGATTCTTTAAAGAACGGCTTATCTTTTAGACCATAGTTCTCTACATCTTCCTCGTTCATATCGTAATGTTCTGCATCAAAGAACTTTTGATATCCGAAACGCTTATAGATCACATCGCGATTCCAGAACGACTTGTAATTACCATGAAATACAGCCGTCGAATAGCCTTGTTGTTCCATAATGGCTGGTGCTGCTTGATAAGTGTTCTCGCCTTTTGTAGTAAACGCTGTTCCTTGTGGTAAACCATATAAGGAATTCTCGATCATAAACTCAGCATCAGCTGTCTTACCTTGTGATGTTTGATGATAGAAATTATTGAAATACAACGTGTTCTTATCTCGTGTTAACGAGTTTAAGAAAGGCGTTACTTCTTGTCCGTTCAGTTTATAATTGATTGCAAAGTTTTGCAGTGACTCTAAGTGAAGGTAGATCACGTTCATGCCTTTTGCTTTACCAAAATATTCGGGATTCGGTTCAGCATAATTAGCCTTCACATAGTTCTCCACTTCTGAAACATCATCTGTATCTGCAAGTGCACGCTGTGCGGAAGATTTTGAGCTTAGTACCGCATCATAGAGCGTGTAGTTATACATTCCTAAATATTTGACGATATAGTTTCGGTCAAACGTTCTAGTCAACAACTGCGGGCGATCCATTTCTGCTAACAATAAGTTTGCAGATAATGCAATAACTGCAGCTAGACCAACCGTTAAGATACTTTTACGTTTCACTTTGATTGGTTCTGGATTAATTTTCTTTGTTAAAACTAATACTAATAATACAGCGATATCTAGAAAGAACAGGATATCATACGGATTGAACAGAGCTCCAATACTGTTTCCGATCGTTCCTGCATTCTTTGTCTGCGTTAATGTCGGCAGCGTAATAAAGTCTGTGAAAAAGCGATAATAAAGCATATTTGCAAATAACATCAAGGTCATCGCAGTATTAATCATGATCATCCATACGTACGATTTTCTCCCCTTTGCAAACAAGGCAAAGCCTACAAATAAGAGTGCTGAGCCAATTGGGTTGATAAACAGGATGAATTCTTGAAATCCACCTTCGACTCCCAGATTAAATTCCGTTTTATACGCGGCATAAGATTTAATCCAAACTAAAACAACTGTAAGCAGGAAAAATCCCATATGTTTGTTTAATAAGTGTTTTTGGTTAATCATTCTCTCACCTCTAAAATTTCAGTAACCAATCTATCATTCTAGTTTAATTTCAGTTCTTTTTCAATACAAATGTGGAAAACAATATAAAAAATAGTACACCTTATTAACTAAAAAGTCAACGAAACATACCTTCCTCTATTTCCATGGGATAATATGGATATCAGAAAAAGCTACTCTTTTTGAGCAGCTTTTTATCTATATGTTCTTCATCTATTTTTATGTGCTCACGTACCACAAAATGTTCGATACGGTCCTTCTGTTTCAGGTGGTAGTTGTGTGTATTCTTCTTGTTCTGGTAGGTAATCGTACGGCATAGATAAGACGTGATGAAGTCTTTCCAGCACGCTATAATCACCGTTTTCAGCTGCTCCTATAGCCTCTTCCACTCTATGATTTCTTGGAATGATCGCTGGATTGTTATTTCGCATCAACTGCATAGATTCTTCTTTCGACTCTGACTGTCTTGCTTTTCTTTCTTCCCATTTATTAAACCACTTCTTAAAGTCCTCGGTTTCAAAAAGTGCAGAACACTCTTTTTCACCTAATGTTAAGGAACGAAATGTATTCGTATAGTCAGCTTTATAATGAGCCATGAGTGAAAGAAGTTCTTCTACAAGAGATTGATCTTCTTTCTCTTCATTATATAAACCAAGCTTTGACCGCATTCCTCTAAAATAGTTGGCATGATACAGGTCAGAAAAACCATATAGAACTTCTTGTGCCAATTCAACGGCCTTTTCCTGTTCTTCATGTAACAGCGGTAAAAGTGTTTCAGCATATCGTGCTAGGTTCCACCCAGCAATTCGAGGCTGATTCGCGAATGCATATCTCCCTTCTCTATCGATTGAACTAAAAACAGTCAGTGGATCGTATTTGTCCATGAATGCACACGGACCATAATCAATCGTTTCTCCGCTAATTGTCATGTTGTCGGTGTTCATAACGCCGTGGATAAAACCAACGAGCTGCCACTTCGAAATTAAATAAGCTTGTTGTTCGATCACTTTTTTGAGTAGATTCAAATATTGATTTCCGTCAAACTTCACCTCAGGATAGTGACGCTTTAAACTATAATCTGCTAATTCTTGTAATTCATCGATTGTTCCCCATTTTGAGGCGAACTCAAACGTTCCTACCCGTAGATGGCTTGACGCTACCCGTGTCATGATAGCACCTGGAAGAGCTGTTTCACGCATGATCGATTCACCAGTCGTAACAACCGCAAGACTTCGAGTTGTTGGAACGCCTAAAGCATGCATTGCTTCACTAATTATATATTCTCGAAGCATCGGACCTAATGCTGCTCGTCCGTCTCCTCCTCTTGAATAAGGAGTTCTTCCCGATCCTTTTAATTGGATGTCACAACGTTTCCCACCAGACGTAATTTGTTCCCCTACCATTAACGCTCGCCCATCACCCAACATATTAAAATATCCGAACTGATGCCCTGCATAAGCTTGAGCTAAAGAAGAGCTACCTTCTGGAAGCTTATTGCCTGCAAAAACTTCTACACCATCTTGTTGGCGAAGAAGATCGACATTCAATCCCAGAGAAGTTGCCACCGATTCATTGAGCACAACTAGTTTTGGGCCATCTACTGGGTTAGGATCTATTATTGAGTAAAATTTATCTGGTAGTTCAGCATAACTATTCTCTAAATTCCAACCTGTTTCTTTTGTCATGAGAAGTACACCTACTTTAATTTTTGATTAAATCCTCATTTTCTAATTCCACCTTAACATATGAAAAGCTTCCCTTGTTTTCAAGATTTCAAAGCTAAACTAAAAAATAGTTTAGACTCACTCTATCCCTTAGTAAAAATTCCCTATTTTATTCCGATATACACGTTGTTGCAAAAAAGAATAATTTGTAGAAATAAGGGGCGACCATGTTGAGAAAAAGTATAAAGTTAAAAATGTTGATTATTTTCTCAGGTTTAATTGTTCTAATGGGTATTTTCATCGGGTATCTGTCGATCAATTCCACTAAAAGTTTAATTGAAGAGACGGTTAGCAAACAAGTCCTCGAAACGGTAAAAAGGTCTGCAGACTTAATTGAACCCGAAAAGTATGAAACCATCTTAAAATCAGGAAAAACAGACTATTACTGGACCTTGCGCAACAAACTTAACGAACAGCGAGAGTTGAACGGACTCGCATATCTGTACACGATGAAAAGAGAAAAAACAGGTGAAAAATACATCTATTCTTATGTAGTGGACGGTATGCCAAAAGGATCTAAAGACGCATCAGATCTAGGAGAAGTAGAGAAAGGTGTAGACGCTTATCCAGAAATGAAAAGAGCGCTGGATGAAGGAATAACAACTACCGATATCAGCTTTACAGAAGAATATGGCGGGATGGTCTCCATTTACATTCCAATAAAATCTGATTCTGGTGAAGTGATAGGAATTATAGGATCCGATCAAGACGTAACAAGTGTCTATACAGCCATATCTGAAAATCAAATAGAGATGATTGCCATTGTGGCTGGAATTTTACTAGTTGGATTGATAATTATCTATTATGTGACAGTTTCCATCACTAGACCGATTCAACTGCTTTCTAAAAAATCTGAGCAAGTTGGAAAGGGAGATTTAAGTGTCATTGTTGATATGGATCGAGAAGACGAAATCGGAAGACTCGCTTCATCCTTTAACCATATGCTTAAAAATTTAAGAGACATCATTTACTCTATCAACCAAATGGGAATCAAATTAAATGAAACAACCCATTTTTTAAACGTTAGTGCAAATGAAACAAAAGCAGCGAGTGAAGAAATTGCTACCATGATGGATCAAGTTTCAAATGATTCTCTGACTCAGCACGTAACACTCCAAGAAAGTGTGAATGTTTTAGAAGAAATGACCTCAGGTGTCCAGCACATTGCTGCATCAGCTTCCAATTCTTCAAGCCTATCACAAATAACTTTAGAAAAAGCTACGCAAGGAAATGAATCCATGCAAAATGCCATTAGTCAGATGAAGAATATATCCACTTCTGTCAATCAGTCTTCGTCGTCAATTATGACTTTAAAATCACATTCTGTAGAAATTTCTAAGATTATTGAAATCATATCAGGAATCGCATCCCAAACGAACCTTCTTGCATTAAATGCCGCAATTGAGGCTGCACATGCAGGAGACGCGGGTAAGGGTTTTGCTGTTGTGGCTGAAGAAGTTCGAAAGTTAGCAGACCAATCGACTAAATCCACAGAAACGATAAGCAAGTTGATCCAGCAAATTGATAAGGATACCAATCAAACGGCAGATGAGATGGCAGTTGTCTTAAAGGAAGTAAATAAAGGCATGCAAGAAATGATACAAACTGAAGAAGTATTCGCGGTCATCTTATCCTCCATAGAAGGAGTATCTTCACAGATCCAAGAGGTCTCTACTACGACTGAAGAAATGTCTGCTTCATCTGAGGAAGTCTCTGCATCAGCAGTAGAAACCGCAAAAATTGCTGAATTAGCTGCTGCAGGCACTCAAAATGTAGCCTCCATAACTGCTAGACAAAATGAGCAGATTACAAAAATGTCAGAATCGATCACTATGTTAAATGAGATGACAGAAAACTTAAAGAAAATGACTGAAAAATTTAAGATGTAAGAAATAAACAAAGCTCGGATCATAGATATCCGAGCTTTGTTTAATATTCATATCCTAGTTAAGCACTGAGTTTCTTCATAATAGCTGAAGGATTTGATGTGAACAAAATATACGTTTGTTTTTTTGTTTCAATGACCACCCGATCTGTCGTTCCATATGGTAAACCAATTCGAATAGCTGCCTTTTTGTCTCCACCATAAGTATCATCTAAGTGTACGTTTAGAATCTCAGATGCTGGAATCTCGACTTTTGATAGTTGCCATCGAATAATAAAGTTGTTATCTATCTTTTTCACACTAATCTCAACCATGTTCTCCACCCCTATTTTTATGTATTACCTTTAATTACGTATTAGGGGATGGAAAGTTTCGGTAAATAGCCATTTCTATCTGATTGTATGTTTTTTTAAGAAGATTTCTAAAATCTTTGAGTATACTTCCGGTTGTTCTGAATGAACTAAATGAGCGGCAAAAGGTATGATGGAGACATGAACTTGTTTATTTAGCTTTGGATATATAATTGCTCCTTTTGTTTCATTAACATTTCCTTCTCCAACTAAAAATAGAATGGGCAGATTCATTGTTAACTCGCTAGTTTCGTTAAAAGGATACCAATCTACCTCTCTACCCATATTAATAAACTGCTTCCAACCCTCACCATGAAGAGAATTAAAATAGTCCGTTACTTCTTTACTTTCTAAAATTTTCGATTGATATTCTACGTCTTTTTGATGTGCTTCTAACCAGTTTGAAGGCTTTTCCGGTAGGATACCAGAAAGGGTTAAAGACTGAACTTTATGAGGATAATTTTTTGTGAAAATCAAACCCACTAAAGCACCTAGAGAACAACCCACTATGTGAGCCTTTTCTATTTTAAAATGGTCCATGGTTTCTAGCAGGTCACGAGCAGAGTCTTGAAAGAAATTAGAATAATCATTTGTATCTGATTTTCCATGGCCCCTTAAATCAGGTTTGAACACTTTGAAGTCATGTTTAAAATATTCACTTTGATATTCAAAATCTGTATTACCCGTTTGCAAACCTGTATGCAGAAAAATGACTGGTTCACCAGTTCCGACTGCCTCTGTATGTAAAATCATTTAGTCCTCCAATTTAAATAAATTTACTGAGCTTAAACTTATCAGCTCCTAATAGTCCATCGAATTTGCTGATTCCAATAGATCCTCCATTTCAAACTTAGAACCCATTAACATCATTCCGTAATAAACATCGTCTTTACTCCAACGAATGGCTTTAACATCAGACGTTTCTCTTTCTATGATCACTTCAGTTCCATCTTTTAATTTAGTTGTCTTCCTCTCACCTTCATCATTAAAGTTTGTGTTTTTGTTTTGAAATGTGGTCACACGAAGAACGAGTCCTTTTTCATTACCATAAACGAACTCGGTGTGTAAGATATCTCCCTTTGGATTCCCCACCGGTTCTGACGCATAGGTTAATTGTACGTCCTTGGGCTGGAAAGGAAGAGTTTCTGGAGCTGCCATCTTTTTTTGAACATCAGTTGGCAATTGCTCCATCTCTTTCTTTACATTCGGATAATTCGTTTTTAGCTTCCCTACAGCTCCTTGATCACTGCAAGCTACCAACATGATTAAAAGTAGTAATACAAGCATTTTTTTCATGATTTCACCTCATATTCTCTATATTCTTCATATGGAATATAATTCCTGCGAATTGGAACGCTCTCTCAAAAAATACAAAAAAGCTTAGAGTTAACCCTAAGCTTTTCCGTAGATTTATTTTATAATTATTTTATAGAACCATTTCCATTGAAATTCTCGTGTTTTTGTAGCCTAGCTTCTTATACAATTGATAAGCAACTTCATTCTTTCCAAAAACACTTAGCCCCATGGACTTTATTCCTGATTGCTTCAACATACTTTGAAGCATTTCTAACGTGTTCTTCCCGTATCCTTTTCTTCTATGAAGATCGTCTATGAAAATATGATATACATATGCTTGATTTATCTCCGGTATCAATCCATACCAGACTATGCCTACTTTTTCATGGGTTTTGGAATCTAAGATGTTATTTAAATACTGACCTTCTGTCAACAACCCCTCTTTCCACAGATCATTCATCATCATTTCTGACTCTTCTATTGCTGATTGTAAAGTTAAGTTGAAGTTATTTGTGATCTCATTTGCATAATCTGAAATCATGAATGCCAAATACTCCTGAAATTCTTGCTCAGTTAATGGGGTTAAATGTATCATGTTATCTCTCCATTCTATTTTTCATCAAATTAGAAGGAAGTAAACAAAGATATCATTCATAGAGAATCGATAAAATAAAGCATTGTTTCATGAATAAACACCTTTGTTTACTCATGTGACCATGTTACACAATTTGTATGGGACATTCTTAAATATCCTCCTTTAGCTTTCTTATTGAGTTAATTTTAACATAAAAATCCAATAAATGATTCAGTCCATGATTGAACCACACGTTACATTGATAATTGCACCTGTTATGGCACTCGCTCGATCAGATGCAATAAACACCGCTGTATCAGCAACTTCTTTCAATGTTGGAAGGCGTCCTAGCGCTGTTCCTTCCTCCAAATACGCTTTAACCTCAGGAATGTCTGGTTTCCAAGTTTCTTGTATAGCTTCTGATCTTAGAGATACGACACGAATGCTTTTTGAACCGAGTTCACCCGCTAAGCTACGGGTATATTCTTCAATGGCTGCACATGCAGTTGCAAAACCTCCTGTTAAATGAT
This sequence comes from Fictibacillus phosphorivorans, assembly GCF_001629705.1. Classification (GTDB taxonomy): domain Bacteria; phylum Bacillota; class Bacilli; order Bacillales; family Fictibacillaceae; genus Fictibacillus; species Fictibacillus phosphorivorans_A. The sequence goes on along the minus strand of NZ_CP015378.1, from coordinate 1,163,278 downwards.
AAGTGCGGTCTCTACCTGATAAAGCTGATGATGATGCAGAAAGAGTTATAATCACTCCCGAATTCTGTTTGATCATATGCTTTGCAGCGGCCGTACTTGTGAGAAAATGAGTTTTAACACCTGTCAAAATGGGAGTCATAAAATCTTCTTGTGTCATTTTGGTGAGCGGCGTTCCTTGAAGATCTCTTCTAATCCCAATAGCGTTGAAAGAGATATCGACTTTCCCCGCATGTTGTACGATACGGTCCAGATGTCCATCTATTTCACTTTGATTAAGAGCATCAACTCTAGTCACTCTCGCTACTCCTCCAGCACCTGTTATATCATTTGCTACAATTTGAAGAGAATGGAGTGATCTTCCTGCCAAAAATACAGAAGCTCCTTCTTCAGCAAAAGCGCGGGCAACAGCACCACCTATCGCACCACCCGCTCCATAAACGACTGCGATTTTGTCTTTCAACAACATCTTCAGTCCTCCTTTAATCATTCTTTCAATCAGTATTGCACCTACTCCAAAGCTTTCATTCTTTTTATCCCATTTTCGTTCAAAAAAAATACATTCTCCTTGTTGAAGAATGTACAAATGTTTTTATTTGATTTTAGAGGCTTAACTTTTCTTTCACTTCTTTAATTTGAAGAATATGTCGTTGTTCATGATAAGCCACAAATGGAATCCATTGTTTCAAACTAATATCACCGAAAATTGGATGTGGAAACCCTTTTGCTTCTAAGTCCTTTTCATCAGCAGTGTTCTCGATATCTAGTAAGTGTTGATGAGTTGCAGCCAATTTCATCTTTAGCTCTTCAACAGATGCAAATTCTGAAGTTGGCACTGCAAATTCTGGAGCATCTACTTTAATTTCTCTGTTAATTGTTGCTTCAATCGGCTTCTTGTCTGCGTTTACCACTTTGCCATTTTGAAGTTGATGTTTTATATTTTTAGCAATACCGCCTTCCATTAAATATAAATGTTCTAGAATTTGTTTAATAGACCACTCATTCTCTGAAGGTTTTCGATTTAGATTCTCGTCATTTAATCCTTCAACTTCTGTAAACAGATCTTGGCGTATCTTATCATTAATTAGCATTTCTTCATCACCTTTAATGTATATGACTTATCCTCGTAGTGTAGCATAATCAGCTTTCAAAATTCTCGTTTGAGAACTTTGTCCCATCGTTTATTTCATTGATTCCTAATCATTTCTATAATTGTTTCCGATATAACAATTGGTCCTTTTTGAAATAAATTTTATTATTATAGGAGTCATTTCAATGTCTATCAAAATTCAAACGTATCTGTCCGTGAGCATCTCATTGATCATACTAACCACTTCATTATTTCTTAGTATCTTTATCAGTGATAAATCCAGCGAATTATTAGAAAAAGAAATAGGTAATTCCCTAGCTTCTTCAGCTTTTCAACTATCTCACAACCTTGATTCTTTCATGTGGTCCAGATACCAGGAACTTCAAGTTTTAAGTGAACAGGAAGTTCTGAAAGACCCGAGAAGAATAAATGAAGCACAATTTCTGATCGATCAGCTTCAAAATAAAATCCCCTCCTTCTCTTGGGTTGGAATAACGAATCAAAAGGGAGTCATTCAAGCTTCTACGAAGAAACTTCTTATCAACCAAGATATATCTGCTCGTCCCGTTTTTCAAAAAGCAACTGAACAGCCTTTTATCGGTGATGTACATGATGCCCTTTTGTTATCCAAACTGATTCCAACCAAAGATGGTTCACCTTTACAATTAATTGATATCAGTACCCCATTAACAGATAAAAACGGCGTTTTCCAAGGTGTGTTAGCCGCCCATCTCAGCTGGGAGTGGTCAAAAGAAGTGGAAGCTGCGATTCTAAAGCCCATAAAAGAGCAAAAAAAAGATGTGGAAGTATACATAATCAGTAAAGAAGATACAGTACTTCTAGGTCATAAAAATGATTTAGGAAAAAAAATTAAGATAAGTGATCTCGATAATAAAGGAAAGAAAAACGAGTGGAATTTTGTGCGTTGGCCAGATGGAAAAGAGTATGTAACAGGCTATGCATTTGGCGACGGATATCAGAATTATCCCGGACTAGGCTGGACGGTTGTCATTCGTCAATCAGAACAAGCGGCTTATGCATCTGTTCAATATCTGCAAACGTTTATTTTAGTCTGTGGGATTGTTATTTCTCTACTTATGGCTATTATTGGATGGTTTATCACAAAGAGAGTTTCTCGTCCTCTTTTTGACTTGGCTATCTCTGCTGACAAGCTGAGAGATGGTGAGATTGTAGAGATTCCTTTGTTGCGAGGAATCAAAGATATAGAAGTTCTAAGTTCTTCTTTTAGAAGCTTAATCTCATCATTAAAAAAAACAGAAAAACAGTTAGACAAGATGGAGAACATGGCACATACCGACTATCTGACAAGTATGCCGAATCGGCTAGCTCTTTTAGAGTACATGAATTCAGTTCGCTTTGATTGTTCTAATGGTAGCTATGGGGTGCTTTATTTGGACCTGGACGGTTTTAAATCAATCAATGATTCACACGGACATCATGCGGGAGATCTACTATTAATAGAGGTAGGTAAGCGGATCATTGATTCATTAATAAAGAAGGAACATTTTGCAGCACGTTTAGGTGGAGATGAATTTGTAGTTGTACTTCCCATTCAGGAGAATTATCTGAATGAAATAACCGAGATCTCACAAATCCTTATAGATACACTTAACCGACCTTTTCATATTCAGGAACATTCTATAAAAATTGGGTGTAGCATGGGATCAGCTGAATGGGTAGCTCAGGACGTTTCACCACAAACGATACTTGAATATGCAGATGAGGCATTATACGTTTCAAAGAACACTGGTAAAAATAAGTTGAGTTTTTACTCATTTCTAAAAACATCATAAGATTGATTCATTAACAAAAGAAAGCATCCGAATGAGGTCATCCGGATGCTTTTTATACTAATTACTTTAATTGGCTAATGAAAGGTCCATAGTTTCTTGGCGTACGTTGTACTGATAACCATTTTAGAGTAGTGAATTCTTCTAACACCCACTCGCCATTAAATCGGCCGAGTCCTGAATCTTTTTCTCCTCCAAATGGCATGTGAGGTTCGTCGTTAACAGATTGGTCGTTAATGTGAATCATACCAGTATGAATTTCGTGAGCCATATCTGTTGCATGTTCAATGTTCTTAGAATGAACAGCTCCACTTAGTCCGTATGGATAAGCATTTGCCATTTGAACCACGTCTTCATCTTTTTCAAACGGGATCAGAATAGCTACTGGTCCAAAGATTTCATTCTTCGCTAGTGGCATTTCATTGTTCACATCTGTGATTACGGTTGGTTCTAATACATTGCCTTCTGCATTTCCACCAACGCGAATCTTCGCACCTTGTGAAACACTTGCTTCAATATCCTTTAAAATTCGATCTACTTGATCTCTGTTAATTAAAGGACCAACGTTCGTATCTTTTTTGGACGGGTCGCCAAATTTTAGGTTTTTTGCTCTTTGAACAAAGGTTTCTGCAAATTCTTCATAAATGTCTTGATGAACGAAGATTCGATTGATCGCCATACAAATTTGCCCTTGGTGATAAAACTTTCCAAATAATGCTGAATCTACTGCTTGATCAATATCTGCTTCTTTTAACGCAATAAATACGTTATTTCCGCCTAATTCAAGAGCAGATTTCTTTAAGTTCTTACCAGCAAGTTCTCCGATATGTCTGCCTACTTCTGTTGAACCTGTAAACGAGATCAGACGAGGAGTTGGATGTGTGACGATCTCATCTCCAATTTCTGAACCCCGTCCTACGATAACGTTGATCAGCCCTTTTGGAAGTCCAGCCGCTTCAAAGATACTCGCAAAGATTAATCCACCTGTAACAGGGGTGTCAGTAGCTGGTTTAATAACTACAGCATTTCCAGTCGCGATGGCAGGAGCGATGGATCGAATAGCAAGATGGAAAGGGAAATTCCAAGGACTAATAATTCCGATCACACCTAACGGATTACGGTACACTCTGTTTTCCTTGCCTGCTGTTTGTGAAGGAAGAATTTTTCCTTCCATACGATAAGGGTATGTTGTAGATTCTTTTAAGATATTGATAGAAGCTCGAAATTCTGAGATAGCTTTCATATACGTGCTTCCTGATTCTTTTATAATCCAATCAAGAATAAGCTCTTCATTTTCTTGCATAACGTCAGCTACTTTTTCTAAAACAGCTCGCTTGTTTTGTGGGAGTTCATTTGCCCATTCAGCTTGAGCAATTCTTGCCGCTTCATAAGCTTCGTCCAAGTCTTCTTTCGTCGCAGCTTGAATCGTAACAAGCTCTTCTTCCGTGAAAGGATTTGTGTTCTTCATCAAACTATCGCTGCTTCCTTTTCGCCATTCGCCGTTAATATATATATTTGAAAAATCGGTGTTCATTTTATTCATCTTCTTTTCCACTCCTTTTACTTACAAAAGATTAGTTAAGACCTTACTCCTATTTTTAGACGATGTAAATCAATCTGCTTATTACTGTACCCAATTAACTAGGGATCCTACACATGATTAGTGGATCTTAAGTGTTTTACGGTACGTGTTTTTATATTTCTTACACGTTCGCCGATAAACTTTATGTTTTCACCTGAGAATGGATTGTAATCACCGGTAAACACTTTACTTTCACCGGTAAAGTGACACTTTCCACCTGATACCACTACACTTCCACCTGAACATAAACTTATCCATCCTATTGTTGTATTCAGCGACGGCATTCTGAACCGATTTTTAAAGAAAAAGAAAAAACCGACACTAAATTGGGTCTTAATCGTCCCCAAAGTGTCGGTTTTAGTAAAAAATTTTAAGCAGTAACTGATTTAGTTGATGGTTTGTTTTCTTTTTCAATCTTATTTACTGCTTCAGCACTTGTATCGACGCGTTTAACGAAAAAGGCTAGCACTAAAGCAACAATGTTGATTCCGAATGCAACAAAGAATGAGTATTGAATACCTGACAGAAGTGCTTGCTGTGTTAAAGCAGCAGTTGATGCTTCCGTAATCGTCGCTGGATCTACACCGCTCATCAAGCTTTCTGCTTCTGTTTTCGTAACAGTGTTCATAATCGTAACAAGGATTGCTGTACCGATAGAACCGGATACTTGCTGTGCAGTATTATTAACGGCCGTACCGTGCGGATTCAAGCTTGTTGGAAGCTGATTGAGACCATTCGTCATAATCGGCATCATGACCATCGACAATCCAAACATACGCATGGAATAGATCATGATGATATAAGAATAAGCCGAATCAGCTTGTAAGTGAGCGAGCATATAAGTCGAGACCGCAGTGATTGAAAGTCCAGTTACCGCTAAAGCTCGCGGTCCGAATTTATCAAAAAGCTTACCTGTAATCGGAGACATGATACCCATAATGATTGCTCCCGGCAGCATCATCAGTCCAGAATCAAGTGGCGATATGCCTCTGACGCTTTGCACGTATGCTGGTGTTAGAATCATACCAGAGAACATGGCAACCGCATTAACGATCGCAATAACGGATGCAAGGGCAAACATGGGATACTTATACACTCGAATGTTCAACAATGGTTCATCTAACTTCAATTGTCGCATGATGAAGATAACCAACGCAATTCCACCAATAATTAGTGTTGATAGAACCACTGTATCCGTCCATCCGTCCGAACTCGCCGTACTACATCCGTATAGAATGCCTCCAAAACCGATGCTGGATAATACGAGAGAAAGATAATCCAATGAAACATTCTTGTTCTGCTTCATCACATTCTCAAGCTTCCATACAGCAAATAATAAGCTGAGGATAGCTAGAGGCAGAATCATTTCAAAAAGGAGACGCCAGTCGTAATATTCTACGATATACCCTGACAAGGTTGGTCCGATCGCAGGAGCTGTGATCATGACCAAACCAAAGATCCCCATCGCAATGCCTCGTTTTTCGCGTGGAAAACTAACGAGCATGACGTTCATCAATATTGGCCCCATTACAGATGAACCGACAGCTTGCACCATACGTCCAGTTAATAACAGACCAAAGTTAGGAGCAAAGGCCGATAGCGCTGTACCCATTGTAAAGATCGCCATCGCTGTAATAAATAACATTCGATTTGAAAATCGAGTGATTAGAAAAGCTGAAGCTGGTATTAAAACACCGCTCACAAGCATGAAACCTGTAACTAGCCATTGAACAGTCGAATAGTCTTTAACATTTAAATCCACCATGATGGTAGGCAATGCTACGTTCAGCAATGAATTGTTAAGAAAAGCTACGAACGCTCCAACGAACAAGATCGCAAGCATCAAATAGGGTGGTTTTTTATGTTGTAAAGTGGAATCTGTATTCCCCATGTCATTTCTCCTCTTTATAAAATAATTACTTAACTTTATTAAGTTTATACCCTGAGTATAAAAATATCAACACTTTTGTACCATTAGTCTAAAAGCGTTGTGTTTCCATCCCAAGAAATTTATACTAGTTGTAAGGGTTGGACTTAGGAGGAACGCATGAATAACAGGAAAAGAAAAGTTGCTGACACCGCATTAAAGCTGTTTATAGAAAAAGGGATTCAGCAGACTTCTATACAGGAAATCATTGATAAAGCAAATATCTCTAAAGGTACCTTCTATAACTACTTCTCATCAAAAAGTGACTGTATCGCAGACATATTAGAATTTCTGCGGTATGATGCCAGTCAACAACGAATTGCCGTTCAGATAGGTAAGGATACAGGGGATCGGGATGTTTTCATCGAACAAATTGTAATCATAATGCGACTAAACCAGGAAAGAAACCTTCAGCCACTTTTTGAAGCGATTCTATCTTCCAATGAAGCTGATCTCAAAAAACTCGTCATGCAGCATCGATTATACGAGATGGAATGGATATCCAATCGGTTTATTGAGATTTTAGGGGATGAAGTTCGTGAGCATGTGTTTGAAGCTACCATCCTATTCTTCGGAATGATGCACCATATGTTGTTCACGCTGAAAATTACAAATACGACATACTCGTTAGAACATGTTGTTGATACGCTTCTTTCTTATATTGAGATGATCGTACCGAAGATGATGATGAACGAATCTGTTCTCATCCCTCTTTCAGCTATTGATTTACTTCGTACAAATGCAAATAAAAAACAAGTTAAGATAGATGACATTCTTTCACTCGCTGATCAGCTGCAGCAGGATTATACGTTTACCGAAGAACAGCAAGACCTTTTTGATGCCGTCATGAGTGAACTCCAACGTGATCGTATTCGCAAGATTGTTCTTCAGCCATTACTGAAGCCCTTTCAAAAGAGCTTTGAAGAATCACCTATCTCTTCTCAAGCGCAAACGTTTACGAACTTGGTATGGTACTTTTTAAGAAATATGAATTGAAGAAAAGGCTGTCCGAATTATTTAATCGGATTAGCCTTTTTATGTTTGCACAAAAGCCGTACTCTTTTTATACTATTGGTGAATGGAGGTCGGTAAAAATGGCAAATCATTTTGCCGGAATCATAAGCGGCTCATGCAAAGCCTAGTATTAGGGGCGATTCTTTGTATGGGCAGACATCGATAACGTCAGTCGCCCGAGCGTATGACTTCGTTTCTAATGATGGCTTTGCACCTTGTTTTCTTTTTCACAAAAATAAGGAGCTGAACAAATGAGTAGACCATTCATTAGAAATCATCAATACAACCTCATAAAAAATCAGGTTTTACACTTACAGCGTGCCTGTAATAATGGTGCTGATTCAAAAGTGATTGAAGCTGTTCAACACAGTGCTCAATCAAAAATTCTTGAATCCTTTACTGAGTTGGATGAATCACAAAAGAATTTAATAGAGGGGTTAGAACCTTTACGGAAATCAGAAGAGTTTCAGAAATACTTGCAATCCTTAGAACCATTTCTTGAGGAATTTTCTACCACTACTAATAAGCAAATCATGAAATTGTTTCCGAAAGTGAAGAAGCTGAAAGTACCTGATTTGAATGCTATTGATTTTCGAAAGATCAGTTATCTAGGCTGGGTTGATATTGGTACGAATAAAATGTTTATCGTGTATCACTTAGACGGTAAGCTAGTTGGTGTGGCAGGTAGATATACACCATCAAACAAGGGTATCTGTTTTTTGTGTAACGGAATTACAGATGTTGCATTATTTTCAGCGATAACAAAATCCAAACCAGCAAACGCTTCACCCGATTATTATAAAGCGATCGGTCATTATATCTGTACGGACAGTCATGAATGTAATAAAAGAATTTCAAATGTTGGCACTTTAGAAAAGTTTATTCAAGACGTTCTATACTGACAAAAAGCCAAGCTACTGCTTCTAGCAGCTAGCTTGGCTTTTTTTTGTTACCTTTTTAAAGTTATAAAGCTGGAAAATGTGGAACCACTTCTTCACCTAGTTCTTGTATAACTTCCTTGGCTGGTCTTTCACTATCAAAGAGTGCAAAGAACAAGTGATTTACTCCAGACTCTTTGTACACTTGCAACAGCTGAATCAAATGGTTGCGACCGATTCTAAATCCTAAACGAATCGGTTGTGGAGCTTCGTTAGGATCTTCTGCTAGATCAAGGTGCATCGGCTGAGTGAATGGTTTGAATGTATCAGGATGGTAACGCTCTACTAATTCTCTCCACCTTTTTATTGTTACTTCTTGATACTTAGGACTGCGAGGATAGTACATCCAGCCATCTCCATGCTCTGCAAACCACTCCATTTCCTGTTGTGCATAGCCCGTAATAAATGTCGGAATTCGTTTTGTTGGCTTAGGTACAAGATTAGCTCCCTGCACGTTTCCTCGGGATGAACGGATGATAGGATACTCTTTGTATAAGGCATCGTTTAGATATTGAAAAGCCTCCACAAACGCTTCTCCCCGTGTTTCGTGCGCTTCGCCTAATGCAGAAAAATCAGCACGCCTGTCACCTGAAGATACACCGAGTAATACACGTTCTGGGAACAATTGATCCAACGTTGCGATCTCTTTTGCAACACGCAACGGATGCCTTAATGGTATTACTGCAGCTGCTGTTCCTAGAGCGATTTCCTTCGTCTGACTGGCTAAATAAGTCATATAGATCATCATATCGTAAATCTGTCCTACCGCCGGATCTCCAAAATTCGGATCTTCTAACAGAACATCACGAAACCATAAACTTGTAAAACCTAATTTTTCAGCTAACTGCGACAATTCAACTTGCTGTTCCATCGTCGGTGTAGCAAATCTATAATTTTCAAGAGGGATGTGTAGTCCAAGTGTTAATTCACCCTCTTTATACATTCGATTGTAAGAACGATGATTTTTAAATGGATTCATTGTTGGTCGTGTCCTCCTATAAAAAATATCCTTTATGATTACAATCATACGCTCTTTAACCATGATTAAAAGTACGCACTTTCAAGTACGATAGGCACTTTCTAGTAACATTTGTTTAAACAAACACACTTATAGCAAAAAAAAGCCGACAGCAAAAAGGTCTGTAAAACCTTTTCGTGTCAGCTTACCTAAATCCTAGTTATTTTGTTTCCATTCTTCAGCCAATAGACCATATATCACATGATCAACATAATGATCATACAGCCATTCTGCTTGGCGAATCTTGCCCTCTTCCTGAAATCCTAGCTTTTCTGGTATCGCACGGCTTTTTTTATTTTTTTCAGCTACTCGTATTTCAATTCGATTAAGATCGAGTTCATTAAAGCCATATGCAATATAAGCTTTACACGCTCTCATCATAATTCCTTTTCCTTGAAACTGTTGACCGAGCCAATATCCCATAACACCGATCTTATGTAACCTATTTATTTCGTTAAACCCGATAATTCCAGCAATGTTTCCTTTATAGATAATTGCTGTTGTCTTCGGAAAGCCACCTGTTTCACTTACCCCTTTTAAGGTCGCTTTTATGAAAGCTAAGGAATCTTCTTCTTCATTCGTATAGTCTAACCAACCTAACCATTCCTTTAGATACTCTTTTGATTCAATCGTTAGTTGGAAGAATTCTGTAGCATCTTTTTCATTAAACATGCGAAGAGATAACTCTTCGTCAATTTTATAAACAAACATGACCCTAACCCCTTTTTTCCTAATTTTAGCACAATGATACGGAAAATAGAGGTTATTACTGATTTTTCAAAACAGTTCAACTGATTTCGAATTATATATTCTAAATATATTGAATTTTAGGTTTCATTGAATTAGAATAAAACTAGAATTCATTACACTTTGGAGGTAGACATGAAAAATATCCATTCTCCTCATTCTCATGAGACGGTATCACTATCAATTGAGAGTTCACTGGTATGGGAACTAGCTCTAGGAATTGCAGGTTATACATACGAAAAATTGCGTCACACATTTGAACAGGATGAACAGTGGACACAGCAAAAGTCTTTAATGCCAGCGTCTCTAAAAAAGAATTTAGAAACAATAAAACAAACAAACTTATGGTATGCCCTGTTTATGCTGCAGAACAAAATTTCAGCTTCTACGATTACAGAATTTTCATTAAAAGTGTCTGAGTTACCAACTGATGTTTTTTATGAAACGCTCTTACCTTACAAAAATCGTTTATGTGAATCGCACAGAACCGAGACAGCGAAAAGTTATGAACAGCCTGATGCTTTCTATCAATATGCGTCTCTATTTAATGGACACGACTATTTAGAGGGATATGTACAAACACTTGGGGATGTAAGCCGTGAAGAACTGCACTCCTTACTAACTGATACTCTTTCGGAATGGTATAACTGGCAGAGTAAAAATCCGGATTGGGAAAAATGGATGCATGCTCTCTCATTTGAAAAGAAACAGCATGGTCTTCTTGATAATCAAAAACCATCAGAAGAAATTGAACGTGTGACAAGTGGAGCAAAATATGTTCCAGAACCTTCTGTTTGGAACATAAAACTAATTCCACATGTCTCTTATAGACCATGGATACTTGAGCAAAAAACATCAGATACAAAGCTCATCTTTTATCCATTGAGTGATGAAGCGTTATTAGAGCCAGGTTCTCCACCAAGCGAGCTTGTACGGGGGCATAAGGCACTAGGTGACGATCTACGATTAAAATTACTGTATCAACTAATGAGAGGACCACTCTCTCTTCAAGAATTAACCGCACAGTTTAACGTATCAAAAACCACCCTGCACCACCAGCTATCACTTTTAAAAGCGGCTAAATTTGTTAAGGTTGAAAAGGGTATATATTCCGCTAATACACACTATATTCGTTCGTTCTCCAACCAACTTCAACACTATTTTGGTAGAAAACACAAATGAAGAATAACTCATTATCTAGGCCATTTAAAGCCCTCTGGATCGGAGAGATCATTTCCGAATTCGGAGGCGCTGCAGGTGGAATCATAAACGGTCTTCTTCTGTTTGAGATAACAGGCTCCAAAGAGTGGATGGGAGCACTTTGGCTTCTTTATTTTCTTCCGTCCTTGGTTCTACAAGCAATAAGTGCTCCATTTCTAAATCACGTTATTAAAGAAAGAATGATAATCAATATTCAACGATTTCGCTCTTTTGCTTATATTTTGCCTCTGTTCGGATACGTAAGTGGTTCACAAATGGGTACGATTGCCGGATTAGTGATCCTGCAATGTGTATTGGGTCTATTGCAGCCGATATATGCTAGTCTTTCATTCGCCTTATTGCCCGACCTTTGTGAAGACAAAGAATTGGTTTCTGCCAACAGCTTACTCGATGGAACCATGCGTCTCATGAGTTTTATCGCACCAGGCGTTACATCGTTACTTCTTTTAGTCAGTCCTCTGTATACCATTTACGGGTTATCTAGCCTTATGTTTTTACTAAGCTCCTTATCCCTTTCTCAAATTCCTCAAGTAAGCAAAAAAAGAGTAGCGACATGGTCAAAAAAGTTCTGGTGGGAAGAAACAAAAATTGGGTATCGTACTTTCCTTCAATTTCCACAGCTACTAAGACTAACTCTGTTATCATCATCTGTACAATTTGCAGTAGGAGCCACTATGGTAATAAATGTGCCTTTTATTAGAGAAGATTTGACCGGGGAAGCTTGGGAATATGCGATTTTTGCGGGAATGTTTCCGATTGGATATGCGCTTGGCATGCTGCTTCTTACAAAGTTACCTAAGAACAACAAAACCATGTATGTTGGCCTTGTTGGAGGTGGGTTGTCTTTTATCGCATTGTACTTCGCTCCTTCTGTTTATATCGCTTGGGGATGCGAATTCTTAGGAGGACTCTTATTTCCGATGTTCAATGCCCAAAGCTCTGCTCTTTTTCAACGAAATGCTCCTCGAGATCGATTATCACAATTAAGCGCAGTGAGGTTACTTTTTCTTCGGATCACCATGCCACTCGGAATCTTATTCGCTTCTAACAGTTACTTAGGCATAAGTACTCGTATGACATACCTTTTTATCGGTGTGATAATTGCAGTGCCGGGAATGTATTACTTAATCTGTACCTTGATTCAAAATAAAGATCATGATTTGAAAGATCAAGTTAAAATCTCAAGTTAAATGAAAAAATGGCGACCAAAACTAGAGAGTCCTAATTTGGTAGCCATTTCTTTTATTTTAAACTAAATATTTACTAAGGAATTAATACAATTTTCCCTAACTTTCCTGCTTTCTTGAAATATGTTTGAGCTTCTCTTGCTTCATGAAGTGGAAACGTTCGATCTATAACGGGTTTAATTTTACCTTGAGAAATTGCATCTAACATTCGAGCAAATTCTGCCTTTGTTCCTAAAACAGAACCGTATAGTGTTATGTGTTTTAAATATAAAGTTCTAAAATCAAGCTCTGTTTTTTGTCCGCCGGCAGATCCTGAAGTACAGAACTTGCCTCCGTTTTTTAATACTTGGAGAGAAGTAGAAAACAACGCGTCTCCAACCACATCTAAAACAGAGTCAATCGGACCCCCGTTGATTTGTTGGATTTCATGCGCAAGGTCCTTCGATTTATATGAGACTACATGTGTTGCTCCGAGTTCTTTTAGTTTTTCCTCTAACGTAAGGTCGCCTACCACTGCAATTACTTTAGCTCCAAAAACATTTGCAGCAATCTGTACATTCAGTGAGCCTACACCACCGTTGGCACCCGTTACTAGGACGGTTTCATTCGGTTGAACCTGAATCTGTTCGACCATGTGCCACGCAGTTAAACCACTTACGGAGAAAACGGCACTTTCTGTGAAACTCTGTAAAGGCATATCAAAGCAAAGATGTGCTGGCCATACTACATATTCAGCATACCCTCCGTCATACTCAGACCCTATAAATGACATATCATCAGAGATATGTTCGTATCCTTCTTCTCCACTTGATGTAAAAGGAAACAAAACAACGTCCTTTCCTATCATAGAAGATGCAACTTGTTTCCCTGTTTTCACAACTGTACCTGTAATATCAGAGCCTGGGATTCTCGGAAATTGAACCCCTTCTGGTCGCCAACCTGATTTAGAACCTGTACCGTATGCTCCTTCTCTCATCCAAATTTCCGTATTATTGATACCACATGCTTTCACCTGAATCAAAACTTCATTTTCTCCTGGCTCCGGTATGTTTATTTCAACAACTTCTAACTTGTTTATATCTCCATAACCTGTCACTTGAACTGCTTTCATATACTCATTCCTTCTGTCTTAAATTTCTTGCAGCTATTCAATCCTTTAATATAATATTTAACTTCTCCTTCCTTATAGTAGCCCAAAAATTATAGAGTAAAACCTTCACAGTAACCTGTAATAAAGTAAAGTTAACGTTTTGATACTTCCTCTTAGCTTTTATTCTGTAAAACAGGTAAACTAATAAAAATTGATACCTGAGAGTAGTGATAACTTGAAAGTGAATATGAAAGAGTTAATCGAACAAAAAAGAAATGTTCATGTACTTTATTCTTATAATGGAATGAAAGAATACACAGAAAAAATCGTGAAATTTATTCAAGAGGGCACTTCATTAGGAGAGTATGTTGTAGTTATTGAAAACGAACGCATCTATCGCATGCTTAAACAAGAATTGGCCATTAGATTAAAACCTGATCAATTGGAGCTTGTTCATCATGTAAATAATTTTGACTTTTACTATTCAAGCGGCAGCTATCATCCACCTGCCATTGTAGATTACTTTTTCAAAACCGTTAAACCTTATGTGGATAACAATAAGTCTTTCCGTTCATGGGCACATGTTGAATGGGGGACAATGGAAGATCCTCTTCATCTTATCGAAGACCTAGAGAGAATCGTGGACGGAGCGGTAAATGAGTTTGCATTCCCACTAATATGTGCATATGAGGGTGATAGGATGCCAGAACATCTTCAAACCAGCTTACTGAAAACGCATCCCTATATACTCATGGATGAGGAATTTGTTGTATCAGACCAATACACATTAAAACGTAACAATAAATAAAACACTGCGATTTGCAGTGTTTTTAACTTATAACTGGCCATTCTCCTTTTTCCAGCACATACTCTTCATTTGAATTCTTTACAACATAATCAAAGTACCGATGTTTGGGATGCATGAATACTTCATATTGAATTCTTCGTTCATCGTGTGAATGTAACAAATGATCAATGTTTGTCCCTCGTTCCGAAACATCACGTACCCCTCTCCTGCTTAACTCAGTATCACCGTCTGTATATAGATAGATCTTAAGATCAAACAGTGCAGGATCACAAAATGCTACACTCATTCCCACAACTATTGTTATCTGTTTTTCAGAGGAAACCAAGATACTTTCTGTTATATGAGTCCCAATCGTGTATAGATTTAACCTATCCCGTATCATTCTTATATCTCGCTCTAAAGACCAAATATGATGAGCAAGTGGATGACAGGCTGTCATTTGATAAGAATGGTTTTTATTGTGATACACGTAATCTAATATTGTGCATTTCCTTAGCTCAGAACGGACGATATAAGGATCTGTGTTAATAGAATTTACTTTTTCCTGCCCAATCATATGTATCAGTTTAGAAGCGAATGTTGTTTTCCCTGCAGCACCGTGACCAGAGATC
Organism: Fictibacillus phosphorivorans; assembly: GCF_001629705.1. Classification (GTDB taxonomy): domain Bacteria; phylum Bacillota; class Bacilli; order Bacillales; family Fictibacillaceae; genus Fictibacillus; species Fictibacillus phosphorivorans_A. The sequence continues at coordinate 1,148,237 of NZ_CP015378.1, read as the reverse complement.
CCTATTATCAATGGATGTTCTACTCTTCTTATACGATTACATACTTCTTGTAAAATGTTTTCCATAAATTTTTTACTCCTAAATTTTTTCTGGATGATTAATAGATCTTTTTGATAAATATCTTTGAATACCATATAGTTGTAAATATATAGAAATAAACACACCGAGAATGCCACCTAACATTATGCAAATGCCCTGTTGATTATAAGCACTTCCGACAATGAGACCAAACAGTATGCCTAATAAAAGATTGGAAATGAATACCTTCATATTTCCTTCCTCCTTATCTGCATTAAAATCCTTTTTGAACCTCTAATTATGCGTCTTGTCTTTCTTTTGTCGCGTAACATATCGCTCTATTCCAGAAACCATATTCCCGATGATGTATAAAGCACCGTTTGCAATAAGAACTAAAGCTATAATGGCTCCTGCAAGTCCTGCTCCGAACCCATCACTTCCTTCACGCTGAGCTTCCTCTCCTAAATATGAGCCTACCCCCATTGCAACCAACGGTCCTAAACAACAAATGATGATACCAGAAACCCAATATGGTAACTTGTACTTTTCCTTCAAAGTATAAGGAAAATAGTTAAACACAAAAAGACTTAAAGTCAATACAATCCCAAACACGGCACCTGCATTCATAAGCTCCTCCTAAATGGAATATAATGGTACATTAATATATATGTTACTCGTTAACAATCATGTGAATGGGGGTCGATCTATGTATGAATAAAACATTGCTCTCACTAATTCTTGGAGTAATTATCGGAAGTGTTTTTTCTTATTTTCTATTAGACTATGAGAACCAAACAATGGAATTTCTAAACTATTATGGTGAAGAATCTAAAATAGTTCATGAATTAGATTTTAATTATTTTTCTAACACCGCAGCCTTCATTATAGTAGCTTCTTTTATCGTATTCTTAACGATTTCATGGATTGAAAGAAAAAATAAAAGATGAATATACGCATCATTATGTAAGATAGTCTAAAGAATTTACAACACTAAACAAGTTACTCTCCTTTAAAAATTGGGTGACTAAATGGACATGAGCCGCACCAATTATTAATAGAGTACGATCTGATATCGATGTAATCTTAGCTAAATTGTAATAAAGGATTAGATTTCGTTGATACCACCATCTCATCCAATCGATGCCAATATATTCTTCAGATGAACCAATTCGTGCTATCGCCAAATACATTTCGTGCTGTTTTTCAATATAGGACTTTTGGTTTTGTGATCTGATTATTTCATAAATACTCTTCTCGCCTATTGAAAGTTCTTGATTAGAACGATAGGTATCATTTATGTAACGAAAAAACTCAGGTTGATTCTTTTCAGCCCACTCAAAAACCTGACCCAACCCTCTATTTCCTACCGTATCCATCCAGTCCACAGCATGTACTTTTTCATGTTGTAGATTTGAGGCGATACGGAACCCAAGCTGATGTACTTCGTCAATTGCAAGATCCAATTGACCCTCTTTATATTGATTAAATTCTTGATTGAGTTTATTCTCTTCACTCTTTACTACCTCTAGTGCAACCTTTGTTGGCTTAAATTTCATTAAGTGTTCGACTACTTTTTGAATTTCTTGTTGTCTTGATTCAGCTAACAGATCATCAAACTCCATTCGTTGAAGATCCGCCGTATACCTCATGTGAAAAGTTCCTAGTATCATTATTTGTGGTTTTTCTTGTTTGATGTTCATCACAACAGCTCCATACTATTTTTATTTAATCCAGTTTTTTGAGATAACCAACTCTCAGCATTCCTTATGAAATTATCATCATTCCAAGCCGTAATCGCATCACCCTCACCTAGCTTTTTAACTTGGTTTTGAAAGAAGAGATCCGCTATATAATAGCCAAGTCTGCTGTGACCAAATTTCTTACCACCATTAATGGAGAACCATTCTGAAAAAATTGATTGGGCAGAGAATGAGTTGTAATCTTTTGCAAACGCCAGCAAAATCTCATCTTCATGTTTTTGAGCAAACTCCAACCACTCACATCCATGGTTATCAAAGGAAAAGTAAACAGATGGATGGAGACTGCCTACAATTCTCCTAGAAAAGTGAGTCGCTGCACCTTCTTGATTTAACCAAGTCATTGGACTGTTCCAATTTACTCTTTCCCACTTCATACCTGCTTTATCAGTCAAAATATTTTGTGTGGCGTGCCCAAATTCATGGGCAACAATGGTTTTTAAATGCTCTCGTTCTGGTGACAGTTTTTCTAATGCGAACGTAACATTCGGTATGATCTGTCTGTGCGTGTATGCATTCGAGCCATAACCACCAACGATCAAGTTTACTTCAACAGGAAATTGTACTCCATATTCCTCTTCATACTTTTGAACAACTTCCTGAATAAGCGGATTTATTGAATCGTGAACGCATTGTATAGACGACCAAGAGTCCTGATATCTTTTAATTGATAAATCATGTCTTTCCTGGGTATCTTTGCAATGGTAAGAAAAATATTCATGAAAGACAGACGGGTACCTTTTATAATATTCTTTCAAAAACGAGATCGTTGGCTGATAGTTTTTCAGAAAAAATGAAACAGTATCAATAATTTTCATGATGATCCTCTTTTCCTATCTCTTTTGCTATCTCAATTCAATAAAAATCCAAAAAATCCCTTTAAATCAAAAAAACTGCCCGAATGGACAGTTATGAATCATCATTATTTAATTAATTTCTCCATTCGAATGTCCGCCCACATTCGATCTTGATAATACGTGAATGCCTCGACTCTACCAATTTCTGAGTATCCCAGTTTTTGATAAAGCTTTTGTGCGGTGGTGTTGAATTCAAATACACCAAGCTCGATGCGTTTCAAACCATTTCTTTTCATTTCATTCTCTAAGTACGACAACGCTTGGTAACCAATGCCTTTACCTCTTCCAACCGATTCACCTATCGTAATACCTAACCATGCCGTTCCTTCCGTTCTCTTAAAAAGGTGAGGAGGATCGACCATATAGTTCATCTCACCTACTAATTGATCATCTACAAAGATCAAATAAATCTCGTGAAACTCTAAACGTTGATACAAGTCTTCCATCGTGATGATTCGTTTACTTTCGAGTTCTACTCTATCCTTATTCGGTCGTGTTAATGGAACAAGCTTTGTGTCGTTCTCCCAACGATTTAAAGCTTCTACTACGTTTTCTTCAGGTTTTAACATCTTTCTAAAGTGAATGTTCATTTCATAACAGCCTCCGTATCCTTATCTATGAACCTGCATGAATGTATGTCGAGCGACCATAATCCTGAATTTAAGATAACATCTGAGTGAACAATCTCTAATCTTGTTCGGAAGATTGGTCCGTCTACAACAAATGTATGATATTCTCCATGCTCACCCATTGGGCAGCTCTTTGTTGCTTCAATATCCTTACAAAAACTTTCATTCAAAACGCGACCTGTCCAAGAGGAATTTAAGACATCTGCTGAAGCTCGACAAACAATCGACTGAAAACCTAATGAAATAAATTCTTCCAATAGTTCAGAGGCTTGTTCTTCTAAGATCCATACGGGAAAAAGAGCATCCAGACCTGCTTTTTCCGCAACCTGTTCATTCCATTTCCGGTCTTCTTCCATATACAAACTGCCGAATGCGATTGCATCTATCCCAAACTGTTTCTTTATAGAAGTTAAAGACTTTATTAATGAAGCTTCATACTCGCCAGCTGAATCCACCATAATTAAAGGAAGGTCGATCGCATCTGCTTGTAATTGTAATATTTCTAATGGAATACCATGGGCATGATTTCGTACATCTTCTGCAGAAACCATGGATATCAAGCATACAACTTCATGCTTTTCTTGAAGCAATCGATATAGAGCTAAGCAGCTGTCTTTTCCGCCGCTCCAGCTAACAGCTACTTTTTTCATGTACCAAACCATCTCCCTTTTTTCTACTAGTCTTCGATATATTCGATGAGATCTCCTGGCTGACATTCTAGTACTTTACACAAGGCATCAAGTGTTGAAAAACGAATCGCTTTTCCTTTTTCATTTTTAAGTACAGAAAGATTAGCAGGGGTGATATCAACCAGTTCAGACAATCGGTTCAATGACATTTTTCGCTGTGCCATCATAACATCTAATTTTATTCTAATCATCGCAATCCCTACTCCACCTTTAGATTGTGTGTTTATTTTCTTCTACTGCCTCTACGGCAACCTTTAGTGCAGAGGCTAGAATCATTACGAAAATCCCTGTGAAAAACGTATCAACATAAGCTAGTCCTGTATATGTTACAGAAGCGTTCGTTACATGGATTTCCTTAAGTGCTTTTGTCATTAAAAGCTCGTCCATAAAGGTAAAAGCTGACCCAAGTACAAGAATGGTGATACCCATCTTGAATAAAACCTTAACGTTCTCCATCATAAATAAACTCTCTTGGTGTAAATTCTGTAACAATTTTCTCATGAGTCTTAAGAAAATTAATGCAAAAACAAACATAATGATTGAGGTCACCAATGAAAGGACGATGAATTCTTCATCCTTATACAGTAAAGGTTGCTGATCAAAAACTAACGTTAAGTTGCTGTACACAGGATCAAATGCACCGAAAGACTTTGCCAATTCCCCTGTTGGACTCATTAAATAAGACAAATGATATACCAAGGTAAAAATACCAATAAGACCAATAACATAAAAAAGAACTGAGCATAATTTCGCTCCATATTTATAAAAAATTTTCCACTTCATCTTTCTGCTCCCCTTCTTTAATTTTATAAATTCAACATACCACAAAAGAATGATAAAATCTCAATAATCATTATTTTTTTATCGTAAAACAATAAATATTTGTTGAATTTTATAAAATACGCTGTTATAGTTATGTCGTCGACACATTTGTTAGGTATTGGTAATTATGTAGATAAAGGGGATTATTAGCATGTCATTGGTCAAACAGAGAATTAACATCATCGATGGGATTAGGGGATTTAGTTTATTAGGGATTCTTTTAGCAAACCTACTCATTTTCCAGTTCGGAATCTTTGGAAAGGACGAAATTCATTATTATCAATTATCAACCGTTGATACATATGCTTACTACTTCACAAAAGTGGTGATTGAAGGCGCATTCCTTCCCATCTTCATGTTCATCTTTGGGTACTCTCTCATTCTTATGCGTAACAAGTTAAAGGAAAATAACAAACGCGTAAAGTGGCATCTGTTCAGAAGATTTGCTTTACTGATGACTCTTGGGATCTTGCATAGTACGTATTTATGGGAAGGAGATATTCTTTTTGTATATGGGCTTATGGGTGTTCTGCTTTTGGTTATGGTAAATCGCAAACCAAAGACACTATTGATTTGGGCTGTTCTACTATTCTCTCTTCTCTTCATTGGCTCTCTGTTTGAGGCAGAAGAAATCAAAATGATTCGTGCTGATAAGATAGATTTATACATGAAACAAACACAAGAGATCTATGGATCAGGAACGTACTCAGAAATAAGAGCACACAGTCTTGATGACGAAATGCTTGATATGAGTGGTGGTGAAGCCGCCTTCATGTTATTCTTAACACCTTTTGTTCTTAGTCCAATGTTTCTGATTGGTATGTATGCAGCACATCGAAAATGGCTGCAAAACACGTCTTCTAAGATCAAACAGTTCACAATCCTAAGTGGTTTATTTATACCAATCGGTCTCTTACTAAAAGCTACTCCTCTACTCAGCAAGCAATGGGATTATCGTTTAGATATGAGTATGATCGGAGGAAGTATGCTTGCTATCGGTTATATCAGTCTGTTCGTTTACATGTACAACCATCAGAAGTTCAGACGCTTTTTAAGTGGTTTTGAAAGTATGGGAAAACTATCATTAACAAATTATTTAATGCAATCGATGATTTGTACATTTCTTTTTTACGGCTATGGTTTAGGTTGGTTTGGTGATCTTGGTGTAATACTGGCCACTGTAGTAGGTGTTATAATCTTCGGAACTCAAGCACTCCTTAGTTCCATTTATTTGAAATACCTGCCCATCGGTCCGATAGAATACCTTGTACGCTTGGTCGTCTACTTAAAGATACCTAAATTCAAAAAACATACTTCTTTAGAGTATAATCATAAAAAAGCGATATAAATAAAGATAGCTGTCCACACAGGGACAGCTATCTTTTGTTTCATGATTATTTCTCATCTAGTCGATCCGCTATTCTTTTTAGAGATCGGTTCATTTGATAGAGCATGACCAACACAAAGATTCCTACTCCTATTGGTACTAAAAATGTAAATAACCCCATTAATGCTAACCCTGACGACCCATATTCCATACACTCACCACCTCATGCCAGTTAATAATCAATGAGAACTTTATTCAAAATTTCGTCTTCCCATTTCTGTTCATACGTAATTTCTACGATTTCACATAACTTTTTATGTAACTTTTGGAATTCAGGTAAGATATTCTTAAAAACTCTTAACATGTCTTCTTCGTTTGAAGTGTAGCGCCAATTAGTAAGGAGCATTCGCTGCCAGTCAGCTAACGGACTGCTCTTTCTTTCAACCTTCGACCAATCACCAAATGTATTCGGTTGCAGACCTGCGTTCATATACCATCCAGACACCATAGAATAGATCATGTTCTCTAAGCATTTTTTTGCGTATGAGAATTCACTTCGCATGATTCGCCTATAGAACTCATGAACGTATGCAAAGAATTTAGTACGCCAGATTTCTAGTTCTTCTACTGATGGTGTGTAGGATAGTTGCAGGGATTGTTGATTTATGGAGTTTACATGACCTTCAGGATCGTAAACTATTTTTAAATGCTGCATCCATATAGAAGGATGAAGATCTTTCTTCTTGTAATAAAAAGTATCCACCTTAATAAATGAGTCATAATGAGCGATAGAATAGTTTGTCCAAGGAAAATCTTCAAAGAAAAGAACATTCCCCCAATTCATTGCTCTTTGATTTTTATTCTGTCGAAACTTTTCAAAATCTGCGTCTTGCACCACAATACGAAGATCAATATCTGAATAAAAATCTGTGTTTCCTTTTCCGATCGATCCTCCATAAAATACAGCCAAAACATTGTTATCTGCCACTAGGTCTTGTTCTATTGTTCTCATTAATTTTTTCCGTTGTAATGGTAGTTCTTCATCCCTCTTCTGAAAAAAATTCCTTAAAGCTTCAAATCCCACTCATTGAAAACCAGCTCCCTATTATCATCTTCTTTTCATATTCCTCTTAAAGGAGGATTGTACCTTCTTTTTCATTTGTTAAAGAGAACAAAACAAAAAAAACTCATTTCCCTTTAGATGGGTAATGAGTTTTTCTGCATTTAGAATCCGTAGATTTTTTAGTTATCTGAGAAAGGAAAACTTAAAACAAATGATAACATCTTGTACAAACTTGACTGCCTTTCATTGCACGGTTTATGACTTTATTGCACTTCGGACAACTAACTTTGACCGAATCATCTTTAAACATTAGTTTTAAGTTAAAGAGCACCTTTTCTCCAAAAATAATAGAACGAACGTAATACTTTAAACTGAAATATCCAACCACACTTACAATCAAGAGAAGAATAACTACATACAAGGTGAATACTCCTCTTAATTTCTGTTTAGATTCATACGTTTTTGTGCCTGCCACACGTGGATCATACTAGGAATCCCAACGCTCATACTCACGATGAAACTCCACATCACGAAACGCCATTCACCGGTATAAATAGCGATGATTATAAAAAACAACAACTGTCCTACAAGAGCAAATAACGCAGCAATCCAAGCTAGGGTAAGGTTCTCCTTCATTTCATCTCTCCTAATGGAAAATGATTTACATGTATGAAGTGATGCACAATGCGCCTATATTCCAATATTAACATAATTATCAAATTTGTGGTAAAGTGTAATTTTTAATCCTCTTTTACTTGTAATCCTAACAATGTGGAAAACACGATGGCTTGGTCCCGGGATACGGTACATCCCTTTAAACTTGTGAGGTTTACATGAATGGTATTGAATTTACACGTACTAATGTCAATTCCGTTCAAAGAAGTTTCTGAAAAATCGATTTCCTCGATATTACACGACTCAAATTTTACTGTATTCAGTTTTGTTTCATAAAAGTTTGCATGTTTAAGTGAGGATTGGTCGAATAAAACGGGCTTTAGGTCTGTTTCTACAAATTCACTCATGTCTAACTTGCAGTTTTCAAACGTCACATTTCTAAGATTCGCTTTTTCTAGATCAACACCCATCAGTTTGCAGTCTTTAAAATGGACGCGATACAGAATACCCTCTTTAAAATTCGTGTTAGAAAGATCACAGTTTTCAAATACCACATCTGTCATGTCAATTTTATAAAAACTTGAATGAATGAGCGTTACATTATTGAATTTTACTTTAGAAAGAATCAGCTTATCGATTTCTTCATTCTCTAAAAATGCTCCTGTGATCGAGCAATCGTGAAGATAAGGATCTTCCTCTAAATACAGATCTCGAAACCGAGCCTCTTCTAAATGCCCTTGAATCTTAGGCAGATCTATTTTAAATTTCTTTGTCATTTTCTTCACTCCATTTCCTTGATTATGTTAAATCAAGCTTACAGAAGTAAAAATGCAAATAGTAGTCTTTTCTTTTCTTCTGAAATCTGTGCAAAGAAAAAACCGCTGAACAAAATCGTCAGCGGTTCTTAAGTTTATTAGTAAGCTCCCTGAGAATAGGTAAGCTCATAGCTATGTGTATAGATTTCAAAGATATTGCCGAATGGATCTTCTACATATACCATTTTATATGGTTTTTCGTTCGGATAATACTCACGAATCGGCATGCGCTGCTTGCCGCCATATTCTTTAATTTTCTCAACGATCCCTTCGATGTCAGGGTCTTGGATACAAAAGTGGAACAAACCTGTCTTCCAGTACTCGAAATTGTTTTCCGGCTTTTCGTTATGAGGAAACTCGAACAGTTCAACTCCGATCTTGTCACCTGTAGCTAGATGAGCAATTCGGAAAGTTTCCCAGTCATCACCGAATACATCACGGCACATTTGTCCGATCGGTGTATCATCATTCTCTACATCAGAAGGCTCCATGATAACGTACCACCCGAATACCTCTGTATAAAATTTTATGGCTTCTTCTAAATTTGGCACGGATAAACCAATATGAGAGAATGTTCTTGGATAGATTGGCATAATCGTATTCCTCCTTTTATTTTTGATTACAGGAATCATTATACCCAGACATACTTCGCGTATGTAAGAACGCACTTTAAAGTGACATACTATCCTTAAGGTAAGAAAGGACGTTTATGCTCATGAAGATATCAACACATGATGATGGTAAATTAAAATGTTCGATCGAATATACATTGCAAAAAATCGGTGGTAAATGGAAAACAGTTATTCTATGGCACTTAGCTGTGGATGGTACATTGCGGTACAACGAATTAAGAAGTATGCTGACGGGTGTTACACATAAAGTGTTATCGCAGCAATTAAAGGAATTAGAAGAAGAAGGCTTTGTTGATCGAAAATCATATAATACGGTTCCACCAAGAGTTGAATATTCATTGACTTCATTTGGCTCAACCTTACTGCCCATCTTAAAACAGATGCATGATTGGGGAACAGAGCATGGAGATTTGGCATAACAAAAGGAGGCTCAGCGCACTTGACCAAAAGCTGCCTCCTTTAGATTGTTTAAATTTGTGATAAGCTTTTTCGAATAGTTTGTTGTAGTGAAACACATAGCAGATCATCACTAACCCCTATGAAGAGGCTTTTTAATAGTGATTTACAGTTAGCCATCACAAACCAGTACTTTTCAGATGACAATTCTTCTTTTTGAGATTTTAAAAGACCGGGAATACTTTCAACAAATTGGTTTAATTCTTCTAATCCAACCTCTTTTTTCAGCATGGCAAGAACAGCTGTAACAACGCGCTCATCTTCTCCATGCAAAAAACCATTCGGTGTCGTACAATATTTTTTCAAAAGCACTTCGACGATAGAAAAGTATTCAACTTCAGCAATTTTTTCACTTTTGATCAGTTCATCGCACGTATCCGCCACATGAGCAATGCTGTGTGCCCAACCTTTTACGGGTACATAACCCCTAACATCTCGTTCCAATTCTATGTACTTTTTGATTTCATTTTTCACTTCAATAAGTGTTTCTTTTGAAAGAAAGTTCACTTCAATATCTTTATGGATAATTACAGCGATTAATATCGTCGTGAAAGCTCGTGTGAAAACAGAATCTGTCCCACTTTCGCCTATTCCTTTAAATAAAAGGTGTTTTAAACTATAATCTAGAAGTTTCTTTACTGTCTCGTAGTCGAGCTGATTGTGGATAATTGACATATAAAACGATCGGTAAACCATCTCTCTCAGATCACTATTTGGTGACCCAATATGAAGGATCATAGCATCCAAAACAACTTCCTGATCCACATCTTCCCATGTCTTTTCTTTGTTATTTATAGAAGTTAAGAGTGCTAACAATTCGGTTCCTTCTACGATTGTGTTGCTTTGAAACAATGTCGCCATTATCTTTATCCCCCATTTTCTAATCTATCTTTTTCATTATACAAAAAGAAGGAATAATAAAGGTTATATTTTGGAAAAATTTGTTTAACTCGTTACAATTCTGTGGAAAGCTTGTTAGTTGTTATTGGAATTTTGGATACAATGATACAATAAAGAAAATGAATTGAAAGAGTGAATGCGATTGAAAAAATATATAATTGTTGCGATATCCCTATTGTTTTTAGCAGGCTGTAGCTTTAATAAACAAGAGACTACAAACAATATCTTTTTGATTCCAGAAGGTTTTGAAGGCTCTATTTTTACGTTTTATAACATGCCTGACGAACCCCCGTTAAAAAAAGAAGATGATTATACGGTTATTCCAGTTAAAGAGAAAACTTTGGATGTGTTAAAAGATACGGAGATCAGTCAGTATGGCGTTTCATTCACGTCAACGAAGGATATGATCTATGGGGTTGTGAATGATAAATATTATTACGTTGATAAAAACGGAAAACGAAAAGAAATCAACGATCAGTGTATCAGTCTTGGATCGAACGGTGGTTTTTCCGGCAAAAACGGTGAAGACATTAAGTATTCTGTTATTCAAGTAACTTCTTCTAGCTGTGGTCCTTCGTTTAAAGAAAACGGAAGAAATGATTTTAATGCGCAAGTGAACCATGTAGGAAAATATTATTTTCAAAAGCTAGCTATAAAGAAATAAGTTATGGTGCTGGGGGATTACAAAACCTTCTGCACCCTTTTTTTATCTATGATTCTTCACCTCATGACATGTTAAGAACAGCTAGAAATAACTTCAGAAAATGAATAAATGATACCGTTTTCATACTGCCTTGTGCTGTTTCATTTAAAATTTTTGTGTTGACAAGCCCAAGATACAGCCTTTATAGTAATCCATATTATTCTGAATAATCATTTTGATAAAAGCAACGAACGGGAGTAGTAAAAGTCTTTTTGTGGTATAGAGAGCTGCGGGTTGGTGGAACGCAGTCTACGAAAACTTTGAACTCGCCCTGGAGCAGCAAAACAAAAAGAACGCGTTCTCTATGTTTTGACGACTAACCTTCGTTAACAGGTTCTACAAGCAGGATTCTATGACGAATCAACAAGAGTGGTACCGCGGTCAGCCAAAGGCTTATCGTCTCTTTTCTCACAACTGAGATCAGAGATGGTAAGCCTTTTTTTGTTATTTGTTTTATAGATTCTAATATCACTTTAGGAGAGGTTATGAAGATGAAAAAAACCACAGAGAACTTACAACGAACGATGACTTCTCGTCATATTATGATGATGGCTCTTGGTGGCAGTATCGGAGCGGGACTTTTTAAAGGAAGCAGTGCCGCTATTGATACAGCAGGTCCTTCCGTTGTTCTAGCCTATTTAATCGGTGGAATCATCTTATTATTTGTGATGCAAGGTTTAGCAGAGATGGCTGTTCAAAACAGTGGTGCCCGAACGTTTCGTGACCTTGTTCAATCCGTATTAGGCATGTTCCCCGCTTATTTTCTTGATTGGATCTATTGGAAGATGTGGGTGTTAAACATTGCGGCAGAAGCTGTAGTAGCAGCGATTTTTCTTCAATATTGGTTTCCTGATACCCCAATTTGGATGCTAGCTTTTTTAGTCTCAATCGCCGTTACGATCGTAAATCTGTTATCCGTTAAAATATTTGCTGAAACGGAGTATTGGTTAGCCCTTATTAAGATCAGTGTCATCGTCATCTTTATTCTTTCAGGACTTTTGCTTTTATTCGTATCGTTTGGTGGCCATGCTGCACCGAACTTCACGAACTTAACAGATCAAGGAGGTTTCTTCCCGAACGGTTCAGCCGGTCTTATGACAGCTATGTTAGTGGTGATTTACTCGTATGGTGGAACGGAGATTATCGGTGTAACCTTAGCTGAAACGAAGAATCCAGAAAAAGTAGTACCAAAAGCTGTTCGCAGTACATTAACTCGCATCATAGCCTTTTACTTGTTTCCGTTCTTTATCATTGTTGGTTTAATTCCTTGGGACCAAGTAAACGGTGTGAATGAAAGTCCTTTTGTTATGGTGTTTCAGATGATTGGAATTCCTGGTGCTGATCATGTAATGAATGGTGTGATTCTGCTTGCGATCATCTCATCGATGAACTCAGGCTTATACGGTTCATCACGTGTGTTATATACGCAAGCCGTTGACGGTCGAGTTCCTGGGATTTTCGCACGACTTTCATCTAAGAAAGTTCCATTTATCGCTATTCTCATGTGTACAGCTTCTCTATATGCAGGTGTACTTATTTCTATTTTTGCAGGAGACAAAACCTTTAACTATCTTATGGGTTCACTCGGCTATACTGTATTATTCATTTGGTTGATCATTTCCTTCGCTCATTTGAAATCAAGAAAAAACAATGAACAGTTATCGGGTTATTATGTAAAATGGTTTCCTTATACAACTTGGGTTGCGATTCTATCTTTATTTGCAATACTAATCGGAATCGTGCTCACAACTTCTGTTATTATCACTGGCGTAACATTAGGAATTTATTTGCTGATAAGCGCGACTTATATGTTTAGAAGAAAATCACTCAATACAAAAATAGAAAAGGTTGCAAGTTAACAAAAGAAAACGCTCTTGACCGAGCGTTTTCTCTTACCTTTTAGCATTTGTATTCATCACTAATTTATTTACCCTTAGTTTATCTATCTTTGCTTCCAATGATCGTCTACGAGATAAGAAGATGCATGAAGCAATAATTAACATACCTCCTAGAATCGTTTGACCATCTGGAATCTCTGACCAGAATAAAAAGCCCCAAAAAGCGTTAAAGACGATTCCAATGTAACGGGTAACCTCGACAACAATAACATTTTCATGCGTAAATGCACTTGTTAAGAATAGCTGTCCTACTAAAGATACAACTCCGATACAGATCAGATAAAACAGTTCTAATGGTGAAGGTATTACAAATTGGTTCCACATTAAAGGTATACTAACTATTGTTGCTGTAGCGAGAAAATAAAATACGATTTCATAAGCATGATGTCTGCTGCTTAAATAGCGTATAGAAGTGGCTGCACAAGCTGCGAAAAAAGCACTTCCTACACCAATTAGCGCATACATGGAATAGGACGAGAATTCTTGTGGTTTAATCAGCAAGAAAGCCCCTGCTAACACGACAGGAAGAATATAGAGAAGCGTTTTCGTTAGCTTTTCTTTTAAAAACAAACCTGCTAATACTACGGCAAAAATTGGAGACAAATGAGCTAGAATACTCGCATCTGCTAACGGTATTTTAGCGATTGTATAAAAATAAGCTAAAAGATACAACGCCCCAAAGACTCCTCGAACCATAAGCATCGGTACACCCGTTTTTGAAAAGGCTACCTTTTTCTTTTTCATAATAATAAAGATGATAATTGTGCCTATCAAACTTCTAAAGAATACACTTTCTGAATAAGGAATCGTTAAACTTACTGCCTTAACGAGAGCGTTCATAATACTGAAAATAAAGGAAGACAGAATGGCGAGCCAAACACCGTTCTTCATTGTAATTGCCTCTTTCTTTCCTTCATGATGTTTGTTACTTCTCCCAAGGAAGATTCTCTTCTTGCTTCGATTATTGACTCTTTTATTCCTAACAGAGATTCAATCTGCTCACACTCTGATTCGAAACTTTTGATGAGTCTTTTCATCTCAGGCATTGGAATTCCTGAATTCTCTGCAAGTCCATGGATCACGATCAACTTTTGATAATCTTCAAACGGTATCCTGGGGATAGACCACACTCCCTTATTTTCTTCTTCTGCTTTTTTAAAGGGAACTGCTGAGAATTCAAAGTATCTTCCCTCATGATCGGGCTCTGAAAATGGGTCGATTAGAATAGAAGCATAGCGTATATACATCAGATACTCCTGTTTGACCGCCTCGTATTCTGAAAAATCATCAATGTCCTCTCTTTGGATGCATTCTGTTGGAACTGGATAATTATCGTCATTTAAAAACTGTAATAAATTGATCGGTTTTGCTCCCAATTCATTCATTAATGTAGCAATCTCTTTCCAGAGCCTCACCATTATTCTTATTCTTTGTGGTGTGATAGGACCTTCAGGAAACAACTTATACATATATTTCTTATCGTTACTATGAAGGCCGAATATTTCATTTAAAGTAAATCTATTTAAGAAAAAAGCAGGATGCACATATGTTGTTATATTTCTGCATTCTGCATCGAGAGGGTGGTCGACGATCTCCCCATCGATATTCATTGATTTTAAAAATTCTTGCAGTGTATTTACCATACGGCTTTTAAGATTTGATGAACCTAGATAAATACGTTTTTTATATGCCTTCGTATGAGCCTTTATAGCAGAGTTAAGAGATTTAGTAGCAGCAAAATATGTTGACATGCTGATCACTTCAACTGTTTCTTTTAACAGCAAATTTTTCACGAGATCGTTTGAACCGATGTTGGGAGCTAGCAAAACTATGGTTCTTACGCGCTTTAAATCAGCAGTCTGTAGTGACTCAATTACGTTTGCATAGCTCGTACAGGGAGTTGCAAGAATAACCGTATCCCATTCATCAGATAGTTGAGATACGTCATCCAAAAAACAATCCACCTTTGTCGTCAATTCTGCCTCTTTACCCTGAATAGTAAGAGCCATTTCAAACTTATTTAGATTCAGTTCTCTTTTAATCCGTTCTGCACGAGCACCTGGCCGATTATACAATCCTATTCTTTCACTAAAGCCAGCATTGAAAAGCTGGACAGCTGTTTGGATGGCAGCTGGTCCAACTCCTGCTATTAGAATATTCCCGAGATCTTTAGAACTTTTTGTATCCACGTTTCCCTCACTTCCTTTACTTCCATTCATGCGTTAACCTTCTCTAAGACCATCGTGTCATAAATACCACCTGTTCGTTTAACGCTCTGCAGTTTCCAGTCTTTCGTTAGGTTCATTTCTAACGAATAGTTAAATATTGATTTTAAACCGTTTCCGTATCTGAGAATCACTTTTGTATGAGGCTGTAATAAATCCTTTAGTTCATCCAGTACTTCCCATTTATTTCTGACAAGTGAAGCGATTAAGACATGAGTTGTATTCTTGGCAAAGGGAACGTCGTTTAGAACAGATTTAGAGAATCTGACGTTTTCTTGTAAGCCTGTAATCTCAGAGACTTTTCTTCCCATCTCGACCGCTTCTTCATCAATGTCTATACAATGAACTTCAGCATTCTTCTCACTCGCGATCGTGAGAGCAGAAATAGGAAACGCTCCAGAACCTATAAATAATACCTTAGAGTTCTCATTGATATGTAATTCGTCCAATTCATGTTTCACAGTTTGAGAGAGTGTAGTTATGTATTCACTTGCATTCAATTGATGGTTACATGTACGCACACTTTGATATTTTTCCATGTCACAGAGTGCTTGTACAGAAGCTTCCCGGAGCTTTTCAGACAGTGACATAATATCCTTGTCTTCTCCCCATTCCTGCCATCGGTGCAGGTTTATCGGATCTGTCATAAAATGGTGAAGACTATCCAGCTTTACTTTTAATAACTCGTAACACTCATCACATTCTTTGGCAAACTTTGAAAGTTCATTGATCTCATACTCGGTAACTTTCAAAGATAGTAGTAATTCAAATCTCTCTTTCACTCGTACCTCCATATAAAATTTTGTAAATCGTAATTATTACGATTTGATTTTTATATACTATCATCACTCTATAAAATGAGTCAATATATAATAAATAAAGCCCCATATTGGATATCCTTATAATTTTTTCTATATCACAAAAGAGTGAAACACAAAAAAGCACTGCAAAATGCTGCAGTGCCAAAAGTTTAATAGATTTATTTAACCTTAGAGATATTGGAAGGTTTTGATTCTGTTCCTAAAGTATCAATCGATGTTACATAGTAAAAGTATTCTTCTGCATTTTGATCTGTATAATTCTTTCTTTCGTGAGCAGAAATACTTCCGACTTGTTCGTATTTTCCGTCTTTCTTTTCACTTCTATAAATTCTGTAACCAACAATATTATCCTTACGAACCGCGTGCCAAGTCACAAAGCTTCCGTTCACTTCCACATTGTCTGGAGCTTCAGGAGGTGTAACTGGTTCTTTAACTTTTTCTTGCTGTAACTCAGCAAATACAACAAGTCTTTCTTCGTGTGTTCCTTCTTTTCGATCAAAAACACCTGAGCAAGTAATCAGATTTAAGTTTTGACCACTAGAAGTTTGGAAGATCTCATTAATTGGAGCTGAGTTTCTTTGATAGCTTTTTTGTTTTTTAACCACAAAAGTAAGTGCTGCCCCATTTTTATCCGTTACTATGATTTCATCACCCTGCTTTAGATTCTTAAGATTAAAGAAAATAGCCGGCCCCGTTTTGCTATCAACATGTCCTGCCAAAACTGAGCTTCCCCTGCCACCAGGTTTTGCGCCCGGTTCGAACCAACCAACGCTATTGATATCTTCTGGTACACCCATTTGTCCGTTTTCTAAAATTCCTACCTGTTCGATTGGTGCCTTCACATCGATTGATGGAATCTCAATTTGGACTGGGATGATACCTTTCTTTTCCGCAGATTCTTTTGCTTGAGCTTCAGTCAGCTTTTTTACTTCGGACTTCAAAAGAGTGAACTCTTTTGTTAAAGGGCTCTTATTATCCTCAGATGCTTGTGTTGTATCATCCAATATGGATTTTTTAAGCTCTCCGGTTTGGGATTCTTTTTGTAATGGAGATGCTTGAGATGGAAAGATTCCATAATTGTAAGCTGCCAGGACAAAACAAATCAGACTGCAGATGGAGAGAAAGATAATTTTTTTCATGTGAACAATGCACCTCTTTTATAAAAAAAGAAGAGAGGTTTCCCCCCTCTTCTTATGTGGTTTTATTATTGGTTCATAGATTTTCTTCTGAATAAGAACAGTGCTGAGATTGCTAATAGTGATCCTAGACCAGTTAGAGCAATCGCAGAAGTGGATGTTGAATCACTTGCACCACCGAATCCTGTTTTCGGCATATCTGATGGCATTTCACTTCCTGCAAACTTATCTGGCATTTGAGTTACAATCGCGCCACCCAACGCTTGACCTACACCAAACATATATTTGTACCCTTCACGGAATGATGCGTATGATGCATCATAATCTCCTGCAACGTATTGATCAAATGTTTGTCTCACTAAGTCTTCATGGGCTTTAATTGCTTTTTCAGCATCAGCAGCTGGCAAGTTTTCAGCCGTTGCCGCTCCTAAGAATGCACCAAAATCCATCGCAAACTGATCAAGTTTTGCTTTTGCTTCTTTTGCTTTTGCTTCGTCACCTTCTAGTGTTGCTGCAACGATTTCGGATTGTGCATTAATATGGTTTCCTTGCCATACCTTTTCAAACTGAGCTGCTCCTTCTTCACCATAGATAGAAGCGATAGCTGCTTTGAAATCAGCTGTATGAGCATCTTCAGCCCAGCTTACAAAATCATAGTCTTCTTTCTGATCAAATCCTTTTTGCATACCTGTAGCTGCTAGCGCAAAGTGTTCTGCAGCTAAGCTGTTTAATGCCGAACGAAGATCTGCTGCAGGAGTATCGGATTTCGTATTCTCAAATTTTTCAGGCATCTGTGTAGTAATAGCTCCTGATAAAGCATCACTGATTACATACATGTGTTTATATCCTTCACGGAATGTTTCGTTTGCTTCTTTATAATCGCCTTCCACGTAATTATCAAAAACTTCTAACACTTGAGCTTCGTGCACTTTTACTGCTTCTGTGGCAGCTTCTTTTGGAAGTTTACCTTCTGTTGCTGTACTTAAGAAAGTGGAGAACTCCTCAACGAATTCCGCTACTTCTTTTTCAGCATCTGCTCGAGCATTTTTATCTTTATCTTTCGCTGCATTTACAAGATCATCTGTGTAGTTGTTATGTTCTCTAAAGATTCTTTCGAATTCAGCTGCTCCTTCTTCACCATATACAGATGCAATTGCAGGTGTCATATCTAGAGCGTTCTGATCTAGAGCTTTGTTTGCTGCCTCAGCATCTTTAGCTCCATCGTATGATTTGGTCATAGCTGTAACGGCTAAGACAAAGTGTTCAGATAATAGATAATCCAAGTCAGCTCTTAACTGAGAAGCTGGAGTGTTCACCGTTGGTTTCTCAGCTGCTTGTACATTTCCAGCAGTAGGAATTAGTAAGGATACGCTTAATGCGGGTACGATTAATTTTTTCAAGTTCATTATAAGTTCTCTCCCTTGTCTCTAGAAATTTTTGAAGTTAGCTAACTTTCTTATCTAGATAACGGGAGGTTTTTCAGTTCGGATCACTTTTTTCAACATTTATTTATTATTTTCGAGTTTTGTTGCGCTGTTAGAATGTAAAAATACTTAAAAAATCCCATTATAACAGGATGAACATATAACAGGTAGTTATCTTACTTCTTCAATTGTGGATTCACCAGAGCTCCCCTCAGCCCATCTCCATTTTTCATACAATCTAATCCTTCCATCACTTAAGATCTCAGGTTGAGAAACACATGCCCCACCTTTTATTTCATCAGACGTGTTCACATGATTGTATCTGAAGTTCAAGCTCCCATCTTCATTAGCTATTCCGATTAACGTGCCTTTTAAGATTTCTCCACCCTCGTAGGAAGCTGTCACGATGTTTCCCTCTTGTTTGTAGTGAAAGGTTGTTTGTGAGGATACTTCACCGTTTGAAGAGTTTTGAACAGAAACAAATACTTTTCCATCATAATTAATCATCTTTCAACCACCTTTTTAGAATATTCACATAACTTAACATAGAAGTTGGTTTTTTCACAGTAAATGATATTTATTTGAGTGATGCTTGACTAGGGGACATATCAATGGGCTTCATCATCGGAGGGAGTTTACTTCATGTATGACCACTTAAAAAAACTACAAAAAAAACACCTCAAAAAAGCAACTGAAGTTCTAACGGAGTCGTTTATTGATAATCCGATGTTTGTGTATTTTTTTCCTATCCCGAAGAAAAGAAGAAAAATTTTACGTTCTGTCTTCCCTATGGTCCTTCGAATTCTGCAATCTAACGGCTCATTGTATGTAACGTCTGATCATGTAGAGGGACTCTTTTGTGTATCTCAGCACGGAGAGAAAACAAAGATAGGAAAATTAATACTTGCTGCTCTTTCATGCACCTTTCGCCTACCCGGTGTTCTCATACAATTACCTTTAATCGATTTCCTCAGAAAAGCGAGTCTTTTACAATCATCCAACAGCAAACTTTACTATTATAAGAGTAACTATGAACACTTTCTGTTGGTTGATTCCGTATGCGTAGATCCAACCCACCGACATCAAGGTCACATGACTACTATGATGAGGGCAGCTGTTGCAGAAACCAACCAGAAAAGAACTTTTTGTTTGCTGCAAACAGAAACGATTCAAAACGTGAGAATCTATACGCACTTAGGTTTTTCACTCGTTGAAGAGATTACGAGTGATGAAATCCCCTTCTCTACTTTTGTAATGATCTATGATCCATTCGACTTAACGACAAATAGAGAACTAGATACATAAATGCTAGTTCTCCTTTCAACATTTACTCATCGCCTTTAAGAAGCTCTTTGATCAACTTCTCTCTATTATTTAAAAAGTACTTGGTGACTTGGAAATGGTCTGTAGATTCATAGTCTATGGAAGAAATCTTTTCGTCATCAAAACTTAGGATGTCAGCGTTCGGATAACCTAATAAGATGGGAGAATGAGTAGCAATGATAAACTGCGTATCGCCTTGTGTGGTTAGATCATGCATAATCTTCAAAAAAGTGAGCTGTCTTGAAGGAGAAAGTGCTGCCTCAGGTTCGTCTAGTAAATAGATCGCTTTCCCTTTAAAGCGATTCAAAAACAATGACAGAAAGGATTCACCATGAGATTGTTTGTGAAGAGACCGGCCTCCGTAGTCTCGGAATCCTGTATCGTCCACTTCTTCAAGATGAGTAGCAAAGCTGTAGAACGATTCAGCACGTAAAAAGAACCCGTTCGATACTTTCGGCAACCACGAAAGCCGAACATAATTCCCCAGCTCAGAACCTGAAGCATACACATCGTACATATTGTTTCGACTACCGCCAGCTGTATGAAAGTCGCACTTGTCCGCGATCGCTTCTAAAAGCGTCGATTTCCCTGTTCCGTTCTCTCCTACAAAAAAAGTTACGTTCTTTTTCAGATGTATCTCATCAAGATTGCTGATTACAGGAATAGAGAACGGATACTCTTTAAATGAATGAATATCATCATGCAAAAGCTTAATTCTTTTTAAAAACATTAATATCACCTAGTAAAAGTATAACAAACTCGATCAGCCGTTTACCTCTTCAGTCATAATTTATCCGATTATAATCGTAATCTGTCCAATCTAGACGATAATCTGTCCGTTCTAGAGGATAATCTGTCCAAAGTGTGAGATAATCTGTCCGATCTAAAGCGGAATCTGTCCAATCTAGTACATAATCTGTCCGATTCAGCTTCACGTCTACTCCTTCCCCCTTCCAGCAATACCTCAAGATAGCTAATCCTCCAATGAAGTGATAAACTATTTTCTTGGTTGACCTCTTTTTTTATTATTCATTTAACGAAGTGAACTACTTATGATTTAGCATTCTTTTAATGCCAAGGAGGACAGATATGAGAAAACAAATTATGACCGCTTTATTGCTTGTTACTGTTCTGGCTGCAATGGAAGGTACGATTGTGAGCACTGCCATTCCACGTATTACAAGTGATCTTTCTGGCATTGAACTTGTAAGTTGGGTATACGCGGTGTATATGCTTGCAACAGCGGTTTCGACACCAATCTACGGAAAGCTGGCTGATTTATTTGGCCGAAAAAAGGTAATTCTTGCGGGGATCGTTCTTTTTTTAATTGGATCTGCTCTTTGTGGAATTGCTATGACCATGGAACAACTTATTTTCTATCGCGCGATTCAAGGACTTGGGGCTGGTGCAGTTATGCCGATCACGATGACAATCATCGGAGACCTGTATGCTGAAGCAAAAGAAAGAGCGAAAGCACAAGGCTGGATCTCGGCCGTTTGGGGAGTAGCTGGTGTTTTAGGACCTCTAGCAGGCGGTTTTCTTGTTGATACGCTGTCCTGGCGATATATATTTTTCTTAAATATTCCGTTCGGACTTCTTGCTTTCTTTATGCTCGCAGCGAACTACAAAGAAAACCTTACAAAAGGAAAGCCTTATATCGATTATTGGGGAGCTGTTACGTTTTCTCTTGGTACGATCGCTTTTCTTTATGCCCTGTTAACAGGAAGTCAAACACAGGATTGGAGTAATCCTATCATTATTGGGCTATTTGCAACGGCGATCCTGCTTTATGGACTGTTTGTTTATATTGAAAAAAGATCACCTGAACCACTCATCCCTCTTAACCTTTTCACTAATAAAAGCGTGCTGATCGTCAACTCACTCACATTGATCTCTGGTGCTGTTGTCATCTGTATCACGATCTATCTACCAATCTGGAGTCAAGGTGTGATGGGGAAAACGGCTACACAAGCTGGTTTTGTTCTCATGCCACTTCCAGTCATGTGGACACTAGGTTCACTCGTTGCGGGGAACTTAGTCGGACGGTTAAAGGACAATTGGATTATTACTCTTGGGATTAGCGTCGTAAGTGCGGCCTCACTGCTTTTCTATCTGTTAGACGCTCATTCTCCAACCTACTTAATCTATGTGGCATCGGGTATTTTAGGACTTGGGATGGGGCTTATCACACCTATTTACATGCTTATTATCCAAGCTTCTGTACCCTCGAACAAACGCGGGGTAGCAGTGGCATCTAATACGTTTACCAACACATTCAGCCAAACACTCGGATCAGCTGTGTTCGGTACAATTTTTAACCTAATCACGATTTCTAAAGCTGAAAAAGCAGGACAGAATCTTGACCTCAATGCTTCTTTTGAACATGGTGGTGAACTTCCAAGTAGCCAATTAGGTCAACTTCAAGAAATAATCGCTTCTGGGGTTCATGCGATTTATGGAGTAACTCTCCTATTAACCTTATTTGGGATTGGCGTTTCCTTTCTTCTTTTAAAATACAAGAATGGAGAAACTAAATCTTCTAATGTTGGGTAGTTACCACCTTTTCAGAGTGAATATCCATTTATTCCAATTGAACAACCTATGCACCTATGTTACAGTAGGCACAAGAGTAAACAATGTGAAGAATGATATAGATATCAAACCCATTTTAATGAGACGGCACTTAATAAGAAGTGTCGTCTTTTCTTTTACTTACTTTAATACTTAGGAGAATGATGATAATGACTAAAAACGACAACTATGAGATAGATGAACTGATCAAATATGTAAAAAACTTTAAAGAGTCATTTCTTCATGATGAAAAACTAAACTACCTTCAAATCGAGACCATGATCTATCTGCTTGAAAACCATACACAAACCGTTACCGAACTCGCTGAAAGAATAGACACTACCCCAGCTTCAACTTCTATCATAATTGATCGGCTTGCAAAAAAAGAAATGGTAAACCGCCAATATACAGAATCCGATCGAAGAAAAGTATATGTATCCTTAACAGAGACGGGTTCACAGGAAATCAATAGGTTGTTGATCAAGAAAAACGAGATCATTTCCACATCGCTGTCACCATTAACATCAAAAGAAAAGCTACTATTTACAACTCTAAACGAACTCTTCCAAAAAATGAACGATTAATGATTTTATACCAACATCATGAGTACCGAAAAACCAGCTAATCCTGTTATAAAAGCTATAAAACTGCTTTCCTGATCGTCTGGCAGTTCTTCTTTTAGAACGTTTAATATGATACCTCCTGCTAACAGTGCAACTAGTATAGATACGATCAGTTCATGAACTACGGTTATCGCCCCTATACCCCAACCGATTAAAATCGCAACTGTAAGCCACACTCTTCCATACTTGTCATACTTTTGTTTGTGATCCTTTCTCAGGCCGTAATCATTAGCGACAAAGTGAATGCTCAATGCCATAAAGAAGAAAAGCATCCCCCATTTCGTCTCGTACTCTTCTCTTATGAGTAAATAACCAATAACGGCATTGTAAAGAAAGAATGATGCCATATGTACCCAGAAAACACCAGAAGAAACAGCTACTTCTTCAGAGTTTGACTGTGCGCCTTGTTTCTTTTTAGAATTCTTGACTAAGCGCTCCAGTCCATAAAAAAGGGCAAGACCGAGCACCGCAATTAAGTAGATATGGTCTTCCAAATAGTGACCAATTCCATGATTAAGCCTTTTCCCTACCTTTTGTTGGTAGTGACTCAAATCGGGTAGAAGATGAAGGAAAACATAAGAAACAGCTACTCCTCCTGCAAACGATAAAAACTTACTTTGAAGAGATTTATTTATATAACTCAAGTACTTTGAACATAAATGAACAATAGCGAATCCGATCGCGAATATGAAACTAAGCACAATCTTGGTCATCATGGAGCTCCTCTCCCTCTTGATATCGATACTCCCAACTAGTATGTATCCATCTTCCCGTTCAATAAACAATTAAGAAAAATAGTTAGTTCTCTCAGTGTACACGTCTATACTTGTCCACCCCTTCTCTCATATACTATTAAATCGGATGAGTGAAGGATGTGATGTGTATGAAAAATAAAAAAGAGTTATTCGTCTTTGATGCAGAAATGGCTCTGTTCTTGGCAGTGATGTCTTACAAAGCTTATATCGTCCACGAACTTTGTACGATAGAATTACCAAGTCATTATCAGATGAAACATGAAATTATTACAGATTCAGGAGAGATATTTGGTTTTATTGCTGAGTCAGAAGATTTCCTAGTAGTCGCTTTTAGGGGAACGAAGACCATGGATAATGTAAGTTCCTATCTCGATGTAGCTCAAGTTCCCTATACCTATGTTACAGATAGCGGGTTAACTCACCGTGGAATCACTAAAATTTACAGTACGTTTCGAGATGCTCTGTTGGCTGATATCAAACAGCTCTATTCTAATCAAAAAAAGCTCCTCGTAACAGGTCATAGTCTTGGCGGCAGCCTTGCAGCACTTTTTACATTAGATGCAGCAGTGAATACGAATTTTCTTAATCCTATTCTCTATAGTTTTGCAAGTTTACCAATCGCTGATGAAGATTTCACAAAAAAGTTTTATGAAGAAGTAAAGAACAGCATTCGCGTTGTCAATGTACACGATGCCATCTCAAATTGCATGACTCCTCTCTTTTTTAAGAATAAGCCTCTATTAAATCTTCCGATCGGACAAGAATACCAACTTAATTTTAAGAACAGGCGATACATCCAAAACCATAGGATCCTCTGTTATATCCACTTTCTCAGAACGCAATACCCAAATGAATACAAAGAACTCTACAGCAAGTATCCAGGTTTTTTTCCTGATACCTCTCATTGTGAATGATTCCATCCGTTTAACACGTGCTAAATGGGTTTTATTTTTTGTAACAAAGATTCATATCCAATTCATTTGTATACCCTTACGTTCTACAATAAAACGCAACGGATGACGAGTTAGTCATTTTGTAACACGAATTGTCATAATTCCCTACTTTTGAGGTGTATGTCTACACATTAAAAATAGAGAATGTGCTTCATGTCTAAATCATCCTTTATTGATAATATATAGAAATCAAGATAGGGAGGGAGTTATACGATGAGTAATCTACTTAGCAAGTTGGTACTCTTGTTGGTGGTTGTAACTTTTCTATTCGTTCCAACAAAAGTGCAAGCTCATGGACTATTAACTGCAGGAAGTCAGGGTTATGAGGTATCGATCCTACAAGAAAAGCTGAAAGCACTTGGTTTATTCTATGGACCCGTGACAGGTTATTATGGCCCTATTACCGAGAGAGCTGTTACTAACTTTCAGTATGAAACAAATCTTTCTGCAGATGGTGTTGCCGGTCCCGCAACTTTTTTAATGTTACAAGATGTTGAACAGATGGCTCGTGTTGTACATGGTGAAGCCCGTGGCGAATCCTATATAGGAAAAGTTTCCGTTGCGGCTGTCATATTAAATCGTCTAGAAGATCCTGCATTCCCCAACAATGTAAGTAGTGTTATTCATCAAACGAACGCTTTTACGGCCGTTCATGATGGACAATATCATTTACAGCCTTCCAGCTATGCTTATCGTGCAGTATTTGATGCGATGAAAGGCTGGGATCCTACGTATGGATCTGTTTATTATTACAACCCTGAACTTGCAACAAACACGTGGATCTTCTCAAGAACCTCCGTTACGAAGATCGGCAACCATCTTTTTGCGAAATAATGGTTTGAGAAATATGGTGGCTTGAAGAATTTAGGTAGATTTGTCGAAAATCGTTTAAATTATTTTATCCGTGAATATATTGTTGGTTACCGTGAAATTATTGTTGATTACCGTGAAAATAATTGGCATTACCGTGAAATTATTTATTCTTATTTCTTATGTTCCGTTCAGGAAGAACAAATGGTAACTTCTGTCCGTCTAAAGCTTACATGTATACAAAATGGTGTGCCCTTATCCAAAGGCACACCATTGTTATTTCATATTTTATTGAAAAGTTTTACTTACATGCATGAATTCACGATAACCAGAGCGTGTCAGGTGATATGTGTCATCCAACAATCCGTCTCTTATTAAGGAGTTGAGTGTTTCTTCTGGAATAACGTCGATCACTTGATCCATACGTTGATTCAGGTCTTCAAGAGATACGTTTTTGAGCGTGACAGGATTCATCATACGAACGATTCCTTCAATTCGAGAATCTCTTTTTTGGAAAAATTGCGGTGTTTTCTTAAACACATTTTGAATGCGATCTTTAAATTGATTCAACTCTTGTTTCGTGTTGAAGCTTTCTGTTTCTTTCTCTCTGATCTTCTCGTTAAAATATGTCATCTCTTCTTTACTTAACTGAGCACGAGAGAACAGTTCGTTATAGATTTGTGTCTTATCCATCTCGATTTTTGCTAGTTCTTCTTCCTTTATACGCTGAGTTTTCCACATTTCTTCTTCATCTATGATTTCTTTCTCTTCTTCTTTCTCTTCTTCTTTCTCTTCTTCTATTTCTTCCTCGTTTTCCTCAGTTGATTCTTCTACCTCTTCAGATACAAGTATTCTTTCTTCTTTCTCTTCAAAAAGTTCCAATTGTTCTTGATCTGGCTCTTCTTCGACAACAGCAACTGCTGGATTTTTCTCATACGTTTGACTCACTCGCTCTTTGGATGTAAGTGATTCTATCGTCTTTTCTAACTTGCTGACTTTGTTAAAATAAATGAGTGAAATCGATATAGCAAACAACGAGCTAAATACCGAGATAAAGTCTGAAAAGCGGAATACGAATGGCGCTGTTGCAATCTTATAAAAGATCAATAAAGCGAAAGCACCAATGATAATTATCTTTAACCAACTTTCACGATTTTTAAATTCTGCTGATTGTTCATTGTTTTTATTTTTATTTGTTAAACTTTTTAATCGGTTCATATTCTTACCTCTTTCATAGAGATTGTCGTGCAGCTTTTTATTTTAAACGAAATATGTAAAAGAGAAAAGGAAAAGCACCATTTCATCATATAACTATCATGTTGATAACATCCATTTTAACATTTCAGGACATATGTCCTTCCCAACAGATCTACTTCTATTCTTTAATGATTATAGAATTTTTAATGGGAAGTGATGACATGAAAGGAATCATATTTGCTTTTTTAGCTGGTGCTTTTATTACACTCCAAGGGGTCGCGAACGCACGAATCAGCCAGAATATCGGGTCTTGGCAAGCAGCGACGATTACTCAATTGACTGGTTTTATCGCAGCCATTCTAATCGTAGTGATCGTTAAAGATCAAAAATGGAAACAATTTAAAAATGTGCCACCAATTTATCTAACAGGAGGATCCTTTGCTGCAGTCGTAATCTATGGAAATATTTATGGGATCCATTCAATTGGCGTGACGCTTACGATCGCCGTAATCTTAATCTCGCAGCTAGCGATCACATTTTTAATCGATGGCAAAGGCTGGTTTGGTGTATTGAAGAAAGAGATGCAAGTTCCACAATTTATTGGAATTGCGATGATGATCGCAGGCGTTGTCATTTTGAAATTTTAAAGAAGTTTGGGATGAGGTGATTAAACAATGAGAGAAATTCAAGATTCTGAGCTGCTACAGCACTATTTAGAAACCTTTGAAATCAAACCTATACTAAACGATGAACTTCTACCACATCTAACTTTATATAGCTATAATCATGGTGAATTGATCTGTACTCAAGGTGATCCTTATAACCATCTATACTTGTTAGTAAAAGGAAAACTCAAGATCTTCAACACTTCACCTGAAGGCAGAACACTCATTCTTTCATTTAAAACACCTTTGGATGTTGTCGGAGATATTGAATATGTGCAAGGAACGGACTTTATCAATACCGTTGAGGCGGTTTCTGAAGTACATATGATCGCGATTCATCACCGCTGGTTAAAAAAGTTTGCAAGCGATCATACCCCGCTCTTAAAGTTTCTGTTGAACGTGATTACTAAGAAGTTTTACGTAAAATCAAGTTCCTTAAGCTTTAACCTTCTGTATCCGGTTGAAGTGCGTTTTGCGAGCTATCTTCTATCGGTTTGTTTCGATGAAGGAGATGCGTTGTATAGTGGCAAACTGAGTACGAGTCATCTTATAGATGCCGCAAACTTAATCGGAACAAGCTATCGACACCTAAACCGTGTCATCCAACAACTCTCAAAAGAAGGGCTTGTGGAACGACATAAAGGTTTTATAGAAGTGAAGAATCGAGAAGGCTTAAGTGAACTAGCCAATCATCGAAATATTTACGAAAAATAAAAGGAGCGTTCAATATGCTTATCGGCTTACTCTTTGCAATGATGGCAGGCGTACTTGTGGGTCTGCAAAATATATTTAACACACGAGTCAATGACCATGCCGGAACATGGTCCACTACAGCTCTTGTTCTGGGATTAGGCTTTCTAGCGTCAATGACACTAGGTGTTGTTTTTGAAGGAAAAGAATTATTTGTCCTCAAGAATATGGAAACTTGGTTTTGGTTTAGTGGATTAATCGGGGTCGGTGTTGTTGTTTGTTTAGTTCAAGGCACAAAGCTACTTGGTCCAACATTCGCGATCTCTATCGTTCTAACGTCACAACTCGGCTCTGCCCTCATGTGGGATTCGCTCGGTTTGTTCGGTCTTGAGAAGATTCCGTTTACTTCTCAGCAGCTTTTAGGGGTCCTCGTCATTATCGGTGGGGTTATCGTGTTTAAGTTTGGCGGGAGCCGTCAAGAAAAACAAAAAGTTCAATCCATTCAGAGGCATATAAAAGAACAAGTTACGGGGAGATAAACAATCTCTCCTTTTTTTATTTAAATCATGTATCATATCCTACTTATTACCTTCATCACCTCTAATTCCCCACAACTATATCCTCATTCGTATTCTTTAAGATAGGTAGTACCCTCTATTAATTTCCAACCCAGCATACTGTAAACTTAATTTATAGAAAACTTTTTAAAAATTCGAACTATGGAGGTATTACTTTGAAAGTAAAAAGAAAAGTTCTTTCGGTTACGTTGACCGGCTTAATGGCTTTTAGTGCTCTAAATGCTGCTTCTTCACCTGCACAAGCTGTTGGAAATGGCCCAGGTACAGGAAATGGCTCAATACAAACTTCTATTCTACATACTTACGAAGAACTTGTTGATACGTTAAAAACACTTGATGCTAAACAAGATGCAATGAAGCTTGAAGTGATCGGTCAAACGGTAAAAGGGCGAGATATCTATATGGCCAAGTACATATCTAATCCAAGTAATCCCACCATCCTTTTCTTGACTCAACAACATGGTAACGAGCAACTTACAACAGAAGGTGCGTTGGAGTTTATGAAACATCTTGGTACGAATAAAACAAAAGGTTTGTTGAACAATGTAAATGTTTTAGTCATACCGATGCTTAACGCTGATGGTGCAATGGGCGATGTAAACTTTTCTCTGGAAGATTATTTAGCGGATGGTGACCGTCACCTGACTCGTTATAATGCCAATGAAGTCGACTTAAACCGCGAACATGATAAGCCAACTAGTGAAATGGAGCCTGAAGCACGTGTACTCCATGAAAATGTGTTCGCTAAATATAACATTGATTACATGATAGATTTACATCACCAAGGAACGCTAAGCGAAACAGAAGGTCAACTAGTTTCGGGATCTATGCTTTATCCTACTAATGCAAAAGTAAAGCCAGAAGTCGTTGAAAAATCTAAACGATTAGGTGCTGTTGTATTTAATGCTATTCATCATACTGGATGGGGGCATATCGGAAAGTACGATGGTGGTTCTGGTGAAAACATCGGACGTAATGGTGCTGCAGTTCGTTATGACATTTCTACTCTTCTATTTGAAATGCGCGGAATGTCTGACCACTATAGAGAAGATTATGCTCTTGGACAAAAAAGCAATGGCTATTTGATCAAACAGACCGTTATAACATTAGATGCTGCGGTTCGTGCCATTTCAGATGGTTCAATCAACACCACGGATGCTAGTTTCTGGGATACGCTTCCTCAACAAACAAATCGTTCTGGCGAGGTTGAAGAAGACGAGTAAACAGAAGGAAACAGAAATACAACAAAAACACCTCAAAAAATTGAGGTGTTTTTGATTGGTCGTTTTATTCGTAACTTTTTGCTCCAATATAGTTTTCTGACCAGTAAGAGCCGTTAAGCTCCGCTGTTGTTACCCCTTTTGAAGATGAAGCATGTACAAATTGGTCGTTTCCGATATACACTCCAGCATGGCTCGGACCGTCTCCCTCTAGATTAAAGAATACGATATCGCCCACTGCTGGTGAATCAACTTTTGTCCCTTTTGCATAAATGTCATCGACTGTACGAGGCAACTCAACATTCTCTGCTTCATCAAAGATATATTGTAAGTATCCACTGCAATCAAAACCGTCCGGTGATTCTCCACCCCACTGATAAGGTGTTCCTTCGTATTTTTTAGCCACTTCGACGATTGAAGAATTACTTTCTGTAGCATCAATTCCTAGCGATTTAAATGTTTCATCACCAGCGATACCATCCACTGTGATTCCTTTTTCAGCTTGGAATTTCTTTACGGCATCTGTTGTATAATTACCATAATAATCGGTTGTTTTGCTATATGAAAAATATCCTTTTTTGTCTAATGTTTGTTGGAGGTCTTGTACATCTGAATGCTGCGTCCCAGGTTTCAGCGTTTGATCTCCAAGAGCGGCTTCACCTACAATCGGATTAAACGCCACGATACCTGCTATTGCTAATCCTGCTGCTGCTTTTTTCAAAGTAACATCCCCTTTTCTTCATTTAATCTGACCTGTCCCATACTAACAGGCTGACATGACAAAGACATTGTAAGGGGATTACAGCGGCTTAACAATTTTCGGCAAAATGTATGATAAATTACACATTGTAATATTTAAAAAATTTAAGATTTTCAATACATAAAAAAAGAAACAAACAATTTTTTGCACACTGTGGACAAATAGAAGGAAAGAATAATTGTATTCTGTATAGAGTATATAAAGGGCAAAAAAGGGTAAGGAGGCATCTATTTGGAGTTTCCGTTCATTCTTACTAACTTTTGGGATGCATTGATTGCTATACCCGCCATCATCATCATGATTGAAATCCTCAAGATTTTCTTTCACTATATCTCTGCTTGGATACCAACGATCGCCTGTATGCTAGGCTTAATTATATCTGTTTTAATTGCGCATCCGCATAGTCTATGGACTGGAATCGTAATGGGAATCGTCTATGGATTAGCTGCAGTCGGATCTTACTCAAGTTTTATTTACGTCCTATATAACTATCGAGATAAGAACCCTCACAAACCTTATAAATAGTTGATAGCTTCGAAAAGTTCGTTTACGTTAAGTACATAACCTAACGAACTTTTTTCATGATGAGGAGAATGAAATGAACAGGAAAACAGCTATAGTAACCGGCACGTCTAGCGGATTTGGTATGCATTGCGCTATCGAACTTGCGAAGTCCGGTTTCTACGTAATAAGTACGATGCGAAATATCGGTCGTGCAGAATCTCTATTAAAGTTGGCAGACGAAAACAAAATAAGTGACCAGATTCATCTTCATGCTCTGGACGTGACATCAACAGAATCTATTTGTACTTTTAATGACTTCATCAAAGAGTTTCCTAGCATTGATGTTTTAGTAAATAATGCGGGATTTGCACTTGGCGGTTTTTCGGAAGAACTTTCAATCGATGAATATCGTCTTCAGTTTGAAACAAATGTGTTTGGTGTTATGGCGATTACGCAAACCGTTCTTCCCTTCATGCGTAAAAACAAGCGAGGACGCATCATTAATATGAGCAGCATCTCTGGAAAATTTGGTTTTCCTGGTCTATCACCTTATACAGCATCAAAGCACGCATTAGAAGGATACAGTGAAAGTTTGCGTCTTGAACTGCGACCGTTCGGTATAGATGTTGTTCTTATTGAACCTGGATCTTATCAAACTAACATCTGGTCTTCCATCGACAACATGACCATCAACTCCGAATCTCCTTACCACTTTTATATGGAATCCCTATTAAAGAATATTGAAAGAGGTAAAGGAACTCATGGCGATCCGCTTGATGTGGCGAAACTGGTGACAGAGATTGCAACCTCCACAAAAACACCTAAACTGCGTTATCCCATTGGAAAAGGCGTAAGAGTGAGTTTGTTTCTAAAATCTGTTTTGCCGTGGAAGTGGCTTGAAAAAGGCATTTTGAATAAACTCCTAAAATAAAGATTCTGCTTAATCACCTCCAATGTTGTGCAAAATGCTATTGAGGTGATTTTTTTATGAAACTATTGATACTTGTTGGGAGTCTGTTAGTCCCAGTCGGCATGTTTTGGCTGCAAACTGTTTGGCCAAAAAGCCGTCTATTATTTAATGTAATTGCCATTATTGCCGCGCTTATATTTGGTGATCTGGCAGCTATCGCCATTCAGCAAATCATTCACGATAACACCGTATTCATGACAAACATCCATGGAGTCTTATTAAATCC
Organism: Fictibacillus phosphorivorans; assembly: GCF_001629705.1. Taxonomy (GTDB): domain Bacteria; phylum Bacillota; class Bacilli; order Bacillales; family Fictibacillaceae; genus Fictibacillus; species Fictibacillus phosphorivorans_A. The sequence goes on along the minus strand of NZ_CP015378.1, from coordinate 1,115,605 downwards.
GTTCTTTTTAGTCGCAGGCTCTTATCTTGGTGTTTATCTTATTTATCGCTTGATCCTGTGGACTTCTGCAGAACGGTAAAAAATTTCTAAACCTTTGAAACTTAATAGAATTGTGATGCGTATTTTAATGTGGGTTATTGATTAAGTACTTTCATGAATAATTACTATTGGGGGAAAAGAACATGAACAACCACGAGATCGATTATAAAATTTACGGGGATGACATGCAGTTTGTCGAGGTAGAGTTAGATCCGAAAGAAACCGTGATTGCTGAAGCTGGTGCTTTAATGATGATGGAAGACGGTATCGAGATGGAGACAATATTCGGAGATGGTTCAGGTTCAGCAGGTGGAAGCGGGTTAATGGGCAAACTGTTCAATGCCGGCAAGCGGGTTCTAACTGGTGAAAGTCTATTCATGACAACGTTTACGAATGAAGAGCACGGTAAGAAACACGTGTCTTTTGCCTCTCCTTATCCTGGAAAAATCATTCCGATGGACTTAAGTGAACTCGGTGGTAAAGTGATCTGCCAAAAAGATGCTTTTCTAGCTGCTGCAAAAGGGGTTTCTGTTGGCATAGAATTTCAACGTAAAATTGGTGCCGGATTCTTCGGTGGTGAAGGCTTTATCATGCAGAAGCTTGAAGGAGATGGGATGGCATTCGTCCATGCCGGTGGAACGATTCACAAAAAAGAATTGGCACCTGGCGAAGTGTTGCGTGTAGATACAGGATGTTTAGTCGCGATGACGAGTGGTGTTGATTATAATATCGAGATGGTAAAAGGTGTGAAAACAGCACTTTTTGGTGGTGAGGGCTTGTTCTTTGCCACATTAAGAGGACCGGGAACGGTTTGGATCCAATCACTTCCGTTCAGCCGTTTAGCAAGTCGTGTGTTTGCTGCAGCTCCGCATAGAGGCGGATCGAGCGATGAAGGTAGCCTAGCTAAAGGCGTGTTCGGCATGTTGAATGGTGATTGATCAAGAAAAAGATCGTTAAACAGATGTTATAGTTAAAAATAAAGAGCAGAATCATCTTCAGTAGATGGTCTCTGCTCTTTTTATTGTTTGATTCGTTTCGCATAAACGACCAACCGTTTCTCATGCTCATTGTTTTTCCTGTTGTATACACCTGTACATGTTATAAGGTTCAACCTAGGCTGCTGACTAGGTCCAAATATCACACGCAATGGTGCTTCGTCTTTTTTATAGGCAACGACCTTTTCCACTTGAAAAGAAACTTTTTCATTTTCTTTTCCATAAACGTGAATGAGGTCGCCTGCTTTCAAGTTCTTTAAATAAAAAAAGACAGCAGGTCCCCTATAATCATCAACGTGACCAGCGATAACCGCATTCCCATTTGCTCCTGGCTTTGCACCCAACTCATACCAACCAACATCTTTTCCGTTATTTGGAACTTCCATCTGTCCGTCTTTGTTTAGCCCCTGTCCATCTACAGAAGCGCTCACTTTTAAAGTTGGAATCTCAAGTTTTGTTGGGACAATACCAATGGATTCGGTCTTATTTGGCATATCGTTTTTTTCATCATCGTTATTCATGTTCACCATAGAATCAGTTTGTTGACCTGATTTTGTATCTGGTTCTTCTTGAGGTGAAACTTGATTCTCCCTCTGACTATATTCTTGTATATCGTCACTTTCATTGTTATTTCCTGCTGAGCAGCTGCTCAGCAGGAAAATGGTTGTAAATAAGAATATTTGTTTTTTCATCATTATTGAGCTGTACGTTTGCGGTATAGGACAAACGCTAGTGCACCCAATCCAGCTACTGCGATGATTCCAGCTGAATAGTTTGCTGATGAATCATCAGATGCTCCACCCATCCCTGTTTTAGGCATTTCAGATGGCATTACCATTGAGTCTTGAAGAACCAATACTTCAAGTTTGTCAGCAGTGTTTATTGCATATACGCTGTATACCATATTTGCTTCAAGCTTTGTTCCAGAGAGATCAAGCACTTGTGTACCGTCTGAAGTACGAATCTCTAAATCATACGTGTTTGGATCTAGTTCTTTATAATCTGTGAATGCTTTAAATGAAGCTCCGCTAAACAAAGCATCTCCACCGATCAATCCTACATCTACAGTCGGTGCATCTGGAGAAAGATGACCGATACGAATTTTCGCTTTTCCTTCAGTTGCCTGCATAGAATCTTCTGCGACCACTAACTCAATCATTTCTAGCATGTTTGCTGCAGCTACTGTATAAGCTTTACCTGCTTCAACGGTCAAATTTTGTGAGATTACAGCATTATCTTTAGTACCCGCTGCATAGATTTCCACTTTATGTTCGCCAGCTGGCAATGGCATGTAATCTGTTGCTGCCTTAAACTCCGCACCTTCGACTACTGGTTTTCCATCGACATAAACATCTACTGCTGGTGCATCAGGTGAAGCATGTACAATACGAACCATCGCATCATTAGACTCAGCAAAAACCCCCGTTGCCATCATAGCAAACATCATAATCGCGGCAAGTGCAGACCCAAAAAACTTTTTCATTTCATCTCTCCTCACAAATGGTATACAAACGAATGCACAACAAATGTAATGCGTTTGTATAGGTTATGTACCACTTAAGGTTTAAACTTAAACCATATTTTTGAAAAATTTACAATTTAGCGTTTAGCTCTGTATTTCACCAGAAAAAAAGCTGTCCCCTTCACTAAGGGAACAACTTCTGATTGCTTTAAAAATATAAGGAATTAATATTAACGAAAATACTGTAAAACCGTTCCTTTCCCATCTTTTACTTCAACTTCGGCATATGCTCCGTTAACAAATGTGATCTGAGGCGGTACATGTCCACAATCCACATCGTAGATGACTGGAATATTCAATTCCTCAGCCATTTCTCTATATACGTCTTCCTCTGTGTAATCATTAACTGGTTCATTTGCAGAGCTTCGGCCAAAAAGAATACCAGAACAATTTTCAAACCAGCCCGCTAACTTCATTTGAACGAGAGATCTTCTTAGATCCGTAGTGTTCATTTCACAGTTTTCTAAATACCATAAAATAGGTTCACCGTTAATCTTCTGTTGATGAAAATGTGCGACGTCGCCATAAGCTGTTCCGATCAGATGACGAATCGTATCAATACAACCGCCTAGCAGACGCCCAGAAACCGTTTCGTTTTTACCAGAAATCGTTTTCCACTCTGTATCGTCAGTGAGATGAAACACATATGGTGTTGGTGCGTCGTGTTGCCATTCTTTTTGATATTTCTCAGAAGACTTCTGAAGAACGGTGCCACCTTCTCTTGTTGAGAGAACTTTTTCCCACATGGCTGTTGTTTCATCTGAATACTCTCCTCTTAAATCGACGAAATTTGTCCCATGTGCGGTCGCGATTCCTGTTTTCAAAGTGATGGGAAGGAGGAGAGTACTTGTGTCTGAATAACCTAAAATCCACTTGTTCGGCAAATTCGTGAAATCAACATGTTCTAACATTTCGATTAATAGCTCACCACCCCAAGGAGGGATGATTACATCAATCTTCGGGTCTCTTACCATCTCATTGAATTCAGCAGCTCGCGTTTTTGCTGAAGCAGACTTCGCCTTATTCTGCGTCCAAACCGTTTCTCCACAAGTTACCTCATAGCCTCGCTTCTCCATTTGAAGACAGGCTTGCTTAAACATGTCATGAAGAGCTGATTGAACACCTGATGAAGGAGCAGTTACTCCTATCGATGCTTTTTCATTTAATAATGGATATTTAATCATCTGAACTCATCCTACTTTTTGTATTTATTCTGTTGTTAAATAAACTTCCACAAAGTTAGTTAGAGTTCCTTCAATCTTTCGCAATTAGAGGAGGCTCCACTTTAATGACTACTTTCCCTTTCGCTCTCCCCGTTTCTACATATTCGATCGCTTTTTGTGCATGTTTAAATGGATAGACTTTATCGATTACAGGTACGATCTCTTCTTTTTCAACTAAATCAGCAATCTTGCTTAACTGTTCCCCACTCGGTTTCATGAATAGGAAATGATAGTGAACGTTATGTTGTTTTTCAAGCTTTGTTAACTTGCTACTCACAATAGAAAAGATCACTTTTTTGAAGAAGCCCAAGTTGTTTTCTTCTGCAAATGCTTTGTTAGGAACGGCTGAAACCGAAACAATCTTTCCACCAGGCTTTAACACTTGAAAAGACTTTTCTAAAGAGACACCACCTAACGTATCAAAGACAGCATCATACCCTTTAAGAACCTTCTCAAATTCTTGTTCTTTGTAATTGATGATCTCGTCAGCTCCTAAAGACTTTACAAGATCATATCCTTTCTCACTAGCTGTAGTTGCTACATAAGCTCCCATTTCTTTCGCAAGTTGGATAGCAAATGTTCCTACCCCACCCGCACCGGCATGGATTAAAATCTTTTGTCCTTCTTTCAAATGAATAACTTTATGAAAAGCTTGCCACGTTGTTAGTCCAACTAACGGAAGTGAAGCACTCTCCACTAAAGATATGTTATTTGGTGCGATGGCCACATCTTCTTCATGAACTGAAATATATTCGGCGAACGTTCCGATTCGGCTCTTTCTTGGTCTGCCAAAAACTTTGTCTCCTGGTTGAAATTTAGTCACTTTACTCCCAACCTGTTCTACGGTTCCTGAAAAATCATTACCAAGAACTAAGGGCATCTTGTAGGATAACAGCATTTTCACTTTACCGTCTCTTATTTTAAAATCAATTGGATTAATACTTGCAGCGTGTATCCGGACTAAAAGATCCTGCTCTCCTAATTCAGGTTTAACCATTTCTAATTCTTGAAGTGCTACGTCCTTTCCGTAGCGTTCGATTATCATTGCTCTCATATGATTTAATAAACCTCCATCATTTCGCCCATTTCTTTCTGATTTTACTATTATGTACAACGAACAAGCTACTCTAAAGAAGCGGCTATCATATTCATATACCGAACAAACTGTTTTGAAGGAAGGAGGAACTTTACTATGAACAATTTTCCCATGAACAATCATCCATATAATCATCAACATCAGCACTCGATCGACGAATCACAATTTATCGAGCGTCAAATGGAAGAAGATGAAGCAGGTCCATTTTCACCACCCCCCCAACAATTTGCACAAAGCCAGATTCCACAACCTTTTTTCACTCAAACTTTTCAGCCTCCTCAAATACGTGCACGATTGTGTAGCTGTTTAGGAAATTGGGGACTGTTAGGTCTTCGCCGTCCAGGTCAGTTTGGCCGTGACTTTTGGTTCTTTCCAGTTGCCATACGCCAAAACAGCGTAACCGGCTATATTTGGGTCGGCGGTCGCCGCCAACGTGTCCGGTATGGATTCTCTCAGATTCGAAACTTCCTTTGTACCGGTTGATGAGCTTTTCCTTTTTTCATATGGCACTATACGGTCGTTTCGGCTAGACACTATGTCAAAGATTAAGTTTATTCCTGAATCGATAAGAAAAGCCGCTCCCTTAGGAACGGCTTTTCTTCTTTCAGAGTTATACCAACTTCTTTTCATGACCGTTGCGTTTCTTTTCAATAACAAAAGCAATTATTCCTATGAGTGCGGAGATTCCGATACTAACATATAGTCCGGGTCTTATGGTCTCTTCAAACCATGTACCTGTTACAGCTAATACGATTAACAGGATTGCGACGATCGACATTAGCTTCACCCACAAAGATTGCTTTAAGATTTTCAACGAAGACAGTATGATAAACAACCAGTTGAACAACAGTAATATTCCTGCTGCTGTTGTGATGTACTCATAGATCCGGCCTGGAAGAAGCAGAGCTGTGATGATACTCGCCAAAAGGCCTCCCGCACCTAAACCCATCGCGGGTAGTGGGAGTTTTTTGAAATTAATCGTCTTCGCAAAAATCTTTGGAGCATCTCCATCTTCTGCAAGCGTTCGTAAAAGATTTGTCACTCCAAAGAGAGCTGCCGCCATCGCTGAGAAACCAGCTATAATGATCGCTCCATTAAATACATGCGGAAAGAAACCTAGATGATACCTTTCCATCGCCGTAACAAACGGACTTTCTTTGTGATCAAATGATTCTAAAGCAACAGTAGTCACGGCAAGTCCGATTGATAAGACATAGATAATAGTAAGAATAAAAAGCATGATCGTACCCGCTTTTGAAGCATCTTCTGTCTTTTTCAGTTGCATCGCCATCATACCGATCACTTCTATTCCGCCAAATGCATAAAACGCATAAATAAGGGACGACCAAAAGCCTTGAAGTCCTCCTGTAAAATAACCGTTGAACGTGTTAGGTATCGTGAGGTTATAGTTTTTGCCATCAACAAATCCGATGAGCCCTGCGATTGCCAATATAATAAACATAACGATTGCCGCTACTTTTATGACAGCCAATAAGTTTTCGACTTGATCAAATTTCTTTGTCCCCGCTAATACCACAACAATGGCTAGGACAGCATAAATTGCTGCAAAGATCCAAAGCGGAACATGCGGCAACCAAAATTGCGAGAGAATGGATAGTGCAGTTAGCTGACTCCCCATGATTAATATATTTGAGACCCAATAATTCCATCCACAACTAAAACCCGCCCATTTTCCATAAGCATGACTGGCATAATAGCAGAACGATCCTTTTTGAGGATCTGCTGCTGTCATTTTTGCTAATAGCTGAAACACGATGTAAGTTCCTAAAGCTGCTAATATAAAAGAAAAGACGATCGATGGGCCTGTAAGCTGAATTCCAATTGTAGACCCTAAAAAATAGCCTGTTCCTATGGTACATCCTACTCCAACGAGCGAGAGCTGCCACCAAGCCATGTTCTTTATTTCTGATTTATCATTAGGTTGAACCGGTGCACTACAATTGGTTTTCTTCACAATAATACCCTCCTGCTTTCAAGTATTATTGTTTATCTTAAGCAGTTGAATATTCATTGATAAAAGAAAAAAGACAGCTTTTGAAATTCGGCAGCTGTCTTACGATAAAAGAAGCGATATACCTTTATAACCAAAATAAAAACCAAATCCGATCAATGATAATCCTGATAGCTTTGAAATCCAATTTAAAATGCGGTCAGCCAGCATCTTACGAAAACTGCTTGATACGATGGCCATTGTAAAATCCCATAATAAAATGCCAGAAAATATAGCTGTACTATAGAGAAGTAGATCTTCTAACGAATATTTCGTGGCGGTTTCTGCAAGTATAGAACCGTATATTCCTAACCAAAATAAGATAGTAAGAGGATTGGTAAGTGACATAAGAAAACCCGCCATAAAACTTCTACTGTTATGTACGGTGTAATCTTGCTGACTGCTCTTTTTTTCTACGGCAGCTTTTTTAAACGTCTCCAATCCCGTATAAAGAAGAACAAAACTTCCAAAGAGCCAAAGAAATGTTTTGATAAATGGGGTATTTATATAGCTAACAAGCCCCATATAGACCATAAGCATGTACAGTGCATCTGCAACCGTTGCACCTAATCCTACCATCCAAGCTTGCCAAAACCCATATTTGATTCCTCGGTCCATCTGAGCAGCATTAACCGGTCCGATCGGAGCAGCAAGAGATAAACCTAGCAGTACGTATTTTAAAATCATCGAAGACCTCCACGTATAAGATGGACAACTCATGCCTGTCTTCATCTTATTCGTAAGAAATCTTTATCAGACCAAAAAATAAAATGATGAATAGGAGACCAACAGATGGATTCTCAGTTAAGTCCTAAGATTCAAGAAGCGTTACATCATGTAAAACGTGCCGATGAAGCCATGATCGAAGCTCAAGCGAATCAAACACCGTCCTGTTTTCAAACAGCAAAGTTATGCCTCGAAACTGCTCAGCAATCTGTACATAACGCAGGCGAAGGGATATCAGAAGAAGAAAAAAAACAGCTTCATCATGCTAAAGAATATTTAAGGCACCTTCATGAAACACAGGCTGCACTTCAAGAAACAAGATTCGATTAACGTATAAATCCCTCATGAAAATATCATGAGGGATTTTTATGTTAGATAAATAAATTTCGGATAAATCCTGCTTGGTTGACGGTTTCATTTTTGACATCCACATTTAGTTTACGAATGTTGTCACAATAAATGTGAAGTCTTTTTGCTTTTTCTGCGTTTAGATAAGAGGCGTAGTTGTCCAGCTTATCTACTTCGCGTAAAACGTCTTCCTTTGTGTCTGCTTTCTCGATCCTGCTGCAACACGAGCTGATCTGGTCATAAACAGACATGCTAGCCACCTCCTTTATGTTTTGTTTACTAATTCCCTTCTACTAAATTTTAAAACGAAAACCTAAGAAGGGTTAAGTCGTCTAACAATACTTTCCATAAATGGTTTGCTAGACTTAGCTTGTAACATATTAAAAAGGGGGCAACACAAAGTGGAAGAATTTCTATGTACAACATGTGGAACACAATATCCTGCATCTTCTATCCCACTAGAAGAGTGTGTGATCTGTAAAGAAGAACGACAATACATAAACCCTAACGGTCAAGAGTGGACAACATTAGATGATATGGTTCATTCTCGTAAATATAGAAATAAAATAGTGAACGAACAACCTGGTCTTTTCAGCTTAAAGACAGAACCTGATTTTGCGATCAGCCAATCCGCTTACTTCATTGAAGAGAACCATTTTAGATTGTTATGGGATTGTATTCCTTTCCTCGATCAAGAAACCATTGATCGTATTCGTGAGATGGGTGGAATCGATGCGATCGCTTTATCACACCCACACTATTATTCCACTCAAGTACGTTGGGCAGAAACATTCGATTGTCCCATCTATATTCATGAAGACGACAAAGAATGGGTTCAACAAGAAAGTGATAAGATCGTTTATTGGAGCGGTGAAGAGAAGGTTATCACCGATGGACTGGTTCTACATCGACTTGGGGGTCATTATAAGGGTGCCGCTGTACTTCATTGGGAAAAAAGCGGCGCAGCTGGTGTTTTATTAACAGGTGATGTTATTCAAGTAGTTCCAGATCGTAAATGGATAAGCTTTATGTACAGTTATCCAAACATCATTCCGCTTCCCGCAAGCACGGTAGACCGAATGGCAAAAAAAGTAGCCTCACTTAGATTTAAGGAATTATATAACGCGTTCAATCGTCACGTAAAAAAAGATGCCGATCAAATTGTGCAACGTTCTGCAGACCGTTACATTAGAGCGCTTAAAGGTGAATGGTTTAACACGTAAGAAAGGGGAAAGGGAGATTTATTTCTCCCTTTTTTATTTCTGATGCGGTGTGTTTAGTGGACACCCTGATTAGAATCCCAGTTTCCTTTTGATTTTCTGATCTCAACGATCTGGCCGATATGATAAGCATTATGAATGTTTATATTAGCAAGAACAGAATACCAAGGATCGTGGCGATCTTCATGAGCAGAAATCTCAAAAATGCTATCATCTGCTTCTTTTAATGCGACAGCCCAATCATTTAGAACAGAAAATAACTGTTTTTTTACAGTCTCCCACTCCTGATTATTTTCATTTTCAAACGTCTCATCGTTGCTCTCGATTTTTCGAACGGGTGAATTTCCTTTAAACCGCTCTAAATAGCGTTCGTTCCAAAAGATTAAATGGTTGACGATTTCCCATATGGAGTTGCTGTCACCAGATTTTTCACTCGCTTGTTCAGTTGTTAGTCCTTCAAGAGCTCGTTCGATGGGCACAAACCAGTTAGGCTCATTATAGTTTGCAGCCATCTGATTCAATAGAATTGTTTTTTGATACATACAAAAACCTCCTCATACAGAACTGTTTACGAACATACATTCTGCACCAGGAGGTTTGATTCCTTTTATTCACTTTAAATATTTTGCTTTGATTTTAATTCTGATAACGCCACACGACGACCTTCTTGGCTTGAAATAGATGCCGCTTCATTAATAGCAGTTAAGTTCAAAATATCATCTCTTGTTACGATAGACTGTAAGCCATTTTTAATCGCCTCAACCCATTGCTTCATATTAGAAGAAAGTGGATTCGGAAGGTCCGGTTTTACCCAATCCTCTTTCCCTAGGTGCTTACTCTTAATCCTTACATCTTGCCCTTCAACCATAAGTGTACCTTCTGTGCCGTAAAGTTCGAGTTGCTGTGGACTTCCATAAGACAAGAACCCCGTTTCAATCATCCCCATAGCACCTGAATCATACTCCACCATAACGACAGCGTTATCATCTACACCTAATCTGTAAAATTCATTTAGTTTACCACTTACTGCTTTTACTTTTCCACCTAAACGGTTGGTTAAATAGATGGGGTGTGCTCCTAGATCAATCAGAGCTCCTCCCCCACACTCTTCTTTATTATAAAAGTGTTGAGGGAGCCATCCTTTTGAATTTTCTTCTGAAGGTACAGAGCCGTTATGTGCAACACGGCATCTGATATATGTAAGATCTCCAAGGAGTCCTTTGTCGACTGATTGTTGGGCATACAGGTAAAAACTTTCTGTTAGCCTTGGAAGATTGACCATTAATTGTACGTTATTTCTGTCTACTGCCTCGAAGATTTCTTCACACTCTTTAACTGTGAACGCAAGGACTTTTTCAGTAAAAATATGTTTCCCATGGTTCGCAGCGGCTATGATGACCTCTTTATGACGGTTGGTAGCTGTAGTAACGATCACACCGTCGATGTTCGAATCATCTAGCACATTCTGTAGGTCCGCTTCATACGATACCCCTAATTCTTCCGCCCACTGAGTACCACGCTCTTGGTTTTCATCCCAAACTGTTTTTATAGTAATCTCTTTATTTTCCATTGCCTCTCGTGCATAATCGACAGCATGCACGTGCCATTTACTGAGTAGAGCTACGTTCATTACCTTCACCACTCCTCAAGCTAGAATTATTACCATTATACATAAGAGTGGCGTGCTGTACACAACAAGCTATACTGTGCTTTCTAGAAGTATATAAGTTAACCAAAAGTTAATAGAGTAACTTCTAGATTTAAATACTACTTTTAACTGCGCCTTCTATTTTCAACAATCTATTTTGAAGTGACTCTACAAAATCACCCGCATGGTCAAAATAAAGATGCACTTTATTAATCTCTTGTTTTTGTCCAAAGTAACCTCTTGCTTGTACTGGGTTTTTAAAAACTATCTCGTATTTCAGCTCATCGCTAATCCCAAAAATAATCGTAAGTATTCTTGGAAAAGCCGTAGCATGGAATACTTTCTCTTCAATTATGATACCTCCACTTTTGTTGTACTTGATTGAGGCAGGCTGTATATAGTCAATCTCGCTTAAATCAAAATATAGAGATCGTCTAGCACCAATTTTCATCTTTACTTTTTCTTTGGTAATAAGAAAAGGGGTATTTCTCATTAAGTTATAGTCACCTAGCATGTAGATAATACTGTAAATATGTAAAACTAGCATAATGAGAGCTAAATCAGGTTCTTCTTTTTTAAGGTAAATATGAAACACAATCATCTCAATGATCTGTTCGTGGATTAATGCTAGAAATAGATAAAAATAGCTGGAGTTTTTATGAAAGAGGTAACTATCATTCTGAATCATCATACGTTTTCTAGTTCTCCATTTAAAGAAAGCATGGTATAAGATGTTCCACTCCTTATTAATGAGTAATAATAGAGGGTTCTGATCTATGTTTCCTTTCTTATACATAAGAAATAAGTAAATAAACAAACTCTCAAATAAAATGATGATTATGACAATTGAGATTAATAGTTGGCGATCCATAAATACCTCTCCCTTCCTTCATCATATTCTTCAATTCAATTGTAAAGGATTGGGAATTAATTAATAGGGAAAATAAGGGTATTCATACTTTCGTAACAATTTTATGGCGAATTCGTTAACTTACCTCTTATTAGGAAGGAATCAAGATTGAACTTGCTATTTATAATCACACGTTATGCAACATTAAGAACAAAAAAAGCCGTACTTGAAAAGCAATATCTTCTCAAGTGACGGCTAAAAGTTATGAGTCAAATCGTTTTATAGTACAATACGGTCGTATCTAATCCACCTTTTTCATTCTTAGCGAAAAAGGGTATTCGCCCAGCCTCTTGAAAACCAAACGACTGATAAAGTAGATTTGACGGATCCCCTTCCCTTGTATCTAAGACAAGCAGCGACAGTCCCATTTCTTTTGCTCTTTGTTCTGCGTGAAGCAGCAACTGCCTTCCGATACCTTTTTGTCTAAATGCTGGGTGTGTCATCAGTTTCGCTACTTCAGCTCGATGAGTGCCGTTTGGTTTTGTGCACAAGTGAAGCTGGATGGTACCTGCAATCTTCTCATCAACTTTAGCGATCCAAAACAAAATATCAGGCTTCACACTGGTTCTCCAAAAATCATCAGCTACTTGTTTACTTAGCGGAGGCAAAAATCCGATGGAAGCTCCTTCACTTACTACTTTTATTAATAGATCAGAAAGCTCATCTGTACATTCATTAACATTACGTATCTCAACGATTTCCATTACCTTTATCCCCTTTATCACCTTTTGTTTTCATCATTTTAATACTCCTTTTGAATGAAAAGAAGAGGAATTTGTCAAAAATTGGATAAATTATTTTATTCGTGAAATTATGAAGGTTATCCGTGAAATTATTAACGTCATCCGTGAATATATGTGAAGTTACCGTGAAATTAATCAAGAGTGTTTATACATCAGAGAAAAATGTTCACATGATACCTACAAAGTTAATTTATTGTCCACATGCAGAATACACCTTTTCATAAAAGACTAATTCATATTAATTTGCGGTATTTTAGATCGATTTTACCCAGGCATTCTTGTCATAGCCTCTTTTTTCCCAATAGCCTACATGCTCCTTTTCGATTAACTCGATTCGATTCAGCCATTTCACAGATTTGTACGCATACATTTTTGGTACGATTAAACGGACTGGTCCACCATTATTTTGCGAAATCAGCTTACCATCTATCAGTACGGCGACCATGATGTCATCCATCATCGCTTGATCGATCGTAAGAGTATCTGTGTAAACACCATCAGCCGAATAAAACTTTACATATTTTGCATTCTCCTTCACACCTGCTTCTTGTAACAATTTCTTGAGCGGAATCCCTTCCCATGTAACGTCATACACACTCCACCCTGTTACACAGTGAAAATCGCTGACTTGCACGTCACGGTGAACATTCACAAACTGATTCCAATTCCACTTAATTTTGCGGTCTACAAGTCCATCAATCGCTAAGCTAAAATTATCATTATTGATCTCAGGAATCTCTGTCACGGTGTAATAGCGGAATTCCCCTCTTCGCCCACCGCCAACTGGAGGAGCAGACTTTGGACTTGGGTTTGGCAATGGCTTCAACTTGTTTACATCAGTTAATGCTTGTTCACCGCTTCCTGTATCCTCAGGTAAAAAAGGTTTAATCCATTTCAAGAATGAAGGCAGAAACACCACCGCAATAATACTTCCACTTAAAATTTTTAAAAATGTCCGTCTTCTATAGATTGGATTTTCTTCACTAATCATCATTGGTTCTTCCTGAGGCTGAGAGACAGTCTTGCTTGCAGTCAATCGTTTAAACCACTTGCTTCTCGTTATGCTGTGATAAGTGGCATAGGGAACCCCGAACCATGTTGCAGCATCATGAAAGAACAAAGATACAGAGCTCACAATCGGTGGAAATTGACGATGAAACGTGAGCTGCAGTCCGGTTATGATCAGAACAGTTACAACACTAAGTACAATATATAGGTTCACACGGTGTTCTTTCTTTTTACTTAACGTGTTAAGGTGTTTTTTTATTTTAGGGATGTAAAGAAGGAGTGGCACACAAAAAAGGATGCCGATCCAAACATGGATATCTTTGATCCACACTCTAAATGTTGGAAGAGTTGAGCGGAATGAAGATGAAAATAAGATAAAGCCCGTCACACTCAAAACTAGAAAAAGGACAGCGTTAGCGTGGTGTAAGCGGATTAACTTCATACCAAAACTCATGTTTTTTTGAAACAAGTGCTTAATGTTCATTCAACTGCTCTCTCCTTTTTAATAGGAATTTGAGTTAAAAACCAGGCTTACGACTTTTGTACAATAACCTATATAAAGAATACGAAAAAAATGAACAAATCGATCAATCATTATATAAATTCAGCTGTTTTATCCTTTCCCCTCCTTATAATCTTACATATCCATCTATTTTGTCACTCCGCAGTTGCCTATGCATACACTATTCTCGAGATTAACTTAGGGGAGGATCTGATGATGAAGCAATCCAAAAACAGTTTATTCTCACAGCATCATCCATCTCATTATCATGATAATAAGAATGATGAGAATAATTGTGATGGCTGTATATGTGAACTTTTTCGAAGATTAAACGAAGAGTGTACAGATGGATGTACGGTAAATAATCAGTTTTTTTATATTCTTCCTAAAGGGGAAAATCAGCCAGTTGGAGAAACACCTATTCCTTTTCGTTTCCTTAGGTTTGATTCAGAGAGTTGCTGCGCATTCTTTGAAATTAGAATTGAACAAAATACCGTTACATTGCAAGTCGCAGTTGACTGTCATGAAATTAGTGGAATTGTACCGCTTCAATAGATAGGGGGAGCATGTATGTTAAAAAACTGTGGCTGTTCAAACCATTCAAAGTGCAGCGGATGTGCCTGTTGTGTTTTAAAAGAATTATCAGAGCAGATTTCTACTAATTGTGATCCCAGTGTTAATCCATCTATTTTTCTTTTAAATAAAGGAACACGAGACCCTATTCGTCTTACAGGGGAATTACAGGAAGGCTCAACCATATTCCAATTATTAAAATTCGATAAAAATTCCTGTTGTGCCTACTTTTCCTATGTAGACAATTTGGAGGTTACACGCACTTTTATTATTGATTGCAGGAATATTAGTGTCGTCGCCATCGGTCCACCTGGGATCAATAACAATAACAATACTGTTTCATTCTAGAAAAAAAGGAACGATAATTTCTTCGTTCCTTTTATCAATCTACTATTGATTAGCTGTACATACTTTATTTCTGCCTGTTCTCTTCGCTTCATACAATGCTTTGTCTGCGTCTTTAATCATCATACTTCCATTCGTTGTTGTTTCTGGGAAGTTAGATAAGCCTACAGAAACCGTGATGTTCACTTCAGTTCCGCTGTTTAAGAGAAAGGCATGATGTTCGACTGTGGATCTAATTCTCTCCGCAACTTTTTTTGCTTGTTCCAGTGAACTGTCTACGAGCAATACTGTAAATTCTTCTCCGCCGTTCCTACTCACGATATCGGTTGGTCTTGCGCATGACCTTAAAATTAATCCTAGATCTTTTAAGACAACATCACCTTCTGAGTGTCCATATGTATCATTAATTTTCTTAAAGAAATCAATATCAATATAAAGCAATGATAGCTTCTTCTTCTTTTCAAGATCTGCCATACAACTATTAAATACTTCATCAAATTTCCTAACGTTATTCAACCCTGTCAATGGATCAATCGTTGACTCAGCCTTATACTTATCAAACATCATCTGACTCTTAAATAAAATTTGTAGTACCTGAAACGCTACATAACCGGAGAGAAAGGACACGAACCAATATCCAGGAATTAAATATAGCAGCAACTGTTGGTCCTCAATCAGATAGAAAAATAAAAGAGTTGTTAGTAGATTAGCAAAAGTGAGCATGGACCATTTTTTTATCTGATGGCTTAAGTTTGTTCTTGCTATTACGATTGAAAACAAGGTAACCGCTAACATTAAGAGACTAGACGTATAAGAAGAAATATTAATCCCTATTAAAAATCGCCCTGCGATGACTAAGACCATTCCTACTAATGCCGGCACTGCTCCACCGAAATAGGCTAGTAGAATAATCGGAATATGTCGGAGATCGATCAACGTTGTACCGATTGGAATGCTGTACTGCATGAGGATATTACTGAACAATCCCCCCGCCACTCCTGTCGTGAGCTTCTTCTTTATCGAAGAACTCATTCTAAGTGGTGGATCTTTCTTAATTTGGGTATACAGAAATAATAGTGCGACTAAGATTGCAAGATTAGCAAAAAGCTGTTTAACAATTATCATTTTTATCACCATCTAGTAAAGTACCATATAATACATCCAAAAACTAACATAATTTCCAACTTATTTGTTACATTTATCTTTTTTTATCTTTAAACATACAAATCATTCGCACTATCCACATCGTACTTATATGATTAAGAAAGTTACTCATCAATATAACTGGAGTGTTCATTTTGACAAAGCTTTTATTAATCGGTGGTGGACATGCTCATCTTTCCATACTACGCAGTCTTTTACATGAAGAAATTAGTGATTTACAAGTTACACTTATTACATCGTCAAAATTTCAATATTATTCAGGAATGTTTTCGGGATTTACAGAAGGCCTATATGATGAAGATGAAATTCGGATCGATTTAGAATCGTTATGCACTCGAGCTTCTGTCTCGTTTATAGAGGACACCATCATCTCTTTTGACCCCATGCAGAAAGTGTTGTTGGGTTTTTCAGGCGGAATCTATTCTTTTGATGTGGTTTCTTTCGATATTGGTTCTGGAGTTGCATCAGACTTAACCCAAAATGTTGGATTAAACATTAAACCAAACTACCGCTTTACAGAGCAGATCAAAGAATTTCGTTCAAGCGAAAGCCCAGTTATCATCGGAGGAGGTTCTGCTGGAGTAGAGCTGGCATTTTCGACATCCGCTTGGCGTAAAAAGCAAAGTTTGAAGAATCCGGTAACCTTGATCAGTTCATCGCCACTTCTTCATTCTTATGGAAACAAAGCGACAGAGAAAATTCGAGAAATTGCTAAATATCATAATCTCGTATACTACGAAAATGAACAGATAGAGAAATTGAAGAACAGCATCATCATTACTGATAAGGATACAGAGATAAAATATTCAGCTATCATGCCCGTAACCGGACCAAAAGCAAGCTCTCTATTTCAACAAGCATTGCTTTCTACTGATGCAAATGGGTATTTACTCGTTGATGACACACTACAGAACGCTGATTATCCTTATGTGTTTGGAGCTGGCGATTGTGTGTCTTTGGCGGGTTATCCTAATCTTCCAAAGAATGGTGTCTATGCAGTTAGACAAGGGCCTTTCTTATGGAAAAATATCAAGCGTTTGATCACAGGAAGACCACTAGTACCTTTCAAACCCCCAAAAAAGTTCGTTTCTATTCTTTCGACCGGTGAAAAACACGGTTTATTTACTTATGGAGACCTCGTTATTTATGGAAAATGGGCTTGGAGCTTAAAGAATAGAATCGATCGTAAATTTATGAACAAACATCTTTAGTTCAATCCGCTAGGTTATGTTCTCAAGAATAAAACGAGCAGAACATTTTCTGCTCGTTTTATTCTATCTAAACCAACTAATGTACTTTTTTGTTAGTTTTGGTATTGTTCCGCTAAACAACTTGCTCCTCCAGTATAGATCAGCGGTTCGTTTGATGGCGGCTGCATGATTGGGATATGGATAGATCATCTGTGAAAGGTCTCCTATCTTTCTCCCTTTTTTCATTGCAAAAACAACTGCCTGCATCCAATCACCACTACCATTCCCTATTGCATGCGCACCTATGATCTTACCATTCTGGTCGGTAATAATTTTTATTAACCCGTCCGCTTCTTGATCTGAGATAAACCGATCAACATCTGTTAAAGGAACTTCATAAACCGAAAACTTAATTCCAAACTTTCTCGCTTGTTGTTCCGTCATGCCTACATGAAAGATCTCAGGTTGGATATAAATGTTCCAGGGGATGTGATTGTAGCTCATTTTCTTAGGTACACCAAGTATTGCATTCTGAACGACAACTTTCCCTTCTTCCCCAGCTACATGTGTAAAAGCGAATTTGCCGTTAATGTCTCCGATTGCAAAGATATGAGGTACATTCGTCTGCAACTTTTCATTTGTTGGGATAAATCCTCGCTCATCCTGAAATACCCCCGCAGCATTCAGATTCAAACGTTCACTATTCGGTTTTCTGCCGACAGCCAAAAGAATCTGATCATATTCCTCTGTATAATGCTCATTACCTTTGTGAATCGTGACCCTTTTTCTTCCGTTTGATGTTATCTGTACTTTTTTTACTTCTGAATTTAAATGAATCGTTAACTCCTTCTCCAATATGTAAACCGCAGCTTTTTGGATGCTTTCATCCTCTGTTGATAGGAGTTTCTTTCCCTTTTCAACAATTGTCACTTTGGAACCTAAACGTGATAGAGCTTGCGATAGTTCTAGGCCTATGGCGCCACCGCCAACTACAAGAAGGTTCTCTGGCAATTCTTTTTGCTTAAATAAGTTTTCGTTCGTCCAAAATCCTGCATCATTTAAACCTTCTATCGGCGGTATAAGAGGTCGTGAGCCAGTAGCAATAACAATCCTTTTCCCGTATATCTCTTGATCATCAACTCTCACAGTGTTTGCCGAAGTGAATGTTCCCGCTCCCTTATAGAGATCGACACCTAGTGACGTAAACCGTTCATCACTATCATGCTTTTGAATCGCAATTATGGATTGCTGTACACGTTCATTTACCTTTCCTAAATCAACAGATCCAGAAACATCTAGACCAAGTTCCTTCCCTTTGCTTCTGGCAGTATAAATATCCTTGGAAGCTTGTATAAAAGCTTTTGAAGGTACGCAGCCAACGTGAAGACAATCACCACCTAGATGCCGTTCTTTTTCAATTAGAGCTACTTTCGCTCCAAGAGAGCTAGCTCCAGAAGCTACCGTAAGCCCACCAGCACCTCCACCGATAATAACAACATCATACTTCTTCACATCTCTCTCTCCTTGTGTTGCAAGATTTTCTTAGCTTCAAGCAATCTTTGCAAAGCTGTATAAAGTTCAATCACAAAAAATAGTAATGTTATGAGGGTCAAATATTCAGAGAATAAGATCATAAGACTGAACAAGATAAACCCTTCTGTCCGTTCAGCTAATCCTGCTTGATAGTAGAATGACTTCATACCTTGCTTCTCACTCACTGCTCCTACTGTTAGAAAGATTGTCATCGATACAATAATTGACACGGATAAGAGCAAAAGTGGAAGCTGCGAATCAGGAAAAGCTATCGCTAACCCAATGATCACACTAATCTCAACAATCCGATCAAAGGTAATATCTAATACAGTTCCCCATGGAGAAGGTTTTGTAAGTCGTGCCATCGTACCATCAACTGCATCGAGAAATCCTGAAAACCATAGAACACATACAGCAAGGATCGGCCGCTCAAGATAGATCCACACACCAGATGAAGCCCCAATGATAAAAGCGATCCAAGTAACTTGATTCGCACTGAGTCCCACTTTCAATAATAGTTTTGCCGTACTCAGAATAGTCGGCTGCACATACTTTCTTGCATGAGTATCTAGCATTTACTTCTCCTCACTTCTGATCTTCTACCGATAAGTATCGTTTGATCTGTTTTTTATATAGTACGGGAAGAACTGTAATGATAATGAATAGAATAATTGCGATATAAAGGATGGTTGAAGTATCAGCTGTCGTGCTCGCTCCTAGGAACGTATAAGCAAATGTTCCTGGAACAATGCCTATTAATGTCCCGAAAAAGAATTGGATGCCTTTGACTTTAGACATCCCCGCCGCATAACAAATCAAGTCAAAATGAAAAATCGGAATAAGCCGAAGAAGGATGATAACTAAAAATCCATTCTTTTCTAGCATGTTCTGTAATTTGCTCAGTTTCCTTCCCCATCTAGATTCAATTCGACGAGCTCCTATCTTTCTTGCTGTAATAAAAGCAAGGAGAGCTCCAGTCGTAGCTCCTATAAGAGTAAGAACAAACCCCCAAACCGGTCCGAATGCTAACCCCCCTGTCAAAGAAAGAACAGAAGCAGGAAACAAAACAAAAGGTCTGATGGAATACAATAAAACGTATACGAAAGGTGCCACAGCTCCCATTGTTAAGATCCATCTACGAACTGATTGTGGAGTAACGTCTAGAACCGTTTGATTCAAAACAATGAGTGAAACAACCAAAAAAACAAAAAATATAATAAAGAAAAACGTCTTCTTCATCTCTTATTTCTCCAATCTTAAAACCACTTATCCTTCGTAGACCTTTACTTGCTCACCTATATTCACCTTTTCTGGAGATGTTAATGTAATAACAGCCTCTGAATGTTCAATAGATAAGACACTATGAAACTTCCCGTCTTGATAATACGTTTCGATCACTTCAGCTTTTCTTCCACTCTGATCTTCATTTCTTCCCATCTTAAGACGGCTTACGGGGATGAAGCGCTCTTCTGTCCAAATTCCCCCTTGAAGAAACGAAGCTACAAACGAATTAACGGGAGATTCATATAAAACATGTGGACTATCGAGTTGTTGGAGCTTACCCTCATTTAACACGGCTACACGATCCCCAAGAGCCATCGCTTCCTCCAAATCATGCGTTACGAACAAAACGGTTATGTTTTCCGATTTTAATAGATGTTTGATCCATCTCCTCGTCTCTTTTCGAAGTTCCGTATCTAGACTTGAGAAAGGTTCGTCCAATAATAGAACTTTAGGATGTACGATCAGAGACCTTGCCAAAGCTGCACGTTGTTTCTGACCGCCAGAAATCTCATGAGGAAAATGGGATTCTAAACCTTCTAAACCCACTCTTTTCATCATTTCTTTACTTTTATCATATCTCTTATTTTTACTGACTTTTGCCATCTTTAACCCGAAAGCTACATTTTCTAAAACGTTCATATGCGGAAACAGAAGTGATTCTTGAAACATATATACTACCGGCCTTTGTTGTGGAGGTACGTTTGTTAAATGTTCACCATCGATCACAATCTCTCCACTGTCTGTCTTCTCTAATCCGGCAATCAGTCGGAGTAAAGTAGATTTCCCAGTACCCGAAGGACCGACTACGGAAATAATCTCTCCCTTTCTTACACTCAGTTGATTCAAGTTCAGTACTTCTTTATCCTTGTAAACTTTCCTGATATCACTTAATTCGATAAAATGAGATTCCATTCTTCACCTCGGTTGTTTTGGAATAATTAGTCTTAGAGCACCTTCTATTAAAAGCCACACCGCTATAGGTATCAATGCAAACAAAATCGAAAAACTTGCGATCACTGCGTCATTTGTTGTTTGAAAATAAGGAAAGAATATGATTGCCATCGTGTTAACTTCTCCACCGCCGATAAGTGCTGTTAAAAAATACTGTCCGAGTGAAATCACAGTAACAAGAAAAACAACACTCCTGATACTCGGAATCAGCTGCGGCAAATAAATATTTCGGAATACCGCCCATGTACCTCCACCAAGAGAAACCGCAATTTCCTCCTGTCTTTTTCCGACTCGCTCAAATCCTGCGCGCAACACTTTTATCGTGTAAGGAAGAGTTGGTAATAGATGGACAATGACTACTCCTGTCCAATGATTAGCAATTCCAAGTTTAATAAAAGTTAGATGTACACCAAGCGCAATTACAATAGAAGGTATTAAGATAGGAGACAATAATAACGTCTCTACCACACTTTTACCTTGGAAGATATGAAACGCCAAGCCTTTCGCAGCCGGAAGTCCAATCAATAGATTCAACAATAATACTAGCAAGCTAATGCCTAACGAAGTATAGATCGCCTCTGTAAATTTTGAGCTATGCCATAACATTTCGTGCCAGCCTCGGGTCGTTAATGAGCTTGGAAAGAGCTCTCCATATTCCCACCTTTGGACAAAACTGGTCAACACTAGTATTAATATAGGCAGCAACGTGAGCCCTACCATAGTAAAAAATCCGACTCTTGAATACTTACTATTTTCTGTCTGTAAATCGTGAAATGACCCAGAGCTTTGAGCTAAGTGGATCCTTCCTTTCCTTGTGAACACGTATGTTAAAAACACAACAAGAAGAATAAATAGGGTCAAAAGAAACATTGCAGCAAAAGCGTACGGCTGTTTTGTCCAATCTGATCCAAAGAACCAGTCATAGCTGATGACAGGAATCATCTTAGGGTATGTTGCTCCTAGGAGTGCAGGAACTTCATAAGCGGAAACAACAAAAGCAAAGATGATAAAAAACGTTTCTAACATGACAGGAAAAACGTACGGTCTCTCAACATGCCAGAATACGTCCCACCTTCTTCCTCCAAGGGTATACACAAGCTCTTTTTGAGCGTTCGATAGCTGTTCATATACTGGAAGAAGCATCAGAATGACAAAAGGCACCTCTTTCCACACGTAAGTGATGATGATACCTATTCCAAAAGAATCTTTGAACAGAATAGGAAACTCATCCGGCCGGTCAAGTAGTCCCATTCCATTTAATAACGAAGAAATATAACCGGTTTGGGAAAATAGTAGAAACAGCATATATCCCCATACAAAATGAGGAAAGACCATAGGCATCCAAGCGATTAGCTTCGGAAACTTACTTTTTAGCATCGGATATAGTGATCTAACGATAATCAGCCCGATTAGAATGGAAAGAACTGTTGATATAAAAGCTATTCGGAGACTGTATAGGATAGATGTGATAAAGATTTCATCACTAAACAGCTCTCGATATACATTTAAGGTTGGTTGATTGTAATACTTGATACTCTCTAGAAACGCCATTACTATTCCATAGCCGAGGAGAAGAATGGTTATTAGAACAGCCGGAGCCATAAGTACATATGGATTACTTGTTCTGAACCACTTCATTAACCCAATTCTCCTTCAGCCATGCAACATACTCTGAATCTACTTCTGGCTGCAAATATTTTTTTAGTGTTTCAGCAGGCAAAACCGATTTTCCACGTTTGATGATTTTAAGTTTCTTTTGATCTGCTGCAGAAAGTCGTGCCGGATCAAGTGACATATTTTCACCCCAAAATTCCGAGTCTAATTTTGTTAGCTGAGCTTCGGGAGATAGCATAAAATTAATAGCTGTCATCGCACCTTCTTTGTTGGGACTATTAAAAGGAATCCCTAAAAAGTGAGCATTTCCTAAAGAACCTGATTTCATAACGAACGATCTTGTTGATGCGGGGAACACACTTTGTTTCATTAATTTCTCAGCTCGTGCCTCGTTATAACCCATCGTTATATATACTTCACCTTTGCTGTACAAACGATCAAGTTCTGTTAAATTATTCGGATATGTCTTCCCCTCTCTCCATAAATAAGGTTTGATCTCATTCAAATAATCCCACATCTTCACACTATTTTTCTGGGCAAAATCCTCATCATACCCACTGTCCAAAATGTTTTTTACGTTTCCACTAGATTCATAAAATAGTTGACGAACAAATGCATTTCCTGTGAAATCCGTTGGATCAGGGTAAGTAAATCTCCCTGGATTTTCTTTTACCCATTGAGCTAATTCTTCAAATGATTGAGGTGGATTTGGCACCTTTTTTTCATCATATTGATAAACGAACTGCACTTTTCCCCAAGGCGCTTCTAAGCCCTCTGTTTTTGTTCCAAAGTCATATTGTATATCTAATGATTTAGCATCCACATATTTTTTGTAGTTTGGCATTTTAGCAACAAAAGGACCAAACAACAGTCCATTGTCTTTTGCATTCTTGAAATTCTCACCATTGATCCAGATGATATCGATATTTCCATCATCTTTCCCTGCTCTTTTTTCATTCGATAGCTTTTTTAAGAATTCAGGAGCATCCATCGGTACTCGTTTCAATGTAATGTTGTATTCTTTCTTTAACCGCGGAGCGACCCAATCATCCATATAACGATTGATCCCTGTGTCTCCACCCCACATGTACATTCTGACTGTCTTGTTCTTAGTGGTCTCTTCAATTTCTCGCCAATTTTTTTTTAATATGGTATTAGATTCTTTTGCTGCATCCGTTGATGGGGAACATGCTGACACGAATAATAACAGCACTACCCAAACCAACATTCTCATTTTTTTCATCGTATACTCACCCTCCACTAAGCTAACGTTACTTCTCTTCGTTTGGTTCATTCTTTTTATTGGTAATTTATTGTTTCCCTTTTTTTGTCCAACTCACGTACAAATATTGAAGAAATTTTGTATATTTTTTTATGTATGTATTGAAAGCTATGAATCTCAAGAAAAACGAGAAAAAAAAGGCTATTTTCTTAAAAATTGTTGCTTTTAAGTCTTTATTATTTTCTTCTTTGACTTTGATTGTAGTGGAAGGTGCGTG
Organism: Fictibacillus phosphorivorans; assembly: GCF_001629705.1. GTDB lineage: Bacteria > Bacillota > Bacilli > Bacillales > Fictibacillaceae > Fictibacillus > Fictibacillus phosphorivorans_A. The sequence goes on along the minus strand of NZ_CP015378.1, from coordinate 1,091,461 downwards.
CCTACCACATGAGATACTCCTTGCAAGGCATGCGACGAGGAAGCTTACTACGAAGCATCACTTGTAGACGCAGGAGCAAGGAACTTCTTAAGGCGGGCAGTCAGAAAAGTGGAAGTGGCTCGTCCAGCCCCGACAAGCAAAAGGTGAATGGGCTAGGAAGGCGCATTTTGCCTTATTGACCGTTCACCTTTTGACCTCGAGGGGCTAGCCACTGCAACTAGCCAGGTGAGACACTTAAAAGTGAAACGTACGAATGTGGCTCACCGCCTGCCCCGCGGAAAGCGAGCATCTGCAACGGAAATCAAAAACTGTCAAAAGCAACAATGAATACGAAACAGCCTTTAGAAAAGAGCATAAAAAAAGAGGCCTTTGACAAAGGACCTCTTTTTTCAAAACCTATTAAGCTTTTACCTCATGAACACCTTGTGTAGCCATAAACTCCTCAATTTCCTCTACTTCACGGAAAATATCTTTGGATAAGTTCTCGAATCCATCTTCTGTTACTAAGATGTCATCCTCAATTCGAATACCGATCGCTTCATCCTCGATATAAAGTCCAGGCTCTATCGTTATGACCATTCCAGGCTCTAAGATGCGATCTTTGTACGAACCAACATCATGTGTATCAAGTCCAAGAAAATGGCTCACACCATGATAATAATAGTTAGAGATCTCATCATCATTTTGAATCAAACCGATACGTCTGCACTCTTCTGCTAACACTTTTTTCGTATGATTATTAAGTTCGGCAAAGGCGAGACCTGGCTTAATGATAGCCGTTGTTTCTTTTAGCGCTTTAAGTACGATATTGTAGAGAACCTTTTGACGTTCTGTAAACTTCCCATCTACTGGGAACGTATAACTGATATCCGCGTTATAATAATCCTTTTGTGCTCCTAGATCGAGAAGAACGAGCTCACCGGGATTCGTTTGTGCGCTATTATGCTCATAATGAAGAATCGTAGCATTTTTTCCGCTTGCCGTAATCGTCTTAAACGCGAAATCACGAACTCCGTTGGATTTTAAAGTAAAATCAAAATGTGCTTCAAGTTGATTCTCCTTCATTCCAGCTTTCGCGTGTTTCAGCACATTATAGATGCCTTCTTTCGTAATGGAGATCGCTTCTTTAATCTTTTGAATCTCTTCTGTCGTTTTGAACACACGCAGTTCAGTAACTTCATGATATACGTTGTGAATCGTCACATGCGGATAATGTTCTCGAATATGCTTTGCGAATTGTGATGTTTCAGATGGGGCACCTGTCCACCCACGGCGTTCTAGATCTAAACAAACATGCTGAGCTTGATTCGTGAAGAACTGACTAGCAACAAACGATTCAAAGCTTTCCACATATCTAATATCTTTTATCCCAGATTGATGCTCTGCTTCCTCTTTAGAAACGGTTTTCCCGACCCACTTTTCCATGACCGGATCAGCTTTTTCGATAAAAAGTGTTTCTTCAAATTTTTCACCGCTCTTTTTTAGCACGAGGATCACGTTCTGTTCCGAAATCCCTGATATATAATAAAAATTACGGTTAGGCGTGAATGGGTATTGTTCATCTGCTGATTTTTGCGGCGCTTTTCCTGCAAAAAGAATCGTTAATGATTCATCGGGCACCAATTCTTTTAAGCGGCTACGATTACGTTCAAAAAAATAAGACTCCATTTGAATCCTCCTTAAATCGATTAATAAAAACGACTGATTAGTTTATTTATATATATGTATTAGTATAAAGATTTTTTGATTACAATGACAGCTTTTTTCAGAATTTTATAAATGTGTTTATCATACCTTTTCGTATTTCTCCAGAGTATGTTCTTCAATAAAAGCATTGTACTGTTTCTGATCTATATACGCTTTTATATGTCTTTGGATTTTGGGGTACAACGTAATTTGTTCTAAATCCTCAAGTGAAATCCATTTTACACCAGTTTGGTTAGGATCTGGCTTAACCGGCAATTTAGGTTGGGAGTCTCCTATACGAGTGCACTCAAACATAAGTCCTAGTGAATGCGTTGTTCCATATCTATTATCAGTCAGATGTGGTGCATACTCATAGGTGAATGCGAGTGGACCGACATTTACTTCGATTGATGCCTCTTCTCTCGCTTCGCGTTTTGCTGCTTCTTTTACAGACTCATTTTCTTCAACACCACCTGATGGTAAGTTGTAATGAAGACCGTTCTCATCATGAAACTCAATTAACAGAATAGCATCGTTCTCAATAATCAAAGCACCTGCCCTAACACGAATTGGATAGCTCATTTACACAACCTCCATAGTCTTTAATACCATTTCAACTACAGGTTTTGATACAGCATCAAAATATGTTTCATCATTCAGATCAATCCATCGGACATCAAGAATGTCTTCATCGTCCTCGATGGTAAGCGTTCCTGAAATGAGTTCACAAAGAAATGTTTGTTTTTCTTTCCTATGAATCAGGGATTTTATTATTTTTACGGTATAGCCCGTTTCTTCCAACACTTCTCGTATACATGCTTGTTCAAAGTTTTCCCCTTCCTCTACTCCGCCACCTGGAAAATTCCATACGATGTCTCCACGTTTCACTTTTTGCTGTACTAATAGTATCTGGCCTTCATGAATGACAACACCTTGCGCTAACATCTTTACTCCCCCTAGTGAAAGATAAAAGCTAACCAAAGACGATTGGTTAGCTTATAGATTATGTTTTCTGTTCAAACAACTGCACAAGTTCAATGATGACGTGAGTCGCTTTGACCATATTATCAACCGAGATATATTCGTGACGACCATGATAGTTTTCTCCGCCAGTAAAGATGTTCGGAGTCGGTAGACCCATAAACGACAGTTGAGATCCATCTGTCCCCCCTCGGATTGGTTTGATGTTCGGTTCGATATTTAGTTTTTTCATCGCTTCTGAAGCAAGATCAACAATCTCTTTTACGGGTTCGATCTTTTCTTTCATATTGTAGTACGTATCGTTCATCTGTAATTGAATCTTGTCTTGTCCATACTTTTCACGCAGTTCATCCACGATTTCTTGTATTCTATCTTTTCTCTTTTGGAAAAGTTCTTTGTCATGGTCTCGGATGATGTAAGACATATCCGTTTGTTCTACATCACCCTTTAGACCCGTTAAATGATAGAAACCTTCGTAACCTTCTGTATGTTCAGGTGACTCTTCAACAGGAAGCTTTGCGTTCAATTCCATCGCAATTTTTGCTGCATTAACCATCTGATTCTTTGCAGATCCAGGATGAATGTTCTTTCCTAAAATACGAATTCTAGCACTAGCAGCGTTAAAGCTCTCATACTCTAATTCACCTAAAGGACCCCCATCCATCGTGTAAGCATACTTTGCTCCAAACGCAGCTACATCAAATTTATGAGGACCTCGTCCGATCTCTTCATCTGGTGTAAATGCCACTCTGATCTTTCCATGCTTAATCTCCGGATGTTCGATCAAATACTTCATCGCCGTCATGATTTCAGCGATACCTGCTTTATTATCGGCACCAAGTAATGTTGTTCCGTCCGTAGTGATCAATGTGTGTCCTTTATAACCTTGTAAACTAGGAAAATCATTTGGAGACAATTCAATATGTAAGTCTTTATTTAAAATAATCGTTTCTCCATCATAGTTTTCAACAATCTGCGGTTTAACGTTCGTTCCTGTAAAATCAGTAGCTGTATCCACATGTGCAAGAAAGCCAATGACCGGAATGTCTTTAGTGGAATTGGATGGTAATGTAGCCATAACATACCCGTTTTCGTCTACCGTTACTTCCTCCATGCCAATTTCTTTTAATTCTTCAACAAGCATGTTTGCTAGTGTCCACTGACCTTCTGTGGATGGAGTCGTTTCACTTCTTCCATCTGATTGTGTATCTACTTTTACGTATGTAATAAACCGATCCATTATTTCTTGTTTCAATTTTCAATCAACTCCTACTGTTTTGCTTTATGATAGCATGTTTTACAAAACATTACATACGGCAAGGTTATAAAAAAATGTACGTTTTGACCCGTCTTGATGTCTAATCAACTTGTCCGCATCCTGCATAGAATAGATTACCAACACCAAACAAAGGTGTTGTGAAAATAATGGGGTGATTTAAATGGGTTCTTGGAAAAAAGATAAATGCGAGTCTTCTTCAAGCTATATCTATCTAAAATGTAAGAAGTGTAAGAAGAAGAAAAAGAAGAAAAGCTGCGGCTGTCATAAAAAACATTAATTAAAAGAAGGAGTCCAATGTTGGACTCCTTTTTAAATATCCTATTTTAATTCAGGATGTAAACCCGATAAGCGCACGGAAACGTTTCAATTATTCCTCGTATAGATCACTATTCTTGAGGATACGTTTTTAACAAGAAAGCAACCGAATTATTGATCAGTTTTTTTAACACATCTTCATCTACGTCAGCTAATTTATTAATATAAACACAAGCGGCACCTGTTGTATGTTTACCGAAGTTCTGAAGCAATTCAGCACGAGTGGGATCTCCTGGGGCAAAATACAGACTGACCTTAGCTTTTCTTGGTGAGAAGCCAACAAGTGGTGCATCCCCTTCATGTCCTGTCTTGTATTTGTAATGATACGAGCCGAATCCAATAATACTTGGTCCCCACATCTTCGCTTCAAATCCAGTCGTTTCTGAAAAGAGATTCAGCAACTTATAAGCATCTTCTCTCTTTTTTGGACTATCCACATTCTCAATAAACGCTACAACACTCTGATCGGTTTCTTTTGTCTTTTGCTCGTACATAATTAGCTCCTTTTTATATATAAAATTTTGAAGTGAAAGCTTCTATATCATAACCTTCTACATACTTAGCAAATCCCCTGTTTTACTTCTCCTTTTCTGATTGTACAGTGTTGAGATAATAGATAATTGAAATACAAAACTCCTTATCTAAACCCATAAAGGTGTTTGTTCAATAGTCCATTTACATTTTAAAAGCTCAGAGCAGACTCTGAGCTTTAATTGTTCGTATTTTATTTTTTATTTTGTATTAAACCAAAACCTATACCTGTTGGATCATTAAGGTAAGCCAGATAAAACTCTTCAAATTCCATCTTTTCTCTTACTATAGTTGCTCCGTTTTCAACGGCGTGCTCAATCGCATCATCAATAACTTCAACTTCTATTTGAATACGAGTTCCATGTGGAAAATCTTGTGGACCTTTAGCGATTCCACCATTAATACTCTTATCTTCACCATCAGTAGTTGTAGCTGTCCAATAATCCCATTGAGGTTCTGCTATCTTCCACCCAAATACATTGCGATAGAAATTCACTGCTTTTTCTGGTTCTTGACTGCTAAGTTCAAAACCTACAACTTTTCCGATATTCTTATTCAAAGCAGGGCCCTCCTTATTTTAAAACAACTTCTGCAACTCATTTAATCCTAAGAATGCAAACATGAGTAGACACCCGATCAAGACGGCGTTGGTTAACCACTTATTGCGATATTCCGCATCAACTTTTTTTGAATTTAATAAGATAATGAGTGAAATCGCAAGAAACGGCATGAACAATGCACCTAGTACACCATATATAATGATCAGCTGAACAGGCTTTCCAAAAAAGAAGATCAGCATAGGCGGAAATGTCAGCCATGCTAGATAAGCCCGATATGACTTATCTTTTTCTGTAACTGGCTTAACGGAATGTAAGTCTTCCTTCTTTGTCTTAATGGTTCTTAAAAAGTCCGCAAACAAATACGGCACACCGTTCCAAACGCCAAGAAGTGAAGTGAAAGCAGCAGACCAGAACGCGATTAGGAATAACCAACGTAATGGTGTTCCGAATTCTTGTCCTAGCAGTTCTGCAAGGTTAAGAAGACCTTGGTCTCCTTCTAACTTTACATCTGTACCAAATAAGAACTTAGCTCCGATTACGAGTGCAGCCATCGTGAAGAGTCCTGTTATGACATACGCCGCTTTCGTATCAAGTCTCATAATGGGTACAAATTCTTTCCCTTTCCAATTCTTTTCCCGCAGCCAATAGCCATAAGAAGCCATAGTAATCGTGCCACCGACGCCTCCTATTAATCCGAGTGCTAACATGAGCGACCCGTCTGGCATTTTCGGTACAAATCCACCTGCAAATTCTCCGATCGTAGGTAAAAAGAGCAAAGATGTACCAATAATCGTAATAAACATAACACCGATCAATACTGTCATTATTCTTTCAAAGAGCAAATAACGACCCGTCCAAACAAGTGCAAAACCTAATAACGAATGAATGATTGCCCAAGCCCATATTGGCATGATAGGAAGCATCGCATGCATCCCTAATCCACAAGTCATGGCTGCAGTAGCTCCATAAATGTAACCCCATATGACCGAATAGACACCAAAATATCCTGTCGCCCATTTTCCAAGCGAATGCCAACCTTGTAGAATCGTTTGCCCTGTCGCGAGGTACCACCTTCCAACTCCCTCGTTCAGGAAATACTTTAAAATAGAACCGATCACGATCGCCCATACAAAAGTCATGCCGAATGAGGTACCGATTACAATGGCAGTTACTAAATCTGCTGTACCTACACCTGTTGCCGCTACTACAAACCCTGGGCCGATCATTTTTAATTTTTGACCCATTGTTTGAGGCGGTAAAGGATCGTTACCAACTCCAGCAGCAGTTGTAAGTTCATTGTTTAAATTCAATTCATTGTTCAATATTCAGCTCCTCCTTCTCCTTAAAATAAAACGCTTTCAACGGAACATCTGCCTATTATGTCATATGTCTGAATATTTTTTCAACTTAATTTATACCTATCTATTTACCGATACCATTCTACTAAAAACGATATAACAAAAATTGTGTTCACATACAAAATAGCAATGGAATAAAATATATGTAAGAAAACCTTACATCGTTATGATATAATAAATAACAATATTTAGAATTGTTCGGTTAGTACTTTTTAAACTAGGAGGATCGTCATGTCTGTTGATAAATCGTCTTATAAAGATAAGAAAGTCATATCCATCGGTATTATCAGTGAACTCACAGGACTATCCGAACGTAAGATTCGCTACTATGAAGAGAGGAAACTTATCTTCCCTGAACGAACAGGCAAAGGTACGCGCAAGTACTCTTTTTCAGATGTAGAACGTCTTATGGAAATCGCTGATCAAATTGAAGATGGTGTTCAAACATACGAGATTAAAAAGGAACTTACGAAAAAGCAGAAACGCGACGATCGTAATAAAATGATACGCGGACAGATCAACGCCCAATTTAATATGAGAAATTAAAAAACAGCTGGCTCCCCCTTACATGGTGCCAGCTGTTTTATCTAGAGAGTCGCTCATAGACTTCTCGTAAATTTTTTAATCCTAATTCCTGAACACGGGCTACATAAACACTCCAAAGCTCTGCCGTCATCTTAGCATCTCCTAATGCATGATGGCGGTCTGTTACCGGTATATTGCAATGTTCACAACAATCTTCTAACCGAACAAGATTAGATTCTGGTTCAACAATTTTTAGTAAAAATGAAGTATCGACTATACGGTGCTTAAACTGACTTCGAAATAGTTTCCAATTATAGTGTTGAAGAAACTTCTTCTCATGACTCGCATGGTGAGCCACGAGGACATGACCTCTTGCAAACTCATAAAAATCCACTAGCACTTTTGATAATGAAGGAGCATGTTGAAGATCACTATCATCTATTCCAGTAAGTTCTTTAATCTCAGGAGAAAGTTCACCCGTACATTGCGCAAGAGAATAAAATGTGTCTTCACACTGCACCTCTCCACCTTTTACTTTCACTGCACCGATTGACAGAATCTGATTACCTTGTTCAGGAAAAAAACCAGTCGTTTCAAGATCGAAAACGACTACATTCAATTCATCAAAAGGAATCGTTAAACTTTCCTCCACTTTCATTTCCTTTTGAAGCTGCCTTAGGAACGCAACATGCTGAGGACTTGATTGTCCCTGTAATGAGGCATAAACACTTGAATTGATCTTCCCTTGGACTTGCTTCATAAATTGAATAAGCGGGTTCACCTTCATGTTTCGATCGTTCCCTTAATGACAGACTGTGTGTAATTTTGTAATTTTTGTCCGTTCAGCAGAATATGCTTCATATCTTTTCTTTCATCTTTATTGAGTTCTTTAATATTTAAATAGTGAATGTCGTCATAGTTTTCTGTTGTTTTTCTATGAAATTGCAACCTGTATTGAAGGAGCTTTTCAAATTCCCCCGAACACCAACAAAGGTCTTCTTTATAGTTCGACATGCTATATAGATCCTTCAGTCTTGAAAGGGTAGAGGTACTTTCAAGATTCTCCTTCATAGCGAGCAGGCGCACATTATTCACATAAGGAAAGAAACCCGATTGCTTTAAATCGATACTTCCTGCATGCGATCCATGAGATTCTGTTAAAAATTGATGGAAAATTCCTACCGCTTTTTTTACATGCTGTGTATTTTCTAACAAACGCTCTAAAAAACGAGGATTCTTCTTAATATAGTCATGAATGAGATGTTTAAGTTTCTTGCAAAAAACATCGTCTCCAATAAGCACGCGTGCATCATAAAAAATTAAAAGAAATCTGATACTTTCAAAACTTTCTTCAGTCAGCCACTTTTTTAACTGCACTTCCCATTCTTTTAATGATTTACTCCAAATGGGATTTGAACTCATTACATTTCCATCACAATATGGATAACCAACTTCGTTTAATCCTTTCGCTAATTCTTTACCGAACGTAATAAAGTATTGGTTGGTTTCATTATTTTCTTCTTCATACACCAATCCATGATCTTGATCGGAGATGATCGCTTGTTCAAATCTACCTGCACTTCCCATCACAAACCATGCGTAACGGCAAGGAACAGGACCACACTCAGCAACATGTTTTTGTAAAGCAGCATCAAAGACATTTTTCATCAATTCATCATGAAAATCATTTAAAGCATGAGACGAATATTGGTGTTCTTCCCACTTATCTTCACGCCATTTTTTTATCTGTGAATAAGGCATATTAGCACATCCTATGTGTTAAAAGCATTGAGGAATCGTCCCCAATGCTTTTATCCACTATTAATTTGCGATTCTATTTTTTTCTTCGTTTGCGATGAACGCCTCTGGATAACCATAGTTTCCGTGTTCACTCACATCCAAGCCGATAATTTCTTCTTCTTCTGAAACGCGAAGACCCTTCATTACTTTTTTCATACCGTATAAAAGAACAAAGGAAACTACAAATGCGTATAAAGCTGACACTGATACACCCATCGCTTGAACACCAAGCTGCGAGAATCCACCGCCATAGAACAATCCAGGCTTACCTACCGTCGCAAGTTCTGGTGTTGCGAATAATCCTGTAGATAACGTCCCCCAAACTCCTGCAGCTCCGTGGACGCTCAACGCATAGATCGGATCATCCACTTTTAATCTATCGAAAAATTTAACAGAATAGAATACTAAGATTCCTGCCACAAACCCGATCAGAACGGCTGCCCACGTTTCAACGAATGCACAAGAAGCCGTGATCGCAACAAGACCTGCTAATGCACCATTTAGAATTGTCGGAATATCGGACTTACCTAAAACCATCCAAGAAATAATTAGTGCAGCCACCGCACCTGCTCCAGCTGCAAGATTTGTGTTTAATGCAACAAATCCGAAAAATCCATCATCTACAACAAAGGTGCTGCCACCATTAAATCCGAACCACCCTACCCATAAGATAATAACTCCTAGCGCTGTGTAAACTTGGTTATGCCCGAAGATGTTATTAGACGTACCATTCTTATTGAACTTTCCAATACGCGGCTTCAAAAGTATCGTTGCTGCAAAAGCTGCCATCGCACCAGTTAAATGAACTACTGTTGATCCAGCAAAATCCTGCTTGCCATGTTCCGCTAACCATCCTCCGCCCCAAATCCAATGAGCAACAACAGGATAGACTGCAACTGAGAAAAGAACAGCAAACACGAGATAAGCAGACAATTTTGCTCGTTCAGCAAATCCACCGAATGCAATCGTTAATGAAATTCCTGCAAACGCAAGCTGAAACATGAAGAACGCCGCTGTTGAATAAGCCATCCCTTCCGCTTGATCACCCGAATAGAAAAAATCAGACAACCCAATAAAAAAGTTCGAGTTACCGCCAAAAATAAATCCATATCCGACTGCCCAAAATACGATTGATGCTAAACCAAATGTAAAGACAGTCTTTCCTGCAATATGTCCTGCATTTTTCATTCGCGTCGATCCAGCTTCAAGTAAGATAAACCCGCCTTGCATTAAAATGACAAGAAGTGCACCTAAAATAAGCCAAACACTGTTTAATGAAAACATGATATCTTCCATCCGAACGCCCCCTACTGAACTGTTTCTTTCATTCTATACAGTTCCAGCGCAGATTCTACACCCATGTAAGATTATCTAACATGGTTTTTAAATGAGGGTTGGAAGTATAGGAAAAGCTAACCCTTTTCGTTTTCTCAGGGTTAGCTTTGAAAAAATCTTTAAATTTTTGGAAAGGCATTAAACATAAATTAAATTTCTACAATTAAATTTTCATTCCAAAACAAGTAGATTTATTTTTCATAGCCTTTATCAATTTCTCTCTCAAACTTTCTAACCATTCAGGTTCATTTTCCCACTTTTCTTCTACAGATCTTAGTATTCGTACATAACCGTATAAATTAGCAAAACGTCTGCAAGCTGGTAATAAAGACAGCATATCATCTGAAATGTCATATTCAGTGTAATATCCGTCTAAAAAGCACTGTTTTTTCACCTGAAACATTTCAGTCGGAATACAATCTTGCAAGCTATCAAGTGTTTGCTCAATATCCATCACATACCAGTGATACATTACATCGTCAAAATCAATTACATTACAAGATTGAGACTCTTCATCATAAAATACATTGTCATATTCAAAATCATAATGAACCAGTCCAAAATTTCTTTTAGTGATAGGAATAGAGTCAAAATAGTCTTGTAGTACATTTGTTTCCAATAAAGCCGACTTTTCATGCGGAAAATCCGTTAAAGTCTCACGCATCCAATCTAAAACGTCACTATAGGACCATCTCTTGTTTTTTACAGGTACATAATCACTAGATAACTGATGGAGTTTTCCTAATGCCTTTCCATAACTGAAAATAACGTTATCACTTAATTCAGTCTCGTTCATCTGTACACCCGATACACGTTTAAAAACAGATGCATAGTATTCTCCCCATGGAGTTTGTACTTCAATAAGTTCCTCTCCGTTTTTTGATACAACTATTTCTAATACTCCATAATGCTTGGAACGAAGGTAAGATATAAACTCAAGTTCTGCTAATACATTTTCTTTGCATTTCTCTGATTTTGGGGAAAATCTTAAAAACTGCGTCTTACCTCGAGATTGAAAAGGGTAAATAGCATTAGAAGATATTCTATAATATTGAAACATATCTATAGATTCATCATCGTAATCCCAATTCTCTAACAACATTTCTGCTAAATTCACATTGTTAAAAAGATATTTTAATTTAAGCATCTACTGACAACTTCTCATTATTATTTACTAGTAAATCCATTTGCTAACCTCCAGTTAAATTTTAAGAGTACCCACTGGAATTAAATTTTGTTATAAAAACAAAAAACCACAGAGTTATCTGAAATAACCCTGTGGCCCAAAATGTTTTATCCATAACAAAAAAGCCCGTGCTTTTCATTGCCCAAGCTCTAAACAAAGGTTAGTCCTAATCCTGACTAATTTAATCCGTATGAGTGAGTGGCAATAAATTTAATTTCCAAGGTTAATTTTATGAAATTTGTCATCGCGTAAACTCACTCCCTTCAAAAGTATTATGAAAATTATACCAATTTGTTTTTAAAAAGGCAATTCTTTTATTGTAATGTTTTGATACATTATCCCCAAATTTCGATTTGCATTTTAATCATACCGAAACAGGGGGATACATCAATTTTATTTACTGCTTTCCATTGGTTTAGTACTATGTTTTTTTATCTGAACAGTCTGTGCTTCAACCTTATCTGCCCTCTTGCCCCACCACGTTGCAAGCAGCGGTCCTGAGATATTGTGCCACACACTAAAAATTGCACTTGGAACGGCAGACAGCGGTGAAAAGTGAGCAACTGCAAGCGCCGCTCCTAAACCAGAGTTCTGCATTCCAACTTCAATAGAGATCGCTTTTTGATCAGCGAAATTCAGCTTTAGTGCCTTTGCGATCAGGAAGCCTAGTAGAAGACCTAATACATTGTGAAGAACAACAATGGAAAAGATTAATAGCCCTGTTTCTGCAATTTGTTTTGCGTTCGCTGCTACAACAGCGGATGCTACTGCCACAATTCCAACAACGGAGATGAGCGGAAGTGCTGCAACGCTTTTTTCCACTTGATTACGGAATAAAAGTTTAACAACAAGACCTAATACAATTGGAACCAGTACAATTTGAACGATTGATAACAGCAAGCTGCCTGCTGATACGGGGAGCCATTTGCTCGCAAACAGCAACGTTAGTGCTGGTGTTAAAATCGGTGCGAGCAGTGTTGCTACTGATGTTATCGCAACTGACAGTGCTGTGTTTCCTTTTGCAAGAAAAGTCATAACGTTCGATGCCGTTCCACCGGGACAGCAGCCTACTAAAATCACTCCTACCGCTACTTCTGCTGGCAATTGAAATGCCATAGCTAATCCAAAAGCAAGGAGCGGCATGATCGTATACTGTGCAGCCACACCAATAAAAACACTTTTTGGAGCTTGAAACACTGCCTTAAAATCATTCAAAGACAGTGTTAGTCCCATCCCGAACATGATAATTCCTAATAACAGAGGAATATAGGGAGCGATCCATGTGAAGCCTTCTGGAATCAAAAATGCTGCAATGGCAAAAAGTATCACCCAAATCGCAAAGGTGTTGCCCGCTGTCTTACTTACTTTCTCTAAAAATCTCATGGTTGTCACTCTCCTTTTTAAGAGAGTATAAACGAGTTATCTAAAATTTCAATGGTTATTTATTAAAATTTCAGAATTATGTGATTATATTTGTTTTTTATATGATGAGGTCGTACTTTTATGTGATCGACTCCATTTTTTATGTGATTCCTTCAAAAATTTATGTGATTATCAATTTTCAGGCTCATCTATCCAGTTGTATCGCTGTACTTTCGCCATGTGTTCGCGTCTCCTCTCTACTATGAACATCCCTTTTAGCGTTCCATAAAAATATTGCATAAACGTCGCCTTGATTTTTCTATTTTTGTAGTGAAAAACGGTTGTTTTGAATGCATCGACTACAACTGAAACCATAAATTCTAGCGGACGGTCGAAATTAAACTTGTTATATGCCAGTTTCGCTTTCTCCCAAAACGTATAGATTTCAATAGCCGTATTAAAGAATGGTCTTACCGTACGTATGAAGTCTTTCGGAACAGAATCTGGCGTGAAGGATTCATCGAGGTCACCTAAAGAAAGATAAGGTAAATTGTCCGTCATGACGTTCTCCTTACGTATCTTTAGATCTTTATCTTTTAGATTTATAAAGAGATTTATAGATTCATGCGTTTTTTTCGTATGCTCGTCCTTACTCTCACAAGGGGTTTCCCTTCCTTTACGCTGGATCACTTTCGTTTCAATCGCTGGATCAAAACGCTGAAAGACAAATACATTATGAGCAAATCCTCCGCTTGTACGATATGTTTTATGTACGACTATAATTCCTGCATTTTTCGCTTTTCTCATCATTCGTAAAAAAGAAGCGCGCGAAATACTGCCTCCTGTTTCTACACTTCGTTCAACAAGCGTATCGATCTTTGCGTTTGCTACTCCTGGAACGACTACACTATATCGGCTAAGCAACTCAAACGCCAGAAACTCTGACTTCGTAAACAAACCGGCGTGATGTTCCAAAAAATAACGTTTGTGTTCATTAAACTCTTTTACATTTTCAAACTGGCTAAGTGAAGCAAATTGACGTATGTTCCCTGCTCTCAACTTTCCCTTCCCCCTTATACGATTGATACATCCTATAAGTGTTTAGAAAAAGCGGAATAGAGGCATGGAAACTAAATAAATTTCTGCATAATAAAAAATGTGATGACAAACGAGGCTGTAAAACTAGAACAAAGCCAGGCGGATACTTCCACCTGACCTTGTTTTTACAGAGATATTTTTTGTATGAGCTGCCGCTTTTTACTCATTAATAGTTGTAACTCTTCATCAACCGCTCTGTACTCATCCGTCCCCGTTTTACAAAAACTTATTTTTCCAAGCATTTCTGTAATCTTGTTTTCTACTAAAACTAATTCTTCAGTCCACTGCTGAACGCCGTCATTTGTTGATCGTTTAGCCTGTTCTTCATGTTCACTAATGCCCATCTCTATCCTCTTGAGCTGCTGATTGTCAATCACTAGCAGTTTATCACACAGCTTTTCAACAAAGAATCTGTCGTGCGAAACGATGATAAGTGTGCCTGAAAACTGTGACAATGTTTCCTCCAACTGCTCCCGGCTCGGCAGATCCAAATGGTTTGTGGGTTCATCCAGAATGAGTACATCATATTCCTGCAAAATCATCAGGACCAGCTTAACGCGTGTTCGCTCACCTAAACTCAAGTGACGGATTGGCTTCGAAAGTTTTCTGTCCTCGATCCCCATGTTGGCAAAGATTGTTCTTGCCTGCGTCAATTGATGCTTCTTCTCTAAATCAAAGTATTCATACACCGTTTTTTCTTCTGGCAGATCGCTCACATCTTGGGAAAGATAAGCAATTTTCATCGATTCACTCTTCCAGATGGACCCTTTCGTTACAGACTCCTCGCCAAGCAACATTTTAATAAATGTTGTCTTCCCCGAACCGTTTGGCCCTTGTAATGCTATTCTCTCTCCGTGTTTGATGTAAAAGTGACTTTCTTGAAAGAGGATACGATCTCCGTATTGTTTCGTTAAATCACGTGCTTCAATGAGTCTTTTCCCTCTCTTTCCAGAGGAATCAACAAATTGAAAGAAAACGTCACTTTCTTCTTTGGGCTTATCGATTCCTGTTTTTGAGAGTTCTAGATTTAATCGATTCAATTTTGATTTAATTTGGTTATCTTTTTTCTTCGCTTTCATCCTTTCATATTCTTTTAGCCCCATCTGTCTGTTCTCAGCTGCCGTTCCTCCCTTACCTGCTTCCCGGTGAGCTTTATCAGACCACGTTTTTAACGTGTTCACTTGCTGCTGAATCATGTGTATTTTTCTTTGTTGCTTCTCATAATCTCTTTGTTGTTGTTCAAAACGACGTTGTTTCTCTTTTCTATACGCTGAATAGTTTCCTTCATAAACGGTGAGAATCCCGTCTTCAAGCTCAAAAATCTTCTCTACCGATTGATCAAGAAAATAGCGATCATGAGAGATGATAATGGCTGCTCCTCTATAGTTCTGAACCTCTTCTGTAAGCCAATTTATTCCTTGAAGATCAAGATGATTTGTCGGTTCATCTAGAATTAAGAACTCCGGATGATTTGCCCAAATTTTGGCGATGGATACTTTCAATCGTTCTCCACCACTTAAATGTTGTAATTCATTTTTTTGGAGCAAGTGTTTTTGAAGTCCTAACTTTTTACTCGTTCGCAACAATTCATCACCGGTTTCCACCAACTCCCGTTCAACATCTAACACATAATCTGTTGATTGTGGTAAATATCCCATATGCAGATTTGCCGGCCAGGTCGTAATCGATCCGTGATCGTGGTTGATGCCTTTCATAAGAATGTTAACGAGCGTTGTTTTACCACTACCATTCCATCCTACTAAGCCAATTTTTTCACCTTGCCTAACATCAAATGAAATGTCTTTTAAAATTTCTTTATCACCAAATTTTTTCTGCAATCTTTTAACTTGTAATACAGTCGTCATGCAGCTCACCTCTTTCCTATTCGTTGGGGAGGTCCGCAAAAAAACCTCCCTGGAGAGCCCAGAGAGGTTGGTGAGTTCGCACAAATATGGTAATAACACGTATCCAAAGAAACACAAGAACACGATGTTCTTTGTGTGAAATCATAAGGGTTTATGTACGTGTATACGCAAAATGGGCAGACTTATCCTATTCTCCAGGTCTCATTATTTGAGTTAGCCTAAGAAAATAAGAGTTTTCCACATCAGCGTAGTACCGTTCCTTTCCAAAATGACTTCTACTTACAATTGTTAGTATATGGTCGGAAACCATAATTGTCAACGCTTGCATCAATCGTTGAATAAAAACAAAAGGAAGAAGCCGAATGCCTCTTCCTTGTTCAAATTATTTAATAAAGAATGTTTTCGTGTTGTACTTCTTGTTCTTTCCTGGATCGTATCGATTCTCTATGTTTTTACTCGCATCAACCGAGAACCAGTTTAACGTTGTCGTCTTTTCAAACGTTAATGTTTCTGGTCCTTCACGTGTACCATTCAATGCTAATTTTTGAGAATCAAACGTTGGACGGCTGCCATCTAACGTGTAATAAATTGTTGCTGGCTCGCTTGTTTTGAAGCTTACTTCAACTTTATCTTCGTGCCTTCCGCCATTTGGTGTGACAGTTGATTTTGGCGCTTTTTTATCTTTAGAATATTGATACGCCACATCAATCATTCCTAATAATCCATTTGAAAATTCCATGGCTTCCTCATGTCCTTCTTCAAACGGTGGCTGAAAACCAACAAGTTCCCAACTTTTTGTTTCTTTGTTCCAAAGATCAGCACCTACTTCAAAGTTCCAAGTGTAGATTCCTTTTTTATACCAAAGGTGATCAGCTGAGTTTCCTGCTGCTGAATAAAGAACATCTGGAATCGGTCCTGTTCGGCTTGGTAGAATAACCGTGCCACGATGCTTTTTGATCTCTTTTAAAATGTGATCAGATGCTTGCCAATAATAAGCTTCTTCCCCAGCAGAAGGTCGAGGCAATGTTTCACGTTCTGGCGTATAGGCACCTGGTGACCACATGAAATAACCACCATAGCTGTGGATATTCATGGCAAATTTGATGTTAGGATTCTCATCGGTCAACCACACTAGATTACGGCTTTCTGGTTCAGAATGCTCGCTTGGTCCCGCATAAGAGCCACTCAGACAATTCGTTGTTGATGCTCCAACATACCCATCAAATGCTGAACCAACATCATGGTTTCGATTCAAATCTACGCCCCATGAATTGCGGTATCCATTATCAGACTGAGTGGGTGAGCAGTGATTGGTCATGTTTTTACGTTGTGAATTAAAGTCATAAAAACTATAGTGCCCTCCATCAGGATTCATAGATGGAATAATAAAGATATCAAGATTATCAACCAGTTTCTTAGTCTCTTTATCATGCGAATAATTTCGTAACAAACGCTCAGCAGTCTCAACGGAAACCAGTGGTGTTACCCATTCACGTGCATGCTCTTGTGAATAACCCAGCACTCCAGGCTTTGAACCATCTCGGTGCTTCCCGATTCGAATGGCTTTAACCGTAAAAGGATCACGCAATACGGAAGCAGGTGCTTTTAAATTATCTGATAGGCTGTAAACCGCAGGCTCTACAATTCCATTCCCTGCATTGCCTCGATAGGTCGTAGCCGAGACAAGGTCACTGACTTCTGCATTCAGAAGATCTACAACCTCTTTTGCTGTACTTTTTGCGTTACCTGCAGCATCTGTTGCGAGTGTAACGAAGATTTTGCTTCCGCTCGTACCAACAGAAAGAGGAGCACCTGCAGCTGATGCCTTTTTCAATTCAATGCTGATCGCATTTCCTCCCTCATGCCCCCAGTCTCGAGAAGTCACGACAACCGCTGTATTTTGCAAGGTTCCTAATGTCGCTTGAGCTTGTCTGCGGTATCCGTTCGTCTTGTTCGGCATCTCCACAATTTCAGCAAGCTCAGGATATTCTTTGACTAAGTTCTCAATTCTCGCATTAATTTCTGTGGGATCCATATAATGATCAACAAAGTTTTTTACATAGTGCTTGCCCGGCTTGTCCGGCTTCTCTTCACCAAGCCATTCGGTTACTTTTGATGTAGCAGAACCCCCGAGCGAGCTTTCAATGGTAATATCGGTTGGTATTTGTGAAACAGGTAGCATGAAGGAGTGATAAAGGTACTCTCCGGCATCTTGAATCTGTTGTAGTGTTGCCGTTTTCTCTTCTCCATTTTCAGTCCATCTAGCGGTTAGGATCGTGCTTGATAGAGCACCGGATGTGGATTTAGCTTCAACATAAAGGAAAGTATCTGATTGATTCGTGAAGTGGTTTGCTCTGAGGATCTTGACTGTTTCTTCAGTGGCTGTTAGCTTTTGTTCTTGTTTAACTGCCATTCTTCTTTCTGCAACACGCTGGTTGAGTTGGTTTTCTGTAATGAGCGTTTCTTTTACGCGAATGCCATAGAGCTTCAGCATTGTAACTTCTGATGGTGTTACGACTGCGTCTACTTCAATTTTTCCATCATGAACGTGCATTCTGTGAGTTAGATCGATACCAAGTTCTTCGATTTTCTTCATCGCTTCTTTCGTGTTTGGAACAGCCAACTGAACGAGAGATACGGACTCTGCTGGCTGAATCTTGAGAGATGAAGCTTCAGCAACTTTCGGCGTGACGGCTGGATCCAATGTTGAAAAAGCTATCCCTGCAACGGTTGAAATCACGATTGCAGAAGATAGCCACCTCTTATTTCTTATCATAACAAGTACACCTCCAATGTATATAAGATAAGTGTATATTTATTGTCAGAAAATTCAATCATACTTAAGGACGTATATAAGTCGTCTGAATGCCCATCGTTCTAACTAGATTATTTGTAAAAAAAATTAATAAAAGGAAAATATAGTTATTTAGGAGTAGGGTAGAAGACCTTATAGATTAGGCATTCATTCAAATTCCTCTTTTAAGATAGCATACACGTTTAAATCTCGATGCTTTCCTTTTGCAAACATCGATTTTCTTAACGTACCTTCATAGCTCATCCCTAACTTTTTCATAACCCTTTCAGATCCACCGTTCTCTACAAAACATCTTGCCTGTATTCTGACTAGATTCATGTTTTTAAATCCGTAATTTAGAATTTCCTTCCCTGCCTCAGTGGCAATGCCCTGACCCCAGTATTTTTTTGCGATAACATAACCAAGCTCAGCCGTTTTATGATTGAGATGCCAGGAGACAAAATCAATGGTACCAATTAATTCATTGGTTTCTTTTCGTACAATGCCCCAAGGTGCAAGATCACCATTCTCATACTTTGTTAACACGAACTGGATGAATTCTTTCGTATCTTCTAAGGTTTGGTGTGTATCCCAAGTTACAAATCGAGACACCTCTTCATCCGATCCATATTGAAACATATCTTCTGCATCCTCAATTGTTATTTTTCTTAATAGAAGACGATTCGTTTCTATAGTTGGTAAGTTCATAAATATATCTTTCATTTCCAAAATGATTCCTCCCTTGCTTTTCCCTATTGTATACCGAATCCAAAAAGGAAAAATATGTCTTTCGTCGAATTTTGGAATAAGGGGGAAATTTAATGAGAAAAATGAAGCCTTTTATTATTCCACTTCTATTCTTCTTGGTTGTTTTTATTGCGTTAACTTTTGAAAATTTAAAGACGGAACTGAAACTACCCAATGAAGATTGGAGCCGGTCACTGCCATTACAAACAGAAGAAATTGGTGAAGTTAAGCCGGTTTTTCAAGAACAGAACGGAATGAAACGGGTTTATGTACCTAAAGAAAATGAAGTGTTGAGTTTTCATGTTACTGATACATTAGAGGTGAAAGATAAACAAACCACTCCTCTCTCTATCCCAAGTCCACAAGACTTTTGGGTACAAGGTGATCAGTATATATTCGTAAGAGATCAACAGCTGATTCACTATGATGGCGAGAAAGAAAACGTACTCGATCAAGATGTTAGAGGGATGGATTCAAATCCAAACAAAATTATTTATTTTAAAGAGAACGAAATTTTATCTGTTGATAGAAGTTCTTGGAGTGTTCAATCTCTAAAAAAAGTGCCAGAGCAAATTTATTTAATCGTTCTAAATGATACGTCAGATTCCTTCCTAAGTGTTGTTAAATCTGCAAAACAAACAAGCAAACAATTGAAAGTAACTTATCACCAACTTGAAAGTCAGAATATTTTACGAGAACACGTTATTCTAGATAAAGACGAACAGATCAATGAAAATCATTTTGGTTTTTACTTTATTGAGAATGGAAACGATGTGACCGTTTATTATACTCTGTTTTCGAATAATTCTGGTGGTAAGTCTTATAAGATTTTTCAAGGAACTAACCAAGTGAACGCAAATAGTGATTGGGATTTTTCAATGATGACCTTCATAGATAATAATGGAATAAAGCTGGAAAACCCTAAGTTTATGCAATATGGTATGGATGACAACGGTAAAGCAAAAGTATTATTTACGACTCGTGCATTAAAATCTAACGATAAGGAAGCTGTTAATGTGTATGAAGCCCGGGCTGATGGAGATGTTTGGAAAACAGAGCTTCGCAGTACAACAAACGATCAGTCCCTTCACCCTTACTGGATTGGTGAAAATTCAGTGATCTGGCTAAACTTGGTGGGATACAAAGAGTACACATTTAGCGGAGCCTCGAAAAATCCAGAAGTAATCGAAAAGAGTTTAAACATAACAAAAGTAGATATTAAGGAAGCCGTTTCTGCAACCATACTCTCTCTTTTTCAAGGTTTAATTTTCGCGATGAGTTCGGTGTATTGGATCACTCCAGCCGTACTTTTTGCATTAGTCATCTACATAGTAAAGATTAAACTGATGGAAGATGAAGATAAGCGCATTTTGTACACCATCTTAGCTCTGTTTCTCGGTGTTCAATTCATCTTTATTCAGAAATTCTTTAACACCCATTTTTACATGTTTGCTCCTGATTTCTTGGCGTTTACAGGTAGCTCCTTTGTTATTCCTGTCCTGCTCGCTCTATTAAGTGGTGCGGCCGTTTGGTATGGAAGAAAGAAAGACTGGAGCAAAATTACGGCCATTTGTTATTTCGCAGTTTTAAACACTTTCTTTTTATCGCTTGTTGTTGGGCCTTATATGTTTTAAAGAATGGAGAGAATAAATGGAATTTTTTCGTTTTTCTAAAGAATCCGGAACAAAGATCAACAAATTCAACTCTAATTTTGTTATGTCTCGAATAGTAAAAACGGAGAACCCGGCACATATAGGATGTGTGTATCTAGAAACTGAAGGAGTCATCGGGTATCATCAAGCCATACTTCCACAGCTTCTACTGGTGGTGAATGGTGAAGCTGAGGTTTGTGGTGAGGATAAAGTAAAGCATAAAATCAAGGCGGGTGAGGCTGTTTTTTGGATCAAGGGTGAATATCATGAAACGACTGCAAAAGGTGATCTTACTGCTATCATCATTGAATCTGAGTCACTAGAACCTGTTTCTTTGATGAAACTAAATGAGAACATTCAAGGAGATTTTTAATGAAACCAGCCATTCTTCAAGTCATTTCAAAACCATTAAAGATTGTTTTAGACAATCACCCTATACAATTACCTGAATCCTTTCTATCTGAAGTCAATACATTTTGGAGTCGTTATAACCATGATAATCGTTTTACTAATGGTGAAGTTTTTCATATTCATGAAGTAAAAGAAACAGACAGAGAAATGATTTTATATTTAAAATCGAGTAATTACGCTCATTACCTTTATTCAGTAAAAACAGATATCTGCTTACATGCTTGCAGAGTTATTTACGGAGCTGGTTTAGTGGAAACTTCGGATTCTTATCTCGTTTTTGGTGCGATGAATGAACTTACTGCTTATCCAGGGAGATTACAATGTGTTGGGGGCGGTTTAAATAGATCTGACTTGCATGGAAATCAGTTTAAATTGCAGGATAGTGTTCTACGAGAAATGACTGAAGAACTGGGTATACATATTGATTGTGTAAAAGCATGTTCTATTCGTTTTTTAAAAACAGGTGGAGACTATGACTTTATAGCTGTCTTGTTTCATATCGAATTGGAATTAACGAGAGATCAATTAATGGATAAGTACAATGAATTTAGTAAAGATTTACTCGCAAACGGAGAAGAAACGGAATTTGTTGAGTTAATTTTAGTTATGAATGAACCTGATGTGTTGGATGCTTTTATTCAACATAACCATCGCCCTTCGGTTGATTATTTAATACCACTTCTTAAACAATTGAAATAGATCGTTTGAGACTAGGACCACTTGCAAGAAAAATAAGGAAATTAATCCTTTTATTGATTATAATGGAAATAGCTTTTGGCATATATTTTATCTATTTAATAAGAGATTGAAGGAGGTTTACATATGCAACGTCATAGAAGGAGAAACACACCTGCATTTACCGTTTTAGCTTATTTCACATTCATCGCTGGAGTTTCCATGTTTTGTATCGGACTCTACAATGCAGATAATCTGCAACTTAACGAAAAAGGCTATTACATCGCCGTAATGATATTGGTCGCAGTAGGTGCGATCCTTACGCAAAAAGTTACCCGCGATAATGCAGAGGATGACGAACTAATCGCTGAGCAAGAGCGCAAGTATACGAAAGCTGAATAGCAGCACAAAAAAGGAAGGCACATTTTATGCGCCTTCCTTTCATCATTATTTTACTTGTTCACCTGCGTACACTTTTACATCCGTTGGAGCAGCCATAAAGCTTGCTGCCTTTTGACCGAACGCCACAAAATGCTCACTTGTGTTATGATTTTGAACCGCTTCTTGGTTCTCCCAAACTTCTACCATCATATACCTTGCTTCTTTTTCTGTATCTTTCTTAAGATCGTATTGAATGTTACCACTTTCAGCACGTGAAGCCTCTACTAACGTTTTCACCTCAGCTAAAAATGCTTCTTCCTTATCCTTTTGAACAGTTAAACCTGCGTGAATAATAATCATTTATTTATTCCCCTTTCCTTATCTCCACTCTGTTGTTTCTTCTACTGATAGACGAACAGATTGATATCCTGCATCAGCTGCTTTACCAATAGAAAGCAGCATAACTGGGAAATAACGCTCTTTATCTAGACCAAAAGCTTCAGCAATTTCAGCTTTTTCGTATCCACCAATCGGGTTCGTGTCATATCCGTGTGCACGAGCAACAAGCATCAGTTGCATTGAAACAAGACCTGCATCGATCAAGTTCATATCTTTAAATTGCTCAGAAGTCATTTGTTCTAAAAGTCCACGGATGGCTGGCACTTGTTGATCTCTTACTTCTTGAGGCATATGCCCTTCGACTACAGCTTTGTCGTAGATCTTTTCAAGGTAATCCAAGCTGTTGTTATCTGCGAATACAGCAATGACTGCAGATGAAGTTTCTACTTGTCGTTGGTTGAACTTAGCTAGTGGTGCTAGCGTTTCTTTTCCTTCTGGAGTATCAATCACGACAAAACGCCATGGCTGTAAGTTAACAGAAGATGGCGCAAGAGAAGCCTCTGTTAAGATTTCTTTCATCTCTTCTTTTGAGATTTTTACTGATGGATCGTAGTTACGGATGGAACGGCGTCCAGTGATAATTTCGTTAAAGTCGTTAATTTTAGTTTGTTGCATTTTGCATTCTCCTTTGTGTTTAAAAGTCTTAGTTGTATGAGTTTGTGTTTACTCAAAAATTTCTATATTTCGCTGGATACGAGTTAACATCTCCAGCAACTTTTTTCTTTCTTCTTCAGAAAAATCATGCAATACACCCGAAATAAAACGTTCTTTCTCTTCTCGGTAATGAATGATTTTCAAACGACCTTCCTCTGATAAAGAAACATACGTAAAACGTTGATCTTTAGGATCTTTCCTCCTAATTACCATTCCCTTATCCTCAAGCTGCTTCAGATGTCTTGTTACGGCTGCATGATCAATGTTTACTTTCTTTTGAAGAGCTCTCTGACTGATCTCTTCTACTTCATATAACTCATGCAAAAGCTCTAAGCGTGTCTGACTGATACCTGTACAGCTCTCAAATTTAGGAACCGTTCTGCGATGGATCTCATATAAACGGTTAATAATCTTCTCATCATCTATATATGAGTTGGACAACAGCATCCCCCTCCTTAAGTAATTGATAGCTCAATAATTGATACGTCAACTAATATAAAATACTTCAACAAAAATGTCAAACAGTAAAGTTTAATATGTAAAAAACAAAAAGGCTATCTGCGATGAACAGATAGCCAAGCCATGATATTTAATTAATTAGCGCTTTCCGCCAAGAGCTTGAGCTACTAGACGTTTTGTGATTTCTCCACCTACAGATCCGTTAGCACGAGAAGTGCTGTCTGGTCCAAGGTTTACACCGAACTCAGAAGCGATTTCATACTTCATTTGGTCGATAGCTTGTTGTGCACCAGGTACTACTAATTGGTTTGTGTTAGCCATGTTGTTTCACCTCCTTGTTGAATTAAGATTATAATTCCACATTGAATCGTTCTTATGCGCCACAGCTAAAGGTAGTATTTGCTAATAAAAAAAGGACGACCTTTGAAGTATCGTCCTCTGTGAAACAAGTGGCAAACCTGTTCTTTGTATGTCATTAGGTTTACCTTAAAATGAGTAATTATTCCATTTATTTTATAAAATTTTACAGGTGTGAATGTCGCATACATCCATTAAAGATGCGAAACACTATTTGCAAAATATTCATCTTTAATCACACTCATTCGTAAACGATCAACAAACATGCCGCCACGTAAACGGTCTTGTCTTAGAATGCCTTCTTCTATATAACCTGCGTTTTTATAGGAGGAAATGGCTTTATCATTATCGATTTCAACTCTAAGCCAGATTTTGTTAAGTGAGAGTGCACAAAAGCCATACTTTAGCATCTCATGCATAGCAGCAATTCCATAGCCTTTTCCCCAATAACTCTTATCTCCAATGGCTATGCCCAATTCTGCATGTTGATTCAAACGATCTATATTTTTTAGATCTATCCACCCAATATGTTTACCCGTTTCACTTAGTATTGCTTTTTGCTCATAACCGTTGTTCTTTGCAATACACTGTCTTATCCAATTTCTTGTTTCTTCTAAACTAAATGGTGGATATTTGTCAGGCAGGTTAAGGTGCTTTGTCAATTCTACGTCCAAACACAACGCATAACGATCTTCAGCATCTTCCATAACAAGATCCCTAAGTTGAACTTTTGGAAGTACCTTTTGGATGTTTTCAGCTATTTTCTTTGTTTTTTCTTTTGAAAAGATTGAATGGACTTTGTATAACCTAACTTTTCAAAGAAATGTTCTTTTCCTGGCTGAGCACCTATAAAGAGGGATGTTGGACTTTGTTCCCAAGCTATTTCCATTAGATGTTTGCCTATCTTCCTGCCTTGATAGTCTGGCCTAACAAGAATTTCAGTGATGGTTCCAAAGAAATAGCCATCAGTTAGAATTCGAACACAGCCAACGAGTTTCTCATGATCCCATGCTGTAATGTTCATTGTTTTTTGTAAAGCTTCTTTTGTAAATTGATCATCGTATTTACCTGGCCATACCGCATTCACTAACGAGAGGAATTTTGTAACACACAAATCCTGGTTTACTAAAGCATATGTAATTTGTTTATCTCCATCTTGGTACTTCATGGAACACACTCCTAAAAAGATCTAACGGGGGAAATGAGATGAAGATAACTTGATTTTTGATGTGTGGATTCAATTACGATTGGTCTCATCGAGCCGTTAAATTTTATATTGATCTCTTCGTCCATAATCGTATGTAAAGCTTCCTTTAAAAAGTGACCATCGATCGAAATCTTAAGATCGGCGTCGCCTGTTAAGTCCATAATTTCTTGTAATTCCTGAATTTGCCCCATTTCAGAAGAGCCTGATGAGATGCAAAGTTTATGATCCTTAATACTTAACGTAATATTGTTGTTTTTCCATTCACCAGCAAATAAGCAGGCCCGTTCAATTCCTTTTTCGAGACGTTCTTTATTTAAACTCAACATTGTATTTTGTTCGTTCGGAATGAGTTTGGACGTATTCGGATAATGACCTGAAATTAATCTAGAATACAAAGAAACCTGATCTGTTTCAAAAAGGATATATCCGTCTGAAGAGTGGATTTTTACGATACCTGAATAATCAATGGTTTGTTTTACAAGTTCATTCAAACTGGAGCTTGGAACAATGAATGACGTCTCTTGCTTTACGTATACATCATTTATTCTAGATGCTAATCTTTGTGAATTAGTCGCAACAGCCGTAAGCTGGTTGTTTGAAAACCTAAAATGAACACCCGTAAGGACTGGCCTCGTTTCATTCTTAGCTGTAGCAAAAACGGTTTGTTTAATGACCTCTTTTAATTCTTTTGCGTCCATACTAATTGAGTTTGTTCCATTGATCTCAGGTAACTGTGGATATTCGTCCGCTCTAAATCCATTCAAATGAGTAAAAATGTCCCCCGATCTAACCTTTACCACTTGCTTATCATCTACTTCAATAGTAACTTCTTCAGGTAGCTTGCGAATGAGTTCTGTAAAATATCGCTCTGAAACTACAGCACTCCCTGTTTGATCAATTCTGATATTTCGGGACGTTTCGTCTCTAGGGGTAAACCGTTTGATGATAATATCTGAGTTTGTTCCTATGAGTGTTATCCCCTCATCCTCTGCTATAACCTTTATGCCTGAAAGAATGGGAACGAGTGATTTTTGAGAAACAGCTCTTCCAACATCAGAAAGAGCTTTACTGAATAATTTTTGGTCAATCGTAAACTTCATATTAGATGTATCCTTCCTCGTTTATGCGCTTGGATTTTCATTAATATTCAGATTATTAGTTTAACACAAAATTCCATTTTTTCAGATTCAAAAAACCCTCTCTGCTCATTGAGCAAAAAGGGCTATCATACATCTTATTTCACTTTTTCTGCTTTTTTCACGAGTGGAATATAGATGTCGATCTGTTTGTTTTCATCTCCATAACAGCGTTCATCATAAAGCTCAAACTCTAATTTTCCGTTATGCTCATATCCTGAATCTGGGAACCATTTAGAGAAGATTTCAACCCATGTTTGCTGAATCGATTGTACGAAGTTCTCCTCTGAAGCTTTTGGTGTTGTAAAAACGGCATACTCCATCTCTTGAAAACTTCTATAGGACATTCCTTCTGGAGCAGGTGTGCCCTTCTCCACTTCCATTCCAATCATATAAACAAACTCACCTGTTGCCGTGTTGTACTCTGTGCATAACCCTAGTTCCTGGTTCTTGTTTAGAGGGCTTGGAATTTTTTCTCCTAATTTCTTTTGAATATAGTTCTCCCAAAACTTTGGAATATCTACATTATTCTGACCGTCCGTGTTGCGTGTTTTTAAGTCATACCCGATGATGTGGAAAGCTGGTTTTTTAATGATTTTCATTTCCATGTTCATTCCTCCTGTATAACGGTTCATATTCAGGTAAGCCCTTTGATGGAGAGAGACGGGATGAACGGATGCATTCCGGTACTCTCGGGGTGATCGGCCATACTGTTTTTTAAAAGCTCGATTAAACGATTCATGATAGTGAAACCCTAGGTCAAAAGCGATATCGATCACTTTATCATCTGATTGCAACAATCGTTTTGCCGCGTGTGAGAGTCTTCTTTTTCGAACATAATCCATAACAGATTCGCCGACTAAAAATTGAAACACCCTATGATAATGAAAAGGTGAGAAGCAAGCGAGCTCTGCAAGCTCCTCTAATGTGATCCGGTTTTGCAAATTCTCTTCAATATAATCGAGTGTCCGCTGAATGCAAACTTCATAATCCATCTCCATCACCTACCCTACTTCCATCATATACACGAACATCCATTCGTTCTTAACCTTTTTTGCTAAGTTACCGTTCTATTTATTCTATATCGACAGGAGCAGCCCTGCTAATGAGGGGTGATTTCATGAGATTGAGCATGTAATCCCTGGGGTTTCGGCTCTGAATCCAAGAGCTCTGGTCCTCAATCCACAAGTTTTAGCTCCCAATCCTGAAGTTTCTGCTCTCAATCCAAAAGTTTCGGCTCTCAATCCACGAGTTTTAGCTCTCAATCCACGAGTTTCGGCTCTCAATCCAAAAGTTTCGGCTTCCAATCCAAAAGTTTTGGCTCTCAATCCACGAGTCGGTAATCGTCAACATTCGATATTTTCCTCAAGTGTCTTCATCAAAAAAGCTAGAACCACCAACCATGGTTCTAGCTCCATCAATATTTATTGAATGCCTACTGCATTAAACGCTTGGTTTACCGAAGTAACAGCTTGTGACGAGGCACCATATAGATCAGTTGCAGACTGGACTGCCGCTGCTCTCGCCTGACTGAAGTTCGAAGATGACGTTAAATATACCGTGTTCATACGATAGAAGATCGCGCCTAGCTTGTCCCTTCCGATTCCGGTAACAGAAACGCCATAGTGACTGCCGCCCTCGCTAAGAAGGTATGCTGCTTTATTTATGATTCCGCTGTTGATATGAACCCCTCCGTTGTCTCCTGTTCCCGTATATCGAACAGAATAGTGATCAGGATCTTGGTATTTCGCCGGATCTGACATAGAACGAAGAGCATCTCCTGCTACTGCAGGTGTGTATACATCTTCACCGATTTCAAAATCAGGATTTTTACCGTTATAGTACTCTACTAATGTGCCAAAAACATCAGACATCGCTTCATTTAAAGCACCTGACTCATTTTGGTAGACAAGATCTGAACTCGTATCAGTTACAGCATGCGTTAATTCATGAGCGACTACATCAATGCCACCAGAGAAGGCAATAAAGTTCGTTCCATCACCGTCGCCATATACCATTTGTGAACCGTTCCAGAAAGCATTATTGTAGTTTTTATTAAAGTGAACAGACGATTTAATCTGTGCTCCTCTATTATCATACGAGTTACGTCCGTGTGTATTTTTGTAATAGTCGTAGGTTAATCCAGCAAAGTAATGAGCGTCAACGACAGCTTGATCGTATGAGCTGTCGAACACATTATCCGTTCCACTGTATAGCGTTCCTGGCAAGAAGAATTCAGGCAGGAATGTACGGTTCTTCATATCATAAGTGAAGATTCCGTTTCCACGCGTATTATCTTGCATATAATACTTTCCGCTGGATAGCGTGAGGTTCAGTGTTTTTGAATCACCTAGTACACCTTTTCCAGTTCCAGTCGTGTTCGTTCCTGTTACTTCGTGCATGTCATTATACCGATTGAGGATCTCACCTGACTGTGCATCAATAAAATAGTTCCAGTTCCCTGGCTCAGGAGTTAAGTAATTTAAGTTTACAAGATACGCAAAATGCGCTTTGCCGTCTTTCATCAGTACGATTTTTTCCGCTTTTGGCTTCTTCTCATATTCTGGTTTTAGACCAAGTGCAGCCGTTGCGATGCCTACCGCTTTTTTGCCAGTGATCTGCTTTGCATTCGTCAATTTTGACTGCTTGTCCATATTTGGAGCAACTTCACCCGAGACCACGGTAAGTTCACCGTTTTTATTAATGTGCGCTACTTGCGTATAACCCCAAACTGGAACACCTTTGTATTCTTGCTGAAGTCTTAAAACCGTATTCCCATTTGCTTCTTTTGTACTCTCTAAAATGGAGAACGAATCTTCTGCTGTTGAATTCCCTAGTTTGAAGATCGATTTATGACTGTTCACATAATCAAACAGTACCTTTTGTGCAGAAGCTTTTGATTTAGAAGATAACTTACCTGCTAGAAAAGCTGGAGTTCCAGAATCACTGCTTACTTTCACCTTTACTTGCTCTGTGGCAGCCATAGCTGATGGCCCGAACGCACCTGCGATTAATGTTGCCGCAATCCCCATTGCAACCCACTTCTTCTTTGTCATTGTCACGCCTCCAATTTCCTTTTATTTACTTTGTTTGCAACATCATATCACCTCTCAAACTCTATTTATATGAATTTTCAGAAAGTTAATTAGTTGTTACTAGAGTAAAAAATAGGAAATTAATTCATAGTGTCTGTTGGCATATTTTCTTTGTAGTCTTTTTTACCTAAAATTTGTAACAGTCATTTCCAGGGCAAAAAAAAGAGAGCTAGCACGATAATACTAGCTCTCTTTTAATAGACCGTAATGAATTTAAGACTCTTTTGACTCAGTAAATCCTGTGGTTTTGCTAGCTTTGGATAACCTGTTATTCTATCACTAATTGCGGTCGGTAAGAACCAAGTTGCTTGAAGTGCTGTCATTCCTGCTTCTGTTGCACCTCTTAATTCGTCGGAGCCTCCATCACCAATAAAAACAGATTCTTTCGGAGTTACACCAAGCTTTTCACAAGCCATTTGATAGATTTCTTTTTGCGGTTTCGCTACTCGTACCTCATAGGAAAAAATCACTTCATCAAAATAATCTGCCAGCTTACACGTTTCCCAGGCAACCACTTCTTCTGGAGCTGCATTTGAGATCAGACCGAGCTTCAAACCATTAGATTTTAAAGTTTGAAGCAGTTCTATCACTTGAGGATCGATTTCTTGAAAAGGAATGCTCTTCGCTGCCACTCTTTCTTGGTGAACACGATCGATCGCTTCTACGTTTGGTACAATCCCTTGTGAATCTAAAATATCTCTTAACACACTCTGGTGATCTGGATACGTTCCATTCATTCTAAGCTCTCTTCTAAGGTCCCACTCTACTTTAAAAATATTTTTATCTATCCCTAAAGATTCAATAGAATACTTGGCTTTCTTTCGTCCATCTTTCCATTCCGTTATCAACGTTTCATACAGATCAAAGAAGACTGCTTTAACCAAGGTAGCTCCTCCTATTAAAAAATCTTCGCATAAACACTAGTATCTCGAAGATTTGTTGATGAACCAATCTCCAATGAATCATTGCGCAGAATTCCTTCCAATGTAAATCCTAACCGTTCAGGGATGGCTGCACTTTTAACATTTTGGGTATCGCAGCGAATCTCAATTCGACGTGCTTTAAGCTCAACAGCAGCAAACTCGGTAATTCCTTGAACAGCTTCTGTCATATATCCTTTTCCAGTATAGCGACTATCAATCCAATAACCGATTTCGAACTTTGGAATCTCCCAATTGATACGGTGTAGTCCTGATGAAGCAATCAACTTCCCGCTCTCTTTTAAAAATACGAGCAACCGCAGATCTTCCCTGCTTAAAAATTTCAGATGCGCTTCTCGAATATTTATTTCTACGTCTTCCTCTGTTTGTTCCAAATGTGCAAACGGAAGCCACGGCTTTAACTCGTCCAGTGAAGCATGAATAGCTTCAAACATCGCTTTGCCATCTCCAGGCTTCGGCATACGGATTAACAGCCGATCTGTTGAAAATTCAGTTGGGAAATTCATTAAAATTGGTTTCAAAGTGTACCTCCGAGTATCCGTTACGTAATGTGAGTAAGTTTGTCAGGGTTTACTACCCAATATATCGTTTGTATTAAGTCATTCTTAATCTGTAAGGATAGAACACCAAATACTTGTTGTTCTACATACAATACAATGCCTGGTTCGCCGTTCACATTCGTATATTTAAATGAGATGTCTTCTTTTGTTTTTGCCATGATTCCCATATAAAAGCGTGAGATTCGATCTGCTCCAAGGATTGGAACGAGAGCAGCTTTGATTTTCCCTCCGCCATCTGAAATCAGCTTTGCATCTACGGCAAGCAGATTTAATAGATTACTTACATTTCCTGAAACTATTGCCGCTACAAACTGTTCAGTTAATGCGGAAGCTTTTGGATGTGACAACGTAGAAGTCGTATGATTGCCTATTGCCTTTTTCGCACGGTGAAAAATTTGTCTGCAGTTTGAACTACTCTTTCCTACCATCTCTGAGATAAAACGATAATCATACTCAAGAACTTCACGAAGTAAAAATACAGCACGTTCCGTTTCTGATAGCTGCTCTAATAAGAGTAAATATGCGGTAGAAAGTGATTCTTTCATTACATATTGTGACGCCGGGTCTTCTTTATTCTCTGCTAATAATGGCTCTGGAAGCCAAGGTCCTACATATGTTTCTCGTTGTTTTCGTGCAGACCTAAGCAGATCTAAACACCGATTCGTCACGATTTTACAAAGATAAGCTTTTGCGTTCTGAACAAGATTTATTTCTTGTTCACTCCAAATAATATACGCATCTTGCACGATATCTTCCGCATCTTGCACACTTCCTAGCATTCTATATGCTAAAGAAAACAAGAGAGGTTTATACGTGGTAAATAGAAGCTCGGTTTGGACATCGTTCATCCATTAAGCCTCCTTTCGCAAACGATTTAATCCTGTATTCTGTTCAATAGCTCTTGCTGCTCTTTTAGCACTAGCAAATGCTGCGTCCACCAACATTTCTCCATGTCCTGCCCCGTCTCCTGCAATGTAGAGTCCCGGTATTTCGGGGATACTCGGACCAAAATATCGAATGTCTTTGATGCTGGTCATGTCTTGCATTACTATCATTCTTGGTAAAAACTGCTGAGCGACAAGTTCTTTTCTCCATCCCGGCTGCATGAGATCCAGAAAACATTCAAGCTCTTTTTTATGACAATCTGCACTGCCCTCTTGATTCGTTCCTAAATATTTTATTAATTGAATAACATTCTTCCCATCGTCGCTTAATGAGCACGCTCGAGAGTGATTAGAGAACAGAATATGCTGATCGATTCCTATAGCAAAGTGATGATTTGATTTAGGGAGTTTTTTCAAAGCTACGTCTAGGCATACAGCATATATGGGAGAAGCTTGTTGATTCCACTTTTCTAGTAATGTCCCTTCTGCATTCTTCACCAGTTTCATTGATTGCTCAGGTCCTGTTGTTAGTAGGACATTTGAAACTTCGAAGGTTTCTCCATCTGAACAGAAGAGTTGATGTGTAATTCCATAATCAATAGAAGAAATCTTCTTGTTTGTATAAATGGTTACTCCAGCAGTCAAAGCCTTATTGCGAAGACTTTCTACGATGAATTGCCAACCATTGTTTACATAAAGGACTCCTTTCAGACCTTGTTGAACTTGTTGGATAGCTGCATTCGCTAATAGCTGATCGTAATCTATGCAATATGTTGATGTTCTGGTCAATGCGTAAAAGATGTTACGGACCATGGGATTTTTAATTTCTTTCTCAGCCCAATCTCGTAAACTCATGTGAGGAATCGATGCAGCGTCAATCGTTTTTAGCTTTAACATAACTCTTACCAATTCCGTCTTATTAGACCATGTTAAAAGTTTTGTTTTGACCATTGCTCCTAATGATCCTGGCAGTTCAAAAAGTTTATCATTCCAGATCGCGTATCCATTGGTATCAGGAACTCCTCCAGATACATTTACTTCTAACTCATTTAAAATCTCTTCAGCTGCTCCTCCTCTATATAATGCATGCCCACCTAAGTTGAATAGTGCTCCGTTTTTAGAGATGGTTTGTGCACGACCTCCTAATTGGCTAGCTTTCTCAAGTACTAAGACAGACTTTCCTGCTTGTGCTAAATACACCGCAGACGTCAAACCGGCAATACCACCACCAACAATCGCCACATCAAATGTATTCATGTATCATCACCACTTTCTGATTTTACAAACATGACGAAACTGACTTTTACTTTGTGACAGAAAGTCTGTATTTTGTTTACGTAAAATTTCAAGGGGTAAAGGTTTTATAAGGTGACCGTTTTCTACAAGTTGCCAAATCTGCAAGAAAGGAGATCAACGTGATGTTGTATACCAAGATTCTGGTTGCTTTTGACGGCTCTGAAGGAAGTTTTACGGCTCTTCATAACGGAAATGAGATTGCACGGCACACGGGTGCTGATTTAACGTTGCTTTATGTGACCAATGAAATGGCTCTGCCGTTATACGGTGGTGTTCACCCAGGCGGTGTTGCGAGTTCGACTGTCGAAGTACAAAAAGCGGAAATTTTGGAGCAAAGTCATGGCGAAGAAATCCTAAACAGAGCGTTAGGACGTGTTGATCCTGATATAAAGACAACGTCAGCCATTTTGCACGGTGATCCAACTACCACGATTTGTGGATATGCGGATAGCCATAACATCGATCTCATCGTCATCGGTAATCGGGGCCATAGCGGATTTAAAAAGTTTTTCTTAGGAAGCGTTAGTCAAAAAGTAGTTTCTAACGCACATCAACCTGTACTTGTTTCCAAATAATATTGGTTTAGAATGAGGAGCCACTGAAAAAGGTGAGCTCCTCTATTTTTATTCAACCAGTTCAGACACCGTTTTAAAGGTATATCCCTTTCCCTTCAACTCCTGAATGATTCCCTTTACAGATTTCATCGATTCTCGGCGGCTATCATACATCACATGCAACAGAATGATTGAACCAGGCTGAATATTTTCACTAACATGCTTTACTATTTTTGTAGAATCTGATGCTATTTCTGGATAGGTTTCTGGCTCTATGTTCCAAAGAATGGTTTTTCGATCATGTTTATTCAAGTAGTACGGAAGTCCAATTAACTTTTTTCCATATGGTGGACGAAACTGAATCTTCCCCTCATATCCAGCTTTGCGGATCAGCTTATCTGTTGACTCAATCTCATTACGAATAAAAGACGGAGTTTTCAAAACCATTCGCTCATGAGAATAGGAATGGTTTCCGAGCTCATGTCCTTCTGCAACTATTTCTTTTGCTTCTTTCAGGTTCTCTTCAACCTCTCTCCCAGTTACAAAAAAAGTGGCTTTAACTTCCTCTTCTTTTAATATCGTTAAGATTTCATCTGTTTGATCTGTAGGTCCATCATCAAACGTTAAGGCGACTACTTTTTCAGAAGTATCTGCCCTTGTTACTAAACCTCCGAAAAATTGAAAGTCTCTCGAACTGCTTAACTTTAAACCGCTGTATGCCAATCCGATCAATAAGATGATTACAAAACTCGTGTATATTACTATTTTCTTCATTTATCTCTCCATGATGAATGGTATGTGTAGAGCTTTAAGATGCAATTATTCTTGAAACGATGTACATATATGAAACTAATTTCGAGATGGTTGGGGTAACACTCTGCACTGTGTGGTGATACACTTCATTTCTAATTGCTGATTACCAATTGAATAGCTCGTCGTTTGTCTATACGTGATAAACGTACATTTTCATAGCGTGATGTGTCATAATACCCTCCCCATATTCTCATTCTTACTTCTTTGCCTATTTTCGACAACACGACAAATTCCCCTCTATTTTTTATGATTAGGAAGGAAATGGGATTGATTTGAAGAATTTTTTTAAAAGACATTAATGCTGGTATGAGGAGAACACATAATGAATCATTATGAGCACGAGATATAAAACGGCTATTATCCTAGAGGACCTCCAACAAAATAGGTAAGTTCATTTTTTAAAGATAAAAATTTTGGAGGTGCACGTATGAAAAATGATGTAGATTTTGATATGTATATTAAAGAAGTTGAGAAACCATTCTCAGGGTGGGATTTTTCATATATAACTGAATCTGGTCGAATGGCAAGTGGAATGCTTTCTTGGTCATATGGCAGTATGGTGACCCCGCTCATCGGAAAAGTGTCATCGATACTTGACATGGGCACTGGAGGTGGAGAACTTTTGTCTAAGCTTCAACCATTTCCAGCAGTAGTTTGTGCAACAGAAGGATATCTTCCAAACGTTCCAATCGCAAAAGAACGTCTTGAACCTCTTGGTGTGAAAGTGTTTCAAATCGACGAGGACGATCTTCTTCCTTTTGAAGATCATACGTTTGACCTTATCATTAATAAACACGAATCCTACTCTCCACATGAAGTAAAACGTACATTAACAGATGGCGGGATTTTTCTTACACAACAGGTTGGTGGTTCAGATTGTGCTGAAATTAATACATGTCTTGGCTATCCTATTAATGAGGAATTTTCACATTGGAATTTGCGTTTTGCTGAAAATGAACTGCGAGAAAATGGATTTGAGGTATTGGAGTCAAAAGAAGAATTTCCTGTTCAGCGTTTTTATGATATGGGTGCCCTGCTGTATTATTTAGATGCCATACCTTGGCAGGTGCCAGATTTTAAACTAAATGATTCTATTGATGAACTCCATAACATTCATGAACACATTCAATTAAATGGATACTTTGAAGTGAAACAGCACCGTTTTCTAATAAAAGCGAAGAAAAAGTAAGTAAATGAAAAAGCTGGCACAGCAAATCGTTCAAATTGAACGCGCTGAGCCAGCTTTTCTTTAGAATGTTGTGGTGTATCGATTGTAAGAAAAAGATTTACTGTCCAGTTCATACAAAATACTGTCCACTTTTGAGGTTTTACTGTCCAGTTATCTTCATTTACTGTCCAGTTTCAACATTTTACTGTCCACTTCTTCAGAAACTACTTCTGAACACTCGTTACCATCCAGCCTTTTTCATCCACCCATTCAAGGTTAACCGTATATTTTTCATTAGGCTTTTTGTTCGGACTTACTTCTGCAATTGATTTCTGTGGTCCACCACCGTTAGCAATCTTCCACACAGTCATGTTTTCATCAAGACCTGTAGCAAGACGAATCGCTTTCAGTTTTTCATTCCAATCCACGCTGCCTTCATCATAACTTGACGTATGAGTGCCTGTTTGAGAAGTACCGATTGGCTCGTTTAAAACAGGTTTATCTCCTGAAGCTTGTTGTTTTTTCTTTTCTGCTTCAGCTTTTTCTGCTTTTGTCTTTTTGTCTGCTTCTTTTTCAGGATCTATGCCAATCTCTTCAGAAGGTTCTTGTTTCTTGGTCTTATCCTGATTGTCAGCTTCTTTCTTTTCACGTTCCTCGTCTTCATAAGCACTTTCGTTATCAGGTTGAAGTTTTACCACTTTATGTTTTGGTTCTTTATTTGTTTCCTCTTTCTTCGGCTCTTCTTCACTGCCCATTAATAGCGCATCTTTTGGCAAGAATAATAGGGCTAAAAGAACAGCTCCTAACGCACTGAATAAAACGACATTTCTCTTGTTTGACTTCTTGCGTTCTGATCTTCTCATCTATTGTATTCACTCCTTCATATCAAACGTTCCCTCTCGTGATGAAACAAAACAAAAAGAACTCTAACGAAGATTAGAGTTCAACCATTTTGAAACTTTTATATACTCAACATTAATTATTCGAAAGAAATTACTAAAAATTTGTGGGTAAGTTAAGATTTCAGAAGTTTTTGCCAACACCCTATATGTATTATACCTCTAATACAACTGCCATTTCCTTGCCAAATCTATCACCTTTATCAACAAAGCCT
Source organism: Fictibacillus phosphorivorans (assembly GCF_001629705.1). Classification (GTDB taxonomy): domain Bacteria; phylum Bacillota; class Bacilli; order Bacillales; family Fictibacillaceae; genus Fictibacillus; species Fictibacillus phosphorivorans_A. Next base: position 1,054,283 of record NZ_CP015378.1, on the reverse strand, counting down.
AAGCTTTCATACAATTGATGAGCGCCTTTATTTTCAGGATGATACCCTACTACAATTACTTTAGCATCTAATAAAGTCTTCATCTCATCAATCATTAATTGGGTGGCGATTTTGCCAATTCCTTTTTGCTGATAATTTTTATCGATCATAATTCGATAAATCCAATACCCATCTAATTCTTCTTTCATGGAATTGAACATAAGAAAGCCAACTGTCTTTTCTTCCAAAAGAATAGCGTAAGGCTTTAAGCTTGGTTCAAATTTTGATTGAGCGATAGACACTGCGTTCGGTTCAATATGGCTCACTTGATCATCTGCCACTTCTAAAAAACAGCATTCGTACCAGTTTTCTGCGTTTAGTTCTGCGATCGTCACTTGTTTTTGTGTCATAAGTTCTCCTTTGATTGTAAGTTACTTTCTCAATTTTACCATAATCTCTCATTTTAAAAAGGTAAAGATTCTCTTGGTGTCACTAATGTGCAAAAAAAAAAAAAACAGTGTCTTCCCATCACTGAAGACACTGCATTTTTTAAGTTAGGCTACGGATTTTTCTTGTTTCGCCGCAAGCTTTTTCATATCAAAACGAACTAGTATCGATACGATGAGCGCAACGATAAACAATCCAGAAAAGAATGTTAAACTGTTTGCGTAAGAACCCGTTGTATCCTTAATCCAAGCCGCAAATAGTGGACCTGCAAGACCTGCTGCTGCCCATGCGGTTAGAATGTAACCATGAATCGCACCAACTTGCTTTGTTCCAAATAAGTCTCCGATGTAGGCTGGTATCGATGCGAAGCCTCCTCCGTAACATGTATAAATTACGGCGAGCATCACTTGAAAAAGAATGGATGATGACGTTTGTGGCAACATGAAAAAGAGAGCGATCTGCAAAACAAAAAATGTTGTGTATGTATTAGGTCGCCCGATATAGTCCGAAATGGATGCCCATCCAATCCGGCCAAAACCGTTAAACAATCCTAAAACACCTACAAGTGCTGCAGCTTCAGCAGTTGTTAATCCAATACTCTCTTCTGCAAGAGGTTTTGCAGCTGAAAGAATCGCAATACCACAAGTTACATTAATGAATAGCATGATCCACAAATAATAAAAACGGCGCGTTTTTACCGCTTCGTTTGCTGTTAGTTGTGAGAGGTCTTTTTTAATTTTTACTTTTCCGCTCTCTACATTTTCTTTAAAACCAGCAGGAAGCCATCCTTCTTCTGGTTTGTCCAAATAGAGTGAGGACAATGTCATTACAGCAAAATATGCAATTCCTAAAATAAAGAATGTGTTTGCAATTCCAACAGATTTAATAAGTGCGTCCATAATCGGTGAGCTGATCGCTGCTGCGAAACCAAACCCCATGATTGCAAGACCAGTGGCTAACCCACGACGATCGGGAAACCATTTGATCAGCGTAGAAACAGGCGCAATGTAACCTACCCCGAGTCCAATACCACCAAGTACTCCATAAAAAATGTAAAGCATGGTTAACGAGCCAATATTAACTGCAAGACCAGATCCTGCAATTCCTATTCCAAAGAAAATGGCTGCAAGTAATCCCGCTTTCTTCGGTCCATGTCTTTCAACAAAATGTCCTAAAAAAGCAGCTGACAAACCTAAGAATAGGATCGCAATGCTAAATGTCATCTGTACTTGTGATGCCGTCCACCCGAATTTTTCGATCAGTGGATTCGTAAAGTTACTCCATGCATATACGGAGCCGATAGAGATATGTATCCCTACTGCTGATAGCGCAATGAGCCATCGATTTTTAGACTTTTTCATTTTTAATTCCCCCCTATAAAGTTAATAAAGTTAAACATTCATGAAACTTACCCTAATGTAAGACACAAAAAAAGACAACATTCAAAAGTACTTATTTTTTCAAATAAGTCCATTGTAGAATGTTGTCTAAAAACTCTACATACTCGTGCAGAGCGTTCATTCATCATTATAAGTAAAATAGAAAAAGTACAGATCATGTATTTTCTCCATTACCTTACACATTAGATGTAAGCGTATTTATAATATCAAACCGTTGCGTTGTTCGCAACATAATTTTTCGACTTTTTAGATAACAATCGAGTGATGTGAATCTCTTCATGATCGACACATTTTAATTTACAAAGCTTTATTAAATAACTGGAAAGAAATTTGTCTTTGACCTTTTTGTAATGACTAGGATTTTCCCAAAGGTCGCGAAATACATCGCATAAAACTTGTTCAGCCACACGCTTATCACCAGTAATTCGGAGTGCGACTTGATATAGTAGTGTGCTATACGAATCGACCATTTGTTTTAAGGCTTGTGAATCTTTTTGAAGCAATCGATTTAAAACCTTATTCTCAAGCTCATGTCGTATATTCATAATAGCAACACCCTCCTGTTTACATCCTTTGATATTTTTCATTTCCCATAAGTTAAAGTATTTAAACATTTAACTGAAATTTTGTTTAATATTTATATTAATTTTGTACAACTAAAAAACAACGCTGAATAACAGCGCTGTTTTCGTTCACACTTATTTTAAGTTTTTCTCCACTGAATATTTAATTCCAGCGACTGTTCCTATTCCAAGAAGTGCGTATTTTAATCCGATTAATGTAGCTTCTGGAGTAACCGCTCCTGCTTCCCAAAAGGCATAAAGGACGCCTAAGACAAGAGCAACAATGGGAATGTACTTATTTGAAACACGATTCGTATGACGAATGGCATATAAAACCACAGCTAAACCAACGTACGGTGCAAAATCGGTCATAAAATCCATGATTTTCACCCCGATCTTGATAAGATTTGTATAAGTTTATACAAATTCTATTAGTACTTGGATGAAAATAGACCGTTATAGAATAACTTTATCTCCAAGGAGCTTTTTGAAAGGCAGCGTCACATTGATCAACTAAACTCCTCACTAATTCGCTAGCCGAACTCTCTCTCGCTAGACTTGATGCTTGCCCTGCCCACATGGACATCATTTCTTTATCTCCCTGTATAGCCGCTTCTTTTCTAATATCAGACGTTAAGATGTGTTGCAATGGATACGGAGGTACATCATCACGTACAGTCCTCTCCAAATCTATCATCATCTTATTCTTAAAACCTCTAGCACTTTTTCCAGAGAAGACTTTTGTGATTTTCGTGTCAGTATCACGACTAGTTAGAATGGTTTCTTTATGAATGCTATTTGCTCCGCTCTCTTTTACCGTCAAGAATGCTGTCCCCAGTTGTACGGCTGAAGCTCCTAAAGTAAGTGCTGCTGCCATTCCCCTGCCGTCCATGATGCCTCCCGCTGCAACTACTGGACAAGAAACTGCATCTACCACTTGTGGAATAAGGGCCATCGTTCCAATCATGGATTCACTTCCACCACTTAAAAACGCTCCTCTATGGCCTCCTGCCTCAGCACCTTGTGCAACGATAAGATCTACACCATTGGATTCAAGATGGATCGCCTCTTCAACAGAAGTTGCTGTTGCGATCACGATTATTTCTGAAGTATGTAATTTCTCTACTAATCTTTTAGACGGTGCATCAAAAGTAAAACTTACTATTTTCACGCCTGCTTCGATTACAGCAGCGAGCTGTTCCGCAAATAAATTCTCTGTTTCTGGAATGTCATGAACCTCAGGAATTCCAAGTTTTTTACGATATGTATTCAAGTGTTGCTGCATCGCTAGAATTGTGTCTTTATCCATGTCAGTTGTATCGGGAAGAAACAAGTTCACAGCAATGGGTGAACGTGTGAGTTTCCGAATACTTTCTAAAGCTGATTTTATTTGCTGAGGAGCCATATATCCTGCACCAAGTGTTCCCAATGCTCCCGCTTCACTTACTTCTGCTACTAATTCAGGAGTTGTCGGACCACCTGCCATACCAGCTTGTATGATTGGATATTTAATATTGAGCATGCTGCAAATCATAAGTGTTACCTCCATATCCTACTTTTTTAATAGCATAACAAAAAGATAGAGCTCTAGTCTGTTTCGACTAAAGCTCTTCCCTTTTTTAGACTGCAATTTTTCTATTTTCGTACATCGCTTGAATGGCTTCTTCACTTTTACCTTCGTCAAATTCATTTTCACTTTTAGAAACAACAATTGTTGCAATTCCGTTTCCGATTAAATTGACGATCGCACGTGCTTCACTCATGAAACGGTCAACTCCTAATAATAGCGCCAATCCTTCAACAGGAATGACTTGCATAGCCGTAAGTGTAGATGCAAGAACGATGAACCCGCCGCCTGTAACCGCTGCTGCACCTTTAGACGTGAGCATCAATACAGCGATGATTGTTAGCTGCTGAGTAATACTGAGATCGATGCCAAATACTTGAGCTAAAAAGACGACTGCCATCGATAGGTAGATGGATGTTCCATCTAAGTTGAAGGAATAACCTGTTGGTATAACAAGACCAACAACAGATTTTGAACATCCGAACTTCTCCATCTTGTTCATCATTCGTGGCAGAACAGATTCTGAAGAGCTCGTTCCGAGTACGATTAGAAGCTCTTCTTTTATAAATTTCAAATACTTCCACAAACTGAATCCATACATCTTGCAGATCACATTCAACACGATGAAAACGAAGAAGAACATCGTCGTGTAAACCGAAATCATTAACTTCCCGAGCGGTACGAGTGATTCTAGTCCATAGTTACCAATGGTAAACGCCATCGCACCGAACGCTCCAAGTGGCGCTGCTTTCATGATATAACCGACGATCTTGAAAAAGACGTTCAGCAACTTTTCAAAGAATTCGATAATGATCTTTCCGCTGTTTCCAAGTGCCGTAAGTCCAACACCAAAAAGAATAGAAAAGAAAAGTACTTGAAGAATATCCCCTTTTGCAAATGCATCGACCATGTTGCTTGGAACGATATGTGTAACGAACTCGATCCAATCGATCTTACCGCCTTCTTCAGACGTGTATTGAGACACATCCCCTTTTTCAAGCTTATTAAAGTCCAAACCTGCACCTGGTTTTAACACGTTAACAATAATTAAGCCAATCACGAGTGCGAGGGTCGTTACGATTTCAAAGTAGATGAAAGCTTTACCGCCAACTTTACCTACCTTTTTCATGTCACCCATTTTGGCGATGCCAAGTACGATCGTTAAGAAGATAATCGGTGCGATCACCATCTTAACGGCATTAATAAATGTATCTCCTACAGGTTTCATCTGTTTCCCAAAATCTGGCCAGAAGAGTCCGACAAGTACACCTACTGCGATAGCCGTTAAAACCTGAAACGTTAAGTTCTTAAATAACCTTTTCATTGTTCTTCTCCTTTCGAGTTTGAAAATGAAGTTCTAGAGAGTTAAATTGTCTGGGGTCTGACCCGGGGTCAGACCCAGACAATTTCCACACAATTTAAGCAAGCCAATATAAAAACGCTACCATTTATAAAAATAATGATAGCGCTTCCATTCATTTATTAGAATATTAAGAACTTATTGGACGTTTTGGTCTTTTTGGTCTTCAACTATTTTTTTAGAACATATCGATTAACAGGTCGTCCCACCGTACCGTATTGGATGTCCATTTGAATCGTTCCGCTTTTTACTAAATAATCAAGATACCTTCGAGCTGTCACTCGTGCGATCCCTATTCCTTCAGCTACCTCTTCTGCCGACTTTGCTTCTGTCTGTGATTCTATGAAGCTTGCGATCTGTTTAAGCGTCAGTTCGTTCAACCCTTTAGGAAGCTCCATCGTAACTGGAATATCACGTGTTTCAGAGAAGAAAAGGTTATCTAAATCTTTTTGTGTAGCTGTTCCGGATGGTGACATGGTAGTGTGATATGTTCTATATTTGCTCAATGCCTTTTCAATACGCTCAAAAGTAAACGGTTTGATAATATAATCGAACGCTCCGTTCTGCATCATAGAACGGACGGTCTCTAAGTCGTTGGCAGCTGTAATGATGATAACGTCTACTGGAATTTTCTCCGCTCGAATCTGCTGCAGTGTTTCCTTCCCATCCTGCTCTGGCATGTAGATATCGAGTACGACGAGATCTGGCTTATGTTTTCTTATCATTTTCAGTCCTACTGTTCCATTCGATGCCGTCTCAATTACCTTAAATTTCTTTACTTTTTCTATAAATGCTTTGTTTATTTCTAAGACCATCGGATCATCTTCTATCAACAGAACCTTTATCTCACTCATCATCTTCACCTCTATCATTCATCGGAAATACAATTACAATGCTAGTTCCCTGGTGTTCATCTGATATTACTTCAATGTCTCCATTCCCTTTTTCAACAATTTGATGAATGAGGTACAACCCAATTCCTGACCCGTTGTTTCCTTTTGTCGTATATCCTCTTTCAAACATGTGGCTTTGAACTTCCTGACTCATGCCGCAACCGTTGTCTTCGACCAAAATGGCACATGTCTCTGAATCTTGAGCGATAGAAACATCAATTCTAGCATCATGAATCCCTCTTAAAGCGTCATACGCGTTCTCTATTAGATTACCGATGATCGTTACAAAATCATGCTGATCGAGCTGATCGGGAAACGTTTTAAGTGAGCTCTCATTATCAATAACCACTTTTATTCCGAGTTCTTTTCCGCGTCCGACTTTGCTTAACAACAAACCTGCTAGACTCTCATTCTTAATCCTTTGATTTAAAAAACGAGTGAGCGAACCTTTTTCTTCTGATATTTGAAAAACATACTGCATCGCTTTTTTCATATTGCCTAACTGAAGAAGCCCTGCAATCGTATGAAGCTTGTTCATGTGTTCGTGGTTCTGAACGCGAAGCGCTTCTACAAATGCCTTTACACCTGTTAGCTCTTCCGCCATCTTTGCAACTTCTGTCCTATCTTGGAAAATAGCAACAGCTCCAACGATCTTGTTATTCACTTGTATCGGCACTCGGTTACTCATGATCACTTTCCCACTTACACGTATCTCCTGATTATAAACAGGTCGACTCAGTTCTATGATTTCAGGAAGTCGCGTATCTGGAATCACTTCTCGAATCTGCCTACCAACAACCTCTCCACTCACTGAGAAGATGCTTTTTGCTTTTTCATTAAAAATCGTGATGAGCTCCTCTTTATCAATAGCGATTACACCTTCATGCATGGAGTGAAACGTAGCAGTTCTCTCTTCAAACATTCGTACAATTTCGTGTGGTTCTAAATAAAACATCTGCTGTTTAAGATGACGAGCTAGCAGATAAGAACCAATCACACCGAACGAGAGAACTAATAACAGAATAAGAGTCATCTCATCTGTCAGATCGTGAAACACTTCATAGTAACCTGGAATCACATGACCGACCACAACAACCCCAATCTGCTCCAACTCATCATTTTTGATGGGAACAAATGCCCTTACGGCTGTGCCCATCTCTCCCTTTGCTCTCGAGATAAACGTATGGTCAGCGAAGGCTGCACCTTCATCACTTCCCTTAGACACCGTTCCAATCATGTCTTTAACTGGATGTGAATAACGGATATGATCCATGTCCATGACCACGACATAATCTGCTTCATTAATGACACGTATCTTTTCAACGACTGGTTCTATCTCGTTCCAGCCCTTATTTATCTGAATATACTTCTTCACTTCAGGAAGCTGTGCTACGGTCCGGGAAGTAATCATTGCCCGCTTACCCAGCTCTTCTTCCTGAATATCGAGGATCTTCCCAATAATGACGACACCGCCGATGAGGATAGCATAGAACACGATTCCAAACGTAAGGATCATGATTTTTGTTCGAATGGGTAATCGTTTTATCGTCATTTACAAGCTCCTCCTTTTCAGTGACCCTATTGTATCATTTCCATTTCAATATGTTAGACTATTTAAAAAAGTAACGGATTTGGGGTAGTTCATGATGAAATCGTTCATTGGGATCGCGCTGATACTAATTGCGGGTCTAGCCGTATCAATCTGGATTGGTTTTCATACAAAAATGGCAGAAGGCACACTTCCCTTTGATGATGATCAAAAAGGTATTCAAGATCAAGTCGTCATCAAGTTCAGTCACGTAGTAGCAGAGAATACGCCTAAGGGGCTAGCTGCGCAGCGTTTTGCAAAACGAGTAAACGAGAAATCGAATGGTCAGATTAAGATTGAAGTGATTCCAAACGGTGGACTCTACTCCGATCAAGAAGAGCTAGAAGCGTTGCAGCGTGGAGATGTACAGATGATCGCACCTGCTACGACAAAGCTAAGTTCATTTTCACCGAAGTGGCAGGTTCTCGACCTTCCATATGCTATGCCTACTTCTGAAAGTATAATAAAAGCGTTAAACGGAGACATCGGTAACACGTTGCTACAATCCTTAGAAAAGAAACAGATAAAAGGGCTCGCGTTATGGATCAATGGATTTAAACAAATAACTACGAACGATGGTCCTATCGTACACCCCGATCACTTAAAGAGACAAAACTTGCGCATCATGCCGAGTAAAGTACTCCAAAAGCAATTTGATCTAGTCGGTGCAAAAGCTGTTGGATTAGATTTTAACGATACGTACCGATTATTAGAGTCTAAAGAATTAAATGGTGAGGAGAACACGATTTCTAACATTTATTCTAAAAAATTCTTTGATGTACAAAGTCACCTAACCATAAGTAACCATGGATTTTTAGGATATGCTGTAATCATGAACGAGGAATTTTGGAACAATCTTACGAAGCAGCAACAGAGAATCATAACCGAAGCAATGAACGAAGCTACCCGCTTGAACCAGAGACAATCTTTTGCGATGAACGAGGAACAGCTTGACTTAATCGAGAAAAACTCTTCAATCCATATTCATTACCTGACAGAGAAAGAAAAAAGAGAGTGGGCGAAGCGTTGGGAGCCTGTGTATCGAGCGTTTAAAAGTGATATTGGAGAGGATCTTCTTTCCAAGATGATTCAATTAAGAGATTCCTATAAAGATTTTTAACCGAGAACAAATACAGGTGCTGATTCTTTAATAATCAGCACCCCTTTTTATTCCATTCATCCACACACGTCTGGCAAATACACGTTTCACGATTGGAAGAAGCACATTCAAGAAGTTGAGATGGGATCTGAACTGTCATGCACCAACAGAATTCTGGGTTCTTTTCGTTTGAAATCGCACAAGCGTTGTCACCCTTACATAACGGACACTCAGACATGATTTTTCACCTTTATCTGCATCTCTTTTCCCCATTCTGCCAAAGATTTCAGTGATGGAATCAAAGCTTCTCCTGCCTCTGTTAAAGAATACTCCACTCTAGGCGGTATCTCCATGAATTGCTTTCTTACGATTAGACCTTGTTTTTCCATCTCTTTTAAAGACTGAGATAAAACCATGTTTGTAATTCCATCGACCTGACGCTTCAGTTCGTTATAACGAATCGTTTTATTTTTCTACAATGCCCATATGATCGGAAGTCTCCATTTACTACCGATTAGTGTTAGAGCAAAGGTTAACGGGCAATCTTCTTTTCTCATGAATCCGTCCTCACTCATATTACGGCCCCTTTACTCAGTTTTTACTGACTTAGTAAGAAATTACTGCATACTTGTTTTCGTCTTTCTATGTAATAAAATTATAGCGTAATGAACTACGTAAGGGAGTGTTTAAAATGGAGTTAAACTACGAGATTATTCCTGATCATGAGATTGAAGTCTGCCGTGACCTCTGCAATGAACTCATGAAATATCAAAAGGAAAAGGCGGTTATGAGCCCTGAACTATTTGACACGATGAATTTTGACACACGTATGGTTCCATCTGTACATAAAGCCATGCATAACTATATCGTTGTAGTTAAAGATAGAAATGAGCTTGTTGGCTATGTGTATGCAAACATCTCTCTTAAAGGAGTGTACCGCAATGATTTCGCCACCTTCTTTGACATGAATTCTGTTCAGAGAGAAGCAGTCGGCTGTTTATCTCAGTTTTATATAAAAGAAAAGTACAGACAATACGGAGTGGGTTCTAAACTATTTAATATGTCTATGGATTGGCTCTCTTCTTTTGAAGAAGTGGATGATTATTTTATCTATGTATCCAGTGGTAATGATGACGCCCTATCTTTTTATCAACACAAAGGGTTTACAATCAGTCATGAGATATTAGATGGTTTCATAACCGTATTACGCAGTAAGAAAGTAAGTGAAAATGAACATAACCACATATTTTAGGTCCATTTAACTGTTTTTCTTCGCCTATTTAGTTCCTCCCTTTGTAGCTAGTTTTCTCGTTTTACAAATCTGTAAAATGAAATTAATAAAAGTATTGTAGAATAAAACCTGTTTCACCAACATTTTGAAATATGTGAAACAACTAGAAATTCAAGCTACAAGGGGTAAAAACTAAATGGATGGAGGCGTTGATGATGAAAAGGCATGAAAACAAAAAGTTTCTTTCACTTTTCTCAGTTGTAATTGCTTTAGTAGTAAGCACGTTAGCATTTATTCCAGCTCTTCAAGCTGCAGGCGATGGATCGTGGACTAGTCCTTATTCAGTTTCACAAAGTATCTCGAATCAGAACAACTCTACAAAGACAGTTCAAGGTTATGTAGTAGGACAACCTACCGCAACAACTACCGTAGTAACAAGCAATTATCCAAACGATTATGCACTTGCTCTTGCAGATAGTCCTACTGAAACAAACACAGCTAACATGGTGTATGTTCAGATTCCTACTTCTTTCCGATCACAGTTTGGTCTAAAAACAAACCCTACTCTAAAAGGTCAATCCATTAAAGTAACGGGAAGTCTCGCAGCATACTTCTCACATGCTGGTTTAAAAGACCCAACAGTAATGGAAAAAACATCTGGTACAACACCAACAGATCCGCCGACAGATCCAACAGATCCTACTGACCCACCAGCATTCGATGAATCATATTACGATCCTGCTCAAGGAAAAACGGGAGCAGCATTAAAAACAGCTCTTCACAATATCATCGACGATCATACAGAACTCTCTTATGATGCCGTATGGAACGCACTTAAAGTAACTGATCAAGATCCAAACAACAGCAACAATGTCATCCTTTTATACACAGGCCGTTCACAGAGTAAATCAACAAACGGTGGAAACGTAAACGATTGGAACCGTGAGCATGTGTGGGCAAAGTCACATGGTGATTTTGGAACCGCCATGGGTCCAGGTACGGATATTCACCACTTGCGCCCAACGGATGTAAGTGTAAACAGCTCTCGTGGAAATCTTGATTTTGATAACGGTGGCACTCAGCATTCCGAAGCACTTGGTAACTACTATGACAGCGACTCATGGGAACCACGCGACGCAGTAAAAGGCGATGTTGCCCGTATGTTGTTTTACATGGCTGTTCGTTATGAAGGGGACAGCGGTGAACCACAGCTTGAACTCAACAACAACGTCAATAACGGAACGGCTCCTTATCACGGAAAAATGTCAGTGTTGCTTCAATGGCATTTAGAAGATCCGGTTGATAACTGGGAACGAAACCGTAACAACATCATTTTTGAACAATTCCAGCATAACCGCAACCCATTCATCGACCACCCAGAGTGGGCTGAGGAGATTTGGTAGAAAATTGACTGTGATGCCAATCCCTATATTGAAGGGCAGACTCCATTTTTAGAGTCTGCTCTTTGTTTTGTTATGTGGTGGATGAAGATGCATGGTTTACGTTGTTTTACGGTACGTGTTTTGATTTTTGTTACACGTTCACCGGTAAATGCTGCGTTTTCACCTGAGATTCACATGGATTAACCTGTAATGTCTCTACTTTCACCTGTAAGGAACCTCGTTCCACCTGAAAATGCTTCGGTTTCACCTCATCAGCCGTTTTCCACCGCGTAACCTTTTCAAAAAAATGTAAAACTAGCTTAAAAGGGTATTGGATTACCCTTTTTAACTAGTTTTACATGAATAACTCATAATAGATGAGACAAATGCCACACGCTGCCCACGAAACCATTGCAAAAACCGTAACGATCATATTCTCTGACCATCCATATTTGATTCCATAGTGATAATGGATAGGTGTGAACCGAAACAACTTCTTTTTTGTTCGTTTAAAATAAGCGACTTGAATGATGACAGAAAGCTGTTCTGCGAGGTAGATGATAAACAGGATAGGAATTAAGATTTCAACGTTTTCAATGATGACAAGAAACGATAAGGTTCCCCCAATAGCGAGTGATCCAGTGTCACCCATGAACGCTTTTGCCGGATACAGATTATATATTAAGAATCCTAAAATCGTAGCCATCATCACTAAGCAAAAGACTTTCACTTCCGTATTCTCACTGATTACAAAGAAAAAGAAGTATGTAGGAATGGCCACCATGCCAAGAAGCCCGTCCATGCCGTCTGTAAAATTGATTGCATTCGCCGTCCCGACAATAAACAGTGTGATCAGGATGAGGTAGATGATGTAAGGAAGAACAATGTTAAAAGATTCCGTCACCCGTATGCTCGTATCAATATCGAAAAGATCGATTCCTACATATAAGAGAACGATGGTAAACGCGAACTGAAATTTTAGTTTTGTCTTTCCAGATACCCCGCCAGGATCTTGTTTGGAAGCTTTCCAAAAATCATCTAGAAATCCAATGAAACTGAACAATATAAACGTTGCCACAAGAAAGAGCATGACTGGACTTGTCGTGTAATAATAAAGAGCAACGAAAATCCCAACAAAAAACACACTTCCTAACATTAAGGGCGTTCCCTTCTTTTCTTGATGATCTTGAGGAAGTTCCACTCTTATGGGTTGTGTGAGCTTTAGTTTTTTTAACGTTGTGATTAACAAAGGGGCAAATATGACCGTTAACAAGAATGTGATTAAAGCTGGTGCTAGCTGTAAGAACACGACTGTAGTCTCCTCTCTTATTTCTCCACTGTAACTATTCGAGAAAAGATGAAAAGTTCCTTTAAAATTGTAGGGGGTCTGACCCGGGGTCAGACCCCCTACAATTTCTCTACAATTCAACTAGTACAAAATGCTATGGGACTTCCGAGTGATAGACACCTTACCCACGGATTGCTACTGTAAGTAAGTGTAAGAATATTCAGAATAAGGAGAATGACTAATGAGCGGAAAACGTGTTTTAGTTTGTACCATGCTAAGTACAGCCATGTTGTTATCCAGTTTTACTCCTGCCATTTTTGCAGAGGGCTCCCCATCTCAACAAAATAATCGAAAACATTATGGGGATTGGAATCACCCCTCTCAATCATCACCTGTTCTACATAGGGGAACACCTGAAAGTGCCTCACTGAAAAGAGAATCGCTAGAGCAAATCGACTCGTTTATTGAGAGTGAGATGAAAAAACGAACCATGCCAGGCGCTGTCGTTCTCATCGCTAGAAGCGGAAGCATCGCAAAGCATGATGCCTATGGCTATTCCGCTCGATACATAGACGATCAGTTCACAGAAATGGATCAGCCTGTTGAGATGAGAAAAGACACGATTTTTGATATCGCTTCGATCTCTAAACTCTTCACAACAACGGCTGCAATGAAACTTTATGAACAAGGAAAGTTCAATCTAGATGATCCTGTCGGAAAATATATTCCGGAGTTTAATGAAAACGGAAAAGAGAGCGTAACCATCCGGCAGATCATGACGCATACTTCAGGGTTTACGGCTTGGATTCCTCTATACAACATGGGATCAAATCGCGAGGACCGATTGCAGATTGCTTTAAAGTACGGGTTAAAAAACAAGCCTGGGACAACGTATACATACAGTGACCTAAATCTAATTACACTTGGTGTTTTAGTTGAAAGATTGTCAGGTCAACGTCTCGATGACTATGTAAAAAAGAACATCACTGAACCTCTAGGAATGAAAGATACGATGTACAATCCTTCTTCAGATCTTCGTAACCGCATCGCAGCAACAGAATATCAGCCAGCAATCGGACGCGGCATGGTTTGGGGCAGCGTGCATGATGAGAACGCGTGGAGTTTAGATGGCATTGCAGGACATGCCGGTGTCTTTTCCACTGCTAAAGACCTCGCCATTTTCGGCCATATGATCTTACAGGATGGAAAGTACGGTAAAACACAGATTCTAAAGCCAGAAACGGTTAGCTTATTAACAGAGAACCAGCTCCCACAGTTTCCAACCGACTCACATGGACTAGGCTGGGAATTAAATCAAGGTTGGTATATGGATGCTCTCAGTAATGAAGAAACACTGGGACACACAGGATATACCGGAACCTCAATGGTTGTCTCACCAAAGAATAAAACGATTGTACTTACCTTAACGAATCGTGTCCATCCTTCTCGTGCAACAGTCTCGATGAATCCGATTCGACGCAAGGTCGCACAGCTTACAGCGGATGCAATCTCGGTTCCTCTTCATCATAGAGATAAAGCTTGGTTTTCAGGATATGGCGATAACCTGAAAAAAGGGTTAACATTTGAAGTCGGTAAAAATCAGGATACTCTTCATTTTAACCATTGGTTCAGTATTGAAGATGGAAGTGACAAAGGTTCCGTTCAAGTATCAAGTGATAATGAAACGTGGACAACGTTACCAAACATCTATACCGGAAAAGAAGAAACATGGGATCGCGAAAAGGTAAAGCTCCCTGAAGGAACAAAGTTTGTCCGCTTCCTCTATGAAACCGATGCATCTGTAAACGGTAGAGGATGGTATGTAGATACTGTATACGGAAGTGATCAGCGTGGAAAGAAGAAAGAATTAGCACCCGTTCAAAACGATTGGATAGAGCGTGGTTGGTAAAACAAAGAAAGCAGTTCCACTATTATTGGCGGAACTGCTTTTTTCTAATTTTATTGTCTTTGTTCTTCTTGTAATTGGTATACACTATGTATAAATTTCTGTGTAAGTTTAAATTGTTCTTGATATTCCTCCGGTAAATTATCTATGACAACGGGTCCTTTACTCGTATCAATTTCTGCCTTTGCTAGAATGGTTTCGTACGTCATGAGCGCATCAATAAATAATTTGTATTCATAGGATGAAAGCAATTCCTTGCTCGAAACATCACCGTTCAATTTATCAAAATAAGGTTGAAGTACAAAAGAATTTGCTCTTATCTTTTCTTTTTCTTCTTCAGGCATCAGGTCATAATTAATATTACCAAATGAATCACCATACTTAAGTTTTGCATCTGTCAGTACACTTAATGATCCTCGAAACTTCTCATACTCTTCCTTACCCATTTCTCCTTTTGCTTCTGATAGCTTTGCATCAAAAGTCATGTAACCCTCTAACGTAGCTGAAGCCACATGTTTTTTCACGTTAGCAAAAGAACCGTATAGACCGTCTGCTAACAACGATTGATATGCAAATGCACTCGTTGGAATGATAAATAATGCAACAAGGAAAGCAGCTACATATCTTTTCATGCCCCAATTTCTTTTTTGTGTAAACTGACTCATAACCCTGTTTTTTAATTCAGGTGGTGGATAAACATTCCTAGCCTCTTCATTCAGTGCCGTTTTTAACTGGTTTACATGTGCCATTAAACATTCTCCACCTTTCTTAAAAAAATGTTTCCTAACTCTTCTTGTTTACGCAGCTTCTTGAGTGCTGTATGAACTCTAGACTTAACTGTTCCAACTGGAATTTTTAAAATAGATGCTACTTCTTCTTGGGAATGCTCATTAAGATAGCGTAATATAATGACTTGCCTCAATTTATACGGAAGTTGTTCTACTAATTGAACGAGTTGTTTATTTAAAAGGCCATCGACAACTTGTGGAGAAAAATCATCTTCAACCTCAGAAGGTTGCTGAGACATCTTTTGGTAGTTTCTAAAACTGATCCACCGCCTTCTTCTATAAGCAGAAATTTGTTTGATCGCAATCCCTTTTAACCATGGTCGAAATGGTTTGTCTGTGTTGAAACGATGTAAATTTCTTAGTACTTCTACATAAATTTCTTGAACGACATCATCAACATCTGATTTATCGTCTAGTAAAAAATGAACCGTTTGATACACGTCCTTCACTGTATTTTCATATAGTTCTCCATAAGCATGCTTATTTCCAGATCGTGTACGTCGTATAAGTTCTTCAAACTTTGTTTTTGTATCCACTCTTACCTCTCCTTTACCTTTCACTATCTATTGGTAAGAACATTCCATTTCGTTCATTTTTTCTCAAAATAAAAAGTAGTTCCGCAATATGTCAGAACTACTTGGACAGTTATTCTTTGATTATTATGTTAATAGAAAGCTATTTTCTAACAGATTGTTGCTTTTTACTCCTTGTCATCTTTGTCAGTTGATTGGAGTGGAAGGTGCGAGACTCCTACGGGACAGGCGGGCAGTTTGAAAAGTGGAAGTGGCTCGTTTAGCCCAGACAAGCAAAAGTTGAATGGGCTATGAAGGCGCACTTTGCCTTCTTGACCGTTGAACTTTTGACCTCGAGGGGCTAGCCACTGCAACTAGACAGGTGAGACACTTAAGAGTGAAACGTACGAATGTGGCTCACCGCCTGCCCCGTGGAAAGCGAGCAAGCCTGGAACGGAAATGAACACTTCCAAAAGCAACAAAGTTTACGAAAACAGCCTGTTAACTCTTAGACTCATACAACAATCCGCTCAGGGCGTGTATACACATTCATAGAATCTCCTCTTACAAAACCAACCGTCGTAATTCCGAGTTCTTCCGCCGATTGCAGAGCAAATTCTGTGGGAGCTGATTTAGAGAGGACGATTTCACAGCCGATTTTGGCCACTTTTAACAAAATCTCAGAGGAAATTCTTCCACTAAACACGAGAATCTTATTTCCTATGAAAATATCATTCTTCAAGCAATATCCATAGATTTTATCGAGGGCATTGTGACGTCCAATGTCCATTCGGCTCAGCACGATTCCGTTCACATCACAAAGTGCGGCGTTATGCACACCGCCTGTTTCTTGAAAAACACCTGCTCCCATCTGCATCTCTCGCATCAATCGAAAGCAGTCTTCAGGCGTAACTTTCACCCTGACTTCATTCATCGTTTTTGCTGTTCGTGCATCATTCGCAAAAACAAAGCCTTGTCTGCTCATGCCACAGCATGATGTTATGTATCTTTTATTCTGCAGATTTTGATAGACCGGGTTCAAGCGATCAGTTGTCACATGCACAAAGCTACCGTCTTCTTGCACCCATAGGTCTTTAATATCTTTATAGTTTCGGATGATTCCTTCAGAGGCGAGATAACCTACGACCATATCCTCAATGTATTCAGGGCTGCATACCATCGTAACAAATTCTTCTCCATTGATTTTAATTGTTACAGGAAGCTCGGTTACAATAGTGTCTTCTTTGTTCACTGCAAGTCCGTTCTTAATCTGCAGAATGCTGCGCTTGGTCACAATCGGTTTCATAGACAATCACCCCTTCGCTACGCGATCGGTTTATCAAAAACAAATACAGACACTGCCATGTCTTCATCCACTTTGAAATCTGAGAACAGATGAACGAATTTTGCACCAGTCACATCTTCTAACCCCTCTGGTGGAGCTGTTGCGTATACATCCTGAATCAGACGCGTCCTTGCAGCATGCACCATCTCCTTGCCTTCAGCCGTTCGGGCGATGAACTTTTCAGTTGGTGTTAAATTTCCGTACATGGTTGAAATCGCCATGTTTTCCACAAAGACCGTATGTATTTTTTCAGGTCCTTTTCCTAATAAGTTCTTACGGAGTTTACGAATAATATCATTAAAGTCATGCACTTTCTTCGTCATTCGAACATCACCACTATTTCTCCATTTTTTACTAATCATACATGATGTACTTACTTTTCGCACGTGATAAAAATGAAAAGCTAGAATACAAGTCTTGTTGTTTCTTTAAACTGTAAACGCTATAATAAAAGAGAAAAGTTGGTAGAGAAAATCGTTCACACTGTTTTTTCCTCCATCTTGTAAATTACATAATGATCTATCTTTTAGTAACAATAAAAGAGATTTAATGCTGGATTGGCCTAATGGTATGACCTGCTATTACACTATTCCACCATGAATTCACATTTTCTGTACGTCTATAGAATTTGTGCTTTCGTGGTGGATTTTTTTGTACAATCAGTCATTTTTACGATGATTAAGTATCAACAGAAAGGAAGAATAGAAATGGATAAGTTGATTCAAATCTCAATTGACGGAAATAAATACGAAGCTCCTTCTGGCACTTCCATTCTCGACATTATAAATAAAAACGATCTTTCTCACCCCCAGATTTGTTATACACCACAAGTCGATCCGATCGAAACATGTGATACCTGTATCGTGGAGGTAGATGGCAAGCTGATGCGTTCGTGCTCAACAATGGCACTCGACGGTATGACAATTGAACGTTCTTCTTCGAGAGCAAAGGATGCGCAGAATGAGGCGATGGACCGCTTGCTCGAGAACCATCTTCTCTATTGCACGGTTTGTGATAACAACAACGGCAACTGTAAGCTGCATAACACAGCAGAACTGATGGAAATCGAACATCAAGCGGTTCCTTATTCACCGAAAGAAGAACCGGTGGACCTTGATATGTCTCACCCGTTTTACCGATATGATGCCAATCAATGTATCACGTGCGGTCAGTGTGTAGAGGTGTGTCAAAACTTACAGGTAAACGAAACACTATCCATAGACTGGGAACGCGAACGCCCGCGCGTAATATGGGATGCTGGATCAAGTATCGACGATTCTTCGTGTGTCAGCTGCGGACAATGTGTAACCGTGTGTCCGTGTAACGCTCTTATGGAAAAATCAATGCTTGGCGAAGCGGGTTTTATGACAGGATTGAAAGAAGATCTACTTGAGCCGATGGTCGAACTTGTAAAAGAAGTTGAGCCTGGATATAGTGGTATTTTCGCAATTTCTGAAGTGGAAGCCGCTATGCGCGAAACACGTACGAAAAAGACAAAAACGGTTTGTACGTTCTGTGGAGTCGGCTGTTCGTTTGAAGTATGGACGAAAGGCAGAAAGATTTTAAAAGTAGAACCGAGTGAAGGTCCTGTGAACGCGATCTCCACGTGCGTGAAAGGAAAGTTCGGCTGGGATTTCGTAAATAGCGAAGAACGCCTCACTACACCACTTATTCGTAAAGACGGTGTTTTTGTAGAATCCACTTGGGACGAAGCACTTTCAGTAATAGCTGATAAGATGAGCGCGATAAAAGAAAAACACGGTAGCAACGCGCTTGGCTTTGTTTCATCATCTAAAATAACAAATGAAGAAAACTATTTGATGCAAAAATTCGCGCGACAGATCATCGGAACGAACAATGTTGACAACTGCTCTCGCTATTGTCAGTCTCCTGCAACCGACGGATTGTTCCGTACGGTTGGTATGGGTGGTGACGCAGGAACGATTCAGGATATTGCGCAAGCTGGTCTTGTCATCGTCGTTGGTGCCAATCCGACAGAAGGACATCCCGTTCTTGCCACTCGTGTGAAGCGTGCGCATAAACTGCACGGACAAAAATTAATCGTAGCGGACCTTCGTAAACATGAACTCGCTGAACGCTCAGATATTTTCATGAGTCCTAAGCAAGGTACAGACCAAGTTTGGCTCATGGCGGTGACCAAGTACATGATTGATCAAGGCTGGCACGATCAGAAATTTATTGAAGAGAATGTTCATTACTTAGACGAGTTTAAAGAAGTACTTGAAAAATATACGCTTGATTATGCAGAAGAAATTACGGGTCTTTCACAAGAAACGATCATTGATGTGGCGAAAATGATTCGTGACGCTGACGGCACTTGCGTTCTTTGGGGGATGGGTGTAACGCAAAACACAGGTGGAAGTGACACTTCTGCTGCCATCTCGAATTTGCTGCTTGCAACCGGCAACTATCGTCGTCCAGGTGCTGGTGCTTACCCGCTTCGTGGCCACAACAATGTTCAAGGTGCTTGCGATATGGGTACATTACCAGCTTGGCTTCCAGGGTATCAGCATATTACAGATGACCTCGCTCGAGCGAAGTTTGAAAAAGCATATGGCGTAACGATTGATAGCAAACCTGGTAAAGACAACATCCAGATGGTCGAAGGCATCGGAACGGGCGAGATCAAATCCATGTATTTAGTCGGTGAAGACATGGCGCTCGTTGATTCAAACTCCAACCATGTTCATGAGATGCTCAGTCAGCTTGAATTCTTTGTCGTTCAAGATATCTTCTTAACGAAAACTGCACAATACGCAGATGTCGTTTTACCTGCAGCTCCTTCTCTAGAAAAAGAAGGAACATTTACGAATACGGAACGCCGTGTGCAGCGTTTGTATCAAACATTACCTACAACAGGAGGATCTCGTCCTGACTGGGAAATCATTCAAGCGATCGCCATTAGATTGGGTGCTGATTGGAACTACAGTCATCCGAGTGAAATCTTTGAAGAGATGGCGGGTCTCTCTCCTCTTTTTGGCGAAGCAAACTATGATGTGTTAGAAGGCTGGGGGAGTTTCCTGTGGGGTGATTTTAGCGGTAAAAGCACACCACTTCTTTACACAGAAGGCTTTAATTTCCCTGATAAAAAAGCACGCTTTGCCTTATCAGACTGGATGCATCCGGCAGAGTTTCCAGAAGAGTTCGACCTTCATATCAACAACGGACGCATGCTCGAGCATTTTCATGAAGGCAATCTGACGAATAAATCGAAAGGCATTCAGCATAAAGTGCCTGATGTTTTTGTTGAAGTATCACCTAGTCTTGCAGAAGAACGCGGTGTTATCGATGGATCTGTTGTACGCTTGATCTCGCCGTTTGGTGCCGTAAAGTTGAATGCACTCGTTACAGACCGTGTGAAAAACAACGAGCTGTATCTTCCGATGAACTCTGTGAACAACGAGACTGCGATCAACTTTTTAACCGGTCCAGCTGTCGATCATCGTACACATACACCAGCTTATAAACAGACGAAAGTACGAATGGAAATCATCAGCCGTGAAGGTGAAGTGAAGCTACCTGGCAACAACCCAAGAAATAAAAAACGCTATCCGCAAATCGGTGTTGAAGTACAGCGTAAATGGAACCGTCCGGGCTATGTTCACTTGACGGATGAAGTGTAAGGGGGCGAAATTCATATGGCACAACCAACTACGGTTATCAAAAAGAACACAAAAACCGAAGAGGTAATTCAGCAAGAGAAGCTGGTTGAATTGCAAAGAGCATTAGCTGAGAAAGATGCTGCGCTCACAAAGGCGCTCGATTTTATTGGTGAGCTAGACAAAATCGGCGCATTGGAAGCAGCAAACTCCATGCTCGTCGCAAAAGATAAAATCGCAAGCATCACACTCGGTCAAGCAACCCGCGAACCTGTTACGAACATGATCAACAACTTGATGGGTGCAGCAGGTGTTCTGACGAAAATGGATCCAGAGGTTACGGCTAAGCTGCTTGATAGTGTTGTTGTTGGCTTGAAGCAAGGTGAGGATTTTGTGGAGAGCGATAAGAAGGTTGGCGCGTTCGATCTTGTGAAGTCTCTGAAGGACCCTGATATTAACCGAGCGATCGGCTTTGGTCTTCATTTTTTGAAGGGTATGGGTCAGGAATTGAAGAAATGATGATAAGGTGAGGTGACGCTTTGGTGGCGTCACCTTTTTATATAATCTACTAAAATAACTTGCCGTTGAGTTTGGACAGATTATTGTATAGTTTGGACAGATTATTATGGAGATTGGACAGATTACTATGGAGATTGGACAGATTACTCAACGAATCGGACAGATTATTGCTAAGATTGGATAGATAGTCCTCAAGATCGGACAAATTATCATGTCAAACCCTATACTGGATAGTCCAATAAAGCAATTAACCGCTCTCTGCCAACAGAATGTATGAGTAATGGTATGCGAGGACCACTGTTGCTGTTCAAAACCAGTTGATAAATCATGCTAAATAATCTTTTTTGGTTACTTTTCTTTAGTTTGGGATCATCTACATGACAAATATCGTAAACGCTTCTCATCAACTCTTCATCATCCTGAAGGTCAGCTTTAAACCTTAATAACTGCACAAAACCCTCAATCCATTTTTTCTCCTGATCCTGAAGTATCCCGAAATATTCTCGATTTGTTTCTTCATTAACCTTAAGCACTTTCTCTGAACACCAATTTTTCAACCAATATTCAGCTCTTTCACAAACGCCAGCTACCTCTTTCAACGTATACGCCTCCCCTGTTCTCTCCAACACTTCACGAACGAGTGAGGTATCGAAATTTACAAGCGGCAATATACTCGCCACATGGCTAAATTTAGGTACACGCCTTAAACCAGATGTTACTGAAGAAAGTTCCAATGCTGTTGAAATCTCTTCTTTCAATTGACCTTGATTTGCTTGGCCAAATCTTTCATACTCTGTATAGTTCCTGATCACGTCATCATCTAACCCAATATGAAAAGGAGCATTCTGCTGATACTTGGCAAACATGAAAAGGATGACTTCTGGTGTATAGATCTTCAATAACTCTCCTGGTGTAATATTGTTTCCTGAAGAACTGGACATCTTCTCACCAGATCCTTTAATACTGATAAAATCATACGGTTCGTACTCTGGTGCTTGAAAGTTAAAGATATGAGATGCGATCTCCTTGGAAACATTAAAGCTTCCAGTCGCAGAAGAATGGTCTCTTCCACCTGGTTCAAACACCACATCTTCAGTCTGCCATCTCATCGGCCAATCCACTTTCCAATTCAATTTAATGTTTGTCGCTAGTGCTACCTCGATAGAGTTTGAATGACCACATGAACAAGTGTAGCTTAATCTTTCATCTTGAAATCTGTGAATGTGGACTGTATCTTTCCTGCAAACTTCACAATACACATTAACTGGATAAAATCGCTCTCGTTCTTCCATACTGTGTTCACTAGTTTTGAAATTCATTAAGATATCATAAATCTGCTTGCGATTTTGAAGAGCATGAAGTATCTGAGCTTGATACCTTCTTGCCCCATACTCCTTGCTCTGATAAATAAAATCAGGAACGATCCCGAACTCTCTCAATGACTGTTCAAACTCTTTTTCAAAGTGCTCAGCGTAAGAACTGTGGCATCCAAACGGACATGGAATCTCTGAGTATGGCATTCCAATGTATTGCTCAAAAGTAGAATCCACAATTTTAGGGACTTTACGAAAACGATCAAAATCATCCCATGAAAAGATAAATCGCGTTTTCTTCCCTAGGTGTTGCAATGCTCTTACAACGAAATAAGTGGTAACCACTTCTCTAAAATTTCCGATATGAACCGAGCCTGACGGACTTATGCCTGATGCACAAACAAACGTCTCTCGATCTGGGTGCTTTCTAATTAATTCTTCTGCTATACGAAATGCCCAATGCATGTTTAAATCACTCCTCATTCTTTATGAAAGAAAAACAAAAAAGCCCTCACCCCCAAGATTATTCATCTTGAGGACGAGAGCTTATTAGCGTTCGCGGTACCACCTCAGTTTGTTCATATGTCACCATATCAACCTCTTCAGGTACGGCAATGAAAAAGAATCACTTGCGTATACCCTATCTCTATAACGGGAGATCCCGTTGTAGTATCAGCAAAAATATCTTTGCATCCGTACAAAGCTCAGAGTCTTTTTTCGTTAAGGTATTATTGCTCTTTCACACCACCCAAGAGCTCTCTGGAAATAATGTTACTTAACTACTTTTCTCTTCATAGCCATAAAATGTTAAATTTTTATTAGTATAATCAGTTTTGTGGAAGTTGTCAAAACTTTTTATAACGGACAAGAACCTCCAATCCTGTTGATTGGAGGTTGCCATCTAGCGCATTCTTTAATGGTTCTCAATGACCCTTAAAACATAGTCACATAATTCATAAATGATTATTCCTGCAATTGTATAGAGAAATGCATATCCTAAAAGATAAATTCTTTTTACAAACCAATTATGATGATCAACTCTTTTCCCTGACCAATAAGCGATTCCCATAAACAGAGCTGAGAGTACATTCACCGTTTTAGTAAAAACGGTATCCGCGTTCCTAAACGTTCCCCATTCGTACCAATCAATCATTGTGTTTCCTGCTAAAAATATGGCTAAAAAGTAAGCTCCTTGCGTTCCTAGTATCGCCATCAAACCAATTCTTACTAGTTCAGTCATTACAGAAAAACATTCCTCTCGAGGTAAATGAGAACAGAATTGATCAGTTTAAAGGCAATCATTGCAAGGATAATATAAAGAAATAAATAACCGCTTAGTAGCACTGGTCTCAAAAACCATTTCCGCTTTTTTACTTTTAAACCTGCCCAATAAGCGACACCAAATACGAGTGCCGTTAAGAAATTCACGGTTTTCTCAAAAATATTACTAGGATCCGGGAAAGTTCCCCATTCATACCAATCCATCATCACTTGATATAAAACTATTAACGAAAAAAAATAGGCAGCTTGTGATGCTAAAATACCTGCTAGGCCAATTCGTATTAATTCTATCATTCGTAACCTCATTTAAGTATACTCTTAAAACGGCAATTAAAATTTCTTATATTCTATTAATCTTAAAAAATAATCAACAGTTTGATAAAACGTAACTGAAGCTAAAATAAACAAAACTGCATACCCTAAAAGATACACTCTTTTTACAAACCAATTATGATGATTTACCCTTTTCCCAGCCCAGTAGGCAATACCAATAAAACTTGCTGTGAAACCATTAATAACGCTGACAAAAATATTCTTGTTTGGGTTTGGTAGTATGCTCCATTCATACCATTCAATCATTGTATGACCAGCTAAGAAGATAGCTAGAAAAAATCCACCTTGAGTAGTTAAAACAAATATCATTGCTAATCTAATTAATTCAGTCATTAAGTCAAATATTCATTTCAATATAAGTAAGGATTGAATTTAATAACTTATAAGTAATGATAGCAAGTATTATATAAATAAATAAGTAACCTAAAAGATATAGAGGTCTAATAAACCACTTCTGCTTTTTAACTTTTAAACCTGCCCAATATGCTACACCAAAGACTAGTGCAGTTAGGAAATTAACAGTCTTCTCAAATATATTACTTGGTTTCGGAAACGTTCCCCACTCGTACCAGTGCATCATGGTCCCATATAGTAAAATAAGTAATATAAAATAGGATCCTTGGCAAGTTAGTATCATTACTAGACCAATTCTGATTAACTCTATCATAATTACTCCTTATGTTAATTTTGCTAATTCTTTAATTAATTCAGTTGAAAAAGTTCTTACACCATCCAAAATGTCATTCCATTTTTCCTCGTTAGCCAGATGTATCTTCACTGGCACTTCTTTCTCATGTTCATATTCTGACAACCAGACTCCGCTAGTTGAATTAAAGAAAAAAGCAGCATTTTGGAGATATAATTGTCGGTTTTTATCAATTGAGAATAAAGAAATATTCTCCATCATATGATTATTAGCTTCTAGATCAGGAAGAAACTTTTCAAAAGACACCTTCTCCAATGAAGTTCCTGTAAAGCTCTTCTCTACCTTTTTTTGCTTTTTAGGATTGCTGAGGATATCAAATTGTTTATCAGTTAGATAAAAGCTATAATCATATTCATTTTTCGTAAAAGAATAGGAGTAAAAGTCCTTTATAATATTTGGTATTTCCTTTTCCTTCATAAACGCAAACTCATGTATTACATTATCATCAATATAATGATATAGCCATGTATCTTCTTTAATATAGTGAAGAACCAAATTAGCCTTTTTCCACTCATTGGTCGCTCTAATCATGTATTCACAATTTGCATAAATTTCTAAGAAGGTCATGGTTTCTTCACTAATAGGATTTAATTCATTTTTATGATTCTCCTCATTCCATATTCCCTTCATTCTAAGTTGATTGACCGTTGTATTAAAAATTGCGATTAGTTCACTTTCTCCTTTAGGTTTGATGAAGTCATGAATCATAATGCGTGCTTCTTCATCGTATTCTGCAGTACTTAATAAAACTCCTAATTCTTCAGTAGTCATAGTAATAATATGATCCATAATATCCTCCTATTTAAACCAAGATCCAATAGATTTAAAAGCCTTTCCTGCTTTATCCGTTACATTCTTTCCAAACTTCACAGCTGACTCTGCCATTTTACCACCAGCATCTTTTATAGAATCTCCATATTTTGAACTGATTGCAGCACCCACTACTGCTCCTACTGCTCCTCCTACTACTATACCAACTGGCCCACCAAAACTACCAATCATTGCTCCAGCCTTCGCCCCCATTGCAGTTGCACCAAGGTCTGTTATAACACCTGTTGCCGCCCTACCAATTTTATTTTCAAACGACTTATCCGCATTATTAGGATCCGTAAATTCAGATAGATTTGAAACAATTGTAATTCCGTTTCCAACAACAGGAATGCCTCTTGCAACTTTACTCAATCCTTTTGCCTTAGCTACATTGCTTGCAACATCCTTCACACCGAACTTAGCCCTCTCAGTTGATACACTCATTTGCTTTGCTAAAGTTTGAGCTGCAGTTTTATTTTTGGTGAAGCCTGTTATATGTTTTAAAAAGCTTGCAGGATTAGAATACCCTCTAGCAAATTCCGCTGCTTTACGTGCTAGAGGATTGGTTGGAAGTGACCCTTTCTGCATTTTATTTATCATACTTGCAACAGGGTTTTTATATCCTGAAGAAGCTTTCCATGAGTCTTTCGCACGAACCGTAAACGTATAGTTTCTTTTGAATCGATCGGCAAGAGAAGGCTTACCGTTTGGATAATGGATCGTTACTTGTCTTGATAGAACGGTATAGTATCCAGCAACTGCCATACGTGAAACAACAAATAAATTATCTCCCCAGTCCATAGAGTCTTTTATTTTACTGAAATACTCTAGTATATTATGTGCAACTTCTGTGTATTGCTTGTTCTTTAGTTCATTTTTTTGTTCTACAGATAAAAGTTCTTCTGCGCGTATTAGTAGTGTTGCGTGTAAATCTTTATACCATTCTTTCGTTTTGAAATCTCCTGAATTGTATTCTGTCATGGAGAACTTACTGGATGACACAGCATTCGTAAGGCTTTCAATATAATTAGTAAGAAGAGATACATCTCCTAATAATGCTGAAATCCCTTGGACTTGCTGCTGATCAAAACGATTTAAATTTTCACTTGTCTTTTTTTCTTGGTCTATTCCTTTATTAATGCCATTGATTACTTGAGCATCCGAGATGTTTGGAAGGGAAACAATATCTGAAACTGTATCAGCTGTTTGGTTGATTTCATCAGTAAGATTAACGATATCAGTTCGTAACTTTTGAAGAACTGTAGTCAGTTCATGATCTAAAAAGGATGTATTTACATAGGCAGAGCCTGATGAGTCAAATGCTTTTTCTTCTGATTGATACATGTCCAAAAAGGTAAGGATTTGTGTAACCGTTGTTTCATAGAATAAGAGGAGCGGGTAATGACTCTCACGGTAGAAAAGCTTAATGGCATCTCCGCCTTCACCCGTTAACGCACTGTCAAGCGAAGCAATCTCATTTACTTTACTGGTTAATTCTTTCATTTCGTTCAGCTGATTTTTTAAATATTTTCGAAGTGAATCTACCCATGTATCTAAATTCTGGGCATCTAATGCAATCATACCATCCCTCCTATACGTGTATATCCAGCAGCGGTTTCATCCGTCTTTTTAACTGTATCAATTAAGGAGTCTGTTTTATTAAGTTGTTCACTTAACATGGATTGATATTTTATAACTGCATCGTTTAAATTTTTCATCAATGTCAGCATTTCATTAAGAGATTCAAGTTTATTTCTTCCAAGTTCCGCGGTGGGAAGATCTGTACTTACAGTCTGTAATGCTGATCTCGTACTTGAAATGGCTGTATGAACGGTAGAAAATTCGATTTTTATTTCTTTACCCATTAGCAGCTAACTCCTTACTCTGACTTTCCAACTGCGAAAGTCTAGCTCGTTGGCTTGAAACTTGTGATTGTAACGATTGGATCTCACTTTTGAGTTCAGATATCTTGTTTGCAAGCGATTCTTTCAATTGTGAATATTGAAAATTGATAAGTTCATTTAACGGTGTTACCATGGATTCTTCTCGTATACCTTCAAATTCCTGAGCATTACTACCCATCCAGTTTTCAGAATGAAGCTCAGGCTTTTTTATTAAACGAGAATAGTTTTGAAGGTCATCTTCTAGAGGAGCAAGCTGACTTTCACACCGTTGTAATCTTTCCAACTGTTCTTGTTTAACCATAGCTGCGTGATTCAGATGACTGATTGCTGTATGAACAGATGAAATTTCCGAAGAGAGCTGTTCCATTTCCAACTTTGTTGCCTCCTTATTAAAGCATCCCTGAAATTTTACCTAATTTTGTAATTTTAGTAAATGAAAATAAAGTCCCGTTTCCCGGGTATTTTAAACAATTCTCATAAATCTTTTTACTCACAAATACATTTTTGTAGTTCTAATGCATCATTTAACATATCCCCTTTTTTTCCATAATTTGAAACCTTTTCTTATAACATTTTAAGACGAAATTAATTATAAAAAAAGGTGAGCATTTAGCTCACCTTTAATATAAATTACACAGTCGGACACCTTTTCAATATCATCTATTAAACTCAAACTCCTCCCTCAAAATCCCCATAACAATCGTGTCATAGTACTTGCCATCAATATAAGCATCGTTTCTAAGACGTCCTTCAATCACAAAACCGCACTTCTCATAGGCGCGTATCGCGCGTGCGTTACCACTCCATGTATCTAGTTGCACCCGCTTTAAATTCATCGTATGAAATAGGTAATGAAGCAAAGCTTTTAATGCATCTGTTCCATATCCTTTGCCCCAAAGTTCTTTCTCACCAATACCTATTCCTACCACACATCGTCGTGCAATAATATCTAGGCTGCGGTATCCGATCGAACCAATATGACGCGCGTCTTCTCCTTTTGTGTAGATCGAGAATTCTCCTACTTCACGTCTATCAATCGTACGAATATCTTTTTCATAGCTTGCTTCGATCTGTTCCAGTGGCATATGACTATATCGATAATAACCAGAACCCGCATCAAATGTAGCGGTTTCTTTATCATTTCGCCAGTGATATGTTCGCTTATGATCTTCAAGTGAAACGGGTCGTAACTCTACTTTTTTTCCTGATATCATAGTGGTGATCCCTTCTTTCGGCTTGTAATCTATTAAATTGCTCAACATCAAAACTGTAGATACGTACCATTGGCATCACCCCTCTCACAACTGTAAATTATTTTAAATACGCCTTTATCTTCGGGAAAATCTTTACCGCTGTGTTGTAAAAAACATCTTCATGATATTCTTCAGGAATGATCTCCTTTATAAAGTCAATATACGGCTCTACCGGCACAAGGGGCCAGTCTGTTCCGAACAAAAACTTTTCATAGTTATCCGTGAACGTTAACGCATGGCGCAAGTGATTGAAGAAGCGCGGTGAATCTTTGTATCTTGTAATATCTTCACTTGTTCCAACAACTAGACCTGACAGATCAGCATACATATTACGATTCTTGTAAACAACTTCTGCTCCGTCTAACGTCCATGGATCGCCGAAATGTGCCATCATGAAGTTTACGTCACGGTGCATTACCGCTACTTCATCTAGTGTTAGAGGATGAGAGTACTTCAACAAACCACGCTCTGAATAAGTATCACCTGTGTGAAAAACGACAGGCAAACCGTATTTAGCAGCTAGCTTATAAACTGGCTGATACACCTCATCATACGCAAAGTACGGGTAATAACCAAGGTAGATCTTAATACCCACAACTTCAGGCCGCTGCACCGTTTCTTCAAGTTGTATCAATTCACTCTCACCTAAGTGATACGGATTGATGCCAGCACAATACACGACGTTCTCAGGTATTTGCTTATCCAGATCGATACCCATTGGGGTTGGAGCTAGCGGATCTGGAAAACCCTCTACCTCTTTTTCTGTTAAGCCCATCGCGATGCCTAGCACTACGCCAGATTCACGGTACTCTTTGACGATTCCTTCATACGAATAGTCAAGTTTAGAAAGATTCGTTGCCGTATGTTTAAAGCTTTCAATATTTGAAAAATGCATGTGTGCATCGATAATTTTCATAAGTTTGCCCTTTCTAGTTGAATTTAATTTTCTTCAGATCTTCTAATGCTGTATCTGGAATCACTTTATCATTAAACACATAAAACACCGGTGACGTGTATTGCTTAGCACCGTGCTCAAGGTTTACCTTTTCTGAGTACCCAAGCTCAATGACTTCTAGATTGATATAAGAATCAACATGTGTGACGTTTTGGTCCGCTACAATTTGAAGCAAGTTCTCATGATCATCAGAACCGTAATTCACACTGCGTTCTACAGTCATTTCCTGCTCACCTTTCGCACCAGAAACCATGGTCCACTCCCCATTTTCAGACTGAAAACTTCCCCAGCTTCTAGTAGGCTCTGTTCCTGGGTTCAGAAAACATCCTGTGTAAAATTTTCCGTCCAAATAACTCTCCATATTCTGTACGATTTCCGTTGTTTGGCAAAGCATCGGAACTCCTGGCAGCATCAAGAAGTACTTGTGAATTTTAATACCTTTAAACTTCTCGTGTTTTTTATAGTGAGTAGATATTTTAAGACCCTTCCACTCATTCCCCTTGTTATCATTCTTTTCTACAAATTCAACAGTGCAATCTTCTTTTAGTAAAGAATGAAGACTCGTGCCTTCTAGAAGACCTGCGATACCGCCGAACCAAGGGTTCCACCATGATTTTGGTGTTGGTTTTGGAAACGGTGAATCCATCCACTCTTGGTCTTTGTATCGAAGAGAGAACAACGTTGGTGCGAACTGTGCTGAAGCAGAAATCTTCATTTCTCCATTATCTACGGAGTACACTTCGAGACCATCTTTTATCGACTTTTCCAACTGAACGGGTTGACCCTTCATCACAAAAGCGGCTGATTGTCGTGTAACATGAACAGCACCTAAATTCATTTTGGAAGTTAATACATGTATCCCTCTATCATCAGGTAATTCAACATCAAACTCGGCATGTGTTAACTCTTCATCTGAAGCGAATAGATGACTCTGCAGAATCTCATCGTCTAGCTTCATCTCAATAAATCCGTTAAAAAACGAAGACTTATAATCTCTTACAATAGCTTTGCACTCATTATTATTAATAAAAGGATTTCCCCCGTTAACCGATACGTTCATGTGATTGGTCAAACTAGCTGGCTTATCATTCTTTTGCGTCGCAAATTCTCTGAACGATTGCCAATCACGGAAAGCACCAATTGTCATGGTGATTGGTTTTGTCGCAACTGTTTCTCGAGGTGCTAATTTTCCTAACTTATTTTCAAAATACATGAACCAACTGGAGAAATTCACCTTTCCTTCTCTTGGCCATGAGATGCCTCTAGGGTTATTATTCCCACGTATGAAAAGCCAGTTTTCCGTAAGTTTACTAGGATTCCAATAAGATAAAACAGAACCCATCGAATCATTTAGTTCGATGTACTTTCCTTCGTATGGCAAGACACCTTTATCGAGCATCGGACACATAATTGGCGTATTCAGCCATACTTCTGCCGCTGTTTCTACATCGCTAACATTTGTTACTTCATCGTACCGTTCTATTAGACCTTCACTGTACAACTTCACCACGGTTGCAAGCTGCAATTCTGGAAAAGCCTGTGATTGAAAAGTTGCTCTTAATCCTGCATAACCATCTTCTTCTAATGGTTCAATTTTCTCTGGACGAAGTCGTGTGATCTCTTCTGAGAAAGGTTTGCCAAGCTGAGGCACCATGAATGCCAATTTGTAATTCACATCACCTTTTCCGGGTGAAATCCAATTGTTGAATTTATCAAGTTTTATTGTATATTGTCCGTTGCATACGTGATAAAAATCGTCACATTCTCCAGTGAATTTAGCTCCAATTCCCTGCAATGCTACACCTAACTTTTTCATAAAAGTAACGGTTTCTCCATTGGATTTTGTTGCCGAGATTTGGACTTCGGCTGAGTAAAATCCATTCTTTTTTATCATGAAAGGAACAGATACCGATTGCTTTCCTTTCGGTGCCAAAGTAACACTCACATTTCGATTCTGAATGGTAACCAATTCTGATGATGGAAGTTCAAAGCTAAATGTGACTTGTTCATCATAGTTATTTTCAAAGTTAAAATAAAGTTGAGAAGAACTACCAACAAAACTAAGGTTTCCTGGCGTGTTACAGCTTAACTTAACGGGATACTTAGGACGAATTCCTACTCTAAATTGCGCCTTTTTCCCATTGATTAATAATTGAGAAGTAACAGCTGGGTGCGTTCTCCATACACTTTGATCTTCAGTAATCGGATTTACCACAAAAGGAATCTCAATCTCTTCTTCTTTTTGAACCGTGATTTTTTTTGAAGTCGCAAACTGAATGTTCTTATCGTCCACACCTTGAATCTCTATGGATAACGGCTTACCTGTTTTATTCGTCATGTGGTATCGAATCTTGTATTCAGAGCCAAAAACAAGATTAAAGTGTTCAACATCCGCTAAGATTTTATAATCGTCTGTTTCGATGGAGCGGAGCCCTCTTCCAAATCGCTCAAATTCCATCTTCAAGTTACCAAGTGTCTCATGATTCCAAGAATACTCATAATAATGAAATTCATTTTCGCTGTTTCCATCAGGGGTCGTTTCAATCGTACGTGTACTGTTTTCGTACCATCTTCCATCCGTAAAATAATTCAAAACCGCTTCTGTTTGCATCACAGAAGGCATGAAGTTCATAAGATGTGTCGTGTCATCCCGATCTTCCCAGAAAAAGCCGCATTTTTTATATAGTGGCACTGCCTTCGTATTCCCTGGCCATGTATAGAGATCTAAACGGGGCCATTTCATTTCAATCGCTTTTTGTAGGGCTTTTAATACAAGCATTTTCCCAATCTTTTTACCGTGATAATCACCTCTTACATTCAATAACGGGATGTAGAGTGCGCCCTCATCCTCTCGATATTCTCCTAGACTGCAATAGCCTACGACTTTATCTCCATCGAGT
This sequence comes from Fictibacillus phosphorivorans, assembly GCF_001629705.1. Taxonomy (GTDB): domain Bacteria; phylum Bacillota; class Bacilli; order Bacillales; family Fictibacillaceae; genus Fictibacillus; species Fictibacillus phosphorivorans_A. The sequence continues at coordinate 1,021,341 of NZ_CP015378.1, read as the reverse complement.
GCAAGATATAAATGGAGGTTTGATGAGTTCGATTCTTTCTTTAATACTTGCTCTTCCGTCATGATTGAGTTTCCGCCGCCCCAGCCATCTTGGCTTTTATTCCACATTTCAGCGACTGCTGCTGCATAGCTCGGATCATATTCTACTATCGTAATCTGATCGGTAATGTGCGTATTCAATACTTCCATTTTTTCTAACCTCCGCTTTTTCAATATTCAATATCGTACCGTTGTTTCGTTCTACTCAGCTTCTTCAAAATAAAAAGCCACCCAGAAATAGATGGGTGACTTTTTAGTACAAAAATACATAAAAAGGCCCCAGAATGTATACACATCCTGAGGCTCTGATTCACGTTTCATTAACAGATTGAGGTCTCATTAAGAAGGTTGTGTATTGGACAATATAAAGTTGATTGTGTAGTGTCTAAAAAATTAATCATGTCCAACGCCTCCTTATCTTGAAATTTTTTCCTTACCTTTTGTATTGTAAAACATATGGATATAAAAGTAAATATAATTTTCGGAATATTTATTTTTTTGGCTGTTACGCTAGGATATTCGCTAAAGCTAAGCCGATGATTAATAACCCTGCTCCTTTATTAATGGTAGCTAAGTGCGGCTGAATTCTTCTTGTTAACAAACTTACCACTATGCTTAAGAACATCCACCAACAGGTAGCGCCGATAAACACACCGCTTATTAAGAGCATTGCAATCTGTAATGACATCTGACTCTCACCAAACCCGAGACCTGCAAACATTGCTGTAAAATTTAAAATCGTAACAGGGTTTGTAATCATTAAGAAGAACGTAGAAGCAAACATCATCAACTTGCTTTCCCCTGCTAACTGAGCGGCTTGAGTTGGTACTTTCTTTAAGAATGTTTTCACCCCTAGGTAGAGTAAAAAAATGGTACCGATAATTTTTAGCAACATTTCGTATTGGATCAATAATGATGACACGGCTGAAAAGCCTAATACTGCGATGCTCGCATAAACAATGTTAGCTGTAACTGCTCCAAAGCCAGTTAAAAATCCTGCCGACTTCCCTTGCGAGAGTGTCCTTTGTATACAGAGCAGACCGATCGGCCCAACTGGAGCGGATATAGAAAAACCTAAAATGATACTTTTTAGTAATAACATTAAAAACTCACTATCCAATCATTAAACGTATAAGTGAAAAAACACCGAACAAACCTATGATAATTCCTGATATAACATTAATCATAACCATGTGCTGCTGATTCATTCTTTTACTCATCATGCTCACTATAAATGTTAAGAACAACCACCAGGCAGTAGATCCGCAAAAGATGCCAACAATCAATGTGATGGAAGAGATAGTACTTGTGTGAGTGTTAACGATACCTAACCCCGCGAATATGGCAGCAAAAGATAATATGGTCATGGGGTTCGTTAATGTTTGTAGAAAGGTTGTAAAAAAAGCGGAAGTAAGACGACTACTCTTTTGAGGTGTGCCATCCATAGGTCTTGCTTTAGAAGTTAAGATTTTCAGACCTAAGTACAATAGGAATACTCCCCCAATTAGTTGAATCCACAATTTATGGCTCATTATGAATGGAGAAACCATCGTGAGACCAAGCCCTGCAATCAAACCATAAATAACATCTGCACATGCAGCACCCAATCCCGATACAATTCCCACCACACGACCTTGCGTTAATGTGCGCTGCATGCATAATACACCGATTGGTCCAACTGGAGCCGCTATTGAAATTCCCATGATTAAGCCTTTTAAATAAAGTTCGTAAAGCACCTTTTATTCACCTGAAAAGACATGCGGTTGCAAAGGAACTTCAATCGACTCTTTTGTCGTATCCATCACAATCGTTGTTTTAGTACGAACAACCCCTGTTAGTCCTTTTACTTCATAGCTGATGATTCGATCTAAATCCTTCGTATTTCGTGATCGAATTTTTAATAAATAATCATCTTCTCCCGCAATATGATGACATTCCATCACTTCTATTAACTCTTCAATACGTGCTAAAAATGGAGCGCGATGCTCTGGACGCTCTAGTGAAACGGCAACAAAAGCTGTTAGTTCACTTCCCACTTTCTCAGCATCAATTCTTGCAGCAAATTCTTTGATCACACCATTTTCCATCAAGCGGTTTACGCGTTCAGCGGTAGCTGGGGCGGATAGACCTACCTGAGCGGCTAAGTCTGCCCATTTCATTCTCCCGTTTTTTTGAAGAAGATGTATCAATTTTCTATCAAATGCATCCATAACCCAAAACCTTCATTTCGTAGTATTTTTAATTATATTACCTTCTAAAACAAACTAAATCAATGATTTTTATTAATAAAAAAGAACCTCTTATGTAAGTGAGGTTCTTTTGCAATCTATCATTTTCAAAGGTAGGAACAATAATTACTCAAATACTTGCCTTAATTCAATCTGACCTTCACCGTTTCCTTGTGGATCAGGCATCTTCATCGCCCATTCAACGGCTTCTTCCCTAGAGTTCACATCAATCAGAATAAACCCAGCAATCAATTCCTTTGTTTCCGTGAATGGCCCGTCCGTAACCACTGGTTTTTCTCCTGGATGCAGAAAAGAGATTCTGATACCATTTCTACTTGGGTGTAATCCTTTAGCAAGAACCCGAACACCAGCTTTAACTAATTCTTCATTGTACTTTCGCATCGCTTCATTAAGCTCTTCATTCGGGCGGTTACCACCTTCTGAATTTTTTGAAGCTTTAACAATCAGCATGAATAGCATAGCCGTTTCCTCCTTGTATGCAAAAACTATTTTTTCTTTTAAGTATACAACGAACGGAAACCCTCAAGATCGACAACGCCACTAAAGAAATTTATTAAAGAGCTGACCTGCTTAAATCCTTCCTTCGATAAACACTTAGCACTACTCCAATCAAGATAGCGTTTAATAGAATGGGAACCAACCCGTAACTAATAAACGGCAGTGACATGCTAGTAAGAGGGAAAAATCCGAACGCCATTCCGATATTACTTACCATTTGAAAAAGTAATAAAGATAAGCTGCCAATGATGAGAAGTTTTCCAAAGTAATCTCTTACTTGCTGTGTCGCGATAACCACTCTTGCAAGTATTAATAAAAGGATGAGTATAAGAAAAATCGCTGCTATCCAGCCATAGTGATACGTGATGCTTACAAATGCAAAATCAGTGTGTGCTTCAGGTATGAACTGTTTAACACTCTTATTTTCCCCGAACCATCCTGCACCAGATATTAACTTCTGAATTTGAAGCACCTGATACCCTGCTCCATCAGCTACTTTTCCAGGATTCAGAAAACCTATCATTCTATCTTTTATAAAATACGGTTGATACTGCCAAGAGAAAATACCAATTAATAGTAACGAACCTACCGTAATGCCTGAAACAACACCTTTTTGCCGATTGGAAAATTTGCTCCACCATAGCATGGACAGTACCATGGCAAAATACAAGTAAGTCGTTGCGATACTTGGTATCATGAAGAATAATAATAGCGAAACCAAGAATAAGAGTATAAATTGATAGACTTTAAAGGTATCTCGATTAAAGAAGCAAGCCCAGGCAACCATAAAGAATGGCAGTGCAACAATGCTTTCAATTGTTAGCTCTCCGATTAATAAGAATGGCTTCCCATTAATCGTACCACTAGAAAAGAAGAGCAAAGATAGCAGCAACACAGTACCTACCCCATAAAACACCCATCCCCACCTTACTAACTTCCGATAATCAACAAACATTAGACCTAAAGCCACAATCATGCCAAGGACAACCAATATCATCTTTCTCATTAAAAAGTAATGATTGCTATCATACCCCAAAGAGAGTATAGGTAAAAATCCTAGTAAGAGTACAGAAGTCAATAACGCGACCAAGACCCAATCAATTCTTGGACGATGAATCTTGTTTAACTGAATACCTAGCGTGATTGGACTTCCCATTTGCTCAATCGCTTTTTGTTCAGCATCCACTTCAGAGTATCCTTTATTTACCCATCGCATTTTTGCTTCTTTCATATGGTATTTCAACTCAGCAGAAACTTGTTCTTTTGCTTCCTTTGAACGAATCTGATTTGTAACTTCGTTTAGAAACGACTTTCTGCGATTTTCCATTCCGCTCCTCCTATCAACTGCTGCAGAATGACTGATGACCGTTTTTCCTTATGATCTGCTTGCTTCAATAATCTTTTCCCTTTACTTGTTAACTGATAATACTTGGTTTTCTCTTTCGATAGCCATCCAGATTGAACGACTCCTTTACTCTCTAAAGAGTGCAACAATACATAGAGAGATCCTTCATTGTCATCAAATTGTTTTACCCCGCGTGCAATAAGTAAGTTCGCTAACTGATAACCTGTCTTTTCTTGGTTCAACAACTGCAAAATATTTAATACAATCTGTTCCTTATCTTCTTGATTACTCCATTTATTCAGTATGATTTCGCGATGCTTTTCGGTGAACCTTACTTGTGAAAAAGTTTTTTCGTCCATGATTTTCTTTAAGTTTTTTAAACGGTTCTCCATCCCTAACCCTCCAAACATATTTTCAATAGTTCTTTAGCTCGGCGCATTCTTGTTTTGACTGTATTGTCACTCACTTCAGTCACTAAAGCGATCTCTTTAATAGACAGCTCCTCGTAATAAAAAAGATAAATAACCTCTCTATATTTGATTTCCAACTGCATAATTGCATGGATTAAGTTCTCATCATCTTCTTTTTGAATGACTTCATGCTCAACTACATCCACCTCAGTTCGATGAAAAGAAGGCTCTTCTTCTGTGGGGATAACTCTATTGTTGTACCAACTTTTCAAAAAGTCCTTACAATGGTTAATGGCAATTCGCCATAGCCATGTTTTAAATTTTGATTTTCCGTTATATGTATGCAATGCTTTATAGCACTTTACAAAGATATCTTGTGTTAAATCTTCAGCAACGCTTGTATGATTCACATAAGAATAAACGAGCTGCAGCATGTCTTGTCCGTATTCATTCATGGCTTCGTTTAAAATGTGCTCTTTATCTTCTACAGAACTCACATCGACTAACATGTTTTCCATACCAATTCCCCCCTCTCTTATTATTAGACGATGAACGATGATCGCAAGTTTTTGTTAATCAAAAAAAACAGCGTTTACTAACGCTGTCCTGGTTTCACCCTTTGAAAGAATATGCTGGCATTCCTTTAACACCTGGTCTTACTTTAAACAACCCGCCTGCTTCTGGAAATCTTTCTAAGTTCTCTGCACTTGTATTTTTCCTAGCTGTTGTTACATACAACTCGTCCATATTTTCTCCGCCAAACGTGCATGATGTAACATTTAATGATGGAATGGGAATAGAAGATAACTGTTCGCCTGTTTCTGGGTTCCACCTGGAAACTTGTGCACCGCCCCAATGAGCGATCCAAAGCATGCCTTCTTCATCAATCGTCATACCATCTGGAGAACCTACTCCTTCTGGAAAAGAAATCACTTCTGTTGCATTTTGGATATGTCCCGTTTGAAGATCATATTGAAATCTCGTCACTTTTTTCGTTGGTGTATCAATGAGATACATATACGATTGATCGGGCGACCACGCCAAACCATTCGAAATCGTTAAATTCTCTCGCTTCTTTTCCACATGAAGATCGGAATCTAAACAATAGAGAGAGCCTTTTTCAGCTTCTTCACCTAGACTCATCGTGCCTGCCCAAAACCTACCGAATGGATCACACTTCCCATCGTTAAAACGATTCTCAGGAAGCTCTTGTTCAGGGTCCAAAATAGGTGTGAGTTTTTCCGTGTTAAGATCTAGAAAAAAGAAACCGTTCTGAAGAGCTACTACTAAACCACCTGATTCCCTTGGTACAACCGTTCCTACCATCTGATCTAGTTGAATCTCTCGATTTTCGTGAGAGCGTGGATCGTAGATGTTTACCTTTTTATCTAAAATGCTAACCCAATACAAAACGCCTTGTTCCGAGTCCCAACACGGTCCTTCACCTAAAGATGCTTTAGCAGGTAGAACTAATTCAGCTTCACTATTAAACATGATTTATTCCTCCCATATCTATGTTGTATGTATAATATGTTGGTGAAATTATTACTTCCAAGTATACCACTAAAAGAAATTAAATTAGTTATGGAAACGGTAACAAACTTGATGTAGAATATAACTTCCGCTCAATCGAAAGAAATCAATAATTAGGAGCTGATTTATGTCTTCCCACTCAAATTCTTACTTGTTTAAAGTGTATCTTTGGGCACTATCCTTCCTTCGCCCCTATAAGTGGCTGTTTATATTAATGATCGTCAGCAGCATTATTGTTACAAGCATCGAGCTGATTATTCCAAAGTTTATACAGTACTTTATTGATGTAATTGTTCCAAATAAGGATACTATACTATTTTTAACACTATTATGTGGAGTAATTGGATTAGTTGTCATCATGATTTACCTAAGTACTGTTAGAAACAACCTCCAACGAATAGTACAAGAAAAAGCTTCACGAGATATTCACTTCAAGATTTTTTCACACCTTAGAAAACTAGGATTTTCTCACTTTGAAAGAACCCCCATAGGAGAAACGCTTTCTTTAATGAATACCGAAGTTACAGCCGTTCAAAATTTGTACCGACATTTTATTCCGTTTATGATTCAAGAAGCTATCTTTTCTGTTATCGCAATTTCAATATTGTTTACGATGAATGTTAAACTAGCTCTCATTATCATTCCATCTTTCCTTCTTTATTATCTGATCGGACCTCGGTTTGAACAAAAAGCATCTATTCTCAGTAAAGAACTTAGTACAAACCGAATTACATTAAACAAAAAAATCTATGAAACAATCAGTTCATTGATTGAAGTTCGAGCTTACTCTTCAGAAAAGTGGGAGTATGAAAGATTAAATCACGATGTGCAAAATTTAAATAAAAGCATGGTCAAAGCATTTCTTTATGCTTATATCAGGGGCACAGTCAGAAGGCTTTCTTATAATGCAGGAGCCATCGCAATCTTAATCTACGGATCAATTCTTGTTCAGTCTAATTCTCTTAGTGTTGGAGAGTTTGTAGCTTTTCTGCTCTATTACTTTACAGCTATGCATCGGTTAACAGCAGTTGTTACCTCTTTAACTGAGCAAAGAATCTTGATGTTTCAGGTTGATAAAATCTATCAAATGACAAAAATTGAACCAGAAATAAAGGAACAACCTAATCCACTACAATTATTAAATGTTAAGGGTAATATCGACTTTTGTAATGTTCATTTCAGTTATCCGACTTCAGGTGAGATCTTAAAAGGTTTTGATTTAACCGTTAAATCTGGACAGCGGATTGCTTTTGTAGGAACGAGTGGGAATGGGAAATCTACCCTACTAAAATTATTGGGACGATTTTATGATCCTAATAAAGGTGAAATTCTACTTGATGGTGTGTCTTTAAAAGAATTAGAGCTATCTCAAATACGAGAATCGATCGGATATGTTTTTCAAGAAACTTATTTATTCGGTACAAGCGTTAAAGAAAATATTCGTTTTGGAGATCCTGAAACAACAGAGCAACAGGTCGTTGCAGCTGCAAAAGCAGCTTACGCTCACGAATTTATTATGCAGTTGGAAAATGGGTACGATACGCTAATAGGTGAACGAGGCATCAAGCTATCAGGTGGACAGAAACAGCGTATCTCTATTGCCCGTATGTTTTTGAAAAATCCTAGAATCGTACTACTTGATGAGGCAACCTCTGCTTTAGATAATATAAGTGAGGTAGAAGTACAGAGAGCACTAGACGCACTTTTAAACGGAAAAACAACGTTCACAGTTGCGCATCGTTTATCAACTATACAAGATTATGATCAAATCGTTGTACTTGATGATGGTAAGGTTGTTGAAAAAGGAACCTACACGGAGTTAATGGCAATGAGAGGAATCTTCTACACTCTTGCTGAAGGTCAAGAGGAAGCAAAAACCGTTCAAGTTGGAGGTATCTAATGAATAATATGAAATGGTTGTTTCACTACATAAAGAAGATTAAATGGTTATTTTTGCTCTCCCTTACTTTACTAGGATTAGAATCGATTTCTATTATTGCAAACACCGCTCTGCAAAAATATATAATTGATGATGTTTTCATTAACGGAAACTATAACCGACTTGTCCCTATTCTACTTTTATTTGCCTTATCCTTTGTGGCTTATGCTTTATTATTCACGGCTGCACCACATACATTTCATCGCATACAAGCAAAGATGATAAGCCAACTAACATCTGATTTTATGAGCTATATGCAAAGGATACCCATAAAAACGTTTCATAATGAACGCGCTACAAAGTATGTACATTATCTATCTAACGATGTTATGCAAGTTGCTGCAATAATTGGTGGGCATATTCCTCGTTTAATACAGTTGTTTATGACCATCCTTTTGTTAACAGTGATTATTTATCAATCATCACCCATCATATTAGGTTCTATCCTAGTATTCAGTATCCTATATTTTTTTATGGGAAGATTCTTTTCCCCTCTTATAAGAAAAGCAGGACAAGAAGCACAGAATCGAAGAACTGATTTGCTTATCCATATTGAAGAAGGCATCTCTTCCACTCGTGAAGTAATAGCATACAACAGAATAGACTGGGAAACCTCGATATACAATAGGTACTTTAAGCGGTATTTCAATGCTGCTATGAATCAAGCAAAAATTAATAATAAACAGTTATTAGTAAGTGAACCCCTAAAGTGGGGTGCTTCTTTAATTGTCTTAGGTTATGGCGGCTTTCAAGTCATTCAAGGGTCATTATCAATCGGAACATTTGTTATTGTATTCCAGTTTACTGGACAACTAATGGATGCCCTTCATCGATTGTTTACATTTTCTATGGAGCTTGCAAATCTTTATGCAAACGTAGACCGAGTACGTTCAGTTATGGAAGCACCAACTGAGAAAGATGGAAACCTGCCTCTATCAAACAACGTAGAAAGTATCACTTTTCAGGATGTATCTTTCTCCTATGAAGAGGATTCATTTAAAAAGGTACTAGAAGGACTATCCTTCACTATAACTGCCGGAAAAAAGATTGCTTTCGTAGGAACGAGTGGAGGTGGGAAATCTACTATTGCTAAACTTTTACTACGATTTTATCAACCTACTCAAGGAGCAATTCTTATAAATAAACTTCCTTTACATGATCTTTATTACCAACATTGGGTTAAGCAGCTAGGTTTCGTTTCACAAGAACCATATCTTTTTCCTGATACTATAAAAAATAACATTTTGTTTGGACGAGACTTCTCGGATGAAAAATTGTTTGCTGCTTGTAAATCAGCACATATACATGATTATATTGAATCTTTGCCTGAAAAGTATGATACGGAGGTTGGAGAAAGAGGCATCACTTTATCCGGGGGACAAAGACAACGTATTGCACTTGCTCGAGCGATACTATCGAATCCTGAAATTCTTTTATTAGACGAAGCCACGTCTGCATTAGACCTTGAAACAGAACGCCAGATTCAATCTAGTTTTGATGAGATTAGATGTAACAAGACCACCATTATTATTGCTCATAGACTTTCAACCATTCAGAACGCAGATGTCATATATGTAATGGATAAAGGTTGCATAAAGGAACACGGAACACATCATGAACTGATGCAAGGAGAAACGCTGTATAAAAAACTCGTACATGCTGAAAGATCTTTGGACGTAGGAGCATAAGTCAGTCATTAATAAAGAACCTAAAAAAGTGACGGATCACCATTCCCGTCACTTTCCTCATTTATGCTGTTTCTTTACCTTCACTTACACGCTTATACTGACTTTCCTGTGTTAATTGATGAGACAGGCTAGATAACGTTGCTCCAACGAGATAGGCTTGTTTAATTTTTTCATTTTGTTTAACAGAAGTTACAGACATCTCTTCTGAACTTGCTAAAGTTTCTTGAGAAATGCTTGAAAATTGAATAGCAGCTGTTTCAATCTCAGGCAATGCTACTTTTAACTGTTTCAGAGCTACACTCATCTCACCCATTCGTTCATTGTTGTCTAAGACTGAGTTCATTAAATATTGAATGAATCCAGTTGTATCCTTCACCTTTTTCACATGTGATAGATTCGCTTCCCCAAGAAGGCGTGACTCCTGAATCGCCTGTAAAGCTGTTTGATTCATTTGGTTTACTGTCGCAATGATATCTGCCGCTGCTTTACTCGACTGGTCTGCCAATTTCCCTACCTCATCGGCAACAACTGCAAAACCTCTTCCTGCTTCTCCTGCTCGTGCCGCTTCAATTCGAGCGTTTAATGCCAGCAGTTTTGTTTGTTCAGAAATTTCCTTTATTGTAGAGATTACATTTTGGGAGTGACTTGAGTATGTGCCCATCTCATCGATAATTTTGTTTAATTGCACAAAACGATCATGATTATCATGAATCTCACCAACTAACTGCCTTACTTTTTCTTGACCTGAAACAGCATTGTGATTCATAGATAAAAATTCATCCATCACAGTCATCACCGTTTTGTTCAACTCATTCACTTTTTCTTGCATATCTGTGAATAGTCGGACACTGTGATCTGAGCTTATTGCCGTTTCTTTCGCCCCTGTCATCACATTCTCTATCTTACTTACAAGTTGTTCATTATATTGGTTGGCCTCACTGTATGTATGTTCAAGTTTATTGCCTTGAACAGTTAGTTCACCTGATATTTGTTGAATCTGATCATGTATATTTCTAATAAACAACATCATCTGGTTAAAGCTATCAATGAGTCTCTGAATTTCAATATGTCTAGAACGATAATCCACATTATGTTGAAAATCGCCTTTTTGAACACGTTTCATAACTTGGTTGAGCGCTAATAATGGCGAAGTAATGCTTCTGATAACGAAGATAATTACTAATGCAGTTAAAAGAATACTAATGATTACAGCAACCGTTATAAAGTTTCTAAGTTCATATACGGGTTCCATATAACTTTCTGTTTCAACAGCTATCACGTAGATTCCATTCAGCTCTTGAATCTGTTTCATTGCTAGTGTGTAAGGCTTATCTTGAATATGCGTGTGAAGAACACCATTTTCTAATTCACTTATTTTCTTCATACTGACTGAGGATAAAGCAACTGGCTTTTTACCGCTCGTCTTATACGGAATCACCGTACCATTTTGCAATAAGAAAATAGTTGCTTTCATATCATCTTGCTGAAGGCCGACATACTGTGAATTGATACTTTCAGCCACACGCTGATTAAACATTTCTTCATCTCTTATAAAACTAAATTTAAGATTCTTTGCAATGTCATATGTAGTTTCTGTTTCACGTTCTAAACGATTTTCAATAATTGTTTTAGTAGTTTCAGATGCCTTGTTATAACTAAAAAGACCTACGATCGAAATGGTTAAGATAAATAACGATAGCATCATCAATAATAGCTTTGTCTGTAAATGAAGCTTTAATTTCTGTGATGTAATTCGTTTCAGTTGTTCAGAAAACTTTACACTCTTAATCTGCGAACGCATATGTTGAAAAACCTTATTCAAACTTGCCACCCCTTTTGTCTATGTATAGAAATTATTACAATTTTTACTAAGGAGTGGTGTTAAGGTTTGGTTAAGACTTTGTAAAGGTCTAAAGACTCATATGAAAAATCATCTCTGTGCCATATTCCCCATGGTAGTTTTCACCTTTATGGATGAATCCCGCTTTTCTATAAAGGGATATCGCCGCACCGTTCGTTTCATGAACCGTTAATATGATTTCATTCTTATCCTTGTAATGCTGCTTCACGATTTTCGGTAGTAATCTCAAAGAATTCAGCGCAAATCTTCTTTTCTGAAACCTAGCATCAATCGAAAATGATTTTAATAGTATAGCCTCCTTATTATTCGTATACATATTGCCTGAACCATCTGTATATAAAGCAAACCAGCCTACAAGTTGTTGGTCAGAGTAAACGACAAATGGCTGGTTGAAAATATCTCTTTGAAACGTTTCAAGGACCTCAACAGGCATGGACGTATATAATGCTTGTTGTGGTGGTAAACAGTACTCAAGAGCAGCCTGAAAATCTTTACTTTCGTACTTTCTGATTTTCACGCATCCACCTCCATTCTAAGAGTTGCTTGAAACAAGGAATTCACCATTAAACAAAGAATAAACTGTTATGTAGTGGATGAGAGGAACGGTGGAGGATGAAAAAGAAGCTTATTTTAGCTGCTGTTTTATTAATAGGATTTGTTTCTGTTTTAACGATTTTCTTTAAAGATTCAGCTCCAACTTCAAGTACCAAGGGACCAACATCCATAAATGACGGAATTATTTATTCTGGAGAAAATGATTACTGGCAAGCGTCGTTTTCTATTGATAAAACAAATCAACTAAAGCTAACACATATCGAAGGTAAAAACATTCTACCGAAAGAACTGACGTTCACGCTCAGTACGGCATATGGTCAAGAAAAAAAGCAAAAAGAGATTGGTGAATACACATTTGCTATGAACCAGTTTCCCAACCAAATAACTGTAACTTTTGATGGAAACATTAATAGATTAAAAGAAAACAAAAAACTCGTGTTAAAGATTACCGGAAAAGATCATTACCAATTCTTTAATCTTTATAAAGAAGAGTAATTTATTTATTCTTTATCTCTTCTAGTAGTGCAATCATTTTTTCATTCTGCATAATAACCGTCTCATTTTGTTTTCGGATTTTTGCAGCGTCGAACAAAAATACGACTAAAATAATTAATATAAAGAACTCCATCGTTTCACCTCAGCAATTTGTTTTTAATAAATGTTAACATAAATAACCATTTAAAGGATGAAAACATGAAGATACCAATAATATTCAAATCTCCTCCGACATTAGAAAACGATGTCATTCAGTTAGTTCCTATGGAAAATAAACACTCTATATCCCTTTACCAGATTAATCATTCAAATCACTGGCACTATATGTTATCAGCCATACAAACTCAGCAGGAAATGGATACTTGGGTTACTCATGCGATACAACTTCGTGAGAAAGGATTAGCTCTTCCTTTTACTATCATTAACAAGAAAAACAATCAAATCGTTGGTACTACTCGTCTTTACGAAATAAATTCTACACAACGAACCTGTGAGTTAGGCTCAACCTGGTATGGTAAGGATTATCAGCGAACATTCGTCAATTCAACTTGTAAGCTGCTTCTTCTCACGTTTTGTTTTGAAACTTTAAACTTTATCCGCGTACAATTCAAAACTGACGAGCGTAATGAACGTTCACAAAAAGCGATTGAACGAATTGGAGCAATAAAAGAAGGCGTAATCAGGAATGAACGTATACTCTCGAACGGATATATTCGAAATGCCGTGTTGTATTCCATTACAAAAGAAGAGTGGATAGATGTTAAACAAGGTTTTATTGAAAGGGAAGAAAAATATAGATTACGTACACTATAAAAGCCTGCAATCGATGTCGCAGGCTTTTTCTTTAATAATGATTATTTTTCTTCTGGCACCAAAATGTGTCCATTCTTCTCTTTGTTCAACAAAACTTGGAGGATAGAGGATGTTAACTGGCTTGGTTGATATGGTTTGATCAAGTACCCCGCAGCACCTAAGTTAAGTCCTCGCTGCTTCTCATCAAGTGCTGTTGAGATGAAAATGGGAATGTCTTTCGTGTTCTCATTTGCTTTAAGGGTTTGAATCACTTGCCAGCCATCCATCTCCCCTTCAAGTAGAATGTCTAATATGATAGCTTCCGGCTTTAATTTCTCGATCATGATCAAAGCTTCTTCACCTTTATTATACTGTGCAATCTGGAAGCCTCGTTCAATCAGTTCTTCAGTAATAAGCCCTGCAAGATGCCTATCATCTTCAATAATAATAATATCAGCTTTCTGTCCCTTATCCATCGTTATCGAGGCATTCACATAAACATCTTCTATGACAGGAAACTTTACGGTAAAGATACTTCCCTGACCTAATGTTGACTCTACCGATATTTGCCCTCCATGCACTTTCACAATTTCTTTAACAATAGCAAGACCAAGGCCAGTACCACCAATTTTTCTCCGATCGGAGTTGTCCACTCTATAGAACTTCGTAAACAAATCACCTATTGCCGACTGTGGAATGCCGAGCCCCTCATCCTTAATATTTATGATAAGATGTTTATTAGTATGGTAGAGTCTCACCAAAACTTTTCCACCTTCAGGTGAGTATTTTATCGCATTCGATATTAGGTTCATAAACACTTGTGATAACTTATCTCGATCTCCGAACACGGATAACTTTTCCGTTTGGATATCCATAACAAACACGTGTTTATCACTATTTACCTTTTGAACATCGATTACATCTTGAATGATCGGCAAGATCGAGTGATACTTTTTATCAAACTCCTGGCTTCCGCTCTCCATCTTTTGCACATCTAGAAAATCGTTTATCAGTGAAGTCAGCCTGAACGCCTCTTGGTGGATGGTTGTTAAATACTTCTTTTGACGCTCTGGTTTTAACTCACGTGTGAGCATCAACTCCGTAAATCCTAAAACGCTAGATAACGGAGTTCGAAGCTCGTGACTTACCGTTGTAACAAACTCCGACTTCATCTGATCCACTTCGTGTTCTTTTGTAATGTCACGGTATACGATAACGGTACCTAATTTTGTATCGTTTTGGATGAGACTTTCCGAATAAATCTGAATGACACGCTTTACTTCACCATCTAACTCAAATACATGTGAAATGCCAACATCATTTTTTTCATGGACCGCACCTTGAATAAATGCCAGAAGTTCACGAGCTTCTTGAACTCTTCCTTCTAACCGTCGAGTCCATTCCTCGTATCTCATGTTAGTCAATTGGTCCGGTAGATTACAGCTCATAAACTCACAAAATTTTTGATTGGCAGAAATGATATTTCCTTTGTTATCGATTAGCTGTATGCCTTCGTGAATGCTGTTCATCACATTTTTCATCGTTACTCGTTGTTTCTCACTATCTTCATACAACATGATCTTTTCAAGCGAAAGAGCGACCTGGCGTGCTAGACCTTGATACTCTGTTACTTCATCACACGAATAAGTTGATCCGATTCGAGTTACGACCAAAACGGCCATTATCTCACGCTTTCCTGAAAAGATGGGAATGTACAGATCTCCTGATTTATACTTTTGTTCCACGTACCCTCTTTCTGATGTTGAAGTATCTCTCATCACTTGATGTGATAAGCTACTCTCTTTTAATTTCTCAAACATCCCAGAGTCAGGAAAATGTTGTTTAAATTGAATTTGCTCAGTTTCTGAAAGACCGACAGATGCGGTTTGATTCCCATCAATCAACCAGATTAGTCCCTTGCTTGAATAGGTGATTTCAACCATATTAGAAATGATGCTCTTTAATAGTTGATCCTTATCAAGTGTATTAGAGATCGAATGAATAAAAGAATTCATTCTGAGAAGCATCTTTTCATTCTGCTCTGTGGTCGATAAAGCTTCACGAAGCTTTTCTTGTTGCTCATTTAATTCATCCTGCTGAGCTGCAAGTTCTTCATTCTGAGCAATTAGTTCTTGTTCATTATCCTGAGTGCTTCGGATCATCTTCTCAAAGGCTTGTGAGAGCAAACCAATCTCATCAAGTCTTTGTGTGTGTGGAACATCCGTAACAAAGAGCCCATTTGTAATCTGTGTAGATACATTTGCAATCTCCTTGAGAGGTCCTCCAAATTGTTTCATCATCAATCGGATAAGAACGATAAACACCAACACCATAAACGTTAAAAATGAAAAATAGATCCATTGACTCGTACTTGTCTTTTCATCTTTTTCTTCATATATAAAATTAATTTCTTCTTGGACATCTGACTCAAAGCTATTTAGTGATTGAAGCACATCATTTACCCGTTGTGTTCCCCCGCTCTGTGACATTTCCACAAGTTCTTCGAGTTGTCCTTCTCTTTTGTATTGAATGGCACTAGGAAGTGATTCATTAAAATAACGATTGGTAAACTCTTGGATTTCACTTGAAAGTGCTTTATCTTCATCAGATCGATATACCTTATTGAACGTTGTTAAGTCTTTATTAATCTGCAATTCTTTCTTTTCAATATTTTCTAAGAATGTATCTGTTCCAAAAGCAAAATAACCCCTTGAATCAAACATTACTGAGTTTAAATTCTCTCGCATATTCTCAACAAAGTTCAATTTGCTCTGTTTCGCCGAGATCTGTTTATCAAGTGATTCCGTCAGATTGACATGATATAGTCTCAGGGAGACCATACCTGCTAGAAGTAGGAAAACAAAAACTAGATTAATAAGAATTACTTTCCTACCCAAGCTCCTTTTAAAATAGTTACGCACCCAGAATCTCCCCTATCGTTTCAAGAAGCTGCTGAGGACTGAACGGCTTTGACATAAAATAATCCGCACCCGCTTCCTTCATCCGTTCACGGTCTGCTTGTTGGTTTTTTGCTGAAAGAATCATCATTTTCATGTTCTTTTTGTTTAAATCATTTCTCGTTTTCTCAACAACTTCAAGTCCTGTCATACGCGGCATCATATAGTCTAAAATGACAAGGTCATAATCATTCATTAATAACCTCTCATATGCTTCTTGCCCGTCCGTCGCCTCATCGATCTCATAACCTTCATCTTCAAGTGTATCTAGAACAAGCATGCGCAGAATTTCTTCATCTTCTGCTAAAAGGATTCTTGCCATGAATCATTCCCCCGCTTCTTTTACATTTCCAAACGTTTTCTGCAGTTCATAATAAGATTGTTTTAGTCGTTCCTGATAGACTGGTTCATCCCATTCATTCCACATATACTTTCTTACATTTTGAAGTGAAATCATACCCTCTTTTGATTGTGGAAGGGAGTCACTAACAGCTCCGTTTGCTTTATACGTGTAAGCAGCAATAGCAAAACCATCTGTTTTTTCACTTGCAGACAACGTACCTTCCCACATATCTCCCATCACTTCATGCAAACTAGGATCTTTCACGTTAAGAAGTAGCCAAGGAATTCTAATCTCTATAATCCCTTCTTTTTCATTCACGCTGACATCTGTAAGAGAATCATAGTCTTTACCTTCAGGATTTCCATTGCCAAAACGCAATTTACCTGTTTCAAACGACTGAAACGGAATAACTTCTTTTGTACTTGGTATGGTTAGTTCTTTGTTTAAAGCCATTTCTATTGGATGATAGATTCCATTGTTTTTTTGATCGGCATAACTTTTTTGCTCGATCATCTTTAGTTCATGTCCGTACATGTAATAATTGCTGTCATAATAACTATCAACTAGTATTCTAGAATTTTTCGCATTCGTAAGATTTATAGCAAACTCTGCACCAGCATCTAACTTAACTACTCCGTCTGGTGATGACAGCTGACCTTGATTACGAATGGTATCTATTAATATCGTTGTGTTCATGCTCTCTCTATCTATCCTGCTGTTATAATCCAACCGCATATATACATATCGGTTATCACTCGTAACGTATAAAGCTTTTAAATCATTGCTTTTAGAGCTGCTTTTTTGATAAGGAGCTAGATCTACCCAATCCTCCACTTCCCCATCTACTCTGATTGGAGACTCCGGATCAAATGATAACAGTCCAAACTGCTGTTCATTTGTCTGAGCATTAGACCAATATGGCCGTCTGTCTGGGTTATCAAAGTCCATCGTGTTCCATGTTCGTTTGAACCATTCATCCTGCCATGTAAATACCATGCCACCTGCCATCTGTTCTTCGACAATATCTTCAAACAGCCTCGTGTTATATTTCCCTTGATCCTTTTCAGAATGGTGCCCTTGGTTCCATCCAAATGCGTTCTCATGGGTGATTCCTCTTGAACTCGGTACTCCAAATTCAGCAACGACGACTGGCATATCATGGACTTTCCTTAAATCATGTAAGTAACCAGCATAGTTATTTTTCTTTCCACGATGGTCTACATACTCCAGATACTTTTTCTCATAGTTTAAAAAATCAGGATAATACGGATATACGTGATAGGAAGCAAAGTAACCTGATTTAAACGCATTCTGTGGTTTCAAGCTATTTGGATCTACAGAGACTTTATCTTCCTTTTCTGAAGGTTCAGCAGGGTGTTTCAACGTATCTGTCGTTACCCAGTTCACATGACTCATCGCGTGCTGCCACTGATACGTTTTCGTCTCATAATCTGTTGCATAGTTCAACATCGATGCGAGCCAATTCTCAAAAGGCGAGGCATTTGAGCTAGAAAAATATTGGCCATCGAACCGGTTTTTCGATTGATGCTTCTCGTTCGTCGAAACCACAACTTCCGGGTCCCATTCTACACCGAGAATAAAGCCCAGTACATAAGGAGAAATATCATTCTTATACTCTCCGCCCGCATGTCCTGGCAACTTTGGAATATTCGCTTGACCGTGAACAATATCCACTACATGTTTGATTTCTTTCTTAAATGATTCTGTTACTTCCGGTGCATAAACATCTTGCTTTGCCTTTAACTGATCTTCATTCACCCATACACCATGAAAAAGGTATAACGGCTTTTTTGCAATCTTGTTGTATTCATAAAAAGCTTCATAAAAGCCTGGTGGATGAATTGTATAGACACGAATAGCATTTGCGTTCATCTCCCCGATTCGTTTAAACCACCGGAAATATTCACTCTTAGAAATGGCTGTCTCACCTGGAAAGCTTCCTGGTTTTGCAATTCCCATATTCACTCCTTTTATTAAGAAGTTTTTCCATTTCCCGTCCTCAAGAACTTGTAAATAATCACCTGATGCCTTTGCATTTATCTTAATGCCATTCTTTTCTTGGATCTGAGTGGTTGAATCTGGTTTCTTAATACTTTGCTCGTTTTGCAGAATCGATTTCATTAAGGGTAGGTACACCTTCCAATAAAACGTACTTCCTTGACCATCATCCAAAGCAAATTTCTGTTTAATGAAACTGATACCCCATGTTTGGTACAACTCAGGAAGCTCTGCTTGATCGGCATAGTCACCCGCAAAGTAAGTAGTTTTATATATTGCATTCTGATGCTGTATGATAGCGGGAAACATCAGAGGAATTTGATGTTTTAGAAGCTTGCTCTTCCCGGTATCGGTTAGCTTCAATTCATAATTTGCCATAACTTCTTGGCTATTTATCGGTTTAATAATATCGAACCAATAATGATAAGGAACAGATGCATCTAGTCCATAAGATTTCTTTCCTTCTTTTGTGAAAGAAAACTGTGCTCCTTTTTTCTTCAAGTCTTTATTCTCTAAGATAACCATCTCGCCTTTTTCATGCACGAACAACATGCCACCGCTCTTAAACGTCCACTCTCCATAACGATCTTTATAGTTTCTCTTCACCCAGCTTGGAACTTCTTTACCATTAAGATCTATAAAATATCTGCCAATCCATCCCGACCACTCCACATTTAACAGTTCTGATATTCCTTCTCTTGCTTCTTTACCGGTTGGACTCGCAAACGTATTAAATTCCGCGATGAGGTTTGTTTTCCCAGACATCACAGTACGTCTGATATTCTCAACTTCACTAGGTGTCAGACCACCTTTGACACTCGGTTTGTTTTCTTGGTTCAGCACTTCAACACCATAGCTATCAGCTACATAAAGGATATCTGGCTCTTTACCCTTATTAGACGTTGGCACATTCTTGTAAAAATGCTTATCCTCTTGGTAGGCTTCTTCTTTCTTATTTACGATCTTTAAATGGTTTAACGTCCAAACTAAACCATTATGTTCTCTAAAGGAATCTTCGTTTATCGTCTTATCTACAATCGCCACGTCCAGCATGTTGTCTTGTTTGATCCACCACATCCAAAACGGTGAAGTGATCAATCCGATGATGAGCAGAATAAAAAGAAAAAAGAAACGTTTCCTTGATTTTTGTTGTGAATTCATTGTGAGATTCCCCCGGATACACCTTTTCTTTTCATTTCGCCCCATGACTTTTTACCACGAATCGCTTGAACCAATCCTTGACAACGCCAGATCACAGTTAATGGACGATACCAAAGTGTTTCTGTTAGTGAATAAACAAATAGTTTTACGATGTCCGATATTTTGGGGTATTTACGAAGGCTCCATTCCTCCAAGATTACTGCTCCCATAGAAGAAAGCGATCCGATTAAGACGGAGAGCAGGAAAAACAGCAATGCCATCTCAATGTAGATGCCTCCTAGAAAAAAGGAGAGAACTACAAACAAATAACCACATAACTCTACGACAGGACCGGCTAGTTCAATGATCCAAAAATACGGCAGCGAGACCATTCCGATTGATCCATACTTTGGATTCAAAAGCATGGACTTGTGGATCCAAAGACTGTCAAACAAGCCTCTATGCCACCGATTTCTTTGTCTATGAAGGTATTTAAAGTCTTCAGGTGCCTCTGTCCAACAGACTGGATCTGGTACATAAATGATTTTTTTCTTCTCTTTTTTATCTTTGATCAGCTTTTGAAGACGTACCACAAGCTCCATATCTTCTCCTACTGTATCCCGCTTATAGCCACCTGCTTCAATCACCCATTTTTTTGAGAATACACCGAAAGCTCCCGAAATGATCAACAGCCAGTTATAACGACTGAGTCCAATTCGCCCCATCAAAAACGCTCTCAAGTATTCAATAACCTGCATGATAACGATCGGGTTCTTAGAAAGACCGATTCTTTCAACTTGGCCCTCATGAATATCACATCCATTAGCGATTCGAATACTTCCACCTGATGCAATCACCGTTTCATCCGAGTCGATGATCGGTTTCATTACTTTTAGAAAAGCGTCTCGTTCAAGAACTGAATCACCGTCTAATGAACAAAAGTAAGGATAGTTAGAAACATTGAGTCCCGCGTTCAATGCATCTGCTTTGCCACCGTTCATCTTATCTACCAGCCATAGATTCGGATATATTACTGATTGGTATACACCTTTAATTGTCATCGTCTCAAGTCTTGTCTGAATAACCTTCTTCACCTTTTTCATTTGAAAACGTTCAATAACGGTTTCTACTGTCGCATCTTTAGATCCATCATTTACAACGATTACTTCAAATTCTGGGTAATTGATGCTCAAAAGAGAACGAACACTTCCTACGATTCCAAGCTCTTCATTATAAGCAGGTACAATAATAGAAACTGGTTTCGTGTAACTTGCATCCATGTAATCTTCATAACGCTCATAGGAATCAATCTTCTCTTCTCTTTTCAGCTGAAAAGCAGCTAAAATAAACAGAAGTCCATAAAAAACTACAACCCCTGACATATAAAACAAAATAAACCAGCCAAAAACACGAACAAGTTCGAGCCATAACTGACTAATAATTGTAACCATCTGCAATTCCTCTCTCGATCCATTCTGATGCCATGTCTCTAGCAAACCGATCATCACTTGTAAAACGAATATCATACAAACGTTCAAGGCCGTCATTATAGCTCAAAAATGACTTTGCAGCTTCAGCACGTACCATCCACGATGAATCTTTTATCAACGCTTCAAGTATTTGCAGACCGTTCAAGGCTCGCGTCTTTCCGATTACCTTAGCTGCCATCAATCGTTCTTCCCATCTATCTGATTTTGCGAAGCGACCTATTACTTCAGAGTCAGATAAAAAACCAACTTCTCCGATTGCTTTCATCGATCGGAGACGAATTTCAAATGGCTCATCACCCAACTGATTTTCTAAAAAGGTAACGAAGTCTAATTTCTTTTGAATTCCAATCATATCGATGATGGCTAACTTTAATCGCTCAGGAAAATGTGAATAATCGCCTACCAAACTTGTGAACAACTCATCTTCTACTCTGTTTAATATACTTCTATACTCTAGTACCGAAAATAAAGCTGGAACAGACCGAAACAACTGAGCGAGTGCACGATCTTGGTTATTGGCTAAGCAACGGAAAATAATAAGCTTTTCTTCTTTTGAAGTGTTTGGATCTCTCAACTTCTTCTTCAACAGTTCTGAAAGAGAGCCCATCTTAAAACCATCAATCTTATAAAGAACATTCATCCTGCTGCTCCACTTGTTTTGATTCAAGATCGATTCATATCTTTCGTGAAAGATCTCATCTGCTAATAAAGAGATTCGGCCCTTCCCCTCTCCCTCAATAACTGTTGAATATTCCGTTAGAAGGCGTTCGATCGCCATAAATTTTATCGTCGAATCTGGAACTAATAACCGTGACTTATGTTCATGATACAAGTAATCGTAAATCGTATGATGAACTTGATCTTTATAAACATTTATTTGCTTTTCTTTTGATATCTCCAGAGTCTTTTTAATGAGTAGATATAAGAACATAACTGTTAAAACACTCAATAAGACACATGCGATGCATACTAAAAGAAATATTTCATCTGACAGCATTATTTCACCCTTTGCACTAACACTTTTATTCTCGCTTCTAACTCACGAATACTAAAAGGCTTCGTTAAATAGTCATCCGCACCTAAATGCAGAGCACGAACGATGTCACCCTCTGCTTTCCGTGCTGTAAGCATTAAAATTTTGTATCGGTTCGTATCTGGATATTTACGGAGCTTCGTTAATACTTCGATTCCATCCATCTTAGGTAAAACACCATCCAAGATGACCAAATATTCATCGTTTGACTGGTGCCATTCATCTACAAAGAATGAAACGCCATCTTGATAGGTTTTAATTTCAAGCTCATAATTTTCAACTTCAAGATCAGTAAAGAAGCTTTCTAGCATTCTACGAATAACTTCTGAATCATCGATGACTGCTACGCGAAGTCGGCGGTTAACCACTTCTTGAGAGCTTGCCGTTTCAATCCTACCTCTTCCGTTTTCTTTTGCTGCGTACAAGGCACGATCTGCCGTTCGTACTGCTTCAGCTAACGAAACAGGACTATTCACTTCATAAACTCCTGCTGAAAATGAAACAAGAAATGAATGACCATCATAATGAAATACATTTTGACTCAAATTTTCTAAAAGTCGACAAGCGGTCTTTTCCGCTTCTTCAAGCTTTGTATAAGGCATCAAAAGGAGGAATTCTTCTCCCCCGTACCTCACTACTACATCCTGAGTCCGAAGATGTGTTCGAAGAAATTCAGCAAACTTAATTAGCACGTGATCACCGGCAGTATGACCATATGTATCGTTTATTTTCTTAAAGAAATCAACGTCAATCATAATCACCGAGAAGATATCTTTGTGTCTCAAATGTTCAGATGATATTCGTTGATAAGCTTCTTTAAGAAACTTCCGGTTGTACACTTTCGTTAATTCATCTTTCATAAGCGTGTCTTTCACAATTTTCCTTCGTTTCACTTGTCGATCGATTCTCGCTACATACTCATCCCATTCTAATGATTTTAGGAAGAAATCATCAGCACCTTTTTGATAAGCGGCAATTCGCGTTTCTTTTTCGTCAGAAGGACTAATCACAACGATTGGAATAAGTTCAAATGCAACGGTTTCCCGAACTTGTTTGATAAAATCATACCCATCGATCTCTTCATGAAAAGGATTAACGATCAGACAATCTGGGTTCAAGTCATAGAACATCGAAAGTGCTTTTTCAATCGTTGGAGATACGACCACAGCATAGCCGTGATTCTCTAATTGTTCTTTGCTATATACGAGATAAGGTACATCTTGATCTACAATGAGAAGAAGGGGCTTATCACATTGATCTGTGTTTGGAGTAAATTCAGAAGAGAATGTTACGGCAAGGTTTTTTTTATGAACAGCGAACAAATTTGTCACTGGACGTAAATAACGTGCAGCTTCAATTGAACTCCAGCTTTTTTGTTCTTCACCCATCTGGTGCATTAAGTCTGATGCGGTTTTCGAAACTTCTGAAAGCGATATCGTACCAGCAGTACCTGTGATGGTATGCAAGAATTGATAAAGCTCTTGGTGAGAAACCGGATTCTCATCATCTTTCCATTCTTGGACTTGTTTGGTTATCTTTTTTTCGAGCATGTTTTGATATTTTATTAATTTGGAATCCATTATAAAAACTCCTTACAAAGGTGTTAGATCTTACTCATTTATAATAAGTATTATTTATGACAGTGCCTAGTGATTTTGATTAGAATTTCAAAAAAGTTCCTTTTCACCCACTTTACCTTTAAATAAAAAGTATATTTCCTCTAGATCATGGCAGATTCGTGAATGAATCTTGTTCTTTAGGCTTATATATCCCTGATTTTTGATTTTGTTTAGGCAATAAGCATGGCGTTCTATTTACATTCTTTATATCGACTTCATCCTAAAGACCTGGATATTTTTTGGTTACCTTTCTTATATGGACTTTTAAAATTGATAAGACTTTCCTCTTCTTTTTGAAGAAATTAACCGTTATTGTTAAGGAAGAGAAATTTTTGGGGAAGAGGTTAAATTTATGATCAACGAAAACATTTATAGACTTCTTGAAAAAGAACTCGTTGTTGCACTTGGCTGCACAGAACCTGTTGCGATCGCTCTCGCATCCGCTACTGCAAAAAAATATATTAGTGAGCCGGTAACATCCATTTCTGTCAAAGCGAGCGGTAATGTTATCAAGAACGCGTTGTCTGTAGGGATTCCCGGCATGAATAATACAGGTATCGATTTCACAGCGGCTCTCGGTATGATTGCAGGAGATTCTTCAAAAGGTCTTCAATTGCTTGAGGGTGTAACAGTTATTGAAGAAGAAGAAGCGATAAGTTTCGTTCAGAGCGGAATGGTTTCGGTGGCCACTGCAGATGGTCCTGAAAAGTTATTTATAGAAGTCGAAGTGAAAACTTCATCAGAGAAAGCAATCGTTGTGATCTCTGGCGACCATACGAACATAAGCTTTATCTCTCAAAACGGAAACGTGTTAGTAGATGAATCAAAACCAGATTCATCCCCAAGTTCTAAAAAAGCTGATAATCCTGAGTTAACGATAGAAGACCTATATACGTTTATTACCGAAGTTCCACTTCATCGATTGGATCTTGTTAAGCGCAGTGTTGAGCTGAATTCTGCGATCTGTAAAGAAGGTCTTTCAAATGACTATGGTTTAAAAGTAGGTAAAACGTTATACGACCAAACAAAAAAAGGAATTCTTTCAGACGATTTAGCTACGTATAGTATGGCATTATCTGCTGCAGGATCTGACGCACGAATGGCTGGATCTACTATGCCTGTTATGGCGAATTCCGGAAGCGGAAATCAAGGAATAGCGGTTACGATGCCTGTTGTGGCTGCTGCAGAAAAGCTAGGTGTAACAGAAGAAAAGATGTTACGAGCGGTAACTTTGAGCCACCTTCTATCGATTCATATGAAATCAAAATTCGGCCGGTTATCTGCACTATGTGGTGTTACTGTCGCTGGTGCTAGCGCATCTGCAGCGATCACCTACTTGATGGATGACAACTTAGTTAAGATGAAAGCTGCTATACAGAATACATTAGGCAACGTAAGTGGAATGGTTTGTGACGGAGCAAAAGCCGGATGCGCCATGAAAGTGGCAACATGTTCAAGTGCCGCTGTTCAATCAGCTGTCTTAGCATCGAACGGATTGTGTATCCCCTCTACAAACGGATTTATTGAAGAAGATGTTGAAAAGACGATTGAGAATTTCTGCAGATTAGGTGCTGAAACATCAAGTACAACTGATTCTGTACTTTTAGATATGATGGTGAATAAGCAACGGTAAGCACTATTGATTGAAATTAAGATGAAAAGAGCTGATCTTCAGATCAGCTCTTTGTTGTTTATTCAGTTGCTGCCTGGTTTGAGGAAATTTCCTTACGATCCGTGTTTTGGTCGACCGGTTCTTTCTTGATCCGACTGTTCCCTACCGATAAAGCTACAAAAATTCCTAGTCCGATAAAGATAAGTCCCGTTAAGAATACGCTCGAGAAGGAAGTTGACCAAACGTCTTTAATCGTTTCAATGACAGGTGTTTTTAATTCAGTCGGAAGTGGCAAGAGATCTGGATTGATCAAGATCCCAAACATCGCATCTGTTTTCTTCCCAATCTCTTCGAGCGCTTTTCCAAGAACCGGATTTGAAGCATCACTTGCCGCTTCACTGATTTTATTTGTTAGTGAATGGTTCATGACTGCGTTTAAAATCGTGATTCCGATCGTTCCTCCAATAGAACGGAAGAAAGTAGAAGCAGATGTTACTTCTCCGAGCTGAGATTTTGGAAACTCGTTTTGTACAGCGATCATGAGCGTTGGCATAACTAAACCCATACCGAAACCAAGAATAACCATATAAGCATATGCCGTAAATTCGTTAGAATCCACATCCATCGTACTCATTAAAAAGAACCCAATAGCTGTGATCACCATGCCAGATGTTAGTACTGTTCTGAATTTAAGCTTTAATAACAAACGGCCACCAATAATGCTTGCTGTAATGAGCGCAATCATCATAGGAGTCATCGTCGATCCTGCTTTTGTCGGACTCACCCCTAGTATTCCTTGCATGTACATTGGAACGAACATGATGGCTCCAAACATACCTAAACCAAGCAAAAACCCTAAAATATTCGTAGTTGCAAACACCCTATTTTTAAAGAGTGACAGATTTAAGATAGGTTCTACAGCGCGTTTTTCAATCGTGATAAATAAAGCTAAGAGAACAACTACTCCGCCAAACAACAAATAGCTTGTTGTAGATTGCCATTCAAACTTATCACCGCCAAACGTAAGTCCTAATAAAAGCAAGACAACGGCTGGAATCAGTGTGAAAATACCGAAGTAATCAATATTTACTTTCCCTACTGCCGCTCTGATCGATTCGTTCTTCATTCCGATCACAATCATTGCTGTAGAAATGATTCCAAAAGGTACATTGATCAAGAAAATCCAGTGCCAGCTGATATGATCGACCATGAGCCCACCAATAAAAGGACCAATTACAGAACTTAATCCATAGATCGCACCAAATACACCTTGCCACTTTGCACGCTGTTCAGCTGTAAAGATATCACCGATAATCGTTTGAGAGAGTGGCATGATCATTCCTCCGCCAATCCCCTGTATCCCACGATAAATAATGAGTTCTTCCATAGAATTTGCTGTTCCACAAAGTGCAGAGCCTAGTATAAAAATAAAGTTTCCTAGTAAATACAGCTTTCTGCGTCCGTACAAATCAGAAAGTTTACCTACGATTGGAACAACCGTTGTTGATGTGATCAAATAGGCAGTTGTTACCCAGGCAAAGATAGAAAACCCGTTTAGATCAGCAATAATCGTTGGCATTGCGGTACCAACAATGGTTTGTTCTAAAGCACTAAAAAACATACCAATGATCAAACCAGCCAATATCAATTTTGTGTTTAACGGCTTTTGAATTGTCTCCATGTTCATCTTTCTCCTTATAAGCTGGACGCAAAGATTTTAATTATCGTCCAAGCTTTAAATTTCTTGCTATCCCATCACTATTTCTTTCATCAACTAAATTCTTTACTTGATTAAGTATTGCCCCTAACTCGGCTTCAAAGACTTCTTTTTCAGTTATAGGAGTACGCTTCAATATCTTTTAAGTTATAGCTACTCTTATAACATGCATCATATGACCACTTAGTCACATTTACCATTAGTTAGTATAATCGGTTCATGACCAGTCAGTCAAACAAAAGTTTTGAACAATCTACCCCTTCTAAATGTGTTAAAATTATCCATATAGAGATTTGAGTAGAGGAGAAAATCATTTTGGAGCACAAACTAGTCATTGGTGTAGGTAGTACCGCACAGGTCATCATATTTTCCCCAACCGAAGTTGCAAAGCTTTTTCATGATCACATATCCGATGATTTTATTGAGCATGAGTATACGATTCATAAGAACATTATTCAATCAGGCCTTCCGGTTCCCGAAGTAAGATGGGGTAAACCGATTCCTGGTAAAAGAGCTTTGATTTATAAAAAAGTTGAGGGATTAACGTTAACAAGTATATTAGAATCTCAACCTCAAAAAGCACTTCATTTCTTAAAGAAGATGGCGACTCTTCAAACTATCGTTCACGAAAAGAAATTATCTGCCCTTCCTTCTCAATTTGATGTGCTGAAACAAAAGATTATGTCAGTAAAAGAATTAAATGTGGATGACAAGAAAAGAATCAACAAGCGATTAGAAGAACTTCCAAAAAGTAATTGTTTATGCCATGGTGATTTTCATCCTGACAATATTTTAATTACAAAAAACGAAGCTGTAATCATTGACTGGTGTGATGCTACAAGTGGCAACCGTATGGCAGACTTAGCACGGACTCTGCTCATCTTACGTTACGGTGGATTACAAGATCGTACCTCTTTTCTAAATTTTAGAACTACTTTATATTCACGAAAACTTTTAGCTATGTATTATAGAAAAAGTTATACTAGACATTACCAGTTATCTTCAAAAGAATTAGAAAGCTGGATGGTTCCGATAGCTGCAGCACGATTAAGTGAAAATCTTCCCGATGTTGAGAAAAAGTTATTATTATCAATTATTCAAAAAGGTCTAATACGTAATTAATCGTTATGAAACCTCTGACTCGTTAAGAACGTTTTTAATAGAAAATAAAATGAAGTAAAGGAGAATTACATATGATATATGAAATGACAGTTCAAGTTCGTGTATCGAATATGGAAGATGGTCAAAAGTATTATGAAACCTTGTTGAACCGTCAGCCTGACTTCACTCCACATGAAGGATTTGCAGAATGGGAGTTGCTTCCTAACTGCTGGCTGCAAGTAGCAGAGGGAGATCCTGCTGTTGGCACTGGACCTCTTCGTCTAGGGGTAGTCGATCTCGATGCTGAACGAAAACGATTGATGGATATTTTACATGTGGAATACTTTGAAATTTATGAGCGTGTTGAAGTTCCTGTTAGATGGGCTACGTTTTCCGATCCTTGGGGAAATCGCTTAGGATTGTTTGAATATAAAGATTCAGAATCCAAGAACGAAAAGCTTCAACAAGTAGTTAGGAGATAGTTATGAGAGTCATCATTTCATCAGTAATATCGGTACTTTGTGGAGCATTGTTCTTCTTTGCTATTCCTGGCGGGAATCCATTTAAGCTTGATCTACAAGGTGTGTTATTCGGTCTATTCTTTGGGATTGTTACAGCTCTTCCTTTTTTTCTTTTTTGCACATTGCCAATCGCATTTATAATTGAATCTTCTAAAGATAGAATGAGGTTAAAATTCAGGTTTCATCTTCTCTTATATGTCGCACTAAGTATTGTTGTTCTTTTGATATACCGCTTCACCATCTTCTATTGGGCTAAGTTTGAAGGGCTGAACACATTTGCTGTGTTTGGCTATGGAATTACTTGTTCGATTGGTTTTTGTTTAAGTTATGCCTTATTTAGACCAAGAAAAAAACGCGAACCGAAAGAGCCTAAAAAACCTTCAGGTCCAGCTGACGCAAGGAGGTATAGAAGTAAAAGTACGGTTTGAGGGAGAGGAACGCGGGGATGAAGAAAAAAAGAATCAGATGGATCTTATTTGGATTTGCCCTACTATTCGTAATGATCATTTGGGTATTTCCATTCTCACCTTTCAGCCTAAAAAAATCCATTCGTTATGGTGGAGATCAAATACTCGTAGATGATTATAAATCAGAATTAAAAGCCTTCAAGCTGGAGTATGAATCCCGTCTCAATCAACAAAAGAACGAAGAGTTGATTCAAAACCGTACCACGAGTAATGTTGAATATCTTTTAAAAATGTATGAACTTCCTTGGTTGGTAGATAACGATTCTATAACCTTCACGCAAACATCGTTAACCGATATGGAGTTGGAAGTTAAAGAAGCAAAAGATATACTCATCAATCTTGCTTTTCAAGAGGAATATTCAAAAAGTACTAAGTCCTATTTGCAAAGCTTATTAAGGGAAACATTAAGTCTTGAAAAGGAAATTGAAGAACTGAAACATCATTCTAGTCTTCATTCAAGAAGTACGATTGATCGGCAACTACGCAATTTACATGTTCATTTCATCTCAAATTTTAGGATGCTCTCTATTTTCTATAAGGAATATCTAAGCTCTATAAAAGAAGCTTGAGCAATAGCGCTCAAGCTTCTCTCTATTCTATCACTCTAACTTTGTACCAAACCGCTACCCAATTCTTTTTTTTCACACGTTCTCTGTATTTTTTTCTTCGGTTTTCAGTGCTTTTGTAAGAATCTGTTGGTCTAACTTCCATGCTTAGTACATCTTTTAATCCACATGGTGCAGCAAGAATCACTTCGCCTTGCTCATCAAGCCTAACACCCAGAGCAGTTACCGTTTCAGGAAATTTGGAGATCGCATCAACTGTTGACGTGTACGGTTCGAAATCATTGTTCACAAGATGCATCCTGGCTTCGTTTTTTACAGACCACGGCAGATCTGGAATCTGCTCTAAAAGTATTTTTTCATACTTTTTTTCACTCTCTTTTTTTAGGTCTTCAGGATTGAAATAAACGACATCGATATCTGCAAGTCTCGTTCTTTCTTGAAAACCATGGAGCGTATCCCAAACTTTAGATCGAACAAACCCTGCACATATCCACCAATCCGGTAAATTTAACGTTTTGGCAGCACGTAAAATCCGCATCATCCAATCATCATTTTTAATCATGTCTATTATGTATTGATTTTGATCCAACTTACATCCACTCTTTTCGTCTATATCTTTCAAGGATACTACAATAAGTCACGCCTTTTATCTTCAACATTTTACCTGTCATAAAATAATTGACAACTTCTAAGATAGCATAATAAGATAATAGTAACTTCATAACTCCTAAAGGGGAGTAGCTTTTACAGTATAGTCGTCATTTCGGAGCTTCGTGCTCTCGGCTATATTGGCAACTTTATCGTTGTTAGCAAGACCTTTACCGTTCGGTTGGTAAGGGTCTTTTTTATATGTAAGACCTTTACCTGCTATTGGTAGAGGTCTTTTTTATTTGTTAACAGGAGGTCGCTTCATGTAAATCGTTCTCGCTTCATTCATGCATCTAACATTTTAAAGGAGGAATTAAAATGGAACTATCTATCTTGTTAGAATATGGTTGGATCTTGTTAGTGCTGATCGCCTTAGAAGGCTTACTAGCGGCAGACAATGCACTGGTCTTAGCCATAATGGTCAAACACTTACCAGAAGAACAACGGAAAAAAGCGTTGTTTTACGGTTTAGTAGGTGCGTTCTTCTTCCGTTTCGCATCATTGTTTGCCATTTCGTTCTTGGTGAACGTGTGGCAGGTTCAAGCTATCGGAGCTGTGTACCTTCTATTTATCGCACTTAACCATATCTTCAGAAAAGTTATGGTTAAAAAAGCAGATGAATCGACTGAAACGTCTAAGGCAGCAAAGAAAAAATCAGGTTTTTGGACTACTGTATTAAAAGTTGAACTAGCTGACATCGCATTTGCCGTGGATTCAATCCTTGCAGCTGTAGCACTAGCAGTGGCACTTCCGGATTCCGGGCTTCCTAACATCGGTGGACTGGATGGCGGAAAGTTCCTAGTGATCTTTGCTGGTGGGTTGATCGGACTCATCATCATGCGTTTTGCTGCTAACTTTTTTGTTAAACTTCTACAATCCAAACCAGGTCTTGAAATTGCAGCCTTTCTCATCGTAGGTTGGGTCGGTGTAAAATTAGCTGTTTATACCCTTGCACACCCTGACTTAGCTATCCTCTCTGAAGGTTTCGCAAAATCACCAGAATGGAAGATCACTTTTTATGTTGTTCTCATCTTGATCGCTGTTGGTGGTTGGTTTCTCTCTAAAGAAAAATCAACTCAATCACAAGCTGAATAAATACAAAAGAAGAGGAGCTGAAAAAGCTCCTCTTCTTTGTATTTTATCGTTTACGAACCGAATCTCCTTCAATAAGGCTAACGTTGATTCGTTCATGCTCAGGACTTTGCTTCTTCTGGATTAAATTCAGCAACAGTTCTGAAGCCAATGCTCCCCACTTATGCTTTGAATAGTTAATCGTCGCAAGTCTTGGGTGGATATATTGAGACACTTCAATATTATCAAAACCGATAATGTGAATATCTTCACCAATGCGTAGGTTTGTATGGCTGAAATAATTATACATACCGATCGCCATCTCATCATTCAAACAAAACACGCCTACAGGCTCTGTAAAGTCTTGATGAATCTTCTTGCCTGCCACTTCACCTGATTGCTTATGGAAATCACCATCGATTTCGATGTACTCAATATGCGAATAGCGTTGTACAGCTTTTTGAACAGCTTCTAACCGCTGCCTCGCATCAAATGAGATATCCGGACCCTTTACAACACAGATCTTCTGATGGCCTTTTTCAGCCAAATAATCAATCGCAAGTGTAGCCCCTGCTTTATTATCAAGCAGCACTTGAGAGATGTTCGGATGATCCATTCTTCGATCCATCACGACCAGCTTATGTCCTCGTTCTGCGTGACTTAACAGTTCTTTTGTTTCATATGTGGCATCCAGAATGATTGCGCCATCGATCATGCGTTCTGGAAGAAAGCGATGCGACTCTTTTCCGCTGCATACGATCAGTTCATAGCCGTTCTCGCTTAATGTCTCCATCATACCCTGCAGAAGCTGTCCATAAAAAGCACCACTATAATTCGTTAAATAGATTCCAATAATTTTTGTTTCTCTTTTTTTCAAAGAACGTGCGGCTGCGCTAGGAATATAATTGAGTTCTTTAGCGATCGCCAAAATTCGTGCTGATGTTTCCTTCGTAACTTTCGGACTTCCGTTCAAGGCATAGGAGACCGTGGAAATGGAAACACCTGCTTGTTTTGCAATGTCTTTAATACTTACCAACGAACTTCTCTCCTATCTCACTTGTTGCAAACGTTTCCTTTATTATAACGAATGGTTATGAATAAATCTCTACGGTATTCACGTCTGCTGACAATTTTTTTACAAATTCAGAGCGGTTCACGCATACGCCACCGTCTCGGTAAATGTTTTGATACGTTTTGCTTTCTACTTCTTGACCATTAACGATCAGTCGATTACTTTCCTCGCCGCTATCTCGGAATACCATTTTGACAGGTTTTCCATCGATGATATACTGCAATTCTAGTCCGTTCATTTCTTCTGTTAATATCGGATCAATGATTAGGTTCTCCCCTTGTGGGCGAATACCTAAACAATTTGAGATCAACTGGTTCATATAGATTCCAGGTCCAGAAGAATAGATTCTCCATCCACCTTTAACTTTGGCTCTTCCATCTCTAAGTTCACCAAAACGTTCTTGTGCTTCATAGCGAGTTTTAAAATCACCATCAGAACTTGAGAAATAAGCATTACTCTGACGTCGCTCTGCATTTGGAACTTTTTCTTGAATCATAACAGGATTGATCTTCTCTAATCCGCTCCACACTTCTTCTTTTTTACCTAGCTTCGCCATCGCTTCAACAAAACGAATATGAGCATGAACATATTGAAGTCCAATCTCACGCCCGAAATTCGATGCTTGTTCAGCACGTTTGAAATGCGTACTCACACCGCCTTTATAATGAGCAGGTTTGTCCATCAATCTTACGCCATCTGGGCAATAAAAATTATCCATGATCAGATCAAGGTGCTGTTCCGCTTGTTCAGGTGTTAACAATTCTGCAATCATACTGCGAGTCATCGGTAATAAACGATAGTTGATACCAGTCGTGTTATCACTAGGATGAAGCATCAGTTTTGGTGATTTTGAATCCTCCATGTAAACAAATCCTGGGATTACATCTGTTCCTAACATATGTTCTTGATAGTCTGACTTAATATTTTTTGCGAGATCGCTTAGTTTCGCAGCTTCATCTTCGTCCACATGCTGTAACTGTTGTGAGAACTGAGTCATAACTTGATAGGTTAAAGCAACTGTCCATGAACTTACCATATATTTTTTAAGCTGTGGATTTGCAGGTTGAAGCGTATCATCCCAATCTCCGTCTCCATAAGAAGAAAGGTGCGTATCATGCAAAAAGTTCTCTCTCATGTAACCGATTTGTTTTTGAATATGCTGTAATAATGTATCTTTTTTCTCAGTAAAGTCAAAACCTTTATTAGACGTGTAAGGGACTTCCGTTTGTAAGATATCAAAATCATTGGTAGCAGCAAGGTAATCTGTCACTAACTTAAGTGGCCATACGATAATATCTCCATGTGAATCATCTTGCTGGATTTTAAAGTATTGATCAAACATGAACCATTGTGGCCAGTTACCCGTCTCGTCAAACTGATGAGAATATACAGTAAGCAAGATGTCTTTTACTGCACCATAATGCTGAGTTGCTAAGAAGTATTCAGCAGGTCCTTGGCAAACATCACGGGTACCCCACGCTGCTCCACCATATTGCTCGAGACCATGCGGAACAGAATAGTGAATCAGCATGTTATGTGTATACCAATGAGCTAAGGCGTTCATCTTCTGAAGTTCATGTGTTTCAACTCCATCCTTAGTCAAACGGAATCCACGGTTCGTGGTTTGTATAAATGTACGGTAACGCTCGATTTCCGTTTCAATCGTCTTACTTGTAAACGGAATCTTCTTCCCATCGATCAACCCTTGATGAGAGATGCCCCACTCATTTGTTGGTTTAAGATCACAAACCACAAGAGATGCAGATCCACGATCCATGTTTTCACCAAAGATTGTCTCGTCTGTTACGCTCCACTCGGCTCCCGTAATCTTCATTCGATAACTTAAATTTTCATACGTCTTTCCACTGTCTGAAGCGGCATCCGCGAAGAATGAAAGAACCCCATCTTCTTCATTTTCCAACTTAAATGGCACTTCATATTCTTGATTGTTCAAGGATACTTGGTTCGTCACAACGAATCGGTATGACCTACCGCTCAGAGCTTTAACATGCAGCTCTACTTCCGGAGTATCAACTGTAGTGTAGTTGGTGATGATGAACGTCTCATCTTCTGTTTTATAGAACCAGCGCGTATAGTTAAAGCCCATCTCAAACAACGACGGCATCGTTAATAATCTCAGCTTACCATCTAACTCCACATAGATACGTTGACCCGATGTTTTCATAACATTCAACGCATTACGTGCATTCGTCATCATTTTATGAAACGAAGTGTTTCCTACTACTAATTGAGAATTAAAGATTCCATACATATAAGAAGTAGTCGTGATCGTGTCTTCTTTTATAGACACGTTATCTCCGGTAACAAGAATATGTCCATGAGGTCGCTCTACGATTCTTTCTTTTTCTTTTAAAACGATATGTTCATAGGTTGGAGTAAAAAAGGATAGAAGCTCATCTCCTTCATATTCTTCTAGAATTCGCTCTGGGAAAAGAGCTTCCACTTCTTCCTTTGAAAGATCCACTGTTTTCAAAGTACCGTCAAAATGGTCATTACGCTTGATCGTTTCAAGTGTAGTCGTGTCTTTTTTGGATTGAGCTTGAACTTCATTCCAAGCTGCAATGATCTCCTCTTTAAAATCAATGGACGAAACAGCTTCCTGATGATCTTCTTTAAAGCATCCATAAAAATTGATGTGATGTTTGCCATCAAGTTTAAATCTCTCTGATTGAAGAGCGATATAAGCAAATTCGTATTGATACACTTCACTTTCTAAGTTTTCCTTATAAAGTGCTTGTGGAACATCCGACTCTTTATATGAAGTACCGAAGAATTGAAACCCATCTGTCGTATAGCCTACAGATCTTGTTAATGATCCTTGTTGCAAGTAAGGAAAGGCTTTTCCATTAGGTTGGTTTTGACGAGAACAGATCACATAACCTAGCTTCTCATCTTCAAACACGCCATGATCTACATACTGAGCGATAAATGCCTCATTCGTTCGAACAGCACCAATATGTGCAAGTCCAACGTCTTGACCATAAATAATATCAGCTTTCTCAGCCTTTCCTTGGAGTTCGATATCCCAAAACCAGATTCCGCTTTCTCTTAATGAAAAAGTGACTACATATGAAATATCTTGAAAGATACCTTCCCAAAAGACTTGATTCTCATGATATGAAACGGTGCTGTTCGATTTAGTACCTAGAAGTGGGGTTAAGTGAATTCCCTCACTGTTAAAGACTCGTAAATAAAGGTTGTTTAAAGAACCATCGATCGGATTACTCATCCATTGGTTGATCATCGTATCATGGTGGGAAGCTTTGTAGATATCACCAGTACTTAAGAACGCAAATGTAAAGTCACCAGCTTTAACCGTGATGTTCCCTTTCGTTAATGTTGTCATTGTCTATCCCTCAATTCTTTTATTATGGCTCTCATTTTTCACACTATAAAATTCTGTTGAAATGAACATGAATTTTTCATCTCTTTTTTTAGATGAAAGCATTTTATCGAAACGTTTCAATTAAATTCAAGAGAGTTTCTAGGTTTTTAAACCCCATACCCCTATTTTCTTCCTACCCTTATAAAACAAAGAAAAAAGTGTATGAAACCTTATGTTTCCAACAAAATTTGGAAGGAAACCTCTTTTTGAAAATTCCATGTTGTAAACGATTACAACTTGAATTATAATGTGCTTATCGAAACGTTTCAACAATAATCTCAAAGAAAATTCGGGAATATTAAAAATTGATTGCTTTCACAGGCAAATTATAGGGGGAACTCACATGAAAAAACGCTGGTTTAAAAAATCAATGGTTACGTCAATGGTTGGTGCACTTGTCCTTTCTGGCGTATTAGCTGGCTGTTCTTCAGGTTCAGAAGATGGAAAAACAACTATTACGGTTTGGGGGATGGGTGAAGAAGCCAAATCACTTCCTAAAATCGCTGAAGAATTCGAAAAAGAAAATCCGAAAATTGATGTTAAAGTTCAAGCTCTTCCTTGGGATCAAGCACACGATAAGCTGTTAACGGCAGTTGCTTCTAAAAAAGGCCCTGATGTTGTTCAGATGGGGACGACTTGGATTCCAGAATTCGCATCAGCTGGAGCATTAAAAGATTTAAAACCTCATGTTAAAGATTACCCGGAACTAGATCCAAAACATTTCTTTGAAGGTTCTGTTGAAACGACTAAGTTTGATGACAAAATGGTTGGTGTACCTTGGTACGTAGATACTCGCTTACTCTACTATCGTACAGATCTGCTCGAGAAAGCAGGATTTAAAGAAGCACCAAAAACGTGGGACGAGTTGAAGGAAGCTGCTGATAAGCTAGCTGACCGCGGAAAAGGGAAATATGGGATTTCAATCGATGCAAAAGAACAAAGCTTGTCCTTCATGTTCGCTCGCCAAAATGGAGCAGAACTTTTAGGACCTGACAACGAGCCAAAATTCAATGATCCAAAATTCGTTGAGGCGGTTGAATACTTGAACAGCTTCTATGAAAGTGGAGCAGCTCCAAAAGAAGAACTTGGAATGGATATCGTTCAAGGCTTCCGTGGAGATGGAATCTTACCCATGTTCATCAGTGGTCCATGGATGATCAAATTGATTAACGACCAAGCTCCTGAGCTTAAAGGTAAATGGGGTACAGCAGTTCTTCCAGCAAAAGAAAACAACATCTCTGCACTTGGTGGATCTAACCTTTCTGTATTCGAATACACGAAGCACGAAAAAGAAGCATTAAAATTCGCAGCATATATGAGTAAGCCTGAAACACAATTAAAATGGATGGAAATGACAAATTCCCTTCCAGCAACTCAAAAAGCTTGGGAAGACGATTCACTTACTGGAAATGAATTTTACAAAGCGTTCGGTGAACAGATGAAAGCTTCACAACCGATGCCTGTTATTAAGCAATGGGAAGAAATCGCTCAATCTTATTTGAAGAGTTTTGAGAAAATCTACAGAGGCGGAGCAGATGTTCAGAAGGAATTAGATAACTTCGACAAAAAAGCGGAAGAGATCTTAAAGAAATAAATCCTGTTGATCCGGGGTATAACGAGCAGGTTATCCTGCTCGTTCCCTTTTTATCATCAACACGGGTAACGATGAAGGATGTGAAAACATGAAAAGCTATTCAAAAACGACTCCCTACCTCTTCATTGGACCAGCACTTCTATTATTGGCTTTATTCTCTCTTTTTCCCATTGTTCTTGCATTGGTGATTAGTTTTACAGATATTGACCTAGCTGGACTTGCAGACTATTCAAATATTAGCTTCATTGGAATCGAAAACTATATAAATATCTTTAAAGATCCTATTTTTCTAAAATCGATCGGTAACACTGTGTTTTATGTCGTATTTGGTGTTCCACTCGTTATCGCATGTTCACTTGGTATCGCTCTTTTGATCAACTTTGGTACAGCGCGCATCTTCAAGGCTTTTCGTCTTGTTTTTTATATGCCTTCGATTACAAACGTTGTAGCAGTAGCTGTTGTGTGGACGTACCTATACAACCCACAGTTCGGTTTATTCAACTATCTGCTCGGTCTAGTCGGCATTCCTGCCATACCATGGTTACAAGACCCAACGATTGCCAAAGGGTCATTGATCGCATTAGCCGTTTGGCGCGCGATCGGTGTGAACATGATTATTTTCTTAGCAGCTTTACAAGGTATTCCAAAAACGTATTATGAAGCAGCTCAATTAGACGGTGCGAACAACTGGAAACAGCTTACGAAGATAACGATTCCTCTTCTTCGTTATGCCATTTTCTTCGTGTCGATCACAACGATGATCGGATGGATTCAGTTCTTCGAAGAACCATTCGTTATGACGAACGGCGGACCGCTTGATAGCACCACTTCTGTTGCTCTCTTCATCTATCGCAATGGATTCCAGCTCAGTAACTTCGGTTATGCCGCTGCAGGTTCATTCGTCCTGTTTGTAACCATTATCATAATTACGATGATTCAGTTCCGATTGCAAAAGAAAGATACCGATATTTAAGACGTGAGGTGAGAACATGAAAACAAAAGTATCTGATGCGAAGAAAGCATACAAAATTCAGCAATGGATCGCAGGAATCGTCTTAACGCTTGGCGGTCTTTTAGTAGCCATCCCTTTTATTTGGATGATCCTCTCTGCTTTCAAACCTGAAAGTGAAGTCCTTCAGCTCACACCGAGTCTGTGGCCTGAAAACTTTACAACCGAAAACTTCGTCTACCTGTTTGAGAACATGAACTTTGGTGTTTATTTGCGTAATACGATCATCATCGTCCTCTGTTCTTTCGTCGGACTTTTCTTTAATGCGATGGCTGGATATGCGTTTGCGAAGTACAAGTTTAAAGGAAGAGAAAAGCTTTTCTACCTTGTCTTAGCGACCATGATGATCCCAGGACAAGTAACGATGATTCCTGTTTATTTAATCTTAAACCAGATGGGCTTGACGAACACGATGGCAGGTGTCGTTCTACCAGGATTAGTTGGTGCATTCAGCATCTTCTTATTCCGACAGTTCATGTCTACCATCCCAGACGAACTGCTTGAAGCCGCTCGTCTAGATGGAGCGAGTGAGTTCCGCGTGTTCATGCAGCTCGTTCTACCTATTTCAAAACCGATCATGGCCGTTCAAGGAATTCTAACGTTCATCGCTGGTTGGAACAGCTTCTTATGGCCGTTGATCATCGCGAACGATGAAAGTCTATATACGTTGTCTGTTGGGTTAAGTCTTCTTAAAGGGCAATATGGAGGCAACTTCGCGTTGCAGATGGCCGGATCAACGTTCATGGTTGTTCCAATCGTCATCATCTTCATCATCTTCCAAAAGCACATTATCGAAGGCTATACCATTTCAGGGATGAAATAGAAGGTTGGCGTTGAAGAACCCTCGATTCTAATATGTAATCGGGGTTCTTTTTGATTTTTATGTGTTTAGTTTTTTGAGCTTGGTTTTCTTTCTATAATAGAGATGAATCAGAATAGCTATTACAAACCCTGAAAGATACACAATATCATTTATGATGCTGTTGAAATGATAAATTTTAGAAAAGATAGAGTACAGAAACAGGATCCCAGTTAATAGTAAAAAAGCATTTAGTCTATTCTCCGATGTTTTTTTCATAGATACCTCACTACCATGATTTTATTAAATGATATTTGTCGAAAAGCCTATAAATTATTTTGAAGACCTATAAATTATTTTGAGGACCTATAAATTATTTTGAAGACCTATAAAATTTCTTGAAGGACTATAAATCAAGAAATACGGTCTATAAATCCAGAATTGCTCACCTACCATATTCCCAAATACCATTCTCAATCCAGTACTTTTAATCCCAACCCTCAAGCTCTGACAATAAAACACCTCTTTTCTTTACCAACAAACCA
The DNA here is from genome assembly GCF_001629705.1 of Fictibacillus phosphorivorans. Taxonomy (GTDB): domain Bacteria; phylum Bacillota; class Bacilli; order Bacillales; family Fictibacillaceae; genus Fictibacillus; species Fictibacillus phosphorivorans_A. The sequence continues at coordinate 981,209 of NZ_CP015378.1, read as the reverse complement.
AAATCGCGCTCAAAGCCCCTCTCTGTTGTTATCATTCTATCCGAGAAGGAGAATTTATAAAGTCTTTTAAAATCCCCTTTAAGAGAGAAATAGATACTCTCATCTTCTGGACTAAATATTATAGATAACTGTGTAGGATAGTCCCCTTCCCTTTGTGCGGTTTGCTTCAGGATGGATAAGCCTTGTTCCACGGAAAAATCATCTTTCCTATTTGCCAATTCATCAAATGCTATCTGATAACGATCACTTCCTGGTCCTTGCAATGTCATATCTTCATGTTCCATAGCATCTCGAACTGAAAAATTCGTAAGAACCAAAAAGTCATCTTCTCGTTCATGAGTATCTATATGTTTCCTTCCCGGCTCTACGATGAATGAATTTTTGTTAAGACCAACTATCAAACTTTGAACACTATAATCTGGAACATTCACGATTTCTTTTTCTTCTAGATAGATAGGAAGCACTGATGTTTTTACTTTTTCAGTCAACACTTCGTCAAATAGCCTCATCATATGTATACTGTTTTTATTCCTTTTATATTTCCCCTCTTCATTCGGGTTCACCATATGAAGGTTCATGAATATACCCTCCCTATTAAAGCCAATGGCTGGCAAGAAACGGCCGCCTTCTTTTTGTAAAATAAGGAGCTGGTGTTCACCTGATAAAGCCATTTTAATCGGCCGCTCAGACAGGTCAAAGTTCATTCCTATATACGTTCGATCTTCGTGCAAAACAAAACTTGTACACATCTTTTCTTCACTTCCACTTTGAATATTTGCAGCTGGAAAAACGGCACAGTCAACTGTCATAGATAGGAGTTCCACACAAAGATCCTAGACCCTTTTATCGTCGTTTACGGTACGTGTTTTTATTTTTCTTACATGTTCACCGCTAAATGGTATCTTTTCACCTCTAAACATCACGTTTTCACTGATAAACTCATACAGACCACCTACGAATCACTCCTGACCACCGCTAACCTCTTCACTTCCACCTGAAAGCCTGCAAAACTATCTAGATCCAACAAAAAAACACCCTCATCCACTTGGAATCGGGTGCTGCATTTACTTATTGAATGGAGAACTTTTCTTTTTTCAACAGATTCTCTGGTTTCTTACCGATCGGATCTTGGTGGAAGTAATCGCGGATCACACCATCTTTTAGATAGTTAGCGATAGATACCATGATCATTCCTTGATCGAGCGCGAGATATGCTTTAGCAATTTCACCTGTTTCCACGTTTACAGAATCATAGAACCCGTACTTGCTATACGTATTGAGTTCTTTTAAGGCTTTAATGTTTTTTCGAACACCATTAGGATCATAGTCTAGTGCTAAGAATGATGCATGAGCGGTTACGGTCGCACCATCTTTGTATCCAGAAGTACCAAGTGGTGTTGCGGCAAACTCACTGTAACCATCTGGTGTTGCAGATGGAGAGAAGCCCCATGCTTTATATCCTTTTTCTTTAGCAAAAGCTTGCTGTAATTCTACATGACGCTTATTGTTCAGTCCAAGCGCATCTTTTCCAAGTTCAACCTCATTTAAGACGATTCCAGGCATAAGGCTTTCAAACATGCTTCCGCCCCAGCTAGGAACGAATTTTACACCGTTGTATTCGTAGTGCCCTTCAAACACAGAAACGCCATCATATTCATGCGTTTCACCCTCTGGGATCTGTGCTTGCCAATCCCATTCTCTTGGCATCGTACGGTACATCTTCCACCAGTGATCGCTTGGCACATCGCCTTTACCGATCGAGATATAACTTGCTACACGTGGTTCTGTGTTGAATAAGCCATAGTGGTGATCGGTTAACTTCCCTTGTGCAACATCATATCCTCCACGAAATTGTCCCACTTCTGGATCATATAGAGTTGTGTAATTCATGTCCTCAACGAGCTTACTCGTCTGTGGATTCAGCTCATCATAAGCTTGTCCAACTACGATCAAGCCTGCAGACAGCCATCCGTTATCGACTTGTGAGATGAATTGTCCCCAGTCCTTTTTAACCGAACCATCTTTTGTGTTGTACCAGTTGTAGTATAAGCCGTTCCACTTTTCAAGATGTTCAAGTGTATTCAACGTGACTTGAATGCGTTTTACCGCTTCCTTTTTTGAGATGATACCTAATTCTTGAGCAGAGATCGTACTCATCATATACATACCAATATTAGTTGGGGATGTGTGTGTAGCGTCTTTTTTACCTTCTGCTGTATAACGAGTCTCATCATAAGTCAAACCTGTTTTTGGGTCGGTATGATCTTGATAAAACTTGTATGTCTTCTTAGCGATTGATTTCAACTCCATTTGGAATGCATAATCTTTTCCTCTGTCAGTTGCAGACACTGATGTTGTTGCAAATACATTTGCAAACAAGCTGAACATCAATACAAAGCTAATGATTTTACTTGTTTTCATGGACGCTTTGCTCCTCTCCATACTTAGATAAACAATCTTTCGAAACGTTTCACCAATAGTTTAGCACGTTTGATCGAAATAAATAAGGAGCACTGAAGCTTTTGCATCAATGGTTGTATGCGTTTTCATAACAAACGGTATAAAGGTAGGAGAAAATTGATAATAACAGGAAATAAATCTACTTAATAGGTAAATAAAGGATAATGGTTTCTTTTACGAGAAGAAAGTAGTAAATCCTCTAAAAAGGAGTTTTTGCTATGAACAACAAAGCAGTTTATGAAGCACCTGTTGTAAAAGAACAGAAAGAAATAAATTTAGTTGGATTAAGAGTGCTATGTGAGGGAGATCAATACATCCACGAAATCCCTAAAGCTTCAACTGCGCTGCAATCACAATTACCGTCCATTCAGCATGTCGTGGATCCTTCAAAACAAATAGGTGCGTTCATTGTTGATGCTTCTACCGTTGAAGAGGATGGATATTGGGTCTGTGTGGAAGTAGAAAACTTCGAAAATGTTCCAGCTGGAATGGTGACACTTACTATCCCACCTCAAAGATATGCTAGCATCCAACATGTTGGAAGAAATGAAGAAATTAAAGACACCTATGAAAGATTACACAAGTGGACCCAAAAGAATGGATACGTTAGGCTTCTAAACAACTGGCACATCGAAGTTTTCTATTCCTTTAACAATGTGGATCGATTAAAGATCGAATTGTACGATACCATTCAATAATACTATGGAGGTTTCAATATGAAAGAGAGATCTGCTACTATCTCTGGCTATAAAAACCTGAAGATTCCTTACGTAATACAAACCAAAACTGATCAGCCAAAAGGGCTCGCCATCATGCTTCCGGGTATAGGGTATACGGTTAAATCACCATTGTTTCATTTTTCTTCAGGAGCATTTTTAAACAAAGGATATGATGTATTGCATGTAAACTATCCTTATTATTCATCAGATTACGAAGGTTATAGCTTTGAAGAAATTACCTCAGCACTTATTAACGATGTTTCCACAGTGCTAAATCAAGTGATTGATCACTCAATCTATAAATCTTTTTACGTGTTAGGAAAATCCTTTGGTACTATGGCCATGCCTACTGCTTTAGATAGATTGCCTACCCAAAACACAAAAGCCATTTGGCTAACACCTCGTTTAAGCAGTCTACCTGTTTATCAAACATTAAGAACGTGTAAACAAGACAGCCTTTGCGTAATCGGTGATAAAGACCCTTTTTATGACGAAGAAAAGATAAATCAGATCATAGATAACTCATCTATAGCGTGTATGATTCATCCGACTGCAAATCATGCACTTGAAGTAGATGGTGATATTCTTTCCTCTATTGATATGATTAAAAGTGTTATTAAAAGAATAGATGATTTTATCTCTATGAAGAGCGGAGTATTGGAATCATGAATTTTAAACAAAGCGAAGCTCTCGAAATTCTTGAGCGTACACCTGCTGTATTGACACACTTGTTATCAGGACTCTCTTTGGAATGGTTAATTAACAATGAGGGTGGCGATTCATGGAATTCTCTTGAAGTTGTTGCTCACTTGATTCAATGTGAAAAGAGCAATTGGATACCACGAATTAACAGCATCCTCACAAACATTGAGGATGATCCCCTTCCACCCTTTGATCGATTCTCTCATCTGGGGCAAGAAAAAGGGATTGAAGAGCTACTTCGTGAATTCTCACAATCCAGGCAACAGAGCTTATACCAATTGGGTGCTTTAAAAATTCGTTCCTTTGATTTAAATAAAACGGGATTACACCCTGAATTTGGTTCTATCACCTTGCAGCAATTATTATCCACGTGGGCCGTTCACGATCTTACACACATCAACCAGATTACTAGGGTTCTGGCTAAGCGTTATGATCAGGACGTTGGTCCATGGAAAACTTTTTTAAGCATTCTAAAATAACGTCCCTCAAAGGGACTTTTTTTATTTTTTACTGGAGGAAAATAATGGATTATGTCGAATAATTATAGTTAACTTTATTAGATAAAAAGAGATAGAGAGATTTAGGGGGAAAATTTTATGTATTTACTTGTCCTTCGGCGCATTGTTTATTTTTTAATGCCGATCGTGGGTGTTTTTTTCATTGGTGCACTTCCTTACCTTTTCTTCAGCAATGTTCAAGGGATCGAAGCTGTAGCACGCTTATTGGAGTCCGGAGCTATAAAGAATGCATTATTTTTAAATCAAGATTTAGGTCTATTCTTTAGTAACTATCTAGATAATATTGGTTCGTTAATGCTGAGACTCATCACCTTTTCAAATGTAGAATATTATGAATATCAACAGATTAAACTTCTGTTCCCGACCATATTAACCCCATTTTATTATTCGGTAAAACTAGTGATTGGCGCGTTTTTATTAGCTATAACAACATCGCTAGTACTTGCGTTAATCGTAAAGATTTTGCCAGACAAAATACAAAAGGCCGTTCGTTTTGTATTCTTTTCACTAGAGTCGCTGCCAGATATTTTCATAGTCGTGATGATCCAATATAGTATGATTCTATACTTCCGGAATACTGGGACTCTTTTATTCCCAATTGCACATAGTGACCAGAATCCTACCTATTTTATCCCGATTTTATGCCTGGCCATCATACCTACTCTGTTTTTAACTAGGACACTATTATTCTTATTAGATGATGAAGATTCTAAGACATATGTTGAGTTTGCACGAGCAAAAGGGCTAAGGTATGCCATTATACTCTATGTTCACATGCTCAGAAATTCATTGTTCAGCCTTTTTTATTATTCAAAGACCGTGTATTGGTTGCTGATTTCCACATTATTTATGGTGGAAACGGTTATGGCCATACCAGGTATTACAGACTTCATGCTTGATAACGGGCCAACTACGCCAGAAGTAATTACAGTTAGTATTCTCTTAATGTTTGTACCATTTTATTTATTATTTACAGTCGTCTCTTACATTCTTTCTCATAAATTAGGACGCACTGAAGAAGAGGTGGCTTAAAATGACAGTTTGGAAAAGTCCGCTCTTTCTCTCAGGATTTTTAATCATTGTTTCCCTCTTTTTCGGGAGTATCATTTATTCTCATTTCGTACCGAATGATAAACAGCCCGTTATGCAGATTAGATACGATGAAAATAAAAATGCTATAGACGGAGCACCTATTGCACCTTTTAAAGACATGCCGTTTGGAACTGATCGTTTTGGTGTTAGTATCTTACACAAGGTGATTGATGGCGCAAAATATACACTTGGCGTTGCATTTTTTATTGCTTTTGCTAGGCTGTTCTTCGGAACTTTACTTGGCCTGATCATCAGTCAGCTGCCCAAATTCATTTTAAATACGCTAAGTAAGCTCTTTGAATCGTTTTACTATGCTCCAGCTACTATAATTGCTTACTTGCTTTTATACCCTGTGCTTCAGATATTCACATGGTCTCTACCACGTGATATTCAGACGATATTCGCTGTCATACTCTTAGTTATTATCGCTGTTCCTCCTATTATGGTGACAGTGGCTAGTGAAACTTCTAAGTTTTTAGAAAATGAGTTTATTTCTTCTGTAAAAGTTCTAGGCGGTAGCAGATTACACACTTTACGTAAACACGTCATGCCACACCTTAGACCGCATTTGAGTATTTTGTATAGCCAACAGCTGATCGCCACCCTTTTACTTGGGGCTCATCTTGGAATTTTACAAGTATTTATCGGTGGAACTGATTTTATTACACTCGACCCACTTGAAAATAATACGGTGCCGGTTGCCATGATCAACGAATGGTCGAGCATGATCGGAGCCAACTACTTCCAAATTCGTGGTGATCGCTGGATTGTATTTGCTCCACTCGCTGGATTTGCAATTACCATTCTCGCCTTAAATTTTATGGTTGAAGCGATGAAACGCCAGTACCTTGCAAAAAGCTCTTACACAAGGAGAACACGAAAAGTAAGAAAGGTAAAAACTCCTGTGCAAGTTAAAACACTGTCTCAAGAACAATTTGACAGAATTATGAAAACTGGAACTGACAATTAATGAATAAGAAAGACTCGATGAGGCAAAGATTTACCTTATCGAGTCTTTTATCATTTGGTATGTTTTTTGTTTCTTTTGAATATAGGAGTATTACTTTATTAAAAGGAGTGAACGCTTTGAGTGAAGCAGATCTTAATGTGATTTTTTATACCTTGTTTCTTCTACTCGGGTTACCGATCAGCTATAAATACGCGAAATTCACAGTATCACATACGGGTATGGTGCTTCCCCATTTCTTTGTCAGCTTGATGCTTAACTTATGTATAGGCTCAGTCGGGATTGTGGGGTGGATCTTTTTTTCTGTAAGGATCTCTAGAGCATTTACGATTGGTGGTATCTACTTAGGAGCATGGATCATTTCAATAAGTCTAGTGGCTTTGTTCGTTCTCCTCTTAGTTAAACGTAAATCAATGATACAACGTTTTCACTATCAATACGGTAGATAGCAAAACACCTTCCGCGTTCAGGAAGGTGTTTTGCTTCTTTATGACTTGATCCTTTCCTTTTCAAGATCAGAGGCTGGGCCAAAGAACTCAAAATGAATGTTCTCTTTTGGTACATTCAACTCTTGAAGAGCAGTATAGATCGCCTTCATAAATGGAATCGGACCACAGAAATAATATTCTGCATCATCTTTTAAAGGTAAAATATCCTTTAACCACGCCTGATCCATGTAACCAGTCTTTGAGTATCCATGATCTTCATCTAACGGACTTTCATACACAAAATGTGTAGTAATATGATCAGAAGCTTCTGCAATCTCCAAAACTTCATTCTTTAAAGCGTGTGTTTGGCCATTGATCGCAGCATGTATAAATGTAACCTCTCGTTCTGGCTGTTCACTTGCTACAGTTTTCAGCATACTTACCAATGGAGTAAGCCCCACACCACCACTCATAAGGACAACGTGCTTTTCACTATCAGTAGTTAAATAAAAATCACCTGCAGGAGCACTTAAGTGAAGGATATCTCCTTCTTTTACGCTTTCATGCAAATAAACGGAAACCATCCCGTCTACTGTATCCCTACCGCTTTCTTTCTTTACTGAGATGCGATAGCTACGTTTTCCTGGGGCATCAGACAAGCTATATTGTCGGATATGCGTGTTTTCCTGACCTTCTATATCCATCTTAACACTTACATATTGGCCGGGCTTATACTTCGGAAGTGGCATTTTATCTTGCGGTTCTAAATAGAAAGATGTGATTACTGAACTTTCGATTACTTTACGAGTAACGACAAACGGTTTAAAATCTTCCCAACCTGCATTTTCATACATGGTACGTTCAATACCAATAAAAACATCCGCGATTACTCCGTATGCTTCTGCCCAAGCGTTAATAATTTCATCAGTAGCAGCATCACCAAGCACGTCTTTAATAGCTAGAAGAAGATTTTCACCGACCACAGGATAATGCTCTGGCTTTACGCCAAGACTTCTATGTTTATGTGCGATCCCTTTTACGACTGGAATAATGGACTCAAGCTTATCGATATTTGCTGCTGCTGCGTAAACAGCGTTAGCTAATGCAGCTTGTTGGCGTCCTTTTTTTTGATTGGCATGGTTAAAGATATTCAAAAGTTCTGGATATTTCTGAAACAGCATTTCATAAAAACGGGAAGTAATCGCTTCTCCGTGTACTTGCAAAACAGGTACGGTTGACTTAATAACTTCAATGGTTCTTTGTTGTAACATGTCAATTCCCCCTTATATTCTTCTTACAACTCTATCGTAAAAGAATGCTAAAAGAGAATGTGTGATTTGAATCACTTTTCCTTAGGACGTTTTGTGAACATAAATAGTGCTATTTTCTTAGCCACATTTCTGCTTTTCTTTTCATTTCTTTATGAAGACCAGCAGAATTCTTCGTATCTTCTAATGCTTTTCCTGCGTATTTTCTTGGGAAAATTTTATATAATGACCGTTTAAAGTCTGCACCATCACTCGGTTCCTTATAATAGGAGACCACATACTTGTCATCTGAACTCTTGAGTTTGATCACGGCAGGAACAGAATGACCGGACTGCCCTTCCGCTTTTGTTTTTTTGTTAAAGCCCAAAAACAAGGAATACAGATAGACCGATGTCTCTCCTCCCATTTCTTTCGCTCCATAGACCTTATGGACTTCAAACTTTTTATCCGTTTCAGGATATACTCCTTCATAATGTTGGATGATGTATTCCGATATCATTTCATTCATTTCAGCAGTCACTTTTATTTCATTTGAGGAATCGAAAGAAGTACACCCCACTGTTAATAAGAAAATAAGACAAACCAAAATAAACGGTATTCTCCTAACGTTCAGCAACATTCCATACCCCACTTTCATTACGTTAGATCTTGCCCCCATAATGATTGTAAAATAATCATGTATACGGTAAGCAGCACAGAAATGATCATAAAGATAACTGAAATGTATCGATAGTTATCCACTTTAGAAAGTGTGATTCCAAAAACAGTCATCGCTAGTATTGTTGCTGTGTAGTACAAAAAAAACATAGGATAAAACGTTAATGGTCCTAAAAATGTAGCCAGAACTGCAAACTGAACACAGAACGCTATTATGGAAAGTAAGACCCACTTTTCTTTTTCTTTTGTTTTAATAGCACCGATTAAAGACATTAAACCCGCTCCAAGTACAACCACAATTAACATCCACTCGTAGAGAAAGAACAAATTTTCATGATTTACAGCAAAATAATAACCCACCATTAAAACAGGAAATATAGAAAGCAACAGAAAAGAACTTCGTTTAACATATTGATTGCTATCCAATTGACACTCCCCCTTTTTTATTCCATCCACTACCATATTACCATTTTATGGTTTGTTTTCGTTGTGTTCTTTTCAAACTATTCAAACGATTTTATAATAATATGATACTATTGAAAGATACAAAACTTCACTAAGTGAATAAAAAGAGAACACAATTGAGTTATCAGGAGTTGGCAAAGCGATGAGAAGGTCAATGATCACCTATAAAGAAAAAAACGTACAACTTACAGAATGGGGTGAAGGTTACAATCCTACCATTGTTTGCTTACACGGATTAGGAAGTACGAGCCTTAGCTTTCTAGAAGTTGCGGAGAAGTTACAGAAGAATTTTCATATCATCGCGTTCGATGCTCCAGGACACGGGAAGTCTGAGCCCTTTGATACATCCATAGATTATGAGATGCCTAGACTTGTTGATTGGCTTAATGGTTTGTTGAAGCACTTAAATGTAAGCGATTTCTACTTTCTAACTCACTCATGGGGCAGCTTTTTAGCTCTTCACTATTTGGTTCGGTATCCTGAACATATTTTGGATACGATTTTAATCGATGGCGGCTATCAAACAAAGCGTATCTGGTCTTCCTCTTTAGAAGAAGAGATGGACCATTATGAAAAAGATTTTGATGAGTATGCTTTTGATTCTTGGAATGACTTTTTTCTAGCAGAAAAAGAAAACTATTTGATGTGGTCACCGTTAAAAGATATCGCTGTTAAGGATCTTGGAGTAGAAAGAGAAGGCAAAGTTCGATGGCATGCTAAAGGTGAAACCGCTCGACATATCATTCGTGGAATGCACCTGAACGAAACAGAAGATATCTATCACCTTCTTCCACCAGATATTACATTGCTTGTTGCTACCTTACCTGAACGTTTGTCCGAAAAAAGATGGCAAACTGCTGAAACATTTAGAGTTAAAGCAAAGGGAAAACTTAAAGTAGTGCCAAACACTACACACTTGTTGCACTGGGACAATCCCAACGTTGTGGTGGATTTGGTTTTATCAAAATGGCTAAAAAAATCGGAGGTTAAATAATGGCATACCTACTCGTATATTTTTATAAATTAAAACCTGAAGTGAAAGAAAAATTTCTTGAGATATCGTCGAGATCGAATAAAAAATTTCAAGAATACGGGGGTGTTACTGAACAGATTTTCAAATTATCCACATCACCAAAAAACTATGGGTTCTCTTCTATCTCTCAAAAACTTCAAGTTGAAGAAGGAGAAGAACTTTGGATCGGCCTTCTCCGTTTTCAATCTGAAGAACACGCTCGCATGACGATGGAAGACTTCGACCAAGACCCAGAGATGAAGGAACGTTTAGAGGAATTCGTAACACATATCGCACCTCTTGAGAAGTTAGTTTTCGGAGAGTTTGTTTCTGAGCATAAAGTAACCGTTTAATTTAACGAATCCCGAAATATATAAAAAATGCATCTCCTACTATTAGGGGATGCATTATCCAAATTCCTTTTGATGTGCTTTTTTCATCTTCAAATATTCTTCATCCGTACGAGCTAATTTCCACTTTTCCTCAAAGATCGCGGCTGACTTTGCTTTTACAGGATCAATTTTCCGCTTATTGATCTCGCCGTCATCATTGTATTTTCTCCCACCTTTATAGTTCGTGTACCGTCTAGCACGTGTATATCCCATCTGAAGAAACTTTCTAGCCATATCTGCTCCAACAAAGTCATTATTTTTCTTATAATCAAGAAATTGTTCATAGATTTTCTTTGAAGACTTTTCAGCTTCTTCTGGCGTCTTAAAACGCCAGTGCGGCAAGATCTCACTTTTATAAGGTTCCACTAAAAGTACTCCTTGCTCACCACGTCCTACACGATATTTTTCAGGATGTTTTCGAAAGTCAATATTATCAAAATCAAGATCGTAATCAAATGCCATTTCTTTTCCTCCTTTTTGTTATCGTTACCCTAAAAGAAAGAAATCAAAAATAAAGAGTGTTTTCGTATTCATTGTTGCTTTTGAAAGTAGTTGGTTTCCGCTGCAGATTGCTCGCTTTCCACGGGGCGAACGGTGAGCCTCCTGCCACTTCGCGCCATTAGGAGTCTCACCTGACCGCTCGTCCCGTAGGAGTCGGCAACCTTCCGCTACAACCAACTTGCAAAGAAGAAAGGAATGGATCAATAGCAACATATTAAGATAACAACAAAAAGTAACAGGTTTTATGAGAGAAAAAAATCCGCTGCTTCTTAAAGAAACAACGGATCATCACTTTTTACTGAACAACCTCATACAAATTCTCGGAGGCTCCTTCTATAAATGGGCAAGGTTTTCCTGTGTAAAAAACGGTTAACTCATGCATCGCTCGAGTACAAACTGTATAAAACAATTTACGTTCTCGTTCAAGTTGGTAGCCTGATGCATCAAAAATGGCTACTGCGTCAAATTCAATTCCCTTGGCTAAGTAGGACGGGATAACGATTACGCCTTTTTGGAAAGAAGCATCCTCATCGATCATGAGTCTCACATCTAGATTATCTTTCAGTTTCTCATAAACGTCTTTGCTCTCTTTTGCCGAACGGCAGATCACCGCTATTGTTTCATGTCCTTTATCCAACCAATTCCCAACAAGGTCCTTAACCTCGTTCAGATGATCCTCCTCACGCTCTACCGCTGCTATAACAGGTTTATCTCCAGAACGATTGAACGGAATAATCTCGTTTCCGTCCTTTAAAAGACTTCTCGTAAACTCTACGATTTCTTTTGTAGAGCGATAACTTCTCTTTAGTGTAATCGTTTCAGGATTCTTCTTGTTTAATAAGTTTTTTAGCATACTGAACGTTTCACCAGACGCATGTGCGTAAATCGATTGATTTAAGTCACCTAGTATCGTTAGGTTTGCTCTTGGAAAGACACGCTGAATAAATGCAAACTGAAACGGTGAAAAATCTTGTGCTTCGTCAATAAAAACATGACGAACGGCAGCGTTCGATTGAAAACCTACTAATAGTTCTTTCACATACAAAAGCGGAGTTGCATCTTCATTTGCCAGATGGTTTTGTTTGAGATTAAACAACGTTTGATTGCAGATCTCATTCCACGTATTCACGTCCTCGATCAATCGTTTGTTTTTCTGAAACAGCTTAGCATATAAGCTTTTCACATCTAAGAACGAAAACTGTTCAATGCTTTCTCTTAATGACTTAAAGGCAATCCGCGTCACATAAGCCGATAGTACTTTTTGTTCACTCGATAGATCGTTGAACGAGTCAGCTCCATATTTATTGCGTTCCTCTAACTTCTCATACAACCTTGTGTATACATTTCGATCAAGAAGCTGTATCTCTTTTTCAACCCATGGTTTCTTACGTTCTCTTCGTTCTATTTTCTTTAGCTCTTCTAAGATCCAAGCCACCGTCTTTTTCATTCGATATGGAACGGTTTCTTTTTGATCGAGAGAATAAAAGTATTCACTGATCTGTTTAGAGCGAATTACGATACGGTCTCGAAACTTCACATTTAAAAACGGTATGCCCGATTTACTTAACGTTTCAGCATAGCGATGGATGGCTTCTAAAAATTCTACTGATGCTTTAAACTTTATCGCTTCAACACGCTTTGAATCTCCTTTTTCAGATAAAAGTTCCTCCATCTGCTCAAAAGGTGTCTCTATCGAGTAATCTCTTCCTAAGTGATGATCCACATAAGCTTGAAACGTCGTTTGTTCCATATTTTCTTCACCAAGTTCCGGCAACACGTTGGCTACATAGCTATTAAACATATTGTTTGGTGAAAATAATACAACATGGTGTGACTGAATGGTCTCTCGATCTCGGTATAATAGAAAAGCCACACGTTGAAGAGCTGCTGACGTCTTTCCACATCCAGCTGCACCTTGAACAACGAGTAGATCACTCGTTGTATTACGTATGATGGCATTTTGTTCTTTTTGGATGGTGGCCACAATACTTTTCATCTGTGTATTCGCTTGGTTACCTAATACGTGCTGTAATAAATCGTCTCCGATCGCTTCTCCCGTATCAAACATTCCCGTTATATTAGCATTCTTTATCATAAATTGTCTTTTTAGTTCGAGCTGTCCTTCAATGTTACCACTTGGTGCACGATAATCAGCTTCGCCTAGAGAATGATCATAGTACAGACTTGAAATCGGAGCACGCCAATCATGAACGAGAAACGTACTACTAGGTTCATCATAATAAGAGGCTATACCGATATAGACTTGTTCAGCGCTCTTTTCACCGTCTTCTTTAAAATCAATTCGTCCAAAGTAAGGGGAGCTTTTCAACTTCTCATAGGTTTTAAGGCGAGTTTCTGCAGAAGTATGACTTCGTTCAATCTCGGATAATAGCTCTGATTGCTGTTTGATACTTGCTGCGGTTTCAATTGCATCGTCTGCATCTTCAAGGTTCACTGTTACATCAGACCAAAAATTCTTTCTGATTTGAACAACATCAGCCTTCTTTCCCCCTAAATGTTCTAGAAGTTTATCTGTTTCATCAGCAAGTTTATGAATGACTTGATCTACACGCTTTTGTTCTTTCTGTTGTTCCTGATTCCATGTTGTCATCCGATTTCCCCCTACAAAAAAATTTATTAGTTAATCGTTGACACACATTCCTGTTTTATCGTATAATAAAATTAGGAACAAATATACATAAAAATATTAACGTAGTGCGTCTTTTCTATAATAGCATATTTCTTACCATAAAGTATATACAAAAACAGTGAAAACCTTTTTAGGTATTCACTGTTTTTTTGTTTTAAAAAACTATGCTTGTTTAGCCGTTTGGTTTTCTACGACTCTTTTAATCGAATGCATTTGACCTAAGTGATAGGTTTCATGAAAGACAGTGAAATTCACGAGCTCACCGAATGTAGTCAGATTGAATAAAGGTTTCTCCAACTTTTCATTTAATCGTTCTGGTGATATCTCTTGTACTCGTACCAACTGTTCTTCTAGCTGCTGTTTGAGTTCCTTTAGAGTGGGTACTTCACCTTTCCAATCAGCAGGGCTGGTTCCTTTATTAAATAACTCTACATATTGCTTAGGTAGGTTTGAAGAATGTTCGGGAAATCCAAACATAAAATACTCTGCAGTCGTGAGAACATGTCCTATATGCCAGCGAATGTTATTATTAAACCCATCTGGTTGAATATCCGCTTCCATATCATCTATTCCATCTACTTGTTTCAGGAAGATGCTTCGTGCTAGTTCAAAATTTTGAATGGTCAGTTGACTCATCATAATCCTCCTTAGAATTTCTTCACTCACCTTTTATCGTACGTATTTAATCACTTGAAGACAAACGTTTTGCATTATCTGTATTGATTGTGAATGGGATTGAATAGATCTTCGTCCGTCTTACGTACAACTGAAAAATGATCGACGTTATAATGGCCGTGCAAAATTTTATTGTGATGGCTAATGATTTGTTCAGCTTTTAACACTTCAGTATCTGAAGTGGAGTGACCATCTTCAACAAGTGTAACATCAAATCCTGATACAGTCGCAAACCGAACAGCGGTATCGATGCAATGCTCTGTCTTGCACCCCATTAGAACAAGATGATCGATTTTCTCCTCTTCTAGATAGCTTAACAAAGATGTATCATAAAAGGCATTCGTTGCTTTCTTATCAAACACTCTAGCCTCTTTCGGTACATGTATTGCAGGATGAACCTCAAAGCCTGCTCCCTTTCCTTCAGAAACATCTAGATCTCTAACAAATGCAATGGAAGCTTCTGCTTGCTTTGCTTTTTCAATTACTTTATTAATGTTTTGAAGCAGTCCTTCTTTACTATAAACTCCTTGTTCTTTTTCATTTCCGTCCATCAGTTCTCGTTGTGCATCAATTACAAGTAGTGCTTGTTTCAAGTTACCCGCTCCCTTTTTTCAATTAATCACATTAATACTTCTCCTAAAAGTATTAAAAACCTTGTAACTCAAATATTAAATCAACAAATTGGTTAATACTAACAAAGCAGGAATTTTTTGAGGTTGCGGAAAACAGGTAATTATCTAATAATAGTAAGGTTCGATAAGTAAGTTATTTTAGGAGGAAAAGTTAAATGAAGTACATCATCTTTCTGGCTGGAGTAGCAGCGGTTTTCTTGTTAGCCTTTCTAGTCAGTAATGATCGCAAGAAGATCAAATACAAGCCAATCCTAGTTATGCTTGGATTACAGCTTATCCTTACATACTTTCTATTAAATACAGGCGTCGGCCTTATTATTATAAAAGGTATCTCTAAACTGTTTGAAAAGCTATTAAGTTACGCAGCTGCTGGGGTTGAATTCGTGTTCGGTGGCTTAGCAAACGAAGCTGCAATGCCATTTTTCTTAAATGTTTTATTACCGATCGTTTTTATTTCAGTATTAATTGGGATCGCGCAGCATTTTAGAATCCTTCCATTTATCATTAAATGGATTGGTTTTGCGTTAAGTAAGGTGAACGGCTTAGGAAGACTTGAGTCTTATAACGCTGTTGCTTCTGCTGTTTTTGGACAATCAGAGGTATTTATCTCTGTTAAAAAACTATTAGGTCACCTACCAAAGCATCGCTTATATACACTTTGTACATCTGCCATGTCTACTGTATCGGCTTCAATTCTTGGAGCTTACATGGCTATGATCGATCCAAAGTACGTGGTTACTGCACTCGTGCTCAACTTATTCGGTGGTTTCATCATCGCGAACATCATTAATCCTTATGAAGTTACGGAAGATGATGACATTATCGAAATTGAAGAAGAAAAGCAAACCTTTTTCGAGATGCTTGGTGAGTACATCATGGACGGCTTTAAAGTAGCTGTAATCGTCGGTGCTATGCTTCTTGGATTCGTAGCATTAATCGCGTTAATCAACGATGTGTTCGACATGGTCTTCGGAATCACATTCCAAACGATGCTTGGATATGTCTTTGCTCCAGTAGCATTCTTAGTTGGTATCCCATGGGCAGAGGCAGTATCAGCAGGTACAATCATGGCAACTAAACTTGTTTCGAATGAATTTGTAGCTATGATCGATCTAGCAAAATACGCGAAAGACATGTCTGATCGAACAGTCGGGATCGTCTCTGTTTTCCTTGTTTCATTCGCAAACTTCTCTTCTATCGGCATTATTACTGGTGCTGTAAAAGGTTTACATGAAGAACAAGGAAATACGGTTGCTCGCTTCGGATTGAAGCTCTTATATGGTGCTACATTAGTAAGCATCTTATCTGCTGCAATTGCGGGTCTGTTTCTATAGACTAAAAAAACAAGAAGCTTCGGCTTCTTGTTTTTTATTTTAAACATAAAAGAATTCATAAAAAAGCTGCTGTCTTTTAGGGACAGCAGCTCATTAATTCTTAAAGTTCACTCGCGAATTTTCCTGGAATCATTTTTAGATCTTCATGTACTGTATTTAACTTTTCTTCAAATGCTGCAAACAACTCATCAGCTTCAGTTGCTTTTGCTTCATCTTCTAAGCCAGCTACACGAGCTTCATAAGACTTTTTAAGTTCTTCAAGAGATGCTTTAACAGCTTCTTGGTGTTCTTTTGTTAGATCTGATGGTACTTCAATAGAAGGAATCTCTGCAACTGCTTTTTCGCCACTTGCTTTAGCATCTGCTTTTAATTGATCAAGCTCTGCTTGTGGAAGAGCTTCTTCTCCTTCTTTTTCAAGACCTCCAGCATATGCGTTGAATGGTGCATGATAGCCACGAAGTTGGTTTACAAGCTCACCTTCAAAATTAAGAAGTGTGATTTTTTCCGCATTTCCATCTTCTTTCTTTTCTGCAGCCGCTGGTTTAGCCTCTTCTTTCGGTTTTTCTTCTTCCTTGCTGCAACCTACGCTAAGCGCAAGAACAGCAGCTGCTGTTACCGCTAAAAACTTCTTCATGAAAAAAGCCCCCTATATATTTTTCTATTTTTTGGAACTTTCTCATTTTAATACTTTTTCTTACTATTGTAAATTAAATTGTATCCGTTTTCTTATAAAAAGATAAAAATAATCTTGAAGCCTTAATATGATTGAATTATCTAACTATTCAATCATATTAAGTTCTAAAAATTTTAATATAAAAGTTATATTTCTATACTAATTATGTTTTCCTAAACCTTTTTTCGTGTTGTAATAACCATTCTTTTCGCCATAAACCGCCAGCATATCCCGTGAGTTTCCCACTTGAACCTATAATTCGATGACAAGGAACTACAATACTTAACTTATTCTTCCCATTCGCATTACCCACCGCCCGAACCGCATTTTCATTTTGAAGAGAGATGGCGATATCTCTGTAAGAGGCGGTTTCAGCGAACGGAATATCAACTAGTGAATTCCATACCGTGTGTTGAAAAGGAGTACCGCTATGTTCATAAGGAAACGTAAAAGTTTCACGTTTACCGTTAAAGTATTCTAACAGTTGGTCGCGACAATCTAGAAGTATAGAAGGAATATCAGCTTGATCGTCACCCTTTTTCTCTCTGTCCACGAAAAGGATAGATTGAACAACGGTTTTCGTCCCTAAAATCTCTATTACTCCTATGGGTGATTCTAGCTCGACTTTATAGTGCTTATTCATACAATGACCTCCACAAATAAAAGGTGGCATATGCTTCCCAACCACTCCAGTTTTTCGCTAATATTCTTAATTCATTTATTGTCGGCTTTTGCTTCCATTGCAACTGTTTCATGACAGCATTCTGAAGCCCTACGTCAGCAACTGGGAAAGCATCTGTCTTTAGTAAACATTTCATCAACACATAATCTGCTGTCCACGGTCCAATTCCTCTAAGTGAAATAAGTTGTTGAGCAGGATTTTCAGCATGTCTTAAGATATCTTTTGAAAGCCGACCCTCGACTATTTCTCTTGCCACACCTATCACATATTCCGCTTTTCGCG
Source organism: Fictibacillus phosphorivorans (assembly GCF_001629705.1). Taxonomy (GTDB): domain Bacteria; phylum Bacillota; class Bacilli; order Bacillales; family Fictibacillaceae; genus Fictibacillus; species Fictibacillus phosphorivorans_A. The sequence goes on along the minus strand of NZ_CP015378.1, from coordinate 963,100 downwards.
TTGTAAATTGTAGTTTCCTTAAATCTTCAATCTGAAGATCTGCGATGATCTCAGGAGAAGGGTACGCCCAGTATTGCTTGTCTTGTATCAATAGCTGTTCCCCAAAACTCGTAACTATCCGTTTCTTCAATGTATAGGCAAAGTTTAAAGTAATCTGCTGTCCCATGATCGCCCAAGTCAACGCTTCAAATAGATCAGGAATACCAATCATCCGCAGTCCATAGTATTGTTCTACGAGCGGATTTAGTAAGCTATCATTTGAAACAGCGCGATAAAATAGTGAAAGATCTTGATTCAGATCAAGCCAATTCTCAACAAATTCAACGATTGTTCGTTTGTTGGAAGGCACTTGATCAGGAAATTCTATGATGAGCTCTTGATCTTGGTAACTGATCTTCATTAAGATCAGTTCATCATTCACCGCGATAACCTTGTAAACATTGTTCTCATCTATATGATGAAGAATTTCTAGTGGTGATCTCTTAAGAAAAGCCAAACACTCTCTAAAGGAAAATTCCTGTGGTACGGCTATTTTTATAATCCCATTTAATTCGGTACTGCTCATGATTCGTTTCCTTTGGCTTTCTCTAATTTTCGGTAGTCACTTGGCGAACAATCTTTATACGTGCGAAACGTTTTATAAAAGTTAGATGCACTCCGAAATCCTGCTTCAAAGCAAATCTCTAGGCATGTTTTTGAAGTATTCCTCAACAGATAAGTCGCTTTATCCATACGAATATTCTCCACAAATTCTCGAGGCGTAACATTCATCTCTTCTTTAAACAATCGTTCCAGATAGAATGGGCTTACTCCAGAGTGCTTCGCTACATCTTGAAGAAGAATTCTTTTTTGATGGTTGTTTACTAAATAACTAGTTGCTCTTCGTATCAGATTAATTTGTGGACAATGTTCGATCTCCGGCTGACATCTTTTACATGCTCGATAGCCCGCTTCTTCACATTGAGAAATGGAGTCGTAAAACACTACGTTTTGTTTTTTAGGTTTTCGTGAACGACAAGATGGACGGCAATAAATCTTTGTTGTTTTTACAGCAGTGTAAAATAGTCCATCATACGACCTGTTACATTCCATGATCTTATCCCACATCTCATCAAACGTCATTTGTATGGTATCCACTGACCCACACCTCCGTAAATCGTCTTTCCATCATTTTAACCATTTTAAACTAACAAATCGTCCTCAATCTTGCTGTTATAGTCTTATTCACTACACATTAAACAAACTAAATGAAAAGCATACAAAAAGAGTGACGGACCGCCACTCTTTTTTATCTTTATCTATTTAATCGGTGCCAGTCTATCCTTCTGTTTTGTCCCACTCTTTGTTTTATATTGATAATAGATGACAAATGCAATAACGAATGATGAGATCCCAAAACCGATGACCATTTTATGGAATCCGATCGTATCAAGGAACAATCCAGTTAATAGCATTAAAATTTGGAAGATTATATTATCGACCATTCCCTTAATCGAGAAAAACCTACCGTGATAGTCAGACGGTACATCCGTTTGAAAAATGGTAGTCACAACAGGAAACAGGGTTCCAGCCGCTAGACCAAATAACCCGAAAGACAGAACCGACATGATTGGATGTTCTGCTAAAAACAAGGATGTATGCGCCGCTGCGATAATGAATGTAATAGCGAACATATAGCTTAATTTCGGATTATCTCTAAAGAATTTCTTGGATAAGAACGTTCCAACAAATACACACACACCTTCTGTCGTATAAAGAATTCCTTTAATTCCTGCATTATCTTGTAACTCACTAATTTCAATCACCATTAAGTTAAATCCTGATAAAAAAAGATAAGCTGGAATCAATAAAAAGATGCCGTAAACAACTTTACGTTCGTTCTTTATGATGGGATACAGTTCTCTCAGCGTTCTGAAAAAATTATCCTTTTTGCCTGATAAGTCTGCTTTCTTAGGCTGTTCTTCCACATCTAAAAAGAAGGTAGAAATAAGAAGGATTACATATGAAACGAGAGTGACCGTATACAACGAAAATAACGACATGCCCACCAACATAACTCCGCCGAGTGCAGTCCCTACAATTCGAGATGCAGTAAAGATGTTCATGTTAACACCATTAGCATCTAGAAGTTCCTCTTTTTTTACGATCAACGGCAGCATCGTTTGCATAGCAGGCTGAGAAAATGTACCAGAAATCCCGATAACAAGCGTATAAACGACCATCCACCAAACATTGTTATAAGCAATCGCCAAATACATAAAGAAGATAGCTGCACATCGAGCAAACCCTGCATAGATCAATATTTTTTTCTTATTGCTGCGATCAATGATCCGACCGGCCATCGGCGCAAGAAAGATTCCTACTAGAAACCCTGCCAAAATGATTAAAGCCTGCAAAAAAGAGGATTCAACATTCATCTGCAAAAATTCTAGGTTTCCAATAATCCCTACCCATAGACCTGTGCTGGACACAGCCAGTCCAAACATCAAAATTAAAAAATTCCGGTTTCTCCACATGTTCCCTTGCTCCCCTCAGTCATACCGAAATCATTAATAAAACAAGGACCTGACTACCTGTGAACAATCTCACTTGATCCTGTGTACGCGTTTAATTTCTAGTATTCTATATTCATTTGTAGTATGTATACATGCATTCTTATTTGGAAGGTTGAAGAAGATTGTTCATTTTGTTTATTGCGAGTGAGATTACATCCGGCGCATCTATATGGACAGAGTGGCCAGCACCTTTAGCTTCTATGAATTCACTCTGAGTAGATAGATTCAGTTGATCTAAAATCAAATCTCGCCAAACAGATTCAAACTTTTCCATCTCCCATAGTGGAATGTTCTGAGCTTTCGCTATCTCCATTTGATACGAAGGATCACGAGCGATTACGGTAAGTGGCAGATTGCGAAAAGTCCCTAATTTCTTTATAGATTTGGCATCTTCATCCCAGCACTTTAACTCAGAAGCCAACGCTCTATAAAACTCCGGTTTCACACCAAATTCAAGCAGTCTTTGTTGTGCATCGTGTGGTAACTTTTTTTGTCGATCCGTCAACTCTGGCTTTAACTCATCCTTAAGTGCTTCAGCATCTTGATCTGCTTTTTTTAGCCATTCTTTGATCAATAACTCGTTTGTCTGCCCTTCTAAGAAAGACAATTCAAGCTCATCAAGTTTATAAGAATCGACAGAGGATGCATCAACTAACACCACGCCGCATACTTTCTCTGGAAATCTCTTTACAAAATGCTGAACACACAGTCCGCCATACGAATGGCCAACTAAGATTATTTTTTCATCGATCTTTAGTTTACGAAACAGTTCGTTTAGTTCATTTGTAAATTGATAGATATGGCGTTCTTCATATCCGATCTCACTATTACCGATACCTGGACGATGAATCATAATTACTCTGTTCGTTGTACTTATTCTATGACAGACTTCATGCCAGCTATCAAAGGAAACGCCCATGCCAGGTAGAATTACGACAGGTTTGCCTTTATCACCCTTTTGGAACACTTCTATTTTATGATTATTAACGGAAATTAAATCAACCACAACTTCACCTCATTTTCTTAATTATACCATTTTCATTCCAAGCGGTATCTGTTTTCAGCCTCTGTTATAATGACATGAGTAGAAGTTTGAAAGGGGTACACTATGAAACAATTAATCCTTGCTGAGAAGCCTAGCGTGGCACGCGATCTTGCCCGTGTTCTAGGCTGTAAGCAACAGAATAAAAGTTATATTGAAGGACCGAAGCACATCGTTACTTGGGCACTCGGTCACTTAGTTGAGTTAAAGATGCCTGAAGACTATGACAAGCAATATAAACAATGGCGTTTAGAGGACCTTCCGATTATTCCAAACCATATGGGACTAAAAGTAATCCGACAAGTTAGTCACCAGTTTCGTGCGATCGAACACCTTTCTAAACGCAAAGACATCAGTGAGCTTGTCATTGCAACAGATGCTGGACGTGAAGGTGAACTTGTTGCTCGCTGGATCATGGAGAAAGTAAGATGGCAAAAAACAGTCAAACGTTTGTGGATTTCTTCCCAAACAGACAAAGCGATTCGAGATGGATTCAATCAACTCAAACCTGCTAAGCAGTATGACAATCTATATCAATCTGCCGTTTGCCGTTCTGAGGCAGACTGGTTGATCGGACTGAACGTTACAAGAGCGTTAACAACAAAGTACAACGATCCGCTATCTGCTGGTCGCGTTCAGACGCCAACACTTGCAATGATCCTGGATCGCGAGCAAGAGATTAACGCTTTTCAACCGAAAGATTTTTGGACAATTGATGCGACGATTGGCATGTTGAAAGCATCATGGGAACATAACGGTGAGAAGCGTCTGTTTAATGAGAAAAAAGCGACAGATATCGTCGCAAAAGTAAAAGGGCAACAGGCAACAGTAGCTTCACTCCAAAAGAAAGAAAAAACAGAGGCGCATCCGATGCCTTACGATCTTACTGAACTTCAGCGTGATGCAAACCGTCGTTTTGGGTTTTCTGCTAAAAAAACATCATCTGTTCTTCAGAAGCTTTATGAGCAATATAAGCTCGTCACGTATCCAAGAACAGATTCCCGCTACTTAACTAAAGATATGGAAAATACGATGTATGATCGACTTCAAGGTATGTCATCTGGATATCGTGAAGAAGTGCAGCCTCTGCTTAAGAACAAAGGAAGCGTAGTAGCTAAAAAAGTGTTTAATGACTCAAAAGTAACGGATCATCATGCAATCATTCCAACTGATGAATACCTACAATTAGGAGATCTCGATAACGATGAACGCAAATTATATGATATGATCGCGCGCCGTTTCTTGGCTCTATTTTACCCTGCGTATCGATCGGAAACGTTGACCGCTACATTAAACGTTGCGGGTGAAACATTTATAGCACGTGAAACGCTAGTGCTTGATCCAGGATTTAAAGTGCTGTCTGGTAAGGAAGAAGAAAGCCCGCGTGCCCTTGCCAATCTAAAAGAAGGGCAATCGTTATCTGTAAAAGAGGTAAACGCGGAGAAGAAATTAACAGAACCTCCTTCCCGTTTTACAGAGGCAGATCTATTATCTCGTATGGAAAAGTATAGTTTAGGAACTCCTGCAACTCGTGCTGATATTATCGAAAGACTGCTAGGTTCTGAAGTTCTTGACCGAAAAAATAACAAGCTTCACCCTACGCCGAAAGGAAAGCAGTTGATCGAGCTTGTGAACGATGAGTTGAAGTCACCTGAACTCACGGCTAAATGGGAGCAAGAACTTGAAGCGATCGCACGGGGTAATGGAAATCCGAAAGAGTTTCTAGCAAATATCCGAAAACAGACGAAGCAGCTTGTAATGGAAATCAAGACGAGCTCTCAAGAATATCGCGCTCACAATCTTACTGGTTCCAAGTGTCCAGAGTGCGGAAAACTTTTAAAAGAAGTAAAAGGTCGTGACGGAAAAGTGCTTGTCTGCTCTGATCGTGAATGTTCCTATCGCCGCCGTAAAGACCCTAAGCTATCGAACCGCCGCTGTCCGCAGTGTCATAAAAAGATGGAGCTTCACAACGGAAAAGCAGGCACTTATTTTCAGTGTAAACCATGTAACGTTGTGGAAAAAGCTGAGGATAAGAAAAAGAAAGTGACGAAGCGTGAAGAACGCCAGCTGCTCAAAAAATACAGCGCAAACAACAAAGAGGATGAAGGCTTTGGTAATAGTTTGGCTGATGCATTAAAAGCAGCGATGAAAGATAAAAAATAAACGAAAAGCTGACTTCCGAGGTCGAAATAGCAAATTATTGCTGTTTTGACCTCATGAAGTTAGCTTTCTCTTTATTTATAGGAATATGAGTTAGTACGCTTTAAACGTTAATCTGTCGGATTGCATAACGAATCTGTCGGATTCCAGTGTTAATCTGTCCAATTGAACCATTAATCTGTCCAATTCGAGCATTTATCTGTCCGATTGAAGGATTAATCTGTCCAATTCCCAAGTGCACTCTTCTTACTCAATCCTACTCAACCTTAAATGTCGCAGAAGCTACTGTCTCATAACCGCTTCCATAGAAGTAAACCATTTTATACGTAGATCCTTGTTTGTATCGTGCTGCATTTACATTATTTTTCGGATTAAACGTAAATTTGCATGTTCCACCACTAACCTCGGTGTACTGCCACCAAATCGATTCCACCTCACCTGGATTTTCGTTTACTTCATACAAACCCACCCAGTCACTCTTAGGAGCTCTAACTCCTTCCACAACCACATCTAATGTCTCCTCTATACTGCTTACTTTGTCTTTTGATAATGTGATTTTTATTGGCTCACCTTTCTTTGTTCTACCTATGGCCGTGATTGAATTTGTACTGATATTGCTATATGCATCGAGTGCAAACACCTCTATATCATAAGTTGTAGATGGTGCTAATCCTTCAAGATTAAGAATTACAGGATTAGGGACTGGATCTTTATAGAACTCGGAAAAGCCTAAATATTCTTTCGCCACTTCTTTAGTCTCTAAGTTGGTAACGATTACTTTATAATCATGAACGAGTAGATTGTCTTTTGCTTGTGTAAACATAATTGAAAGACTAGTAGCTGTCGTCATGTCGTTCGCAATAGAAAGCATTGCATCGTTCGTAAAAAATGGTCGTTTTTTATCTTTTCTAGCATCCGTATATTTAAAACTATTCTTATTGGCAGGAACACTAATTTCAAACGGTTCACCTGTCCAATCATTATTATGGATATCACGGCGTTTTATTATCACTTGATTCTCATACACTTCAACGATTAAAGCTTGGTTTAGAATATCTGCTCCTTCAGGAACTTCTCCTTGAATACGACCAGCGTCCAGCCACAGATACGCGCCAGTTGAAGTACCGATCGTTGTAAAATCTTTTTGGTGAATAATTCTAGGATCATCTAATGGATAGTGTGTGTGGCCTGAGAATGTAATGACTTGCGGATATTTTTTCAACGTATCATAAAATAAATCTCTGTTTGCCGTAAAGCCCCACTCGCTTCCGTACATGGTATCTTTTATCGGCTGGTGATGGAAAACAAAGATGGGTTTCTTCGGATCATCGGTATGTGCTTGCTTTAACTTTTCAGACATCCATTTGATTTGTTTAACAGAGAACGTACCCTCTGTCACCCCGTCCTCAGTCCCAAGCACAATAAAATGATACCCTTTGATAATCTTGTGATAGTAGATTGCCGGCATTTTAGTCACTTCTAAAAAACGTTTTTGTGCATCAGCCTCTGGTAAACCGTTCCAATAATCATGGTTTCCGATCGCGATCAGCGAAACAGCTTTTGATTGTTTATTTGCTTCATAAGCCGTTTTGAACTTCTCATATTCCGGTACTAGACCATTGTCTGTTAAGTCGCCTACAACAGCAAATGCATCTTGCTTAGGAACGAGTTGATTTAATTGTTTGAGAGTCTCTTTAAATTTATTGAAGGTTTGATCGGACGTTTCATTCATATGTACATCACTGACAACTGGAAAAACAAGTATTGGCTTTTTGCGACTCATTTTTTTACCACGATCAGCTAGCACGTCTAGTGAGGTCATTGGATTTATAAAAGTTAACCCTAGGGAAAGTCCTGCTACCTTTGTTGTGCGTTCAATAAACGTTCTACGCGTAATCTTAGATTTTTGGTCTGGGTGCTGTTCATCAAAGGAATTCGTCATTTTATTCTCTCTCCTATCAAGATGTTAATCCTACATGAAAAGTATATTTATAAAATATAAATCCTTGATTACAGATAAGTTAATCATTGTTAAGATCACGCTGTAAATACAAGCACGTTAGACATATACCGACCAAACAAAAAGAGGGATGAATTATAACTTTCCATCCCCCTCTCCTAATTTTATTGACCCGCTTTTACCCCGGATTTCTTCATCTGCTTCTCATGCGCTATACCATGAGCACGGTTTCGATCTTCTTCTACTTCACGAGAGACCTTAACTCCTTCTGCAACAGCTGCTGCTCCAACCTGCTGAATACCATTCTGATCTTTTTGATAGACAAATGAAGCACGTGTAGATATTGCAGCACCTGGTGACGTTACGAACGGAACGACTCGATAATCAGCACGCCACTCTTCAGGTGTCACCGTACATCGAACATAGCCTCGATAATCGTTAAAGAATTTAATATGAGGATTCAATCCTAATATTTTATCTGTATCAGAACGCTTATCAGCACCATTCCCACCAGATGTAATGGATGTTCCAACAAATTCAGCTCCTATTACATTGGAAGATGAATCATTGTAATCCACTTTTAGATCACACGCCCAGCTCGCATGTACATCACCTGTTAATACAACAACATTATTTAAATTCTTTGATTGTATAAAATTTGTGATCCGTTCACGAGATGCCGTGTAACCGTCCCATGCATCCATACTCAGGCGAGGAGCATCAGCTGTACCATAATTTCTTTGTGCAAAGAATACTTGCTGAGCTAAAACATTCCAATGCGCTTTAGAATTTCCTAGATTACGAAGCAACCAGCTTTCCTGCTCAGTTCCTGTTAAGGTTCGATTCGGATCTTGAGATTCAGGAGTAGGCGGTTTACTACCGTCTCCGTTCGCTTGATCATCACGATATTGTCGTGTATCCATAACATTGAACATTGCTAAGTTTCCATAAGTAAAATCTCGATAGAGCAACATATCCGCCCCATGTGGTAATGATGAACGACGAAGTGGCATGTGTTCGTAATAGGCTTGATAACCTGCAGCACGCCGTTTTACGAACGCCTCAACAGACTGTCCTTTTTCAGGGATCATGTTTGCATAGTTATTCTCTACTTCATGATCATCCCACGTTACCACCCAAGGAAATGCTGCATGAGCTGCTTTTAAATTCCCATCAGAACGGTACTGAGCATGTCTGTTTCGATAGTCTTCGAGTGTCATAATCTCAGGACCGCTATGTGTTCGAACATTGCCAGAAGGTGATACATATTCATTAGGTCCGTATTCATATATGTAGTCACCCAAGTGAACAACAAAATCCAAATCTTCTTCTGACATATGCTGATATGCGGTAAAGAAACCATGTTCATACTGCTGACAAGATGCAAATGCAAATGTCATGCTTTTTACATTCGCACCTTTTCTAGGAAGAGTCTTCGTTCTTCCTACAGGGCTATACTCATACCCACTTTTAAATCGATAGTAATATATGTGGTTTGGCTTAAGACCATCTACTTCAACGTGTACAGAGTGCGCCAGATTTGGACGTGCTAGTTCTGTTCCCTTTTGTACAACCTTCTTAAATCTATCATCTTCTGCAATCTCCCATTTTACGGGTACAGCTTGATTGGACATCCCACCACCGTTTAACGGATCTGGCGCTAACCTTGTCCATAAAACAACGCTGTCTGCTAAAGGATCACCTGAAGCTACACCTAGTGTAAACGGATAATTTCTAAAGGTTGGTGCTGCGTTCACTTCGTAACTGCCTAACGATTGAGCAATTGTGAGCCCCAGTGAAATTCCTGCAATCTTTCCGGCACCTGCAAGAAACGCTCTGCGATCCAATTTGTTTTTTTTTAAGCTGTCTTCCGTGAGTTTCTTAATCCATTCATCCATCGGTCTTTCATCCATGCTTGATGCAACCCCTTTTAAATGAATTTATTACTCGTTCATTATAGAGTGGAAATATTAAGAAACTATTTTTTTATGTAAACGTATATAAAATTACTTATAGGAACAACTTACTAATCTTATAATCCATAAAAAAACGAAGAATTGTGGCGGTTGTATTTCATCACATTTTAAAATACAATCTTATGCTTCAAATGTCCTGTTCTTCTTTATAAAATCTTTACTTCATAAATATAATTCTAGTTAAAGTAAACGTTTTTTATCTTCATCAAAGGTAAAGGTGATGGCTAAATGGCACTTAGGCGTAAAAAGAAAAAGAAGCAGACGAATGAAACATACACATGGCTAGACTTTATGATGGATCTATTATTAGTTATACCTGAACTGATCCTATGGCTGATCAGACTTCTTGGAAGAAGTGTTTTCAAACTATTTGACGGCATTTAAAAGACTGAACTCTCATGGGTGAGTTCAGTCTCCTCTAGTCTATTCTGTTTTTTGTAAAGTGATTGAAACGGTTGTTCCTTTTCCAGGATAACTTTCTACTTTCAAATCTCCCTTATGCTCTGTAATAATTTTATTACTAACTGTAAGACCGAGGCCTATTCCTTTTTCCTTATTGGTGAAGAATGGAACGCCAATGCTCTTTAATCGCTCTTCTTCGATTCCAATTCCATTATCTACAAAGATCAGCTTTACTTTTTGATCTGCTGTTTCTTCAATCGCTATCGTGAGGATTCCACCATTATTCATAGCTTCAATCGCATTTTTTATGACATTGACAAATACTTGCTTAATCTGATTCTTTTCACATGAGACAAAAAGATCTTTTTCTTTAAATAATAAACGAATCTCAACATTATACAGATTAGCTTCAGACGTTAATAACATTACAGTGTCTTGAAGAAGCTGAATGATGTTTACTTTCTTCCTGTATTGTGTTGCATCTGGTTTCGCTAACGCCATGAACTCATTAACGATCGATTCGATCCGATTCAGTTCATCACAGATCACATCATTGTATAAAAAGAGTTTACTTTGATCGATCTCGCTATTTTTCATTAAAGAAAACAGACCTTTGATGGATGTGAGTGGATTTCTGATCTCATGAGCAACACCTGCGGCTAGTTCGCCTAACACGGCAAGCTTCTCACTATTTCGTATATATTCATCTGCTTTTTTCTTTTCTGTAATATCGCGAGAGATAAAAACGATACCCTCGATCTCTCCTTCATCAGACACCATAGGCATTCCTTTACCTTCTAATAAGACGGGGTGACCTGAAGCATGCATCTTACGATATATGAGAGGAAGAGGATTTTCCAGCGCAGCGACTGATTTTATATATTCTCCTACACTCTCATGATCCTCCATGTGAACGCAGTTTAAGGCATTTGTGCCAATCAATAAATTGGGCTCGATCCCTAGAATACTCTTATAAGAAAGTGAAGCGTATAAATACGTTCCATCAGTATCGACTGAACAGATCAAATCATTGCTGTGATCAAGAATGATGCGATGCTTAAACTCATTCTTTCGTAACGCAGCTTCTGCTTGTTTTCTTTTCGTAATGTCTCGAGACGCTACTATAGCAGATTGGTTATTTTTATGATTGATAGGCGTCCCTTTCGACTCCAACCAAATATAAACGCCATCTTTTTTTAGATATCTGTATTCAATCGTAACAGGTACATGTTCTAAAATCATACGAGTAAATTCACGTATGACTCTGTCTCGATCTTCAGGATGAACAAGATTAAAGGGCGTGGTTCCAATTGCTTCAACTTCTGTATATCCCGTTACTAAAAAATAGGATGGTGTTAAATAGGTAAAGATTCCTTCACGACTAACAATACCTATGATATCTATCATATTTTCTGTAATAAGCTTTAAATGATCAAGGGTCTCTTTCTTTTCAAGGTGCTGCTGAGTTAAATTACGAATAATGATTTGTGTGGCGTGTGATGAGAATAATAGGGGAAATCCAATTACCTCTAATCGAACAAGGTTACCCTTTTGAGTGATCCAAGTTTGTTCACTAGGCTTAGGAGCAATTCCCATGTCGCATGTTTTAATTCTTTCTTCTACTAAGGAATGTAAATCGTTAGGCAGGTTGTTCCATATGGGCTGACCAATTATATCTTCTTCCGCTTCTAAAATTTTTCTAGCTGCAGGATTTACGTAAACCCACGTTCGATTTTTCTGGATAAGAAAAGGTGTTTCAGAATGTTCAAATTGATTGGCATATGTTTTCATTTGGTTAATGAAAAGGCTGTCTCTTAATACTTGACCATCTGAAGTTTCCATACCCACCCTCCATTAAAAACGTTAATCAAAACGTTTCGTTCATGATTACCTAAATTATAAACATATGTCCTTTTGCAAATAAAGATATTTTTTCAAAAATATTCTTACTATTTAAAGATCAATCATACGATCCCTTTAATTTATAGCTGATAAATGTTTTTGATCGTAGATGAATTTCGTTTCATAGAAAGCATGAAAGGCATTTTTCAAAGCAGTTTTTCGATCAGGAGCTGTCTGAGAGGACATGATGATATGTTCATGTTTGTAATAAAGCATACTAACCACAACAGTTGTTTTGTCTGTGAAGAGAAAGATATCAACATCTAATATCTCATTTCCAGTTATCAAACGGATAAATCGGTATTGCGGCACGCTTATCATCTCCCTCAACCTCCTTAAATTCTTCCATCTCCTTTACTTTTGTCTTAAAAGTTTAGTTATTTAAATAGTAAATAATCACTATTAATTTGTCAATATATTCTGTCAATTTAAGTCGATTTCCTGGGAAATTAGAAGGATAAAAGAAAAAAGACGGGAAATCCCGTCTCAGTTTCTATTTGGTGGTTTTTCATTGTCAGGAGAAGTTTGTCCACCAGCTCCTGTAGAATCTTTGTCCTTCATGATATCAATTGCTTTGCAACCTGAAGTCGGAGATACAGAAACCACTTTTAAATCTGTACCTGAAAGTTTTTCTTCCAACATTTTTTATATATCTTATATCTTGTGATTCTTGAAAGGTTCTTTCATCATATTCTAATTGAATAGTAATGGATTTTAAAAGTATCTCCTCCTTTCATTCATTTGTTCCCTGCCTCATATTAAAAAATAAACAAAAAAGAGACCATTCTGTTAAGACTGGTCTCTTCTTGATTACGCTTCTTTTTCAACTAAATTGTGTTCTAATTCTTGAGGTGAAGAACTGATCTCATCTTGATTAAGTCTTTTTGTAATCTCAATCTTTTTCACTTGGTGACCATCAATTTCAATCACTTTAAAATCATAATCATCATAAGTAATGACCTGATCTTCTTGTATTTCAGAGTTTTGAGAAAGCACCCATCCACCAATCGTATCAAGCTCACTATCATCAATTTGTAATCCGTAGATGTCGTTCACTTCAGCGATCAAGACTTTACCGTCAAAATGCTTCACGTTTGGACTGACCGCGTGTATCATTGGAGATTCATCTTCATCGAACTCATCGCGTATTTCACCAACAAGCTCTTCCAAAATATCTTCAATGGTAACTATACCAGCTGTGCCACCATATTCATCAACTAAAACAGCCATATGAAAGCCTTTTTTCTGAAGCTTTAAAAGCGTTTCTTTAATCGGTGTATTTTCAAACACACTCAATGTCGGTCGGATGTAATGTTCAAGAGGGTATTTCTTTCCTTTAATCAAGTCAAAAAATACTTCTTTTGCATTTACCATACCAAGAACATTATCTTTATCTTCCCCTACAACAGGGTAACGTGTATATTTTTCTTCTGCGATTATATTAATGTTTTCTTCAACTGAATTGTCTTCATAAAGACATATCATTTCAGTACGAGGGACCATGATCTCTTTTGCAGTTCTGTCATCAAATTCGAATACCTTTTCCACATAACTGAACTCAGATTTGTTGATCTCACCACTTTTGTAGCTCTCACTCAAGATTAAACGAAGTTCTTCTTCGGTATGTGCCATATCATGTTCAGAAGCTGGTTTTAGACCAAACATTCTTACTAGAAGCTGAGCACTTCCGTTTAAGAACCAAATGAAAGGATACATAACTCGATAGAATCCGATTAAAGCAGGTGATAACAATAAGCTAATGGTTTCAGCTTTTTGAATAGCTACTGTTTTTGGTGCAAGCTCACCAAGAACAACGTGTAAAAAAGTAATGGATGCAAAAGCAATTGCAAATGATAATGTGTGAACAATTGCCGGGCTTAAATCCATTTGTTCAAATACAGGACCGAGAATTGCTTCTACCGTAGGTTCACCCAACCAACCTAATCCTAAAGCTGTAATTGTAATTCCTAACTGACAGGCTGAGAGTGATCCGTCAAGGTTGGAAATAACCTTTTGTGCTGCAATCGCTCGTTTGTTACCTTCTTCAGCTAGTTGATCAATTCTTGATTTACGAATTTTAACAATCGCAAATTCTGCTGCTACGAAAAAAGCGGTTAGTAGAATAAGTACGGCTACTGCAAGTAATTTCAATAAGGTCAAACTGTCCAAAAAGACTCCTTATACCCCAAGTTACTGGAATATAAGTTGTCACCTCCTAAGTGTTTTAAATTTTAATAATTAAGAAAAAGTATATCATATAATTGAAGAACTTACTTAATAAAACAACTTACTTGTATTTTACAGTTACTTTTCTAACCTTAGATTATTCTGAGATTTCTACAGTGTCTAAATCTTCTTCTTTTTTTAATACAAGTTTATTCTCTTTCTCGTCATAATAATAAATCTTCATCTCAGGATCTGAATCTGTTTCGTCAAGGTTTGAATATAGGCCAAAATACCCGTTACCTAACGGGACTAATTGATTTTGTACGTTCGTTGTCACCTCAGCATAATCTTCATCCTCAACTTCTTCAGTTTCATTGTTATTGATCGACCCGATTACAAATAATAATAAGATTCCCAAAACAATCATTGTCTTACGTATGCTTCGTAATTCAGAGGCTGTATCTGAATACATGGTATCACTCCATTTTAATTTTCTATTCTTGTTCATTATCACATAATGATAAAGAAAAATGATACTAAATATGGGAGACTTAACCATTTTTAAGTGTTATTCTAAGAATGGTTTATCAACTGTTTTACATTCATCAGAGGAAGGATGAACATCGAATGGATTTTGTTTTAGAACATAAGTGGGTATTTCTCATATTGGCAGAGACTGTATTTTGGGTATCAACCTTATCATTTTTAGTCGTACGTTATTGGTTTAATCTAAAAAAATTAAGCATGGCATTCTTCGTTCTTTTTCTTTTAAATGACCTATGGATTGCTGCGATGGGATATTTTGATTACTTACGAACAGGAAAATTCTCTTCCTATCAAATCATTATTCTAATCGTGATCGCTTATGCGTTTTTGTATGGAAAGAGTGATTTTCAAAAATTAGATCGCTTTATACAGCGAAAGGTCGCCAAGATGCGTAGATTACCAGAACCTGACCTACCTGATTCAAAACCACTGTACGGAATGCAACATGCGAAGCAAGAAAGAAAAAATCTTTATAAACACATTTTTTTATTTATCACAGCACAGTGTGTTTTCTTGTTATTGTTCGGCCTCTCAGATGCTGTTTCTTCCATACATATAGACACACTCTTAAAAGATTGGTATGACACAACAGATACAGATCTGTTCTACAAAAACGATGTGGCTAATAATATTACACGGATTTGGGCGCTGATTCTTGCTATTGATATTATTGTATCTTTGTCATATACGATTGCTCCAAAGAAAGAAAAGAAATCAGCTTCTGCTGCATAAAAAAGAGTTTGGGATATTCTCTTCCCAAACTCTTTTTTTATTTTGCCTTTATATTTTGTTTTGATGTCTCTACCCGTTCATTCCCCATAAACAATATGACTACAGCTGAAATAACGATAGGAATCAAAGCATAAGTGAAAACAGTCGTAATAGATGCAGACATTGATGCTGTTATTCCATCTAACACTTCAGGAGGTATTTTAGATCGCTCCCCTGCTTGAAATACTTTTTGTGGATCGATCTCTTTAAAAGCTGCCGCACCTTGCCCTGCAAAGCCTTTTAGATTCTCACTGATCTTCTCATAAAAAATTCGATTTTGGAGTGCCCCAAAAATGGTTACTCCGAGCGTCATACCTAATGATCGTAAAAAGGCATTCGTAGAGTTGGCAGAACCTCTGTAACGGAACTCCATCTTATTGATTGTAGCTGCAGGTAATAAGGAGAACGAAAAGCCCATCCCAAATCCAACAATCACCATAAACAAGGTAAGCATCATTCTAGAAGTATCTGGTGTCATACCACTCAACATATACATACCCGTGAAATAGGATACAACGGATACGATCATGAGGTTACGGAAGCTTGTTTTCGTTTGAAAGATTCCACCTATCATACTTCCAGCAACAGAACCTAACATCATTGGAGTAAGGATCAATCCCGCACTTGTTGCAGAACCACCGTAAACCGCTTGAACAAAAATTGGAATAAAGACGGCTAGAATGATAAATGTTCCACCATATAGAAATCCAAGAATCTGCGAAGTAGCAAATAGCCTCTTCTTAAACATCCAAAATGAAATAATTGGTTCTGATGCTTTTTGTTCTACTGCGAAGAACACGATGAAAAAGACCGTGAAAATTGTAAATAAAGCTACAATCTGCGTTGAATCCCACGCATACGTCTTTCCTCCAAGTTCAAGCGCAAACATTAGGCTAACAACTGCGATAACAAGTGTGATGGCACCCCACCAGTCGATCTTTTGTTCGCGGTGTTCAAGCGTTTCTTTATAATAACGAAAGATCAAATAAAACGATGCTGCACCGATCGGTACGTTAATATAAAAAACCCAATGCCAGCTGATTGCATCTGTGATAAAGGCCCCTAGCAATGGTCCGAGAACACTTGAAGTTCCAAATACTGCTCCAAGAAGCCCTGTCATTTTCCCTCTCTTTTCTGGAGGGAAAATATCAAAAACAATCGTAAAGGCGATCGGCATCAATGCCCCACCACCAATACCTTGGATCGCTCTAAACGCTATCAGCTGCTCCATATTTTGAGCAAGACCACAAAGAGCGGAACCGATAAGAAACACCACTAGACCAAAAATGAAGAATCGTTTTCTTCCATACATGTCGGACAGCTTACCATAAATGGGCATCCCAGCCATTACCGCAACCATGTAAGAGCCTGTAACCCATACAAATTTATCAAAACCACCTAGGTCCGCTACAATCGTACCCATCGCCGTTGCTACAATGGTATTGTCCATCGCGGCCATCAAAATACCTAACAATAACCCAGCCACAACTAACTTAAGATTTGTTTCTTTATGCACCATAGCGCCATCTCCTAATCTAACACCCTCATGTATACTTAATAAACTTAAGTATACATGAGGGACTGTCCCCCAACAATTTATTTCCTTCGCTAATTCTCTCCATTTACTTATGGTGTTTTCTACATAATAACCCATAAAAATAGTTAGTTTACATTTCTGATAGATTATCCACATTCTTATTTCTTTCCAAAGAAAAAGAGACAGCACGTCTGCCGTCTCTTTGATTATTATTCTATTAAAGTTCTAAGATAGAATCTTCACGATCTTGTCCATCATACATTGCACCAAGCATTAGGCCTGTCCAAAGATTTAAATCCAACTCACGATCTTCGTCATTGCCTTCAAGTCCAAGTTCAAGGCCAGAATCTAATGAAGAAAATAGAGAAGAACGATCTCCCTCTTCATCATATGAACTCATTAGATCTGTAATAAGAGAAGTATTTAACTTAAGAGAAGTATTCTCAAGCTCATCATCTGAATACAGTGAAAGTGATGTATCAGTGTTTAGCATAGTTCCAATAGAAGAACGATCCTCTTCGTCTTCAGTCATAACCATCGCCATTACATCTGTACCTAGATTTACGTTTGCACTTGACTTCTCGTCTTCCTCAGTTGCTTCTACTCCAGCCCATAGACCAGCATCAGCCATTACAGAAGAGTTATTCTCTTCGTCTTCAGAAGTTACATTCGCCATTACATCTGTACCTAGATTTACGTTTGCACTTGACTTCTCGTCTTCCTCAGTTGCTTCTACTCCAGCCCATAGACCAGCATCAGCCATTACAGAAGAGTTATTCTCTTCGTCTTCAGAAGTTACGTTCGCCATTACATCTGTACCTAGATTTACGTTTGCACTTGACTTCTCGTCTTCCTCAGTTGCTTCTACTCCTGCAGTTAAACCTGCGCTTGCATCAACTGTAGTATTTGATTCTCTTTCATCTTGAGTTTCGACAGCTGCTTGAACATCTGCACCCGCATTTAGAGAACTAGAATCTTTGTTATCTTCTTCATTAGAACGAACTTCAACCCCAACTTTTGTATCTGCGTTTACAGACGCTTTGCTTTCATCATCAGCAGAAGAACTCTTTACTGTAGCATCAGTACCAACTGCCGCATTTGCTTTAGCAACGTCGCTACGTTCTTCAGTTTTTGACTCAGCTTCAACTCCAGCATTTACATCAGTAGCTACTTGAGCTTTTCCATCTTCTTCACCGGAAGCTTCAGCATTTACATTTGCACCAACGTTTGTTTTTACGCTATTGTTGTCCGAATCATCATCTGAATTCTCTAGTTCGATACCTGTAACAGCACCTAGATCTAAGTTAAGATTAGACTCATCATCTTTATCAGAAAGCTGAATGTTACTGATCAGGCCTGTTCCGATTTTAAGACTCGATGAACCTTCATCTGCAAATGTTTCGCTCCCTCCAAAGAATAAACCTGCCGCCGCAGCACCTGTAATCGCAAATGTTCTAATAAAGTTTGATTTTTTCATTTTATTTTCTCTCCTTCTTCTTCTTAAATTTTTGTTTTACCAAATATAATTTAGAAGAAGAAAGATTGTGGTGGTTGCCCAGGTGGAGCATTTAGCCATTGATCATAATAGTGTCGAACTCCCCCGTCTAGTCGAACTCCTGTTTCAAGCTGAGTATCACTTTGACCACCATCTAAAATGGCCAAAAATGTAATTGTGCTTGAAGAAGTCATAGGACCATTAGACGAATTAGTTGGAGTTTGTCCACCTTGTGATGATGGTGTTAGCATTTGAGTTATCGGATAATCCGGACTCGTTTTATGCCTGATAGGCAACTCAGATTCTTTTTGATCTCTGCTCTTTTTTAGTACATCTCCACTCGTACCCGTATTAACGGGATTCTCTATTTCCATATTAATCATTTCTTTTTTCATAACAGCTTCTGATTTTTGTAAATTCACATCATTTGTCTCATTTACTTTGTCAGAAATTATCGGTTTGTTCTTTACAACAGGTTCTGTGACTGGTTTTGAGATAGGAGCTGGTTCTGGTTTTGCTTCGACCACTTCCTCAACTTCCGGCTTAGTAGTAACAATCTCTGAAACAACTGGAATCTTCACCTCTACTTGAGGTTTTTCCGTTGTAACAGGGACTGTAACGTTCACCTCCTGATCTACAACATCAACTTTTATTGATGGTTTTTCAGAGAGCTCCACATCCACGATCGGTTTAGATTGTTTAAGCGTTTCAGTTGGCACGATTTCTTTCACCGTGTCTACAGTATTCGTTACCGTTTTGACCGCTTCATTTACTGGTTTTACGGTCTCGGTAACTTTGTTAACCGTTTGATCCACCCTGTCGACAGCACGAGTTGTGTCTTTCACAATAGTTGTAACGGTTTTTAAAGTTGGTTTAACAACCTCGTCAGAAACAGAATGATCTTTAGTAGAAATGTTCACTTTGTCTGGAACACTTTCAACAATTTCAGTCGTTTCTTTTGTAAGACTAGTTACCGGAGAAAGAATCCCTCCGCTATCCGCCGATACGATCGCGGGAATACTCATCCCAGCTGCGAATACTACCAATTGTACAAATCGTTTCACCTGGTTATCACCTCCTTCTGTAAGTGTTTTCAAATAGCTAACGAAGGTAACTCGGTTTTGGATCACCAAAAAACAAATTTTTTTACATTTTGTACACAATAAACAGAAAATGTGACGAAAAGGGTGAGTTGATTTACACTTAAAGAAGAAATAAGTCGAGGTGATTTATAGTGGCACAACATGTATTTAATCTAAATGCGCATTGGCCAGGTGGAAGAAATGATAGTGGAACGATTGAAACACAGAATTTGCAAACAAAGATTTCCATCCCCCCTGAGATGGATGGCCCTGGAATTGGCACAAATCCCGATGAGATGTTACTAGGGGCAGCAGCAACTTGCTATATCATCACTCTCGCTGCCATGATGGAACGCAGTAAAATAGAGAAGATAGATTTGAAGATGACATCAGAAGGATATGTTGATGTTACGAACGGAGTCATTATCTATCAAAAGATTATTCATCGACCGGTCGTCACGATTAAACATGACCCGTCAAAAGACATTTCGACACTTCTTCAAAAACTCGCCACAAAAGCCGAGCATTCGTGTATGATTTCACGAGCATTGAAGGGTAATGTCGAAGTAGAAGCGATTTTGACGATAAAAAATGGATGATTTTAGAAGAACAGGTCTTCCGTTATCTGTACTTACAAAATTACTTATGTTAGCATAAATGTTAAGGAAGGAAAATAATTTTATTATTTGGGTTCCTAACAAGTTCCCCCATAATAGAAAGGGGACGATGTATCATGAACCAACAAGAAGTAAAAAACATACTCATGAACTTGCAGAACAAACAGTATATCGAATCTGATATTACACACACCTTTAGTGAGAACAATACAGCTGTTTTTTCTGTTAAATATTTAAAGAACGATCAAACGTTCGAAGTAATCCAGATTGAAACAAACTCCCTTCAACGGTTTGATAACGTCGACTCAGCTGTTCATTGTATTAACAACTTGATTGCTAAATAGAGAAGATTTCTCCTTACTATAATGAAAGAGGTCTACCTGTTGATGGTGACCTCTTTTTTTGTTTAATGATTATGTATATATTTGATCCAATCATTCTCAAGGATTGATACAAAGTGACTTTTTTTAATTCTCATCATATACACGAAAGCTTCTACTTTACTATTTGTAGTATGAACCGTAACAGAGATACGGTCATATAAGTTATCTGCTCTGTTCTCTACAAAATCTTCAAGTTCATCTAATTGTTCTAGTTCACTCGTTGATATTTCATATAACTCTCCAATTACCCAACTCTCTTTGTCCAGAACTAATGCGGGGTAACCCCAACCTGTATCGTATAGTTGTCCCTCGACGTAGCACCTTTGTTCTATGTATGTTGCATGCTCTAAGAAGTGGTCATTACTTCCATCTTTTTGAAGTGTCCCGTAAACAAACACAAGATGTTTTTTCATATAATCACCATCATTTTCATTAAGCATTACCCTTTTGAAAAAAAGACAGCCCAGACCAGTAAACTTAAAAACAAAATTCCCGCTATTGAAGAAAGAATAATTACTATTAATAGGATCCAACCTAATGCTTTTCTTTTTGTTAGAATTAGAAAAATACTTAACGTGAAAAGAGTAAAAACAAAGCCTAGTATGGCCCACAGCCACCGATCTTTATTATATAGCGGTGCTTGAACAAACAAATAATAAGCGATAGCAATCTGTATTAAAAGAACGTATAAGATTTCCAATCTCTTTTTCATCCCCTCTCATAATATTTTCTTTCTCCAATAAATGTAACATTTTTCTTCAACAAAAAAAGCTTTCAACCACCGTTTTGGCTGAAAGCTTCTGGAGTATGAAAGATAAGTCCTTAGTATCCTTTTCTTACATCAATGACATGCTCGTTCTTTCGCTTTCTGCTTCCTCTTGCAGCGTCAAAGAATAAGACAAGAGCAGTCACGATGTGCATGATCATTCCGATTACAGGAACATAGCCCACGATAGAAGTAATAAGACCTAATACACTACCTGTAAATCTCTCTTTTTGAACGATACAAATGATGAGCGTAATTAAGTGAAAAACAAACATGAATTGAAGTGGTCCCCATGCTGAAGCAAGAATGATCGCTCCTCCTAAGAAAGGGATGCCAAGGAACGCTTCAATACCGCCTGTTATGATTTTCAAAAGTCTCGATATATTCATGAGACAGCCTCCTCAAGTAATTTCTATTCTATACTACGTGAATATCACGAGAAAAGTTTCCTTATATACACTTTCCCTCTCTTTATAAATAAAGAAACCTCCTGTTATGGAGGTTTCGATCTCTATTCCTTAATTTTCTTCGCTTCGTTAATAAATGTAGTAATGATCGCCATCATATTCTCATTTTCATGTCTCAATTCTTCTGGATGCCACTGTGTACCAAGCAAGAATGTTTTATTTTGATCTTCTAGTTCTAATGCCTCAATTATACCGTCAGATGCTCTTGCTGCCACTCGGAGTCCTTTGCCGACTTTACCAATTGCTTGATGGTGAAAGCTATTAACGGCAACCTCTTTTTCCCCAACTATTTTATACAGTTTACTATCTTCTTCAATGTTTACGGTGTGAGAAGGTTCTGTTCGCGATGCAGATGATTGAAAGTGATTGATACTGTCTGAAAACTCACTCTCCACGTCTTGGATTATTGTTCCACCATAACTAACATTTAATAAATGATAGCCTCTACACATTGCAAGAATGGCTTTTTCATTCTCACGTGCTTTTTTCACGAGTTCAATCTCAAAATCATCACGATGCTTGTTAACTTTTTTTGCCTTAGGATGAGGTTCTTCGTTGTAAGTGATAGAGCTGATATCCTCCCCACCTGTAAAAATCAGTCCATCACACATTTTTGCGTAAAACTCAGCTTCTTCGGGTTTTCCCATTGGAATGACAACGGGTACACCTCCTGCGTCTCTAACCGTTTCAGCAAATTTATTATAAACAACGATCGTATCAACGTTTTCATTTTGAGTTTCAATCGTATTGATTGACATAATCGTGCTTGTTAAACCAATTAGTGGCTTTTGAGTCATAATATACTTCCTCTCTAAAAAATAATGTTCAATCCTCTTTTACCTTAATATCTAAATCGTAAACACCCATAATTTATCATTCCTATTACTATTAACCAATTATTCATTGCTACCACATGTTTTAAAAAATAAAAACAGTTCACGAAAATGTGTGAACTGTTCTCATTATTTATAGTTTATGCTATTGCATTGGTGGTCTTGGTTTTTTTACAGAATAGACAAGCTCTACATCACCATTCTCTTTCACACATTTCACCGTATAGGTTTTCTCAACACCTTGCTCGGTATTGTGAAAGGTGATCTTATCTCCTTCTTCGAAATCTGATGTGCCTGTGTCCCATAATTTTTCGTCATCGGGTTTTCTCATACCTCTCACCCCTCGTATTCCGATTAAATGCTCATAACAATATGCCATTTAACTTTATTTTCCCCTACTTAGGAAAATGAATCCTAAATCGTTGTTAAAACATGCATATTTTACTCTCGTTATTGAGAATCCAGCATACAATCTCCTTTGTTCACTGGGAATAGAGTCCGGCTCAATATCGGAATTGGTATGTCAGCAGTTCAATTATCTACTCTCACCAACCGGTTATGACAAGAATTTATGGACACCTCTTTATTGGTTAATCATATAATCCACGGTTTATATATAAAGTGCGCCTTATTCTATTATTTCTATTAATAAAGCTTAATCCCTTTAAATTATTTAAATTCTTTAATTATTTGCTTTCTTATTTAACTGACGGATAGCAGATCTAATTCTTTTGCAACAAACTCCATAAGTTCTGCAATTTTATTAGATGAAAAATCCAATTCGATGCCTGCAGTTTTATAAACTTCTGGAAGCGACTTAGAGCTTCCAAGTTTCAGTGCTTCTTTATATTTGTTGATGGTTCCCTCTGGATCTTCTTTGTAATTTTTGTACAATTGAATAGCACCAAGTTGAGAAATTGCATACTCCACATAATAGAAAGGAACTTCATATATATGAAGGGTATAGAACCATCCTTTTACTTTCCATTCTTCGTACCCATTCCAATCTACTATTGAAGCATCATAGCGATCTTTCAATTCTCCAAACTTCTTTGTACGTTCTTCCCAGGTGTGATTTGGCTGTTGATACAACCAGTGCTGAAACTGATCGATGACCATAATATACGGAAGACTCATCAATGCCCCTCTGAGCTGATCTTTCTTCGCTCGGTTAAGCTCCTCTTCTGTTTTGTAAAACTCGTCCCAGCGGTCCATCGTGAATAGCTCCATACTCATACTAGCTAGCTCGGCAGACTCCATTGGGATTTGTTTATAAGCATATAATTCTAAATCGCTCTTTAATAGATCGTGAATCGCATGCCCCATCTCATGCATAAAAACAACTAAATCACTATCCGTGTTGGACATGTTCATAAAGATAAACGGAAGCCCTGTTTCAGGTAAAGATTCACAGAATCCACCTTGTGCTTTTCCTTTTCTGCTCGTAAGATCAAAAAGCTTCTTCTCATTCATCTCATGAACAAGAGAGCCGAACGTAACATCAAGTTCGCTCAAAACTTTCGCTGACTTGTTGATCAACTCTACATCTGAACTTACAGGTTGTAATGGTTTTCGACCGATTGCTTCTGCCTGAACATCCCATGGTTTATATACATCTACACCTATTTCAGCTTTGTGCTCTTTTTGAAGTTGTATCGTAATCGGAAGAACATGCTCACGTATGGATTCAGCGAGTTCTGTACAATCCTCTGGCGTGTAGTCAAATCTATTATATTTCTTAAACATATAATCATTAAAACTCTTCAAGCCCGCGTTCTCCGCTTTCTTCACTCGTAGTTGAATCAACTCATCAAGAATACTTTGAAGTTTCTCTTCTTCTTTTAATATAGGTTCATACAAAGCTTTCATCGCTTTTTCTCTTATATCACGCTTTGAATCTCTAATATGAATAAAGAGTTCACTAATCGTTACTTCTTGACCTTCCCAATTTGAAGATAGACCTCCTGTGATCTCAAAGTATTGATTCGTTAGTGCATCCTCTTGTTTTTCGATTTCCAAGTTTGCTTCTTGAAATAGAGCAAATTGTGTTCTTAGTTTCTTCTTATATTCTCCAAATTCATCTTCTGGCAGTTCAGCCATAAATGGTGACTCTAACACTTTCTCATCCAGGATTGATTGGTACTTTTTAAACAATGGCTTGATGTGTTGCTGATCAAATTCAAATTGCTTCTTAATCTCTTCATCATTACTTTGACATTGAAAGGCAATATAATGGCGAAGCATCTCTTCTTCTACTTTTTCGTAGATGGATTTTTGCTGATTTAAAAAATTCATAAGATCATTTAATGAAGTAATGGTTACGCTTACAAGATTCTCAAACTCTTGTTTTAGTGCATTTATTTTCTGATCGTTCATTTCGATTCCTCCCGAAAACGTTCTATTATTCACTTTACCACAAATAGGAAAATACTAGATAGATGGTTATTTGTTTAAATAGATAAAAATGACCCTTACTCGTACATATGAAGGACGGGTAAGGATCATTTGTTCTAACAATGATTTATTGATTAACAATTACAGATCATAACTACGTTTCCATCTGGATCTTCTACATTGAACCAAGCTACTTCACCGTGCCACTCGATCTCACGGATCACTTTCATATCCTTTCCTTGAAGTTCTTTGTAAGCCGCATCAATGTCTGGTGCAAATAAATTAAACATCGGACCAGAACCAGGTGATCGGTGGAAAGATGGATCAAACGTATGATCATCTAGAGATAATCCCGTTTGTCCTGTTACAGGAATATTATGTACAGGTGATTCCACGTCACTTACATCTATCGTAATTCCCAATAGATCAGCATACCATGCTACAGACTTTTTAAGATCTGTTACATGCACGAATACATTATTGATGTGGCTTTGTATAGCAGAGATACTCGTTACTTTTTCACTCACGAAAGACGCCTCCTATAATTTACATTCTTGATACGTTCTTCGATATCCATAAAAAGGTCTGAAATTTTGCGCTTCATAAAATGTGTGTGATGTACGGGATGCAAGCATCTCCATTCGTGCTGTTGGATTCTTCCCTTGGATGTTGTTCAAAAGCTTTCCACCTAATCCTAGTCCACGATAAGGCTTCGATATCAGCATCTCGCAAATATAGAGTGTTACATGTTCATCTGTAAGCCCGCGGGTATAACCTATTACCTCATCGTCGTCCTTTAGGATTACATAGGCTATATTGGACTTACTCCAAGCCTGTTTTGTTTCTTCGTTTCTTTCTACTAATTGTGTCCAGCCTTCTTGTTTGTTTAGTTCTTGAATCTGCTCGAAATGCTTACTTTCTATATAAGAAACAAATTTAACATCTAACACAACTATGTTCTCCTCTATAAAAGTGCTTTAACGTTCTGTACACCTTTTTCAACTTCCGAAAGAAGATCTTCTTCAAAATGTTCTTGCTCGATCACGCAATAATCAACTTTCTGTTCATCTGCTAATCGTAAGAAGCTGCCGATATCAAGTATTCCTGTTCCAGCGATCGTGCTCTGTTTTTGCCCGTCTTTTTCTACCATATCTTTGAGGTGAAGGGATACACAACGGAAGCGATACTTATTAAGCAGCTCCTCAGGCTCAAACCCAGCATATTTTGCCCAGTACGTATCCAGCTCCATCTTGACTAGGTCAGGGTCTGTTTCTTGATAAAGCAGATCAAACGGCATCTTACCTTCAAGCTCGTAAAATTCAAAATCATGATTATGGTAAGCTACACGGATTCCATACTCTTTGCTTCTTAATCCCGCTTCGTTCAACATCTCTGCTACACGCTTGTAATCGTCTAATGACTTTCTTTCATCTTCTGTTAAGTAAGGCATGATCATCAAGTCATTCTCTAAAATAAGTTGATCTTCCATCTGTTTTTTAAAAGCATCTCCAGAAAATTGCTGAAGTGGAATATGAGCTCCAGCAACAGTTAAAGCATTTTCGTCCAATACCTTTTTTACTTCTTTAGCAGATATTCCGAACAATCCTGCAAACTGTACACTGTCAAATCCGATTCCTTTTACTCTCTCTAATGTACCTAATAAATTCTTTTCAGCTTCTTGTTGAATGGAGTACAGTTGCAATCCAATTTTTCTCATGTTTATCTCTCTCCTTTTTAAACGTTTACAAAACTTTGTTCATTGATATAGATGCTTGTTTATAACCTAGCTTTTTATATAGATCGATCGCATTTTCGTTCGAACCAAACACATGTAGACCTACATAGTCCGCTCCTTCATCTTTCGATTCATTCTCAAAAAAACGAAGAGCGGTCTGAGCGATCCCTCGCTTACGGAATGCATTCAGCACATAAATATGATAAAGAAAAGCTTTTTTCTCTTCTTTTGAAACATGAAACCAAAGATAACCGGCCAAATCTTGACCCTCTTTGATGTGAAATAAATGCTGTCCTTCTGTTTGTTCCTCATCAGGAAGCAGCTGTTCCATTTGTTTTTGTGCTTTTTCAGTGGCTAGCTCTTGATCTAGTTTATAATGTTCTGCTGTATCACGAATATAATCTGGCAGCATAAACTTTAGGTACTCTTTAAACTGCATATTGTCCATTCTCTCAAATGTGATCAAACGCCTATCTCCCCTTTACCTCATCAGATATTCAATGATCTTAGGCATCCTTTCTCGCCAAGCTGTCTCATGATGTACTCCGCCATCGATAATTTCAAATTGCATGTCGATATTCTTTTTCTTTATAACTTCATAGACTTCTTCAGAAGAACGTATGTAATGAGCAGCATCCACTTTTGATGTATCCTCATCGGTTCCGATATCCATATAAAATCTTTTAAGCTCACTTAAGTCACTTTCTTCTATAAAATTCTCAATCTCTGTTTGATTAAACCAATAAGCCGAAGAAAGGCTTGCTACTCTTTTGAATATATGAGGGTAGCGACAAGCTGCATATGTCGAGATCAGGCCCCCCATCGAGCTGCCTGCCATTAAGGTTTCGTCTGTTTTCGTTCTATATTTTTGATCAATCAGGGGCTTTAACGTATGTAGAATAAACTCGATGTATGCTTTGCCTTTTCCTCCATAAACTCCTTCAAATTTAAGAAGTTCTGGTCCCACTGTGGGATTTTCCCATGGCGCGTATTCATTAAAACGTTCGAACCCCTCATGATTACAGTCGATACCTACGATGATAAGAGGAACTTTACTCGTTTTTAAATAATCAGCTAAGCCCCATGAAACACCATAGCTAGCATCTTCATCACGAAATAGATTTTGACCATCATGCATATACAGTACAGGATAATGTTCTTGATTGTCTTTATAGTTGTAAGGCAGGCACACACGAATCGGTCTTTCTATTCCTCCGAATTGTTCAATGGCCACTTTAAACGTCTGTAACATTTTCTTCTCCCATTCTATTAATCTAGGTCAAGATTGAAACCGTTAACAAAAAACTGCAAGGTTTCACGTTCATCTTCATTTAGTTCTCGACTAACCTGGACTTTATATTCTTCTTCAATGGATTGTTGATTACCTTCAAATTCTTTTGTGAGGGTTGCGAATCTACTCAACATCGTTGTTTCGGTTTCAAACTCTTGTTTCGTCGCTGCCTTCCAATGAGAGAAGATATAATAATCTGCGTCAAAGGATACTAGTTGATCTAACAAATCCAGTGTTCGTTTCACCGTATAATTATTTTCAGGTGCGTACATATTGGCATAGAGACAATCGGATAAAAATAAAATCTTTTCTTCCTTTATGTACACAACGATTGAATCTGTTGTATGGTCTCCTCCAACATGTTGAAGAACACAGGTTACTCCACCTAAATCGATCTCCATTCTCTCATGAAACGTAATGGTCGGTAGCTTTATTTTGATGTTGCGGTGATCTGGAAATTCTTTTTTTATAGCTTCTGCACAAAATTCGATTTCAACACCTTGCTTGACTCTCTCATCAATATCTTCATCACTCCATGAAAAAGGAAGAAGTTCCTGCATTTTTGTTTTTGTTTCTGCTGAAGAAACGGAAGGAATATCTAATGCAGGCAACCCAAAAATGTGATCCCAATGCCAGTGTGTGATAACGACTAGATCCGGTTTTTGAATGTTATTTTTACGTAGCTCATCCAAAAAATAAGATGCATGTTTTTCTGAGTTGCCTGCATCGATCATCAGAGTCCTTTCATTCCCTACAACAGCTCCCAAAATGGGTCGATCTGTCTCTGAAACAGGTGTTTGGTACCAAAAACGTTCTGTTAGTTTTTCTAATGTTTGCAAACGATACAACTCCCCTATTCAAACAGATGTATTACATCATTATTGTACTTTAAATTATCTTTTAGGGTTAGAAAGATGCACATTCTGATCGGTTTGAATTTCTTCAGGTATATGAGTTGGTGCATTCGGTACTTTTCGTGTTCGTTGATCAAGAATCTCAGAAGAATACAGTTTGATGATTAAACTTCCACCATAACGCTTTGCACGAATGAGTATGGGCTGATTGTATTTGTTTTGAAACTGAAAATCTGGACCGTACCAACTAACCGTCGCATCTCTACCTGATGGCACGTATGGCACTCGTTTGCTGTGTGAATAGCGTTGAACGATTCTTAATCCAGCCCGATCCACAGCATTAAACAAAGTGGATGATACTTGGCAGATTCCCCCACCAATTCCTTCTGACAATTCCCCTCTTACGATAATGGGGGCACTTTTGTACCCTTTTGCCGTAGTTCTTTTCCCAACGACTTGGTTGAACGAAAAGGTTTCATTCGGAAAAACAACATGACTGTCTAGTGCATGTGCAGCAAGCTCTATGTTTGTTGTTCGACTCTTATTATTTGAATTAAAGTATGTAACATATTGCCCAATCTGCTGACTCTTAATATGAGCAAGTACTTCCGTATCTACTTTCGGATAGATGTTCATTTCTGGCACATCAATCATTTTCGGTCCTTTTTCAAAAAAGTACGTGTAAAACTTTTCTTTAAACAACTTTCGATTTAATTTATAACCTACTTGTCCTGGTATGATGCCGCCATAATCATTTAATTTTGCATTAACCGGTGCTTTATATGATCTTTTATCAAGCAGATCAACAAACTGATTATATTTGGTGTCATCGATCATCGGAAACCCTGGTATTGAACCCTCGAACTGTTTGCGGCTCACCTCTGCAAGCTTTTGCCCTTCCTGATTCACGATTAAGGTTTCTGCCTTTTGTTCAACAGTTGATGATAATAAAAGAAGTCCAGCTAACCATACTTGCAACATGACCGATCACTCCGATTCATTATTTCTCTTTTTCATAAAAACAAAGAGATCATAAACATGACCTCTTTGTTATTTTCATTTAAATTTTGGTTTTCATACTCTATTTTTAATCTTTTCCATTATCTTTCATTCCTGGTGATGGACCGCTCTTTCCAGGTTGAACACTTGGACTTTGTTTTGAATCTTTTTGTTGCATTTCTTGTTTAGGTGCTTGTGGTGCTTGTGGTGTCTCACCTTTTTGTTCTTCCATCTGCTTCGGTACTTCTTGCTCTTGACCTTCTTCTTGTTGACCTTGTTGTTGTTCTTGTTGCTGGCCTTCACCTTGTTCGATTTGACCTGCTCCGCCACCTTGGTCTGCTCCGCCGCCTTGACCTGCTCCGCCACCTTGGCCAGCCCCACCGCCTTGGCCTGCTCCGCCGCCTTGACCTGCTCCGCCGCCTTGACCTGCTCCGCCGCCTTGACCTGCTCCGCCACCTTGACCTGCTCCGCCACCTTGACCTGCTCCGCCACCTTGACCTGCTCCGCCACCTTGACCGGCTCCGCCACCTTGACCTGCTCCGCCACCTTGACGAACTTTAGGTAATTTTAAAGAAGAGTAAGCATAAAGAATGGATTGATACGTACGTGCATCAACTGATCCTGTTACAGGAAGTCCATGACTCTTTTGAAAGTATTTTACACCTTTCACTGTTGATGCGTTATAATAACCATTTATTTTACCAGAATAACTGCCTAGGGATTTTAACATGGATTGAATGGCGTATACATCTGGACCTTTTGCATTCTTGCCGACTGCAGAAGCAGCGTTTGAAGTACCCAAAAGTAGTGCTAACGCCAATACAAAAGCACTCACATACTTAGAAATATTCTTTGCGTTTTTTTGCCAATACATCTTTTTACATCTCCTTTTATCTTTATGGTTGTGACGTTTTTTAATTTTTCCTAAAATACCTTTTTTATGACGTATTTCTTTTTTCTGAACAAAGAGCTTTTTCCATTTTTGCAGTGGGGTTGCCTGTTACTTTAAAAACGAAACTTTAAAAAGTTCCATAAAAAAAAGCCTGAAATTCTGTAGAATTCAGGCTAGGCTA
Source organism: Fictibacillus phosphorivorans (assembly GCF_001629705.1). Lineage (GTDB taxonomy): Bacteria > Bacillota > Bacilli > Bacillales > Fictibacillaceae > Fictibacillus > Fictibacillus phosphorivorans_A. Next base: position 932,094 of record NZ_CP015378.1, on the reverse strand, counting down.
AAACTTTTATAGTTTTGTATGAAGAGGTTTTAATTTCGCTTCAATCTCATCACGATGGATTTCTAAGAACGGCGGTAGTGCAAGTGATTCTCCCAGATGCTCTAAGTCTTCATCTGTATCAAATCCAGGACCATCTGTTGCGAGTTCAAAAAGAATACGATTGGGTTCACGGAAATAAAGAGATTTAAAATAAAAACGATCTACAAATCCAGAATTCGGAAATCTAGATGTTTTTACTTTTTCAATCCATTCGCGAAGCTCTTCTTCATTATCTACTCGAAAAGCTACATGGTGCACTCCACCTCGGCCAAGTCGTTCCTGGGGGAGGTCGTTTCGTTCTTCTACATGAACTTCAGCACCACTGCCCCCTTCTCCTGTTTCTAACACAATGATTTCAGGTTGACCTGCCACTTCAGGTGCATAGGTTCCGATTTTTTTGAAGCCTAATAGTTCCGTTAGCACTTGTACAGTTGGTTCAGCTGCAGGTACAGTTAACCGTACCGGTCCAAGCCCCACGACTGCATGTTCTTGCGGTGTGGGGCTTTTGCTCCACGGCTGACCACCAGCTACGCCTTTGTTGTTTTCATCAGAAACTAAGATCATTCTCTGACCTTCAGGATCTCTAAACGCTAACGAGTTACGACCTGCGCGTTCCATTACATCTTCTGCTTCAATACCATGTTCTTTTAGGCGATCTTTCCAAAAACGAAGTGCATCATCATTTTTTACACGAAGTGAGATAGCCGAAATGCTGTTGTTTCCATCATGATTTCTTCCAGCCATCGGAATTTCAAAAAATGTAAGCTCTGTTCCAGGATTCCCTTTCTCATCACCATAAAATAAGTGGTAAACACTTGTGTCATCTTGATTTACCGTTTTTTTGATTAGCCTTAAACCCATTACTTCTGTATAGAATTTAAAATTTTCAGGTGCTTTTGCAGTTAACGCTGAAACATGGTGAATTCCTTTTAGTTTCATGACCCATCCCTCTCCCATACCATTTTCTTTTATTATCACTCTTTGCTAAGAAAATGCCCAACAAAAAGCTTTGAATACGCTCTTTTCCATTAACCTGTTCACACAAAAGAAACTCCTTATAAAAGGAGTCCCCTGGATTTACATCTACTCTACAACCAGATAATGCATACTGAACCAGTTCTTATCATCACACCATACTTGTTTCGGTGTGAACCCACAAGCTTTCGCGATTTGCTGAAACTCACTAATCGTAAACTTATAAGAATTCTCCGTGTGAATGGTCTCCCCCTCAGAAAAGAAGATATTTTCATCGCCGATGGTTATCGTCTGGTTGATCAGGCTTACAAGATGCATCTCAATTCTGCCCTTTTCTGCATGATAAAAAGCATGATGTTTAAATTTTTGAAGGTCAAAGTTTGCCAAAAGTTCTCTGTTCAATCGATTCAATAAATTTGTATTAAATTGACTTGTGATCCCTTTATTATCATTGTAAGCCGCATTCAACACGGCATGATCTTTTTTCATATCGACTCCGATTAATAGACCACCATTTGGTTTAAGGAATTCTGCTGTCATCTTTAAAAAATTCATTCTTTCTTGGGGCTCAAAGTTCCCAATCGTAGACCCTGGAAAGAATACAGCTTTTCGTTTTGATGAGAGCTCTGGCATCTCAAACTTATCCGTGTAATCCGCAGACACCGCATGAACGTCGAGATGAGGATACTCAATCGAAAGCGCTCGTGCGGATTGATACAGAAAATCTTTAGAGATATCAATCGGTACATATTCTTTAAGTTCAGGCATCGCCTCAAGAAGCGTCCTCACTTTTTCACTGCTCCCGCTTCCGAACTCCACGAGTGCCGTATCGCTTCCAATCGCTTTAGCCATTTCATGTTTGTATTTATTTAAAATCAGAAGTTCTGTTCGAGTCGGATAATATTCTGAGAGCATCGTAATCGCTTCAAACAGTTCTGAACCTTTTTTATCATAAAAATACTTGGGAGAAATGAATTTTTTCTCTTGTTGTAGTCCTTGGAGTACCTCACCGTACATATCGGTTTCTGGTTCGTTTCCGATGTGATAATGGACGTTCGATTTTACCGTTTTCATGTGAGATCCCCCGCTAAACGAATTCCACTGAACTGCCATCTTTTATCCGCTTGAAAAAAGTTGCGATAAGTAGGTCGAATATGCCATTTCGAAGTCGCACATGATCCTCCGCGCAACACGATTTGATTGCACATGAACTTCGCGTTGTATTCACCGAGCGCACCTTCAAGAGGTTTGCTCTCTGGATACGAGGTGTAGGGGCTGCTGGTCCACTCCCATACATCTCCGAATGCTTTCTTAATCGGTGATTTATTCTGGGTTTCACTAGTCATCGGATGATAAGATTCTTCCTCAACAAAATTCCCTTCTATTGGAATGGAACTCATTGCATATTCCCATTCTGCTTCTGTTGGCAGCCTTTTTCCGCTCCACCTAGCAAAGGCATCCGCTTCATAAAAACTTACATGGCAAACAGGTTCATCTAGATTCAATTTCTTTTCACCTGTTAATGTGAACGTGTACCAGCCATCCTCGCTCTTACGCCAATAAAGAGGATGTTTCCATTTTTCTTTTTTAACGGTTGCCCAGCCATCCGACAACCAATGCTCAGGCTGTTCATATCCCCCCGCCTCAATAAATGAAAGGTATTCTCCGTTCGTTACAGGATGGGAAGATATCTGATAAGCATTCAGCCAAACCTTGTGACGAGGCCGTTCATTATCAAATGAGAACCCAGGTCCATCAAAACCAATTTCAACGAGTCCTCCTTCGATCTTAATTTCAGTAACTTGTGATTTTTGCCTAGAATTTGTGTGATCAGGCGAAGAAGAAGATTCTGTATACGAAGGTAGTAAAGGATTGCAGCTAAAATTATATTTTACATCTGTTAAAAGAAGTTCCTGGTGCTGCTGTTCGTGTTGAAGCCCGATCTCAATCAAATCTTCTACTTCTTTTGGAACCTCATCTCCATAGTCTCTAAGAAGACTCAAAATTTCTGTGTTTACATAGTCGCGATACGCATACACTTCATCCATCGAGGGCCTGGAAAGCACACCTCTAGAATGTCTGGGATGATAGGAGCCAATCGTTTCATAGTAGGAATTAAAAAGATAATCATACTTAGGATTAAAAGGAATGTACGAGGAATTTTTTTCTTTTAAGATGAATCGTTCAAAAAACCATGTCGTGTGTGCAAGATGCCACTTTGGCGGACTCACATCTGGCATTGCCTGAATGATCGTATCTTCATTTTGAAGTTTTGATGCTAGTTTTTCTGATAATGACCTGATCCTTTCGAATTGCCCAATTAATCTTTCTACCGCTATCTGATCGATTGCCATAAATATCCTCCCTTAATTAGCTGTTGCTTTCAACCACATTGCCTTCTGTTGGAATAGGATGTTCTTTTAATAGCTTTGCAAAGTGAATCAGATTGTACGTCATTATTTTATTGTGCTGCATCGTAAAATCATTATGGTTGCCTTCCGCCTCTATATAGGAAGGTCCTGGACCCGCTTCACCAACCCAATATGTATCCACATTCGGCGGTATGGTGAACCCAATGTGAGACAAGCCATACAGAATAGAAGCACTCGCGTGTTTCGCTCCATCCTCATTACCTGTCACAACAACACCTGCCACCTTGTTATAAAATATATATTGGCCTTTTTCGTTCGTCATGCCACTTGCTCCGTATAACCGCTCTATTGCTTGTGTAGCAAGACTGCTCTTTTCACCGAGCCAAAGTGGTGTTCCGATGATAAGAATATCAGCGGACTTTACTTTCTCAAAAATCTCTGGCCACTCATCACCCGCTCCCTCATCTGCTGATACGCCATAGGCGATCCTGTAGTCAGCAAGCCTTACCATCTCAGTATCTATGTTGTTCTTATTTAAAATATGCACCGCTTCGTTCATCAAGCTTTCGGTATTAGAGACTTCATCCCCACTTTTAAGAGACGCATTAAGTAGAATTGCTTTAATCATGAGATTGTCCCTCCTGTTAAAAACCATATTAAAGTATAAATAGCCGAAAATTAGAAAATTAAAACAATTTACACGAATTCTTAACATGGTAGGAACAAAACGATTTAAAATTACTATGGGTATCTGTTCAGTGAGCTTTGGGAATTTAGCTATTCCTTCCGAGGAGTACAACAACCTGTTTCGTGTTCCTGTGGAAAGCACATCTTTAGCCTGTGGTGTTGCTGGGGAGGCTTATTAAGTCTTGGTCGCTAGTAATTAAGCTAAAAACGCTATCGATTAAGTCTAAAAGTAAATAATTAAGTCTGATTCAGCTTCAATTAAGTCAAAATCGAAAAATATAGGCTTTTCGACAAATGATGACACACCTTCTCTACCTTTTACCTCATAAAAAAGAGAGCCTTCCTAAATAAGGAGGCTCCCTCAAACAGTATTAATCTTTTAAAAACTTACGATCGAAAATGAATGGTCCGAAAGGCAGTACAGAAGAAACTAATGCCAAGAATGCACGCATAATCGGCCACTTCTTCACGTTATACACATACAGAATGACTAGAATATAAAGAACGAACAATAGACCGTGTAGAGCACCAACAATTGATACGGCCATCGGCTGATCTAAGAAATACTTCAACGGCATGGCGATGAAAAGAAGGATCAAGAACGAAGCTCCTTCAAGATACCCTACCGTTTTTAACGTTTTTATTGGATTCATAACTGAATATACCTCCATTATTACATAATGACGATTCTACCTATAGTTTTATCATAAGTATGTAGAAGATAGACTTCCAAACCATAACTATTGTGTGAACAAATGCAAAAACAGTTGGGGGTCTGACCCCCAACTATTTTGCTTTTCCTCAGCTTTCCTTTTTCCACCGGGGTGTTTGCTCTATTTCTACTACCCCAAAAAGCTGGTTTACTTTTTCAGTCTATTTTTCATATCTGCAATTATCTCTTCGTATGGTGTATTTTCTACTCCATCATATCTGGATACGACTTTTCCTTCTTTATCTACTAAGAAGAAGGCTGATGCATGGATGAACTGGTCTGAGTTAGGATCAGCCACAACTGGTGTTTTGAATGAATCTCTTGCTAACTGTTCAATCTGTTTCTCTTCATAGCCACCAAGAAAGTGCCAGTTCGAAAAGTCTGCGTCATAGTTTTCACCAAACTTCTTCAATGCATCAGCATTATCTCTTTTTGGATCGATAGAGAAAGAAACAAATTCTACATCAACCTTCTCTTCTTTTGCCATTCCTTGAAGTTTAGCCATATGTGCTGTCATAGGCGGGCATACTGTTGTACAGTTCGTGAAGATAAAATTCGCCATCCACACTTTCCCTTTTAAATCTTCCAATCCAAATTCAGCCTCGTTTTGGTCTTTAAAAGAAAACGACTGAACGTCCCAGTCTAATGACTGAGACGTTTTCTTGCTTTCGCTATTATGTTGTTCGTGGTTTTTATGATTCTCGTGTTCGTCCTTTGATCCATCTGAACCGCATGCTGACAATATTGCCATCGTCAGCACTAGACCAAAGATCAGTATCATTCTTTTCATTTTTTCTTCACCTCTAATAATTTTATGACAACCAAGCCTGAAGTGGTTTTACTCGCGGTATTACAAAGCGATCTAGTAAAAATACGAATACGAAAGAGATCCCTGCGAGTGGCATAACAATACCTGTTATGACCATGAGGATGATGATCCACGGTTTTAGCTTCTTGTCCGATTTTTTTGGTACTCCTAATTTTCCAGAAGGCTTACGTTTCTTCCACATGATGAGAGAAAAGATGACGATCGCTACTAAACCGAGAGCAGCTATTGCTCCTAAAATTTGATTAGCCAGACCAAAATAATGACCTTCATGCAGCGCAATTCCGATCGAAATCGCTTTAGCCATCCAGCCGTAATCACTAAACCTAACATCTTCTACTATTTCTCCGTTATACTGGTTAAAGTAGACGGTAGCTTCATTTTTCGGTTTATCTCTTGAAGAAGCAACAGTAAATACGCCATCTTCTCCTGCTGGCATTGAAATCGTGTAAGGCTTTTGAATCTTGTTCTCTTGAGCTAAGTACATCACTTGATCAACAGAAAGTGATCCGTCATCTTTTGTTGATGTTGGAGCTGGATTGTTCTCCGTTGCCCATGGAATATCTTCTGCGATCTCATCTGTTGTCTTTTCTGCCGTTGGCGCCATAAATGCATAAGTTGGATAACCTGCATTTGCATTCGTCGCCAGCTTATTGATCTGTTCTCCCATCACACCTGACCATGGCAGCCCAGTAACGATAAGGATTAGTATCATCAACGACAGCCAGAACGCTGTCACTGCGTGAAGATCTCTCCAGAACATGCGGCCATTCTTATTAAGGCGCGGAAAGATCGTTCCCATGAAAGTCTTCTTGTTTCTTGGCCACCAAATGTAAAGCCCTGTTACCAAAATGATGATTGTCCAACATGCGGCTAGCTCAACGAACCGGTTAATGAACGTTCCTCCAACAATCCATTCACTGTGAAGCTTAGCGACAACATTTTTGAAATGATCTTCATCAAGTATCGTTCCTGTTATAGACGCTGTGTATGGGTTTACATAAACCTGTGTAACAACATCATTTTCTATCACTTTTACTAAAGTAGCTCGATTATCTTCTTTCGGAAGTCTGACCGAACCGATTTCTGCATCAGGATACTTCGCTTGAACGTTATCAATCTGCTGCGAGAGCGGAAGAGGTTGATCGCCTTTTTGAACAATGATCTTGTCTTTATAGATCATCGTTTCGATTTCAGCTTGGAACAAATATAATGCTCCACTAATAGCAAGTAAAATCAAAAAAGGTGCAAATATAATACCGCCATAAAAATGCCATCTCCAAAACGTCTGATAGAGACTGTTGGTTTTTTTTGAAGCATTCTCGTTGTTTTCTGGTAACTTATAAGCTGTTGCTTGCATATTTATTTTCTCCTTATTCGTACTCAATATGGAAAAGTATAAACAACAAGCTGGAAATGGTAATCACTCTAAAGGGTGATTACCAAAATAAAATTGTGTCAATTGTATGACACTGGAATTTAAACGATTCCGTTATCGTAAGCGTAACTCGCTAATTGTACACGATTTTCTAGATGCAGTTTTCCCAATATGTTCTTCATATGCGTTTTAACCGTATTCTCCGAGATATTGAGAACTTTTGAGATTTCCTTATTGGAATGTCCCTTTGCTACCAGTTGAAGCACATCCTGTTCCCGAACCGATAGAGCTTGCTCTGCTTGTCCATCCCTCTTAAACTCTTTCCAAATGCGAAAAGCCATCTCTTTCGACATCGGTATTTCATCCATGGCATAAGCTTTTAATCCGTTTAACATATCTTCTGTATTCAAATTTTTGAGAAGATATCCTTGTGCCCCCCGCTTTAAAGCTTCAAACCAATCCGTAATGTCGTAAGAAACCGTCATGATGACGACTTTTACGTTGGGAAACTGCTTCTTGATTTCTTTAGTCGCTTCAAATCCATTCATCTTTGGCATAGAAATATCCATAAGAACAAGATCGGGCATAAGAGTTTTTGTCTTCTCTATCGCTTGTATTCCGTTAGATGCTTCACCAACAATTTCAAACTCAGTCTGACACTCAAGAATCTCTTTCACACCTTCTCGAGCTAGATGATGATCATCTACAATCAATAAACGAATAGGCTGTGTCATGCAAGTTCCTCCTTCTCAATCATAACCGTGGTATTTCCTTTCGTGCTGGTGATCTTTAGTTTCCAGTCCATAGAATACGCTCTGTCTTGTAGTATTTTTAGTCCGAATCCTTCTGTTGGCTCATGGGAATCAAATCCCAATCCATAATCTACTATGGTACAGATCCAACCTTTTGGAGTTGTGCTCGTTTTCAACCATACTTCGTTCGTGTCTGCATGTTTGATCACATTAATGATCGCTTCGCGTACACAAGCAAAAAGCTCGATCTTTTCTTTTGAAGTAAGATCTTCATCTTTCAAACTCCAATCGCGATGTATCTCGATGTCATGCTGCGACTCCATATCATTGAGGAATGCATTCAAAGATCGTGTCCACGAAATATCAGCTTCGGCCGGTAAGTTTCTAAGATTTTGAATCGCACTTCGCGTATCATCGTGAATGTGCTGCAACGTTTTTTTTAGTTTATTATATGAATGATCATCTTTACTAAACTCACTTCCTAACTTATTCACTTGAACCGAGAGAAAAAATAAAGACTGTGCGATACCATCATGAAGCTCTTTTGCAATTTTTTCTCGTTCTTCTAAGACCGCTTTTTCAGACCTTTCTCTCTGAAGTTCTTGCTGCATCCGCTCTAATCTACCAAACAAGATATTTAAAAAATAAAGCGTAACCAGAAATACGATGATGGTAGAGAGCCAGTTTCCCATGCTCATAGATATATAAGGCAATAGCACCGTATGTCTAACGTATTCCCATAAGCCAACAGAAATTGTTGGAATGAGCAGGATCAACCACTTAATTTGTCTGTATGTCATCTACCGTACTTCCCTTCACTTTCTTACAAAATCTATAAACTTAATAAATCATACCACAAAAAAAACCGACGATTACACGCCGGTTGATCAACTTATTCCTGCATTCTTCTTCAGTCTTTCAGCAATCTGCATAAAATCCTCATGAGAGATACCTGGTGCAAACTCTTCAGAAATCGAACGTAATTCTGGCATCGGAGCACCAGCTGGCGCACCGATCACCGTTTCTAATGGACCACCTAACGGATGCTGACCTGCCCATATTAACGCGATATCTCGATAATCCGTATCACTAAACGTATATAACTTCCGGTGTACCCCTTCAGCCTCAAATTTCCTCGTCGTTTCAAATGCTGAGTTCTCTAGATCAGGAACTGGAAGCATTTTTTTAATATCAACACCCGTTACCATCTCGATCGCTTTTGCGTAAGCCAAAACATGCACTCCACCGCGCACAAGAAGATAGCCGATCATTTCTCTAGCAACAGGGTTACTCGTCATCTCGTAAACTCTCATCTTATGCGTTCTTGCTCCACACTCTAAGAAAAAATTATGCAGAAGATCAAGAAGTAGATTCCCACTGCTGAACACATAATCGCCGTTCCAAGCTTTACCCATCGAATCAAAAGGAAAGGATGTTTGTGCCGTACCAATAAAATGCTGGGTGTTCCGTTTATCGGTAGCAGCTGCCATAGGTGCGTCGTTCACATCTCCAGGATGCGTCGTACCATAGATCATCATGTTGATCGTGTGTGAAACAAGCTCAACATGGCCAAATTCTTCAGCAGTAATACTTGAGACTAGGTCAAAGAACGGCTTAAGTTTCCCTCTTTTTCTAAAGTTAAAAGATTGATACATATAGTTATTAAGAGTCGACATCTCACCAAAACGGCCTCCTAGCAATTCTTGAACTGCAGCTGCTGCATTCGCATCAGGATTGGTCGGTGTCGGCAGTTCGATCGCCAGCCGGTTAAAGCGTTTAAACATAAAGCTCCCTCCTCCGATTGCATGTCGTTTAAGGGTATGTGATGTCAAGATTGTACTATGCCGATTATTTCATGAGAAGATTGAGCGGTTATAATAAAGGAATAAGAAATAGCACGAATTTCTGGTATCGGTCGTGAATCTCGTGACTTGCTCACAAATCTCAAGAACCGCTCACAAATCCCAAGAATCGCTCACAAATCCCAAGAATCGCTCACAAATTTAAAGAATCGCTCACAAATCTCAAGAATCGCTCACAAATCTCAAGAACCGCTCACAAATCTCAAGAATCGCTCACAAATCTCAAGAATCGCTCACAAATCTTAAGAATCGCTCACAAACAAAAAAAGAAAACCCTTTGCTTAGCAAAGGGTCTCATCTCTCGCTCTTAACGCTTTGGTTTTCCGCCTACTCCCCAATGTTTGTTGGGAATCTCTTGGATCAGCACGCGGACTTGTTCTTTTTTTACATCCAATGATTCAGCAGCTGCCACCGTTAAGCGATCCATCAGGTTGCTCAACTGTTCATCTGTACGACCTTCTATCACTTGAACTTGAATAATCGGCATCATTCTTCACCTACTTCACATATCTCGAAGAAAGTGTAACAGAACCTAGACCATCGAACTGTGCGACGATTGTATCATCCATATCAAAAGCGATCGCTTCAGATAATGCCCCGCTCAAAACGATATCTCCTTTACATAAACCTTCACCACGCTCGGCAAGCTTTTGAACAGCCCAAGCTACCGCTTCTGCAGGATGTCCAAGAACAGCCGAACCAGCACCGGTTGTCATCATCTCTCCATTCTTACTCATCACCATTCCGATATTCGCCAGATCAAGTTCTTCAGGACGAACTAGCTTGCTGCCTAAAATTAATTTGGCTGATGAGCAATTGTCTGCCACAACATCCGGAAGTGTAAAACGGAAGTCCTTGTAACGGCTGTCGATCACTTCGATCGCAGCTACCACATACTTTGCTGCATTCATAACATCTGATGCTGTCACATCTTTTCCTATTAAATCTTCACCCATGATAAAAGCGATCTCTGGTTCAGCTTTTGGGTGGATGAGACGGTGTTGCTGAAGAGGTTCCCACTCGAATGCGAGCATATCACTCAACAGATAACCGTAAATCGCTTCATGAATACCCATCATCTCTTGCTTTGCTTTACTCGTTAGTCCAAGCTTAATGCCTATACGCTTTGTTTGTGTCTTCTCCATGCGTCTTTCGATCAATTTTTTTTGCAGATCGTATGCTTCTTCAATAGATAGTTCAGGATATTGGTCTGTAATCTTGACCACTTCCGTCACATCACTTTCCGCTCTTAACAGATAATCAACCAAATCCACTTTCGTCTTATTCGTAACCGTCATCTTCTACACCTCCAGTTTGGCTTTTAGGTCAGCTGCAACTTCTAGGATTAGATCCTCTTGGCCACCTACGGCTTTTCGTTTGCCTAATTCTATTAAGATATCTCTTGAATCCACACCAAAGCGTTTACCCGCACGTTCTGCATGCAAAAGAAAGCTTGAATAAACCCCTGCATATCCCATAGCTAAACTTCCTCTTCGAATTTCCTGTGCACCCGGCAGCATCGGTCCGATTACATCTTCTGCTAGGTCCATCATTTTGTAGAGATCAATACCTGTGTGTATTCCCATGCGCTCAAGTACAGCAAGCAATACCTCTGTTTGCGTATTTCCTGCTCCTGCACCTAAACAGCGGACACTTCCATCGATGCGTGTCGCTCCTTCTTCAATCGCAACAAGTGTATTAGCAACTGCTACTGATAGATTGTTATGTGCGTGAAATCCGACTTCAATATCAAGTGATCCCCGCAAAGCCGCAATTTTTTCTTTTACTTCATGCGGCAATAATGCTCCTGCAGAATCGGTTACATAAACACCTTCTGCACCATATGACTCCATCAACTTTGCTTGTTCAACAAGCTTTTGAACAGGAGCCGAGTGGGCCATCATTAAAAACCCGCATACTTCCATTCCCAGTTCACGAGCCATGTGTATATGTTGGGCTGAAACATCAGCCTCTGTAACATGAGTTGCAACACGAACGAGACTAGCTCCCAACTCATGTGCCTTCTTTAATTCATGAACGGTTCCAATCCCCGGAATTAAGAGGACGGCAATTTTTGCATTTTTACATACTCCAGCCGCTGTCTCTATTAACTTCATCTCATCGATAAGAGATCTTCCGTACTGCAAGGTGGAACCGCCTAATCCATCGCCATGGCTGACCTCGATGTAATGCATACCTGCTTCATCAAGTGACTTTGCCGCATCATATACTTGTCTTTCTGTGAACTGATGCGACATAACGTGACTGCCATCACGCAGACAGACTTCTGTAAATTTTAGAGGCAACGCGCTTTTACGCATCATTTGCTGTCACCGCCTTATTCATGTTCGACTTTCCTATCAAACGCTTCGCAACCATTTCGCCAGCTTGTCTTGCAGCTGAGGTCATAATATCTAGATTCCCAGCATATCTCGGAAAATAATCACCGGCTCCTTCTACTTCAACAAATACCGTTACCCGATTCCCATCGAATAGAGGATCACTTTTCACTCGATAGCCAGGTACATAGCTTTTAACGCTGTTTTCCATTTCGCAGATTGCTTTTCGTATCTTATCTTCATCTATCTCTTTAACTTCGCAATATATCGTCGACCTCATGAGAATAGGGGGATCTGCTGGATTTAGGATGATGATTGCTTTTCCTCTCTCCGCTCCGCCGACTTCCTCAATTCCACGTCTCGTAGTTAGTGTGAATTCATCGATGTTCTCACGTGTTCCTGGTCCTGCACTTGATGATGAGATCGTTGCAACGATCTCTCCATACGAGACATCTGCAACAGAATTGACCGCATGGATAATCGGAATTGTTGCTTGTCCGCCGCACGTAATCATATTAATGTTCTGTGATTCTATATGTTCACTAAAATTAACAGGAGGACATACGAAGGGGCCAATCGCCGCAGGAGTAAGATCTATCACAGTCTTTCCCATATCTTTTAAAAGTTGTGCATGACGAAGATGAGCTTTAGCTGAAGTTGCATCAAACACAATGTCAGCCAGATCTGGTCTATCAATAAAGTCATCAATGCCATTTGTAAACACTCGGTATCCAGCAGAGTTTGCACGCCTTAACCCTTCAGACTTCATATCGATTCCGAACATTGCTGTAAGTTCAAGATCATCACTTCTTTGGAGTTTATACATTAAGTCTGTGCCAATATTGCCCGAACCAATAATCGCCGCCTTTACTTTTTTCACTGTGGCTGATCCTTTCTATGCTGGATTTTATTCACAAAATGAGATACTTACAGTGCCTAGCTTTCCAAATGTAGCAGTCACTTCATCACCCGAATCTATGTCGATTGCACCTGATAGAGCTCCTGGTAGAATCAGTTCACCCGCTTTTAATGACATACCATAGTCTGCTAGTTTGTTAACGAGCCAAGCAACAGCATGTGCCGGATGACCTAAGGCAGCCGCACCTGCTCCTGTTGCTGTGATCTCACCATTCTTTAACAGCGTCATACTTAGCATGCGAAGGTCAATCTGATCCAACTCATAAAAAGGTTTACCAACAACTGCTCTTGCTGATGAACCGTTATCTGCAACCGTATCTACTAGCTGTATCTTCCAATCTTCTATTCTACTATCTATGACCTCTAATGTAGGTACGATAGCCTCGGTAGCCATTAAGACGTCTATATAGGTAACGTTTGGACCTTGCAAATCATCTTTTAAGATGAAGCCGATCTCTGCTTCAACTTTTGGTTGAATGAAATCTTTTCTAGACAGAACAGCCCCTGTAGAAACCTTCATATGATCGAGCAGATGGCCGTAATCCGGTTCATCTACTCCAAGCAAATTTTGCATCGCTTTACTCGTAAGCCCTACTTTTTTTCCGATCACTATACGACCTTCTTCAAGCTTTCTTTCAACCCATTCAAGCTGAATTTCATATGAATCCTTAACCGACAGTTCTGGGAAACGCGTAGATAGCGGCTCTACCGGAGTCAGCTTCTCTTCTGCTTCTAAAAGTTCTTCTGTTAATTTCGAAATCACTTGTTTCTGCATTTTTACTTCCTCCTTTCTTTTTTCAAAGCTTCTTTATCAATCCTTATTGCTTTTGAAAGTCGTTGATTTCCTTTCAGATGCTCGCTTTCCGCGGGGCAGGCGGTGAGCCCCTTGCCACTTTGCGCCCTAAGGCTCTCACCTTCCCCCTTGTCCTAGCCGAGAGTCACTCATCTTCCACTCCTATCAACTTATCAAAGTAGAATTAAACATAGTTCTATTAAAAACAGTCTTTTCATAGAGCAAAACGCGACTGGAGTCCAATCACGTTTCACTAAAGTGCTGTATACATAAACTTTTAAAGATGGCACAATTGTTAAATGCTTTGCTGAAGTTGATTGGAGCGTCGGGTGCGTGCCTATCACCTAATAACCTTTCTTGCAAGGCAAGCGACGTGGGAAGATGTTTCGGGCGCATTGCTTGTAGACGCAGGAGCACCATTGTCTTTCCTATGGATTGTTGCTTTTGTTTTTTTCATCACCTGCAAGTTGATTGGAGCGCAAGGTGCGAGACTCCTGCGGGACAGGTGGGCAGGTGAGACACTTAAGAGTGAAACGTCCGAATGTGGCTCACCGCCCTGCCCCGCGGAAAGCGAGTAACCTGGAGCGCAAATCAACTACTTACAAAAGCAGTGTTCAACCACTCTCTAAAGCTTCATCGTAATCGTCTTTGCCTCCGAATAAAACTCGAAGCTGTGTCTACCGCCTTCACGCCCGATACCACTTGCCTTCGAACCACCAAAAGGCGTACGCAGGTCTCTTATGTACCAGCAGTTCACCCACAACAGACCTGAATCTACGGCAGCCGAAACACGCTGAGCGCGGCGTAAATCGTTCGTCCATACAACCCCCGCCAATCCGTACTGTGAATCGTTTGCGATACGAATCGCGTCTTCTTCTGTTTTAAACGGGATAACAACGAGCACAGGCCCAAAAATCTCCTCTTGTGCTACACGCCACTTGTTGTTCACGTCATATAAGACGGTAGGTTCATAGAAGTTTCCGTTCCCAAGAGCCTCAACCCGTTTACCGCCATAAGCAAGCTTTGCTCCTTCTTTTATACCGATGTCTACATATGTTTCCACGGTTTCCAAGTGACTTTTTGACACGAGTGCACCCATGTCTGTTTCTTCCTGCTTTGGGTCACCTACTTTAATGTTTTTTACAGCATCCACAAATTTGTCCATAAACTGGTCATAGATACTTTCTTGTAAAAGCAAACGCGATCCTGCAAGGCAGATCTCCCCTTGATTTCGGTAGATCGCATCAATAGACCCTTTTACCGCTTCATCCAGATCGGCATCTTCAAAAACGATGTTTGCCGACTTTCCACCCAACTCAAGCGATACAGGAATCAGGTTTTCAGCCGCGTTTTTCATAATCGTTTTCCCAGTGTTCGATTCACCAACAAACGAGATGCGGCGGACGTTTGGATCAGTCGTCATCGCAGCTCCCATCGTACTTCCCGGTCCAGTGATAATGTTTAGTACACCTGGTGGCAGACCTGCCTTATTGGCGATTTCTCCGAACATTACTGCAGAAAGTGGTGTGTAAGATGCGGGCTTAACGACAACTGTGTTTCCAGCCGCTAGTGCTGCTGATGCTTTCCACGTCATCTGCATGAACGGCAAATTCCAAGGGATGATCAGACTTGTAACTCCTGCTGGACTGTATTTGGCGTACGACATGATGTTGTGTTTGTCATAATGCTCACTCACCATGTACTTGGACATCTCAGCAAAAAAACGGAAATTGGAAGCCGCTCTCGGAATATCAAATCCACGGCTTTCTTTGATTGGCTTTCCTACGTCGAGCGTCTCAACCATCGCAAGTTCATTTACGTTTTCCATAATAAGATCTGACATTTTACATAAAATATCAGATCGTTCTTCTACAGGCATCTTGCTCCAGACGCCGCTATCATAAGCATTTTTCGCAGATTGAATCGCTCGTTTGGCATCTTGTTCACTGCCGTTTGCAACTAGAGCTAACCTCTCATTTGTTGCTGGATTGATGGATTCAAAGGTTTCTCCTGAAAATGCATCCACATATTCTCCGTCAATGAACAATTTTGCGTTATTCACTTTCACTTGCAGTGTGAGGGTTTCTGCTTTCATTTGTTAGTCCCCCTTCTCATCTTCCACTTCAACAATCATCTCAATTTCAATCGCTGTTCCACCAGGTAGCTGGGCCATGCCTACGGCTGATCTAGCATGTTTACCTCTTTCTCCAAAAACAGCAACAAGAAGATCGGACGCACCGTTAATCACTTTTGGCTGTTCGATAAAATCCTCGGTGCAATTCACGAATCCAAGAATCTTTACAATACGTTTCACTTTATTTAAACTTCCAAGCTCGTTCTGAACGACTGCCAACAGATTCAGCATGGATTGGCGAGAAGCGGCATATCCGTCCTCTACAGATAAGTCTCTTCCTAGCTTTCCGTGATATTGATCGACACCTTGTCCGGCTGTAAAAAGAAGATTATCTACCCTTACACAGCCAACATAGTTCCCAACAGCTCTGCGCACTTCTGGCAGGACGATACCTAACGCTTCAAGCTTATCCTCCGGTGTTTGCATGACTTGCAACAACTGCACCCCGCTTTCGTTTTCCAAGACCTAAAAACTCAGCAGCGTTTCCGCCAAACATCCCTTTGCGCTGTTCATCCGTCAGCTCAAGCGTTTCATCCAGGACTTTTCCGGGATTCACTTCACGCAATAGAAACGGATAATCAGAACCCATAAAGATCTTGTCTGAACCGAATCGCTCCATCATATAGCGGATGTTCATTTGATCGTAATTTAATGAATCAAAATAAAACTGTTTTGCATAATGACTCGGCGGATGTGTTGTAAGACGCAGATGCGGCCACACCTGCCATCCTTGATCAAGGCGTGGAATTAAGTAAGGAAACGAACCGCCGCCATGAGCAAAACAAATTTTTAGTTTAGGGAATTTTTCCATCATGCCGCTCCAGATAAGTGAAGCTGCAGCTAATGCCGTTTCACTCGGCATCCCGATCGTGTACATAAAGTTATGGTTTGGCATCCGTTCTTTCCCAAGCGTTTCCCACGGATGAATAAAAAGCGGCACTTCCCATTTTTCTGCCATCTCAAAAAACGGAATAAAGTCAGGATGATCAAGATTCTGTCCATTTATATTTGTTCCAATTTCGATCCCATGAAGTCCAAGCTCGTTCATACAGCGATCCATCTCACGGATTGCTGTTTCTGAATTCTGCATCGGAACCGTTCCTAGACCAGCAAAGCGGTCGGGATATTCATTCACGGTTTCGGCTATAAAGTCGTTCTGGATTTTTGCCATCATTTCCGCTTGTTCAGGTGGAGCCCAGTACGAGAATGTAACAGGGATCGGGGATAGCACTTGAATGTCTACCCCTTCGCGATCCATGTCCTGTATTCTTTTTTTCGGATCCCACACCTGATCGGTAACATCTCTAAAGTTTTTTCCGCCTACCATAATGGATGCGCCGCAAGTACAAGTCCGGTTTAACACCGGCCACCTTTCTCCACCATATTTTTCGGCAAAGTCAGGAAACGACTCTGGAATGATATGTGTGTGAAAGTCGATTCTTAGCACTTCCATTCCTCCACGTTTTCAGGCATCTGATAACCGCAGTCTTTGCATAGACGAACTCGTTCATTCGAGTTAAAGCTGTGGATCGCTTCTTTAACTTGTTTCTCAATATCACTCAATTGCACGGTCACGCGATGCATCTCAGAATCACAGCGGTCACAGAACCAAACGAAGTCTTCAAGCTCACCTTGTGCGCGTTTACGCTCAATTACGAGACCATAAGAATTCGCCACACGATGCGGGGAATGAGGAACCATTGCCGGAAGCATGAACACGTCTCCTTCTTTTAATTCAACCACTTCACGCTTACCGTGCTTATTGATGATCTCTACGTAACAGCTGCCTTTGATTTGATAAAAGAATTCATCAGAAGGATCGACGTGAAAATCACGTCTTTTGTTCGGACCGCCTAAGATCATGGCGATAAATTCGGAATCTTGCCAGATCACTTTGTTGTTAACTGGGGGCTTGAGAAGATCTTTGTTTTCATCGATCCATTTTAATAGGTTAAAAGATTTTAAAGTCGTTGTACTCATTACGATTTCCTCCCTTTATTTAGCCAGCTTAGGCTGGTCCTTCACGAATTCATTTGTTACGGAAAGTGCTTCATCAACCATAGAGAACTTCGCTTTTCTTTTATAACCGTTGTAGAAAATGGCTCTCTTACGGATTGGATCTCCCGTATAATAGCGCTCATATTGTACAAGTCGCTGCCCAAAAGCTTCTCCGCACAGATCCCATGCAAGCTTGAACAGCTTAACGCGTTCAAGAGAATCCACACCATCACGCCCTAAATAGTACTTATCTATCTCACTTCGGATTTCTGGAGCGTTAAAGTCATTCCCAGTCGGTGACATAAGCAACCCACCAGCACCAATGATCTGAATGACCTCGATCGCTCTTGGATACATTTTAGGAAGCATGCCTCTGATCGTCTCAAGCGCCGCTGCATTCGGCATTACTTCACCAGACGCAGTTGTTTCAAATTCATATTCAGCTACTCGTAATAAAGATCGAATAACCTCCACGTTCTGTACAAGTTCACCTAAGTCGTTTTGTACATTCAAGTATCCATCTACACCAATTGAGTCTGCTAGCTTACAAGCGACTTCTGTTGCAAATGCTAGTTTCACATATCCTCTTACACCTGACTGATGAGCAGGCTGCTGGGCAATGCCTGTCTTCGGATACAAAAGGTTAGCTGCTTCCACGTTGTTATAAAGAAACACGCGATCCCAAGGGACAAGTACGTCATTAAAGACGAGCAAAGCATCCATCTCTTCAAATCTCGAAGCAAGGGGATGATCAAACTGTGATCGCTTACCGTCCTGCATCGGTTCACGGCAAATAAGTTTAAGCCCTGGCGTATCCACAGGCACTGCAAAAGCAAGGGCATATCGCTCGTCTCCAGGTGCGAAGCCTGGGAACGAGTAGATGATGACTTCATCTGTAATCGGTGCTAGAGTTGCCAGCATTTTTGCTCCCCTAACGATCAAACCATCAGGCGTTTCTTCAACAGCACCTAGATGAGTGAACATATCCTTTTGTCCATGTGAGTTTTTACTTCGGTCGTTTTGCGGGTTAATGATTGCATGTGTTAAAAACAAATCATTGTCTCGTATGTAGTTAAAGTAGTTTTTTATATTTACAGACCATTCCGGATTGTATTGATCGAGGAACCAGCCATTGTGTGCCATACCTGTTACAACGACGTTCAGGAAGTCGGGAGTTCGGCCCATTAGCCCAAAAGTAGATTTTGCGTAGATTTCAAACAACTCGCTTCTTGCCATCAATTCTTCATAGGTTGTCGGGTGTAAAAACGCGTTGTTGACTCGCTCACCCGTCTCTTTGCAAATATGTGTAATGGAATCTTGATATTGCGGATCGTGCTGCATATCGTACAATTTCGCGATCTCTTGAATTGGCTGCTTAAAAACAGGTTCACTCACTACATTAGTTATTCTCCTGCCCTCTAACCAAATTTCTGGTGAACGAGATTGTAATGCTTGAATATATTGAGCACCAGTTCTAATTCCCATTCCATATGCCTCCTCTATGAATAGAAGTATTAATTTGTTTCAAATATATAAGAAAGCGCTTACAATTCTTAACCTTTTCAACCCTACCAACTCCCTTTTTATTATGTAAGCGCTATCATAAAATGCTAATAAAACCGAGTTCTTTTGAGATCGACTCTGCAGTTTTTACGACATGATGAATCATTGTTGGGGTATCTTGGCTCAACATATAAGATACGGGTCCTACCATATTAAGTGCAGCAATAATTTGTCCTGTATAAGACTTAATTGGGGCAGCAATTCCATACAACCCCATCTCGTTTTCGTTGTTGCTGATGGCATAACCATTTGTTCTTATTACATCAAGCTCATTCTTTAATTTTTCAACACATGTAATGGTATTAGGAGCGCGGCGAAGCAATCCCCTTGATATGGTCGGCTTAATCATGGAGGGGTTAAAAGCTAGCAATACTTTTCCTGTGCTTGTGCAATACGCAGGTTTAGTATCGCCGATAAAAGTGGGGACAGCTACTGAATTTGATGAAGCTACTCTTAAAACGAAGCGCACTTCACCACGATCTAGCATTCCGATATGTACAGTTGTGTTAAACCTTCTGACTAGACCTTCACACAATGGAAGCGCTTCTGTGTTAATGTCTTGCTGATACATGACATGGTTGCTCCATTCTAGCAATTTCCAACCTAGTCTATATTTTTTCTGACTGTCTTGAATCAGTATACCTTCTGAGCAAAGTGTGCGAACCAAGTGATGGACGGTGCTCGCATTCATATTAAGTTTTTCAGCAATCTGCAAGTTTCCAAGTGCTGGTTCATCTTTGTTGAAACAATTTAATATCCTTGAAATTTTTTGGACAGATGAAATCACCAATTCTCCCCCTCAAACGGATACGATTTAGTTGAATTCAGCTTAACTACCACCCCTTTCAATATGCGTTCATCGTATTGAAAAAGGCAGACTTATACAATGTCGAAATTTCATAATGTGAAATTATTCAAAATATATTTTGAATAGTTAGAAAATTAAAAGGGATAGTATTCATTCATAAAGAAGAAGTAAAGACTGGAGGTTAATGATAGTTTTCGTGGTCTCGTGTCGATTTACCTACCTATTTTCATAATTTAATGAAAAATTTGTAAACAGCATATGGCATTTCGTCTATATTTCCATTACTATATGTAGTATAAATACTTTTATATAACAAACGTTAGCTGATTCATATTTTATTCTTTCCATGATTTTAATGTTGAAAGAGGTGCGAGCGGTGGACATAACAGAAAGTCTAATCACATATATGGATGATAACTTGCCTACTTACTTACATGATTGGCACCAGAGAATCGTGATTTCAAACCATGATGTACATAAAGAAAAAGTTACAGAGAATGCCTTGCATATGGTTGAGCTAGTTAAACAATCCTTACGAACTAAACTATCTCCCGAAGAAATTATGCGCCTCGCACATCAAGTCGCTGTTCAGCGGTTAGAAGCTAAGATCAATATAGGGGAATTTGTATACAATGTGAACCTAGGGCGAAGTGAGATCGTTCGTTTCGTGACGGGCTCTGGTATATCCATTGAACAGTTGCAGCCTGTGATTGAAACGATCAATTCTCTTTTTGATGAATTTTTATATCATGCCGTTAAGAAGTATACGGAGCTGAAGGATATTGAGATTGAGGAAAAAACAGTATTTATCGACCAAAGTCACAAAGAACGGTTAACCATTTTAGGACAGATGTCATCTAGTTTTGTACATGAGTTCAGAAATCCTTTGACAGCAGTAATGGGTTTCGTAAAACTTATGCAGCAAGAGAACCCTAACATGAAATACATCGATATCATCAGTCATGAATTAACCCAATTGAACTTTCGTATCTCTCAGTTTCTTCATGCCTCAAGAAAAGGGGTTCAAGAACGGGAAGCGGAAGATTTTGCTTTAGAAGATTTATTCACAGATATTCTAGATTTCATGTATCCAAGTTTAGTGGATGCAGACGTTACAGTCATTCCGCGTATCGATCCTACGATTACTTTGCGGGCACACAAGGACGAGTTGAAACAAGTACTGCTCAATCTTATCATGAACTCCATCGATGCACTGCGCCAAATGAGACAGAATCGCCGAATCATGATTTTTAGCAAGATTGAAGATACTGATAACGTACATATTACTATTTCTAATAACGGCCCAGCTATTCCACCCGAAACAATCAGTACGATCTTCGAGCCGTTCTTTACAACAAAAGAATTAGGCACGGGTATTGGCCTTTTCGTGTGCAAAAAAATTATTGAAAAACATAACGGGTCAATCAGCTGTTCATCAGATGATAGCATTACGACCTTCACCATCGTACTTCCCCTTCAGAGTACTTCTTTCACGACTGAGGAAGAAAGCTCACAAATAGAAATATAGCAAGGAACTTGGACATCCAAGTTCCTTATTTAAATTGTAGAGCAATAATCCTTTAGAAAGCTCTTTGTATAGAAGATTGTTGCTATATTGTGAAAGATGATTCCCAAGTGGCAGGCACGTAGCTTGCACTCCAATCATCAATCAAAATAAGTGTATTAAGCAGTTATTATGTTTTACGGTACGTGTTTTTATATTTATTACACGTTCACCGGTAAATAAGCTTTGACCACCTGAGATGTCTGATTTTTCACCTGTGTTCATGCGCATTTCACCTGATAAAACGTAATTTTCACCGATAAGCCACTGAGTATTCTTCTTCATGACTCAAATTGATAAATTTAGTCTTATCGTTCAATCACATCAACAGATAAAGGAACAAATGTGGTAAAAACCTCACAAATTTGTGCCTGCTTGCCAAATTATTATTAGGAAAATTCATCGAGCGTTAAAAAACACAAAAAAAGCCTTTGCCCTGCGGCAAAGACTAATTTTGAACAATTTAATGCATCTCTTCTCGATATAACGGCATCGAACAGCAGCGGAACGAACCACCTGATTTTATGATTTCAGAGATATCGACTTCTAAAACTTCGTATCCTCTTTCACGAAGTGCAGCATTAACATTTTTATTTACAGGAAGGCTCAAAACTTTTTTATTTCCAATGGATAAGACGTTCGTACCCATCGTGAATTGCTCTTCTTTCTCTACTTCAATTACATTAAACTTTGAGGCAAGCATTTGGTAGTCTTTTTCCTCAAAAGCATGTTTATAGATCAACGCATCTTCTTCAGATAAAATGTTAAAAACACAATCGAGATGTAGGTAAATAGGATCGAATGGTACAGCGACAACATTCATATGAGGCAGCTGTGATTGAAGTTCTTGAATGGTTTCCTCAGACGTTCTGCCACTCACCCCGATATAAACGGTATCGCCATGCACGATAACATCTCCGCCTTCAATACGGTCCCCCTCGATCAAAGAAAGATTAATCTGATGTTCTAATAACCAGTTTCGTAATACTTTCTCTTCTCCGTCGCGAATATTGCTTCCCATGCGTGATACGAATACTGTTTCACCGATTGTAAACCCAATATCGCGCGTAAAAACTTGTTCAGGGAACTTCTCCATCGCAGGAAGTTTATAAACGTCTACACCGTTTGCTCTCATCGTATCCACGAAATGCTGATGCTGTTTCATCGCTCTTTTCATGTTGATGTTGTCTTTTGCGAAATGACGCTGTGTTTCATTGATTATTTCATCGATCTTCATATATCTTGGTTCACACACAATCACTTTCTTTAATGTGCCATATTCACTATCACAGTTCACGTGTTTGTATTCTCCTTTTATTACGGTAGCCATCTATAATCCTCCATACGCTCATAAGGTATTTATAAGGCTCTTCCCTAAATCAATAGTCCCGTAAACGTTTTTTGCATCTTTCACTAGTTTATTTATATTTTTTCCAAAAATAGCTGAAAGTTAACTTCTTTTAAAAATATTTAACAAAATACAAAAAAACAGCTGACTCTAAGGTAATTCTCAGAATACCTTCTTAAGTCAGCTGTTGTTATGATTGTTCCACTCGTCATGAAGAGTACAGTTCATGTTTTTTTATATATTCATAACAAGCATTAGGCAACAGATACCTTGGTTCGCCACCCTTAGAAAATTCATCACGTATATAGGTGCTGCTGATCTCCATAGACAGCCCTTTATCGATCAGATGAAATTTTGTGCCATCATCATGATTTCTTAGGATGGGTGAACGAGATATCGTTTTGACCATATTGATCTCGTCTCTTGCCATCACAATAAATTTATTATTCGAGATTAACTCATCATCATACTTCCACTTACCCTCTGCAATATCAACCAACAGATCCGCTCCCATAATAAAGTACACTTCATCATTAGGATATTTTTGTTTAAAATGTTCCATCGTGTAATACGTGTATACTTCCCAAGCTTCTTGCAGTATCTCATGATCATCGGCTAGAAATGTATGATTATTTGAGATCGCAAGCTGAAGCATCTCCCAACGATGGGCATCTGACGTCTTCATCGTTTTATCTTTTCGTTTACTTGAGCATGGCAGGAAGATCACTTTGTCTAGTTTACAGCGATGTGCCACGGTACTTGCTGTCCATAGATGTACATTCGTTATAGGGTCAAAAGACGAGCCGTAGATTCCAATCTTACCCATTGTGAGGTTCTCCTTCTCCGATTAATGACAATACTTTTGCTTGCACGTCCTGAATATTTTTCATCTTGTTGTCCCAGCACGCTTGACTAAGATCAACCGGATATTCTTCCGGATGCATCGTACGTTTGTATTCGTCCCATAATACTTCTAGATTCTCCTTGGCAAAGAGCTGTATTTCTTTAAGAGTAGGAGTTTCATAGACAACGTTACCTTCTATAAAAATATCTTGATGAAGCTCTTTCGCTTTAAAGTTTGTCACAAATTTACTGATAAACGTATGAACGGGATGGAACATTTTAAGTCTAGACTCTTCTTGAGGCATTTCATTCTCCAGCGCAATGTAGTCGCCTTCGGATTTATTATTATGTGTATTGATGATTCGATACACTTTTTTCAAACCAGGAGTCGTTACTTTTTCTGGATTTCCGCTGATTTTAATCGTGTCTACCATCTTTCCTTGTTCGTCTTCAATAGAGACAAGTTTGTAGACTGCTCCTAGGGCTGGCTGATCATAAGCTGTGATCAGTTTTGTACCGATTCCCCATGAATCGATCTTTGCACCTTGTGCTTTTAGATTGATGATCGTATTCTCATCCAAATCATTTGAAGCGATAATCTTTGTATCTGTGAATCCTGCCTCGTCAAGCATCTTTCTCGCTTCTTTTGAAAGGTAAGCGAGGTCTCCACTATCTAAACGAATTCCTTGAAAGTTGATCTTGTTTCCTAATTCTTTAGCGACCTTAATCGCTGTAGGCACTCCAGAGCGCAAAGTATCATACGTATCGACTAAGAACACACAGTCTTTGTGTCGCTGAGCATATTTATGAAATGCTGTATACTCATCTCGATACGTTTGGACGAGTGCATGAGCATGTGTACCTGCGACTGGTATGCCGAACCGTTTCCCTGCTCGAACATTAGACGTCGCTTCAAAACCACCGATAAACGCGGCTCTCGTTCCCCAGATCGCTGCATCCATCTCTTGAGCTCTGCGTGTTCCAAATTCCATCACTCGTTCTTCTCCAACCACTTGTTTAATGCGGGATGCTTTTGTAGCGATAAGTGTCTGATAGTTTACGATATTTAAAATGGCAGTTTCAATAAGCTGAGCTTCTGCTAACGGTGCTTCTATTCGTATGATTGGTTCGTTTGCAAAGACCAGTTCTCCCTCCACCATAGATCGAACGTTACCCGTAAATTTCACTTGTTCTAGATATTCTAAATAATCTTCTTTATACCCTAATTCATCTCGAAGGTAATCGATATCAGTTGTTGTAAACGTAAAGTTCTTCAGATAATCTATGATTCTTTCTAATCCAGCAAATACAGCATATCCGTTCCCGAAAGGAAGTTTGCGAAAGAACACTTCAAAAACCGCTCTCTTGTTATGGATATTGTCCTCCCAATACGTTTCCGCCATATTGATCTGGTAAAGATCTGTGTGCAGCGTTAAACTATCATCAGCATATTTTTTGTTCAATTTTCACTACCCCCAAGAGATAAATTTAAATAACTTTTGCGTTCAAACAGCTCTTAAAATGACCTAATGCCCACTCATGTCCTGGTTGGTTGAAACTCGCTACTGCTTTTTCATGAACAACGATCTTAAGTCCCGCATTGTAAGCATCAACAGCTGTATGAAGACAGCAGATGTCTGTGCACACTCCTACGATGTGAACCTCCGTAATACCACGTTCACGAAGCTTCATTAATAGATCTGTACCCGCGAAGGCACTATATCGGGTCTTATCCATCCAATAAACATTGGATTTCGTTTTGTGTGTTTCATAGACTTTTTGAAGGTTTCCATAAAGCTCACGCCCAGGCGTACCTTCAATGTTATGTGGAGGGAAAAGCTCATTTTCTGGATGAAACTTATCATCGGTATGATGCTGATCTATAGCAAAAACAACAAAATCACCGTTATTAATAAATTGTTCCGTAATAGAAGTAATCTCATTTTCAACATCTTGACCTGGTTTTCCACAAGTTAGTGCACCTTCATCTGCCACAAAGTCAAATGTGTAGTCAATATTGATTAACGCTTTTTTCATAATATTTCCTCCTATTTGTGTTTAGTTAACTATTAACAATCTGTTAATTATAGTCGGTAAAAAAATTCAATTAATAACGCGCTGTATAGATTGGCTTTATTACATCCATCTCAATAAATGTATAAAGTTTTGTTGCTCTCTTTGATGTTCTTGTTGTTGTTTTTCCTTGTACTTCTTGAATAAAAGGAAGAGATTTTATCTTTCTGGAAAATGATGAATCACTTAATATCGCAGGATCATTCGTTACAGTTCTTAATACAGCCTGAAGTTCAGAATACGTAAAGTTTTCAGGTAAGAAATTCTTAGCTACAGTTGTTTGGAGCAGATCGTTTGTGATCACTTGAATCGCATCTGCAATGATTTGTTTATGATCGAACGCTAGCTCCAGATCCATTACATCTTTTATAGAGAACAACTCAATGTCAGCTGCATCATCTTGTGCTTTTCTTAGCGATAGATACGTATCAGGAACAATTGCATAATGAGCGTTCGAGATGATCCAACCTCTAGGATCTCGGCCAGGTTTGTCGTAAACACCAAATTGTTTAATATGGATTCCAGAGATATTCGTCTCTTCTTCTAACTCTCGTTTAGCTGCTTGAAAGCCCGTTTCATCATCTTGCACAAAACCTCCTGGAATTGCCCACTTGTTTGCTTCAATGTTCATATTTCCTTCTGAATCAAGTGCCGCTCTTTTGATCAACATGATCTTAAGATCCATCGTAGGAGGTTTATATGCCTCATTTTTTTCTGAAATTATTGTAAAGACGCAAATATCGGAAGTGTAACCATCAGGTGTTCGATATTTTTTGATGTCGTATTGTTTTAATGCTTGCTTATTAGACAATGGTGCCCCTCCTTTTAATTAACAAACTGTTTATTGTTAATTTATTTATATTCTATTTACCTCATTTTGTCAACGGTTAAACTTAATTTTTTTATTATTCGTTGTATTGATTTTCGTCCTCATCGCTTCCTTTTCACAGGACATGCGGTGAGTATGCAAAAAAAATAAAAAACCACCCGAGAAGACGAATCCACCCGGATGGCTATTTCTATTGTGTATGCATAATGAATTTTTTATACTTGGAATCAGCCTTTATTTTCCGGCCGAACAAAGCTCATCTTCTCTTTGTAAGCTGTTAAAAATGGAAGGTCGGGGTAATGTTTCTCCACAAGGTTAAAAACTTCTTGAATCAACAGTTCTAACTCTTTTATACTCTCATGAACATCTCCAATGAGAATACGTGATAGCCGTTTATCAAAATGATCTGGCTTTATTGTGAATATCTCGCTGTATTTGTGCATCCACTTAAAGGACGGATGATGAATATACAGTTTATTTAAACCGAATAGTGTTCCGAGAAGTTTCTTCTGTACACCCACCATCAGATCATACAACATGATCCACTCGTTTCTATCTAATAAAGCATAACGGTTGTTCCACCTACTCCATAAAGCTAGATTTTCTTCAATCATGTTTCGGGCTAATTGATCTGGATACACCTCAACTTCTTTTTTCAGTACACTAATCACACGATCTCCGTATAAACTCACTCCATAAAACACGGATGAAGCCATGCACTGTTTGCCGTAATCCACTTCATACTCTTTCACTACTTCTTTTATCCACTTATGTGCTGTAGATGTTAAGAAACTGCTGATCTCAAGCTTTACATTTTGAGACGTTAAATAGCTCTCTGCCCATTCTTCCTCTTCAAACGGATGAAATTCTATAATCGATCCATTTATCGCGCTAATCGGCAACATTCGATCTTCATCAGTTGGAGGTTCCGACCAGAAAATATTCAGTTCAATATCTGAGTATTTGTCTTCCCAGCCTCTTGACACAGACCCTGCCAGTAATACAGCCTGCACTTTTTTATTCTCTTTATAAATAGCTGCCATTTTCCTAGCCATATCTTTTAATTTCACTATTAATTCTCCCGCTTTCATCTAACTGAACTTGTTTTCATGGAGTCTACTAACATATGTAAATAACTGATAGTATTAGATTATCATATTCTAAATATTTATCGTTTATTAGGAGTAGCTATGAAAACTATTAAGACATATACAATCTCTCAAGACACATTGGAAAAGTGGAGCAGAATTTTTGTGCCCGATCGAGATTTTTTCTATTTTAGGATTAAACCAGACCATTTTCCTTCTCATAAAATAACGAAAATGGACCAAACTGCGTTTACACTCGACGTTCGAACTTCTTTTCTTACATGGTCTATTAACAAAAAAGCTGAATTTATTTGCGTGATGTCCAATAAAGAATTTCAGGCTCTATCCACGATAGAAAAAGATACGATAATCGCAGAACAAAAAGCACTTAACAGAGGACTTGTTTTTACAGAGGATGAATTAAAAGGTCTGATGAAGAATGTAAACTCACTAGAAGTTGATAACCAACTGGAAATATTAAAACGTGGTGCTTCTTTTCAAGACATTGTAATTGTTCAAAAGTGTAACTGGGATCGAGTATCAAAGAACGTTCAACATACTATCTTGATGAACTACGCAGATGGGTGGATTGAGGAATATGCTTTAGAACCAGAAATACGTGAAAACTATCAAACTCGATACCCAGAATTATACCCGTACATGGACACTTTTCCAGAAGAGAACGGTCCTAACTGTCTTGCGGCTGTCGCTTCAGCAATTCGTTCTTCTACCGATGATATCAAGCGCTGGATGCAAGTTGAACACTTTCTCCAATTGTTAGAAGAAAACCACTACCATCACATAGAGACTTCTTCTGTTCATGCCAAAGATGTATGGATATGGTTTAATGAGCAAGATCAAGTTGTACATGCTGCTTATCTTTTAAGTGAAGAACATGCCTTTAACAAACATGGCCAAACAATGTTTAACCCGTGGCAAGTTATTCAAATTAACGAACTCAAAAAAGCGTGGGCTGACTTTACATGTAAAATTTATAGAAAACTTTAACAGAGAACGGTGGGATCAATCAGATGTTAAATACTCAAAGAATTGTTTTTCGAGAGATGGTTTCTGAAGATTGGAAAGCGATTCACCGATATGCCTCACAAGAGATTGTTTCTCAATACCAGCCTTGGGGACCGAATCATGAAGCTGATACTATAACGTACGTGAAAGAAGTGATTGATGATGCAAACAGAAATCCCCGTGAACGGTATGCTTTTGCGATTGTTGAAAAGCAATCAAACCTGTTAATCGGAGCTGGAGAATTACAGATCACCTCATTTGCAAATCGTATTGGTGAGATCGGTTATGTGCTTCATCCGAATTATTGGGGAAAAGGAATTGCGACAGAAGCCGGGCAACTTTTGCTGAAATTTGGTTTTGAAGATCTGCAGCTGCATCGCCTTTTTGCAACTTGTGACCCTAGAAATAAAGCTTCAGAAAAGGTTTTAATAAAACTAGACATGACGTTAGAAGGCGTAATGCGTGAAACCATTCTGCTTAAAGACAGATGGCGTGACTCTATGTTATTTAGTATGCTAGAGCACGAATGGACAAACAAAAAAGGACTCAATTAAGAGTCCTTTTCCACGTTCTATTTATGATGAAACGGACATTTTCCCGCTATCGGTTCAACATCGTCTCCAATAAAGTACTGTTTCCATTCACGGTGTTCCGGGTCCCCATAATGACTGATATTCGGGTGTTTCGGAAGATTATCCCACTTCTCTACCCGCTCGCGAACTTTTTCCCGAGACATCGCTCCGCCAGGTGAAGTTCCCTCTAATCCCTCAAAAATGCGGCGAGGCTGGAATCCGAGGACTAAACTGTTACCAAGATCTCTTGTTTTTCTTTGTTTGTAAGCAGGTGCGTTCCCGAATACAAAATAAGGCTCATTATCAAATGAAAAAGCGAATAGGTGGTGGTCCGGGTCTTTCGGTATATGTTCTGGCCAAGGTTGATTATCTGTTTCATGCAATGACTGAAGCATCTTCCAAAAATAATCACGGTAATACGGAATATCTTTTTCTTCTTTCTCGGGCTCAACAAATACAAATAATCCGTGACGAATCAATTTAGGTGCATCAAAAAGTTTGTTGAATTCTCGTATTGCCTCAGGCAGATTCGACCAGTCATCATGCGTCACATACGCATATCGCAATTCTCCCTTATTCTCAGCAGCCATTCCAAAATAACAAGGAAACGTTTTGTTCGTCACTGTCTCATGGAAAGTCTTATACTCCTCGATCACCCATGCTGGAACTATTTCTGGATTCGTCATATCTTCTTTTTTCAGCAAAC
This sequence comes from Fictibacillus phosphorivorans, assembly GCF_001629705.1. Taxonomy (GTDB): domain Bacteria; phylum Bacillota; class Bacilli; order Bacillales; family Fictibacillaceae; genus Fictibacillus; species Fictibacillus phosphorivorans_A. The sequence continues at coordinate 901,889 of NZ_CP015378.1, read as the reverse complement.
ACAATTGTTTCGTCTCCACTCAACCACTCCTCTAATCTGTTAATGAGGAATTTCCCTTAAGCTAGTTTGTTAAAACATGATTATTACTTCTTCTTTTTTCCATTTCTTTTTCTAGTCCTTGTTGATGCTGAGCCATCCAAACCATTTCTTGTTGAAATCTTTTTGGAGGGTCTCCTTCATGAGGATGGATATCGATCCACCACGTACTTTCCATATACCAAACCAATCTTAAAGATATCACTAATCTTTCAACTGATAATTCATTTGTATTATTGTACCCTTTAAGAAATGCCTGGACAGCTTTACGATTTAGCATATTATTTTGCAGACACGTTGAGATGATCAGTCTTCCGATATCTAATTCTAAATAGTCATAGTTCATTCGATCAAAATCGAGAATTGCAGACAAATGTTCTTCGGAAAAGAGCAAGTTATCCACCCAAAGATCGCGATGACACCAACCAGGAGTGAGATTATTAAACTGCTTTATATCCAACGCTAAGGTTGCCGTTTTTTGTAAATCCATTAGAGAACGGATATGATCTAATCCCTGTTCATCACACTTATGTATTTCGCTTTGCCAATACTCTACACGTTCTTCTATCGAAGGAATGTTGAATAGCGTTTCTGATTTCGCTGATAATGTTCCATCATTCAATAAAGTGTGAAGCTTTCCAACTTCCTCACCAAGAGATTGGATTTGATTACTCGTAAGATTACTTGGCGAGACTAAGCTTCCTTCCATAAAGCGCATTACGGTAAAATGTTCACCTTGTGTTGACTTCTGTAAAAGTTCACCTTTGTACATCAAGAGTTCCGGACACGCTATTCCTTGTGAGAACAGTCTATTCTGTGTATGAAGAGCAGATTGAATCGTTGAAAGATTGTACCTTTTCATTCGCTCTTTATTGTATTGCTTTATTAGGAAAATGCCTTGATTCGTTTCGATCTTCCATTTTTGATTGAGCCACCCACGATTGATTGGTGTTCCTTTATCCACTTCAAAACCAAACCGGGTTTCTACCTCTTCTTTTAAATGAGTCCAAAGACTTTCATTCGATATCTCAGTCTCCACTTTTATTCACTTCTTTCTAACTGTTACTTAAGCTCCTGCCATTTTGTCCAAAGCGTTTCGTCTCTTTTTATGTAATTTCCGGCATCTCGGTCCATGTATCCGTTCACAATAAATTCTCTGCGAACGGTACAAAAATCTTCATGATACGTCTTGATAAATTCATTGATCTCTCGTTCCGTATAGGACTGATTGTCGTTCAATTGCTGAACGAAGTATTCTAAGACCACTAACTTCTTCTTCTTTTGAGAAGGGATGTTCTTTAAGCGCCCGTCTTTGTTTAAAAATGCGTTCAATACACTTTTTTGATAACTATCTAGACTAGTTGTCATTTTGGTTGTTCCTTTCTTTACAGAAATTAATTGTCCATTTTTCGATGTCTTTAAAGCCTAACCTTTTATAGATACGACCAGCTTCTGGGTTGTCATAAAATAATGACAGTGTCTTATTTTCTTGAAAAAGGTTATACATCAAGTGTTCTATACAGATGCTTGCCAATCCTTTTCCCTTTTTCTTAGGCAGGGTACAGACACCTGATACCATGGCGGCAACAGATGTCTCACAAACGGTAGATGCTGATGAGATCAACTTGTTATCTTCTTCAATCACGAATATCCTAGACCATCCATTATTCATCTGATCAATAAATGATTCCGGATTATACTCCCTCTTAAATTCAGGAACTTCTTGATAAAAAGAGATGAGCTGAGGAATTTCTTCTTTGCTTAAACATCTGACAGATGCAGAATGGTTAAGATCATGTATGGGATCACATTTAGCATAATAATAACTTTCGTGTTTATCGTAACCGTCTGTAATAAATGGTTCTATTTCTTTCGTTAAGCGCTCAATTCCATTTACTTCTTTCTCATTTGTATCTTTATTGATGATGTCCGCAAACTTCTGTATATTACATTCTGTTTCCCAATAAGGTGTGTATTTGTTCTTGAATTTACATAGCAGAGCGATTAGATCACCGCTGGAATCGAACTGACCCCAAAGCGTCTGGATATCCGCTTCGTACCCATATGATTCTATTCCCCACAACGTAAACAGGTTCTCTGCCGGCTTTTTGCTCAGAAGTTTCATTACGTTCTCATGATCACTTTGATTTAATTTTCTCATATGTTTGTATCCTCAACTTATAGAGATTGTGATTGCCTATTCCGTTCAAAACCTAAATAACGTGTGCCTTGAAAAGTGAGTGTTCCTCTATCACCTTCAACTAACGTACCGTATTCCTCTGACTTAACGTGAAACTCCATTCGGTCCCCGCTCTCTACTTCAAACGTGACATAGTACCATGTGGAAGCAGACGTATCATTAGAACCACCGCTTACTTTGCTTCTTTTCGTTACCATTTTTGCCGCAACATTAAGTACAGGCTGCTTATTATTGCTGTTCCACTGACTGATTCCTTTCACGATGACAATTACAAAAACACTTATAACGATTACAAAGACAGCACCAATAAAAATGGGAACGATATCAAACATCAAATCTCCGCTGCCGCCAAATCCTGGTTCTTCAAAACCTTCCATATCTTCTTCCCCCCCATCACTTACTTACCATAATATTACATACGAAAGTGAAAAAATAGAAGTTTCAGATTTAACACCGTTCTTTTACGGTACGTATTTTTATTTCTGTTACACGTTCACCGGTAAATGCTCTATTTCCACCTGAAGTAACGTCGCGACGACCGGTAACATGGTAATAACCACCTGAACGAAGTTACTTTCCACCGCTAAATCGCCTCTCACCACCCCCAACACACAAAAAAGACTTCCTTTTCACCAAGGAAGTCCTCATTTTCTAATTATTGAAAACTCATCTCTTTGTTTTTGCGAATTTCATAGAGTGCGTTTCGTACTTTTCCAAACTCGGAGGCGTGTGGACGGTCATCTCCATCTCCATAACCGTAATCTACCATCCTATTTCGGTTCAAACATAGCTTTGTAAGCTCTGGTTTAAAGAAATCAAACAGCTTAAAACGCTCTTCTAGATGTGAAAATCTCGCTTGATACGCTTCAATACTGTCTACCAAATGTGACCAGAACGCTTTTTCTTCTATTAACTTGTTACGCACCATAACGTTTGACAGATAACGAAGATGACAGATAAATAGTCCCGTGAAAATAAATTGCGTTAATCCTTCAGGTGGTTCACTTCTTAATACAGCGTGCAGTTCTTCTGTTACACTCTCTAACTCTTTGAATGGCTGATCCGAGATGTTCACGTCATCTACGTAATCTTTAACCGCTAGTCTTTCAGGCTGATAGTCTTTTAGAATTAAGATCGTGTTCTGACCATGTGGCGAAAAGACTGTTCCATATTGATAAAGGAAATGAAGCAGCGGCGGCATCACAACACCGAAGAACTTCTTCATCCATTCGTCAGCAGTTAACCCAGACTTTTCAATCAGACTTTGTACATAAGGCTTTCCGTTTCCATCCACATGATGAAGGGCAGCAAGCGTAATCGGTTGTTCACCGTCTTTTAGATACGTGTAGATACTTTCGCGCCAGATTGTTCCGAGCATCTCGAGGTATTGATACGGTGCTCCCTTTAGCTCGCTATAGTGAGGGTGATCAACATTTATACTCGCTACCTCTCCGGGAAGTACGACTTCACATTCGTCACGTAAGAAACTGTCACCCTCAAATATTCCTTTGATGTGCTCTGTAACGCGAGGTGCGATCCGTGTTCGTTCTGACGGAAGTCCTCGATACACGAGCGTATTTAAAATACTCATCGGAAGCTTAACATGAGATTTCATCGGGTTTGTCACATTAACAAACGTTCGAACAGATTGTTGAGGCAAGTAATGATCGGTTCCTTCTTCTAATGGAACGATCATGCCTGTCGCTAGATCCCGCGGGAAATTTTGTATCAATACGTTATTCCACTGCCATTCATGTACCGGCATAAAATAATAATCGAGAGGTAATTTTCCTTTTTCTCGTAAAATCTCATTGAAGCGCTGAACAAGAACACCATCTAGTTCTCTCATTAAAAGTTTTTCATAGTGAAGTTCCTGTACAGATTGAAACTGAGCACGATCGCGATGAACGGCAATCCAGAACAGTTTCGTTTCGTTCTGATTCTCAGGAGCGTATTTGTTATAGTCATCGAAACCAAATCCGATACGACCTTTGTTATACGTGATCCATGGATGCCCTGACATTTCTCCCTCAAGCTCAGCATAATCAAGATCAACCAGTTCATCAGATGTTTTTTTATGATTGTTTAGTAGATTTGCATCCGCAATAAGCGTATGATTCAGTTCTTTAATAAGGTGACCTGCTGTTTCGGATGACATGCCGATCAACGGCTGAATATCCATTAAGAAACGAATCGCATCTGTTGCAGATTTCCATTCACCATTCTCAAGCACTTCGATTGATTCTGAATCTACATCAAAGCTTTCAAAGTAACGCTTTTCGGCTGCGAAACGATATTTGCGTTCTTCATTCACTGTAAAAACATATCCCTCATCTTCTTGCTCTGGGAAAATCATCTCTTCATACATATATTCTGCAAGCATCTTCGCTAACAGATTTTTGTTCACTTTTTTCCATGTATCTTTTTTAAACATGGACTCTGTTTCATTTATATAAAGCATCTTCTTCCTCCTTATGTATGTGCAATTTTCCTTTGTTTCTTTCTCTCGAGTACGTTCCCCATAAAAAAATGAATAAGTGTAGAACAACGAACAAACTAGCATAAGTAAACACGTCTGAAATCGAAAGGTTATTCACTATGGAGGATGCCGCGACTGGAGCTAGCAGCAACCCTACATTTTGAATCGCAGAGATCTTGCTATAATCTCCATGCATATTTCCGCTCCACTTAAAGAGAAATACATCTATTCTCGCAAGACACCAAGCCGCCCCTATACCGAACATACAGCGGAAAAAGATGAGTCCCGCGATACTCGTTTCGATTCCTTGAAGAAACAACCCAACAATGATCATGGATGCCGCACCAACATAGCCGTACCATCCTAACCGTTCACTGTATTTTTTTATGAGCGGCAATGTGACGATTGCCATCAGACTGGGAATCAAATACAACGAACTGCTCATCATCGTATTCGTGCTGTACACATTTTCCGTGTATGTTGTAAAAAAAGGCCGAATCATATTTACTGCAAGATGAAGCGTTAAAACGATGATTCCAAAAAACAAGAATTGAGTTACTAAGCTACGATGATTGGTTTGTTCTAATTCTGGTTCTACCATTCTGTTTTTGTTTACTTTTCTTAAGAAATGTAGGCTGAAGACTGCCATTAAACATTCAATGATTCCGACGATCCAAAAGATCAATAATGGATGATCCATTTCAATAACCCATCCAGACAAAATCGTCGCTGTGACAATCGCACCTTGCAATACGGCATGATAGCTGGCTGCTGTTCCTGTTGTAGAATTTCGATTCTCAGAAATTAGAATGGTATACAACAGAAAATAGCTGCTCTTAAAAATCAATAGAAGTACACTTGCTGCTACAAACATTTCAAAGCTTGGTGAGATCGCCATCAGAAAGCAAGAGATCCCTGTTCCCCATTGTCCGATGATCAACAGTGTAGAGCTGTTATTTCTTTTGTGTGCGATCAAACCCCATATGGGAGTAAATACCACAACGACGAGTCTGCACGTCATAATGTAGAACCCTGTCAGGTCTGGATCATCTATGCCATACACCTTTTTAAAAAATTGTGGATAAAAAGGTGATAGCAATACTTCTGTGCATACGAACAGAAAAACACAGCTTAATAAAAATACGTTTAACGAACGGTTGCTGGTTTCCATGAAGATTCCGTTCCAAAATTCTGAAACACATTTTTTGTAGTAACAGGATACATTTCCTTCTCAAATAGCGTATTGATAATAACTGCGTTTCTATGTGCGCCAAGTCCAAGGTCTGGGGCACCTACACCGTGTGTATGAAGCTCCCCATTCTGAATAAAGATATGGTTATTTTGAAGTCCCATCGTCTTCAATCGATAATCGCTAGTAATCTGATAGCGGTTCTTAGAATCCCACTGAATCTGGTCCTGCATCTTCATTAAGAAATGCGGAAAAGACGGGGCATAGCCTGTGCCTAACACGATCACATCAGATTTCATTTCAAATACTTCACCTGTTACGTTCTGACGCAGGGTAAGCAAGTGACTGTCTTCAAATTTTTCAAGATGAACAAGTTCGGTCATCGCCTGCAGATGGATATCAGGTTTATGCTGTCCAACTGATCTTTCATAAAGCAGATCATAAATATCAGCGATCGTGTCCATGCTGATTCCTTTGTAGAGAAGGTCTTGCTTTTTTAAAAGTTCATCCTTCTTCAAAGAAGGAAGATTGTAAAAGAAATTCGTATAATCTGGTGAAAAATACTCAAGTCCAAGCTTCGAATATTCCATCGGGAAAAATCCTTTTGATCGTGTGAACCAGTTTAGTGAATAAGAGTCATTATCTTGAATCTGCGCCAGATCATAGAACACTTCTGCTGCACTTTGGCCAGAGCCTACGACTGTCACTGAGTTTGCATTAAGAAGTTCTTCTTTTCGATCTAAGTATTGTGAAGAGTGGATGACTCTTGCACCAAGCTTCTTCTCTAAATGAGAAGGGACAGAAGGAATCGTACCGATGCCAACAGCAAGATGCTTTGTATAGTACGTCTCTGTTTCTCCAGTTTCTAAAGACGCTACAATCACTTCGTATACAGAACTCTCCCCATCTTCAACCGGTTGAATGTGCTCCACTCCCATACCAAATTGGCAAGAATCAAGCTGACTCGCTACCCAACGGCAATAGTGGTTGTATTCTTTCCTTGGGATATGAAAGTTCTCCAAGAAATAAAAGTGGTACAGTCTATTATGTTTTTGCAGATAGTTTAAGAACGTGTATTTGCTTCTCACATCTGCCATGCTAACTAGATCCGCAAAGAATGGTACTTGTAATGTTGTGCCATCGATCAGCATGCCACTATGCCAGTTAAACTCTGTTTTCTTTTCAAAAAAGAGTGCTTTTTTACCTTTTGTTTCATCTAGCATCGCTGCAAGTCCTAGGTTAAATGGACCGATGCCGACACCGATGATGTCATAGATCTCTTTATGTTGTGATGGTTTGAAAGACATCTTTCCATCTCCTCTCGAATGTTTCTCTATAGCAATACATGAGCATCCCGGTCTTATCCGGCAATTCGATCGGCTTTACTTTTTCAAAGCCGCACTTTTCAAATACATGAATCATCTTTTCATTTTGAATATCCGGTTCAGCGATTACTTTTTCAGTCCCTTTCGATAAAAACTGAAAATGTACGATTGCACGCAATAAAGGAAGTGCGTAACCCTTTCCAAGATAGGATTCTTCTCCGATCAAAAGATGAATTCCCTGGTCTTTCGGATGTGGATCATAGCACCTTTCCACCACATCTCCCCTTACCCAGTATGCTTCCCAATAGCTCATCGGAACTCCATCTATTAAGCCCAAATACAGCGTTTGATGCTGATCTGCCAGGAAAGAATTTAAATGCTTTTTGTATGCTTCAAATGAGACATCCAGTTTCCAGTATGGAATCACATACGGTTGCTGTTGCCACTTATGAAGAAGTGATACATCCCGCTCCAAATCTACTTTTACATACGATAACGTCTTTTGGATGGTCTGATCATAGAAACTAAATTCTGGCTGCATCTGTTTTCATCACCTTTTGTAATGGGTTTGGGATCTTCGTGTAGACAGACTGTGTTTCCAGAGAACCAACAAGCTCATCCATATCATGAAAACGCGTAAGTAAGTTCGCTTTACAAGGAAGTTCATCAGCATCCAGTAAGCTCCTGATCAATCCTGACTTTTTGTCTGTTAACGTATCATGGTGCATCAGACGATGACGTAGTATGTCCATAAGGTCTTCTTCCTCGATAAGATCTGCTACTCCAAAACCGTTAATCAGACCGAATAAGTGATTCATGAAAAAATAATAACGAAACCGTTCGATCGCGACCTCATCACTGCAGATCGTTACACTCTTACGATTAAGATTCGGAAGCTGTTCAACGAGCAGGTCGGCTTTTGATTCACTGTAATAGTAGCCTTGATTATCACGGTAATAAAAACGCTTCGGATAGCCATCCTCCATTTGGACGATGGAGTTCTGCTGATGTGCTTCAAGTGCTACACCGTATCTTTCGTACAGCCACAGCATCGGATCTAGTGCGATTGATAAATATTGCTGAAACCAATCTTTGCTGACTTCCTCTGTCGTTCTTTTCTCTCTTTGAGCAATGTCATGAATGATTGAAGCGATTCTAGAGCTTCCTCCAAAACCATGATCCTGACAAAGCCCAGCGATTAAGCTTGCATTTCTTTCATTCTCGTAAAATGGATTCTCTCTGATCACCACTTCAAAGCCTGAAGTCTCTTTATCTGTTGGAATATTTAAGAATGCCGGGTCTTTTATTATCTGAAACGATGGGTAGATTTCCTGAATCTCTTGTCCAATTTTTGATTGCAGAAGTCGAGAAACTTCTACCCCTCTATGCAGTTCTTTTTCCAGGTTAACGCGCAGAGAGTTAGTAATTTTCACGGGTACAGAGAACTTGAACATATATTTAAAATTTGAACTGTATACAGAACGCATAGAAGATGTGGCCGAGAACAGCTCACCGAACGGACCGATGTAGCTCAACTTGCCGTCTTTGATTAAAGATTGAACAAATGAATCATTCAATAAAACTTGAACTTGTAAAGGATGAACCGGTATGAAGACAGACTCATCATCGTATTCCACCTGTTTGGCGAACTTCTCATCTCGTTGCAGAAGCTCTCTAGTAATCTCTTCCGCCGTCACTTCATCTGCCGTATCCTGATCAATAATCGACTTGTCCGCTTGAAAGAAATGGAGCTGAAACTTTCCCTTAAGCTCTGGGGAATAGAGAGATTCCTCTTCATCGCTCATTCCTTGCTTGCTTTTCGGAGTTGGGTGGAGCAGATGACCAAACAAAAGGGACTGCTCTGCTTCAATGAATGTAAACTCACTGCTCTCTAGACTCACGAAGTCATCTTCACGCGCTTCTAAGTACCGTTGTATGTTTCTTTTGCTGAGTATCGTCCGCAGCATCAATTCATCCTCTGCATCCTCACGATCTTGTTTTAGCAACAATTCTTTTGAAAGAATAGAAACAAGCGAAATATAATCGAGTGGTATCACGTTTTCATTGTTTTGATAAAGAATAGGAAAGTGGAACAGATGTCTGCCTGTTAAAGACCAATGCTTAATTGCCGCATAGATCGCTGAACCTTGATTCCTAAGTTCGATCTTTACCCATCTGTTCGGTGTCTCCCCACTCCAATTCAAATCATCTACCGCTTCGTAGACTTCTTCCAACGCTTGTGTTTCTCGAAGATAACAGTTTAAAAAACTCTGTATGCTTGCATTTTCTGCTTGTTGTTTATGATTTATCATTGGGTGATCCCCCTGTTTTCGTACTCTAAAGCAAATTGAGAAATGGTATGAAGGATATCTTCAATATCCACGATTGTTGTTCGTGGGTTCAGTAATGTAAACTTTAAAAAGACTTCACCCTTCACTTTTGTTTTTGCGACTAGAGCTGTTCCTGAATGAAGAATTCTTTTGTAGATATACGTATTCAGTTCATTTAATGAACCTGGTGCGGCATCAGAATAACGAAATACAATCGCGTTGATTTCTGGATTTATATTACACACTTCGATATGAGGTTTCTTATCCATTACACCTGCTGCCTGTTTTGCAAGATGAAGCGTATAATCAATCATGTTTTCAAAGCTCTTTTCTCCAACGATGCGTAATGACATGAAGAGCTTCAACGCATCAAAACGCCTTGTCGTTTGAACCGATTTGCTCACTAGGTGAACAAGGCCATCCTCTTCATCATTCTCAGGATTCAAATAGTCTGCATGATGTGCGATATAGTGAAAATTTGTTTTGTCTTTTACAAAAAAAGCACCACAGCTGATTGGTTGATAAAACTGCTTATGAAAATCGATCGTAATAGAATCTGCCTGCTCGATTCCTGCTAACTTATGAAAATGCTTTTTACTCAGAAGTAACGCCCCACCGTAGGCTGCATCAACATGAAGCCATAATCCATTGTTTTGAGCGATCTCTGCAATCTCTGAAATTGAATCGATACTGCCAAAATCCGTTGTTCCCGCAGTTGCAACAACACACATCGGGATAAGTCCGCCATTCTTCAAGCGCTGAATTTCTTGGACTAATTTAGCTGTGTTCATCTTTTTATGCTCATCCGTTTCAACTGTTATGACTGCCTGTTCACCTAGCCCTAATTGAAAAGCTGACTTCTTCACGGTAAAGTGGGCATCCTCTGAACATAGAATACGGAGTTTATGGGAATCTGCTGGCAATCCTTGAGCTTTAACATTCCAATTCCATCGTTTATCACAAAAGAAATCGCGAGCGAGTAACAGCCCCATATAGTTCGATTGCGTACCACCACTCGTAAATGTCCCATCTGCTGAAGAGGGAAGAACAAGCTTGTTACTTACCCATTTGATCAACCGCTCTTCTAAATAAGTAGCCGTTGAGCTTTGATCCCACGAATCCATAGATTGATTGAGTGTACCGATGATCAATTCAGCTGCGATGGCTGAGATAAGAGGTGGACAATGAAGGTGGCCCATGCTCGTCGGATGAGAAACATGTATGCTGTTTTTTACAACCTTTTCTAAAACATCGTTTAAAACCTTTCCACTTTCCTCTCCATTCTCTGAAGTGAGTGATAGTTCGTTTATTTCTTTCTCGATCTCAGTAGGAAACACACCGGTATAAGCATCAGAGTTATTTTTATAAAACCTACTTAACAGGGCTTCAGTTTCAAGGATGATCTGTTGAAAATTTTGTATTCCTGCTTCACTATCATTAAGGAAAAAGCGATCAAAATCAGTTGTGTTCATCTAGCACCTCTATTTTAGTGCGGCTCTGACCGCATCAGTGAAAATGGCGATTACTTCGTCCAGTTGTTTCTCTGTGATGATAAGTGGTGGCAAGAATCTTACAACACTTCCATGCCTTCCACCTACTTCTAGAATTAAGCCCCTATTAAAGCATTCTCGTTGAATTCGGCTAGCAAGTTCAGGATTTGCAGCATAGGTTCCTTTTAATCCTGTTGGAATTCGCGGATTCACAATTTCTGCACCTACCATCAATCCTCGTCCTCGCACATCACCGATCTCAGGAATCTCATTTTGCAGTATAGAAAGTTCAAGCATTAACTTCTCACCGAGTTCAGCAGCATGCTGTGATAAATTATTATCCTTAATATGACGGAGAGTCGCTGTTCCAGCAGCCATCGCCATCTGGTTTCCTCTAAACGTTCCAATATGTGCACCAGGTCCCCATTTATCCAGTTCACGATCATAGATCACAACAGATAGTGGTAAGCTACCTCCGATTGCTTTAGAAAGAACGACAACATCTGGCACGATTCCCGCATGTTGAAAAGCAAATAGTTCGCCTGTACGTCCGATTCCGGTTTGTACTTCGTCAATAATCAAAGGAATGTTGCGCTCTTTCGTGATGCGGCGGATCTCACGCAGCCACTCAACTGGTGCAGGAATAGATCCTCCTTCTCCTTGAACGACTTCTAAAATCATGGCAGCTGGAGGAAGGATTCCACTCTCTGGATCATATAAAAGATTTTCAATATAGTTAGCGCTGATTTTCCACGTGTCTTCTCCACCGATTCCGAACGGACAACGATATTCGTAAGGATATGGCATAAAATGTACATCCGGCATCAAGCCTTGCACGTTCTGTTTCGGCCCTAAGTTACCTGAGAGCGCCATCGTTCCGTGTGTAGCTCCGTGATAGCCTCCTTGGAAAGAAAGAATGCTTCTTCTTCCTGTTGCCGTTTTTACTAGCTTAATCGCTGCTTCAATTGCGTCTCCACCAGTGGGGCCACAGAATTGAATCTTTGCACGTTTTGCGAATTCTGGTGGCAAGCTATCAAACACTTCACTTACAAACTCCTCTTTTACTGGCGTTGTTAAGTCCAGTGTATGTAACGGACGCTTGTCATGAAGCACTTTCTCAATTGCATCTATAACGACCGGATGATTATGACCAAGGGCAAGCGTCCCCGCTCCTGCTAGGCAATCGATATATGTTTTCCCATCTGCATCTTTTACATAGATTCCTTCTGCTTCCTCAATGGCAATGGGAATTCGACGTGGATAAGATCTTGCATTTGATTCTCTTTTCTCTTGTTGTTTTAAGTATTTTTCGTTCATCTCTATTTGTAACATGCTCATCATTTATTCCTCCTAATGGATAATCTGACGCCTAGATGAAAATGATTCTCATTACTAATTACATGTATAACCTTAATTGATAATGATTATCATCGTCAATGATAAATTATCCCTAATTTCTTTCCAGGTTCTTTTATTGCTATTAGGTGATGTTAGGTCTAAAGACTCATAACTAAATTAAGTTTTTTCTTTAAATGAACAAAAAAAAGACCAGCTCTAGGCTGGCCCTTACATTAAAAATTCTATTGTTTATCCAATACATCAATCATGCGAAGCGCTACACTTCTACTCGATTGAGGATTCTGTCCTGTAACAAGTGTGCCGTCTGTTACCGCGAAATCTTCCCATTTTCCTGCTCGTTGAAACTCTGCGCCAAGTTCACGAAGCTTTGTTTCGAGTAAGAATGGTACTTCTTTCGTTAGCTTCATTTCTTCTTCCTCTTCATCCGTAAAGGCTGTAACTGTTTTTCCTTTTACGATTGGTGTACCGTCTTTAAGTGTTGCCGTTGTAAGTCCAGCAGGACCATGACAGACACTACCGATTACTTTATTAGTTTGTGCCATCTGACTTACTACTTCTTTTAAAGCATCACTCTTTGGAAAATCAAATACGGTACCATGACCGCCCGGTAGATAGATCGCATCATAGCTCGTCGCATCTTCAGAAGTAAGTTCTGCAGTACCTTCCAGCTGTGCCAGTGCTTCCTTATAGGTTTCTTTATCCACACCTTCTAAACTGTTCGGATCTAGCGGAACATCTCCACCTTTAATGCTTTTTACCGTAATATCATATCCTTTGTCACGAAACTCGTTGAAAGGAACCGCAAACTCCTCTAACCATAGCCCTGTCTTGTTATTACCGATGTTTTGATGATTTGTGACGACGATCAATACTCGTTTTGTCATTGTTACACTCCCTTTCATTACATTACGTTTATCATTTTTCCCGAATCTAATGATTTAAAACACGATAAAATATAGAAGGGAGCGAATTTAAACGGTTGCTTTGTCGAAAAGCCTATAAACTGATTTTTATGGCCTATAAATTTTTTTGAAGGACCATAAATTTATCATTAGGGACTATAAATTATTTTGAAGGCTTATAAATGTTTGTTTACGGCCTTTAAGTACTAATCCACAAAAAAAGCCTTCCTAACAATAGGAAGACTTTTACTAATCACTCAAACTGTTTATAAAACTCCGGATCATCAGGGTCTGCCCCGTTACGTTTGTCTTGATTTAGCGCAGAGATACGCGTCATATCCTCATTGGATAGTTCAAAATCAAAGAGTTCAATATTTTCTTCAATCCGATGCTGCGTTACTGATTTAGGTATCGTAACCACACCGTTTTGAAGATCCCATCGTAAAATAATTTGAGCAACGGATTTTTTGTATTTATCAGCAAGCTCTACCAAGGTTGGTTCCTCAAAGATCTCTCCTTTTAAAAGAGGTCTCCAGGCTTCTAATTGGATACCCTGCTCTTTACAGAACGCTAACAATTTTTCTTGAGATAAACGAGGATGGTATTCCACTTGGTTCACCATAGGTTTAATCTCTGCATCTCTCATCAGATCTTCTAGATGATGTTGTTTGAAGTTACTGACACCGATCGCTTTAGCTCGGCCTTCATTATAGATTTTCTCTAGTGCTTTCCATGTTTCATTATACTTTCCAGGCATTGGCCAATGGATTAGGTATAGATCCACATAATCCAACCCTAGTCTTTCTAAACTGGCATCAAAGGCTGCTAAGGTTTTTTCGTAGCCTTGGTCAGTGTTCCAAACTTTTGTTGTAATAAAGAGTTCTTCTCTTGGAACATTGGATTCGGCGATTGCCTGACCGACACCCGTTTCATTGTTATAAAGGCTTGCTGTGTCAATGCTTCGATAACCTGCTTCGAGCGCCCACTTTATGGACTGGATGACTTCATCACCATCTTCAGCTTTATAAACTCCTAGACCAATCCATGGCATTTGAACACCATTATGTAGAACGGCACGATCATGAATACTGCTTGGCATAGTGAATCCCTCCTTGTTCACATTGTGGCACAATCTTTATAAAGTTAAAAACATTACACTCTTTGAAGTTTACCTGCTGTTTCGGCTAAACGTTCAGAAGCATTATCTAAGATCGTCGATTCACTCCACGTAAATCCATCGTTTTCATACCTCGGAATCACGTGCATATGAAAATGAGTGAGATCACTAAACTTTCCCCCATTTTGGTTGATCGTAATCCCATCAGGGTTAAAACTGTTCTCTAGCTTTTTCGATATGTATTTTGCAGCATCCATCACAGCGTTCATTTCTTCAACCGTAAGCTCCGTTAATTCCTTCACATGTCTTTTAGGGACAATTAACGTGTGTCCTTCGTTAAAAGGATCAATGTCTAGAAAACATGTTACCCACTCATCTTCAAACACCGTATGTATCGGTAATTCTTTATTCGCCAATTCACATCCTAAACAACTCACCCTAAATCCACCCTTTCAACCTAGCTAATAATAATCCGTGTGCTAATTCACTATCCTTCCAAAGCCCCTGTTCAATATTACGGAATGCTCGATCTACAGGAATGTGAAAGGCTTGAATCGTCGCTTCCTTTTTTTCAAGCATTTGAGATCTGTATTCCACAATATCTTTTGTAAAATAAACATGCGTAACGGTATTACTCAAACACGCACTAGGCTGGATACTTCCTAAGAAAACCGTTTCTCCACACACGATACCTGTTTCTTCAAGCAATTCTCGTTTAGCCGCGTCCATCGCATCTTCATTTTCGTTCATTCCACCACCTGGTAGTTGAATGATAACTTGATCTACTGCAGGTCGATATTGGCTGATCAATATGAGAGAATCATTCTCTAACGCGACCATTACAGCAGCTTCATAAGGCATCTCTTTTAACGTGATACTTCCAAATTCATCTTCAAACACTTCAATCTCTTTATCTCTGCTCTGATAGACAAGTTCTTTTTTCAAGATTACCCCACCCTTTTACACCAGTTTCCCCTTAACATTATCCAAACTTGGAAACATTTTCAACTAAGAGTTATCTGGTAATACCATCCAGTTAATATTTAAATGCACAGTGGAAATTTTTTCTAATCGTTTGGTAGAATAATAAGAAGGAAACTTTATGTCATTTCTTTCGTATTACGTGTGACTAGCTATGGAGGAGATTGCATTGAAAAAGAAAATCGGAATAACTTTTATTATACTTTCGTTCGTTCTGTGGATTCTAATACCGGTCATACCTTTCTTATCATTGGGTGCAGGCGTTAAAACAGCCATCGTCAGTGGATTATTTATCGGCGGAGAAGTTTTCTTCTGGCTAGGTGCGCTATTAGCAGGAAAAGATATTGTAAAAAACTTCATTCAAAAGTATTGGAGAAGAGGCCAAAAAAACGACGATCCCTCTTAATAGATTTGGCGGCGAATGAGGATCATCATTATAGTAGGTGAAAAAAATGGAAGAACTGCTTCTAGGCTTTATTTACACATTCTTGATCGTAATCACGTTTGAAACATTGTTTACTAGAATATTAAATAATGGCGTGAAGCATACTGCCAAAAGAATCGTTGTTCTTGCACTCCAGTGCTTGGTCATCACTTGGATCCTTTATCAAATGTACACATAAAGCCCGTCAGCTATAGCTGTACAGGCTTTTTTTGTTGTACCCTAAGTGTAATGGCTGCTGACTTTAGAATGAGAAAACCGGAGATCATGTATAGAATTGATGCGATGTAGAATAGACTTCCGATCGTTAAAAAATCGATCAGATACCCTGTTAACATGACCGCGATCGCTCCCCATACACTTGTCCAAAGGTGATAGCTTCCTATCTTTTTCCCTGCTTGCCCACCATTCGACTGCCTAGCCAAAACGGTTTTTTCCGACGTTTTTTGTATTGCACCTAGTATACCCATTACAATTTGGACGAGATAAAGAGCAGTTACTGTTTCAATGATCGGTATAACCAACATGATTCCAGCCATACCCCATGTATGTACCAGAATGAAGGTGCGGTCACCTAATTGATCTGAAAGTCTTCCAATTATAGGATGAACCAGTGCTCCAGTCAGTGCAAAAAGTCCGTATGCTAAACCAAACTGCGAGTAGCTGTCACCGATATTACGAATGAGAAGCAGATAGAAGGGAAATACCATCGAGCTTGCTGTCATTAAAAGACTTTGTGCTGTTACGAATGTACGATAATTCATTGTGCATACACCTCATAAAAAAGATTTTTGAACCGCTCATCAGGATCGAGCTCCCGCTTTTTCTGAAAGAACTCATCGATACGGGGATATGCTTGTTTTAGTTGTTTCTTTGTCGGATATGAATAATAAGGTAAGTAATAGCTTCCATCGTGATCTATCGTTACGTCAATCATCTTCTGAATGATTTTCTCTGTTTTTCTTATCTCTTTTTCAGAACGGCCTTGATTGATCAATAGCACAAGAGCAAACATATCATCCTTCGCATAAGACAACACGGCATCCTCATCATGCTCGACGTACCGAATCGTAATATTTAATAGGTTCAGATCTTCTTTTTCTAACACCTTTCTTAGATCGTCAATATAAGAAGCAAACTCATCAACAGGTACAAAATATTCTTGCAATACTTCTGTTCGATTGGCGTTTTCATATTCCATGAACGTACTATCTGATCTCATTACATTATTTCTTGATTGGTAGCTGCCATTGCTATTTTGAAAGTGTTTCTTTTGAGTCTCCCAAAATACATCTTTTCCCCAATCACTATAACGAGACATGCCTAACATGAACTTTGGAAGTGCCACTTTTTCTTCTTCATTTAACTTTGAATATCTAGTTAACTTTTTTTGGTCATCTGCAAATACATAGTCCGTTACATACATTTCTTTTAAAAAGGTCTTAGGTGCTACAGATAAGCGAGCAAGGTGCATCTTAACCTTCTCATCGTTCTGAACGTTATTCTTAAAATGCTCTTCGTATGCTTTGTAATTCATGGTGGATATGCGTTGTTCATACAGCTCATCTTCAGCCAATTGCAGTGTGACATCGAGTATGATTCCAAAAAGACCGTAGCCGCCTATTACATATGAAAAATATTCACTGTTCTCATCACGACTAACAGAAATGATCTCACCATCTGGTTTTAACAAGCGAAAAGAATCCACCGTATCGATCAGAGAACCATATCTGATATCCCTTCCATGAACGTTAACACTAAGAGCGCCACCAACAGTAAATATATTTTGTGACTGCATAACTTGAATGGAAAGTCCGTATGGATTAATCTTCTTCTGAATATCAGCCCACGTCACACCACTTTGAACCGTTATCGTTTTTTCTTTTGGGTTAAAGTCCAGGATCTTGTTATAACTTTTCATATCAAGCAGCGTTCCATTTGGATAGACCGTATGCCCACCCTGACTATGTTGCATCCCAGCGATTGAGATCGTCTTTTCTTTTCTCACCCAATTCTGCAGCTCCTCCGTAGATTGCGTGCTCTTGACCTCTTTCATCTTTGTAGGCAAAAGCTTTCCCGCGTCCTCTATGACCACTGTTTTCTGTTGATGTGAATGGATGGAGGTACTCGTGTAAAATGCAATACCATATAATGAAAGCCCAATCAAAAGATATTTCCCTTTCATTCTCTCACCCCTACATTTAAAAGTGTAATTTTACACATTTATTATAAAATGATACCCGTTAATTTATCAATACATTTTTACTTTTATAAACAGAATTTAGACGCTTCTTCCTCTTAAAAATGGTGTTTCGTACAAGCACTCTTTCTAGCATTTCATATAGTAATAGTGGGGGTGATACGATTGGGTAAAAAAAGAAAAGAACTATTAGAAGCATTGAATTCTCTAGGTGAGAACGGCACAGAGACTGAGGCTGAAGTGACTGCTGAAAACGGTGCTGAAGCTGGTACTGTTGAAGCTTTACGTTCTCTTTTAGGTGATGGTCTAAAGCGTAAGAAGTCTAAGAAAGCTCCTGCTGTAAAGTCTAAAAAATCTTCTAAGAAATCCAAGAAATCTAATGGAAATGATTCCGGCGGAAATCCTGGTGAAATTCCTGGTGGAACTGCTCCTGACAGCTGTTGGGAATAATCTCATAAATATAAAAAAAGCTCCCATACGTAAGGGAGCTTTTTCATGATTTAATTTTATTAGCTCAAAACTTTTGTTGGAGAATCTTGTTTTAGATATGAAAGTGTTGCAGCTCCTAATAAACTGGCTGCAATCAATAAAGCATCCTCGTTGATCTTGAATTTTGGGTGATGATGTGGAAAGACCTCTTCCCAAGAATCATCTAGCGCCCCAGTGAAGAAGAAGGTGCCTGGAACTCTTTCCAAATAATAAGAATAATCTTCTCCACCCATTTGCGGTTCAATTTCTTCAAGTTCGATAACTCCTGGAACTTTTCTTGCTACATCTACAACAAACTCTGTGTCGTCTTTGTGGTTTACAACGGCTGGATATCCACGTTTAAATACATACTCATAGGAGGCATCTGATGCCAGACACGTACCTTTTGCAATGCGGTCGATCTCTTGCTCGATGGCAACTCGTACTTCTTCCTTAAATGTGCGAACCGTTCCTGTTAGCTTTGCTGTATCTGCGATAACGTTGAACGCATTCTTCGCTTCAAACGCACCTACCGATACGACAGCTGCATCTAGTGGATTAACTCTGCGGCTCACGATCTGCTGAAGGTTTGAAACAAGCTGGGCTCCAATTACAATGCTGTCTTTTGTTTTATGAGGCTGTGCACCGTGTCCCCCTTTTCCTTGAACTTTTATCGTGAACGAATCGGCTGCAGCCATAACTGGACCTGTTCGAAAACCGATTGTTCCAGTTGGCATCGTTGCCCAAAGATGTGTTCCATAGATCACATCCACGCCATCTAGGCAACCGTCTTCAATCATGGCAATCGCTCCACCAGGGGCGAGCTCCTCAGCGTGCTGATGGATAAATACGATCGTCCCTTCCACTTCTTCCTTAAGCTCTGTTAGAACTTTTGCGAGTACGAGTAGCGATGCTGTGTGACCGTCATGCCCACACGCATGCATAACACCAGGCACTTTCGATTTGTATGGAGAAGCATTTTCTTCCTGAATCGGAAGTGCATCAAAATCTGCTCGGAGTGCCACTGTTTTACCAGGCTTTCCACCTTTTAACTTCGCAACAACACCTCGACCACCTACCCCAGTTCGCACCTCTAAACCTAATGCCTCATGATACGATGCAATAAAGGCTGGTGTTTCAACTTCTTCAAATGAAAGTTCTGGATTTTGGTGAAGATGTCTGCGTATCTCCACCATTTCATCTTGATAGTTTGCCAGACGGCTAAATAATTGTTCCATTCCTGTTCACTCCTCTTATCATCTACATTTTTATATATTCGCCAGGTCCTAGCGGAAGTCCTAGCACGTACCAGACAGTAAATAATAGACACCAAAAAATCGTATAAGCGATCGTGTAAGGCAGTAAGGAGGATATTAAAGTCCCCATCCCCATACTCTTATCAAACTTTTTCGCAAAAGTTAGTAAAATAGCAAAATAGGCAAGCATCGGAGTGATCGTGTTCGTTATCGAGTCACCGATCCGATAGGCCATCTGTGTAAATGCAGGACTATAATCTAAAGCCATGAACATCGGAACGAATACTGGTCCTAATATAGCCCATTTAGCCGAAGAACTAGCGATGAGTAAGTTTACTAGCGCTGTAAAAAGAATGAACGCGATCAATAATGGAAGTCCTGTAAATCCTGATTCTTTTAAGAAGTCAGCTCCCGTAATTGCAATGATCGACCCTAAGTTACTCCAACTAAAATAAGCGATCATCTGGGCCGCAATAAAAGCAAGCACGATATAGTAGCCCATACCGCTCATCGCTTTTGTTAAATGTTCAGCTACGTCTTTATCATTTTTTAAGACTTTAGATCCGAATCCATAAGCCATGGCTGGAATCATAAAGAAAAGAAGCATGATCGGAACCAAAGAGTCCATAAAAGGAGAATCGATAAGTTCACCTGTTTTTGCATGGCGCAACATAGCGCCTTTTGGAACGGTCACAAGTAGAATGATAGTTGTATAGATAAAAAGAGAAATTGTTGCCCATTTCAAGCCCCTTTTCTCTTCAGAAGTTAGAGCTTGTTTCTTCACTTCAAGATCTTCAGGAACTTGGTATTCCCCGAGACGTGGTTCCACGATCTTTGTCGTGACCCAAACGGCTACTGGTAACAACACAAAGGTGGAAGCAAGCATGAAGTAGTAATTCATAGCAGGGTTTGCTGTATACGTTTTATCTTGAAGGTGAGCGGCAGATTCTGTGAAACCAGCAAGCATCACATCAAGCATACTAATGATGATATTTGCACTAAATCCGCCCGCGACTGCTGCATATGCCGCTGCAAGACCTGCAATCGGATGACGACCAAGAGTAAGAAATACCATGGCTGCTACAGGAGGAAGTACGATTAAAGCAGCATCAGCAGCTGCGTTACCAACGATTCCAATGAAAATGATAATCGGTAAGATGAGTGCTTTCGGTGACGCTAATACAACTCTTCGCATAAAAGCTGAAATCAATCCTGTTGATTCAGCTAGACCTACTCCAAGCATAACAACAAGCACGAGACCGAGCGGTGGGAAGTTCACAAAGTTACTGACAAGTTCACTCAGCATCCTTATGATTCCTTCTTCGTTTAATAGATTGACTGCTGTAATTTCTTCATTATTAGCCGGATTCACGGCACTCCAACCAGCTACTCCTGCTATGAGTGAACCTAGTAAGATAACGGCCGTGATGATGACAAACAAAGTAAGAACATCCGGTAATTTATTTCCGTTCTTCTCTACCCAGTCCAACGCTTTATAAAAAATATTTTTGTTACCTGGATCTGGTGAATTTGGTGAAGGTACTGCTTTCAATGCTGAACGCGCCATGGATATCCTCCCTTTGTTTATGAATTTTCAGAAAAATTTAAATTTCTTCACATTCTACCGTCTCTACCATTCGGTTTCAAGGGGGCATTTAGAACGCTACTTTATTACTAGATGGTAGACTGGATGCGCAATTAGAGGAATGTAAGGGTTTTCCTTTGCGGAATATTCTTTCATTTCTAAATTTACCTCTTGCCATTCTTTCGCTATAATAAATACATTATTTGCTTAGAGAACCCATCTTCAGATAAAGATAAGGGAGAGAACACATGGATCTTTTATTAAAAGAAAGTCTGAAAGCAAGCTACAACGAGCAAGCTGATTCGCGTGATCAATCAGAGATTAAGAGTTGGAAGTTTGACGAACTAAATGCCTTTGTTGCGGCTCTTACATCTAGTCCAAAAAAACACCAACATACCGTTCTTGATCTTGGAGCTGGATCAGGTCAGCACGGAAAATATTTATCTCAACATGACTTGGATGTGACGTGTATCGATCTCTCTCCTAACATGGTAGAAACGTGCCGTGCAAAAGGTTTAAAAGCAGAAGTAATGGATTATTACAAACTACTTTTTGATGCTGAATCTTTTGATGCCGTATGGGCGATGAATACGCTGCTTCACGTTCCAAAGGTAAGCCTGCCTGCTGTTCTTAAAAACATTCATACCGTATTATCAGAGGATGGTTTATTCTACATGGGCGTTTACGGCGGTAAAGATTCTGAGGGAGTGTGGCAAGAAGATTCATATATTCCAAAGCGATTCTTCTCCTTTTATACCGATGAAGATTTACTTGATGTGGTAGCACCTCTATTCGAGGTACAAGATTTCCACGTTGTTACAGAAGCTGGACGAGGTATAGGTATGAACTTTCAATCCTTGCTTTTACGTAAGAAGGCGATCGTAGACTAATTACAGCTAAACTTATAAATCGGTTTTAAAAAAAGCTCCTCTGCTTGAGGGGCTCTTAAATTTCTCGCATATATCGAATAGACAAGTGTTTTCCGCTTCCTTCACTCCTCTTTTCAGATTGTTTGACAAACCCTTTTGCTTCGTAAAAAGGGATGGCTTTTTCGTTACCTTTTTGCGCGGATAGCCATTGTTCTTTAATACCTAATTTTTTCTGATATTCTGTGTAATAGGTTAATAGTTTTGACCCAATTCCTCTGTTTCTCTTGTTCGGATTCATGTAGAACACAAAGATTTCACCTATTTCTTTACCAATCGTTCCTCCGCCGATCGCACCTACTACTTCTCCATTTTCTTTTGCTACGAAATAGCCGTGCCAGTTCTCGCTGAACTCTGTCACTTCGTTTTCAATTCTGTTCTCGTTATAATACTCTTCAATCACTCTGTTCACATAAGCTTCATCTTCTAAGTAACCGTATGTAGCGCGCCATCCTTCTGAGCAAACTCTCGCTATTCCTTTCACTTCATCTCTGCCAGCTTTCATGAGAGTTAACTCATCTAAATTCGTTAATTTCTTCATTTTTTCACCCTTCTTTTTTTCCTTGAATTACCCCATTATAGCCTATTTTTTGGTAAAATAGAGATATACCTTTTAGTTAGTCAGGTCCTCGTTTTGAATGAGAAAGGCGGATGATTATTTGACAAATTTGATTACAAAAAATGAACATGTTTTTGACATGCTTGATTCTCTTTTACGAGATGAGGGCGCGTTCTGGAACTCTTTTTATGAAGACAGAAATAAGAAGATTCCTTTTTTTGTTGACGCACCTGATGAAAATCTTGTGAACTATATTGAACGTGGTTTGCTTAAGCCTGGCCGTGTGTTAGAACTTGGATGTGGTCCTGGTCGAAATGCAATCTTTTTAGCGCAGCTTGGATTTGAAGTAGATGCGGTTGACCTCTCTAGCGAAGGGCTGAAATGGGCTCGTGAACGCGCTAAAGAAAAAGGTGTCGATGTGAAATTTATTCAAGGAAGTATCTTTGAGATGGACCTACCTCACATGGAATATGATCTTATTTATGATTCTGGGTGTTTCCATCACGTACCTCCTCATCGCCGTGTGAGTTATCTAAACCTTTTAAACAAGTGTTTAAAAGATGGCGGGCATTTCGCGATTACGTGCTTTGATGCTGTCGGCATGGGGTTAGATATTCCTGATATGGACGTGTACAAAGACCGTTCGATGCAAGGCGGATTAGGTTATACGTTTGAACGGATGCGGGAAGTTTTCTCTGATTTTAAAGAGGTTGAATTACGAAAGATGGAAGAAATCTCACAACCTGCTGATACTTTCGGCCTGCCATTCTTAAATGCTGGTTTGTTTCGAAAATAAATACAAACACTTGGAGTCTCATCTCCAAGTGTTTTTTGATGGCTTAAGATATGTGTGAAGATTGCTTGTGAGTCGTTTATGGACCCTAATTTTCACTTTATGGGCCTTTAAATCTATTATTAGGCCTTCAAATAATTTTATAGGCCTTCAAAATCATTTATAGGCTTTTCGACAAAGCACACACAATACAACTACATAAACGAGCGGTCCAACACAACAAAATCCCGCCACTCTTCAGGCAGCATCTCCACGTACTTTCTTGTTAGAAAACGGTCATCGACTAAAACGAGTGTACCTCGATCCTCTTCTGACCGAATCACACGTCCACCTGCCTGCAGTACTTTATTCATTCCAGGATACACGTATGCGAAATCGTAACCATTCTTGCCTGCTCGCTGAAAGTAATCTTTCATCGTATCGCGTTCTAACCCTACTTGAGGCAAACCAACACCAATGATGACAGCACCGGTCAGCTTATCTCCTTTTAGATCAATTCCTTCAGAAAAGATGCCGCCCATGACCGCTAGCCCAACAAGAGAGTTCTCACCTACAGATTCATAATGAGCTAAAAAGGTTTCCCGCTCTTCTTCTTTCATAGCAGGATGCTGAACGATAAGGGAAAAGGCTTGATCTTCTTCTAACATTCGTTCATAGATATCTGTCATATAGCGATAAGATGGAAAGAAAACAAGATAGTTTCCGGGTCTGTTTGCGACCAAGTCTTTGATCATACCCACAATCGGATCTATTGTTTTCTCCCGGTCTCTAAAACGCGTAGACAAGGGCTGAACAAACACATCTAGCTGTTCTTTTTCATAAGGAGAAGGCATCCGGATGGTGTAATCGTCTTCCTCTCCTCCAAGCATCTCGCGAAAGTAAGAAAGCGGTGAGAGTGTTGCTGAAAAATAAATACGTGAGCCATATTTTTTACCTGTTTGTAAAAGAAGTTGAGAAGGATCCATACAGAACAGACGCACTTTGACTTCACTTTTAAACGTGGAGATGAAGGTTACGAAACGTTCATCATAAAACTGTGAAATCTTTACCCATTGCAGCGCTTCAAAAAAAGTCTCTAATAGTTGTTCGCTGCTATCACCACTTGCTAATAGCTGCTCTGCCTGTATTAAGAAAGCTTCTAGACTCTCAAGTAGTTTTTCCTGCAATTCAATGACAGCAACATCTTTATCTTCATGTTCTTTTTTTATCAAAAGAAGTTCCTGGTTAACGGCTTTTGCCGTATTCCAAACCCCATCATGCTTCCCCTTAAAATCACGTGCGAGTTGTAAGAATGAAGATTTCAGTATCTCTGCTGAATACATGCCGCGTGCTCTGTCTACAAGATTATGCACTTCATCCATAAGAAGAACCGTACGCTTCTTTTGCTCTTCAAATAATCGTTTGAACGAGACTCTCGGATCGAAGACATAATTGTAATCACAGATTACACTGTCTGATGCATAAGCAAGATCTACAGAGAACTCGAACGGACAAACTTTGTGCTTTTGAGCGTATTGCGAGATGACTTCCCGATCCATCACCGTCTCATTTTTCAAGATATCAAGAACCGCTCCATTTATTCTGTCAAAATATCCATCGGCAAACTCACAATACGATGGGTCACAACGCGTCTCTTCTTTAAAACAGACTTTGTCTTTAGCCGTGATGGTCGTGCTTTGTAGAAACAAGCCGTTTTCTTTCATCAACAAAAGTGCTTCTTCTGCATTCTTTCGGTTCAGTGTTTTGGCTGTTAAATAAAAAATCTTTTCTGCCTTCTCTTCACCTATCGCTTTGACGGCTGGAAACAGAGTGGAGATGGTTTTCCCTGTCCCTGTCGGTGCGTTTGCAAACAACGTCTTCTTATCCACGATCGTTTTATAGATAGCACCAGCAAAGTTACGCTGGCCATTGCGATAGGACGGGAACGGAAAAGTAAGGTCTCGTATACTGATATTCCTTTTTTGCTGATTCGATAGACGGAGCTCGGCAAAAGGTGCATACGTCTTTATAAGTTGAAGCATGAAATCCTCAAGCTCTGTAAATGTAACTTCTTTCTGAAATTTCTTCTGCTCGCCAGAATCAACATGAACATATGTAAGCTGTACCGTAACTCTATCTATATCTTCTTTTTCCATGTATATATAAGCATAGACTTTCGCTTGAGCCCAATGGACAAGATATGTTTCGTCTGTTATCTCACTCAAGTTTCGCGCAGTGGATTTGATCTCATCGATCGTAACGGTATCATTGCGTAAAAGAAGACCATCACATCGACCTTCTATCCAATATTCAAGATTCTCGTAGGGGTAGCTCGTTTGGAGAAATACTTCTGCGAAATCACTCTCTTCATACGTTTTTTGTATCGTTTGATGAGCCTTCGTTCCTTCTACTAAGGATGAGGTGGACTTGAAGCCAGAATCGATACTCCCCGAACGGTAGGCATATTCAACTAGGGACCGAACAGAGATTTTAACAGCATCCATCATGTTTCACCTACCCTTCTTTCTCAATCTTCTATGTAAGAATTGTAGCACAACAGCTTTTCAGAAATAGAGGTTTCATGATACAAAAAAACAGCCCCCTTACTCAGAGGACTGCCTCACTACAGCATCATCATTTAGATCTGCCGTACAGCTTTGACATTTTACGGCTCTCAACGGAATCGTAGATAAACAATATTTGCATTCTTTTGTATCCGGTGCCTTTACTTCCTCTTTCTTTTTAAGACGGTTAATCTGTTTCACTACTAAGAAGATGACTAACGCTATGATAAAAAAGTTGATCAACGTGTTAATAAATAATCCATAATTAAGTGTCGCTGCTCCCGCCTTTTGGGCATCTGCTAAGGTGGCATAGTCGCCTTTGCCTAAATTTATGTAAAGATTGCTGAAATCCACTTTACCTAATAATAATCCAATCGGAGGCATGATCACATCTTCAACGAGTGAAGTGACGATTTTACTGAAAGCTGCTCCGATAATTACACCGATGGCAAGATCAATCACATTGCCACGCATAATAAATGTTTTGAATTCTTTCCACATGTACCTTAATTCCCTTCTGTATGACTAGTATATGTATAACCATACAGCATCTACTTTCAAACGTCATCCGATATCAATTCACATCATTTTTTTTCAGTTTCACAGTTAGAATATCTTTTACATCTGTACAAACATCTGCTTCATACGTCAGTTGAATAAGTGCAACACTGTCAATCGTTGCATGAAAAGGCTCTAAGTTTCTTGTAGAATAATCAAACGCCTTCACTAATTCTTCCTGCGTTAGATCCATTACGAGCGTGCAATGAGGCACCCAGTGAGCAGGAATGTATAAAGACTGTTGGTTTATATCGTTCTTAAACTGTTCATGATAACGCTGATGAAAATCTGTAAGCACGCTGTTTTTAGTCGGCGCTGCATATAATGTTCCGCTGTTTAAGAATATCGCTAGAGATGGAAAGAAAAGTGGCACAGCAGCGATATCGTTAAAGTAGTCTTTAAACGTTTTTTTGAACGACTCAATATCTACCTCGGGATGTGTGCCAAGAGTTACATGAGGACGCATACCATGACCCTTGATTCCCTCTTTTTCAAGTCCATTCCTTAGATCGTCTATCTTCTGTTCAGTTTCACTGTTTAAATAAGCAATTACACCGTACATGTTATCAGCTCCAAATTATCTAAGTTTGTTTAGTGTAATTATACAGCAAACCACATTTTGGTAAATGCATTTCTCCTGAAAATAAGGCTTCCGCTCTTGTCCCGAAAAAATGGGCTAATTCCGCCCAAACCTTTAACTTGTACCTCTAATATTCTGTCATTGTAAAGAAGGAGGTGGGTTAAATGGGATATCAGTCTTACGGAAATAGCTTTGCTCTAATCGTAGTTCTATTTATCTTGTTAATCATCGTTGGGTGCTGTTGGTGCGGTGGTTACGGTGGCGGACACGGCTGGTGCTAATCAGTTCATTTCCTGAGTGGAAATCGTTCTGATGCATCAGATGTGATCAATTGCGTTAAAACCTTTTGCTTAACAACCCCTCGTATGAAAACAGATAGAGAGAACCTAGAGAGAGAAAAATAGAGAGAGAAAAGACCTGCGCTCTTCTGAGTGCAGGTCTTTATATGTTTGGATACAAGAGAACTTTCGCCCTATTGTAACTACTACTTTAGTTTTCTAGTATAACTATAAACACATATTACAAATTACTAACATTAAATTAATATTTTTCCATTATTGTTAACGGGTATACCTTGCTAAAAATTTGAATGCTTATAGGAGGAAAAGATGAAAAACCATTGGAAGAAGCTGTTCCCCACCGTCCTTGCCCTGAGTTTGATGAGCCCTACATTATCACCAGGCAGTGCAATTGCTTTAGGTGAGTTTGATCTCGATTCTGAGATTATCCAAACCCCTATTAATGAGTATCGAGCAGATATCGCCCCTGGTGTACAAGAGAAACACTATAACTTTCTGAATAAGGAAGGTAAAAAGATTGAGAGTTTTGTAGTAGATGTGGATGTACATAATTCTAACGTTTCTATTGAAGCTGGAACTCCAAACGATGAAAATGGATTTGGTTTACAGCCCGTAAGATCACAAGCAAATGCAGCTAGTGAAGAAAACCACCAAGTAGTAGCCGCCGTAAATGCTGATTTTTATAACATGGCAACGGGTGAACCTCATGGTGTGGTTTATAAAGACGGGCGCGCGATAAAAGGAACAAGCGGACGAACATGGAACTTTTTTGGAATAAAGAAAGATGGCACCGCAGTAATCGGTAATCCTTCAGAATACGAGTCCATTAAAGCAGATCTTCAAGAAGCTCTCGGTGGTAACGCGATCCTCGTCAGAAACAGTCAAATCTATCAAACTCCTCAAACCGGTCAGGATAAAGAGCCTCGAACAGCAGTTGGGATCAAGGAGGATGGTGATGTTTTCTTTGTCGTCATCGACGGCAGACAAGAACCTTATTCAGCAGGAATATCGATGAAAGATTTAGCTCAAATCATGATTGATCATGGTGCTGTTCACGCTCTAAATCTTGATGGAGGTGGTTCTTCTACTTTTACCACTCGCAAGCTCGGTGAAGATATATTAGAAGTAGACAATCAACCATCGGATAGAAATGAAAGAAGTGTTGCGAACTCGTGGCTCATCGTTACAAAAGAACCTTCTGATCAAGTATTTCATACCGCTCACATCGAACCGTACGACAAGTCGTTCACCCCTGGCTCAACCATAAATTTTCATGCAAAAGGATTGGACAAGTCTAAAGCTTCGGCGCCACTTCCAAGTTCCGGTTTAACGTGGGAAGTATCTGATTCCTCTTATGGGACGATTGATCATAACGGAATATTCGTATCTAATGGAAAATCCGGTCAGTTTCATATTCTTTTAAAACATAATGGTACTGAAGTCGGTAAAAGTATCATTGAGATTGAAACACCCGATGAAATGTATTTTGCTTCTCCTGAATTGACAGTTGCTAAGACCAGCCAAGCAGAGATCAACCTAATTACCTTGTTTCAAAAAAGAGATGTGAAATGGAGTATGCAAGATATCACATTTAATATCCCAGATGGTATGGGAACAATAGATGAAAATGGGATTCTTCATACAGGAGATCAAAACGTAAAAGGTACAATCACGGCACGGTTAAATGGAACGCCTCTTGAAGCACAGATAAAAGTATCGGTTGGACAGCTTCCAACAGTACTTCATAATTTTGAGGAGTCATTGGCCGGCTGGAAAACCTCCACTGCAGGTCGTGGCGAAAAAGGAACACTAACACTTTCTGAATATCCAGACCCAGTCCGTTTTGACAACCAGTCTCTTAAACTTGATTTTGATTTTTCAAATGCGCAAACAGGAACAACGCTCGGTGTTTATGCTGGACCTGGAGCACATACTCCTATCGAAGGTAATCCTTCAAGTATAGGCATGTGGGTGTACGGAACACCTGAAGCACAAGGATATTGGCTAAGAATGCTAATTGTGGATGGTAACGGGAAGAATCAGACGATCAATCTTACAGCTGAAAGTCCAGGAATTGACTGGACAGGCTGGAAATACATTGAGGCAGAAATTCCATCATCGTTTACAGGTCCGTTCAAGTTATCAGGATCACAAACCATTCGCCTGATGTCTACAAAATCTGGGATTACTGGACCTATGACAAAAGGATCTATCTATGTTGATAACATACGAGCCGTATACGGCGAAAAGGTAGATGACCTCTTCCCTCCCGTCATTCAATCCGTTAGTACGGAAGACAAAAGCTTTACAACAGATGAAGTAAACATCACTGCAAAAGTGAACGAGTATGAAGAAGATCTCTTTAAAACAGGAATTGATTGGGACAAAATCCGTATCCTTGTAGATGGGAAGAATTATGCAGATGCAGAAGGACATTTTTCTTATGATATGGACGGATCTGTTTCGTTAAGTGGTTATCGTTGGGCCGATGGAACACATAAAGTGACATTGATCGTTCCTGACAAGTTCGGAAATCAAGCTGTTCATACGAGCTATTTTTCAGTGAATACTGGATCAGCAAAAGTTGAACTTGTTAAGGCACAGGAAGAAGCCTTTTTAGGTGATGTCTTTAAACTTGCAGTTAAAATGACACATACGGATGAAATTAGTTCTGCTGCTATTCGGATGCAGCTTGATAAAGAATATCCGGTTAAAGATGTATTGTTTTCAGAAGCTTTTCAGTCGAGTACTTCAAACTACGATTCAGAAACCGGTATCTTAACTCTTAACCTAATCAACAACGGTGAGACATCTGTAACGGCAGATCCCGCAACGATCCGGTTAGAGGTTCCTGCATCCACAAAGGAAGGCAGTGAAATGAAGTATGAGTTGTTAGAAGGAAGTATGGTTTTTAGCCAGCCGCAAGCGGAGAACTTTATTCCCACGTTTTCCATGAAACCCGTTCGTGTACCAGTAAATGCAGCAATCAGCTTGACGCATGAACCTATTCTAATAGGAAAACCAACAGAGCTTTCTGTAAAAGATTTTAAAAACGATGCCGTTGTAGATGCTGAATTGTTTGCACATATTGATGGTGAGACAGATCCTGTCCTATTAGGAAAAACGGATTTCAACGGAACTTTGTCGGTGGATTACTTTACAGATGAAGTAAAGAAAATTGCACTGTATGCAGTTAAGGATGGTAAGTATTCATTTAAGATCAACACACAAACATACCCTGCCCTTGCTGCTGAAACAGAGTTTAAGAATATCATCTCGAATCCAACAGGCAACCCGTATAAAACGAAAGGCTTTACTTGGATGTCGAGCCCTCTTAAAGATGATGAATCATCAGTTGTGCAATATGCAAAAAAGAAAGACTATGAGCAAAAAGGCATGTCTTCATTAAAGACGCAAACAGCAAGTGGAAATAACCAAGTATTTTCAGGAGAACTCGATATCAAGAAGAACGGTGTAGTTCGTATTAATGAAGTAGAGCTAAAAAAACTACAGCAAGACACGACTTATGTATACCGTGTTGGTGATGGCAATCATTGGTCAGAGTTCATGGAATTTACCACTTTAAAGAGAAAACAAAGCTTTGAATTTGCAGTACTAGGTGATACACAGTCACCATCCGACCTTACGCATTTCAATAAAATCCTTGGAGATCTCAACAAGAAAGATCTATCCTTTATGATTCATGTTGGTGATTTGATCGACGAATCTTCTAAATTTAAACAATGGGATGATTCGTTAGCAACGATGAGTCAGTATAGCAACATTCGAGCAACCGATTTAATTACTGCCTTAGGGAACCATGAGTACATGGGTGATGCAGACGGTTCGCTTGCAAAAGCCATCTTCAACTTACCAAAGAATGGACCTGATGCAGATAAGGGCGGAACCTATTCAGTGGATTACAACAACATGCATATCGCTGTTCTTGGATACACATCTGATGCTGACGTATTGGACCAACAGCTCAAGTGGTTGAGACAAGATATGATTGCTTCTGATAAACCATGGAAAATGCTTGTGACTCATAAACCACCGTATTACACGAACCCATTTGGCGGTAACGAAATTTTGAAGGAAAAGATTCCTCCTGTTGCAGACGAACTTGGCATCGACATTGTATTCTCGGGTCACGACCATTCATATGGCCGGACAAAGAAACTGAAAGCAGGACAAGAAGATACAAATGGAACAGTCTATGTTGTTGCTGGAACAACAGGAAACAAGCATTATGACGCTGTAGCAGATGAGAAATTTGAGTTTGTGAACATGGATAAAATAGCAGTTTCCATGCATGCAAAAGTAGATAAAGACTCTATTAGCTTTACGACAACTTCTTCTGCTGGAGAATTGATTGATGAATTTACGGTAGTCAACGAGGAGTATGAAGTGGAGTAAATAAGAAAAGCTGGATGAAAGTAGTCATTTGTTAACCTTTCATCCAGCTTCTTTTATAAAGAGTCGCAGATTTTTATGCTAATTCGTAGCCCAAAGCAAAACATACACTAAAAAAACATTGCAGGAGCCACTCTGCAATGTTCGTTTAACACTTGATGAATCAACTTCTTTTATTCTATAAATTAGTGACCTTCTTCAACAATAAATCCTTTTGTTCTTGTTCAACCTTTTTGTTCTTCTCCTTTCCCGCCACTTCATAAACAACAAGCTCTGGATTTTCTTTTAATAAAGTTGCTGTACTCACTTGACACTCGATCAAAAGATAAACAAGATCTTCTTTTATTTCTTGTTTTAAAATTTGTACGTCATCTGTTCCATGAAAGCTTACAGATGAACCGATGAGAACATATTCTCCGACTGTAGTGAAGTTTGTGCTATCTCTATTATTATCAGCATGTTGTTCTGCTCTTTTCTTTCGAATTACAGGTTGAGGTTGCAGCACATAAGTCAAGTCTTCCACCATAGCACTTGCCGTAGGAAGTTTTCCTGCTCCTGCTCCTTGAACCGTAACTTTTCCGGCAAGACTTGTATCGACCGTAATCGCATTCTGAACATCTTCCACACCATATAATGGATGATCTGCATCAACTAAGACAGGTTTTACAGATGATATGAATTGGTCGCGGTCACGGCGGATCCGCGCCAAATGCTTCACTTTATATCCCCAGTCTTTAAATACGGAAATTTGCTCACTCGTAACTTCTGTTATCCCTTTTCGTTCTACGTCCTCCCATTTTGGTGTCTCACCAAACGACAACTCGCTGAGAATCATTAACTTATAAAATGCATCATGACCTTCTATATCACTTGCTGGGTCAGCTTCTGCATAACCCAATTCTTGAGCAGATCTTAACACGTCATGAAACGGAAGACCTTTCTCCCTCATATTCGTTAAAATATAGTTGGATGTGCCATTAAGTATCGCTTCAACTGCATGAATCTCATTTACTTGAAGAAGCTGAGAGATGCTCCGAATGATTGGTGTTCCACCTGCTGTTGTCGCTTCATAACCAACATAACGACCTAGCGTTTCCGCTTTATCAAGCAATGATCTTCCGTGTTTTGCAAACATGACTTTATTTGCAGTAATGACATGACAGCCTTTATCAAGAGCACGGCTTAAGTAAGTAAAACCTGGCTCTTCTCCTACGATTGCTTCAAATACAACCTCTAATCCATCAATATTGAGTATCTCATCAAAGTCAGTAGTTATTAAAACATGCTCATCCACATCACGTTTTTTTGATCCATCCTTCACTAAGATCCCTTCGATCACTACCTCTTTACCGAGCACATTTTGAAGCTGTTCTCTATGTGTTTGTAATGCTTCATATACACCTTGGCCAACTGTGCCAAAACCTAGCAGTGCTGCTTTAATAGGTGCCATATTGCAGCCTCCCCTCCTGTCTCAATGCTTCTCTCACATGTGGTCCCCATTTATCAAATTCCACTAAGAATCCATCATGACCGAAATCTGTTTCTATCGAATAATAGGTTCCAAATCGAGTTTGTTTCACAAAATCTTCAATGACTTTTGGCGGATATAGAAGATCACCTTCATAGCCAAACGCATGAACTTCAGCTTGAATCTGTGATGCCGCCCGCTCCCATCCACCGAGCTTATCCCCGATATCAAAAGCGTTCATCGCGTATAGAAGAGAAACATAGCTTTCCACATCAAACCTCTTGATCAATTTTTCCCCTTGATACGTAAGATACGAATCTACTTGAAAGAATGGCTTACCTTCGTCGTCTTTTTCTTTAATCTCTCGATTGAACCTCTCATTAAATAGCTTAGGTTGCCGGTACGTTAATAGGCCCGCCATCCGTGCAATCTCCAAACCTACAAGTCTATCATCACTTTTATAGTTACCACTCTTATAGACAGGATCGCTCTCGATCGCGTGAAGGGCGAGTCTATTAAAAGCGACGCCATAATCACTTAAGAAAGGAGTTGCTGCAAAAATAAATACTTTTTCTAAAAAGTACGGAAACTGCACAGCCCATTCAAGTGCCTGCATACCGCCAAGTGATCCTCCCATAACAGCATGAAGCCTTGGAATTCCTAAGATACTAAGTGCCTGACGCTGCGCGCGAACCATGTCTCGTACCGTTACAAAAGGAAATGATTTCCCATAGTTTTCACCGGTTTGAGGATTCGTCTTTGCTGGACCAGTTGAACCGTTGCATCCTCCAAGTACGTTAAATGTGATTACTTGGAATTGATTTGTGTCAACATATTGATCAGGTCCCACTAATCCACGCCACCAACCTGGGTCTTCTTCTGAACCGTAAGCATACTGATTTCCAGTTAAGGCGTGGCAGAGTAAGATTACAGGACCTTTAGCGTTGCCTGTTTTCTCAAAAGCTAATTCCGCATTTGGAATTACTTTTCCTGATTCTAGAGCAAAATCACCGATCCTGATCTTCCCTATCTTTCTAGAAGTTTCAAGCAAGTTTTTGTAACTCACGGGCTTTCAGCTCTCTTCGCAATATTTTTCCGCTGATCTTTGTTTTGGGAAGCTCTTCTACGATTTCGATCTCACGAGGAGCCGCATGTGCAGCTAGTTCTCCTCGAACAAAGATTCGGATTTCATCCAAAAGCTCTTGACTCTCACTAAATCCATCTTTTAAAACGATGAAGGCTTTCACGATCTCTCCTCGAATAGGATCAGGCTTGCCAATTACTCCGGCTTCTGCCACTGCTTTGTGCTCGATCAGTTTGCTTTCCACTTCAAAAGGGCCGATTCGTTCTCCGGAAGAATTAATCATGTCATCTGAACGTCCTTGGAAAAAGATATAATCATCTTCGTCTTTTATAGCAAGATCACCTGATACGTACCACTCGCCCCAGCTAAAATACGAATCATATTTTTCAGGATTCTGCCAAACTTCCTTCATGATTGCTGGCCATGGTGCTTTGATTGCCAAATGACCTACAGCATAAGGTGGCAGTTCATTCCCATCTTCATCTAACACGGTTGCGATAATGCCAGGAAATGCTTTTCCCATGGAACCAGGTTTGATCGGCTCTGTCGGAAGGTTCACAATAAGTTGTGCACCGGTTTCCGTCATCCACCACGTATCATGAATTCTTTTTCCAAGCACGTTCTGTCCCCAATAGATCACTTCGGGATTCAATGGTTCGCCTACACTTAATAGATGGCGAAGCTTAGAGAGATCATAGTTTTGTGGAAGCTGATTTCCTTTTGCCATCAACATGCGAAAGGCTGTTGGAGCGCTATACCAAACCGTTACACCTGTTTTCTGTAAAGTCTCGTACCACGTTTCTGCTTTAAATCGTCCGCCGTGAACGACAATGGTAGCTCCGTTTAATAATGGAGCAAAAACGCCATACACCGTCCCTGTCACCCATCCCGGATGGGCCGTGCACCAATACACATCATCTTCTTGAATATCCAACACCCATCTGCCTGTAAGATATTGCTGCACCATCGCTCGATGAGCATGAATGATACCTTTTGGTTTTCCAGTAGAACCGGAAGTGTAGTGGATGTTCAGTCCATGTTCAGGGTCTACCCACTCAATCTGACTCTCAGTGCTTCCCACACTCTTCAACTCTTTTTGAAGCGAGATTTCGCCTTTTTCTCCTTCACCATCTGTTAAAAAGACCGTGTGAAGACTCGGGAGATCCTCTCTTGGTACACGCTGATACAACTCTTCATCTGTAATCAAGAACGTTCCTTCACAGTCACTAATACGGTCCCTTACCGCATCAGACATGAACGCTTCAAATAATGGACCGACGATTGCTCCTAGTTTGATAGCAGCTAACATCGCGATATGACAATGATGGTGTTTGGGTAAGAAGACAAAAACAAAGTCTCCGCTCTTCACACCATGTTTTTTTAACACTGCCGCCCACTGATCTGTCGTTTTCTTAAGCTCGTAATAGTTCATTTTAGTTTCTTGTGAATCGTCTATATAATGAAGAGCTGTTTTCTTACCTCTTCCTTCTTCAACATGACGATCTACACACTCATAAGCCATGTTCGTCTTACCATCACTTCGTCTATCGAACCTTTCGATAAAAGTATCCCATGAAAAGCTTGTAGCGCTCTGGTCTTCTGAAATATTATGTGTTCCTCTGACTGGATGAATGGTCGCTAGTTTTGTCATTGATGTTCACCTGCTGCTTTCTTTTCAACGTTTAATAAATGTAAGATGTGAGCTTTTTGTTTAGAGAGGTAACCGCCTCCTCGGGTTCTTGGTTTTTCTTTCTCTACCGTAATTTCACTGTACACTTCACCTGGCTGACCTTTTAAGATGAAAATTCGGTCACAGAGATAGAGTGCTTCATCAATATCGTGAGTCACTAGAATCATCGTTGTTTTCTTTTTTTGCCATATGGATAATAGAAGATCCTGAAGCTGCATTTTGGTAAAAGCATCTAACGCACTAAACGGTTCATCAAGTAACAGAATTTCAGGTTCTGTAATGAGTGCTCTTGCAATGGCTGTTCGTTGTGCCATCCCACCTGATAAGTCTTTCGGGTAATGGTTCTCAAAATCCGTTAAGCCTACTAGATCCAGATACGTTTTATATTTATTACTGTTTCTCTTTTCTTTTTCCAATCCGAATGAAATGTTCTTTCTTACCGACAACCAAGGCAGAAGGCGAGGTTCTTGAAACATCATACCGATTTGATCGTTCGATTCATTCTCTATTGAGATCGTACCTTCATAGTTGTGATCGAGCCCAGATAGCACACGAAGCAATGTGCTTTTCCCACAACCACTCGTGCCTAAAATCCCTATTATTTCTCCCTTCTTAACAGAAAGGTTAATGTTTTGAAATCCAGCTGTGTCTTGGTTAAATGTTCGTTTTAAAGAGTTTACTTTCAGCATTTGTTTCCCCTCCTTCTATCCTTGATTGGTCATACTGTCTTGCCATTTTAGTGAACGATGTTCGACCCATTTCAAAACGGCATCCGTTATTTTTCCTAAGACTGCAAATAGCAAGATGCTTGCAATTACCGTATCTGGTGAGTATGTGTTCTGACCTACCACGAGCAGATAGCCTAGTCCTTCACTTGCTCCCATAAGTTCTGCCGCTACTACGAACATCCACCCAAGTCCTAATCCGCTGCGCATACCTGTAATAAATGAAGGTAATGCAGCTGGCAATATAATGCGTTTTGTTAGCTGGTAAGGTGTGAGCTGATATATTCTTCCGACCTCAATAAGCTTACGATCCACACCTTGGATTCCTGCCACAATATTTAAATAGACAGGAAAGAATACACCTACTGCGATTAATGAAATCTTGGAAGGTTCTCCAATTCCCATCCAAAGGATAAAGAGCGGTACCCACGCGAGAGATGGGATAGATCGAATGGCTTGAAACAATGGGTCTAATAGTCTTTCTGCTGTTTTTGCATAACCTACGATTGCACCGATTACAACCGCCGCTCCCGTTCCAATTGCAAATCCTAAGAATACCCGCGTCAGGGTAATAGAGATATGACCGAACAGTGAACCATCTTGATACATACTGATTATTTTTTCTAAAATAATGGTTGGTGCTGGCAACAGATGTGCGGCGAGAAGTCCTGTTCTAGCGGCGATTTCCCAAACTACTAATAGAATGATTGGTAGGATCGAACCTATAAGAACGCATTTACCGATTTGAAAGATACCTCTAGATGATGAGAGCTTCTGAGGGGAAGCTCTCTGTGCTACTTTCCACTTATGTGTTTCAGAAATCATCGACACTTCCTCCTCTCTCTCCTTATTGGTTGATCACTTTTTCTGCAAATTTCGGATTGATCAATTTCTTTACAAGGTCTTCGATATTCGTATCTGTTTTGACAATCTCTTCTTTTTGGAGTACTTCGCCTGCAGCCGATATAGCTTTTTCATGCTGTGATCCTGGAACAGGTTCCTCGAAGTTGTTTCGTTGCAGTTGTTTTTTTGCGACATCTTCTTTAATCCCCGCTTCTTCTGATAAAAGTTTTGTTGCTTCCTCTGGATGTTCAATCGTCCATTTTCTTGCTTTTTCATAAAGTTCAATTACTTGTTCGACCTGCTTCGGATGGTTTTTAGCAAATTCAGAGCGTACGTTTAAAGTTCCATACGTATTAAAATCTGGATTACGATAAATGTACTTCGCACCGGATTCAACTTCTGTCCTTGCCATATGTGGATCTAACCCAGCCCAAGCATCCACTTGCCCTTTTAAAAGGGCATTCGCTCCATCCGCATGTTGCAGATTTACAATCTGTACATCCTTTGCAGACAGGCCAGCATCCGCAAGTGCACGGAGTAAAAAGATGTGTGGGTCCGTTCCAAACGTTGCTGCTACTTTTTTGCCTTTCAGATCTTTTACATCTTTAATCGGTGAACCGTCTGCCGCTACAAGTGCTGTCCATTCTGGCTGAGAATAGATGTAAATCGATTCAATCGGAGCACCTTTGTCTTTTGCGATCAGTGCTGCAGCACCAGCTGTTGATCCAAAATCAACGCTATCTGAATTCAAAAACTCAAGCGCTTTATTGCTTCCTTGACTTTGAATCCACTCTACTTCAATCCCATCTTTTTTAAATGCTTCTTCTGCCCATCCAAACTTTTTCAGTGCAAGACTTGTGGGAGAGTAAAACGCGTAATCGAGTCGGATCTTTTCTGGTTTCTCTCCCTCTTTTGCACTGCTAGAACAGCCTGATAACACCAAAGCGCCAGCTATGCTTAAAGCCAGTGTTGCTTTCTGCCAAATCTTCAACATGTGTTTCCCTCCACGCTTTCTCTCTTTTTGTATGGCTATTTTTTTGAGTTACTTTTGAAAGTCGTTGACTTCCGTTCCAGGATGCTCGCTTACCGATTTCTATTTTTAAAGTTCACACGCATACGTTGAAATTGTTCCTCTTAGACGTTGTGCTTCTTTATACGTACATCTGTTATGCACCACATCAATCCCAGCTTCTTTCGCAATTTTTGCTGCTTCTGGCGAGATGACACCTTCTTGCAGCCAGAATACTTTTGGCTGTGTAATCGCCGCTTCCTTTGCGAGCTCAATCGCTGCTTCTGGACTTCTAAACACTTGAACCACATCGATTGGAAACGGAATAGATTTTAAATCTGGATACGCTTTTTCATCAAGCACTTCCGTTTCTCTTGGATTTACAGGAACGATCTTATAGCCAAGGCGCTGCATTTTTCTTGCTAATCTATGGCTGGGTCTTGCTGGGTTAGAACTGAGTCCAACGATCGCAAGCGTCTTAGGACGTTGAATTTCTTGACCGTTCTCGACTGCTCGATACTGTGATGAATGCAATGCCCAGCGAATGACACCTTCATCATTTATCGTGATCTCCGTCTTATCCGACCCGATGCCAGTTGCCGTTTGTATGGCACGATCAAGATCATTCGTAAGATCTTTTACGGACTCAAGTCCGACCGATAACCGAATCAGTTCTTCTGTTACGCCTGTTGCTACTAATTCTTCTCCACTCAGTTGCTGATGAGTGGTAGAAGCAGGGTGGATAATCAATGATTTTGCATCACCAACATTTGCAACGTGTGACCATAATGAGATGTTGTTAATGACTTTACGTCCGGCATCACGACCACCCTTGATCCCAAAGTTTACGATCGAACCAAAACCATTGCTTAAATATTTTTTAGCAAGCTCATGACTTCTGTGCGAAGCAAGGCCAGGATAAGAAACCCAATCTACCGCTGGATGTTTTTCCAGGTATTCCGCTACTTCTTGTGCGTTCTTCGCATGTTTTTCCACGCGTAGATGCAGGGTTTCTAAACCTTGCAGAAGGAGAAATGCATTGTGTGGACTTAAACATGCCCCGAAATCTCGTAAAAGCTGTACGCGTAATTTTGTCGCGAAAGCTAATGTCCCGAAGTCATTCGCGTATCTTAATCCGTTATAACTGTTATCTGGCTCTGTGAATCCTGGATATTTCTCTGAGTTCCAATTAAAGCGTCCTCCGTCTACCACAACACCGCCGATGGCTGTTCCATGTCCACCGATCCACTTTGTTGCTGAGTGAATGACGATGTCAGCTCCAAAACTTAAAGGTTTGGTTACATATGGAGTTGCGAACGTATTATCAATAAGTAAAGGTACACCGTTCTCATGCGCGATAT
The DNA here is from genome assembly GCF_001629705.1 of Fictibacillus phosphorivorans. GTDB lineage: Bacteria > Bacillota > Bacilli > Bacillales > Fictibacillaceae > Fictibacillus > Fictibacillus phosphorivorans_A. The sequence continues at coordinate 861,679 of NZ_CP015378.1, read as the reverse complement.
CCGCTACTGCCTCAATATCTAGAACATTAAGACTCGGATTGCCGATCGTTTCAGCAAAAAATCCTTTCGTGTTTGGAGTAATCGCTTTTCTGAAGTTCTCAGGATCTTCTGCATCAACAAACTTTACGTTGATTCCGTATTTTGGGAGAGTAGTAGAAAATAAGTTGTACGTTCCTCCATATAGATTGGTAGCTGCAATAATCTCATCTCCTGCATGTGCGATATTTAAGATAGCTAGCGCGATTGCTGACATACCAGAAGACGTTGCAACTGCTGCTACACCATCTTCTAAAAGGGCGACTCTTTTCTCAAAAACGTCGACTGTTGGATTCCCAATCCGGCTATAGATATTTCCTGGCTCGTCAAGTGCGAAAAGGCTTTGCGCATGGTCTGTATCAGAAAAAACATAGGAAGTAGTTTGGTAGACAGGTACTGCTCGAGATCCTGTTGTTGGGTCAGGCGCTTGGCCCCCGTGTAGTAGTAATGTTTCAATATCGTATCCATCAAATGATTTTGTCATTATAATCGCTCCTTCATATTTAAATTCAAATAAAATCTATAGGAAAACTAGGAATAAATATTAGTGTTTATCCCTTTTGCTATATTCAGTTTTTAAAATGAAAATGAGATGATTGTCTTATTGATGTTTGTATGTGTGAAGTATGATAAGGGGAAAAAGAAAAACCCCCTTCCTAAGAAGAGGGTTTTGGTCCTCCTCTTATCTTTCAGATCAATAAAGATCTGTAGGAATTGGCACCTTTCCAAACCATTGTGGTTTGTTGGTTGCCGGGCTTCATCGGGCCTAGTCCCTCCGCCTCTCTGGATAAGAGATATTCAAATTATGTTTAACACATTAACGTGCTGATGTTTGTTTAGTTCTTGAATAGGATTATAGAGTATGATGTTTTATAAAGTCAACCGTTTTTTGAAAAATCATAAAAGTTATACAAAAGAAATGAGTGTTCAACTGTCAGCTTTGAATTAAGATTATGCCCATGCTATGCCGGTTATGCTAACTTTGTTCCACTTTTTTCATCAAACCATTGAAACTCTTCGATTTTTTTTACAAGGACTGTTATCCGATTGGCAATTGCCTCTCTCTCACCGTAACGAATTTTCTGTTCGTGAGATAACTCATCCGTCTGAAGTAGATGCCAATGAGTCACAGTTAGATCAGTCAGTTGAATAAACTCCTCTTGTTTAACTCTACGCTTTACTGCTAGATCTCCGTGAGAATATCCTTCTAAAAATCCGTCGGCGATTCGTTTTAATCGATCTTCATACCGATCAAATTCATGTCGCGCATAACGTGGTGCATTAAAAAATGTTGGAAACAATGTACGGTAATTATTAAGAAAATTCCCAGCGAGTGAATCCCCGCTATATAAGATGGGTACAGGATCAATCAAACAGACGGTACCATCTGAATGAAGCAAAACGTTCTCGGGAGATGTATCTTGGTTAGTAAGTACAACCGTTTGATCCATGATCTTTCTATCTTCCAAACATTTTTGAAGTTCAATCATAGCTGCTGGAGATATGGACTCCTCATACGTATCTATAAATTTCTTAAAATCATCTATGTATTCCTTGTTTTCTTCTTTCATAGATTCTGAAGCATCATATTGAAGCTTTCCTTCAATATGTTTTCCGTTCCATGAGAGATAACCGAACCCTGTTAAACCATGATCTGCGGCATTCATCTTGCGAAAGAACTCACCCAGTTCTGCTCCGATATGAAACGCTTCTACAACCGTTAGTTGGTCTAGCTTAATCGCTTTTCCTGCATAAGATTCCACTGTAAACGTTCTATCTTTTTCTACATGATAGTTGAAAAAATTAGGGCAGATTCCTGGTTTCACTTGGTTTGCTAACTCATAGTATGCTTTCGTTCCAGCATATTCGGCATGAAGGGCTGCTTCGTCAAACTCTACGTTCTTCCCGTACGCCTCTGTCTTCGGAAATCGAACTACTACGGCATTTCCTGTGCGTAGTTGAACGAGATACGCAAGATGCCAAGCTCCTTCACCTAAATATTGAACCTGTGTCGGATCCTTAAGTTCTTCTAACCCACTTTGTTGCAATGCATAATCAATCAAGTCAAATGTCTCTTTCATAAGAAGTTCCTCTTTCTAAAATTGAAAATACGTTTCTTGAAACATGTATTCGGTATATGTCGAAAAAAATCCTTTTTTCTTAAATTTCCTTGTAGGTCTGAAGTCTTATGAAGAGATAAGAAATGTAGTGGAAGGTGGAAACTATTCGGAGTGGGCTTGTATTTTTTATATGGCGCTCGTATTTTTCGTATGGCGCTCGTATTTTTCGTATGGCGCTCGTATTTTTCGTATGGCGCTCGTATTTTTCGTATGGCGCTCGTATTTTTCGTATGGCGCTCGTCCAACGAGCCTAACAGCCGTTGGATGAGCTTTCCAAGGAACTTACAAAGTCCCAAATACCATCAATCTACGTATGTGACAATGTCTTCTACTGCTTTTCTTGCGAGTTTTTTGGGTTGATCTTGTGGATGACCCAGTGAAATGACCATGTTGATCTGCTTCTTAGACGGAATATCTAAAAAGTCACGAATCGCATCTTGTGCCAACAGTACTGGGCCAGTCATCGGGCAAGTACCAAGCCCACGCGCATGCGCTGCGAGCATCAAGTTTTGAATCGCTAAGCAGCTACTCTTGATTCCTTCTTCTTCCCAGACAGATTCTTCGGCAAGTTCGATCGGATCAAAGATCTTTTCTCGAAACTTAGATTCATAAGGAGTGGCTAAGCATATGATCAAAACGGGTGCTCCAGAGAACGCCGTCGCGTATGGACCAAAAGAGCGCGTCAGCAATTTTGCTTCCTTTGTTTTTCCGTTCTCTTCGGCCCTTGCAGCCAATTTATGAATAGCATCCCACGTCATCTCTTCGATTTTCTTTACTTTATCTTTGTTTCGAATCACAATAAATTCCCATGTTTGTGAGTTTGTGTCGCTCGGAGCATAACGAGCGCAATCCATGATTTCATAAATGTCTTCTTCAGCAATTGCTTGATCCGTAAACTTTCGGACACTTCTTCTGCCGTGCACGATTTCTTTAAAATCTTCGTATTTCATGATTGTCTCCTCTAGCACATGTATTGGATATTCTATATGTATTATACAAAAGATTGGAACTCTCTACAAAATACGTAAAAGAACAGTGCCTATTTTGCACTGTTCTCTGTGGTTTCTATATCTTTTTTCGTTTTTATTCTTAATCCGATCGGGATGAGTGAAGCACCTAACAATACACTGACAATATGGATAGGATCCATATTAAGAGACTCTCTTTGAACATTTAATTTTTCTACATACATCCCTAGCAGATAAGTACTGATCAGGACGATCAGTCCAGCTGTAATAAGTCCCGCTTTCACATACGGCTTCATGGTAAAACCACCTTTATCCTTTTACAATTAACTTATTCTTAGGAAAAGATAGAATACCTTTATTTGAAAACAAAATTAAAATGTCTAATTTGCTTTTGCAAGATTCATCCGTTCTTCCACGAAAGAACGCACTTCATTCTCTGCTTTTTTCTTAATTACAAATTCAACATACCGTTCACCTGTATGAAAGCGAACGAGACCCCAAGTCGGATATCCTGGATTTTCCGCTTGAATGCCAGTGATCCAATCCACTGAATCTATCTGATTCCAATCATAAAATTTAGTAGCCGATACAACGCCTTTCTTACCGATCGCACCTCTCCAAATTTGAGTAAAATAGAGAAGTGTAAGAAACACCAATAAACAAATCATTAAAACATTTACAGGCATTGAAAGTTTCAGCAGACCAAAGCCTTGTGTAATGATGACCACAATCATAATCTCATGTGTCCAAAAATTCTTCTGTGTATATTCCCCACTATAAGAAAGCCCATAGACCGGAACGGCTCTTTTTTTGTCTTTCACATTCTTCAAAAGATAATAAACAGCTGCAATCATTCCTAAAACGATTAAGATCCCAAAAAACACATTCAAAAAGAGTTCCATGTTTAAACACCCCACGTATCTTATATACATTAATACGAATAAACCATGGAAAAAGTTTCAAAAAAGAGAAAAGACACCTATTAAAGGTGCCTCCCGATTTAGTCGTTATTTTCTTTCAACCATAACTAAAATCTTGCCATCTTGTAGATCTTGCATATAACGCTCTGCATCACTTTCCGAAACATCCATGTTCTTCAGGATTTCTTTCATATCCGCTTCATCGTGATCAAACATCGAAGCAAAAGGTCCAGCTGCAAGAAGTGGCCCGACCCCTGGTACTCCTAGGCCCGGCACGGCAATTCCTCCACCAATACCGGTTAGAAAACCTGCAATTGTGCCGTATGTCGCACTGTCTGCATCATCTTCCGTAATTTTTCTTTCATTTACATGAGTTTCATCTGCAACTTGATCAACCATCTCATCATCTTTCGCAACGATTGAAATATCAGATGGATGATATCCTTTTTCCACTAATGCTTTGATTGCGCCAACCGCTTCTTCTTCTTTTGTATATGTACCGATAATATCTTTTTTCATTTGGTTTCCCTCCAAACGGTTCTTTACAAGTAGGTTCCCCTGTTAAACATTTTTTAAACGGTACTCAGTCTTGCTCGAACCATCCTTTTTTCTTGAACCAAATGGACATAATCGCGCCTAATAAGACCATAAAACCTAGTACATAGAAATAGCCATTTTTTGTTTGCAGCTCTGGCATGTTTACAAAGTTCATCCCATAAAGACCCGCAATAAACGTTAGCGGCATGAAAATTGTTGTGATTACGGTTAATGTTTTCATGATATTGTTCATACGGTAAGAGTTAAGAGAAATATAATTATCACGAATATCTGATGTCATCTCTCTGGCAGAAGTCATCATATCTGTTAACCTCAGAAGATGATCGTATATATCATGAAAATAGGACCTTTCTTCTGCATCTAAACCCACTCGTTTTGATTCCAGCATCCGATACAGAAGCTCACGCATTGGCACGACCGTTTTTCTTAATGTTAAGAGATCTCCTCTAATATCAAAGATCTGATTAATGATTTTAGGTGCTTCATCATCTTCATTGCTTTCGATGGAAATGACTCGTTCTTCTAGTTCATGCATAATGGGAAAATACATATCTACTAGTTTATCCATCAATTTATGAAGAAGTTCGTTTTTACCAAGTTCAGGCGGAACAGTCTCGAGACCACTTAAATACTTCCATACAAAATCAATCTCAGGAACGTTTGTTTTATGATACGTAACCACACAGTTTTTTGTTGTAAAGATATCAACCTCAGTTGCTTCAAGTGTCTTTTTGTCTAAAGCGTGCACCACATAAAACAGATGACCCTCGTAAAATTCTACTTTTGGACGTTGCAAGGCATTCACACAGTCCTCTACAGCAAGGGGATGGAAGTCAAAAAAAGTGCGCAATAAATTGGTTTCACCTGATGTCGGACAGTCAAAGTCAACCCAGAACCAATCAGGTTTCATTTCATTGATCTGTCGAAACGGTGGATTAATAATTACTTTATGATCGATGATAGCGATTGTTCGGACCATGATTACACCCTCTTTCATTTATTATCATTTTCCTAATTTCTTTAACTTTTTTCAGTGGTTTGAAACATTTGTTTATAAATCTAACATTTATCTACAATAATCTAAGCTTTTTATTTTGACAATCAATAAACGGTACCTAGTAATGATTAAACAATCTTCACATTTCCTTAATCTGTTAAAATGAAAGAGAGTAAATAAGGGGGATGGTTAACGTTGAAAAAAAGAATCGTACTATCTTTTGTCTTCATTTTATTGATAATCTCAAGTGTCGCAATATATAAGTACGTGCTAGAAAAAGATCGTTACTCATCAGTTTCCATAGTTCCCGAGAATCGCAACGACCTCCCCCTATACGATGGATTAGAGTTTCAAGAAAATCATTACTTGATAGAGGGAAATCATTGGAATAATATCTATGAATTTTATAGAGACACTCTTCCGAATCATGGCTGGAAGCTCGTGTTTAAACAAGCTTCTATAAAAGATTCGGGAGGTTTTATGTTGAGATTTCAAAAAAAGGATAAAGAACTCCATATTGGTGGTGGCTGGAACCCTTATGCTAACGAAACTGAGACTACTTTTGACCTAAACCCCGTTTTGCATAAGACGATGTGGATTGATCAGAAACCCAGAAGCATTTGCGTTTACCTTAATAAAAACGCAGTTAATTGCAATAAGATTACCGATCAAAATAAGATAGAACAGTTTATAAAAATGGTCGACGAAGACGCTGTAAATAAAGACGATGCTCCTTTACAAAAGGAATTTGGAATTGTTGATGTGAACGGGGAAAAGATTGAGATTCATTATGACCCCCTTCTACCCTCTTTTACGTTAAAAAAAGCTGATGAACGAAAACAGATGAAACCTGAGGCTTTGTTGGAACTTTTAGGCTTGACTCACTTACAGGAAAGGTAATGAATCAATGGATTTAAACAAACCCTCAGCCGTAAAATGGGCCAAGGGTTTTTGCTATGCGTTCTTTTGACTAGCTTCAAGCAATGGCTCGTACATCATGATGGCATGATTCTCCGTAACATATTCATCATCGATCTGTTTTCTTTGACGGTTAAATACTTTGCGATGAATCAGGTTATGCCTTAAATAACCACCCCAATAAGCAGGCGTGATCCAATGTTCTTTTTCATACACTTCATATGATTGCAAAGGTTCTTGATCTGTCAGCCATTCTCCTACTAGATGAGTATCCGTTAAATATAAGTGCAGCTGGTAGGGTCGATTCGTCGTGTTCTTAATTTGAAGGTCTAGGTAGTTATAAGCACAAGTTGCTCCGCTTCCAAACGGCTGGGTACGCTTCGAGTCTGGAAACACATCATAACTGTGACGATGACGTTCGGTTACTGAAAGCGGAGTATGCAAAGTCATCCAATAGATCAGGTTTGAGAGCTGACAGAGCCCGCCACCTGTTCCCTTCTTAAACTTCCCATAAAACAAGACCATACCATCCACATACCCTTTCGCGCGTGTAGTCGTTCCAATGCTCTTCCAATACGAAAATGTTTCTCCAGGTTGAATCACGATTCCGTTTAATTTTTTGATAGCAATGTTGAGGTTTTTCACTTTATTATGCTGGTACCACATCTCTACATCTTTTAACTTACGCAGAAGAATCGTTTGATGCGAAGAATGTACAAATGGAAGTTGTTCACTCTTTCTGGTTTTGGCATACGTCTTTTCATCTGTAAACCATTCTATATATCTTCTAAGCATATAATACTTTTTTCCTATCGAGATTCGTAAAGCAGAACGCCGCTTCGGACACAGGTCAAAATGGTTCATGCCCTTACCCCTTTTGCTCAATTTCTATGTGGGAAATAAATTGTTTGGGGTCAGACCCCATTTCCCATTATCTTCTAATTCTTTATTAGCCATTTATTTTCCTTCGGACTTTACGTTATAGTGTGGATATTGCAAAATAAAAATTTACTTCATAAAGTTTATATTTTATGATGATAGGTAGTTTATAGAGTTGGAGGAATGATTGGATGCTCGACAAATCGTTTTTACAGATGAATACCGTATTTATAAGCATCCTCATTGAAGCACTACCGTTCGTCCTGATTGGGGTGCTCATCGCAGGTTTCATACAGATGTTTGTCACTGAGGAGATGGTAGCACGAATCATGCCTAAGAATAAGATAGGTGCGGTTTTGTTTGGGGCTGTTTTAGGTGCCATTTTCCCAGCGTGTGAGTGCGGAATCGTACCAATCACAAGAAAGCTGATCGAAAAAGGTGTTCCTGTTTTTGCGGCCATACCTTTTATGCTAACAGGACCGATCATCAACCCTGTCGTTTTATTTTCAACATATGTAGCGTTCGGAAACAGATGGGAAGTTATGATTTATAGAGGTTCTCTTGCCATGATCGTAGCTGTCTTATTAGGATTTATTCTTGCCGTTCAATTTAAAAATGTAAATGTACTAAAGAATGAATTAAGTGCTGTTTCCCGCTCACCGTTAAACAATGAGACGGCAGCAACGGTTTCAACGCCAAAGATTTCTTTTTATAACAAACTGAAAGGTACGTTTGTGCACGCGGTAGAAGAATTCTTCTCTGTCGGAAAATACTTGGTGATCGGTGCATTGATTGCAGCAAGTATGCAAACATACGTAAAAACATCAACGCTTCTTGAGATCGGACAAGGTGAAGTATCCTCTTCACTTGTGATGATGGGATTAGCTTTTATACTCTCACTTTGCTCAGAAGCTGATGCTTTTATCGCTTCTTCGTTTCAGAGTACATTCACAATTGGTTCGATCGTTGCGTTTTTAGTCTATGGTCCGATGTTAGATGTGAAGAACGTCCTTATGATGCTAGCTGCATTTAAGAAAAAACTTGTGGTTAGTCTTGTTGTTTATATAACGATCCTTGTTCTACTTGGATCTCTATTTCTTTAGAGGAGGTGCAACTCTATGATTCGAATCTTGATCTTAATCGGATTTACCTTTTTGTTCATGCATCTGCATGCTACAGGTGACATTAGCAAATACATCAATATGAAGTATTCCTATATCTCGTTTTCTGCCATATTTATTCTAGGTTTTCTAACGCTCGTCCAGTTCTATATTTATGGAAAGAGTGAGGATGGTGAACATGAACACGATGATTCATGTACTCCAGATTGTGGACATGATCATCATAAGAAACCTTCTCGATTAAAGAATGTGACTGTAAACAGCATACTCATTTTTCCGATCATTTCCGGGTTATTCTTCCCTATCGCTTCTCTTGATTCTGAAACTGTAAAAACGAAAGGGTTCCACTTTAAAGGCCTTGAGAACGAGGGAGATTTTGGTGAACACCAGTTTTTGAAGCCTGATACAAGTGTTTATTATGGTAAAGAAAGTTACAATTCTATCATGGATCAAGAACTAAAGCCTTTTACAAAGGGAAAGCAAGTAGTGTTAAACGATCAGAATTATCTTAAAGGCATGGAGAGCATCTATTATAAACCTGGTATCTTCCTCGGAAAACAGGTTCAGTTTAAAGGGTTCACGTATAACGCGGAAGATCAAACTTCAAAATCGAACGAACTCTTTCTTCTACGCTTTGGCATCATCCACTGTATTGCCGATTCTGGCGTTTTTGGCATGATGGTTGAATTCCCAAAAGGCACATCTTTTTCTAATGACAAATGGATTGAGATTGAAGGCAGTATCGAGACCCAATATTATCAGCCATTCAAAGCCGATATTCCTTATGTAAAGGTGAAGAACTGGAAAGAGATTGAAAAACCAAAAGAAGAATATGTGTATCGAGGATACTAAAGAAAACCGGACACCATACGACCGGTTTTTCTTTTTGCTTATATATTTTGCGATCGTATTAAATTCACGACGATTTCGCCGAGCTGTCTTCCAAGTGACAGCCCCTCATCATTATCTACTTTAAAATGAACACCTGCATATAACCTAGACATCGCACACTCTTCCATGAGGAGATGAATGCGATTTTTTTCTTGAGGAAAATAATAGCTTAGGATGGGTTCAGTACAGCCGGCCATAACTGCGTGAGCGGAAGGATACCCAGGAAAACTCGGGGTCATCAATACCGTCTTTAAGTTTCTGTCATATTGACAAGGCCGTGCAACATCCCAAAGATATTTAAAATGCCAAGTGATGACGAAAGCATCATTGATAGCAGCTTGATAAAACGCTAAAAATCGAGCCGCTTTTGTTGAAGCAAGACCATACGTTTCCATCATCTGAAATACGATGGGGATGATCTGTTTATTAACCTCTCCTGCAGCCCACATTTGTGCAATACGTATCTGCTCAGGTGTAATCTGCTGCATGGACTGCTGTACAATTTGCAGCTCACTTGCCCAATCAATGGTATTCGGATTTTTTATCCTCCAAGTAATGTGATTTCGAAACGGGTCCAAAAATGTTTGACCTTCTCGTGCTATAAAAAACATCGGCCAATTACCTGCTTCTGGGGTTACAGGTATCGGGGGATAGCTTTGACCGGGATAAGGTATTTCAGACCACCTCAAATAATTTCTCATTTCATCCCCCCTGTTTCATGTAATACCTCATGTTATGTGAAGGGACAAAAATTTTAGAACAAGGTAATGATCTATTAGTAGTTAAACAAACATTTTTTTGAAATGAAAGAGATTAAGAGTAAATGAAGTTCCTTAAGTGACGTATATACATATACTGTTGTATAGTTGGCCAAGCTCTTACAGCTTGTGGCAACTTTTTTAAATGAAAGTTGGTGAAAGATTTGAAACACGTTATTAAAAATGATGTATCTTTTAACGTGACTGATGATAAACAGTTCGCATATTTTTGGAATACTGTTTTTCCTAATCATTGGGAAGACTTTACGTTTCAAGTCTTGGATCATTACTTACATCCCGATGGAAATTATTTAGATATCGGCTCTTGGGTCGGACCAACTTTACTTTATGCAGCAAATAAAGCAAAACACTCGTTTGGCGTTGAACCCGATTCAGTAGCCTATGAAGCATTGAAAAAAAATATAAAGTTAAATTCTGAACTTGAAGAAAAAATCACGATTATTAACAAAGCTCTTTCTTATAAGTCAGGGACGATGAACTTATATAAACGAACACAGTTTGGTGATTCTAGTTCAAGCTTGGTTCAATCATTGTCAGATGAGTTTCAAACTATTGCCGTTAGTACCCTTAAAGAATTAGTGCGTGAATATAAGATCACGGATCTATCACTCATCAAAATGGATATTGAAGGAGGGGAATATTTACTCATTCCTTCCATGCAGAAATATTTAAAACGGTACAAGCCACCTCTTTATCTATCACTTCATCCTGAATTTTTAAAAAGCTCAATGATAAAAAGATGTCCCGATTATTCAGCTCGGAAACTACGAAAATCCTATATAAAGAAAGTAAAAAAACTCATAAACAGTTTAGATATGTATGATTACATTTATTTCTCACCTTTAAAGAGAATCGAAAAATCGAAATTGCTTCAAGCTCTTTTAAAGAATGACGCCCCAATAGAACTACTTTTCACCACCACTCCTTTTAATTTAAAACTTTGATGAGGTGTTGCCGAATGCGCACCTTTTTTCTTTCGTTAGAATTGCCTCTATTCAACCAACTTTCCTTTTGGTATCATTTTCCTTAAAACGTGAGGAGATGATCTTGATGACGTTGCTTAAACAATCGTTCAACGTTGTGGCCGATTCTTATGAAAAGTACAGACCAACTTATCCACAAGAGCTTTTTGAAGAGATTATTCGTTATGCAAACCTTGATGTGGACGATACTCTTTTGGAAATAGGAAGTGGAACGGGTAAAGCTACAGAGGGTTTTGTAAAACAGGGCATCTCCACGATCACTTGCATTGAATATGGACATAACTTAGCACAGCTGACTCAGAAAAAGTTTGCATCTTATCCAGCCATTGAAGTCATCCATTCTAGTTTTGAAGATTGGAACCATCCCGAAAAGGACAAATACAATCTTGTTTTTTCTGGAACTGCTTTTCACTTTATCCCTCATGATACCGGGTATCAAAAAGCAGCTTCTCTATTAAAAGAGGATGGGGTACTAGCGCTCTTTTGGTTTGTTCATATCCCTTCCCATGAACCGGTTTACAAGTCTATTCGTAAAGCATATGAATCTTATGCTCCTCACTTAGAAGACAGCCATGCTCCTACACTAGCTGAATTTATTGAGAAGCAAAGTAAACAAACGCTGGAATCAGGAGCGTTTCTAGATTTAAGAACACATACATACACATGGAACCAAACTTATACAGCTGAAGAATATGTAGGACTATTAGATACCCATTCCGGTCACCAACTATTGCCTTCTGAACCAAAAGAATCACTCTATCAAGAAATCAAAAACGTGATTGTCACGCAAAATTCAGGTGTTATTACAAAAACACATGCAGTTGCACTATTTTTAGCTAGAAAGAAGAATTACTACTAGATGATTTACCGAATAATTAGCACTCCCCCTTCAAATGTCCTGTTTTCCCTTTCTTCAAAGTATTCATAGGAAAGCTGTACTATTGTTTCGACAATTAAGAGGATATTTATCGATTGAGAGAGAATTATGGAGAAAACCAAGAAGGGAGGAAAAGAAAATGAGTGAAGTGATCATCCGTCATCTTGTGAAACGTCATTTCACAAAGAAAAACATACAAGATCAGCATCTTCAACAGCTGCTTGTCCATTTTCTTCTTTCAGCAAGGAAAGATAAACATTAAAAAAGATAAAGATATCGCCATCATATAATTCCTTTATTTTGAAACAAGAGTATCTGATTTTTATGCAGATACTCTTTCTTATTTATGAGTGATTGCTTTTGTTAATATTTTTAAAGCTTGCATGATCGTGTTTTTTTCAAATTCAGAGAGCCCTTCAATATTTTGATTGAGACGTGTACTTAAGATCGTATTCAGATGAGATAATGAATGAACTCCTTTTTCTGTTAATTGCAGAATGAAAATTCTTTTGTCATATGGATTCACTCTTTTCACAACAAGACCCATTCTTATTAAGGACTTCACTTGCCTGCTGAATGTCGTGATATCAACCCCAACGTTATCTGCGATGTATTGCATAGAAGGCTCTGAGTGCTTACTGATCTCATAAAGGATATGACTAAGTGCCAAAGTCAAATCTTCTTCTACTAAACGACAGCTATTCTTTTGCAACGTTTCGTATTTTCTACTCAAGTTCTGCAGCAGATCCCTGACATCCTCCAAAGTAAACACCACCTTGTTTTCACTATAAAGTATTCTTCAAAAAAAATAAAATAATTTTCAGAAAAATAGACTCAGCATCACAATAGGTTCTTTTACCTATAAACGCTTTACGGAAAAAGATAGTTTTTGACGTATTCTGTAGTCTTAAGAGGTTTTTTAGTAATAAAGACTCATTATCGTGTAAGTTTTTAGGTTTAATTGTCTTTGTATTCGGGTACCCCTTAGTTATAGAGATAAAATGTGTGAATAAAATGTTTGGGGGTATCATCAAATATGTACAGAGTGGAGCAGAAACGCAGCAAATTAGGTATGTGGCTCGAACAGCATAATAAAGATACTGAATGGTTAACCCGAACTTCCGGTATCGAAAGACAAACGATCGAGGAGCTCACCTATAATCCAAATAAAAACCCAAGAATGATTAGTATACGCAAGATATTATATGCTGTAAAAAAGGTTGATCCTACTACTAAACTTAGTGATTTATGGGATATGAACTAATACAAGCACCTCAGACTTCAATGAGGTGCTTGTTTTTTGTATTAATTGTTATTTATTAAGTCATCTACTTTTGACTTCATAGAACCTATTACCGTTTTTTTATATCGAACAGCAAGTAAGAGCACTTTTAACCGTTTGCTAAGTGACAGGTCATGATAACGTGGTTCCTCTTTCACGAAACACTTAATGATTGACAGAGCGGTTTGACTCACCTTGCTCTCATTTTTTTCTTGCTCTTTCTTTTTAATTCCTTTCATGCGCTGCAACCAGTTCTTGATGCCTGTTTTCGTAGGATGTTCATCAATCATACATAGCGCGTAATTCGTTTTTGTGTGCTTTTTTAAATATTCATAACGGTCATTTCCGCTTATAATACTAAATTCATTCTTCTTATCTTTTTTTACCACGAGCATATGCATAGAGTCCCACATTCGATTTTTAAGCATCTTTACATGATTCGTTAATTTTATCGAATAATCCGGCTTGATTTTAGATAGATGAATATATTGAACATTCAACTTCATTCCATATCTCCTCTTTCCTGTGGAGTCATCATGTATGTATATTATGAAAGTAAGTACACAAAAGGTGCCTAATAAAAAAGCCACTCCCCGCACGTTTTAGTTAAACGTAGTGAGAATGACTTCTTCGTGTATTTATGCAGCTCTATTTTTTCGGATAAAATTACGAATATCACGATTTCCGATAAACTTCTTAGACTGCTCACACCAAAGCTTAAACGTTAATGATTTTAAGCTAGTTAGTAGAGTAAGCGTTGGTACATCTTGAAGTCTCGGATCACTTTTATGTGCTTTTTCTAAGTGATAGTTCGGCACTCGAGAGTTTAAGTGATGCACATGGTGGAAACCGATGTTCCCTGTAAACCACTGTAATACTTTTGGCAGTTTATAAAATGAACTTCCTTTAAGAGCGGCTTCAACATAGTTCCATTTTTCGTTATGCTCAAAATACCCATCTTCAAATTGATGCTGAACATAAAACAACCAAACTCCAGAAAAAGTTGCAATGTAGAAGATCGGAAGTTCAACTAATAAGAAAGCTTTCCAGCCAATCGCAAATCCAACTGCTAATACAATTGTTACTAATGCGATGTTCGTCAACCAAACATGTATTTTTTCTTTCTTTGAAGCATTCTTTGCATTAAATCGATAATCGATCAAGAAAATGTATAGTGGTCCGATCAAAAAGAGCACGATCGGGTTTCGGTATGTTCTGTATTGTAATCGTTTAAACCAAGAAGCTTCTGCGTACTCTTGAAGCGTCATTGTCCATACATCACCAACCCCACGTTTCTCAAGGTTTCCGTTCGTTGCATGGTGTGTTGCATGGCTGTTTTTCCACTGTTCATACGAACAAAATGTAAACAGACCAGTAAAAATTCCAACGATCTGATTCGCTTTTCTGCTTTTGAAAAATGAATAATGTGTGCAATCATGAAAAATGATAAATGTTCGAACTAAAAAGCCGGCTGCCGGCACTGCACAGACCAGTGTCAACCAAAATGATATATTTAAACTCAAATAAGCCAATACCCATAAGATTAAGAATGGTCCTACTGAATTAACTAACTGCCATACACTTGCTGATATACGCGGGCGCTCAAATGGTGCTAATTTTTTCTTCCATTCACGAATGTCGTACTTCGAATGTTCGCTCATTAAATCAGTCTCCTTTAACTTCACATCTTCCCTATCTTATCACATATTTTTGATTTAGCACCCACCTATATTTGTCGAATTATGAACTTATTATATGACTTGGTACTAAAACCACGTAAAAACCGGCCACTCACAAGGGAGAAGGCCGGAAAATAAACTGTAATTTTTTATTTTTTTGCGTTGATGTAAAGTTTGCCTGATGCTCTTTCGCTCGTTTTGTTGCCATAATCATCTGAAGCGATCACTTCAACAACAGCACCTGGTGCCTTAACATTTGTAGTTGCCGTGTAGTAGCCCTCGTAATGACCTTCAGACGTTTCACGCATCGGAAGCTCTGTAGCATTTGCTAATCCACCAGCATTTGTCAGCGGCATATGGATAACGAATACTGCATCCAATCCTGGCGCACTGTCAAATTCAATCTTCACAGACTCCCCGCTCTTCAGCTCTTTGTCTGTGTCAGGTTTCAAGTTCTCAACCACTGGAGCTTCGAACTTCGCATAAACGGTTACCGTCTTCGAGTGGCGATTTCCAGCTTTATCAAGCGCAACCACTTTGATTACATTTTCTCCTTCATTTAGAAGCATGCGGTGACTGTAGTTGCCATCTTCGTCAACTTGCGCTTTTTGTCCGTTAACTTTAACCCAATCAAGGTTGGTTTCATCAACTGTACCTTTTACGGTTACAGATTCACGGTTTGTCTTCATACCATCAGCCGGTGATGTGATACTCACTTTTGGCTTTGTTTGATCCAGCGTCACAGTTACCGGAGCTGATTCATCTGTTGAACCACTATCTGTTACTGCTTTGGCAGTCAACGTATTAGCGCCCTCTTCTAACATAACTTCAGCAGAGAACGTACCTTCGTCTGTCGTTTCAGCAGTAGCTACTTCTTCTCCGTCTCTGTAGATTTCCACTGTAGTGGTTGGAGCAGCGTTACCTGTTACAGTTACTTTTTCGTCGTTTGTATACGATCCATCGACTGGAGAAGTAATGGATGGTGCCGTTACTTCATAGTTTACAGTCGCTCTGATCATATAGTTACCTTCATCTTCTGGAGATTGAGACCATGCCCCACTCAAGCTTTGGAAGCTTCGTCCTGACCACTCTCCATCTTCATCCGTTGCAAGACCTGGCGTGTTCGGGTTTGCAAAGTTTTGGATGTACACCATATAGAAGTCTCCTTCTACCATGATGCCGTGCTGACTTAAGTCAACATGTGTCCACTCTCCGTTACGTAATGCTGTAGCATCAAATGGTCCAGCGAGCTTTTTACCTGGTGTTCCATCTGGTCCACTTGCATCGTATACAGCTACTTGGAACGCTGTCCCACCTGGTACTGGCCACTCTGTATCCCAGAATCGGAATAGGCCTCCAGTTACAGCCGCTTTTTCATTACCATCTGCTAAAGACATCTTAACTGCCCAAGCGTTTCCTGCTGCATTCCATGCACGTGCATTTTCAGCTGTACCATCGTCATACCCAATCTCACCCGGATAACCGATGAAAGGCTTTAACGCGATGTCTTGATCTGTTGTTTCGCCACCAGAAACGGTAACAGAAACTTCTTCTCCATAATAAGAAGGTGCAAGAACTTTAAGCGTGTATTCGCCTTCATAGGCAGAGATCTCATACGTACCATCTTCATTCGTCTGTACAGGTGCAATCGCAGCATCTTCCATGAGCATCACAGTAGCTCCTGCGATCGGTTCTCCTGTCACCTCATTCGTAACCGTACCTGACACGGTTCCTCTTGGAATTTCTTCAAGTGTAAAGTTCGCACGTGCTGTTCCGTCTGCTTCTAGTGTGATTGATTGTGTTTGCGAACGGAAACCATACGCCTCTGCTTGTACAGTATATGTTCCTGCAGCATGCGTTAAGCTATACGAACCATCTTGAGGATTCGTGTAAACAGAACGTCCTGTTTCAAGAACACTAACTTCTGCACGCATCGGAAGTGCTAGTGGAGCACCCTTACCATCTTTTGAAGGTTCTTTTTCAGAAGAAGGTTTCATCGGCTTGATTTTAGATGGATCCACTTTTGGTTTTGCTTGAGACATAGGCGCTTTTTCAACTGCTGGTGCTCCGCCAAGTTTTGCTTTTTTCGTTGGTGTAATCGGTTGGTCATGCAACTTCACATCATCTAGGTACCAGCCCGCTTTAACGACTGAACCGTCAGAAGTTACATTGAACGCAACGTAAATGCGTTGACCTGCATATTCACTTAAATCTACTTCTCCGTCAATCCAACCACCGGAAGTAGAGTTTACGCGAAGCTTTTGAGTCCAGTTTTCCATATCTGTTGATACAAACACGTGACCGTAATCATAGTTACGCTCTAGATCGTGCCACTGTTTAAATTGAAGGTATGTGTTCCCTTCAGGAAGGTCAACTGGAGGCATAACAAGTGTCATGTTAGCACTGTTCGCATAGTTTCCAGCAAGGCTTGAAGCATATACCTTTTCACCTGAGAATGCTGCACCAGGTCCGCTTGTTGGTACACCATGCTCCCAGCTGTTATTTGCTCCAAAAGATGTCCATCCTGTAGGATTTCCTTCAAAATCCTCACTGTATCCTGAAGAGATTCCAGGTAGCAGTGCAACTGTATAGTTATCAGTTGAAACGGAACTTCCTCCAAAATCGATGGCTGTCCATTTATAGACAATGGAATCACCCGTTAATGCTGATCCTGGAATAGAAGCGCTGTACGTACCTGATTTATAATCTCCACTTGTACGTTCAGCAGCGACATCTGTCCAGCTTCCGTCTTCGTTCTGATAACTTAATGCAACTGAAGTGACACTAATGTTATCTGAAACTTCTGCTTCAAGATTTAACGGCATCTCCTTGTAAGATTCAGTTGGTCCTTCATGTGTAATGGAAGGAGCTTCATTGTCTTCTCCTTCTTTCGTTACAGTTCCCTCAATTCTTCCTAATCCAGTTACTACTGAAGATACGGCTGTAAATGCGTTCACAAGTCCATGTCCATATCCATTGTTCGGAGATTCAGGGAAAGTAGCATCTGTAAGAGGAGTGGCTGAATTCAACAAGATCTCTTCAAGCTCTTCAACAGTCAGACTTGAGTCAGCTTGCTTTAATAAAGCAACCACTGCTGAAACGTGTGGTCCGGCCATTGAAGTACCATTCCAACCACCTTCATATGCACTTCCAGGAACCGCTGACCGGATATTTACTCCCGGTGCTGAGATTTCAGGTTTTGTCTCGTCATATGGAGAAGGTCCTTGAAGTGAGAAACTTGCTAAAGTGTTATTGATGTCCGTTGCACCTGTTGCAAAGGATTCTGGATAATTTGCAGGAGTGGCAACTGATCCTGGACCACCTGGGTTAAAGATCGTCGTGTTTCCTGCAGAGAATTCTGGGAAAATCTCAGCTGAACGCCAAGCTTGTACCATCTCTCTGTACCATTCATCCAGTCCTGACCCGCCACCCCATGAGTTGTTTACAACATCTGGCGCTTTTTCAGGATGAGGGTTACCTTGTGCATCTTTTGGAGCTAAGATCCACTCACCCGCTTCAAGGAGATCAGCATCCGTTCCACCTGAAGCAGAAAAGGCTTTTACAGCGATCCATTTTGCACCTGGCGCAACACCGATCTGATTGCCTCCATTCGGTTCAGCACCTACCATTGTTCCCATCGTATGTGTACCGTGTCCATCATCATCGTATGGTGTAGCTTGGCCACCCACTGGGTCGAACCAGCTAAATTGATGATCTGCTGCATCTGGATTCTGAGGATTGTATCCGCGATACTTTTCTTTTAATGCGGGGTGATTCCATTGAACACCTGTATCGATATTGGCAACCACTGTACCTGCCCCATCAATACCCATTCCCCAAACCTCAGGAGCTCCTACACGTTCGATATTCCATTCAATAGAAGAAGTATCGTTTTTCGGTTGAACCTGTAGTGATGATTTAGGAAGTTGCTTTTCTGGAAGTTTTACAGAACTTACGGGTTGAATAAGCTGTCTTGTTTCGTTTGGAAGTACTTTTTCAACTTCTGGAAAAGCTGCGATCTCTTCCATTACTTCTTTTGTCGCCGTAACGGCCATACCGTTAACAACATAAAAAGATTGGATCTTTTCAGCTTTACCTGCTTTTTCTTGTTTTTCTAGGTATTTTTTTGTGTGCTGTTGAGTTTCAAGCGCGTTTGCGCGAAGGGTAGAAACGATCGTTGAACGCTTCATAAGTTTTGTTTGATTAGAAGAGAGTTTTTGAGATTTAGCATCTTTCATAGCTTTTTTCGCTACGGCAGCCGTATCTACTTGTTCTTTGAACTTAATGAGGAATGTAACTTTATCCTTCTTGCTGAATTGCTCGTTCAGTTTCTTTGCAACCTTATTCGTCTTTCCTTCTAATGCTGCCTCTTTCGCTGAAGTAGAAGCCTTACCTTTAGTAGTTGCAGCATTCGATTGAGATGGGAACATCATTGGAACAATCATTAAAAAAGCTAAAAATACGGAAAGCCAACGTACTTTTCTTCGTTTTTTACTCATGTAACTTTTCCCTCCCTGGTTAATTTGATTTTGGTTGACCTAACCTAGCAAGAATTGTGTCACACCTCCTATAATTTTTATGAAAATATAGTAATTCTTTGTTGTTATATAAAGGTTAACGGAAAGACACTGTAAGATTATGTAATATTTTGTCGTAGAAAGTACTACTAATTGGAAAATAAATCCTTTGTATGACTGATTACCTTTTATTTCGTGACTATTGATTTGTCATTTTTCTCTATTTTCATATTTTTACTAGAATACAAAACTTATGGCACGGTACATATCTACTTATTTTTGTAATATAAAATCATGCAAGAGAAAAATGAGGACACAGTCCCTTTAGCTCTATTAAAATGAAACTAGATTAATTCCAATATTTTCTTTGTTTTTTTGCAAACGTACGGAGTTCAGAAGGTTCACATGTTCATCCATGAGGCGTTTCTCCCTCTACAGATGCAGGTCTTGTGTCGGAAAAAACGGTATATCTTCCTAGTAAGGGGGTTATGAAATACTTGAAGTTCAAAAGTTTGTAACACGATCTGCATTTCGCAATCTGATCCTGTCGTTTTTTGACAGAGTATTTTTTATTTAAAAACTTGAATGCTCAAAAAAACCTCCCTCTTAATGAGGAAGGTAGAATGATTATTATTCTGGTCTTTCTAGCGAAAATGTCTCTCCTAGCTTTACGTAATTCGACCCTGCCAATCTGCCAACTGGCTTTAGCTTTTCAGCATCTATTCTTCCATTCTGATAGAGCTCATCTGAGATATGATAATGAACCACTCTTCCGATTAAGAGGTCAGTAGCTGGCTTTTCAGGTGAACCACCAAGTGGAATGATCTGTTCGACTACACATTCCATTCGAATTTTTGATTCGGCAATGCCAGGCACTCCCACTTTTACTGATTCAGCCTTCGTTAAGTTTGCAAGTTCAACTTCACTTTGATCTGACTCCAAATTCGCAGCGGTTTGATTTACAGCTTCTATATACGTTTCGTCTGGAATGTGAACGACGAACTCACCTAGCTCTTCTGCATTCCGCGATGTATCCTTTTGTATACCATCTTTCCTCCCAATGGAGATAGCGATGAGAGGAGGATTGGAAGTTAGCGCATTAAAATAGCTGAACGGTGCAGCGTTGAGCACGCCTTCTGATGAAAGTGTTGTAACGAATGCAATCGGTCTGGGAATAATGCTACCAGTAAGAAACTTATAGTTTTCTTTTACAGATAAATCTTGAGGATCGATAGACTTCATGAATCTTCACCCGCTTTTCTCTTTTTATTTATACGCTGTGCATGAACATATCGAATTCCATATATTTTTTAAATGTCACAATTGTAACAATTAGCACTTTTCATCATCTAATCGACTGATGTTTTGACATTCTTTTAACAAAATTGTCTTATAGCAAGTTTTTGTTAAACCACTCGGCTGCTTCTTCTACTTCAGCTCTTGATAACTGATGCCCCATGTTATCCCATTTCAGGTGCACGTTTGCCCCAGCATTGTTCAAAAGTTGTTCTAATTCTTCCGTTTCTTGAGGCGGGCAGATCGGATCATTATTTCCTGCACCGATAAATACAGGAAGCCCATCTAGCTTTGGAAGCTCAATTCCGCGTCTAGGTACCATCGGATGATGAAGGATGGCACCTTTTAATGCTTTTTCATAGTGAAAGATTAAACTACCTGCAATGTTAGCACCGTTCGAATATCCGACAGCTACTACTTGGTCGCGATTAAACGAATATTTATTTGCTGCTTCATCAATAAACTCATGAAGCTCTTTTGTACGGTAGATTAAATCTTCTTCGTCAAATACACCTTCAGCTAAACGACGGAAAAATCTCGGCATACCGTTTTCAGAAACGTTTCCTCTGACACTCAATACGGATGATTCTGGTGAGATCATTTCGGCTAGTGAAAGTAAGTCTTTCTCATTTCCTCCTGTACCATGTAATAACAAAAGTACCGGCTTGTTTAAGTCTGTTCCTTCTTTAAATAGATGAATCATTGGATATCCTCCTTTAAAATTCTTGCTTCAGCAGGTTGTAGATGACTCTCAATTTGTTCTCGATGAGCCTCTAGCCACGGTGGAAGCAATAATTTCTTTCCTAGCTCGTCTTCTGGCTCATCCCGAGTGAATCCTGGTGGGTCTGTTGCAATTTCAAAGAGTATGCCGCCTGCTTCACGGAAATATATTGCGTTAAAATATTGTCGGTCAATGATTTCTGTTACTTGAAACTTCTTTTGTTTTACATGTTGCTGCCATTGTTCATGTTCTTCATAGGAAGAAGCTCGCCAAGCAATGTGGTGAACGGTTCCTACTCCGCTTACTCCCCTTGCTTCTGGAGATAATTTGATATCAATTACGTTACCAATGTCACTTTTAGCGTGAAACCGGATGTAATCTCCTTCTTGCCCCACTTTTTCTAAACCCATCACTTCTGTAAGAACTCGTTCAGTCTCATGTGGAGCAGCAGAAAGGAGTATGGCTCCACCAAACCCTTTAATGGCGTGTTGTGCAGTTACATCGCCAAATGACCATTC
The DNA here is from genome assembly GCF_001629705.1 of Fictibacillus phosphorivorans. GTDB lineage: Bacteria > Bacillota > Bacilli > Bacillales > Fictibacillaceae > Fictibacillus > Fictibacillus phosphorivorans_A. The sequence continues at coordinate 839,619 of NZ_CP015378.1, read as the reverse complement.
ACTGTTCTTCCCTCTTTGTCTTGCAACAATTTCTAGTCGCAATCCATGAGGATCGAGAAATTCTAAATATTCTTCTTGAAAACGAACCGTCTTTTTATACTCTACAGAGAATTTTACAAGCCTGTCTTCCCAAAATGGTAAGGAACCTTCCGGGACTACAAAAGATGTAGTTCCAACTTGGCCAGAACCTACTCTTCCTCTATAAGCATCCGGCCAAGGGAAAAACGTCATGATCGTTCCGGGACTTCCTCCCTCATCTCCAAAATAAATGTGGTACGTTCCTGGGTCATCAAAGTTAACCGTTTTCTTAACAAGTCTTAGGCCGAGAACACCAGCATAAAAATCTACATTCTCTTGGGGATTACCAACAATCGCCGTGATATGGTGAATCCCATCTGTATGCATCGTCATATCCAAAACATCCTTTCAATATCATGTAACTTATTTTTTGTAAGTTAAGTATATGATTTATCACTTACTTTTGTCAAGTAACTATATTGAATTGTTTTAAAAGACTCAAAATTTATTAATACTTCTAACCCATACTCATTATGTACGTACTTTAGTTTACTTAAGCTTATACCCTTTATACGTAAGGAAAACAACATTTAAGTGAGGTCATTTCGACTATCGATGTAATAAAAAAATCCACTTGGAATCTGTAGATTCCAAGTGGACAAATTTGAATTGTTGTATTTGTTTGGGGTCAGACCCCTTTTTAAAAGTCGAAGTTGTCTGGATCTGGACCGATGCGACGATCTTCATTTAACGCATCAATCTTCGCCATATCTTCTAAAGATAGTTCAAAATCAAAGATATCTGCATTCTCTACGATGCGGTGTTGTTTAATGGATTTCGGAATCGTTACAACGCCATTTTGAACATCCCAACGAAGGATGATCTGAGCTACAGATTTTCCGTACTTCTCTGCTAGTTCTACCAATGAAGGTTCTTCTAGCAACTCACCTTGCATCAGCGGGCTCCATGCTTCTAATTGGATGTTGTTATCCTTACAGAATAAAAGAAGTTCTTTTTGTGCCAATCGGGGATGGTATTCTACCTGATTCACCATCGGTTTGATCTCACAATCTGCCAAGATATCTTCTAGATGATGAACTTGGAAGTTTGATACACCAATCGCTTTTACTTTTCCGTCTTTGTATAGTTTTTCTAGTGCTCGCCACGTTTCTTTATACTTGTCTTTTACAGGCCAGTGAACAAGATACAAGTCGAAATACTCTAGTCCGAGTTTGTTCATGCTCTCTTCAAACGCTGCAAGCGTTGATTCATAACCTTGATCTTTATTCCATACTTTCGTTGTGATGAACAATTCTTCGCGAGGAACACCCGCTTCTTTTATCGCTTGTCCAACACCTTCTTCATTTTTGTAGATCGCTGCTGTATCAATACTCTTATATCCCGCTTCAATTGCCCATTTAACAGAATCAATTACTTCTTGTCCTTCTTCAACTTTAAATACACCAAGTCCAAACCATGGCATCTTAACTCCATTGTGTAAGACAGTCGTATCCTGCAATGATTTAATCGTTGTCATCTGTTTAATAGCCTCCCATTTAAAAGCCAAATTTTGTTCCCTAAACAGATATTGTCACATTCTGCTGTAGAAAGGAAACATTTCGACTTTCAGAAGGTATTTAAAACCTTCTATGGAAGTAGTATCCAACACAATATGAAAATGGGGTGTTGGTGTGAAGGACAATCTGATTCAATTTAAGACTAAAAGTGAATCATCTAAATCTATGCCTGAACAAGAAATTACCCTGATTCAGGAGATACGTGAACTTTTATCAGAATTTCACTGTAACTATCCTTTAGTAACAAAAAAAGCGATTCTACTTCGTATCGATCAACTAACAGATGAACTCATCTTCAATAAAAGATAATTAAAAAGAAAATTGTCTTTGATACACATTCAGCAATACATCTAATTCTTGACTGCATTTAACCGTTTCATTGCTGGTTAAACCATTGCGATCTGCAACTTCAACCAGCTTCTCTTTTTTTTCTTTTATACATTCCATGAGAAGAGAGTTATTCCATTCTTTTTTCTCCACGAAAATCCGCTCCTCTTGTGTCGTTTTTATATACCTCTTGCTCATTATGAACGCTTTTTTTATCCTTGAAAATAGATTCTGCAAAAGAAGAAGTAATCTTACAAAAGCGGACAATTTTTTACATGACTTATCGTCACAAATACCCAATATTTCCTTCAATATGATTCATGTTTCAGCCGCATTCGCCTACTTTCTCAAACATGAAACTAGCATTTTAAAACGGAATTGAAGGTAAAACATATGTTTTTTATATAAAAGAAAAAAGGATGGGCGACTCCCCATCCTTTTAACCTTTTCTGTCATTATAATAGTTTACAGAGTACATTGCTCCTTCTTCTACCATCTTGTTATCATCAACATCCATCGGATCAGGATGACCTGCTTTATTGATCGGCAGTTGCGTACGATCGATGTGATCAGGTCGAACTCTGCGTTTCATATCTTTAAACTTCATTTTTGTTTTAATTCGATTTGGTTTGAAAGAGAGCCATACTAACGCTCCTGTACCAAGACCAATCAAGGCCCAAGATTGTGTTTTCAATAACTTACTCGTTGTTTTCATTTGAGTTTGAGTTGTAGTTTGCATGTATAACGCCTCCTTGCTTACATTTACCCCATTTATATACAATCGTAACATCACATTTTCTTTTCAAATATTACATCTGCCTATTTCCTCTATAACTAAACTTTTGTCCATACACGCTTTCTGAAGTTTACATATACTGTATCGAAGTCGAAAGTACACTTTTAAGGAGGAGTTTTTAGAATGTATGCAAATTCACCGGTAAATGCTTCACTTGCAAACGCACCAGTATATGGTGGCGGATATGGTTATTGTGGTGGCGGAGGTTATGGCAAGAGTTTTGCGATCATAGTAGTTCTATTTGTCCTTCTGATTATTGTTGGCTGTTCGTGGGCATATAAAGGCAAAGATTGCTAATTTTATGTGCAGCAAAAAGAGGTGCGGGTCTTGTATCCGCACCTCTTTTTATTACATAAACGGTTTTGCTGTTTTCTTTAGTGATACCGTCCTAACAAAATCAATGAGTCTTGTGCTAATCCATTGGCAAATGAATGCGAATATAATAATTTCAAGACCCAGAGTTAACGATGTACCTAATAATATAAAGCTGTTGATCAAAAAGAGTATGCTACCTGGCTTTTTACCTGTCCAGTTAGCAAGAATAAGGGCAACGATATCCATCCCCCCTGAAGAAGCACCGAATCGAAAGAGAATACCCACTCCTGTTCCGAAAATAATCGCTCCGTATATTACATCAATAAGTGTACCATTTAAGGGGCTTGTAACATGAGAAGACATCCAACCTACCACGATGGAAGTAACAGCCACACAATAGATGGTCCACAATGCGGTTTGTTTTCCAAGCTTGTTTATCGCCAACAATAATAATCCAAAGTTCATCGTCCATAACGTTAAACCTAGTGATACATCGAAAAAATAGTCATTTAGTATAGCTATACCCGCCACACCACCAGAAGGGATATGGTGAGGAAAAAGAAATACTGCCATAGCGAGTCCTTGCAGTAAAGCACCAAACGTTAACCACATCATTCGTTGCAAAATAAAAATCCTTTCTCATTCCGAGTTATTCCTACTCTCATATTAGACCGTTTAACTTGAAATACAAGATGTTTCAGAAAAATAGAACACATATAAACAGATGTCACGGCATATCTTTTTAATGATTACTCCTTTTTAGAGGAATAGGGCCCTGTTCATCTCTTTTGCGGGAATAACACGATATGTGGGAGCAGCAGAAAGGTGGACAAGAAAATTGACACAGCATAATAAAAGAGAAATTAAGATGCTTGAACAAAAAGCACGTGAAGAACATAAAGAAGCTGAACAGGCACGCTCAGTAGTTGGAGATGTCTTTATTCAGAAGAAGTTCCATGAAAACCGATCAGTGATTCAGCCTAAAAAATGCAAATAAAAAAAGCAGTCATATGACTGCTTTTTTTATTTGCATTTATATTTTTATGCTAATGAACCTGTTCCTAAACTGCGTAATGCATCTACTGCACCTCTGCTATCTTCTCCAGTTGCAGAAACACAACAGACCCCTTGCATGCCATTTAAAAGACTCATACTGAGGTGACTTTTAGCATTGATTCTTAACTTATTGCATTCAAAAAAGATCTGGCATTGTTCAAACTCATTCGCTTTGACTACCATTTCATGAATCCAAGTTGGTCTGATTTTTTTTTGTACCATAAAATAAGTTTTCATTGTATGACCCTCTTTCAGTCCTCTTCATTTTTATTTTACTAACGAATTGTAAAGAGCGTTTTAACTCCATGTTAGAGTTTTATGGCTTATGCATTCAATTTATGTAGAAACTGAAATATAATGGTATGAAAAAAGAACTAATTTGCAACATTATGAGTATGACTGAAAAAGGAGTAAATAAATGGCCTATTACATAGCATGCGATTATGATGAACCTGATCGCCAAAGTTATAGAGGTATCGTGATCATTGATACATTAACAAACGAAGTAGCACACCGTTTCTTTTCAGGAGATTTTAATCAAGATTTCCAAGAGTATAGAAGTTGGTTAGAGGATACAGAACCTTTTTACTTTGAAGGGGATAGCTTATTAAATTTTGTTGGTGACCTACATGATCCAGCAATAAACGAAAATGATGATTTTTATCATTAGAGATTTCCGCTCTATATAAATAGTCCCAATCCAGGTTGTTCACTTTTTGCAGGAAAAGGTAACTCTAAAAATCAGAAGCTTTATAAACAGCAAATCAAAAACACCATTCGAAGCTGAATGGTGTTTTTCTAATATCTAATCTTTATTCGTTGAATCAATAATTCGGATAGGATTTCCTGTCGCGTCTAGGTAGATGGCATACCTTCCCGGAGGTATCGTACAAGGTATTTTAACAAAGTTCAACTTAGCCTCATGTTCATGATAAAAGTCATCTACACTATCTACCAAAAACACGCCTCCAGGACCAAGATCATGCTCATCTTCTTCAATCATCAGCTGCACTTCGCAATCCTTCATCGACATCCCTAGTACTTGATTACCTTCACGCCATGCTTCTGTCATGCCGAGCCCTTCATAATATTGCTGTGACTCTTGTAAATCTTTTACTGGGTGAAACAAGAACGCGAGCTTCATATCAAAAACCCCCTCGTAAAAAATTCGTGATCATGTGCTAGATTTATATTCATGATTCATTTTATGTATTCGTTAAATTCCCTCTCTTCTTCCTCATTTCCTGCTCTATTTTATAAAAAGCCTTATTTTAAAAGACTGTTTTTGTATGCATGCTCTCTCTCAAAAATGATAGATGTTCGCTCACACTCGGAGTTATCTAAAAACTTTTTAAGAGGGATAATAAAAGACTGATTTCTCTACACGTTGTGTGTAGTATGAAATCAGTCTTGTCGATCTTAATACGGATAAGGTGGATATGGATATGGTGGATAAACAGGATAGATCGGGTACGGTCGTGGTGCTAACGCAAGACCTGCGATGGTTCCAAGTGTTAGTCCTACTAGTGCAGGAGCAAAAAAGAAGCGGTCGCTGCTCTCGTCCTGACTCTCTGAACTATACGGTAGAATATACGCTTTACTCTCATCTACGTGCTTTAGAACACCATGATATCTTGTGCCACAATGACAATCAATAAAGACTGATCTGCCTAAATAACTACGGCACAGTTGATACGTTTGGTATGACAAAGGGTAAACCTCCCAGCTTGTTTTTGCCTTCTCTACACCATATGTCCAACCTGTTATTTTGACAGAGACAAGAGTCTAACTGATTTTATTTTTCTACTCTGGCTTCAAAACGAGATGCTGATCCTTTGGCCTTTTTTTCTGATCTAGATCCGTTTCGTGATACTTTCCTGTTGCCCAATCTTCAACCTGATCTTTATACCACGGGCTAAGTACATGGCCGGATTGACCTGGCCCAACTACATGATATGATCTGGATGTATCAGACATATCGATGACCATGCGCCAAGCTCCACCGTGTGTAATGTTGCCCGTCTCACGGTCCCATCCAGCTACACCAACTGTCACTCTACTTCCTCCCATACTTTGTGTAGGAGGATTAAATAAAAGATGTAAAGGTTTGATCGCAGCAAGAGGATGTTCAAAGGTTAACCTATGAAAGTCTCCCCATTCCCACTTCGATGGATCTTCCCCAAATTCTTCTGATAGAAAGGTAATCATCGATTCAAAAGAGAGTTGGGTTACTTTTTCTAACCCACCATTCTCTCTAATCCATGGACCGGCATCCCCAGCGTTCGCCTTTCTGATCAGTTCGTCCACCACTTGTTCTCTACCATCAAACATCTTCAGCATCTCTTCACTAATTTCTTCCTTAAACAACTCATCACTAAATTTACTCATCCAGATATGAAAGATTAATGGAGCAGCACTGTCTTTGCTATCGGTATGGTCCCATCTTTGTAGAAGGGAGATCACTTTCTTTTCTTTATCGTCCAATGGTTTTTTCATTACTTGCTGAATAAAAATAGGCAGCATCTCTTCTGCTTGCTTGTTTTTTTGATCAAATTGCAAAGATTTCATGTCTTTTGCCGTAAGCTTTTCTTTCCCTTCAAGAACTTCTACGATTCGTTGTTGCCGATAAGGTTGAGCAAATGTATCTGAAATATGATAAGGATATGAATCAGCAGTAACTTTATTGTTCGCAGTCGCAATATATCCCTTTTCTGGGTTAACACTTGTTGGCAGTTCATCCCACGGGATATATCCTTCCCACTCATATTGATCTGTCCATCCCGGAACAGGAAGTGACGTATACTCTTGTTTCCGAATAGGGATCAACCCGTTTGCTTTGTATGCAATCGTTCCGTCTGTACTCGCAAAAACAAAATTTTGTGCAGGTGTATGAAACGATTCCAGCGCTTTTTCAAACTGAGTCCAGTTTTTTGAGCGGTTCATCATAATGACAGCTTCGAGCTCTTTTGACGGTTGAAGAGCTGTCCATTTTAACGAGAGAGCTGTACCTGGTTTATCATGATGTGCAAATTCAGAGATAATGGGTCCATGCCTTGTGATCACTACTTCGTAATCGATATCCACTTTGTCCTTTACTTTAATTTTCTCTTTTACCACCTCAGCTTCTTCCCAATTTGCTAAGTACTGAAATTCATAAGGGTTCTTTGAGTTTCTTTTTTCTACGTATAGTTCCTGAACATCCGGCCCTACGTTCGTAACCCCCCACGCGATCGTCTTGTTATGACCCACAATGATGCCTGGTATTCCTGCAAATATAACACCAGAAACCTCATAATCAGGAGCTTTTAGATGCGCCTGATACCAGATAGACGGTGTTCCTAATGAGAGGTGAGGATCGTTGGCAAGGAGAGGTTTACCCGATTTCGTCTTTTTGCCCGAAACTACCCAATTGTTACTGCCATTATGATAGTTTGGAATGACCGATCCTGCGAAACTTTTTTCAAAATCAATGACTTCTGTTTGCAGATTGTCTAAAATGGTTGGCGCGTCCTTCGGATATCCTGGAAATAAGTCTAGAGCTTTTTCCTTAGAAAACGTTTCTGTTAAGTAATAACGAAACGCTTGTCCTTCCCAATGTCCACCAAGATCGAAAGCCATATATTTTCCAATTACGAGCGAATCAACTGGCGTCCATTTCTTTGGCTCATACCCAACAAGCAAGAATTCTACAGGTAGCGTGTTATTCTTCTTCGCTTGGTTCATATAAGCGTTCACACCATCTGCGTACCATGACAAATATTGTTTCATTTCTGAAGAATACTCATCATAAGAAGCTTCTGCCGCTCTCCTTAAACCTAGTGTCCTAAAAAACTTATCACGAGTGAGTGTTTTTTCCCCAATAACTTCACTGAGCATTCCTGAGGCTTGCCTTCTGCTCAAATCCATTTGAAACAGCCTGTCTTGAGCGGTTACAAAACCTTGAGCCATGAATAAATCTTTCATTGATTTCGCTTCAATATGAGGAACCCCGTCTTTATCTCTATAAACATCTACATTTGCTTGAAGTCCGGTTAGAGGAATAGCCCCACTGATTACAGGCTTGCTTTTTTGCAGCAAAAAATAAGCTGTACCCGCTGCAACCGCTAGGATGACAACGATAGCCATTCCGATGATCACTAAACTTTTTTTCCAAGATAACCGTTTAACAGACTTTTTTTTCTGAAGCGTACTCTCCACCTATAGACCCCCTGCCACTACAATCTTCCTAATTACATTCTATAATGTGACGGATTTCCCCTGTAAAAAATTGAGAAAAGTAAATGTGTTGAAATCCCTCCATACTTTTCGCCTAATTTCACTAAATAAAGACAGGATTTTCACGATTATGTCGAATATCTCAACAAACAGTTTTATGACAGAAATAATAAGGAGAATTAAGATGGCTAAAATTGTAGTAGATTTCGAAATTAGTCATGGTGAGGAAAAAAGGACAGAAGGAAACATCGTGATTGTAAACATCTATCCGAGCAAAGCCAATCTCCACGAGCAAGTAAAAAAGCTGATCGCAGGTCAATTCAATTGCTCTGATGAAATCATCTCTATAAAACAAATAACAATGAATGCATAAAGAACACATAGTTATTCCTATATTTTAAGAATAACTATACCTAGCCAGATGAGAGTGACTCACCTTTTGCTCTGTCCTAAGGAAAGTAAATTTTTAATAAACATCGTTTAAGATAAGAGCTTCTGAGAGAAAAACAACAAAAAAAGAGGTGCTTCTCTATAGGAAGCACCTCTATATGTATAGGGGACTTTATTATCTCATCGATTTTTAAAAACCGTAAGTTCCATTAGACGTACACCGCTAGGCCTATGTTCAACCCTTTAATCGGTAAATTAGCCGGTGGTTGGACAAGTTATCTAGCTTTTGTCATGCTAAAAATAAGTTTTAATCACCTGTTCAATCTCATCATCCTTCATTCGACCTGCAATTCCAGGAGTTTGAGCAAAATATTTTACCGCTTCACCGCAAGATAGACCTATCTGACTAAGTCCTTTTGCGATTGTAATGAGATAAGTTGCTGGTGGTGGATTCAAATCCTGTTCATGCATATCAAGGTTGCAAGTGAATGTTACCATCGGATACCCTTGATCCTCTCCAAGATAGACCATTCGACTATACCATCCTTGGCCAAAGTGGATATATCCTTTTTCAATCACTTCCTCCAGATCAGCCTCTATTTCATCACAGCTGTTTTCTTGAGCCGTTACATCTAAAAATTGCTCAACAGTAACCAAGTATTTTCTTCCATACGTCTTGTATGCTTCATTTCTTTCGTGTCCGATAAAAGCCACTCCACCTTCTCCCCATTTCGTTCGCTCTCTTGCAAAATAAAGGGGATACGGCAGAACAGCTTTACCATTCTTCAGGGGCATGGCTGGATTTCTACAGCCTCTTTCCCGTTGAGAAGAACCTTCTGGCTGATCACCCAGAATATAACATAAAAAACGGTGCTCCATTAAATTCGATCCATAACTTACATACCAAACATAAGATGTGTCCAACGATTAATCCTCCTTAAAATTTTCCTTGAATAATAGTCATGAAGTTTGTCATTTTTTTATACATTGATATACACAAGGGGGATGAAAAGAATGAAAAGAAAATGCTTACTCTACGTATTTTGCTTATTTATATTTCTTTTCGCGATGTTCCTAGCTACACCTGTTATCTAGATGGGTTTAAAATTGATCTTTTTATAGGTCTTTTGGTCCAACCCCACAAAAATGAAAAATAAATTCACTTTATGCTCCAAAATAATTTTGGTAAAATAATCCTATTGACCTAAATGACGTTATTAGAAATAGTCTTTCCGATTCTTGTTTCATTTAAAGAATCGGGATAAAATGGTAATCATACAATACTTTTTCTTCTCTAGTTCTGTACGAGTCTTACTCCTAATTTGTAAGGGGGGATGGGGATGACAGTATTTGAAGCGATGTCACTCATGATTGGTTTTTCAATGCTTGTTCTTACCATAATCCGCTCCAAAGATGATTCATAAAGACAGAGAATCTTGTTTCTAAATCATTCTGCCATGCAGATGCATGGCTTATTTTTTCGGATAAATTTATTTAAAAGCTACCCTATCTTTGAATTGTAAAACAAAAACCTTGCTGGAGATACTCTCCAAGCAAGGTTTTTAGTTTTTACTCTTCTCTCTATCCTTCTTACGCTTTTTTCACAACAATTTGTCCTTCTGCAACATTTACTGTGAGCTTCTCGACATTCTCGTCATCTAAAAGGACATCCGCAATTTTATCTTCGATGTGTTCTTGAATGATTCGACGAAGTGGTCTTGCTCCGAATGCTGGGTGATATCCTAGTTTAGCAAGTTTTTGTTTTGCAGCAGAAGTTACTGTGATTGAAATGTTTTGATCTTTTAGTTGATTCGCAAGCTCTTGCAGCATCAGATCTACAATCTTCACAAGGTGTTCTTCTTTTAATGACTGGAATTGGACGATGCTATCAAAACGGTTAAGAAATTCTGGTTTGAAATAGCCGCCTAAAGAATCTAAAATCTGCGTCTCTTTTTCAACCTCTTCAGTATTAAACCCTAATTTCTTCGTTTGTTTTACAGCTGATCCCGCATTACTTGTCATAATGATCACGGTATCTTTAAAACTTACTGTACGGCCTTGGCTGTCAGTCAGTCTACCATCCTCCATGATTTGAAGAAACATGTGCTGAACGTCTGGATGAGCTTTTTCAATCTCATCGAGTAGCAGTATGCTATATGGTTTACGACGAATTTGTTCTGTAAGTTGCCCAGCTTCTTCATGTCCTACATATCCGGGAGGTGAACCGATCAACTTAGACACGGCATGCTTTTCCATGTATTCGCTCATGTCGAGGCGAATCATGCTTTCTTCATCACCAAAGATTTCCTTAGCTAAGGTTTTGGTTAATTCTGTTTTACCTACACCCGTTGGTCCTACAAATAAGAAGGAACCGATTGGACGCTTTTTCGCTTTTAACCCTGCACGGCTTCTGCGAATTGCTTTTGCTACCTTTTCAACGGCTTCATCTTGTCCGATTACTTGAGCTGAAAGTTTTAAAGCGAGCTCTTTCATCTTAGACTGTTCGTCACTTTGAAGTTTTCGAACCGGAATTCCTGTTTTCTGTTCAACGATAAGCTGGATATCTTCTACTTGAACAATCGCAGCCTTTTTATCTTCTTCTTGAGTTTTGAGTTTCTCATCGAGTACCAGTTCTTCTTGTCGAAGCTTAGCTGCGAGTTCATAGTTTTCATCTGCTGCAGCTTTTTCTTTTTCTTTAACGATTTCTTCTAAGCGCTCTTCAATGGATGATTTCTCAATCGTAATGTGTTGAAGATTACTCTTTGAACCTGCTTCATCCATAAGATCAATCGCTTTATCTGGCAAGAATCGGTCTTGAATATATCGATGTGATAAAGTCACACAAGCTTTTAAAGCTTCTTCAGTAAATTTAACTTGGTGATAGTCCTCATAACGCGAAGCAAGTCCTTTAAGAATTTCAAACGCTTCATCTGTCGTTGGTTCGTTAACGATAACAGGCTGGAATCGTCGTTCTAACGCCGCATCTTTTTCAATTTGGCGATATTCTTTAAGTGTGGTTGCTCCAACCATCTGAAGTTCACCACGAGCGAGTGCAGGTTTTAGAATGTTTCCTGCGTCCATTGATCCTTCTGCAGAACCGGCTCCTACGATCTGATGCACTTCGTCTACAAAAAGAATAACGTTCTTGCGTTTTTGAAGTTCTGCGATCAGTTGTTTCATTCGTTCTTCAAACTGACCTCTTACGCCTGTATCTGCAACGAGAGAAGCAACATCTAGCAGGTAGACTTCTTTGTTCAGAAGCTTTGCTGGTACTTTGCCTTCTACAATCTTACTAGCTAAGCCTTCAGCGATTGATGTTTTACCAACACCAGGTTCACCGATTAATACCGGATTATTTTTTGTACGACGGTTCAAGATTTCAATAACACGACGTACCTCTTGATCCCGTCCGATGACAGGATCAATGATTCCTGCTTTTGCCGCATCTGTTAAGTTACGACCAAATTTATCTAAGAAGCCTCCGCCGCCTCGTTTTCCTTTTTGAGTTTGTTGATGCTGATGATTGTTAGCCTGATCTGCAAATGCTTGACCATTCATCATCTGTTGAAAAATATCATCGAAAGAAGAAAAATTCATGTTCATTCCTCCCCCAGTAGTCATTTCTTGTTTCACTTTATGATAACAATTAGAGCAAAGCACAAATTGTTTCTTTTCTTTATTCATAGAGATACTCATTTGAATCGTAGCAGGATTAACTTCACATTGTTCACAACGCATACTTGTAACCCCCTATTAAGATTTTTTTCGAAAATTTGTATAAAGTATTTGCGATTATAACGGTATGCATTTCGTTACGCAAATTATTTGATCAAGGTGCTTTTGTTTGATTGTTCAAAGTTTGACTTTGACTTTCTTTGACCTTTCACCTTTAATCATATTATACTTTGACCTTTTTTGACTTTCAAGTATTTTGTTTCGCTGTTAAAAATAACAAAAAGAGATGAGCTCTTAACTCATCTCTTCCCCAAATCAGTTCCAATTAAAAGTGATTTTTTGTCTATAATCTTCTGTTTCTCCAGTTGGTGTCAACCACACTTCAAGTGTGTAGGCTCCTGGCTCAAGCTTATTTACTAAAATGTCCTGCTTAAATACATCCGCTTGCTTCAATTTTAACGAAGTAAGAACCTGCATAAACATATGGTTTTTTGAGTATTGGTAAACAATTTTTCCATTCTTGTCTTTGATCACATAATCAAATTTTTGACTAGACGAAAATTGAAAGACCTTCTCTTTTTCTGTTTGATTTTTTAATTCATATCGAAATAGAATACCTTTTGCATTCTGCTGTTCTTGAATATTGATGGTACTCTCAATACTTCCTGCAACGATGCCGTTCTGACCATCTTGTCCAGATCGTTCTTCTTTGCCACCCTCAGGACTTTGTTTCTTCTTATCGTCTTTTTTACCATCACCTATCACCGGTTGATCTCTCCCCTCGGATTGGTTTTGGCTGTCATTGTTTCCACAACCTGTAACGACTATCGAAATACATAATAGGATCAGTATAACATGCCAGTTATTTATTCTACATTTTATCATCGATCTTCACCTCACTTGTTAGTTTGGGCATATATACGTATTTTCATGATTAAAAAGGAATTTTCGCTTACTTCATGTAAAATAGAGATTAAATCATACGTATAAGGAGTGTGTTTCTTTGGAAATGACAAAGTCAGATCTTTTGCTTGAAATGCAGAAAATAACTTCTGAAAAACGTGCCACACAAAATGAAACGGTTCTCTGGCAGCATAGCCACGATGAATCTTATCACCACCCAGTTTCTCCTGATGTTGTTGTATACCCGATATCATCAGATGAGATTTCTTCTATATTAAAATTCGCAAATGAAAACAAAATTCCTGTTGTGCCTTATGGAGCCGGTTCTAGTCTTGAGGGCCACTGTATACCCGTAAAAGGCGGCATCACACTAAACTTTCAAGAAATGACTGAAGTGCTGGAAATTCGTCCAGACGACTTTCTAGTGAAAGTACAGCCTGGCGTCACACGCACTCAGCTAAACCTAGCCCTAAAAAAATTCGGATTGTTCTTTCCCGTGGATCCTGGAGCTGATGCTACGATCGGTGGGATGGCAGCAACGAATGCAAGTGGAACTACAAGCGTAAAATATGGAATCATGCGCGACCAAGTAAGAAACCTTCAAGTCGTACTAGCGGATGGACAGATTATTCAAACGGGAGGTATGGCTGCTAAATCTTCAGCCGGCTATCACTTAACCTCCATGTTTGTAGGCTCTGAAGGGACTCTCGGGATTTTTACTGAGATCACATTAAAAGTTTACGGAATTCCTGAGGCAGTACTTGCAGCAAGGTGTACCTTTCCTTCTGTTCAAACCGCAGTTGAAGCAGCGAGTGCCGTTCTTGGCTCTGGCACAGGAATCGCGAGGATGGAGTTAGTCGATGAACGTTCGATCGTTCAAGTGAACCACAATAGTGATACGGCTTATACGGAAGCGCCTACCCTATTTTTAGAGTTTCAAGGAAACCCCGCAAGTGTTACATATGAAGCATCACTCACAAAGGAGTTACTCGAGAGCTTTGGAGGACTAGAATGGGTAGAGGAACATGATTCTAAAGCACGAGCAAAGCTTTGGGAAGCGAGACACCATCTAGCTTATGCATTTAAACATGGCTATCCTGGAAAATCAATGATGTTCACGGATGTTTGTCTTCCACTCTCAGAGTTATCCGGAGCCATCGTACACGCGAGAGAAACGATGGATGAGGTCGGTGTACCCGGTGCAGTGCTCGGGCATGTGGGTGACGGTAACTTTCATGCCATCTTGATGTACGATGGCTCGATTTTGGAAGAGCGTGAAAAAGCAGATCTGGTCAACGCTCGTATCGTAGATTATGCTCTCCAAAAAGGCGGCACTTGTACTGGAGAGCATGGTGTAGGTATCGGAAAAGCAAAATATTTAGCTAAGGAACATGCTGATACTCTTCCCATCATGTTAGCTATAAAAAAACAATTGGATCCAAACGACATTTTAAACCCAGGTAAGATCATATTATAGAATGAAACGAAGAGCTTGTATGATTCGTATATAGCTTTATCACATACCAAGGAGGCGTTATTTCATGATCGTCGTTACCACTGAGAACATTAAAGGCTATGATGTGAAGGAAGTAAAAGGTTCTGCTTTTGGAGTCGTTGTCCGTGCTCGTGGAATCGGCGGCGACATCATGGCAGGATTGAGAGGCATCATGGGCGGAGAAATTAAAGAGTACACAAGCATGCTGGAAGATGCCCGAAAGCAAGCCGTTGATCGAATGGTTAAAAATGCAACGGAGATGGGTGGGAATGCAATCATCATGATGCGCTTTGATTCTGGAGAGATGGGCAATAACATGAGCGAGATCGTTGCATATGGAACGGTTGTCGTCATTGAAAAACAATGAACATCATAAGCATCCTTATCGGTTGGCAGGTTTTGTCTGTTCTCTTTCTGGTTATCTTAGGCATCATCTCCTGGATGTATTTTGATAAGCGTTACAAAAAAAGTGAGACAAAAGTTCCTTCAGGCTATATTTGGACAGATGAGATATCAATCGATCCAACCTCTGGAAAAAGAGAGCGCGTCTATTATAATCCGGATACTGGCGATCGGTTTTATAAAGAAGAATAAATTTTTTGTATAGCAAGCAGCACTTTTTAAAGAGCTGCTTTTTTGTTTGGCTTTTTTCTTGATAGAAGAAGAACAATACGGGATTTACGGTACGTGATTTTGTATACTGTTACACGTTCGCTGCTAAATCACCTACTACCACCTGTAAATTATGATTGAGCACCCGTAAATGCTCTATGACCACCTGTAGAGTAAGGTTTTCCACCTAAAACTACACTCTCACCACCTACAAGACATTTCTACGTCTTGTAAACTCATGTTCTTTACCTTTATAATCACCATTCTTAAGCAACAAAACTTGATTTCAACAAAAAAGCCACCCATTTAAGTTGGGTGGCTTCTCTTTCCGTCAAAATTTACACTTTAAATTTATTTATCGCTTCATTCATCTCTTCAGCTAGTTGAGATAATGCGATCGAGGAAGATGAGATTTCCTGCATGCTTGCTAGTTGTTCTTCTGCAGAAGCAGAAACTTCTTGCGTGGACGAAGCGGCTGTTTCTGCCATCGATGAGATCACATCAATTGAGCCAACAACATGCTCAGTACTTGCTGTCATCTGTTCTGTAGCGGCTGAAATATCGCTCACTTGACCAGAAACTTCTGCAACTGTATCGTACAGACTTTTGAACGCTTCTCCTGATTGATAGACAAGTTCTCTACCGCCATTCACTTCTATCGTACCGTTCTTCATTGCAGCGACAGCTTTTTCAGTTAGTTCCTGTATGCTAGTGATCAGTTGACCGATCTGAGACGCAGATGCAGATGATTGTTCTGCTAATTTTCTTACTTCATCAGCAACTACTGCAAATCCTCTGCCTTGTTCTCCTGCACGAGCTGCCTCGATCGCGGCATTCAGTGCTAATAGATTTGTTTGACCGGCAATATCCGTTATCACGTCAACAATATTCGTAATTTCTTGAGACTGCTCACCAAGATCCTTCACAACTTGAGAGGTGCTGTCCATAGAAGTGTGGATTGCATCCATCTGGCCGATCGTCTTTTGTATCGTTTCATTTCCGCCTTCTGCTACTTGCATTGAACGAGATGAGGCTTCAGACATGTTCTGCATACTTACTGCGATCTGTTGAATACCTGCAGAAAGCTGGTTCATGGCTTCTACGATATCGTCTACAGTACGAACTTGTTCTTGAGACCCTCCAGCTACCTCGCCTATCGTTGTTGCGATCTGTTCTGTTGCCATACTCGTTTGCTCAGCTGAAGCGGTTAATTCTTCAGAAGATGCTGCCACTTGTTCAGCTGTGGCTCTTACTTGTCTGATTAGGGCGGCAAGGTTTGATCCCATATGGTTGATGCCATCTGCGAGCATACCAATCTCGTCTTTGTTTTTAATTGAGATCGGATCCATCGTCAGATCACCGTCCGCTATATCATTTAACATGTTGGACATTCTTACAACAGGTCTTGAGATCATGAGGGAAATCGTGTAACCGATTGCAAGTGCAGCCACAACAATAACAATTCCTAAAATCGTGATGAGCGAGACTACAAACTTCTCTTCGTCTGCAACAACTACTTTACCTTCAGCCAACAGGTTTGCTTGTCGCTTACCCATCTCTTCAGTTACGGCTCTCATGTCTCTGCCTAATGGAAAAAGAGTGCTCTTCGCATATTCATTTGCAGCTTCCATGTTACTCATGGAGTTTTGGAGTACACGGTCTGATTCTGTTTTGTAATCATTATTCAAATAATAGATCTTCTCAAGTCTATCTTTATCGGCCTTAGCTTTAACAAGCTTCATCGTGTTAGTTACGAGTGTATTAATTCTTTCGTTTGCGCCTGTCAGCTTTTGCTTGCTTTCGGTCGATTGCTCAAGCAAGTATTCCCGGACACTGCTGTTTTGAACGGTCGCTTGGAGTTCAATTTCTTTCGCATTGTTATAGATTTCCGTTCTTCTGTCTAACAGTTCACTGTATGTCTGTTGCATGTCTTTTATAAAATAGAAGAAGACCCCACAAGTTGCCGCAAAAAGAACAGCAATCGTTAAAAAAGATCCTACTAGCTTTTTTCTCAACGTCAGTTTCATACGTCACCTCTTATAAATTTCTGTTGCTAAAAATGACAGGACAATTTAGTACGATGACTAGATGAAGATCCTGCTTAGAGACACCTTTTATTAACGAGTCTTCTCTTGAACGAAAACTTCCTGGTGATTGTATGGAATCTTCTTCAATATCAATAACATCGGTTGCCGCTTCAGTTAGTAGCCCTAAAAAGTTTTCTTCATTCTGCAAAATAACAATTCTAGTCTGATCTGTGATCTCTGTCTTCCCTTTACCGATCAGCTGTCCAAAATCAATAATCGGAATAACGTTTCCTCTTAAATGAATGATTCCTAATACATCTGAAGGCATCTCTGGCATCGGTGTTATGTCCAGAACGCGCTCGATCGAAGCAACATGTTCGATCGGTAGGCCATATTGTTCAACACCAGCTGTTATTACTACATTCTTTAAAGTTTGAGTGCTAAGTGACATCTCACTTGCTCCTTTTCTAGGTATTTCTTCATTAAACGAAAGTCATAAGTTCTCCCTCATTTTATCGGTTTAGAAATTCAAATGTTTTAGTCTTAAAATGATAATAAAACTACTAGTCTTTTTTAGAGTTTCTTAGCTTACTTATCATCAATAAAAAAACACCTGAACCATTTGCTCAGGCGTTCTTCTTACTTATCTTTTTAATTCAACATTCTCTACCGTATTTGGTGGAATGGTTACTTGCACCTCTACAAACTGTTTCGAACCATATAATTGTGTTTCAACTACTTTACCAACAGAAGGCGTGTAGCTGCCTTGTTTCATATAGAATGGGATATTTACAGTCAAAGATTTATTTAAACGATTCGTAACTGTAGCTGTTTGGGTAACTTGAGATCCATCGTTTGGTAGTTGAAACTTATTTTCAAATGAAACAACTCCGGCTGACGTATTCCCATTTTGATATACCGGCATGGATCTATCCGGACCTTCATATACGTATGAATTAAATTTATTATCAGTTGCATTCTTCTCAAACAAACGATAACCTACCCATGGTTTAGCTGATAATTCAATAGAAGCAGTCGTGGAATACAAAATACCGTCTTGCTCTGTAATATTATCGATGTGCGTATGTCCATGCAAAGATATATTAACGTTGTTCTGCTTCATTACATCGATTAGTTCATGAGACCCTTCACCATGCCATTGCTGATCGTATTTAATACCGAGCGCCTCACCTTTTATGAGCGTTGTTAAATGCTGAGGATCATGCTTAGCATCATATTCTTTCCAATACTCGTTTACATGCGGATCTGTTGACGGCCATATGTCACGGTCACGCCATAACGGATTATGGTGAGAAAATAATCCCCTTACTTGTTCAGGTTGTGCACTGGATTTGTTATCTGCTAAATCTTTTTTGATCCACTCCATCTGCTCATCACGTATCTGTCCACCCCAAGTAGGAACAGATACGGATCCGTGGCCTTGTCTATCAAACTTGTGCCAATCAAAAGAGTTGTATCCGATCATGTGAGCATATGGTCCATAATCAAATGAGAAATATTGAGGACCGAAATATTGTTCCCAATACTTAGCGCCATCAGTTAGTGTAGCATCTTGTGCATAATAATCATGGTTCCCTGGTACGATATACACAGGAACATCAAACTGCTTCAGCATGCGGTATGTTTCTTCATATTCATAGATATATTCTTTCGGATTCATCTGTCCATACATTAAATCACCAGTCATCACCACAAAATCTGGCTTTAACAAATTCACTTGTTTAATCGTTTTTTGGAGATATAACCAACGTTTCGTTCGATCTGGGTGCCACAATCCTGCTTCAGTAATATTAGCAGGGTCTGCAACATTGCGTGGAGAGCCAACATGAATATCCGTTAAATGCATAAACTTAAATTCTTTCTTGAACTCTTTAACTACCTTTACCGAGTTTGGTTCATCATCTGTAATACGGGTTCCATTCCCGGTATAAGAAACTTGCAGATCAAATAACTCTTCTGGAACCTCATCTGGGATTTGTACCGTAACTTCATAAATAGAAGAACTATCCTTCCAATAAGAAGATCCTTTTTGCACATTTTTTACAGGAAGAGTAAATGTTCCATCAATATTCGCTGCTTCAGTTGGATTTAAAGAAACTTCCCATCCTGCTGGATTCTTATCTTTTGTATCCACCTTAATCGTCAGATCAGATCCGTTCTTTTTTATTGCCGGAGTTGACATAAGTGGATAAATAATATTATCTACTTTTGGATCTAGTGCCAAATTAGGTACCATATCCAAATAGTTTTCTGTGTTTCCAATCCCACCATCTTGCTTGTCTATACTGGACAAGAAGGCATGTGCTTGACCAGCAGGTATCGTTAAAGCACCCGAAATAACAAGTGCTGTTAGCTTCGTTCTCCAATTCATGTTTTACTCTCCCTTCAAAATAACTTGCATCTTGAAAGTAACAGTACAACGTAAATTTCATGTAACAGCACAATAAACATTTTATGAATAAATTATTTTACTATATCTCTTTCAATCTCTTTCTTGCTTCATTTTCTTCAAAGGAACTATATACCCGATAATCATTTTGATCAAGAATTCGAAAATGTTGACTGATTACATTCTGCTGCAGTCGGTAGCCTTTACGTGAATCTATCTCTTTCCACCAGACATGTCCACCCCACGTTTTTTCTTTCGGTACCGCTACATATTCATGAACGACGAGTTCCATTACATCAAGTGGGTTTCCACCTAGGGCATGGTTAAGAATGTCTGAGTTTCGAAATAATGCACACATAGCAACGATTACAGTCCAGCTCGCTTTCATTCTTTCTTTTTCGATTTGCACTAACGTTTTCTTTGAAATCCCTAATATATCGGCCATCTTGTCTTGAGTATATCCCAGTTCCGTTCGAACCAGTTTAATCTTTCCTGTTAATAAGTCCACAATTTCTTCTTGTGTCATAGTAAAGAAATTCTCCTTTTATCCTTTTAGGAACATTTTACACAAAAAAACTCCTTTCAACAAAAATGAAAGGAGCTTTAGCTATACGTATAGGGTTCCCATTGAGCAAGATCATAGAGGCCAGAATTAATTCGTGTGCTTTCTGCTTCCAACAGTGACAACAGTTCATTAGGAAGTTCGCTGTGGTGGTTAGCTAAATTCATCTCATCGTTTGGAGATGAGATCAAGACAGTGAACAACTTCTTATTATCCATGTTCATCCCGTGAACGTGAATATAATTTAAATTTTTTACTCGATACACAAAAAAGATACGGTATTTATTCATCTCTCCCACACTCCCTCATGAACAGTGTGGTCCGATTTATCATAGAATAAACCTTAATGTGATGAAGACGGTGCAGTTGGAAGTTCGATTTCTACTTTCGTTCCTTCGTTCTCAACAGAAGAGAATTGAATAGCACCACCGTGCTCTTCAATGATCTTAAAACACACCATCAATCCTAAGCCCGTGCCCTTTTCCTTTGTGGTATAAAAGGGTTCTCCAAGGGTTTTCAACCGTTCTGCTGGAATACCACAGCCTTGATCTTTCAACTCAAGAAGGACAGAATCGTTTCGTGTTCCGATTTTAATATGGATTTCTCCGTCTTTATCCATACTTTCGATCGCGTTCTTTAATAGGTTGATGAAAAGTTGTTTAAGCTGATTTTCAACACCATATACAAGCGGTATGTTATCAGAAATGTTTACCCAGATCTGTATGTTTCTCATGATGGCTTGCGTTTCGAGCAACCTTACAACACTATAGATCAATTCTTGAATATTTGTATGTTCAAAACTAACCGCCTGTGGTTTGGCTACGAGCATAAGCTCTCCAACGATGTCGTTGATCCGGTTCAACTCTGACTCCATGATTCTTAAGTATTCCAATCGAATCACATCGTCTGCATCTGATAAAAGTTTCGTAAACCCTTTAAGTGAAGTTAATGGATTCCGTATTTCGTGTGCGACTCCTGCAGCAAGCTCACCTAGAACAGAAAGTTTCTCTGATTTTAACATAAGCTCTTCTGTCTGCTTTGCTTTCGTTACATCTCTAGCAAAGGTAACTAAGCTCTCCACATGACCGTCTTTCGTCATAACTGGAACACCGCGTGCTTCTAGTAAAATCCAATCACCGTTTTTATGAACCAACCTGAATTCCGTCTGAAACGGCTCTTTTTTCACAAGAGCTCTCATAAAAAGTTCAGAAAGGCTCTGTAAATCATCAGGATGGACCATTTCTAAAATAGCACCTTTAATCTCACCATCTTCATACCCGAGTACAGGTAGGTGTGAAGGAGATACATATTGAATAATGCCAGTCGGATCAATCACAGTAATAAGATCTGTAGAATGTTCTGCGATCAAACGATATTTCGCCTCACTTTCCCGTAGAGCACGCTCTACTTTTTTCTGAGAAGTAATATCACGGTATACGATTACGAACCCCATAATCTTACCGTCCATGTCACATATGTTTGAAAAAGATGCTGATACGTCAAAAACCGTTCCATCTTTGTGTATACGCTGTGTTTCATGAAGGGGAACGGATTGTCCCTGTTTTAAAAGATTGATGATTTCCTTCGATTCACCTTGCAAATGTGCGGGAGTAATAACAGGATAGTCGTCATTATCCTCTGAGAAATCCTCTTCGGCCCAGCCAAACATCTGCATGAATGCATCGTTCACCTTTATGACTTCTTGTCTTGTATTGATAATGAGAATGGCATCTGTAGTTCCTTTTAGAACCGACTCTAATAAATCTAGAGCCACACTCAGCTCTTCTTCCTTCTGTTTATGAGGTGTTATATCACGTCCTGTGACTACCAACACCTGCGGTTTACCATCACTCGTAAAGGTTGGCTGCTTGATGAGCTCCAGCATCACTTTACGACCGCTTTTCATTATAATCTTTTCAGCTGTTTTGATTGGTTTCCTTGTTTCCCAAGCTCTCTTATCAGAAAGGCTACATCTTTCAATTGCTTCATATGAAAGTCTTGTTTCTAGTTCCTCAAGACTTTTTCCTTTATATTCATCGTGGTCGATTCCATAAATATTAAGAGCGAACCGGTTCGCTTCTGCCCAAGTTCCATCCGGATACCTTAAACAAACAAATTCGGGCAGGACATCAATCATTTCTTTTAAAGTGGCCACTGCAGGTAATTCGTCCTGACTTAATACTTTCATTCTATCCACCCTTTTTTACTAAAACTTTCTTAACGTCTATAAATTAAAGTAAAAGGGTCTATTTCCCTTTATTTTTTTCAGGAAATCGCACGTCAAATTCGTTTATTTTTCGCCTAAATATGACAAAAAGACGCTTCCCTCGAGGAAAGCGTCTTTCGTATCTGCTGACGATTAAACGGCTTTTACCGCTTCTTTTAGCGATTTACCTGGCTTGAAAGCAGGCACGTTGCTAGCTTGAATCATGATCTCTTCACCAGTAAGAGGATTACGTCCTTTTCTTGCATTACGGTTTCTTGTTTCAAATGTTCCGAAACCGATAAGCTGAACGCTCTCACCGTTTTTCAAAGCATCTGTAATCGCATCTAGCACTGCATCAACGGCTAGCGCTGATTCTTTTTTGTTCATACTCGTTGCATTTCGAACGGCATCTACTAAATCCATCTTTTTCATTATAAGTTGCTCCCTTCAAACATTGAATGAACTGCTTGTGTAGCAACATTATTAACGAAAAAAATAGGTTTCATACAGAAAGATACAAAATTCCGAAAAATATTTATATAGTTTAATAATTATTTTTCAAATCAAAACCCTTGGATGGTCATTCCACCATCAACAAATAGAGTTTGTCCGTTCACATAATCAGCGGCTTCACTGGCTAAAAACACCGCTGGCCCTACAAGGTCAGGTAATTCTCCTACTCTTTTCTGTGGAGTTACATCAAGGATATCTTGTAGATACTCTTTATCAGCTAGTAGTTTCTCTGTTAGAGGTGTCTTAAAATACCACGGTCCGATGCTGTTCACATTTATTCCGTACTGTCCCCACTCAAGTGCTAAGTTCTTCGTCATCTGTATGATAGCAGCTTTAGTAGAAGCATAGACTACTCCGGTACGAAGAGCGACATGTCCAGCAACAGAAGAGATCGTAATGATCTTTCCTCCTCCAGATTCCTTCATGCGTTGACCTGCTTGCTGTGAGAACCAAAAAGCTGAACGAAGGTTCGTGTGCATAATGGTGTCCCACTCCTCATCAGAGACATCGAATGCTTTTGATCGTATATTCATCCCAGCATTGTTCACAAGTATATCCACGTTGATCTGCTCTAAATCTAATGTTTCAAAAATTCCTTTCACTTGATCCTTGTTCGTAACATCAGCCTCAAAAAGATAAGCTTTTGTTCCAACACTTTCGATCAACTGTGCAGTCTTTTCCAAATCAGACTGTGTTCTAGACACAATCACCACATCCGCTCCAGCTTCTGCATAACCAATTGCGATCGCCTGTCCGATCCCTCTTCCAGCACCCGTTACGAGTGCTGTTTTACCTTTAAGTGAAAATGACGGTAAATACACGTATATGACCTCCTCTATTAGTTAAAAAGTTCG
The DNA here is from genome assembly GCF_001629705.1 of Fictibacillus phosphorivorans. Taxonomy (GTDB): domain Bacteria; phylum Bacillota; class Bacilli; order Bacillales; family Fictibacillaceae; genus Fictibacillus; species Fictibacillus phosphorivorans_A. Next base: position 815,668 of record NZ_CP015378.1, on the reverse strand, counting down.
GGGGAAATGATGAAGTAACGGACTTGATCTGACTGATAGGCTCCGGCTCCCATAGCATTCATCGTATTGATGCTAATATGATAGGCTTCAAATTCCGTTTCTTCCTCGGTTTCAGTATTGTCTTCAGCAGTTACAGCTACTGCGGTCTTTTCAGTAATACCTGCTCTCTCTATATTCCATAGAGAGCTGTTCTTATCAGGCTGAATTGCATCAGAGTTCGTAAAACTCACGTAATAGGAATCACCCTTTGGCACCATATTTTTTAAGCCATGCAGATCGAGAGCTTTAAAATAAATGCTAGGTGAAGAAATAAAGTTTTCACGATTTACCATTTCGAGCTCTTCATCCATAACATGTGTACTTATTTGATAATTCCCATCATGCATCGTTATCCATGCATTCATATCTCTTCCATCTCTATAATAAGAAGTTTCATAATTAAACTGCCAAACTTCTCCATCGCTATTAAAGTTGATTTCCAAATTGTTTATAGCAAGCTCTCCCTCTGCATGTAGCGCTTTCTTTACCTTCTCATACTCATTATAAAAATTCATCTCATAAACATTCGTTCCTGCTTTAACTTGAAGTACTTCTTCATAGAATGCCGCTACAGAGTGACTAACAATGATGCTTGAAATAAATGATAACACCCCAAGAGAAGCAGCCCATTTTTTTGCATCTTTATTAACGATCAGCTTAGGAAGAAAAAAGAGTAAAAAAATTGCAATTCCTATAGGCAATACGAGTGATTCAATACGAAACGTAAACGTACCTAAAAAAAAGTAACCAATCAGTTTCCATCCGATGTTAGGTTCTTCATGATCTGCTTTTTTCAGATAGATGAGAATTAATGATATAAGAAAAACAACCGACATACCCCAAGCTAGATATGATTCAAGTTGCATCGTTATCCCCCTAATTTTTGGATAATACTTTAAGTTTATCAAAAAAATCGTGAAAAAGACGCTTCATTTGAATAGAAATTGATTCGACCGAAAACCTTTTTTCACGAGTCATTCCATTCAGTGGAGCTATCCACACTCACAGGTAAAGCCCACAAAAAAAACACAGCTGATTTGCTGTGCTTTTCTTTAGGATTCGACCCATTCTTTTCTTAGCGTAAAAAGATCTTTTAATTCGTCTGTTGAAAGTTCTGTAATCCAATTCTCACTCTGAATCACTTTTTCTGAGAGTTCTTTTTTGCTCTCGAGCATCATGTCAATCTTCTCTTCTAATGTGCCAAGCGTAATCATCTTGTGCACCGTTACGAATTTTTTCTGTCCGATACGATGGGCACGATCCGTTGCTTGATTTTCAACCGCTGGATTCCACCATCGATCGTAATGAATAACGTGATTAGCTTCAGTCAAGTTGAGTCCGGTGCCACCCGCTTTTAAAGATAAGATAAAGATCGGATGCTCTCCGTCTTGAAAACTTTCAATCATCTGGTCACGTTTTTGTTTGCTTAGACTGCCATGCAAAAAGAGTACGGACCGGCCGAATTTTTTCTCCACATACTTTTTGATTAATTCACCCATAAAGATAAATTGAGTAAAGATCAAACACTTTTCATCTTTTTCAAGTATGGCATCGATCAATTCTATTGTTTTTGCAAATTTTACAGATTGATCCTCAAGTTTCCCTAACTTGTCATTCTTTGTATAAAGAGCCGGATGATCGCATATTTGCTTTAATTTACCTAACATCGCGAGTAATAATCCACGTCTTTGCATACCTGTTACCTTTTCTAACTGCTCAAACGTATCTTGAACAAGTCTTTCATACAGAGAAGCTTGTTCTTTTGATAACGGACAATATTCTTTGATCTCTTGTTTCTCAGGCAGATTAAGCTGTACGGCTGGATCCATCTTCGTCCGACGCAACAAGAAGGGTTGAACGAGCTGTTTTAACTGCTGTAAACGGAACGTATCATTGTCTTTCTCGACTGGCACCACAAATTTTTTCTGAAACGATGGTTCGCTCCCTAAATATCCGGGATTTAAAAAGTCAAAGATCGCCCAAAGTTCAAGAAGTCTGTTTTCAACTGGAGTTCCTGTTAACGCAATCTTATGACGTCCGTTAAGTCTGCGGATACTTCTTGATTGTTTTGTATAACTGTTCTTAATGTTCTGTGCTTCATCAAGTACGATCGCTTCCCAATACGTTTCACTCATCTCATTAAAATCTAGCTGACAAGTTGTATAAGAAGTAATCACAACATCGAACTTTTTGTACCACTCCGTAAATTGATCTCCTTTTTTCCGGTTCCCTCCGTAATGAAGTCCTACGGATAAAGTCGGTGAAAAGTTTTGAAGCTCCTTTTGCCAGTTTCCGATTACAGAAGTAGGACATACAAGCAAAAAAGTACCTTCCTGCTTTTCTTTTTCTTTCACTTTTAAGAAATAGTCAATGGTCTGAACGGTTTTTCCTAATCCCATATCATCTGCTAAACACCCACCAAGGCCGAATTCCCGGAGAAAATACATCCAAGAACTTCCTGTCTTTTGATAGTCTCTTAACGTTCCGATCAGGTTTTGAGCTTTTGATTCGATTGGCAGTGTTTTGATCTCTGTAAGCTGATCCATCCACGCGTTCAGTGGTTCATCCCACTCCATGTCGAGCATCGGCCCTTCAGACTCTATTCCTTCAAGACCCTCATCAGCAGGGTTGGTTTCCATATTTAGTAGATGTTGTTCTAATACATCTTTTAATTGAATGCCTGTACGATCCACGTTCTTGATCAAGTGACGTACTTGTTTCATCCACTCAGGATCGACTCTGTACCATTGACCGTTTCTTCGCACGAGTCTTCTGCTGCCATCAACGAGTTTTCGAAACTCTTCTTCCGTAAGCTCTTCGTCCCCCGTTGACATTCGCCAATCAAATTGCATGATTGCATTTAATCCAAGGAAAGACGGTGCACCGCCAGATTGCTGCGATTTTGTTTTTATCTTGGCTTTTACTTTCGGTTGAAGTTCTTGAACGGTCTGCCACCAAGCTGGAAGGACAACGTTCAGTCCGATCTGTCTTAACAGATCGCTTTTTAGCGTTAAGAAGTCCCAAGCCTCTTTTTCAGTTATCTCATTTCGAATTTCTTTACGCGCATTTGGTTTTAACCAAGAAATTAATTTAGTTACAAGCTCTATATCAGAATCTAACATCTCTCTAAAAGGTTTCCACTCCTCTGGAAGAAGTGTACTCTTTCCAAGATAAGGTACAGCTATTCCATCTTCTTTTTCTTGAAGAATGACATGTAGCTTCCAAATATCTTCATTACCTTCACCATCATTTGCAGGTTCAGACAGTTCAAAAATGATATCAAAAGGCTTTGGATCTTTTCTCCAGCCGATTCTAATCAGCCATTCCTCTTCATTTAAATGATTTAAAGCGGATATGATCTGTCGAGGAATACCCTTCATGCGATCTTTATTAAAATTTGAGGGCATGTAAGTACTTCCGTCATGTGGCAATGTAGAGAGTGCTTCATTCAACCACGCTGATTCTATCCGCTCTCCATTCGTTCTCCATGACCATAAACCCGTTTTCCATGCTTCATAATCAGGAGTAACCTTATCTTTTTTCATCAAACGAAAGACATCGTTAGCCTCGTTTACAAAAGTCCAAGAATCATCTTCCCAATTGTCTTTCGTCAGAAAAAAGTCGGGATAACGATTAAATAGATCAAATGCTTCCCCTGCATTTAAATAAACATTCTGATCATCATCAACATCTAGCATCGTCCCATAAAATGAAGGCTTATGCCATGTAAATAATAGAGGTTTCCAGTCGTTTACATGCACTCTTTTCGAATGTTTAGTGGCCCATAGAACCATGTTTCCATGTAGCCATTTCGCGTGTAGCAAAAGATTGCTTGTATCGATCATGAAATAAACTTTCCTTTCCTCAGCTCTTCCTGAAAGGCTCTAAGCCGCCCGTAAACAGTTGCAATTTGATTAATATACTGTGAAAAACGTTCTTCTTCTCCAAGATCAAAATATAAAGAACGAAGCGTTTTTAAATGTTTAATAGCAGATTGATAAGATTTTCTTGTCCTCTCATTAATCAGCCTATCAATCGCTTGGTGATAGATCGGCAGAGCGGATTCTTTTTGGAAGGATACTACCTCTTTCAGATCCTTTCTTTGGATCAACTCCGGTGAATATCCCATGATCACTTGAAGTTCTACCCATCTTTCATGCTCGCCGATCACCATCAAATATTCACCATACTCATAGAACGTGATGGGTAAAAATTCGATTAGCATCTCTTCATATTGATCCTCGTCACCTGTGTGTTGAGCGTACTTCCAAAAATAACTTAAGTATTCATGAAAAAACTCCCGAGAGTCTGAATGGTAATAGTACGTGCCAACACCTTCTAAGAAATAAGGCTTAAGATCGAGCAGCCATAACAGGAGACGATCCCATTCTTGCTTGTCTACCAATAACTTCATCCAAACGAGGTAATGAACCATATCCACTTTCTTCTCACACTGTGCTAGTCGTTTAAAAGCAAGTTCCTCATTTCCACTCGCAAAGGCAAAATGAACGAGAGCTAGTTCAAGCATTTGAGATGTTTTGCCACTCTCTTTTTCTTCTAAAAGCTGCTTTTCATATTTAGATACCCAAGCTTGTTCCATGTAAAGTAACGACCAGCTGATCTGAAACAGATAAAATAGCAGGTGCCCCCACTTTGCAGGGATCTCATAAAGACTCTGAAAGTTTCTTAAACTTTCTTCTACAAGTTTTTTATTTTCATCTAGTAACTTATCGCTGTTGATCTGTTTTAATGTTATATACATTTGGTCACATAGTTTCTCAACCGTAGCATCAAAGTTCGACTGCATATAGGTAGCTACACCGTATTGAGACTCAAACGAAAACAGTCGAAGCAATGTTTCGATCTGTACGTGATATTTGTATAATAACGCAATATCTTCGTCAAAGAATTGCCCCGCATTTAAGAGTGCAGGGTAATAATCTCGGTAAATATGAACAAATGTATAACTCGTATCTTTTCCGTCTACGAGATCTCGAAAGGAGACGGTTTGCAGTTTACGTCTCTCGAATGTTTCAAACCGTTCTGAAAAATACTCTCGCCATAGTTGAACAGAATGTGTATTTTGTACTTTTTGTTCAGGCGTTTCATAATGAACTTGAGTTTCGGCCTTATCGTTATGTTCTTCAGTCGGTTTCATTCCGTCTCCCCCCTTTCTTTTTATTACCAATTATAGCAAAATACATCTAGACTCATTCATGTATATCATATCTATTTTAAAGGAAACCGGCGAAATTGACCAAAGATACACATTTACTTCTTAAACTATTCCAATTTTTACCGATAATATGAAATGAAGTGTCTGTTATATAAATTCTAAAAAGTATGATTTAAAAAAATTGTATAGAAATCTATGGATGTAAGGTATCTTTCATGATATGCCACTCAGTCGCCATAGAGTCTCCTTCTTTTTTAAACCTGAAAGGAAGAACTTTTTATGAGAGAAATAAGTATTCAAGAACGAATTCGTATATTAAGAGAAGAATTATATCGAATCTCATATCAACTAAACTATGAACTAACACATCCTAAATTGGTCACGATAAGTCAACAACTCGACCATCTACTAAACCAGTACTCTAAAATTCAACAAAAAGTATAGGAAGCGACCTCCATCAGGTCGCTTTTTTATTTGAGTAGATTTTCCTTTTTAGCACTCCATCTTTTAATCTCCTTTCGACATTCTGCCCCATCCTTTTGTAGTTTTTTGTAACTTTATCACTTTTTTAGACGAAACCCTTTTTCTTTTTGTAAATTTATTGCATATTAAGTGAAGACAAAATCTCTCATGAAAGTTGTGAATGAAACATGTTATTGCAATTAATTGAGGAAAAACGTGAAGTATTGTTATGTCTTGGCAAAACATATGGGTTAACCGCTAAAGAAACAGTGATCTGTAGTCAGGAATTAGATCAGTTATTGAATCGCTTAGATGATTTTATAGGAGAACCTAACGATAACTCGTAATTTTTTGTCTATTTCCTGGGAAATTTGTCGTTTAAGAGCCTGATTTTCTTCATCATCCTATCGCACAGCATACCTTTCTATTAAATCCCATAATTGCCTTTTATTATATGAAAATAGTATTGTAATCTCTTTGTTACCTTCTCCTAACGAGTTTGTCACATTCGATTAGTATAATTGGCAACCGAGGCGTATTTAACCAATTATACATATTAGGAGGAGTTATCATGAAAAAAAAATGGGTAATTACAGGGGCTCTAGCATTCGGATTGCTCGTTTCTGCTCCCGTTAGTGGATTTGCAGCAATGGGGGATCACACTCTCCGACCGGGTACTTGGGACAATGACGTATATGAACTTCAAGGGAAATTAAAAGCGTTAGGATTCTACGATTTTGCTGTAACAACAGGGTATTATGGTCCTGTTACTAAACAAGCCGTAACAGACTACCAAAGAGCTAAAAGCTTATCAGTAGACGGTATTGCTGGACCTCAAACGTTTAACAGCATTCAAAATAATATTACAAAAAAGAGTATGACCGTGGCTGCAACTGCCTATACAGCAAGCTGTGAAGGGTGCAGTGGTACTACCTTTAATGGTACAAATTTAAAAGAAATTCCTTATGCGAAAGTAGTCGCTGTTGATCCGAATGTAATTCCAATCGGATCCGTCGTCTATGTTCCAGGTTACGGCTATGCTGTAGCTGACGATACTGGTGGTGGAATCAATGGTAATGAGATTGATATCTTTATGAAGAACTATTCTGATGCTATTAATTGGGGTAGAAAGAGCGTAAATATTACAATTATTAACTAAAATAAGATGATGTCTTGTACCTCATTTCATCTCGCTCACAGCAAAAAAATTGCTGTGAGTTTTTTTGTTTACAATAATTTCAAAAATATTACATTTTTTTATTTTCTAAATATTGTAATAATGATAAAGTTATAGTAACAATTTTGAGAGGAAGTACATACATGAATATGAAGAATCAGATGACAATCATTAAAAATGCTATAGCTGAAGTATTAACAGGAAAAGAAGAGCTTGTTGAACTGACGATGATTTCCATCGTCAACAAAGGTCATTTATTATTAGAAGATGTTCCTGGAACAGGAAAAACAGTACTTGCTAAAAGCCTCGCTCGATTGATAGGAGGCGAATTTAAAAGAATTCAATTTACACCAGATATTTTACCCGCTGATATTACGGGCATACAGTTCTTTCATCCTAAACATCAAGAGTTTGAGCTGCGTCCCGGTCCGGTGATGACGAACATCTTATTAGCAGATGAAATCAACCGCGCGACGCCTCGAGCACAATCCAGTTTATTAGAAGTGATGGAAGAAAGACAGGTTACGATTGATGGCGAAACCCTTCCCCTTCCGTCTCCTTTCTTAGTGCTAGCAACACAGAACCCTATTGAATCTTACGGAACATTTCCGCTTCCTGAGGCTCAGCTTGATCGTTTTTTTATGAAATTGCCGTCTGGTTTTCCGAATTACGATCAAGAAAAAGAAATGCTTCACATGTATCGTAAAAATAACCCTCAAGATTCTTTAGAACCTGTCTTCACTTTAGAAGATCTATTAGTCATGCAAGAAGAAGTAAAGCACATTCATGTTAGTGATAGTGTTGATAATTATTTACTATCCATTGTTCATGCAACCCGCAGTCATGAATTTATTGAGAACGGCGTGTCTCCCCGTGGCACCCTTGCTTTCATGAGAGCTGCTCAAGGCGCAGCTTATGTTCAAGGAAGAACGTTCGTTACCCCAGACGATGTTCAATTCGTAGCACCTTATGTATTAACTCATCGACTCGTATTGACGATGGAAGGAACGATGAGAAAGACGAAAGACCAAGTGTTAAAAGAGATCCTAGAAGCCATAATTGTGCCAGTAGAGTCTGAGGCAGGTAGATAACATGCAATGGAACAGCGAGGTATGGATTAAATCCATCTTTCGGGCTTTAGTTATTTTCAGCCCCTTAATTCTTTTGATTGGATTTTATCGAAATATATCATTCTTATTTTTATTAGGGCTTGCCATCATTTTTTTATACGGAACGGTATTACTGCAATCCCGGTCAGCACTCAATGAAATTGTATTAGATACTACTAAACAAGTTCATCGGTTGTTTCCTGGGGATACAGATCAGTTCTACGTAAAACTTCTTCATAATGGTAGGTGGCCTTCTTATAGAGGAGAACTCATCTTTACACACCGAACACCGATAGAGGTGATCGGAAATGGTGAGTCTAACCCTACTGCAAAAGGAAGAATTGAAGTTAAGCGTCAATTTGCACTCTATCGTCAAACAGCTTTCACACAAACCGTACCTTTTACTGCTACAAGAAGGGGAACAACACGAATTTCTAACCTGACACTCCAGGTAAATGATCCTCTCTCTCTGAGTGGTCAAGCCTTGGCTTATACGGGTATCTTCCCGACTGAAATTGTGGTTTATCCAAGACCACTCCCTGTTCAACGCATTGAGCATCTGTTTTCTCAAGGTAGCGGTGAAGCTGTAAGACCTTTTGCTTTATTTGAGAACGTATCTCTTCCTGCAGGTAACCGAGATTATTCTCCTGGAGATTCTTTTCATAAAATACATTGGAAAGCTACAGCGCGATCGGGCTCACTTCAAACGAAGGTTTTTGAAAAAACAGTGGTCTTTCATTGGACATTTGTTTATACGATACTTCCTGACCATAAAGAGATGAAATCTTTAGAGGATATGGAGAACGAAATCAGTCACTTGGCATACATGTGTCAGTTTGCAGCTGAAAAAGGTATACCTTTTGAAGTATTCATTAATTTTAAAGTTCCTGGCCCGATGGGAATGTACCATGTGCCAACTGGAAGTGGACCCATCCACCTGAGCAGCATCCTTGAAGGTTTGGCAAGGATAGATCGTTCTAATGTAATCGTAAAACCTCAGATCATGTGGAATAAGATGGATCGCAATTTTATTGGGACGAGTCCGTTCGTCATCTTTTTAGGTCATATCCCTATCGATCCGAACTCTCAAATCTTGATTAAGAAATGGTCTAGATCAGGTGGAAGAACCTTTTATATCGAGCATAACGAAGAGCATGCCATTTTGATGCCATATCTTTCATCGGAGGTTGCTTCATGTTAAAGAAAAATCAGCAGTTTTCTCTTTATGGATTGAACCTAACCTTTGATGCTATGCTTGTTTTTATGATCATGACTATTTTTACAGCCGGGGCAACTTGGCTTGATTTCGTATGGTTCGTTGTAAACCTATTACCACTTATCGCAATTAGCGGGGCTTTATACCTTTTCAAACCTAACTTAAGTAAGATCACACTTGTCTGTTTTGTGATTCTATCTTCTGTTCTGTTTTGGTATATGACTTCTTCTATCATATTATCCATACTAGTCTCGATCGTACTTATGTGGAGAAGTGCAGAAAATTGGAATGATCCTTTCAAGACGGATCTAGAACTAATCTTTGGGATTGGCGCCGTTTTGACATTGATTCTTTCGCTCTTTTTTAAAGATGGCTACACGGTCATATATGGAGCTGTCTGGACACAATTCTTGCTTATGTTACTCATTAAAATGACTTTACATTATTGTAAGAACACGTCTATGCGTATCGTTATGAAGGATTTCGCTGTTCCCTTAACCTTAGTTGGATTAAGCGGAGTGATCCTTGCCATATTAGGACCCTTAAAGCTGCTACTTTATTGGATTTTAGACGGTGTATTCTTTATCCTGTATTATGTTTTGGCGGTTCCTCTTTGGAAGTTAGTTTCCCTTCTGCCTCCGTTGATCCAATGGATTAAAAAATTGTTCAACATACAAGAAGGCGGAAAGGTGAAACTGGGTAATAAGACAGAGGAAGTATTAGAACAGCGTCCTGAAACGCTCGCGGAATCTCCGGTGCTTCTATACACAACAATCGCGATTCTTATCATCATCGTCGTCTTCTTTCTTTGGAAAAAGAGGAATGTTTTCAACAATCAGTCCAACTTATTGCTAAACGGAAACATTTCAGTTCTCGACGATTCTTTTGCTAACCAACAATCGGTCGGAAAAAAAAGATGGCTGCAATCAAAAGACAGAACGAGAAAGAAATTTTTACAATTTGAAAAACTAATGGATAAAAAGGGATTTGGAAGAGAACCCGGTGAATCCGCATCGAATTGGTTTATGAGACTTGATCTATTCGGAAAAGAGGCAGATTCTGTTTTAGACGCTTATGAAAAAGTACGTTACGGTGAAGAGAGTATTTCAGATACTGAGTACAAACAGTATGTAGATGCATTAAAAAATTTCGAGAAGTCAGAGCACTTGAAGAAGCCAAAGTAAAACGGCTTCTTTTTTCTGTTCAGAAATCTCTATTTAATATAGACTAAGAATATATACTTAGTCGGAATATTTGCATACAAGGAGGATATTATGACAAAAAAAATATATGTGATTCACGAAAATAGCGAATGGACGGCACCGTTATTCCAACGTTTTGAAGAGCTTGGTCTCCCTTATGAAGATTGGCACATGAAAAAAGGACACATAGATCTGACAGAGGCTCCACCACAAGGCATCTTCTATAATAGAATGAGTGCCTCGTCTCATACGAGAGGACACAGATATGCGCCTGAATATACGTCAGCAGTACTGTCCTGGCTTGAGAGTTATGATCGAAAAGTATTTAACGACTCAAGAGCGCTTCAGCTCGAGATCAGTAAAGTTAAACAATACAGCGCATTAAAAGCATTTCATATACCTGTTCCCCGAACGGTTGCAGCTTACGGAAAAGATGAACTGCTACACGCTGCTACGAAATTTAACGGCCCTTTCATCACGAAACACAATCGGGCGGGTAAAGGTCTAGGTGTTCAATTGTTTCAAACGCAGACTGCACTAGAGTCTTATGTACATTCGGAAAATTTTGATGAATCCATTGACGGAATCACACTTCTACAAGATTATATAGAAGCTCCAGAACCATATATCGTGCGTTGCGAATTTATTGGTGGCAAGTTTCTATATGCGGTTCAAGTGAATACTTCTGATGGATTTGAACTGTGTCCGGCTGATGCTTGCCAGATTGGTGATCAGTTCTGTCCGATTACAGACCAACCAGGGACTCCAACACCAAAGTTTAAGATTCTTAAAGACTTTGTTCTACCTCAACAAGAAAGTTATGAAGCGTTCTTAGACGCAAACGGGATTACGTTTGCCGGCATTGAGATCATTACGGACAAAAGTGGAAACGTATATGCCTACGATGTAAATACGAATACGAACTATAACCGTGATGCTGAAGTAGAAGCAAATATATATGGCATGAAGGCGATCGCGGAGTTTCTTGGTAAAGAATTATAAATCATTAAAGGTGAGGGTCACTTACAGAGTGCCCCTCACCTTCTTTATTAAGTATGATCGACGACAGCTGGAGTCTGATTTAAACTCTCCCATAGATAATATGTGATATATGTACGCCATGGTGTCCAATCCATAGCAAGCTTCCTTACTTCTTCTTCTGATGGTTGCTCTGCTAGCGTCCAAACTTGACGTATGGCATTTCTTAATCCAATATCTGCAGCAGGAAGTACATCTGTTCTTCCCATACCAAAGATTAAAAGGCATTCGATCGTCCATTTTCCTATTCCTCTAATTGGCAACAGCGTTTGTATCACTTCTTCATCCGACATCTCCCATAAGCTCTCAAAATCTACGGTTCCTTCGGAGATCAGCTTTGCCAGATCGATGATATATTCTGCTTTCCTCTGACTGAATTGAAGCGCGCGAAGGTCTTCATACTTGAGCTTTGCAACAGCTGTTGAAGTTGGAAAGATTTGAAATGCACTTCCCTCTACCTCCACTTTTTCGCCAGCAAGCTCGATCAGGCGTTCGGTTAAGGTTCCAGCAAAAGTTAAATTTACTTGTTGACCGATAATAATTTTCACAATAGATTCAAACAGGTCCGTGTCTGTAAGAAGTTTTAATCCTTTAAAACGTTGTAGTACGTGAACCAATTTGTCGTGTTCGGCAAAGTGTTCATAAAGAGGTGAGAGATCGACTTCTGTTGAGAATAATTGTTTTACTTTTTTCTTGACGGCCGCTTCAGATACTTGCCCATTTAAAGGTATTGCCTGACAGTTTAGAATAGGGGCTGTAACCGTTCCACTCGATACTACTTTTACAAAGCAAGAAACTCTTTCTATCCTGATAATTTTTTCATATTCTGTGAATTGTTCATTGAGTTTCAAGACATGCGTTTTTCCTGTGACTGTGAGTCGTTGCATCATCTTTTGAAAATCGAACGGTGGTTTCGGTTTTATATCAAACTTCATCCTTACACATCCTTTTCTATGAACGCTTCTTACCTTCTTCTCGTTCTTTATCTTTGTCTTCATTTTTTAAGTATGGATTGTCGTCCAACTGATCGATTGTATGTTTATAAGAATACCCTTTTGTAATGGCAGCAGCGAATATAATGATGACAAAGAGAATGATGACGAGTGTAATTAAAATTGAAATGGTTAATGTGCTCATACTGACTCCTTAAGAAAACGGATTTTACTTGTATGATAGCACATTTTTCCATGAAGCAAACTTAGTACTCTTCGTGTTAGTAAGATGAAAAAAGCAGCTATGCCGATAGTAGGCATAGCTGCTTAAAAAAGTTTTATCTATTTTTCTTCAAATTTTTCATGCATGACAATGCGATTAACATCAAAACGTTCTGTAGGCTTTGCAGGTCCATCTGCATATCCCAATGTAATCATCATAACAGGAATGAATCGTTCTGGAATTCCAAGAGCAGGCACAATGGCTGTATGATCGAATCCTGTCATAGGGCATGAATCAATCCCAACAGCTTTAGCAGCAAGCATGAGCTGCATCGCACCGAGTGAGGCATTCCTAAGCGCTTCTCTCTCACCCATCGCACGACCTTGTGAATAGGCAGAGTTAATATTTTTTAGTAACGTATTTCTTGCTTCTTCTGGCGCTTTTTCAAATACTTCTGCAGCTACTTTATCTGCTTCGGTATCTCCTAAGACTACAACAACAGCAGATGCATCTAGCACATGCTTTTGATTATAAGCAATCGGGAAAAGTTTCTCTTTTTGTTCTTGAGACGTTACTACGATAAAACGCCAGTGTTGCAGATTCCATGCAGATGGAGCTTTCCCTGCCATCTCGAAAATCTTGTGAAGTGTTTCGGTCGGAATTTCTTTATCTTTCTGATACAAACGGACAGAAGATCGTTCTTCCATGACTTTAAATGTTTCGTTCATTCTCTTCCACTCCCTATTCCGCATTCTTTAATTTCTCTATAAATAACGAGGTGCCACTTTTCGTTGACACCTCGTTACTATGCCACCAATTATAGTGGGTTATCAGTTGAAGTCAAAAATTATGCATTGCGCTTCGCTGTTACTAATTCCTTAGCTAATTCTGTTGCTCGCTCTCTTGCATCAGCCAAAATTTCTTCTGCTCGGTCTGGAGCTGCTGCCATACCTTCTGTAAATACATGATGATAATCAGTAATTCCGATGAATGCCATCACACCTTGAAGGTATCCATTCGTGAACTCAAAAGCTTGAGCAGGACCTTCAGAATATACACCACCACGAGATTGAACGTGAACAGCAGTCTTCCCACCTAATAATCCAGCTGGACCGTTTTCTGTGTATTTAAACGTCTTACCTGCCATCACGACATTATCGATATAAGCTTTAAGCATTGGAGGATAGCTCAAGTTCCACATTGGTGTGTTAAAAACATACATATCTGCTGAAAGGAATTGATCTAAAATTTCGCCCATACGGCTCGTTTTTTCAACTTGCGATGGAGAAAGCTCTTGTCCTGCAGCTAATTTGCCCCAAGCATCTAGAACATCTGCATCGATGAATGGAATGTTCTCTTCATAAAGATTTACTGTTTCAATTTCTACGTTTTCGTTTTGATTAGAAAGTTCGTTTAAAAAGTGACGTCCTAGGCGAAGTCCGAACGATTGATCCATTGGTTTTGGGTTAGAGTTAATGTAAAGTACTTTCATTTTTTGTTTCTCTCCTTTTATGTCTGTTGTAATTAGTGATTAACTTCTCTTTAGTAAGTTGATTCCTTTACATCATAATTCCATAACTTACTTTTGTCAAGCATTAAACTTTTAATTATTATCATGATTTATTTTAGTGATTTTTTCCATTAAAAAACGCTTTCTAGCTAAAAGCCAGAAAGCGAAAAGGGGGAGCTAAGATCAGTGTTCCGTTAAAAGGAACTTGTACCTTTATAGAAATTATATTCTTCAAGGCCGTCAAAACATTGCAAACGGTCCCCGATTGTTAAACCAAAATCAATATACGCATGGCTCTTTGCTGTTAACAAATTCTTATCTTCCACGATCTGTTTGGATTGATACGTTCCATTCAACCAACTGTTTGTTTTAGCAAACTCATCTTCACGTAAAGAAACTGTATATGATCTGCCATTCAATATACCCGCTCGTCCTAAAATCACTGCTCCGTTTCCAATAGCTGCAATTTTAATATTTTCTCTGTTGAACACTTGCAACAGATGCAAAAGCCTTGGATTTCCTTGTGTGAATGCTTGTTTTCCACCAGGAATAATGAGCATCTCATAATCAATAGGACTGATATTCTTCATCTTGATCGTAGGCTGCATCAGTAAGCCACATTCACTAGTAACAGTTCCTGGCAACAGAGAGAAAGGCAGCACTTCATATTTCTTACCGATAATAGATAAAGTCGTCATTACTTCAACTTCTCTAAATTGTGGATACAAATAGACAAGTACTTTCTTTTTCATTGGTATTCACCCGTTCCTGTTACTTTTCTACCCGTCTTGCAGGGAAGAGGGTGTATATTTATTGTAACAGGATGCCGACTTGCTTTGTATTGGGAAAATTGAAGGAGAACATGTGCTTTCTTTTTAGTAAAATACAAGCAGTTTTCCCAACTTATTAGATAGAATTGATAGGTTATCTATACAAGATCTTGTTCTAAAGAGACTCTTGTCTGGTCAGAATGTAGGACTTTACGATTCATGAATGCGATCGAAAAAGAAACCAGAAACAGAAAACATACTAATACATATGTCTCCCGGACTCCGAATTCTTCTGCGAACCAACCAAGTAATAATGTCGCTATTCCAAATGTCCCATATACGAGTGTTCCATGAGATGCATACACTTTAGCTAGCTGTTTATCTCTATAGGATTCTTGAATCAACGTATTTTGTGAAACATCTCTCGCCATCTGTGGAAACCCAAAGATGAATGACACAAATAAGGCAATCCAGGCTGATGAAGTCAAGCCGAACCAAACGTTAAGCAACATCAAACAAACGGTTGATGCCATAATGACAAAGCCCAGATGTGATTCCATTTTTTTAGAGAACCGATATACTACGAGGCCTGCTATCATCATTCCTGCAAAAAAAGACGCATTGATGTAACCCCACCAAGCTTCTCCTTTTCCTATCGCGGTTTCAACATAGACGTAAAGGATTGCTGCAATCCAGACCCCATGACCGAAGTTTTCTAGCACATCCATAACCGTTAAAGTGGTTAGTTTTTTCGATGAAAAGATCAGTTGCCATCCTTCTTTCATCGCTTTCCATTTTGATTCTTGCTTCGGAACGTTCTCGGTTTCATTAACCTTAATTTGTGTTGTAAGAATTGTAGCAACGACAAATAAGCCAAAAGTGACCCATAGCATGTTTTGTTCACCCCATATTACTAAAAACACACTGCCAAGCGGCCAGGATAAGAGCATAGAAGTCTGGTTGGCAATACTAATGAAACTATTTGCTTTTACAAGCTCAGCGCTTTCTACAAGATCAGGAACTAACGATCTTCGTGCAGGGTTTCCGAGACCCTCGAGAAAAGAGATGATCACGATCAATACATATAAAAGGGTAAACGTTATAGCGGTATGTAAGCCATATAAGACCAATAAACATAAACAGAGCAACAAGGCTGTTTTGAGGATGAGTGTATGGCTCAATAAACTGGTGCGCTTGTACTTTTCGATGAATAGAGGGGCAATAAAACCTGATACGAGTAATGACATCGTCTTCGCAAATGGAATAAGAGCCATGTGGAGAACAGATCCCGTTTCATTATATACAAGTGTAATCAAACAAATAATATAGAGAATATCTCCTAAATTCCCAAGCGTCTGTCCACTCCACAAAAAATGAAAATAGCGATTAGCTTTAATCATAAACATGCTCCATCCTTTTTATGGTAATATAAACCAAACAAAGTGTACCATATGAAAGGTGATTACGTCTTTGACGGTGTTTGAGTGGATGATGAGGTTGTTGATTTAGAATTCTTGGGGTGGGTGAAATTTTCAGGAAACGATCATAAATCCCGAGAATCGATCATATATCCCGCCGTAGTAGAATTTTTCTATAAAGCCCTCTCTTCACTTCTCTACCTTAAAAAGCTGGCCTAGAAATAGGCCAGCGAACACGATTACATTATTTATGCCCTCTTCCTTTTGTCAGATGGCATGGCACACCTTTTCCTATGGCTCCTGGCTGTGACATACGCTCCATGTAAGCCAAACCTCTTACGCATTGCGTTTTACAGGCGATGCAAGTTTCACTCGTAACCATCTTTTGTGTATGCTGATATTTATTAACCTGACTATCATATTTATTTTTTGTTGTTTTCTTTGCATTTTTTTTTGCCATGTATGTGCCCTCCCCCTGAATCCTAAACCCAGTGTATGTAGGAAGAGGGGCTTTTGACATACATAAAAATAAAAAAACTACCCAATGTACAGGTAGTCTTCATCATGTTCGATTTCATATTGAATGCTTTGCCCTTCAGCAAGTGACATGATGTAGTCACTGTCTGATTTGTCATACGCTAATAAAAACTCGTGCAATGGCATGTTGTATTTGTTCCAGACTACTTCCATCAGCCATTTTTGACTGATTCTAACATACTCACCATTATAACGATCAACTTTTATGGTATTGCCTACATACATCCATAACACTCCCTTTCAAAGAGGTTAATTATGCATTAGGTCTTACGTTTGTACCTCCATTATATTCCTTTTATCAGAAAAGTCAAAAAAAGAATAGTCTGCATATATCATATACGGGTACATTTACTACTTGACGCAAATAGTGGCAAAGAATTTGTAACCCTACTTGGGAAGACTAGACATAACCATAAATTAAGATAAAATTTAAAAGTAGAATACGTCTCATGACCTATGACAAATAAACCATAATATGGTAACCTCAATAGGGTGTATTTAAAACGAGTAAAACCTTAAAAAACGGGAATATGTTATTAAGCTGATGATATAGATAAAGGAGTAGTTCGTATTGCGTATTATAAAAGAGAATATTTTAGCATTATGTCTTCTCCTCTCTATCCCTTTACTGAATATTATTTATCAAGTATTAAATCATGGGGAACGCGGGGCGAGGCAACTTATTACAGCAGTGGATCACCAAATCCCATTTGCGGAAATTTTTATTGTACCTTATATCCTTTGGTATGCTTTTATTTTTCTAATGTTTGTTTACTTTTGTGTTTATGACAGAGCCATTTATTATCGAACTTTACTAAGTTTTTGTGTGGGAATGCTGGTATGTTATGTGATTTACTTCTTTTTTCAAACCACTGTTCCTCGTCCCGAATTAGTTGAAGGTGGCATACTCACCAAGATGGTTCAGTATGTTTATGGTGCTGATCAACCGTTCAACTGTTTTCCAAGTATTCATGTTTTGAGTAGTTATCTTATGATTTTAGGGATTCGTCATAGTAAGATGTGGACGATCAAAAAAGATATCATTGTTTCAACGATCGCTTACAGCATTATCCTGTCCACACTTTTCGTTAAACAACATGTTGTATTGGACGTAGTTGCTGGAATTTTATTAAGCAGTCTGCTTTTCAAATTGTTTTATTATCTTGAGGCGGAATCGGTATTCAGCTTTTTCAAACGAATGTTTAAAACAAAACTTCAAAGCACAGAAAAAAGTTAAAGAGAAGAACTGCTTTTATTAAGCGGTTCTTTTTTTGTAACTTAAAACGAATGGATAACTGATTAACATGTACAGACATAACTTTGATTGGATTGAAATATGAATAACATGGGAAGGAGTGAAAAGATGAGTGATGATCAATTGAATTCGAAGGACCAGCTACGGGCTGATAACATGCATCAGATGTGCAAACAACATATGTATTATCATGTAACGATCAAAACCCGAGACGGGCAAGAAGTTGAAGGAATTATTACCGATCTAGACAAGAAAAATGTGTATATGATGGTTCCACAGAACATGATGCCTGTAGAAGAAGAACAAGAAAGTCCACAATCTCCACAACAGACTGCAAATCCTCAACAACAGTCTCAGCAAGTTCAACAGGGTTCTCAAAGAAATCAGAGACAATGGTATGGTAACCCTTATTATCGAAGATTTTATCGTCAGATTTTCCCGTTAGCATCATTAGCTGCTTTGTCCTTATATCCTTATTATCCGCCCTATCCACCTTATCCGTATCCATATTATCCACCCTATCCATACCCTTATTATTAGAAAACCGCCTGAAACAGACAGGCGGATTTTTTTATGATTTCAATTGGGTAAAAACGGGAAGTGTACATAAGTCATATCAATTAAGGAGGTAATAAAATGGCTAACATTTTGGTTGTTTATTATAGTTCTTATGGGCATATCCATGAGATGGCACTAGCAGCTGCTGAAGGTGTAAAGCAAGTGGATGGTACAGAAGTTAAAGTGGTTAAGGTTCCTGAATTTGAAGTAACAAAAAAATATATGTCTCAACAAGACGCCTATGTAAAAGCCCAAGAAGCACAGGCTGATATTCCTGAAGTTACACTTGATGATTTAAAATGGGCAGATGGTATACTTTGGGGAATCCCGACACGATATGGGATGATGCCAGCACAAATCAAACAATTGCTTGATTCTGCAGGCAGTCTTTGGGCGAATGGTGATCTAGAAGGCAAACCGACGGCGGTAATCACAAGTTCAAATACGATTCATGGTGGACAAGAATCTACTGCGATCACTTCTTTCGTTCCACTCATGCACTTTGGAATGATTTATGTAGGTCTTCCATATGGAGAAAATCCAGAACAGATGACATCAGATAGCATCGGTGGTTCTCCGTACGCAGCTTCGACTGTAGCTGGAGCAGATGGTAGTCAGCAGCCACAAGATGCAGAAAGAACAATGGCATCTCGTTTAGGAAAACGCGTGGCAAAAGTCGCAAAAGCTCTTAAAGGAAATTTATAGTACCAATATAAAAAGCCTCTTCACCAAGGAGAGGTTACTGTAAAACTGAGTGATCTTTACCGGTTTATCCTTTTTCTCAATAAAAAACATGAGCTTGCATGAAATCACATGCGAAACTCATGTTTTTTTATATTGCCTTATCTTTTTAACTAATTTCTTCATGGTTCTCTTTAAATTTACCGCAATCATGTAACTGTATTTTTCATCTTCATGCTAACCAGTCCTACAAAAAGTCATTGTCTCAAGAAAAACCATAAAGTGCCCTATAAAGACTCTGAATTAAAGTTACAAGCATGTACCCTGGAGCGGAGATCACCGCCCCAAATCTAAAAGGCTTTTACATTACTTCACGTCATATCCTTGCTCTTCAATCGCTTCACGCATTTTGGCATCTGTAACTTTTGAGGCATCTACTTCAACTTCGACTTTTCCTGTTTCTAAGTGAACCACAACGTTTTTCACTCCATCTAGTTCATTCAGTGCATTCGTTACTGCTGCTTTACAATGTCCACACGTCATACCTTCTACATTTAGTGTTTTTGTTTCCATCATCTTTTCCTCCTAAATATTTTATAAGTTGATTCGTTTTAAACGCAATGCGTTCGTTACAACAGATACAGAGCTAAAAGCCATAGCCGCTCCGGCAACCCAAGGTTCAAGGAGACCAAATGCTGCAATCGGAATACCTGCTGTATTGTAAAACAATGCCCAAAATAAGTTTTGCCTAATGTTCCGCATCGTCTTTCTGCTTAACTCTATCGCTTTTGGAATATGATTGAGATTCCCACCAACAAGTGTAACATCTGCGGCTTCAATCGCTACATCTGTTCCTGTTCCGATCGCCATACCGATATTAGCAGTCGCAAGTGCTGGAGCATCATTGATCCCATCACCTACCATCGCCACTGTCTTTCCCTTATCTTGAAGTTCTTTCACGATACGCGCTTTATCTTCCGGCAATACTTCAGCAAATACCTCTTTAATACCTACTTCGTGTGCGATTGCAAGTGCTGTTCTTTTGTTATCACCTGTGATCATATACACATCAATACCCTGATCAGTTAACGAATTAATCGCATTTTTTGATGTTTCTTTTACCGTATCAGCTACAGCTACAATTAGAATGAGCTCTCCATCTACCGATCCAAGCATGGCTGTTTTCCCTTCGTTCTCATATGCTTCAAGCAGTGATTCGTGCTCTTGATATTCCACAGCTTTTTCTTTCATAAGCTTTCTCGTGCCTACGAGTACGGTTTTTCCATTCACGACGGCTTCAATACCGTGACCCGGAATAGCATGAAAAGACTCCGTTTCAATGGATGGTATATTCTGCTTTTTACCGTATTCAACAATGGCTTCCGCTAAAGGGTGTTCAGAGCTTTTTTCTGCAGAAATCACATGAGGTAGGAATCCATCTTTTAACTCTGTGAGATCTGTCACTTCTGGTTTTCCTTTTGTAACCGTTCCTGTTTTATCAAGTAGTACCGCATCAATTCTTTGAGCACCTTCTAGATACTCTCCACCTTTGAACAAGATTCCCTGCTCTGCTCCTTTGCCCGTTCCAACCATGATGGATGTCGGTGTTGCAAGACCCAGTGCGCATGGGCAGGCGATCACTAAAATAGCAATGCTGACTTCCAGAGCTTGAGGCAGGTTTCCTGGATCAACAAGGAAATACCAAGCTATAAAGGCAAGTAGTGCAATCCCTACTACAATCGGCACGAAAATCCCAGAGATATAATCAGCCATACGTTGTATAGGTGCTTTTGATCCTTGAGCGTCTTCTACAATCTTTATGATTCCTGCAAGAGCCGTTTCTCTTCCTACTTTTTCAGCTTTCATCCGAAGGGTTCCGTTCTTGTTGAGTGTAGCTCCAATAACGAAATCACCTTCTGCTTTTTCAACAGGAATCGCTTCGCCTGTAATCATACTTTCATCGATAGACGAATTTCCTGAAAGTACGGTACCATCGACCGGTATTTTTTCACCCGGTTTAATAAGAAGGGTATCTCCCACCTTCACTTCATCGATTGAAATCTTCTCTTCCTGTCCAGCTCGAATGACAGTTGCTTCTTTTGCCTGCAGATTCAATAGTTTAGAGATGGCTTCTGTTGTTCTACCCTTTGCAAGCGTCTCAAAATATTTTCCTACTAAGATCAGTGTAATGAGTACAGCACTCGTCTCAAAATATAGTTGTGGCATATATTCTGGATTGCTGATCGTTTTTATGGTTTCAAACACGCTGTAAAAAAAGGCAGCAGAGGTTCCGACGGCAACAAGAACATCCATGTTCGCACTCTTATTTCGAAGAGCTCGATATGCCCCTACATAAAACGGACCTCCAATATAAAATTGAACAACTGAAGCGAGAAGAAGTTGAAACCAAGGGTTCATGAACAATGATGGCATCGGCAAACCAACATCCCAAGGCATATGAGCAAGCATGGTATATAACAGTGGAAGAGACAGGACGATAGAAAGAACTAACTTTCTCTTCTTAGCAGTAATCTCTTCTTCCTTCTTCGTCTTTTTCGTTTCACGATCTTGTTGAGTAGACGCATGATACCCGAGTTTTTGTATCTTGTTTAAAACATCGTCTACAGAAACAATAGACGGATTATATTCTATGGACCCCGTTTCGCCCGTTAAGTTAACGGTAGCACTAGATATTCCTTCCATACGGTTTAAACTTTTTTCGATGCGTGTAGAACATGCTGCACATGTCATACCTGAAATATCAAGATCTACCTTTTCTTTTGCGACTCCGTATCCTAGCTTTTCGATTCTTTGTTCGATCTCTTGAAGGCTGATCGTCTCAGGATCAAACGTTACAGAAGCTTTTTCCATGGCTAAGTTGACGTTAACATTGACATGTTCGATTTTGTTCAACACTTTTTCAATGCGTGTTGCACAAGCGGAGCATGTCATGCCCGTGATTCCAAGGTTCACTTTCTTTTGGCTCATGGTCTTCACCTTCTTTTAAGATTTAGAGAACTGCTTAATGACTCGCATCAACTCTTCTATAGAGTCTTCCCCATCACCTGATTTAATCGCATCAGCAACACAATGCTGAGTGTGGCTTTCCATCAATTGAAAACCTACTCTTTTTAAACCTGCTGTTACCGCTGAAATCTGAACAAGAACATCTATGCAATAACGATCATCTTCAATCATTTTTTGAAGGCCGCGTACTTGACCCTCGATCTTTTTTAATCGGTTGTTTAAATCTTGTTTATCACTCTCACAGCGATGTGTTTTTTGTTCCATCAACTTTCATCCCTTCGTTTTGGATGTTCTATAGAAAGTATATACTATACCCCCCTATAGTATCAAATAGTATGATTATTTTTTTCGCTTTGTTACAAAAATAGAGATTCCTACTACCGCAACAATCCCTAAGATGACCTTTCCTTCTGTATTCCATTCCGTTACGTTATAAACAGAAGAAGCCTCTAAGATTAATGCTGGTAACTTTCCGATAGAGCTCGCTATAACAAAAGTTCCTACTGAGACAGCCCCGATCGCACTAGCAAACGTAACAAATCCTGAGGGCACAAAGGGTAACAACCGAAGGGACAAAATTAAAAGGAATGCTTCTTGCCCTCTTGCTTCTAACAATCTTACCACCCCGGGGTACCCTTTAAGCTTATCTCTAGAAACTTGTCTAAACCCTTTTCTATATAAAAGGAAAGCAGCTATCGCTCCAAGTGCCTCTCCGATAAATGAAAGAATGGTTCCATTCCAGAATCCAAAGAACATGATATTTGCAGCTGTTATAAACACCGTAGGAACGACTCCTAAAATACCAATCACGATATTTAGAACGAGCGAGATGATAATCGCCCATTCGCCATACTCTTTAAAAAAGTGAATAACTGTTTCCGACATGAGGTGACTTCCTCCTTAATCCTTCTACATTCTTCCCTATTCATCGTACTAAAAAAGCCATGCTACTGCATGGCTTTTTACGTTCATTATTTTCTATTATGAAGCAATACCGTTAGACTGATCAATGTGACAAGTATGGTAGCACCCATGTCAGAAAGAATCGCAATCCATAGTGTAAGCCATCCAGGAATCGTTAGGAGAAGTGCTAAAAGCTTCAATCCAAGAGATAATCCGATGTTCCACTTGATGATTCGATTTACATTTCTAGAAACTTGCACAGCATCCGGAAGCTTCCCTAAGTGATCTTGCATGAGCACAATGTCTGCTGTTTCGATGGCACTATCCGTTCCTTTTCCCATTGCAATGCCGAGATCCGCCGTAGCCAGTGCAGGAGCGTCATTGATTCCGTCCCCAATCATAGCCACTTTCCCATGCTTCTTAAGTGATTTAACTTGATTCACTTTATCCTCCGGCAACAACCCGCCAAAGAATGATGAAACTCCCGTCATCTTAGCCACTTTTTCAGCAACCGTTGGGTGATCTCCAGTCAGCATGACGGTTTCTTTTATCCCTTTTTTATGAAGCATAGAGATGATGTGATGGCTTTCTTTTCGAATTTCATCAGCAATTGCAAACACACCGAGAATTTCCGTTTCACTTGCAACGAGAACGATCGTATTGCCTTCTTCTTTAAAGCGATCGATAACCCCTTTTACATCCTCACTCGTATGTGTTTTTCCGATGATCTTCTCGTTTCCTAGCCTAAACACTTTCTGATCGACTACAGCTGTAATACCTTGACCACTAACAGTTGTGATTTCATCGGCTTCAATCTCTTCTGTTTCCATCTCGCGGCACTTTGCGACAACTGCTTTTGCTAGCGGATGAGATGATGACTTCTCGATTGCATAAGCTACTTTGTAAAAGTCAGGATGAAACGCTTGATCTGCCACAACATGCGGTTCTCCGAGTGTTAGTGTCCCTGTTTTATCAAAAGCGATAACATCAATCTTGCCGAGTTGTTCAAGATACGCTCCACCTTTAATCAGAATTCCGTTTCTTGCGTTAACGGTAATTCCAGAAAGAATTGCAATCGGTGAAGATAGAATAAGCGCACAAGGACAGCCAACAATCAACACCGCAAGTCCTTGGTAGAACCATTCACCCCACTGACCATTGAACAAAAGTGGTGGAACTAACATCACAAGTGCAGAAACAATCATGATGATCGGTGTGTAATAGTTTGCAAACCGATTAATGAAAAGCTCAGTTGGCGTTTTGGATTCTTGTGCTTCCTGTACGAGAGCCAAAATTTTAGAAAGTGCTGATTGGTTATAGGTCTTCGTTATTTTCACATGAAGTAAACCTTCATTATTGATGCTCCCACCAAACACGGGCTCTCCACATTCTTTTTCCACAGGAAGTGATTCACCCGTGATCGCAGCTTCGTTCACAGAACTCTTTCCATAGACTACGACGCCGTCTGATGGGATCTTTTGCCCCGTCTTTACGAGTACAACATCGTCTATTGCAAGTTCTTCGATCGAGATCACTTCTGTCTTCCCGTCTCTTAACAGCAGCGCTTCTTTCGGTGCAACCTTTAGTAGAGATTCCATCGAACGACGTGCTTTTTCCATTCCGTAAGATTCAAGCAATTCGTTAATTCCAAAAAGAATAGCAACAAGTGCAGCTTCTTTCCATTCTCCAATCGCTACGGCCCCAACTAAGGCAACTGTCATTAAAGTATTTATATCAAATTTCAACTTCGTTAGATTTCGGAGACCTTTTAAAAATGTTGAGTACCCAGAAGAAATCGTCGCAACCGCAAAGAATGCTATGGAAACATACGTTGAGTTCAACATATGTTCTGTTACCAGCGCGGCAATAAAGGATGCAACAGATACATACAAACCGATCATGAGCCAATTTGGTCCAGTAGGCTCTCCATCTGATTCAAGTCGGACATTTTCCGTTGAAAGAATAGAACGTACGCTGTCCATATCCATTTGTTCATCTAAAACAATCTTACTTGAGTTAAACTGTACTTTCGCTCGCTCTCCACCTGGAAGCTGTTGAATCTGTTCTTCCAGCTTTAATGCACAATGCCCACACGATAATCCGGTGATCTTATGCTCTTTCATTTAATGTCCCTCCTTTCTAGTCGTGTCTAGCATGATGGATGGATTGATGCAGAAGGGTCATCACATGCTCGTCATCTATCGAGTAGAATAGTGTTGTGCCTGCGCGTCTAAATTTAACAAGTCTTAAATTTTTTAGAAAGCGTAACTGATGGGATACCGTTGATTGCATGAGTGATAGTTCTTCAGCAATTTCAGAAACATTGCATTCTCTCTCACCTAATAGATGCAGAATTCGAATTCGAGTCGGATCGGAAAGTGCTTTAAATGTTTGAGATACGATAAATAGTGTTTCCTCATCGAGGTGTTCATATTTGTTTTGTTGATCAGACATGAATAACAGCTCCCTAGATTTCTGCTTTGTTTATTATATGAACATATGCTCATATATGTTACTTAGAGTGTACCTAAAATTAAAAAAATGTGCAAAACAAAAAGAAGCGAGAATTCTCTGCTTCTTTATCCATTGCTTATTTCGTTTCTTTTAAATCGCTGTTTTCGGCCATATGTCAGTGAGCGCCACACCCACTCAAGCGGTCCCATGTAATACCTTTTCATCCACCACTTTGAAAAAATAACTTGAATAGAAAAAATAACACACGCCAAGATCACACCAACGAGTGGTCCAAACTCACCATACAGACCTAACCCATAACTATAGAAGATCGTTGTTGCGATGACCGATTGAGTTAAGTAGTTCGTAAAAGCCATCCGACCTGTAAATTGAAAGTAGTTAAACAAACGTTTACATTTTCCACTTCGATAAAGAAGAACGATGCTAGAGATGTAGAAGATGCTCATCATTGCGCCACCAAATTCGTATCCCCATGACATCGCAGTTTCATAACGCCAATCTTCTCCTTTAAAAGGAAAGAAAATAACAGCGAATATTTTACTGCCGGGTCCTAGAATCAATGTCAACAACCACAGTTTCCATAAGCCACGGTTTCTGAACGTTCTTTTTTTAGCAGCATAGGCACCGAATAGAAACATCGGCAAAAGGCCTGCTATAAAAAAGAGAAAGTAACGGTTCAGATCTCCCCATTCATGAATTCTTTCCTTCATGATTTCAAGGTATGTACCACTGCTGTATATTTGAACAGATTGAGCGATCTCTTGTTCATACAGCTCATTCTGTGAACTTTGATAGGTTATCGCCGCTCCACTACTCCAATAATCGTACGTTAATGTTGTCATAAATAAACTGTAAACTGTTATTAACAGGAAACCAGTGATGATTAACACTTTCTTATTCAATCGATAGAAGATTAACATGAACAAACCAACTACCGAGTACATGATCAATATGTCACCGTACCAAAAAAACAAAACATGAAGAATTCCAAAGAGAAGCAGAACAAACTGACGTCTAAGAAAAACAGGAACAAACTTTGTATTTTTGGACTTGGCTCTTTCTGCCATCAACACGATACCAAATCCAAATAAAAAGGAAAACATGGTTATAAAGTTTCCTTGAACAAAAAACTCTAATAACACATTTGTCCAGACGTTATACGGCTCATCAAAATATTCGTAACTCAACGCACGAATCGGTGAATCTGGTCCTGAGAACGACTTCATATTTACGAGTAATATGCCAAAAATGGCTATGCCGCGCATAATATCTAACGATTGAATCCGCCCTTGATCTCCTACTGGTTTCAACTTCATGATAGACCCCACTTAATATTTTTTTGCATGATTGCACTCCCTTTGGTTTATTTTACCTCAAATAGGCAAAAAAGTTAGAATATGAATCAATATTTGCTATTCTATAAAGAACAGATCAAGGATTTGGGAAGGATGAAAGCGGTTTTGAAAAAATATACCTTAATGGTCGTTTCAATTGTATCCATTGCAGCTACAGTATTATGGCTGTTTGGTCTTGGCTGGACGTTACAAGACCAATTTTCCGCTAATAAAAAAGTTTCACAGCTCAAAGAAAAAACCGAATCAACTTCAACAAAAAAGCAAGATGACACCCTTACGATTTTCGCATTAGGAGATTCACTTACTCGCGGCACGGGTGACGCTGACGGAAAGGGCTATACCGGCTACCTAACAGAGCGCTTAAAAGAGAAAACAGATCAAGATTTAAGTCTCTTTAATACCGCTATTAAAGGAGAAACATCCAGAGGTCTTCTAAAGCAGCTTCAACAAAGTGAGATCCAGCGTCAAGCTAAGCAAGCAGATGTCATTGTGATGACGATTGGTGGGAATGATCTGTTCCAACAAGGAGCAGCACTTGAGAATCTAGATACTAATGCGATTAACGGTAAAAAGCAGATCTATTTGAGTAATGTTAAAAAAATCTATACCCAACTTAGAGAACTGAATCCAGAGGCCGTCATCTATCATGTCGGTTTGTACAACCCTTTTAGCAATATGCCTGATTCAAAAACGACTTCTTCAATCGTTAGAGACTGGAACTTTCAGTCTGCTGAAACAGCAGCTAACTTTGATAACATCGTATATGTACCTACCTTTGATCTCTTTCAGCTTCAAGTAGAAAACTATCTATATACTGATCAATTTCATCCAAACACGGAGGGTTACAAGCTGATTGCAGAACGTGTAGCCTCACTGATCAACTTTGAACAGGAGGAGAAGTAATCATGAGTCAAACACCTGCATTAGAAGTAGAGAATCTAACGAAGAAAATTAAAGGCAAGCAGATCATAAAGGGTGTATCGTTCACACTTGTTCCAGGAGAAGTCTTTGGTTTTCTTGGGCCGAACGGTGCTGGGAAAACGACTACGATTCGAATGATCGTTGGTTTGATCTCTCCAACTTCTGGAACGATTAAAATCGGCGGTAAGAATGTAAGAACGGAATTTACAGAAGCGATGAAACATCTCGGCTGTATTGTTGAAAACCCAGAATTGTATCCGTACTTAACAGGATGGGAAAATCTTGTACACTTTCAGAAAATGGATTCTTCCATCCCAAAGACAAGATTAAATGAAGTGATCGAACTCGTTGGATTACAAAATCGAATTCACGATCGTGTGGGTACTTATTCACTCGGGATGAGACAGCGTTTAGGAATTGCCCAAGCTCTTTTAGGAAAACCAAAAGTACTCATATTGGACGAACCGACTAACGGACTCGACCCTGCAGGTATTCGCGAGATGCGTGAATTCATAAGGCAATTAGCAAGAGAAGAAAACTTAAGTGTTCTTGTATCTTCACACCTTTTGAGTGAAATTCAACTGATGTGTGATCGAGTGGCGATCATATCAAAGGGAACAGTATTACGCACAGATTCTGTTGATAATCTATTGGCGGAGCAGGAGCGTGTGATCTGGCGTGCTGAACCTATTCCACTCGCTAAAGAGATTCTTTCTCTGGAAACAGAAGTTACAGAAGGTCCAGACGGTACATTAATAACGTTATATAATGAACCTCTGCTGCCAGATTGGAACGAAAAGCTCGTAAAAGCTGGCGTGAAGGTAAAAGAAATGAGAACTCAGCTTCCTTCTTTAGAAGATCTGTTCTTAGAAGTAACAGGAGGCGAAAGCATTGATTAATCTTGTCCGGAATGAAATGTTAAAGCTTCTAAGAAAAAAACGTTTGTATGTCATCATCTTGATCATCGCTTTCTTGGTCCCTCTCTTTACATATGCTCAGTTTAAAGAGATTCAAGATCAACGTGAGAAGCTGGGTAACCAAGATTGGCGAACGACATTGCAGCAAGAGATCACTGACACACAAAACCGATTAAGCTCAAGCCGCATTCAAGATGAATGGCGGAAATTTCTAAAGATCAGACTTTCACAACAACAATATTATTTAGAGAACGATATCGATCCGCGCGCCCCAGGTGCACCAACGTTCATGCGTATTTTCGTCGAGAACTCGATTGATTTACTTCTTCCGTTGCTCGTCATGGTAATCGTGGCAGACCTTGTTTCTTCTGAATCAAGCGGAGGAACGATCAAACTCTTACTCACCCGGCCAGTTAAACGATGGCGCATTCTTCTCAGTAAATATCTAGCGATGTTGCTTTCGATTTCTTTCATCGTTTTATCAGTAGCTGTTCTATCATATGGAATATCTGGCGTAGTCTTCGGATATGGTGGATGGAACATGCCTCTATTAACAGGCTTTACGGTCTCTGGAGATGAACTTTTAACTGAAAATGTTCATATCGTTCCACAATGGCAATATATCTTAATGGAATTTGGACTCGTCTGGTATGTATGTATGATCGTCGGAACACTCACCTTCATGCTGTCCGTACTGTTAAGAAGTACGGCTGCCGTTATGGGAATCATGCTCGCTTCCCTGATTGCAGGAGCCATCCTAGCAAACATGGTATCTTCTTGGGAAAGCGCAAAATATTTCTTTATGGTAAATCTAAACCTTACGAATTATGTGAGTGGAATGGCAACCCCGATAGAAGGAATGTCATTAGGCTTTTCGATGAGCGTACTAGCCGTTTGGGGAATTGCTGGATTCATCATCGCTTTCGTTACATTTTCTAAGCGAGATATCTATTAAAATAGAATAAAAGAAAGGAAACCGAGTTCGGTTTCCTTTTTTATGTGACTAAGTTTCTAGTTTTTTAAGGTAATCTGTCCGTTCTCGCAGTTAATCTGTCGGATTGACTCCATAATCTGTCGAATTCGGAAGATAATCTGTCCAGTTGAGTCGATAATTTAGCCATTCGACAACATTATCTGTCCAATTGCAACCTCTACTAGATTTTGAAGTGTTTAATCATTTCAGTCAGTGCTTCGGAAGCATCGTTCAATTCTTCGGCAGACTGAGAAACCGTGGATAGTGCACGAACTTGCTCCTCAGAGGACGCGCTTACTTCTTCACTTGCCGCTGCCGATTGTTCGGCCACTGCTGCGATACTTTGGATGGATGCTACTACTTCCTCTTTGTAGTTATTGATCATCTCTACTTCACTCGTAATCTTTTCAATCGACCTCACCATATCAGCCATTGTTCCTGAGATATCTTTAAATGCAGATTCGGTATCTGTTACAGTCATATTTTGATCGTGAGCGATTTTTTTTGTGTATGCCATTTCTTTCACGGCACGCTCGGACTCTTCACCAATTCCGGAGATGGTCTTACGTACTTTATCTGCAGCAACAGCTGATTGTTCCGCTAGCTTTCGAACTTCATCGGCAACGACGGCAAAGCCACGACCGCTCTCACCTGCTCTAGCCGCTTCAATGCTTGCGTTCAGTGCGAGTAGATTCGTCTGATTTGAGATCTCGGTAATCGATTGAATCACTTGTTCGATCTCTTCTACTTTAACAGCAAGTCCTGAAATAACAGATTCTATGTTTATTAGAACTTGGTTACTTTCCCCCGTCCTTTCACGCAAAACATTCATTTGCGAGATTCCTTTTTTATTTGCAGCTTCAGCTAATAAAGACAGTCGGGTCATCTCTTCTGCTTGTTCGGTTACTTTTTCAATCTGAAGTGATAAGTCCATCGTTCGACGGTTTGTTTCATCGGCATCTTCCGCTTGTGTAGTCGCTCCAGATGCAATCTCTCTGACAGCTCTAGAAACTTCTTCACTTGCAGCGATCGTTTCTTCTGACACGGCACTCAAGTTAGAGGTTGACTCATTAACGGTTACAACCGAATGACTGACAGATGTTATTAATCCCCGCATATTTTCCACCATAGCGTTAAAATGATGAGTGAGCGTTCCCACTTCGTCTTTGGATTTTGCTTCAACTGATACGGTAAGGTCGCCATCTGCTACTTTTTGTACTTGTGCTTGTAATCTAGTAATCGGATTGGAAATACTCTTTGCCAATAAGTAGGTTACACCTAGAGCAACGATAACTGCGACCGACGTAAAGATGAGTATCATGTTTAAGAGCTCTTCTGCATCTTTTAGCAACTCTTTCTGATCATAGACAAACCCAAGCTTCCAGTTCGTGCCGGCAATCGTCGTATAATAAAGCTGACGGTCTTTATTCTGTTCGGTGTAAGAAACATTTCCTTTTTCATTTTTGTACATCTCTTTAATAAACGTCTCTTTACTTAGATCTTTTCCTTGTTGTTTCGGATGGACGAGTGCCATACCTTTTGGATCGAAAAGCACGGGATATCCTTTATACCCTACTTTTGTTTTGTTGATCATGCTCGTTAGTCCAGCAAGATTTAGATCAAGACCCACTACACCGAGAACCTCGTCAGTATCAGGATCTAACACCGGTTTTGTAACCGTTACAACATATTCACCAGAACTCGCATCTTCGTAGGGTTCTGTCCACATTATTTTTTCTGGTGTTTGTTTAGCCGTTTGATACCAAGGACGTTCAGTTGGATCAAACCCTTCTGGAAGATCAAGTTTTGGAGTCGTTTTAAACTGTTTGGTCTCTGCCCCTACATATACGACCGCAACATTTTTATTAAGGTCCAAGAAATGCTTAAAGTCTTGATCAACAACCGGCCAAACTTCATTCAACCCTTTTTCTTCATCCGTTTTTACTGTTTTTAAATAATTGATTAGCCTGCTGTCTTGGCTGTATCGATCGATCGTATCTCCATATGATTTCAGATACAACTCTGTTGAGGCTTTCACTTCGCTAGAAAGACTAGTTGCTTGTTCATTGCTGTTACTTTCAAGTTGCTGTTTGGTTTGAAAATAAGAAAATAGCGATACAGATAAAAGTGTAATGGCAACGAGAATACTTACTGAAAGCATGATTTTTGTTTGAATTCTTTTAAACATCTGTTTAACCCCCATTTATCATCTAAATCCCCTTATATACATATCGACATTTAGTTATAAATGATTTATGAAATAGGTCTAAACAGGTACAAAAGAATCATTTTTATATTAAAACCATTCAAAACAAGTACTTTATACCTAATTTCAGCGATGGTATCGGGAATGGATTCAAAAAAAAAAACCGCACGTGGCGGTTTTCTTATGCTTCTTTTTTAGCAAGCACCTTTTCTGATGCTCTCTCTTGAGCGACTTTTCTTTTCTTCCATGTACCTAATCCTAGAACAAGAAGAACTACGAGAACTTCAAATCCATACTTCACAAATCCATTATCGAAATAAGGAGCCATGAATTTTTCTCCTACGATCATCTTAGAGGCCGTCCAAGCCAGAACACCTGCTCCAATTGTGATAATGAACGGGTATTTATCAATGACCTTTAGGAACAATGTGCTTCCCCAAACAACAATCGGCACTGATATTAATAAACCGATTACTACCAGTAAGAAATCACCATGTGCTGCACCTGCAACAGCAAGAACGTTATCAAGACCCATTACCGCGTCGGCAATAATAATCGTTCTAATGGCTGCCCATACACTATTCTGAGCCTCAATATCATGATCTTTTTCTTCGATCATCAGTTTATAAGCGATAACCACAAGAATTAATCCACCTGCCAGAAGTAGGCCGGGAATCTTTAATAACCAAACAACCGCAAGCGTAGCTGCTGCTCGAATCACAATCGCTCCTACTGTTCCCCAGATGATTACTTTCTTCTGATTCTCTTTCGGCAAGTTTCTAGCTGCCAAGCCGATTACAATTGCGTTATCACCAGCTAATACTAAGTCGATAACAACGATCGCCAATAAGGCCGACCAAAAATCTGGTGTTAAAAAATCCATTAAAAAAATCCTCCCTATTAAACATCTGTTTAATCACAAACCAAAAAAAAAATAAAAATTTAAGTAATTACGCACACTTTATGCCCTGCCAGGCTTATCCATCTCTACATATAATAAGAGCAAAGGGGGTGTTTTTATGCGTTCATGTTCATGCGGAAGTAAAGTTAGATGCCAATCCTGTGTAAACTTTTGTGGTGTTCCTTTATTTTGTCGAGACATTCATCCTTGTTGTTTTCCTTTCATTCAGCCTCAACCTACACCAACAACTTCTCCTTTAATCGTTGTTTGTAGATGTCCTCGTTGCTCAATAAGACATCGATAAATAGCTTCAAACGGCATTACCTTGTAACTTCACATCACTGATACGATTGAGTGAACGTTTTGTTTCAGAAAAAGCGTTCTTTTTTTTTTTATTAAGGGAATAATGCAGGATAGATTGACTATGATTCATTTGGGGGTGAACTCGTGCGTTGGTTTATGAAACAGTGGTTTCACCGTTTCTTTCAAGATAAAGTGTTCGATCTTTCTGCACAGCTTGCTTATTATTTTCTAGTTTCTCTGTTTCCTTTTATTTTTCTCATTTTTACGATCCTTAGCTTTTTGCCTATTTCTTCTGCTTATGTACTATCACTTTTTCAGTCTATTGCTCCAGAAGAAGCATATGCTTTACTAGAGTATAATCTAGTGGCTGTTCTGGACGAGCATAGAGGAGATGTATTATCTGTTTCATTGATTATCATGATTTGGTTAGCGACAATCGGAACGCACGCGATCATTCGCGTTTTCAACCAGGCTTACCAAGTGGAAGAGAGCCGTCCTTTTATAAAAGAGCTCATCTTAGGTATGTTCCTTACGTTCGGGCTTGTGATTGCAGTGATTACCGCTCTCCTTTTGCCGGTATTTGGCAGAAACATCGGAATCTACATATTTGAACGAACTGGATACTCTCATCCTGTATGGCATATTTGGGAAACAGCACGCTATCTTATAGGTTTCTCTGTGCTTCTCTCCATCTTCTCAGCACTATATCGTTTTGCGCCAAATGTGAGGTTAACGTTTAAAAACGTGTGGCCAGGTGCTATTTTTTCGACAGCAGGCTGGCATCTATTCTCTTATTTATTTTCATCTTATGTCCTTATTTTTGACTACGGACAGATATACGGAAATTTAGGCGCAATATTAACATTAATGGTGTGGTTCTATCTTTCTGCCATGATCTTAATCGCAGGTGGACAACTAAATGCGATACTCGCATTAAAGAGGGAATTAAGAAAATAAGAAGATTTTTGAAAACTTCCGTTTCTGTGATTGACATTTTCACATTATCGTAACATCATTGTGTATATATGAAGAATTAACATCTTTTTTTCCGGTCATAATGGATAGTAACGAAAAATTTCTGACCGGCTAAAATTACGGAGATCGGGGCTGGAAAATGACTGTAAAAAACTTAATCTTATTACTCATTTTGCTTGCCGGAATCGTCATCTTTGTCTTTTACAGTATACCTCTCCTTCTCGCATTGCTAACTGCTATAATGCTAGAACCAGTAGTGAAATTGTTTATTAGACTATTTAAGGGTAGACGATTATTGGCCGTCACTGCTACTTTTATCCTTTATCTTGCTGGACTCGGTATCTTCTCTTACTGGCTTACAACAACACTTGTTATTCAGGTCATCGAGTTTATTACCGTTCTTCCATCCTATTCGGTTCATCTGTTTGAAGTAGCAGAGAATACGTTTTATGAAATGGAAAACTTTTATGCTAGCTTACCTCCTGAAGTTGTGAGGACTCTTGAAGAAGGATTAGTAGGATTAAAGGATTATGGCGTTGAAACAGCAAAGAACTTAACATCCGGTATATTAGGACTAATCACAGCGATACCAGGATTGTTGATCTACTTTATTATCTATGTAGTAGCGGTT
This sequence comes from Fictibacillus phosphorivorans, assembly GCF_001629705.1. GTDB lineage: Bacteria > Bacillota > Bacilli > Bacillales > Fictibacillaceae > Fictibacillus > Fictibacillus phosphorivorans_A. The sequence continues at coordinate 780,778 of NZ_CP015378.1, read as the reverse complement.
TTCTTATTTTCACTAGATCTTCCGCGTTTATACGCTGAGTTTCTCAATCTGTTTACAACAGCAGCCCGCGAAAAGGTTGAATTGGTCTTTAGTCAACTGTCTAGAGCAACAGTAGGGTTCTTTAGAGCTCAGATCATCTTAAGTGTTGTTACATACGCATTGGCATTGATCGGACTCATGATTTTAGATGTTGAGTACGCAGTTATTCTCGCTCTTTTGATCGTTATTGTAGATATCCTTCCAATCCTCGGAACAGGATCATTCCTTGTCCCATGGGCGGCTTATTCCTTCTTTATCAATAACAATGATCATCTTGCATTCGGACTGCTGATCATGTTTGGAGTCATCACGATCGTTCGAAGAATTATCGAACCGAAAATACTCGGGTCAAGCCTTGGTATATCTGCACTAGCAGCTCTTGTTTCCTTATATATTGGATTCCAGCTTCTAGGCTTTATCGGATTGATCGTCGGTCCTGCTATCGTCATCATCTATGAAGCTTTGAGAAGTGCAGGGTTTATCAAAATTAAGATCGATTTCTAACGAAAAACGTGTTTCCTGTAATAGGAAACACGTTTTTTTCTATTTATAGGTTAGAAACACCTGCGATGTTGGGAATTATAGAAATAAGTAAAAAAAATGAGAAATTCATACGAATACTTTATAAGGTGAATAATTATTGGAGGAATATCGATGAGTACTGCTACAAAAGAACGCGATTATTATTTCGACAACGCTAAGTTTATTTTAATTTTTCTCGTCGTGTTCGGGCACTTTATTTCCCCGATAAAAAGTCAAAATGAGTGGCTTTACACGATCTACAACTTTATATATACCTTTCATATGCCTGCATTTATACTAATAGCAGGGTTCTTTACAAAAGGTGTCTGGCGTGATGGCTATCTTCCTAAAATCTTTAAAAAAGTACTGATTCCTTATTTGGTTTTTCAATTAATCTATAGTTTTTTCTACTATGATTTGTACGGTAAGAGCGAAGTGAAACTAGACTTCTTTTCACCCCATTGGACACTATGGTTCTTATTAAGTTTGGTTTTCTGGAATATTCTTTTAAAAGTCTTTGTGAAAATGAAATATCCACTTGTCCTTGCCATTGGTATAGGAGTAGCAGTAGGTTATATTCATGACATTGGTACATTTTTGAGTCTCCTTCGAACATTTGTCTTTTTCCCTGTCTTCTTGCTTGGACATCTGCTTGAAAAGAGAGACTTCAAAAAGATATTACGTCCTAGAGCCAAAATTATTTCAGCAGCTTTCTTAGTTGTACTGTTCATTACGTATCATTTTATTTTTCCAAACGGTACAAAAGAATGGCTTTTATCTTCATCTTCTTATTCGGAGATCCTTGGCTACAACGATTGGTATGGCGGTCTTGTCAGACTTGCCATGTACGGTGTAATGTTTGCGGCAACCTTTAGCTTTTTAGCCCTTCTTCCGCGCAGACGAATGTTCTTCACTGAATTTGGAGAACGCACCTTATATATTTATCTGTTGCATGGTTTCGTTTTGAAATACTTGTTTACTACAGATCTATTCGCATCTATCGAGGAAAACGGCGCATACTTTATGCTCCTCTTCCTAGCAGTTATCGTAACGCTATTTCTAGCAAGCAAACCCGTTATCGCACTAGCACAGCCGTTTATTGAGTTGCGTTGGTCTAAGCTTAAAAAAATATTAAAACCAAAACCCTCTCAGCCTAGAGAAAGCTGATGTTCATAATAATAAACACCGCTAAGCCGAAATAGCTTGCGGTGTTTTTTCGTGTAGAGAAAAATGTAATAAAGAGTAAGAGTGCGTATGAAACTAAACTTCTAGGAACCTTGCTTATAATAATGTTGTTTTGCCTCTGCTAATACTCGTAACGGAAGTTTGTCCGCCAGTTTAAATGCTTCTTTTTCGTTTAACTCTAACGTTTTTACTAGCTTTTCTATCTTTTCTTCAGAAGGAATCATTCTTCCTTTTTCGATATCTGCCATGTATTGAGGAGTGATGCTTAATCGTCGTGCAAGCTCTGATTTGCTCAAGCCCTTTTGATTTCTAGACAATTCAATAAATTTTCCGAACTCACTCATTTCATAAACCTCCCTTTCTTCCTGAATAGAACAGCGTGAATTGTATGATAATGTACGCAGCTAATCGGCTCGTCATGTTTCGAAAATCTAGGGTTGGATCAATCTCTACGATGTCCATCCCTTTAACAGAAGGCTCCTTTGCAAGATACTGAATCCCTTCAATTAACGAATCACTGTCTAAACCACCTGGACCGATCGCAGGACAACCTGGTGCAAATGCCTGATCCAAAACATCCATGTCAAGAGAAATATATATGTTTTCTGTTGTCTGTTTTAACTGGTCAACTGATTTTTGTAACAAAGAAAGCAATCCGTTTCTTTTTACATCACCCATCGTGTGAACGGTCACTCCATGCTCCTTGGCATAATCATGATAAAGTTTCCCATTTGAGAAATCTCGAATACCAATCTGAACGAGTTGGTCGCCTGTAATCACTCCATTTTCTATGAGCTGGCGAAACGGCGTACCGTTGGATGGACCACCGTCCTCCGTATTCCGAAGATCAAAATGTGCATCGAACTGGATGATGCCTACCCGTCCCTTCGTTTCTTGAAAAGCTTTAATCGCTGCAGCAGAAACAGAATGATCGCCACCAAGCGTAACTACACATGCTTCGCTATGCTGAGCTCCAATGTCTTTTAAGACCGAATGAATACGGGATTGTGAAGTAAAGAGATCTGTAACATGCATCTCAATATCTCCAAAATCGGTAATGTTGTGATCCCAAAGATCACTTTCTTCTTCAATGCTATATGTGGAAAACGAATGCATCATCGCACGGATAGTCTGTGGTGTGAGGTGTGCACCTGAATGTGAAATCGAAGTCTTCGAGAGAGGAGCTCCAGCTATAGCTACTCCTCTCACTTCATCACCTGACCAAGGCTTCAAAAGCTGACCTGCCTTTTTTATCCCTCTGTCAGTAAATGGAGCCTCACCTGATTTACGAAGAAAGGGTATAGTTTGCATGAATATCTCCCTTTCCGACTACTAACTTACCGTTCTTCCACACTTTGTTAACGTGATTCACACCATAGTGATATGGAATATACTTATAGTTTGGTACATCCCACAGAACAAGATCTGCTCTTCTTCCTATTTCTAAACTACCTGCAACATCACCGCGTCCAATCGCGTAAGCTGCGTTGACCGTTACAGAATTCCAAATTTCTTCTGGCGTCATCTTCAGCTTTAATGCAGCGAGTGTCATAATAAACTGCAGATTTTCTGTAGGTGAACTTCCAGGATTAAAATCAGTTGAAAGGGCTACAGCTGCTCCACTTGAAATCATATCCCGTGCTGGAGCGAAATGATCTTTTCCTAAATAGAACGTTGTTCCTGGAAGAAGGACTGCGATCGTATCTGATTCCCCTAGCATACGAACGCCTTCTTTACTCGCTCCAACTAAGTGATCAGCAGAAACTGCTCCGATCTCACAAGCCATCTCCGTTCCTCCGAGAGGATCGATTTCATCCGCATGAATCTTAACTCCAAACCCTGCTGTTTTTGCTTTTTGAAGAAAGACTTTAGACTGTTCTACCGTAAAAACACCAGTTTCACAGAAAATATCTACAAACTCAGCCAAACCCTCTTTTGAGATTAAGCTTAACAAGGAAAGCATCTCTTCTAAAAAGGCATCTGGTCTTCCTTTATAGTTTTCAGGAATAGCATGAGCTCCCAAAAAAGTAGAAACAAGATCGATCGGGTGAGTTTCATTCAGCTGTTTTGCTACTCTTAACTGCTTTAATTCAGTCTCTTTATCCAGACCGTATCCACTCTTTGCTTCCATAGTCGTAACACCATAAGTTAAACACCTGTTTAAATGGAACATTCCCTTTTCATAGAGGTCATCTTCAGCTGTTTCACGTGTTGCTTTAACCGTTGAATGAATTCCTCCGCCTTGAGCTAAAATTTCTAAATAAGGAACTCCTTGTTGTTTCAAAGCGAGTTCATGCTCTCGTGATCCCCCAAACACTAGATGTGTATGAGGGTCCACTAAGCCTGGTGATAACAGTTTTCCTTCTGCCTCAATCGTTTCTTTTGCTTGTAACTGAGCCGCTTCTTCGGCAGTTCCTATAAATTCGATCACGCCATCTTTTATACCAACAGCTCCGTTATCGATGATGGAGAGTTCATTCATCTCTTTACCTCGAAGCGCTTCTCCACTACTTTTTGGAACGACCACCTGTCCTGCTAAAATTAATGTATCTAGCATTCGTCACACTCCTTTTTAGTTCTCGATCATTGGCAGATCTACGCCTTTTTCTTTTGCCGTCTCTATCGCAAGATCATAACCTGCATCAGCATGCCTTACGATCCCCATTCCAGGATCACTCGTTAGCACACGCTCAAGACGACGAGCAGCTTCTTCTGTTCCATCTGCAACAACGACCATTCCGGCATGAAGAGAATAACCCATTCCAACACCGCCACCATGGTGCACAGATACCCAGCTCGCTCCATTTACAGCATTGATCATCGCGTTTAAAATCGGCCAGTCCGAAACTGCATCACTGCCATCAAGCATTGCTTCTGTTTCACGATTAGGCGATGCAACTGAACCACAATCCAAGTGGTCACGCCCGATCACGATTGGCGCTGACAATTCGCCGCTAGCTACCATTTCGTTAATAATTTTTCCAAACTTCGCGCGCTCTCCATACCCTAACCAGCAGATACGTGACGGAAGACCTTGGAACTGAACTTTTTCTTGAGCCATCTTGATCCATTTACAGAGGTGCTCGTTATCACTGAACTCTCGTAATATCACTTCATCTGTTTTTCTGATATCTTCTGGATCCCCCGATAACGCTACCCATCTAAAAGGTCCTTTCCCTTCACAGAACAACGGACGGATAAATGCTGGAACGAACCCAGGGAAATCAAATGCGTTTGTAACTCCTTCATCAAGCGCAACTTGTCTGATGTTGTTGCCATAATCAAATACGACAGAACCCTTCTTTTGCATCTCAAGCATTGCCTGAACATGAATCGCCATCGATTTCTTTGACTTTTCGATATACTGCTCTGGATGGCGTTTACGAAGTTCTGCTCCTTCTTCCATCGTGAAACCTACTGGCAAATAGCCATGCAACGGGTCATGAGCAGATGTCTGATCCGTAACAAGATCCGGAATCTCTCCCATCTCAATCATCTTTGGTAAAAGTTCAGCAGCGTTTCCTAAAAGACCAATCGAGAGTGGCTCCCCTTTTGCCGCATATTCTTTAGCCATGCTTAAGGCTTCGTCTAAACTCTTTGTCATTTTATCTAAGTATCTTGTGTCTAAGCGGCGTTGAATTCTTGTTTCGTCGATATCAATCGCGATCACAACACCATCATTCATCGTTACAGCAAGAGGCTGAGCTCCACCCATTCCTCCAAGACCCGCTGTAAGCGTGATGGTCCCTTTTAAGGATCCGTTAAAGTGCTTGCGAGCAGCTTCTGCAAATGTTTCATACGTCCCTTGCAGGATGCCTTGCGTTCCGATATAAATCCAGCTTCCGGCTGTCATCTGGCCATACATCATCAGCCCTCTTTTTTCAAGATCACGGAATGTATCCCAATTTGCCCAAGCAGGTACAAGGTTAGAGTTCGCAAGTAGAACACGTGGAGCATCTGTATGCGATTTAAAGACAGCAACCGGCTTTCCAGATTGCACAAGAAGCGTTTCGTCATTCTCTAATCGCTCTAATGTTTCTATGATCTTATGATAGGAGTCCCAGTTTCGAGCAGCTTTACCGATACCACCATAAACGACTAGTTCATCGGGATTCTCCGCCACTTCCCCATCTAGGTTATTCATCAGCATACGAATGGCTGCTTCTTGAACCCACCCTTTTGCCGATAATTTTGTACCTCTTGCCGCTGATATAGAATGTTTTACGTTTGACATGAAAAAATACCTCCTTTTAATGTGCTAACTTTTGAATTTTTGCCCCGATTAAGATGTCGTTCCATGAAGTATCGAGGATCCATGAAGCAACAGCTTCCATATCTCGGTGGAACATGCGGTCACATTGTATCGTTGGACAAACGATTCTTCCTTGTTCATATACTCTCTTTGTTTTAGGTGCTAATTTTTCCGGACCTCTAAAATCTGCTGCTTGCATCGCACAGATTAATTCAACAGCAAGAACCCGCCTAGCATTCGCAATAATCTGAGCGGCATGCCTTGAAGCGATGGTTCCCATACTTACATGATCTTCTTGATTGGCTGATGAAGGAATTGAATCAACACTTGCAGGATGTGCCAATGTTTTATTTTCTGAAACGAGTGATGCGGCTGCATATTGCATGATCATCGCACCTGACTCTAGCCCTGGATTCGGACTTAAGAAACCAGGTAAGTCGCTCAACTGAGGATTGACCATCCGTTCGATCCTTCGTTCAGAAATATTTGCCCATTCTGCAGCTGCAAGCTTTAAGAAGTCCATAGCAAAAGCGATCGGCTGACCATGAAAGTTCCCACCTGAGATGATCTTTTTTCCTCCATCAAAAATCAGTGGGTTATCCGTTGCAGCATTCATCTCAATCTCAAGTTTTTCTTTTACATAACCTAGAACCTGCCATGAGGCACCATGAACTTGAGGGATACACCTTAAGGAGTAAGCATCCTGGACCCTAATCTCTCCTTGTTTCGTTGTAAGCTGGCTGCCTTCTAAATATTCTCTCAAGCGTTTGGCAACATCTACCTGCTCTTGATACCCTCGAGCAAGATGTACGTCCTCATCGAACGCATCTGTAATACCTCGTAAACTTTCTGTAGTAAGCGCTGCAATCGCATCTGCCATGAGTCCGATCCGTTCTGCTTCTATATAGGCAGCTATTCCTTGAGCTGTCATGGCCTGCGTTCCATTGATCAAGGCAAGCCCCTCTTTCGCCGTCAATACAACAGGTGCTATGCCCGCTCTCTTTAAAGCTTCTTGGCCAGGAACACGTTCTCCTTTGTAATACGCTTCTCCTTCACCTACTAATACAAGTGCTAGGTGAGAAAGCGGAGCAAGATCTCCACTCGCCCCAAGTGATCCTTGTTGAGGAACAACAGGATGCACGTTCTTTTCGACTAACTCTAGCAACCTTTCGATTACGACTGGGCGGATACCCGAAAATCCTTTTAACAGAGCATTGGCTCTTAAAATAAGCATAAGACGACTGATCATCTCAGGAAACGGTTCTCCGATTCCACACGCATGGCTACGGATCAGATTGATCTGCAATGTCTCAACATCATCTCGAGAAATAAGAACATCACTAAACTTTCCGAAGCCAGTCGTGATCCCGTATACCACTTTTCCTTCAGCCACAATCTTTTCAACCGCTTTACGACTATCTGCTACTTTCTTCATGCTAAGTGGGCAAGCTTCTACAGGTTCGTTCTCATGCAGAATCCGCTTGATTTCTTCCATGGAAAGCGTATTACCAGTTAATGTAATCATCTTCATCCCTCTTTTATTAAGGTTCTTTTCATTAAGGTTCTTTTCATTAAGGCGTTCTACATATAAATGGTGCTTTGGGTTATCTTTTTTATCTTCTTGACAAGTTGATTGGAGTGCAAGGTGTGAGACTCCTGGGGGACTAGCGGGACAGGTAAGACTCTTAACAGCGCAGAGCGCTAAGAGGCTCACCGCACGCCCCCCGGAAAGCGAGCATCCTGGAACGGAAATCAACTACTTTCAAAGACAACTAGTCTCACTAAAAAATGCATTTTTCACATACAAAAAGAGCGCACCCGAAAGAAAACTCTTTCGAATACGCCCCCTCATCACTAGTTACTATGGGCATTATTTAAATATGATTGATTCCTAGACCGATCGCCTCATGCTCTAATCCTTTTACAGGAGCACCTATCGTTCCATAGAGAGCGACTGCGATCCAGTCACCTTCTTCTTTCTTCTCATACGGGTTACCGCGGACAACGATGAAACGTAACCCTACAGTCCTAAGAACAGTGCCAAGCTGAACCTGCCCTCTTGTCACCCCATGAAAAGCTTCCATGATGGCATGATATAACGAATGTGTTTCACGATAAATTCCGGTTTGAATGATATTTTCACTTTTGGCCGCTGTTTCAATGGCAGCTACTACCTTTTGTGAATCCATGGAACCAGCTTTGCCTACGCAATACTTCCAGCCCAATTTCTCGATTTCAGGCAGATAACTTTCATCTAATACCCCTAACATGGCCATCTTTCCGATCAAACGTTCATTTGATAATGCCATTGCATGAATCACTCTTTCTCTAACGGCTAATAACTATCTCTAGTGTATGCGTTTACAATTTGTCCGTCAATTCCCTTTCAACAACTTATCACAGCAGTTTAGTAAAGAAAATGACACGTATAATCTAGCAAACTAGCGGTAAGAATGATAGTAAGAAATATAACGGAATGAGGGTTGTTACATGTTAAACGTACAAAAAGAAATTGCACTAGCTTCAATGTCACGTACACCACAGTTTGAGGAAGATGTGAATGACTTTTTTATCGCTTATGACAAAGGACATAACCCGTTACTGCTCTTACCTACTACGAAAGGTTTTCTTCCAGAAGGACAGGTATACGCGATCGCATTCATTAAAAAAGAAAACAATTCTTATCAATTTACCCTTTCAGATAAAATCATGCCCTTCTCGATGGATGAGGCTACACTCATTCATGATCAGCTCGGTTTCTTCTTCGGGCCTGATAATAATATGCTTACTTCCTTTTTCAAAGGGGATACGTATGGCGCTTATGTAGTTTGGACAAAGCATATGGTCACCCAATTAATCAACGAGACTCTGCAGAATTGGCACAATACATCAGATGATTCTCAGCGTGAAAAACATAAAACGCGCCTCACTATGCTTCTTCAAGCTTAATAAAAAACTGACTGTTAATTCCTTTATCTCTTGAACAGATGAAGGAAGTTAACGGTCAGTTTTTTTCTTGTGTCATGTAGTCGGTGATGCCTGTTCTTTTTTATTTTTCTTAAAGTGTTTTTTAATAAAAGTCATTATAAATAGAAGCGGAATATAGCTTATAGCTAGGTAAAAGCCTATCTTGTTCGTGTAGTTGTTTAGCATATTAATTTTAAGCCGCGTGTCCAAATAGTAACAAGCTGCTAATATTAAGACTAGCATCACGATGAGCGTGACATGGTGACGAATGTTCAGCATCAATTTCGCTACTCGGCTCGAACACCAAATCGCCAATGCAATATTAGGTAGAATCACTAAACACCACATGGAGACAAATACGAAATCAAAGCGTTCTACAAATGAAACTTGAACGATTTTCACCATAGATAGTGTAGCCCAAATATTTCTAGACAATTGTTCCTCGCTAAAAAATGCAAATGAAAACAAAGTGACTAGCAGGTACATCATAAATGTAAAAAGATTGGCATGATGCGCAAACTTTTGAGATCGCTTAGCATTTTTGATAAATGGATAAAAAACAAGAAGTGTTTCAAAACCAAGATAACTCAGCATCATATTTTTTGTGGCTGATAAATAGTCTTTTACATTCTCATCAAATACGGGTAGCAGATTAGAAAAATGAGTAAATTCCAATGGATACACCAGTAATACGATTAACCCTAAAGGAATGACCACTCCCAAAAAGCAGATACCTGCTACTGTTCGAAAACCAGACGAAACCACATAGTACGTCAATATAAGGAACACTGCCGCGATTTTCCATGTACTCAGAGTAGGAAACATCCAGACTTGTATGACTTCAATATAGGTTCTAAGTACAGTAATCGACCAAAGCAGAAAATACAGAAGCAAAGAAAGGTTGAAGAGATTACCTAGGAAACCACCAAACAACGTTTTATGTGTGGTCACAATATCTCCATCACCATTATCAAGCACGTAATAGATCATCCAAATTAGAATATGTACAAAAATAGCTGCTATGATAACGGATATCCAAGAATCATACCCTGCATATTTAGCTATGATGCGCTGATACCCAAGAACCCCTACCCCTACTTGCTCAGAATGGACGAGGAAAAAAACAAGAAAGGGAGAAACGAGAAAAGCTTCTTTTATTTTTTGCATGACGATCTCTTTTCCTCTCTTTAGAGTAGCAATTAAACCTTGTTTTAGCTTTCCCAAGAGGAAGTCAATTAACCCATAAATAACCAAAAAAAGCTAATGCAGAATGAAGAAGATTCCTTCATTGCATTAGCCTCTTTTTTACCCAGTGAACACTTCACCGTCTGGATATCTAATATTATCTTTTGTTTGTTTAGCAAGACTGAACGCCAGCGTTAGCGGTCCTAATTTACCGAAAACCATTACCACACAGATCACAATTTTCCCGATTACTGTTAGATCTGGGGTCAGGCCCATACTTAATCCAACTGTACCGAACGCAGACACGACTTCAAACACGATCACCATGAATGAAGTATCTTTTTGTACATATGTGATAATAAATAATGCTGCAAAAATAAACAAAATGGAAATGGTTGTAATAGCAAGAGCTCTATAAACAACAGCATTTCGAATGGTTCGCATCATAACGACCGTATTTTCTTTCCCTTTTAAGAAAGCTGCAACCGTAAAAATAATAACTACAAACGTGGTCAGTTTTATCCCTCCACCAGTAGAGGTACTTCCTGCCCCAACAAACATTAAAAGAATCATCAACAAGGACGTATCAGGATTTATAGCTGTCATATCAATCGAGTTAAAACCTGCTGTTCTCGGTGTTACACCTTGGAAATACGAAGCCCAGAATTGCTCTGCACCTGAAAGCATTCCAATGGTCTTTGGATTATTAAACTCAAATAAGTAGAAGAACAAGATTGCCACAATATTAATAATCAAAGTAGACAGCAACATCACTCTTGTATGAAGAGAAAGTTTTTTCCAGCTTCGGCTCACCCATATATCAACCAATACGGTAAACCCAATTCCCCCTGTTATAAACAGAAACGATATGACGATGTTCACCATCGGATCTCCTACATAACCCATTAGACCGTCAGACCACAACGAGAACCCTGCATTGTTGTATGCCGATATAACATGAAAAATGCTATAGTAGATCCCTTTACTAACACCAAAGTCTGGAACAAGCCTTAATGACAGAAAAAAGATGGCGATAATCTGGATGCTGATTGAAAATACAAACAGATTTCGAACTAATCGGATTACACCGCCAATAGAAGGCTGGTTGAGTGCTTCTTGCATCAATACACGTTGTTTGATGGAAATCTTTCTCCCCATCATAATAACGACGAGTGACGCAAATGACATGACTCCGAGCCCTCCGACTTGGATTAAAAACAAGATGACGATCTCCCCAAACAAGGTAAACGTTGAGCCAGGATCAACTGTAGCTAAGCCTGTTACTGTTGCAGCTGATGTGGCAATAAAAAATGCATCTACCCAAGATAACGTTTCTTCATGAGCGACAGGTAGCTTTAACATACACATGCCAACAAAAATGAGAAATAAAAATAGCAACGCTAAAAATTGAGGAGGGTTCAATTTAATTGGGTTATGCAAAAAACGTTTATGCTTTCTGACATGTAGGGCCAATGCTTACACTTCCTCATCCTCAAATCGGTTTAGATCTTCGTTACGACCGATCACAACGAGTATATCTCCATATTGAAGAGATACATCAGCGATTGGTGAAACGAGAATCTCATCTCCACGTTTGATAGCCACGATATTACATCCATAGCGTGCACGTACATCAAGATCTGTTAAAGTCTGGTTAACAAGCTTATCTGTTACACCTATCTCTACAATACTGTGTTCATGTGATAGTTCAATAAAATCTATAATCTTTTCAGAAGAAATAAGTTGAGCAACGCGCAGCGCCATATCACGTTCTGGATGGATAATACGGTCTGCTCCTAGCTTTTCCAACACTTTATGATGATAGTCATTTTGTGCTTTAACCCAAACTTTTTGAACGCCTGCTTCTTTTAAAAGTAGTGTTGTTAAAATACTTGATTGGATGTCTTCACCGATTGATACGATGACTTGAGTAAAATTACGAATTCCTAACGACTTCATGACGTTCTCATCAGTAGAATTTGCTTGAACGGCTTGAGTCGCTATGGTAGCAAACTCATTTACTCTTTCCATGTCTTTATCTATAGCTAGAACATCATAGCCCATCGTTGCAAATTCTCTACAGATGCTGCCACCAAAACGTCCTAGCCCAATAACTGCAAATTGTTTTTTCATTATGGTCTCCCCTTAAAATCCATGAAGTTTTTACTTCGTTGTTCTCTAGCCTTGCTGGTTAAGAGGCTTAAAAATTTAAGTAAAAAAACGCAAAAAAAGACCACACAAAAAAGCGGGTCCGGTTTTCCACCAAATTGACCTCTCCAGTGACATGACGCTTACGGGGTTAGCTGTCGGATTAGGGATTGGAGTATCCCTTTTTGCAATAGAGCAAAATTCACCCCAAAAGATTGGTTCCCCCGTTTTACAGTAGTTTATAGTTTAACTATAAAAATAACTGTAAATTCAGCGATCTAAAGCCTGCTAAATTTCGAATTACATATACTGTAATCCTCTCTCTTTTAAATGTCAATCCATTTTTTGCGTGTTAACAAATACTTTACATTTTACCTGAAAATTGAAGGATCAATACAACGATTCCGATCAACCAAACATAAATCGCAAACCCTTTTAACGTACCGGTTTGAAGGAGTTTAATCATCCATTTTACTGCCACATATCCAAATAGAGCTGACGCTAAAGTACCGATCAATAATGCTGAATAAGAGATCGGTGGATGTGCACCAACAAATAGATCTTTAGATTGTAAAACTACTCCCCCAGCGATAGATGGGATAGATAGTAAAAATGAAAAATAAGCAGCAGCTTTTTTATCGATCTTACAGAAGAGCGCGGCTGCGATCGTCAGGCCGGAACGTGAAATAGCAGGAAGAATCGCAGCACCTTGAAACGTGCCGATCACAAGAGCATCACGTATAGAAATATCATCGATTCCTTTGTATCCATTGCGTTTATAAGAGTCAGCCCACCAAAGCAAGAAACCTGTAATCAGAAACTCCCAACCTACAGTGATTCCCGTTTTTGAGATCTCCTCAAAAAAATCTTTAAACGCCAGTCCAATAACAGCAGTCGGTATCGTACCTGCAATAAGCAGAATGCCCGTTTTGCTGAAGGGGCTTTTTATCACTTTTAGAATTTCTCTCCAATACACCGTCATCACGGCAATAAGTGTTCCGATATGAAGCATGCTATCAAGAAATAAACCGGCTTCCTCTAACTGGAACATTTGCCTGCCAAGGAGCAGATGTCCTGTTGAACTTACGGGTAAAAATTCAGTCACACCTTGTACAACGCCCAATATTAAGGCCTCGAGCCAATCCATAAAAAAAACCCCCTCAACTTACACGGTCTCGTACAACCTATTCCTGAGGAGGATTTTCTATTCTTGTTTTTTAATCTGAGTAGTTATGTTACTGTATATGAAGCTTTAGAGAACCCCTGAGAAAAGGCGTGCAAAGGATTCTTTTGTCCGTTCCCATAGACCTCTTTTATAAAACTCGACAGGTTTTACTCTTACCGATTCCACCATGTCTTCTTCGTATTGTTCTACGAGATGACGGACTGATGATGTATTCAGTAAGAACACGTTCACTTCGAAATTAAGGTGAAAACTTCTCATGTCCATATTGGCTGTACCGATTGAAGCTGTATCACCATCGATAATGATAACTTTTTGATGAAGGAATCCTTTTTTGTAAGAGTAGATCTCAATTCCCGAACGTAAAAGCTCTGGAAAATAAGAGCGCGTTGCATATTGTGTTAAGAAGCCATCATTGATTTCGGGAACCAATAATCGTACCTGAACTCCTTTTTTTGCTGCCACTCTTAATGCTGTTCGAATTGCTTCATTAGGTACGAAGTATGGCGTTGCGATCCAGATTGATTTCTCTGCACATGAGATCAGCGAATAGAAAAGATCACTCATGATTCCTAGCTGGGTGTCTGGACCACTAGCAACAACATGAACAGTTCCGTCTCCTTCAGCAGGGTATGATGTAGTAAGGTGATTATCTTCCAACAGATCTTCTCCACAAACATATTCCCAATCCATTAAGAAGATCGCATGAAGAACTTGAACACCTTCTCCTTCCATTACCATGTGAGTATCGCGCCAGAAACCAATCTCAGGATCTTCTCCTAAATATTCGACTCCTACATTTAGACCTCCAACAAAACCAACCTTTCCATCGATAATGATGATCTTACGATGGTTTCTGAAATTAAGTTTTTGGTTAAAGAAGCCATATCGTACGGGTAGGAAAGCTTCAACTAAAATTCCTGCCTTTTTCATTCTGTCGATGTCATACTGCTGAAGAGAAAGACTTCCTATCCCATCGTATAAAAACCTAACTTTTACACCTTCATCTGCTTTTCTTATTAACAGATCAATAATATCTTTACCAAGGCGATCTGAGCGAAAGATGTAATACTGAATATGTATATATTCCTTGGCTTCTTCTAATCTTGCAAAAATTTCAGGAAACGTCTCTTGGCCATTCTTTAGTATTTTTGAACTTGTTTTTCTGTTCAAACGTGTAAGAGTAATATGATGAGCGTGTGTCGCAAAACACTGTTGATGCCTTTTTAAGTCACTAAAATCAGGCTTTTCTTCTTGTTTAGATACTCTGATCCATTCGTCCCTGTCTTTCTTTCTTTTCGATTTGAAAAGATGCCCTTTTAAATAAAGTTGGCCCGAATACAGGTAGAACATATATCCGATAAACGGAAATAAAATCAATACATATATCCATAGAAGTGTATGCTGAGCTGTTCTGTTCTCGAGCATTAACGAATAGATCGTATACAGAATCACTGCGATGTAAAGGAGCCCAAATACTGTTTTGATTATTACATATCCTTCTGCAAAGAAAACGATGTATAAACAGACGAGTAACAATAGTGTGAGGAAAAATTCCCATATTCGTTTCATGCACGTGCTCCTTTTTACCAATCTTCTCTTTCTCTCTTTTATTCCCTTCCCTTAGTAATTAAAACAAGTGACTTCTCTCTTTTTATACCATTTTTTTATAGGATTTGCAGATATGACGACTGTTATGAAATTAGGTATTGTTTCAATCATTCAAAACGGTTTTTTTGTGTCCGCATTGAGTTGTTATACAGACGCTTCGGAAATTTGCGGCGCCAAAATTGGACAGATGATGTGACCAATCCGACAGATTAATGTTCAAATCGGACAGATTCACTAGTCAATTGGACAAATTACCGCCATTAACAAAAAAACGGCGCCTATGCACAGACTTCTATATGGTACTTACTGTCGACTTTTAAGAAAATACTGTCCAATTTTTGAGTTTTACTGTCCACTTTTATCAATTTACTGTCCACTCTGCTATTTTTACTATCCACTTTAATTTTCCGCAAAAATAGAAACATAAAAAAAGCTCCAGAGGTTATCACCACCTCTAGAGCCTTTAAACATTATTCTTTTTTCGCTCCATTTTCTTTCCAATAGTACTCTGCAACTGCTTCAGCCACTGCTTCTGCACTTCTGTAAAGCTCATCCATATTGTTATCCACACCGCCAAATTCAATAAGTAAAGCGTGGTCAGAAAGGTCTTGATTATACACACCATTTCCTTGTGTTTTGTTTTTTCCGATAACCCCTCGGCTTAAACCAGGGTATTTTTTATCTAAGATCGCATTGATCTCTTGTGCTGCTTTTTGGTTATTTTCAAAATTAGGATTCGCTTTACCGATCACGAATAAAGTACGTGCGTAAGACTTCCCATTAATTTCTGTAGTGGTAGACTTTCCTCTCATCGAGTCTCGATGCAGGTCAAAAATCAAATCAATATCCTGGTTACTCGACATCGCACTTTGGACGAGTGTACGTGACATTGGGTAACTCTTACGATAATCCGTATTGTTCTTTCGTAAAAGCTCTGTCATGTTTGTCATGTCAACGGTTGTCCCAATCCCTCTAGCCTCTAATTCCTCACCGAGTTTTTTTCCTACCATCGTGATGTTTACTTTAGAATGGATGGCATGATCAGGATTCGTTACACCTTTTAAGTGAGGTAAGAAGGATTCCCAACTGTGCGAATGATAGATATAAGCGATCTTCTTTCCACTCGTCGTTTGGCCCGGAGGATTCTCTGAATCAGAAGGATCTGGATCTTCCAATCGCTCGATATCTTGAACTTCTGCCTCTTCACCACTTAACAGCAGTTCCATCGGTGGCGGTGATTCATACGCTAGGTTTGTGTAATCCGTTCCTTCTCCGGCAACAATGATCGTTGAATCATAGAGCGCAAATCCGGGAAGTTCGTTTCCTAATAGACTACGGATATCCCCAGGCTTTATGCTTGTCGTTAATTCAAACAGAACACTTGATAAAGCCGGGGGTTCACTCTCTTTTGGAAGCTCTTGTGTAAAATATCGATTTTCCCATCCTATAAAATAAACAAGTGCTTCACCAGAAAATTCCGTTAGCCACTTATGCATGGTTGATGAACTCAATCGATATTTGTGTTCAAAGGATGTGATAAAGCTTGTGGCTACGACGATAAATAGCATGGCTCCGGCAAGTAATAAGGGTAAACGCTTCATATTCAATTGCGGGGTGAACATGTATAGCCCTCCACTTCTGTTAACGTTTCTATCACATCCTATGCAGTGAAGAATTTAAATAGAATCCAATCTATGAAAAAATAATAGAGAACTTTTCTGCGACTCATTCACTATTACTTTTTTAAAGCACAAAAAAAACCAGTTCCTCAACTGGTTTGTGTGGTAAAGACGATCTCGTCTGGGTTTGAATGATTGCCACTTGCAAGCTTTTCGTAAATATCAATAAAAATACCTAATTCTTCTTGAGATAAATGATTAAGATAACTACTTATAGAATTAACTCTTTCATTTTCAGCTTCTCTTAAGATTTCGTGTCCTTCGTCGGTAATCTCCAAATAGACGATCCTACGGTCTAGGTCACTACGGTAACGACTTACAAATCCACGCTTGTACAAACGATCTGCACCAACAGTTATCGCACTTGGTTTTACACCCATATAGTCAGCCAATTTTGAAACGGTCCATTTATTTCTAATACACAACGTCTTCAAAAGTACAAACTGTGTTTTCGTTAACTCCTTTTCTATAGCAATCTCTGGGTGTAAACGCTTTGACACAATGTAATGCACTTTCTCCAATCTCTCCACATAGGACTTCAAATCCTTATTCCCCATACTATGAACCTCCAGCCTCTAAGTTGTAATGCGAGTATTATACTAACATTATACAAGAATTTTCATAACATTTGAACTATTATTTACAAATAATGTGTAAAAGTGTTGACGACCAGCATATAAATAGGATATATTACGTTCAAATATATTTGAACGTTTTAGGAGTGTTGAACATGCAGGAAATATATCATATACGCGAAGTTGAGCAGTTAAAGGTTATCTCTGACCCCTTGCGAATCAAAATCCTATGGGAGATATTAGATGAAGCTAAGACAGGAAAGATCTTATCAGACCTATTAGAAGTTCCAGCACCAAAGATTCATTATCATCTAAAAGAACTTGAACGTGTAGGTTTAATTAACGTTGAGAGAACAGAAGAAAAGAATGGCATTGTACAAAAGTTCTACAGACCTGTAGCCCACTCATTTTCGATTGCCGAAATATTGCCTGATCAAAGGCATGCTGTAAGAGATGAACTTTCAGATGCACTTAAAGAAAATATATTAGTTTCTCTTGAAAAGACAAAATCTATGGTTCGTAAATTAGATCCTGAAATACTAGCTTATTCAGATTCTCCTCTTAAATTTGGTTATAGACATGTAAAACTTTCTTCCGATCAAGTAAAACTGTTACATGACAAAGCAAAAGAAATATCTGACTTAATCTCAGAATTCAAAAAGAATGAAAGTGACGATGGTGAGATCTATCACTACTTTATGCTCTCTTTTCCTTTGAAAGAAACACCTTATCCTGAAGAGGAGCTAGAGTAAGATGGCTGAAATAACAGCTGTACTCCAGAAAAGTGAAACAGAGTCTCTATTCAAAAAGCGCTCCTTTCTATTCATATGGGCGATAACGATCTGCTCTTCTTTTTCAATCGCCATCTTTCAATTCTCACAGAGCTGGTATGTTGTGAAGACTCTAGATAAAGAAGCCTCACTCGGCATTGTATTTATTGCAGCCAACGTTCCTCGTATTTTATTCATGGCTATTGGCGGCGTTCTAGCGGATCGAGTCAGCCGTACGAAAATCTTGTTTCTCGCTAACTTGTTAAGAACCCTTTTGTTAGTCGGGTTGTTGATCATGCTTGCAACAGGACATCTCTCCCTTCTGTCTTTTATCATTTTTGGTTTATTTTTCGGGGCCCTTGATGCTTTCGTATGGCCAGCAAACGGCTCTCTTCTGCCTAATGTTGTCGACCAATCTCAATTAACACGGGCAAATTCAGTCATTCAGACCACCCAACAAAGCTCGTTAATACTTGGACCGATGATTGGAGGTCTTCTTGTGGCAAGTAGCGGAGGATACATACTCTCGTTTGGTGTACCCGCTGTGATGCTTCTAATCTCTGCCATTCTTGCTTATATGTTAAATATCCCAGCTACCACGAGTTCAAGTACAGCAAAACCTGGCATGTGGCTATCTATAAAAGAAGGTATCGATGTAGTAAGACAATCCGCTTTTTTAAAAGCACTCTTTCTTAGTACGATCTTTCTGAATGTTTTCGTTATCGGACCGTTGATGATGGGATTGCCGATCTTCGTGAAAAACGTGCTCGACGGAAGCGCACTTGATTTTAGCTTTATTGAAGGTGCTATGGCTCTAGGCATGCTCATTAGCTCCGTTATTATAGGTATCTTAAACGTTAAGAAAAGACGCGGACTGATGGTGACAGTCTCTTTATTCACCATGAACATATTCTTTTTCTTATTTAGTCAAAGTTCCACCCTTTTTGCTTGTATGTTAACGATTTTCTTCATTGGCATTACGTTTCCCGCAACGAATATACCGCTTATTTCAGCGGTACAATCTTCCGTTGATAAAAACCTTCTAGGAAGATTGATGGGTTTGCTAACCATGGCAAGTATGGGGCTTGCTCCTTTATCACTTGCAGCAACGTCCATGTTGATCTCTTATGGCTTTTCTATTGAAAACATTATGTCTCTAGGTGCACTCTCTTTAATTGTTGTTAATCTTTTGATCATGTGGAAACTTCCTGCTTTAAGAAAAATGGAATAGGTGGTGTAGATGATGAAAGTATTACTTATTGGCGGCACTCGTTTTTTAGGAAAACATGTAGCAGATTCTTTTAACAACAATCATCATGAAGTGACTTTGTTTCATAGAGGGAAAACATCAAAGAAAGGGTTAACAGAAAACGTTCATGAGATTATTGGTGACAGAGATCTTGATCTGTCTTCACTTAAGAGTGAATCTTGGGACATTGTAGTGGATACGTGTGGTTATTTTCCGAGGCAGGTCCGTAAATCAGCTGAAGCACTCCAGAAAGAAGGAACTTTCTATATCTTTATTTCTTCAGTATCTGTTTATGAAGATCAGTCCGTTCGAAACATTACGGAGGAAGCGCAAACCGCTGACCTTATTGATTCAACCATTACTGAGATCGGTGAACATTACGGTGCCCTTAAAGCAGCTTGTGAACAAGAGGTCTTAGAGATATTCGGTGAGAATGCTTTGATCGTGCGTCCAGGTTTGATTGTTGGCCCCCATGATTACACAGATCGTTTCACTTATTGGCCAGACAGGGGTGTTCGAGGCGGAGAAATTTTAATCCCTGAGATGAAAGATCCGACCGTTCGATTCATTGATGTTCGTGATCTAGCGAATTGGATCGTAAGGATGGCTGAGAATAAGGAGAACGGGATCTATCAAGCAGTTGGAGGTGTGTATGACTTCAATGAGGTTGTTCAAAAATGTTTGCAAAGTCAAGAACACTCGACAATCGTTCCTGTGGCCGAATCCTTCTTGTTAAAGGAGAACGTCGGCGAATGGGTTGAGTTGCCACTCTGGATATCAAGTGAAGATTATCGTGGTCTTGATTATGCGGATGATTCTAAAGCGATAAACAAAGGATTGATTTTTCGACCGATAGAAGAAACGATAAAAGATACTGCAGATTGGTCTCAAAGCCGAAACTTAAAACCAGATGACTGGAAAGCAGGCTTACATCCTGATAAAGAAAAGCAGCTTCTAAAAAAATGGAACGAAAGTGTAAAGTTAAGCTAAAGAGAAATAATTTCTTCTATTTTTCAAAAATACATGAATGCCCATGGCACTTGTCCATACCATTTGACTCCTCAGGACATATAGTATGATTGTGAGATACAAAATCTCTCCTGTTGGCAAGAGGCCGGCAGAGCAATTCCCTACCCCCCATTTCTTCATCATGCGTTCGGTTTTCTTTACCATAATCCTTTTTTAAGGATTATGGCTTTTTTTTATAGATAAAAAGGGAGTTTATTTAACTCACTCCCTTTTAAAACACAGATTTTTTATCTTGGAAATCGCTTAGGATCATCATGAAAATGGATATATTTTTTTAGATGATCAGGCAGTTCCCCTTTTTGAAAAACATGTTGAATATCAGAGAGCGGAATCTCTAAACGTGCCAATGAGGGATACAACGGAAGAATTTCTTTTGGTTCATAAGATTGCTGATAACTCGTGATCGCTTCATTCGTCTCTTTTTCAACAGATTGACGATACGCATGAATCTCTTGTATCTGTTTGACCATCATCAAGTACTCTGCTTTTAAACGTTCAAGCTGATGTATTTTCTTTTCCATACTATTCTTAGCCGTGTCTAGCTCTCTGTCGCGTGAAGAATAAACCGTTTTTAAATACTCGGACAACCGATCATCTCGGTTTTCTTTTAATTCATCCAGCTGTTCCATGGCATTACGTTCTTTCTCCATCGCTAACAAGTATTTATTCTTTACTTCTGTTAAATCATCCATCGTGATTTTTGAGTTTCTAACACCGTATGAATTTAATAACTCTTCATACTCATTTGAAGACCATTCTTTTTGTTTATGTAGTTGCTGCCACTTTTCTTGAGCGCGAGCAATATCGATATCGTATTCTTTTTTCATTTGCTTAAAATGGTTTAATTCAGGATACATAACAATCTCCCTTCGTTTTTCAACAATCATAGTATTCGGGAGGGTTTTCGGTTTAACGTCTCGAAAGTTTAAACAACTGTTTAAATTAAGTAATGAGTATTCAGGTTGTATTCGCAAGATGTTGATTTCCGTTACAGGTGCTCGCTTTCCGCGGGGCGGCGGTGAGCCACATTCATTCGTTTCACTCTTAAGTGTCTCACCTGCCCACCTGTCCCGCAGGAGTCTCGCACCTTACACTCCAATCAACTTATCAATGAAGCCTAGGATACTTAACATCAACACCTTATTTAGTAATACCTATTAGAAAGAAGGATGAATTCATGAAGATTACTGCTATTAGACATTGTAAAGCGGACGGTCAGGAAAGTCATGCTGCTCTCACTGCTGAAGGAGATCAGCAAGCCATAGAACTGGCTGACTTTTTAGAGGGGCAACATTTTGATTGTGTGATCTCGAGTCCATTCAAGAGAGCCATCGACAGCATTAAACCTTTTGTAGAGTTAAATAAACACTCCATATTGATAGATGATCGATTATCTGAACGTATTCTTTCTGCTGATAACGACCCGAATTGGAGAGATAATTTAGAACGTACATATACAGAAGAACATTTAAAGTTTCCTGGTGGTGAGTCCACATTTGAAGCAAAGCAAAGAATCTCTTCCTTCATTAAAGAGTTGCAAAAAGAATCCTATCAATCCGTTCTCATCGTTACCCATGGAAATCTGCTTAGCTTGATGATTAATTTGTTTGATCCATCATTCGGTTTTAAGGAATGGGAGCTTCTCTCCAATCCAGATGTCTATCTTATTGATGTTTCTCTAAAAGATGTATCCAAGCTGTGGGCGTCTTAAACTGGTACATAATTCCAGACCCCCAACCCTCCTCATAAAATCCCGAAACCTGTACACGTAAGATAAATTATTAGGAGGGAAACATCTTATGAAAAAATTAGTAGTAGCATCAGTATTAGGCGCTTCCCTATTCGGCGCAAACGCAGGAATCTCAGAAGCGGCATCTTCATGCCCGTTCGCTTCTTTAAATAATAATCAAACTCAACAAGCTCAAGCAGCTCCAGCTCCACAACAGCAACAACAAGCTGCTCCAGCACCAGCTCCACAACAAGAGCAAGCAAAAGCTCCAGCAGCACCAAAAGCTGAAGCAGGTGCAGAACTTACTGCACAAGAGCAACAAATGTTAAACCTTGTAAACCAAGAGCGTGAAAAACAAGGACTACCAGCACTTAAAGCTGATCCTGAGTTAACAAAAGTGGCTCGCGTTAAAGCAAAAGACATGATCGACAACAACTATTTCGACCACAATTCACCAACTTACGGTTCACCATTTGACATGATGAAGAAGTTTGGTGTTGATTATAATACAGCTGGTGAAAACCTTGCAGGTAACTCTTCTGTAGAAGGCGCTCACACTAGCCTAATGAACTCTCAAGGTCACCGTGAAAACATCCTTAAGTCTGAATACACTAGCGTTGGTATCGGTGTAGTTGACGGTGGGCAATACGGTAAAATGTTCGTTCAAATGTTCAAAGGATAATGAAACATCAAAAAGCTTTCCCGCTCTGGGAAAGCTTTTTTCGTTCCACGTTTATTGAATAGGAATCGTGATGGTAAACATAGTGCCACTACCTTTTTTACTTTTCACATCTAACCTTCCATTATGGTGTTTGATGATGTTTGTACTTACCATCAATCCTAAGCCAGTACCTTCATTCTTTGTGGTAAAAAAGGGTTTTCCGATCTTCTTCATGACTGTTTCATCCATACCGCACCCATAATCTCGAATCTGAACTTGAAGAAAATCTTTTTTCCTGGATAACTTCATGTTAATTTCTACACAATCCCCTACAGCAGAAGCTTCAATCGCGTTCTTCAAAAAGTTGATAAACACTTGTTTAAGTTGCAACGGATCACAAAAGATAAGGGGGACGTGGTCATCTAAGTCTTTTTTGATTTCGATATTTTTGATAATCGCCTGTGTGTTCAATAAGTCTACTGTGTCGTTAATAATGTCGGTCACACAAGACATCATAAAATTTTGTGAGTTACTTTTTGATAAAACCAAAAATTCTTTGATGATATGTTCGATTCGATCTACCTCAGTAAGAATAATCGAAAGATATTGATCAAATTCATCGGTTTGATTCTGAATCAGTTGAACAAATCCTTTTAATGATGTTAATGGATTGCGTATTTCATGCGCTACACCTGCTGCAAGTTCCCCTACCACGTTTAAAGCTTCTGCCTTTAACAATTTTTGTTCGGTAAGCTTTTGATCCGTTACATCTCTCAAAACCGTAACATGTAAATCATCTACAATATCTTTCTCACAAGAGTATTCAATCTCTTTCACTAATCCATCTGGAGTCTTGTAGCGAAACTCTCCTTCGATCTTTTTTCCATTTAAGACTTCTTGCCACTTCTTAAGGATTCGTTCCTTCCCGTTCCCTACAAAAAATTGGTCTGCACTGCTTCCTATTAGCGCTTCTTTAGAAAGTTCTAATAGATCGCATGCACGGTCGTTCACTTCGACAATCTCCATATTTGAACGGCATAGAACAATAGCCTCTAGTGCATGGTTAAACAACTGTTTAAATTTTTTCAAGTCTTGAACATTTGTCTGTTCTTCGTCTCTACTGGACATTAGATAGGATGTTCCTACAACCTCTAAAACATCGCGATGGTTTCCCGTAACCGGATAAATGGTTGTTCGGATCCGTCTAACTCCTAATTGAATATCTGCGGTTTGTATCGAACCCGAAAATGCTCTTTCTAATGGTTTGGTCCATTCTGCGATCAACTCTTTGTTATAAAGGTCATGGAGGTTTGTTCCTGGAGAAGGTTTTATGGATACACCAAGTTCATCGAGCATAGAACCTACAGAATATGTGAACTTATATTCACCCTCAGCATCTCTTCGCAGACCGAAAAGATGGATAGGACAATGGTTAAGAGAATGGTGAAAATCGGCAATACGTTTAATTTCGACTTCTTCATATTGCTTGTTCATTAATTAGTCCCCTTCTTATTTACAGAATTTCCTGATCTGTTGCTCGGGCTATTATGAGATTTAACCATTTTTATTTTCACTAAACTTTTTAATTCGACAAAATTATCATTTTCCCTATTGGACAACTTTCCCATTTTTTACAATCGGATATACAGGTCTTTTGAAGTGTTTTCAAAAATTAATAATTTCAACTTAAAAGAAAAGAATAAAAAAAGCCCTTGAAAAAATTGGTCAAAGGCTTTAAAACATTACTTACCTATTCATCTTGTCAATTTCACTCTTCATAAAATCATAATCCATTGGACCTATGTGCGAATTTTTAATTATTCCTTTTTCATCTATAAAATAACTAGTAGGAATCGACACGGCTCTAAACTGTTTTCCGATCGTGTTCTTTTCATCGAGAGGAATTGGAAAAGAAAGCTTATATTCTTGAACAAACTTGCGAACTTTCTCTGTATTGGATTCAGAGTATTCAAGGTTAACTGCTAATATTTCTATATCTTTGTTTCTATATTCATTATAGAACTTCTCCATCTCGGGCATCTCCTCCCTACATGGCGGACACCACGTAGCCCAAAAGTTTACGATCACTTTTTTTCCACGATAGTCTTTTAAGTCAACTTGCTTTCCATCTAACGTTCGTAATGAAAAGGTGGGTGCTTTACTTCCACGTTTCAATCCGGTATTCTCTTCTTCCTTAACTTCTGTTTGTTGCTCTTCCTTCTCATCCATAGCCGTATAAAACGCTAGACCAATCAAGCCAGCAAATAGCAGAAGGATAACGATCGACTTTATTCTCATTACCATTCCTCTTTTCTAGTTGTTTCACTGCATTCATTATAGAGGATTTTGTCTTGTAACTGCAAAGTTCCATCTATTCGTCACACCAGTAAAGAATGGTGTACGTTGGGAATAGATCAATTGTCCTGAAAAATAGAAAAGACAACAACTCATGTTTAAGCTGTTGTCTGCCGGGTACTTATAAATTAGAGGCCATAACTATCGTGCCCACTGGTTTTTTACTGTTTGGTGTCGGTTCATGCGAGATTGCAACAGCATCCCATTGGTGATCGCCTTCAAATTTGACGGGGAAAACCACTGCACCATTTCCATTTTCGTCTGGAGTAAATGTGCCCGCTCGATAAGGTTTATCTCCTTCGATCAGCCAAACCTGATAGGTCTCTGTTCCTTTAACTTGAGTTAAATTATTCGTTTGAACAACAAGGTTCATCGTATCATTTTCTTGTACCATCGAGGCTATCCCTGTCGATTCTGTCTCTTCTGAAGCCAGTTGGACCGTCTTGAACGTTTTGTTGATCTGTTCTTGGATAACCTGTTCATTTTTGTTGTTTTCAGTAAATAGGTATGCGTTCGTTCCTAAAGATAACAACAGGCCAGCTGCAAGTAAGCCTTGCACCCATGATTTGGATTTACGTTGCGATATTGGAGAAACCTTTGTCCTGATTTCGTCTGTTTGATTAACAGGCTGTGCTTTGTGATGCTTAAGGCTTGAATGAGAAGCCGTTACATTCGTTAAAATACGTTCTTTCATTCCAACCGGAGGTTCTGCCTCTTCTGATAAATATGGAAGATCAGCTGTAAGGTCTTGCCATTCTGCCCATTCTTCTTGGCAGGCGTCGCATTGCTTTAAATGTTTTTCGAAGGCATCTTTTTCTTTACCTTCTAGCAGGCCATTATAATATTCAAGCAAATTATCGCAAGTTTTCGGCTCCATACTTATCCCCCCTCTCTTGATAGATCTTTTTTAAATGTTTCAGAGCTAAACGTATCCTTCCTTTTACCGTACCAAGAGGAATGTTCTTTTGCTCTGCGATGTCTGATTGGGAATAGCCTTTAAAATAAAACATCTCTACGATATCTTGCTGTTCTTCTGTTAAAGAAGAAACAGCCTCCTTCAGACTCTCTCTTTCCTCGTTCCACGTAACAGTCTCTTCAACACTCTCAGTTCGTTCGTAATCTATATCTTTTTCAAGAATCTCAACTTCATTCTTTTGTTGCTTTCGTATTAAATCAATACAGGCATTTCTTGTAACGGTTAAAAGCCATGAAGAAAATTTCCCTTTATCATCTGAATAGAGTCCCTTTTTTCGCCACAGTTTCATAAAAACGTCTTGAACTGCCTCTTCAGCTAACTCTTTTTGCCTCAACATTTTAAATGAAAAAGAAAACAATAGCTTTTCATATCGATCATATAGCATTTCAAGGGCTTCTTTATTTTCTTCTTGAACTTTTAAATAAAGTTCGTAATCAGAAGTTCTACCCATCTTTTGTCTCCTTTACTGCACACAGAATAAATCTATCATATCAAAATGAGGCAGTATTTGTCTTTTTTTACGATGGATGTATAAAGATAACGTTAAATAAAGCAGTTTGGATCACATTTTTTCCAACTTTTATCATTAAGTTTCCCTTTATCTTTCCGATATAAAAGAATATAGCTCAAGTAAAAGATACAGAATTTAAAGATAAAGTGAGGAACATCATTATGGATCGCACAACATTAATCGGAGTCATTCTCGGCATACTGGCTGTGGGTGTCGGAATGTTTTTAAAAGGCGCAAGTCCAACTGCCTTATTGAACCCAGCAGCATTGCTTATTATATTTGCCGGAACGGGAGCAGCTATCCTCATCGCATTTCCAATGAATGAAATTAAAAAGATTCCTGCTCTTTTCAAAATTTTATTTAAAGAACAAAAACTCATCGATATGAAAGAGCTTGTAACGATTTTTATTGAATGGGCAACAGTCGCTCGTAAAGAAGGATTGCTCGCGCTAGAACCTAAAGCAGAAGAAGTGGATGATCCCTTCCTTCAACAAGGAATCAAGATGATTGTAGACGGTCAGCCTCCTGAATTCATCAAAGATGTCTTGATGAAAGATTTAGAAACGATGGAAGAACGTCATGCAAGCAACGCTACGATCTTTACTCAAGCTGGTACATATGCGCCTACTCTTGGCGTTTTAGGGGCAGTAGTTGGATTAGTCGCAGCACTAGGAAATATGGCAGACATCACCGCTTTAGGAAAAGCGATATCTGCAGCTTTTATCGCTACGCTGTTTGGTATTTTCTCTGGATATGTATTGTGGCATCCTTTTGCCAACAAGTTAAAGCGCAAATCGAAAAAAGAAATCATGATCAAAGAGATTATGATAGAAGGACTTTTATCTATTCAAGACGGAACTTCACCAAAAATATTAGAAGAAAAACTGTTAACGTATATTCCAACTAGCGAACGCGATCAATACAAAGCAGGTGGTTCTGTTGGCTAAAAAGAAAAAGCATCATGATGAACATGTGGATGAATCTTGGCTCATTCCTTATGCAGACATGCTCACCCTTTTGTTGGCTTTGTTCATCGTCTTGTTTGCTATGAGTGAGATCGATGCTCAAAAATTTAAACAGATGGCCAGTGCCTTTCGAAACGAATTCACAGGCGGAACAGGTGTTATGGAAGAACAGGTTCCTATTCCTTCTCCTGACTCCACTCCTATTCCTGATGCGCAAAAAGAAGTCATCTCTAAGGAAGAGAAAGAACGTCTAGAAGCAGCAAAGAAAGAACTTGAACAATTAGAAGAGATGGAAAGAAAGATCAATGCCTATATTGAAACCAACAAACTAGATTCTAGTCTGCAAACAAAGCTGACGGAGAACGGCTTGTTGATCACGATCTTAGATAATGCTCTGTTCGATTCTGGAAGTGCTACAGTAAAACCAGGTTCTGTAGAGATCGGCAAAAAACTATCTGATCTGCTTGTTACTACGCCACCCCGAAATATTGTCATCGCCGGTCATACGGATAACGTACCGATCAGCACGGCAAACTTTCAATCCAACTGGGAACTGAGCGCGTTAAGAGGCATTAACTTTATGCGCGTTCTTCTCGAGAATCCTGCGTTGAAACCGAATCAGGTCAGCGCAAGCGGCTATGGAGAGTATCGTCCGAAGTCAGAGAACAAAACACCTGAAGGACGGGCAAAAAACCGTCGCGTTGAAGTGCTCGTTCTTCCGAATGTTAGTTTGAAATCTGTGCAGTGATGAATTAAGTCTGAGGGTTGTGTAACCTGGAGTGAAAATGATGAATCTTGGGAATCGCTCATAAATCTCGAGAATCGCTCATAAATCTTGAGAATCGCTCACAAATCTCGAGAATCGCTCACAAATCTCGAGAATCGCTCATAAATCCCGAGAATCGCTCACAAATCTCGAGAATCGCTCACAAACCTCGAGAATCGCTCATAAATCTCGAGAATCGCTCACAAACCTCGGGAATCGCTCACATACACCTTTCACACGACACTTTCTTCACACCTCATCAAATACTTCCACAAAAAACTGGCTCTTGAAGTGGTATTTCCACGATCAATGAGCCAGTTTTTATTATTATTCCATCTTTTTACTCGTTTTATAGCTATCCAAGAAATGAATGCGCTCCAGCATGGTCGGATGACCGTATAAGAACCATTTTACAAGCTTTGGCGGGTTCACTTCGCTTAGAGAAACGGTCGCGAGTTCTTGGAATGCTCCTACTGCAGCTTTTGGATTGTTTGTCATCTGAATCGCATATAGATCAGCGTCACGTTCTGCTTTTCTCGAAACTGCATTTTCAACTGGAGATACAGCGAAACTTAATAGAGAAAAGATCAATAGCAGTGCGGGAAGTGCTGCTAAGTCTCCGATTCCCTTTATACCCCATGACTTTCCGTACTTCTCGACCCATTTCCGATAGATGATATTTCCGAGCCATAATCCTAAGAACGATAGGACAACAGATGAAATCAAGTTCCAATACAGATGGTTCATCACATAATGCCCAATCTCATGTGCCATTACGAACAAGACTTGATTATCACTCAATTTATTTAGTGTTGTATCCCATAGGACGATTCGTAGGTTCGATCCGATCCCGTTTACATATGCATTCAGTGCATTTGTTTTTTCAGACATATTTACTTCATATACATTTTCTGCTGGAATGTCCGCTCTTTCTGCAATATCTAAAATCTTGCCCTTCAGCACTTCATCCTGCAGCGGGTAAAACTTGTTATACAATGGATCGATCACAACGGGCTGAATAAAGTATAAAAACAATGTAAATGGCACAGAAAGTAGCCACGCGTAAAGCCACCATCTTTTTTCGTATTTCTTGATCAACCAATACATAACAGCGACCATCACAGTTGTTAACAGCCAGTTGATCCAGAAATCCACAAGTCCATCTCTCATCCAGCTGTGGAAGGATTGAACAGAGATATTGTAACTTTTCGAAACAGTAAAGCTGTAGTAGCGGAGTGGAAATGTTAACACCCAACTAGCAAACGAAAGCAATAATACGTATAGTCCGGTGTGTACGATAGAAAACTTTGTTAACCCACTAGATGTTTTTCGAAACCATTTAGATAGCCCGAATCCTAGAACAAACAGGTAGATCAACCATTCGAGCGGCACAGAGATGAAGTAAATAAAATCTTTGATCCTTGAAAAATCAGTGCTAAGTTCTAGTTCACGGTCAGTCATAAAGACTTTAGGATCCGCAGCTGAGCCTTTTAGATCAACAGGCAAGTTTGCGTCCGCTCCTTGAAACAAGTAAAACCACATCAAACCCGCGTATATCGCAAAACCGATTACAAACCATAACGATTTTTTCAAAACATGTGCCCCCCTTTATTACCTACTATAAAGTGTAGGGCGATTTGTCCAAATTAGAACAAGCTTTCATAAAATACTTATAAAATATTAAAGAGCATTGGCTAACGTTGGTACGACATGAAGGTTTTCATGCTCTACTTCTATAGAATTAGGCTGGATGTAAACCGCTTTTAATCCCATTAGAAGTGCTGGTGCGATTTCATTTATAAAATTATCACCAATCGATACTGCTTCATGAGGCTTTATTCCATATTCATTCAATATTGTCTGAAGTTTTTCTTTCGTTTTTAACGGCTTTTCACTTTCGGTATAAAGAGCGTCAAACAGATCATGGAGCTCCAACTCATTTAACAATCGTTTTACGTCTTCTCTTTCACTGTTCGTTAAAAGGACTACCTTTTTCTTCTCCTTTAAACGTTGCAAAGCCTGTTTAAGGCCTGGTGTTTTCGACAGCTGAAACTGATCGGTTACCATATACTCTTTTGTAGCGTTATAGCATTCCCACGTATCTGCTTGCTTCACACCGAAATGCATAGCTGTAGCATACGGCAGCCACCATCCATCACCGATCGCGATCAATCTTTCAAAGTCATATACAAGCTCACCCGAAAATTCTGCTTTCACTTTGTCCTCTGACCACTCAACCCCATCAAAGGATGTTACTTTTGTTACTTGCAGTGTCATTGGATCGACGGTAACACTTGCATCATTCTTGATATCATACACTTTGCCGATAGCAACCGGATGTGTTCCTTTCTTCATACTTTCATATGTATCCCAAAAAGGTTTCTGTTTCTCATCAGACACTCTTTTTTGTAACAAGCGGCAGTAATAATCAAAGTGGTCAGTATCTTCATATAGCGTTCCGTCCAAGTCAAAAATAAGTAACTTTGCATCATCAATAATTGATTTCACGTCTCATCCCTCCTTCTTACATTGTAGTAATCCTACTCAAAAAAAGTAAAGAAAAGCACGTTGACATAAATTTACTAATCTTGTATGTTATAAGTGTACTATACATAGTAATACACACATATAGTATATAAAGGTGGGATAACATGATATTGAATTTAGATCCCCGAAGCAATACACCGATATGGGAACAAGTTGTTCATCAGATCAAGGAACTGATCTTGAAGGAAATTCTGTTGCCAGAAGAAAAATTGCCTTCGGTACGCGAACTATCAGGAACATTACTGATCAATCCAAATACAGTGAGTAAGGCTTATCAAGAATTAGAGCGGCAAGGAATCATCGAAACCCTAAGAGGCAAAGGAACGTTCGTATCCGCTTCTATCATTCCAAAAGCAGATGATCAGAAGATTACAGAACTTAAACAACAGCTGAAAAAGCTCATTATTGAAGCTTCCTATCTTGGTATCGATCACCAAACCATATCAAAATGGTTGAAAAACTATTCAGAAGAGCTTGGGGGTAAGAACAGTCATGCTGAAAGTGAATAATATTTGTAAAACAATTGAAGGATCTCAAGTATTAGACCATGTGAACATCACACTGGAACCAGGTATGATTGCAGGTTTGGTCGGAAGAAATGGTGTTGGAAAGTCCACGTTGCTCCGCGTGATCGCTGGTATTTTAGACCCTGATGAAGGCCAAGTTTTATTTAACGATACAGATATTCATCAAGAGCCTCAGGTTAAGCAAAAGATTACGTATGTACCTGACTCGACCGAGATTTTAAAGAGTTATAGCGTTAAAGAAATCGTAAAGCTCTATGATGCAATCTATGAAGATTTTGATATTGTATATTTTTACTCTCTTCTGGACCGTTTTAAGCTTCCTAAGAATAAAAAGATCAGAACATACTCTAAAGGAATGAAGGCTCTTTTCTTAATGATTCTTTCTTTTTCAACGAAATCAGATCTGATTATTTTAGATGAACCAACAAACGGTCTCGATCCGATCGTGAAGAGAAATATCTTACAATTTATCATTGAGGAAGTGAGCGAGCGACAGTTATGTGTTCTCATCTCTACTCATCATCTAGAGGAAGTTGAGAAGATGGCAGACGTGCTCATCATGATCAAAGAAGGACGAATCGAATCTACCACTTCAATCGAGGATGCAAAATCATCGTTCCGAAAAGTACAGGTCGTTTACAAACATTCCCTGCCTGAGAAGATCGCGCAACTAAGTAACGTGAACATTATAAATCAAACCGGACGGGTCTATACATTGATGCTCAAAGGAAACATTGATGCAACACTTGAGAAGTTGAACCAGGAGAACCCATTGTTACTTGAAGAACTGCCTATGACACTTGAAGATATTTTCATTTCAACACTTGGAGGTGAATCCCATGTTTCATAAAGCATTGTGGATGAGAAACCAAAAACTTGGAAGCCCTGCCGTGTGGGGAATCTATATTTCCTTGTTCTTGTTTTTACCGTATTCTTTCTTTGGAAAAGCCCAAACCATGTTAACTCAAAAAAATGATCCTTATGCGGATGCACCTGAAAACTATTACATGAACTTTCATTTTACTGGTGCAGATATCGTATTGTTTCTCTTTTTAATAGTAGGATTAGCTGCCCTTCTAGTCGGCAGTGAAAGAACGACTCATGCAACTGACTTAACGTTCTCACTCCCGTTTAAGCGTAAAGATATCTTTCTATCAAAATGGATTTTCGGAGTAGGTCATATCATAACAGGTCTGTTAATTAACTTGCTATTATGTATGCTAATTGTCAAGTTTACTATTCTTTCAGAAGTTACAGATGCTGCATTTCTTTTCAAATTTATGATGATCGTTATCCCGTTTTCAATCGCTATTTTCTCTTTTAGTTTATTTATTGGTACAATTGCAGGAAGTTTAATTTCTCAACTAGTATTGAGTGGGATCTTTTTAATCTTTCCACTCGGTTTTATATCTCTTGTAGTTTCATTTTTAGAATATCATGGGATTTCTATCAATCATAATGCACCATCTACTGTATTATTTAACAATTTGATCAACAGTTTCACACTGCCAATTCCTATTATAGAATTTCGTTATTATGTAGATCTCTCAGATAATTCTTTTACTGATTTTTCACATATTCCTTATGTTATGTTATTCATTCCACTCGCCTACACCATTCTATCCGTAGTCTCTGGAACATGGCTCTTTAGCAGAACTAAGAACGAGAACAACGGTAGATTACTTGTATTTGAAAAAGGAAGAGGATTCTTTACCTTTGGCGTTATATTGTGCTTTGCTCTAACGTTCGGAATGTTAGGTGGCAGTATATTTGGCGACTATGATTCTAGATCGCTTATAGGCTATTACCTATCTGCAACAATAGGTGGCGTATTAGCATTCTTCATGTTAAAAAAATTGATTCATTTCCGTATGCAGTTTGGAAAATAAAGAGAAGAGCGGACAACATGTTCGCTCTTTTTTGTTTGCCTTATTTTTGTTTGGGCATCCTGATAACAATAACAGCACTTGTAAATGAGGGATGACAATGGATGGAATCTTAATCACGATCTATAGAACGGTTCTAGGCTTTGCCTTTTTGTTGATGCTCATGAGGTTACTCGGAAAAAAACAACTTGGTGAACTGACTTTTTTTAACTATGCAACAGGCATCGCAATGGGTAATATCATCGGAGACATGGTCGTTCATAAAGAGATAACGGTTTGGGAGAGTTTGGCGTCTCTGACCTTCTGGGCAATAGCCGTATTTAGCATAGAGTTTCTAAATCGCCATTCTCCCCTGCTTACAAAACTCACGAAGAGTCAGCCTACGATCGTTATAAAAAAAGGGCAGATCATGCAAAAAGAGCTGAAGCGGATGCAGATGTCGATGGATGACCTTTTGATGTTGCTCAGAATCGGTGCCGTCTTTGATATTACGGAAGTAGAATATGCGGTCATGGAGCCGAATGGTCAACTCAGTGTATTAAAGAAACCACTCAAAGATTCTGTCACAAAAGAAGATTTAAACATACCACCAGAAGCTCCACAATATTTACCAACCATGTTGATCTCAAACGGAGAGAAAATAGATCAGCCCTTTAAGGAATATAGCTTGTCAGACGAATGGTTGGATAAGCAATTAAAGAGTGCAGGCTATCAAGATGTTAAAGAAGTTTTTTTTGCACAGCTACAAGATGATGGCGAAGTATTTTTTGTAAAAAAAGAAAAAAGCAGCTGACACGCGTATCAGCTGCTTTTCTTTCTTATTTCCCTTTTTTCACTTCATGAAGCAGATCTGGGAAGTTGGTGAAAATACCTGTTACACCCCAGTCGATCAGTTTCTGCATCTCTTCTTTTTCGTTTACCGTATACGGATGGATCTCGAGACCGTTCTGCACCGCTTTTTGTACATACTCGCGGTCGATCATATCGCTGTTCGGCCCGATTCCCATCGCATATTCTTTGATGGTTTGCACTTCAGCATCCGTTAACTCAGCAGGACTTGTATACTCTAAAAGCTGAACAAGTTTCACGGACGGATCGAGCTCATTCATCTTTAAAAGACTTTCAGAGCTGAACGATTGAACCAACAGTTTATCTTTATTAATTCCATATTCATTTACTTCATCAAGAAGCTTTTGTTCCATTCCCGGATATACTTCAGGTGATTTTGTTTCAATATAATAGTTCGCATTCTTACCAAATGTCTCGAATACTTCTTTCAATGTTGGTACTTGAAGGCCTTCATAATCTGCTTGTGCACGTTCTGGATATTTCTCATTAAACCAGCTTCCTGCATCAAGCTGTTTGATCTCTTCAAGTGTATAATCTTTTACTTGCCCTGTTCCATTCGTTGTACGGTCTAACGTCTCATCGTGCATAGCGATCAACTCGCCATCTTTTGTCATCTGAAGATCGACTTCAATGTAATCTCCATGCATTTTTTCACCCATCTTATAAGAAGTGATCGTGTGTTCTGGCGCATAACCAGAAGCTCCTCGATGCGCAACATTTAAGATGTCTTTATGTTTTTCTTTTGCATCAACCACTGAACTATCAGCCCCCATCAATGTAAGACTTAGTGCTAAAGCTCCTATACCCGTTTTTAATAATTTCTTCATCCTGTTGCACTCTCCCTTTGTTGTAAGTGAACTACTTTGTCACTGTAACAAGGGAATGTGAAGCTGCTTTTGCATTTCTGTAAATCACATGTGAAGTTTATGTATACAAAAAAAGCTCGTCCGAAATGTTCGAACCAGCTTTTGTAAGTACTTATTTTTGTTCTAAAAATTTTTTGATCGCAAACGAGACACCGCTCTCGTCGTTCTCTTTTGTAACAAATGCGGCCATCTCTTTTACCTCATCCACTGCATTTCCCATCGCTACAGGAAAACCAGCCACTTCTAACATGGAAATATCATTGTAGTTATCACCGATTGCCATCGTATCTTGTAAAGAGATTCCTTTCAGTTCAGCATATCGCTGAACCGCTACCCCTTTCTGTGCTTCACTGTTCGTGATCTCTAAGTTGTTATCAGCAGAAGCACTGACCGCTAGAGATTCAACACCTTTTAAATGTTGAAAGGCACGCTGAAGCTTTTCAGCATCACTAGAAAAAGCAAGAAATTTATAAACTTCAATTCCTTCCTCACTCAGAAGTTTATCAAAATCTCCCACAACGCTTACTAATCCTAGGCGAAAACGACGAAGGGCCGCTTTTTGTATATCGTCATCTGTTGCTTCTGGATTGGAAGTTAATACGATATCTTTCATTACTTCGTATGCTTTTTCACGATTGTCTGTAAACGTTCCTTTGCTCGTGTAGAGTTCATAATAAATATCTTCATCGTCCAGAATTTTTTTTATATCTTCGTATTGCTCAAACGTTAACGGGATCGATGATAGAATCTCCCATCCTTCTGATCGTATCTCTGCACCATTCACGCAAATAAGCGGCAGATGAAGATCTGCATCTTCTAGCGTGTGTTTGGCTTCATCATAAGAGCGACCTGTAGCGATTACAACATGATGGCCATCGTTTACAGCTTCTTTAATGGTTTCACTGTTCTCTTTTGTGACTTTTAACTGTCTATTAACTAGAGTTCCATCCATATCAATTGCGATTAATTTCATCTAAATCATCCTTTATTGCTTAGTCCATTAGTAAGTGTACCCATAATTGAAAGCTTGTTAATCATTATTTGAAGCTTATCAGGTAACAAAAAAAAGAGCTATAGATAGCTCTCCGATTTTACAAATTATTAATCTTTATAGATAAAAGATTGTACAACGTCCGTTACAGCATGAAAAATCTCAACGGCTTGAAAAGAGAGTACAGATAAAGCTGAAACGGAAAACAAACCAATTAGTACAAAACGAACTAAATGAGGCATCTTGTATCTCCTCCTTTTAATTGTGATTATACGCCCACCTTTTCAACAAATCAATTCATAAGGTGTAATATTTACAAAGTAAATTATGACAATATCCTACAAAAACGTATAACCGTACAAAACGAAGATTGAAGATAGCACGACCACGATCACATTTAAGTTCAACCAAGCCGCGATAAATGCTGCAGCAGCACCTATTCCCCCATATAGATAATTTTCTGGATTGATGGTAAATACACCTGGAAAAATGAGTGCACCTAGTATAGCAAAAGGAACATTCTTCAATATCCCTTGTATCCTTGGATGGAGATGGTTCGTATGAAAGAGAACGAGCGGCAACATCCTAGGAATATAGGTTACGATTCCCATCCCGACAATTACCCATATTAATTGTTCACTCATCCCTCTCATCCCCCTTCATAAAAAACTCGATTGAAACGGCAGCGATTAAAGTAGATAGAATGATTCCCCATCCACCATTTAAAGTGGGAACGAACGAGAAGATTGAATTTAATACTGCTGCAGTCGCGGCAAGTGCAATTACCTTCTTGCTCTTTTTGGCAGCAGGTACGAGTAGTGCGATAAACATCGCATAAAGCGCGATCCCCATACTATCTTGCAGTGATTGTGGAAGTCCAGCTCCCATCACATAACCTACCCCTGAAAAGATTACCCAACAGCTGTATGCAACGATTCCTAAGCCAAGCAAATAGCTTCCCGTAATTTTTTTCTCGGATGAGGTCGCAGCAACAGAAAAAGTCTCATCCGTAATAAAGAAGGCATAGATCGCTCGTAACCATTTAGGGTCATCCTCAGCACGCTCCTTGAGAGAAGCACTCATCAGAAGATGCCTGATGTTCATGATGAATGTAGTCAGAATCAATTCTGCTGCACCACTCATTGCCACAATCATCGATAAGGCGATATATTGTGAGGCACCTGCAAACACGATAACACTCATGCCTATCGTTTCAAATAGACTTAGCTCTGCTGCTTTAGCGAGCAGACCAAATGTAAATGCAACTGGCATATAGCCAATCGCAATCGGCAAACCAGCTTGAACACCTTTCTTCCAGTATGCAGGTGTTCCTTCTCTATGTACGGCAGGGCTTGGCATCATCTCTTTTTCATCTCCGTTTTATAAGATGTGAAAGCTACTAAATTGTAAGGGGTCTGTCCCCGGGACAGACCCCTTATCATTACTTCTGTCCTGTAATCGTGCGTAGAATAAGGTCTACACTATCAGAAGCTTTAAATGTGTCCATGTTTTTCTTCATCTGCTCTTGATCCGCTTTCAGATCTTTTAGAGAAGTAATCAACGTTACTTTTGTTAATTCTTCTTCATATAGAACGTGGCAATAACCTTGTTTTTCAAAGGATTGAGCATTAAGGATCTGATCTCCTCTGCTCGCCGCTCTTGAAAGCGGGATAAGCAGCATCGGAATCTTAAGGGTCAGCCACTCAAAGATACTGTTCGATCCAGCACGAGAAATCACAAAGTCTGTTGCTGCAACAACATCTGGAAGTTCACTTTGAATATATTCGAACTGTCTGTACCCTTCTGTATTTTTCAAACTTTCATCTACGTTTCCTTTTCCGCAGATGTGTACGATCTGATAAGAACGTAATAATTCCGGCAGAGCTTCCCGCAGAGCTTCATTGATTTTACGCGCACCTAGGCTGCCACCCATGATAGTGAGTACAGGGAGATGGCTTCGGAAGCCTAAGAAAGACAATCCTTTTTCTCTAGTACCTTGAAGCAGTTCATCGCGAATGGGTGAACCGGTCACAATCGCTTGCCCTGCTGCAAAATGTTTCTTTGCTTCATCAAACGTAACGAAGATTTTCGAAGCAAATTTAGATGAGATCTTGTTAGCCAAACCAGGTGTAATATCTGATTCATGGATGTAAACAGGAATGTTACGCATCCATGCGGCAATAACCACAGGTACAGCCACGAAACCTCCTTTTGAGAAAACAGCATCTGGCTTAATTCTTCCGAGCTTAAAATAAGCTTGTGCAACACCAGCTGCCACTTTAAAAGGATCTTTGATATTTTTTAAGTCAAAATAACGTCGAAGTTTCCCACTCGAGATTCCATGATAAGGTACGTTCGTTCCATCTTGTATCAAACTCTTTTCTATACCATCAACAGAACCGATGTAATTCAAGTCCCATCCCATCTTCTCCAATTTAGGTATTAAGGCCAAATGCGGCGTTACATGTCCAGCTGAACCACCGCCAGTTAAAACTAACTTCTTCAAACAGCATTCCTCACTTCTTTTATATCCGTCGTGCTCACTAATGACGGATGTTATCTTATCGCCATTTTAATATATGTAGCCTAAAAAAGAAAATGGCATGTGAGTGATAATTGTTTGTTAATTCTGATTGATTTTCACGTTTCTTTGGGGTATGGATGAAAGTTTTAAGAATTTAAGTTCAGGTGTAGCCTAAATAAACGTCATTTAGCTCATCGAAAGCAGTTTCCA
Organism: Fictibacillus phosphorivorans; assembly: GCF_001629705.1. Lineage (GTDB taxonomy): Bacteria > Bacillota > Bacilli > Bacillales > Fictibacillaceae > Fictibacillus > Fictibacillus phosphorivorans_A. Next base: position 742,021 of record NZ_CP015378.1, on the reverse strand, counting down.
CTAATACCAATGGGGGTATAAGCATATCTAATTCTAGAAGTTTATGAATTAATCCTAGAAATTCCGGACTTATTCCCGCGAGTTTTGATCATTTATCGGCGAGATGACATAATTCGTCAAACTCAAGACTCCATATACCCCTTAACCTCAACAAAAAAACGGCCCACAAGACCGTTTTTTACATCATCATAACACTCATACAGAGCTTTTCTCTTTTTTGCGAGCTGGAGGTACATGAATCGCTTTTCCGCTCGCGCTCTCAATCGCTTCAAGCCAAGCTTCGTTCAAAGCTGGATGCGCATAAACGGGGTAGGACAGATCTTCTTCACGCGCAACCATCTCAAGTGCGAACGTTCCAGCTTGAATCATTTCGACAGCACCAGCTCCCATCACGTGAATGCCAAGCACGACATCACTCTTCGCGTCCATCACCATTTTGGACAGACCTTCTTTTTGACCAAGAATAGAAGCAAAGCCATTGCCACTCATGGAAAACTGTCCCGTCTTCACTTCATAGCCTTCAGCTCGGGCTTGCTCTTCTGTCAGACCAACGGAAGCAATCGGCGGATTCGTGTGCACCACATAAGGAACAAGGCTTAAATTGAACGCAGACTGCATTCCTGCCATATGTTCAGCTGCAGTCTTTCCTTGTTTGATCGCTTTTGAAGCTAACTTCATTCCGATCGTACAGTCACCGGCTGCGTAAATGTTAGAAACAGAACTTTGGCTATGTTCATTTACGATAATAAAACCGCTCTGGTCACGTTCGATCGAGATCGCTTCAAGTCCAAGGCCCTCCACATTTGGCGAATAGCCAGCGGCAAACAAAACATGAGAAGTCTCAACAGAAACTTTTTCATCACCGTCTTTTTTCAAAGATACGGTTACTGAATCAGCCATCTCTTCAGCACTTTCCCATAGATGATTCTTAAATACTTTTATCTTGTTTTTCTTTAGTACACGCTGCAGTTCTTTTTCAATGCTAGCGTCTAGACCAAATCCATCACTTGGAATAGCTAACGTAACTTCACTTCCAAGCTGCTTGTAAGCCATGGCTGCTTCAAGCGCAAAGTAATCGTATCCATAGATGAATAGACTTTCAGGAAGCTCATCCAACTCCCATAACGTATGGGGTGTCATGATTCTATGAGATAGCTTTGTCTGGTCTGGCAATAATGGTGAACTTCCAGTCGCGATGAGTGCGTGCTCAAATTCGTACATCTCAAAATGATGACCAGAGTCGATACCTATTCTTTCACCGGACATAAAAGATGCTGTACCTGTTAAATGCTCGATCTTGTTTGCTTTTATCAGGGCTTCTACCCCCTTTTGCAGTCCAGTCACGACCGAAGAAAAGTAGTTTGAGAATGTATCATATTCAAAACTTGCTTCTGAAACTGAAATTCCCATGTTTTTAAACTGAGAAAGGCTTGAAAAATTAGAAGCAGACTGAGTAAGGCTCTTTGAAGGAATACACCCTTTATGAAGGCAAACGCCGCCAAGCTTTTCTTTTTCAATCAACGTAACTTCTATTCCAAGCTGAGCGGCACGAATCGCGGCATGGTATCCGCCAGGTCCGCCTCCGATAATAACGAGTTGTCGTTTTGTTGCAAAATCACCTACAACCATCTATATCAGCTCCAGTGTCATGAAGTAAGGATTCTCGATGAGTTCTTTTACGCGGTTCGTGAACATGACAGCCGTTGCGCCGTCTGCAACGCGGTGGTCAAACGACATAGATACGTTCATCATAGAACGAATCACGATCTCATCTCCGATCACAACAGGCGTTTTCTTTGTTTTATGAAAAGCCATCAGCGCTACTTCTGGGTGATTAATGATCGGTGTCGCCGCAATCGAGCCGAGCGGACCAACGTTTGAAATAGTAAACGTGCTTCCTGTTAGATCAGAACCTTTCAGCTTGTTCGTCTTAGCACGTGTGATCTTGTCTTTCATGTCAACCGCGATGTCTCGTATATTTCTTTGTTCGACTTTTTGAATCACTGGTACAATCAACCCTTCATCAGAGTCGGTTGCGATGCCTATATTCACATTTTTCTCAAGACGAATAACTTCTTTTTCTTCATCTAGCTTTGCGTTAAAAATCGGAAAATCTTTTAATGCGATCTGAATCGCTTTTACGAAAAACGCTGCAACAGATACGTTCATCCCACGCTTGTTATCTGGATCCATCGCTTTCAGCTGTTTCTTCAGATCCATAACAGCTGTAACATCGATCTCTTCAAAATGTGTAACGTGTGGAATCGTCGCAAGAGATTGAACCATTTTCTTTGCAATCTGCTTCCTGCGTCCTTTAAAAGGAATCTCTTCCGGTTCACTTGTTGAATACACTCGAGTGGAAGCAGTCGCTTTTTCTTCCACAGAACGATCTGAAGTTACCTCTGTTACTGATGCTGAAGGCTGTTCAATATAGTTATAAACATCCTGATCTGTCACTCGTCCACCAGGTCCTGTACCCACGATCTGTTCGATATCCACGCCATTTTCACGTGCGATTTTTCTTGTATAAGGAGCAGCTAGAACACGTTTGTTCAGTGTGGCTATACCGCCTGCAAAGGCAGTGTGACTTGGTGCTTTAACGATTTTTTCAACGACAGGCTGATCTTTACTTTCTGTAGCTTCTTCTCCTTTTTGAGAAGATGGAGCAGATGCAGCATCAATTGTTAAGATAACAGAGCCGACAGTTACGACATCTCCCTCTTTTACCTTGATATCTTTAATCGTTCCGGCTGCTGGTGAAGGAAGTTCGGCCGTTACTTTATCCGTTTGAACCTCTACTAAAGGCTGATCAACTTTTACGGAGTCTCCGGCTTTTACGAAAAAGTGTATAACTTCTCCTTCGTGCATTCCTTCACCGATATCATGCAATTTAACTTCTACCACTCACACTCACCTCCTAAAATTGCGTTACTTTTTCAATAGCTTGAACAACACGATCCGCACTTGGCAAATAATGATCTTCTAGCGCAAACATCGGAACCGGCGTATCAAAACCTGTTACGCGTTCAATTGGAGCTTTCATATACAGGAAGGATGTATCATTGATCAACGACATGATCGTTTCTCCGAGTCCACCTGTTCCAGGTGCTTCATGAACAATGACGGCACGACCCGTTTTTTGTACACTTTCAGCGATCATTTCTTTATCTAATGGATAAAGTGTACGAAGATCGATAACATCACACTTGATCCCTTTTTCTTCTGCTGATTTTGCGGCTTTCATAACGACTTCGATCATGGCACCATAAGCAAAAATTGTTACATCGTTTCCTTCTTGAAGGCGAGCGGCTTTTCCAAGTGGAACATTATACTTTCCTTCAGGAACATCCATCTTCGTACTTCTGTAACAGCGCATCGGCTCTAGGAAGAGTACAGGATCAGGATCTTCAATCGCTGAAACAAGCATTCCTTTTGCGTCATACGGATTAGATGGAACAACAACCTTCATTCCTGGCATCCCCGTAAATAAAGCTTCAACAGAATCAGAATGGATTTCAGGTGCTCGCACGCCTGCTCCAAACGGTGCCCGAATGACCATTGGCACTGTAAAATGTCCTAGTGTTCTCGCACGTATTCGCGAAGCATGAGTCATGATTTGATTGAACGCTGGATATATGAATCCAAGGAATTGCATTTCTGCGATCGGCTTAAAACCGTTCATCGCAAGCCCAATTGACGTTCCGATGATGCCAGATTCTGCAAGTGGTGTATCAATTACTCGGTTCTCTCCGAACTCAGCAACAAGCCCATCTGTTGCACGGAACACTCCACCGTTCTGTCCAACATCTTCACCAAGAACGATAACGTTTTCGTGCTCTTTCATCATCACTCTCATACCGTCTGTTACAGCTTGAACCATCGTTAGTTTTTTCGTATCTACTAGCGTTGTCATTAGCGATCACCTCTTGAATGAGCGTATGCTTCTTTTTGGCTTTCGATCGGCCACGGATTTTCTGCAAACACATGATCAAACATGTCGTTATAATGCGGTGATTGTATTTCTTCCATCTCTTTAACTGCTGCCTCGATCTCAAGCGTTAGTGATTCTTGAAGGTCAGCTGCCCATTTCTCATCCCACATGTTTTCGTTCTTCATAAATCGCTCAAGTCTTAGAATTGGATCTGTCGTTTCACGACGATTCACAGATTCTTCTTGGTTTCTATATTTCGAAGGATCATCTGCTGTCGTATGTGCTCCATAACGCCACGTTACAGCTTCAATCAACGTTGGTCCTTCCCCTTTTCTTGCACGCTCGACTGCTGTACGTGTGTGGAAATAGACGGCAAACACATCATTTCCGTCTAAGCGAACGCCTTCCATTTCATACGCTACTGCTTTTTGTGCGATCGTTTTACTTTTCATCTGTTTTTCAATCGGTACAGAAATCGCGAATCCGTTATTTTGATTAAAGAAAACAACAGGTGCGTTAAACACGCTAGCAAAGTTTAAGCCTTCGTGAAAATCACCTTCTGATGTTGCACCGTCTCCAAAGTAAACAATAGAAGCACGATCTGTACCTTTTAACTTTTCAGCCCATGCGGCGCCCGTCGCATGAAGAAGCTGTGATGCGATCGGAACGGCTGGAGGAAAAATGTTCTTCCCTTCTGGAGGGGTACATCCTTCTTGGCGGCCTTTCCAATAGAGAAAAAGCGTTTTTAGCGAATGACCAAATGTCATCGTTGCCGCATGATCTCGATAAGTCGGGAACATCCAATCGCCTTCACCCATCGCCATTGCACTTCCAATCTGTGACGCTTCTTGCCCTTCAAAAGGAACATACGTACCGATTCGTCCTTGACGCTGCAGGTTTACTCCTTTACGGTCGAAAAGCCTCGAACGAAGCATCTTCGTATAAAGTTCTTTCGTTAGTTCCTCTGTGATCTCACCGCGGTATGTTTCGTCATTCCACTCACCGTTCTCGTTAATGATCTGCATCTTTGGAAATAACTTTTCCATGGATAGGTTCCCTCCTTAGTTTCGAACTTGCCATTTTGGTCTTCGGTTGTGAGCGAAAAAGCTGTTTCGTTTTGAACGAGCTGCAAGTTTTTCCTCACAGAAAAGATTTGCTGCTTCCATCGTAGATATCTGTTTTTTCGTGCTCTCACTATAGATCTGTATCAGACTGTCATAGATCGCTCTCGTCTTAGTTAAGACACGCGCTTTATTCGGTCCATATAGCTCATCAGCTACCTGGATGAGCCCACCAGCGTTCACAATATAATCCGGTCCGTATAGAATTCCTTTTTGTTGCAGGTAAAGCCCATGTTTATCTTCTAAAAGCTGATTGTTGGCACTACCTACGATCGCTTTAACTTTCAACTGTTCGATCGTCTCGTTGTGAATGATTCCTCCGAGTGCACAAGGAATGAAGATGTCTGCATCCACGCCGTAGATGTCACTTGCCTCGACTACCTCCACATTTCCAGGCAACAGTTCTGCTCGTTCTTGAATCATCTTTAACGCTTTTTCGTTAATATCCGTTACATAGATCTGTGCACCGGCAGCGAGCAGCTGCTCTGCGACCTTAAACCCTACTTTTCCTAACCCTTGTATCGAATAAGATTTCCCTGCTAATTCATCTGTTCCTTCGAGAGTCTGAATCGTAGCTTGAAGGCCGTATATAACTCCTTGTGCTGTTGGAACAGAAGAGTCGCCGCTGCCGCCATATTCCTCGGGTACCCCGACGATACAATTCGTTTCTTTTAATGCGTGAACAAAATCATCAGGTGTCGTACCCATATCCGTTCCTGTATAAAAGCGACCGTTTAAAGAATCTACAAACTGTCCGAATGCACGAAACAACTCTGGTGTACGATCAGTCGTGGGGTCACCGATAATGACCGATTTTCCTCCACCAAAATCAACATCGGCTCCAGCGCATTTGTATGTCATGCCTTTTGACAGTCTCAGAACGTCCTCAAGTGCTTCATCCACCGATCCGTATGGTCTCATTCGGCATCCCCCGAGTGCAGGGCCTAATGTTGTGTTATGTATAGCGATAATCGCTTTGAGACCTGTTGATGGATCGTTACAAAAAACAACTTGCTCATGCTGTGATATTTTTTCAAACATGTGTAAATCCCCCTAGTATGTCTCTAATTACTCTATTCCTTCTTCACTTTGCTGCTTTAAAGTGTAAGCGCTTTCATTTTTGGATAAAAAAACTTAAATCTTCATTTCTTTAATTTTTTGTGAGATTGCTTCTCGTGGCAGAATATATTGTGTTACTTCTCCTTCACCTGCTACTGCTTTACCGTTATAGACGGTCACATCACATATGACAGCTTTGCCTTTAACTTCTCTTAACGTGGCCGTTACAGTAAGCTCAGCGCCTTCTGGTGTCGGAGCCATATGCTTGGCTGCAACTCCACCGCCGATTCCTTCTTCGTGCTCTTCAAGATATGGCAATATAATCTGTCTCGCTGCCCACTCCATATGATAGACCATGCTAACCGTTGAATAGGCTGGATGGACAAGCTTTCCTTCAAATTGAGCAAACATATCGGGTGTAACGGTAGCTTTGATGGTCGCACTATGGCCGACCTTCATGCCTGATTTCATGCACACACCTCATATCTTTCATCTAATTTATATAACGTTTTCTTAACGTAATCATAACATTTTGTGTGATATCTGGTCAATGAATCCCCAGAATTGTTTGACTTGTGAGAAATATGAAAAATGTGTAAAAATGGTTCTGGAGGTGTTTTTATTAATGGATGATTGTATATTTTGTGATCCCATGAGTTTTCCTGAACAAAAAATAGTATTTGAGAATGAGAGTTGCTATTTTCTGCAAAGTCCGAGAGCTCAAGACATTTTACAAGGTGCGGGATTGATTATTCCAAAAGCTCATAAAGAGACTGTATTTGATTTAAGTGAAAAAGAATGGAAAGATACATATGATTTGATGCAGCAAGCAAAAAGCTTGCTAGACTCAGAGTTTGCACCTGATGGCTACAGCACGGGATGGAACGTAAATCCAGTAGGAGGACAGAGCATTCCCCACGCACATTTTCATATCATCCCTCGATTTGATGATGAGCCGTTTGCTGGCAGAGGCATTCGTTCGTGGATCAAGTCTGAGGAGAACCGCAGGCCGGGCAGTGTAAGTAAGACTTTATAAAGAGCTGATATCTGCTACTCCTTTTTTATGTGATCGACGATTATTTTTATGTGATTCATCTTCTTTTTTATGTGATTGATCACTATTTTTATGTGATCGACGCTATTTTTTATATGATTAAGTTCAGCGGAACCTATCTACCGCATAAAAAAGCTGATATAGCCCATGCTATATCAGCTTTATTCTTATCATTTCCGCAACTGCTTTAATACTTCGTCAATTTTTGCATGATCTTCAGGAGTATCATCCACGTGCTTCCACAAAACCTCTCCATTTCGATCAAACAGCCATGAACTTCCTTGAATGTTCACATCTTGATTTTTCACTGCGCTTAAAAAATGCTTTCTTTCCTTCTTATCTTTAGGCACAATGTCACTTACCTTCACTTCGCCTTTTAAAAGATCCGCCCCTACAGACAACATGCTTTTCAAAGTCGTCATATGGTGGTTTCCCATTTCCTCGTATAGCTCAAGCTCCGGATCACCGTAGATTTCAAATGGAAATGGTCCATGTACATTCATAAATTCTTGAATCTGTTCACGATTTGCTGGTGCTACGACAACAACTTTAACATCTAGACGTTCAAACTCCTCAAATGACTCACGCAACTGCGCAAGGAACTCTTGATAATATGGTCAGCCAAGATGTCTGACTAACACAACGAATGTTTTATTATTACCAAACAGCTCATCTAGCTTTACAGATTTTGAACCTTCAATGGATAACACTTCCTGATCTAGTTTCAATCCAGATCGCCTCCTCGTATTATACGTTCGGATATTCCTGAGAAAGAGGGTGAAGCATGATCTCATCAACGACCATGTGCTTTGGTGCACTTGCCATATACGCTACAGCTTCTGCGATATCATCTACTTTTAGCCAATCTTCTTTAAAATCAAGACCTTGTTCAGAATCAGCAAAGTACGTATCGATCGCTCCTGGATTTACAGTACCTACACGAACTCCAAATTCTCTGAGTTCTTGTGCAAGAGACCCCGAAAATCCTTGAACTGCGTACTTTGTAGCTGTATAGACAGAGCCGTTCGCAATCGTTCTGCGACCCACATCTGATGAGATCGTGATAATCGTTCCCTCTTTTCGCTCTTTCATATGTGGAACAACCGCTGTACTACATAAGAATACACCTTGTACGTTGACTTCAAACATTTTTTGAAAGTCTACTAATGAATGTTCTTCTGCCAATTTAAACTGGCCAATTCCAGCATTGTTTACTAGAATATCAATGTTTCCAAACGTTTCAAACGTTTGTTTAAACAGTTCTGCTACGTCCGCTTCTTTCGTCACATCTGCTTTTATAGCAAGAACATCGAAACCTTTAGCTTTTAACTCTTCACCGGTTTTGAAAATACCATCAGAAGAACCAACGATCGCTAATTTTGCTCCTAATGTTCCTAGCTTTTCTGCTATAGCTTTACCGCACCCTCGAGTTGCTCCTGTTACTACTGCTGTTTTGTTTTTTAGCATGTATAAAACTTCCCTTCACTTCACTTTACTTCTATGTTTTACAAATTCTATTATTAACACAAAAAAGGCGCTAAAACCAATTATGGTCCGCGCCTTTCTTTCTAATTTCCTTTTAAAAAAGTCCAAGCATGTTAACGAATACGATGATGATGACAACAGGAACAACGTAACGGATCAGCATGAGCCATAGCGCAAAGCCTTTTACCGAAACAGAAGAACCTGCTCTAAATTCTTGAAGCAGCATCTCTCTAGGATAACGATATCCTACAAACAACGCGATGAATAACGCACCTAAAGGAAGCAGGATATTACTAACTAAATAGTCGAGTTGATCAAAGATAATTTTGTCAAACAACGTGAAGTCTGACCATACGCCATAAGACAAAGTAGATGGTACTCCGAATGCAAAGATAAGGATACCAATGATCCATGACCATTTTGCACGGTTCTCTAATTCACCCTTTGTGATTGATGCAACGATGATCTCTAACATCGAGAAAGCTGATGTAAGGGTCGCAAACAAGAACAATGCTAAGAACACGATAAAGAATAATTGTCCGAAAACGATCTGATCAAATACAGCAGGAAGTACAACGAACAGCAATCCAGGTCCTTCTGTTGGCTCTAGACCTAATGAAAATACACCCGGGAAGATCGCTAACCCTGCTAATAACGAAATCAAGACGTTCAGCAATACGATCGTTGTTGCTGATTTTGTAAGACTTTCTTTTTTACTCAAATACGAGCTGTACGTTACCATAACAGAGATACCTACACTTAATGAGAAGAAAGATTGACCTAATGCAAAGAGGATATCGTCTCCACCGATCTTAGAAAAGTCAGGAAACAAGAAGAACTTTACGCCTTCCATCGCATTATCAAGTGTAAGAGAACGAATGATCAATACGGCAAACAAAACAAAAAGAGCTGGCATCATAATTTGGTTTGCTTTTTCGATACCGTTCTTAATCCCGCGACTTACAACGAAAATCGTGATCATCATAAAGATGAACTGAGAGATCAAAACGGGCCATGTACTTGAGATTGACTCTCCGAACATCTGACTAAAGTCATGATTAAAGAAGTCCCCGGAAAAACTTTTACCAAGGTAGAGTACGATCCATCCACCGATTACACTGTAAAATGATAATAAGATAAATGCTGTCGCTACACCCATTCTGCCTAACCAAGGCCATGCAGAACCTGGTGCGATCTTTCGATAAGCAGAAACCGCCTCTTTTTGTGCACCTCGACCGATAACAAACTCAGCCATCAATAGTGGAAAACCGATTAGAAACGTAAACAATAAAAAGAGGATAAAAAAGGCTCCTCCGCCACTAGTACCGGCAACATAAGGGAATTTCCAAATCGCTCCTAGTCCGATTGCTGATCCTGCTGCAGCTAGAATAAAGGCTAACTTTGACGTCCACTGGTCTTGCTGATTCATAATTACATACACCCTCCTGTTACTATTACTGCTGAATTAAATGAAACGATTGTTTAACATACTTACTGCTTCTCTTGCTTCTTTCATCATGGTCTCGAGCAGATCTTTTACGCTTGGCACATCTGAAACCATACCCGCGATCTGACCGCTATTGATAAAACCGTTCTCCAAGTCCCCTTTTACAGCTCCTAAAATATGATGATCCTCTGAGGTGTGTGTAATAAACTCTTCAGGTGAGACGCCATTTTTTTCAAGTTGAATCAACTTTTGAGCATAAGGTGTATCATAAATTCTTCTGATCTTTCCAGTTGAGCGACCAACGATTAACGTTTTAGTATCATCTGCCTCTACTAAGGAAGTCTTGTATCTCTCATGAAAAGGTGCTTCCTTTGTTGCAATGAATCGAGTTCCCATCTGAACACCTTGGGCACCAAGAGCAAAGGCAGCTGCCATACCGCTCCCATCAGCAATACCTCCAGCAGCGATAACCGGGATCTGTACGCTTTTGGATACTTGCGGCAACAGAACCATTGTCGTTGTCTCATACGGTGAGTTAAGTCCCGCAGCTTCATAGCCTTCAGCTACTAGCAGATCTGCCCTTGCTGCTTCAGCTTTTTTAGCATGATAGACAGAAGCCACTACACAGATAACCTTTAAGCCGTGTTCCTTTAGTTTCGGTATGTATGGAGCTGGATTGCCTGCAGATAAGGAAACAACTTCCACTTTATACTTGATCAGAAGTCTAAGAATTTCTTTTACATTTGATGCAACGGTTAAAGGTACATTAACAGCAAATGGCTTGTCTGTCATCCCCTTTGTTGCAATTATCAAATTTTCTACCTCTTCAGGTGACATCGTACCAGCACCGATCGTGCCTAATCCACCTGCATTCGATATCGCAGAAGCCAGTTCTGCATTACTAACATTTCCCATTCCGCCTTGAAGGATCGGATACTGAATGTTTAACAATTCACAGATGGAATTCAATTTCTCCACTTCCCATTCTAACCTTTGTTATACTGAACCTATAACCTGTTCCAAGGGAGGCTCATTATGAAATACACGTTTAATGGTAAAACACCAGATGTTCATGAAAGCGCTTTTATCGCGCCTGGGGTCCACTTGATTGGCGACGTTACAGTAGAAGAAGGAGCAAGCATCTGGTTTAACTCCGTTCTTCGAGGTGATGAAGGACCAATCTCAATCGGTAAAAAGACAAACGTTCAAGACAATTGCACGTTACACCTCTATGAAGGGTATCCTCTCATTCTAGAAGATGAAGTGTCGATCGGTCACAACGTCATCCTGCACGGATGTACGATAAAAAAAGGTGCACTCGTTGGGATGGGTTCTACCATTCTTGATGGTGTAGAAATTGGTGAACAAGCCTTCATCGGTGCAAATACACTAATTCCTCCCGGCAAAAAAATACCGCCGCGTGTAATGGTCATGGGTTCACCCGGTAAAATCATACGCGAGTTGAACGACGATGATCTAAAGCTGATTCAGCTTACGATCGACACGTATTATGAAAAAGGTAAGCAGTTCCGTGATGAATTAAAAAAATAGTAGAAAAGCACTTTCGTGTAATAGATTGCGAAAGTGCTTTTTTAGTTGTATCTAGCCTAATTTTTTACGCTCTTTTCTAAAAGATTGTTGCTTTGAACTCCTTGTCACATTTGACAATTGATTATAGTGGAAGGTGCGAGACTCCTACGGGACAGGCGGGCAGCTGAGACACTTAAGAGTGAAACGGACGAATGTGGCTCAGCGCCTGCCCCGTGGAAAGCGAGCAGCCTGGAACGGTAATCAATACTTCCAAAAGCAACAAAGTTTACGAAAACAGCCTTTTTTTATGACCGGTTCTCCTGAATAAGAGGATGATTAAGAGCATCAAACTCTGAATCTTTCTTTAGATCGTTTCCATCCGAATAGATACTCTCAAAGAAACGACTTGCAGGTCCTGCTAGTGCACGATAATAATCACTAAAGAGTGAAGCTGCATGATCACCTAGCCATTCTGAATGAAGTAGCTCTTTCGGTAGACCTGGATCGATGAATAAGAACTTACGGTATTCGTGAACAAGTTTTGTGCGCTCTACAAAGCACTCTCCATCTGTCATCTCACCTTTTTCAATCTTATTCTTATCGATCACATATTTTTGAGAATACGTTACGATGAACTCGTTGTATTTCTCGTTGATGTCATTTAGATCCCAACACTCAGAAACTAGCTTTTCATTCTCGTTTGGCCCATTGTATACGGCTGTAAACGAATGAACATAGTCTTTGATCTCATATTTATCGATCATTGATTGAATCTGATCAGAGTATGCGTGCGGAGAGATCCAAAAGCTGTTTGCTAGCAACCCAAACCCGCTCCAGACTAATTCTTTTCGAAGCTCATCACGGATGCTTCTTTTCTCTTCAGGGATCGTATAAGTGAACATCATCCATTCGCCGTTCCACGGTTCTTGTTGCGCGTTAAAAATTCTCTTGGCGGCTTCATCCATACGCTTCTTTCCGCGTTCGGTTAAGAAATAATAACTTTTATTCCCTTGTTTTCTTGCTGCGATCCAGCCTTGCTTATTCATTCTTGAAATCGCTGCTCTTACGGCCTGTTCGTTGTGGCCAAACTCTTCTAACAACCGAATCAAGCTGCCGATCCATATTTCACTTCCATAATGCCGGATATAATCTCCGTATAAGGTGAAGATCATCGAGCGTGTGTTTAAACTATTCTGCATGTTCATACCCTCATTTGTACCTGTTATTGTCTGTACAATCCTATCATAAAGAAAACGTGACTAACATCAAGTCTTTCAAGTATTCCTCGTGAACATATACGATCGACTTACTCTTGCAATGATAGTGGATTTATACAGACAGAAACAAGTTACTCTCCCTTAAATACTGGGGGTCTTTTTTCTCCGAATGCGACAAGTGCTTCCATTCGATCTTTTGTAGGAATCGTCACTTCATAAGCTTTTGCCTCAATCGCAAGTCCTGTCTGCAGATCAACTTCTGTTCCATGCTTGATTGCATACTTGGCTTGCTGAACGGCTACTGGTCCATTCTTCATAATAAGACCAGCATAATTTTCACAAACCGCCATCAATTCTTCTCTTGACGTTACTTGATTTAAGATGCCATATGAAAATGCTTCTTCCGCCATCATCTTTTTCGCTGTTAAAATCAGTTCCATCGCTTTCGCTTGACCGATCAGTCTCGGAAGACGCTGAGTTCCTCCTGCACCAGGAATGATCGCCCAACTAAGTTCTGTCAGACCCATCGACGCTTCTCTCACAGAAACCCGCAGATCACAAGCAAGAGCTAACTCGAAGCCTCCTCCAAAAGCATGGCCATTGATCGCACAGATCGTAGGCTGCGGCAACGCTTCAACAGCAGAGAACACATCGCGGATCTTACGTACATTTCTTCTTACTTCAGATTCACTCAGTGTACGGCGTTCTTTTAGATCGGCTCCTGCACTGAATGCTTTTTCCCCTGCACCTGTAAAAATCACAACGCGAACATCATTATTGTGATGAATGTCTTCTACGACTTCTTCTAGCTCTTTTAACGTTGAAAAGTTAAAGCAGTTTAAAACTTCTGGACGGTTTAAAGTTACATAGGCAACATAATCTTTTACTTCGTATAAAATAGCACTCATGCTAGATGTCCCTCCTATTCATTGATCGCTTCAATTACAGAAGCAATCCCTTGACCAACACCGATACACATTGTTGCTAGACCGTAGTGCGATCCTTGTTTTTTCATTTCGTGAATAAGCGTTGTTAAAATACGCGCACCACTAGCCCCTAGCGGATGGCCGAACGCAATTGCACCGCCGTTCACGTTAACTTTGCTAGAATCTAATCCTAACTCTCTCATACAGGCTAGTGATTGCGACGCAAATGCTTCATTCAACTCCACCAAATCGAGGTCAGCAATAGAGATACCTGCCCGCTTCAGTGCTTTTTTGGAGGCTTCAATCGGTCCTACACCCATTATAGCGGGCTCAAGACCTGCAACACCGGATGAGACATATCGAGCCAGAGGTATTAATCCTAACTGATCCGCTTTTTCACGGCTCATCAAAAGTAAGGCAGAAGCTCCATCGTTCACGCCAGACGCATTTCCTGCTGTGACACTTCCATCTTTAAACAATGGCTTAAGTGTACCTAGCTTTTCAAGCGATGTTTCAGGACGAGGGTGTTCATCTTCTGTAACCCACGTTTCGTTTCCTTTTCGATCTACTAATCTTACAGGAACGATCTCTTCTTTAAAACGGTTCTGTTTGATAGCTTCTTTTGCTTTCTGTTGAGAATCAAAAGCGAACTGATCTTGTTCTTCTCTTGTAATTCCATATTTCTTCGCTACGTTCTCTGCTGTTTCAGGCATAGAATCTGTACCGAACTTTTCATGCAGAAGCGGATTCACAAAACGCCACCCGATCGTCGTATCAAACATTTTCATATCCCCACGAGGATAGTCGACTTCAGGCTTTCCCATCACGAGTGGTGCGCGTGTCATACTCTCCGTTCCACCCGCGATGAAGATATCTCCTTCACCAGCCAAGATGGCTCTAGCACCGTAAATGACCGCATCCATACCAGATCCGCATAAACGGTTGATCGTCGTTCCCCCAACTTCAACAGGAAGTCCTGCGAGTAAAGCGGACATTCTTGCCACGTTACGATTATCTTCTCCTGCTCCGTTTGCGTTTCCGAATATTACTTCTTCGATCTCGTGGACAGGAAGTTCAGGGTTTCTTTCAACAAGTGCTTTGATTACTACTGCTCCTAGATCATCGGGGCGAACCGTTTTTAGTCCACCTTTATATCGCCCTATAGGCGTGCGGACAGCATCAACGATGACAACCTCTCTCATCACTTTTTCACCCCGTTATCTTCCGTGGTGTAGTCGTATACCCCTTTACCTGACTTTCGGCCAAGTCTTCCCGCTTTAACATACTTCACTAATAGTGGTGCCGGACGATATTTTTCACCTAACGTTTTATGAAGATAGTTTAAGTTATTCAGTCGTGTATCTAGACCTACTAAATCGCCAAGTTCGAATGGTCCCATCGGAAAATTCAAACCAAGTTTGATCGCTTTGTCGATGTCTTCTGGCGTACCAACGCCTTCTTGCAGCATATAGAATGCTTCATTCCCAATCATAGCTGAAATTCGGCTTGTAACGAATCCTGGGAACTCGTTAACCGTTACGGTTTCTTTTCCCATCTTCACAGCTGCTTCCTTAGCAAGTTCAACCGTTTCATCGTTTGTTTCATGTCCGCGAACGATCTCGACGAGTGGCATTCTATGGACCGGATTAAAGAAATGCATGGCGATTACTTTTTCAGGACGTTTCGTAAATGATCCTATTTCTGTCGGACTCATCGTTGAAGTGTTTGTCGCAAGGACACAATGCTCTGGTGCAGAACGGTCTAGTTCTTCAAAAACAGCACGCTTGATCTCTATGTTTTCTGGAACAGCTTCGATCACTAGATCTGCACCGCTCACCGCTGCTGATAGATTCGTAGCATATGAAAGTCTTGCTTGCGCTTCTTCAGCTACACTTTGTGATAACTTTCCACGAGATACTGCTTTTGAAAAAATAGAATCGATCTCTTTTTTTGCATTTTCGAGTTGTTCTTCTTTTACATCTACGAGCTGAACATCAAAACCGCCAACTGCGCTCACGTAGGCGATTCCTCTTCCCATCACACCAGATCCGATGACTACAGCATTTTGTAACAATAGTCTCTCCTGCCTTTCTTTTAAACAAATGTTTAACGTTTTGTATGCAATACTGCTTTTGAAGGAGTTTAATTTCCGCTGCAAGGCTCGCTTTCCGCAGGGTGTGCGGTGAGCCCATTCGCCGCTTTGCGTCATTGAACGGTCTCACCTGTCCCACTCATCCTGCAGGAGTCTCGCCTTTCCGCTCCAATTAACTATTCAATGAAGTAGTAATTCAAATCTCTTTGCAGCAAATTCTTGTATAAAAAGCGAGCACTAAGGCTCGCTTTTGTTTTGTTCTTTACTAAATAAATCACTGACAGAAAAGCTTTAAAACCTTCTGTTAAAGGTGATTGTAGTGGAAGATGCGAGACTCCTGCGGGACAGGCCGGCAGGTGAGACACTTAAGAGTGAAACGCTTCAAATGTGGCTCACCGCCTGCCCCGCGGAAAGCGAGCATCTGAAACGGAAATCAACTCTCCCACAAGCAACAAAGCTTAAATAAACAGTTATTTTGTTTTTACAGATTAAAAGGATTCAACGGACGTGATCCTGTGTAGGACACGACGCTCTTTGTTTCTGAATAAAGATCGAGTGTCTCGATGCATAGCTCGCGGCCAAAACCTGATTGCTTGTAGCCACCGAACGGTGTTCCTGGGAATGCTGAGAACGGTGAGTTGATCATAATCGTTCCAGCTTGAATCATGCCTGCTACTCGCGTTGCTTTTGCGTGATCTTTCGTCCAGATCGCTGCAGCTAAACCGAAGTCTGTGTTGTTTGCTAGTTTCACAGCTTCTTTTTCGTCCTTAAACGTCGATACAACGACAACCGGTCCGAAGATTTCTTCTTTAACCACTTTCATGTCTTCGTTTACATCCGTAATGATCGTTGGAAGATACCAATGACCGCTTTCATAACCGTCCACTTTTGCACGTCCTCCGCCTAGAAGGATTGTTGCTCCTTCTTCTTCAGCAGATTTCACGTAGCCGTCGATTACTTCAAGCTGGCGTTCTGAAATGATCGCACCAACATGTGTACCTTGATCAAGTGGATTACCTAGTACAAGCTTCTTCGCTTTTTCAACGAACTTTTCCATGAACGCGTCATAGATACTTTCCTCAATGTACAAGCGAGAACGTGCTTCACAAGATTGACCTGTGTTATAGAAAATACCGAATAACGAGCCGTCAACTGCTGCATCAAGATCTGTATCGGCAAAAACTAAGTTAGGAGATTTCCCGCCAAGTTCAAGTGTTACACGTTTTAACGTTTGAGATGCTTTTGCCATGATGTCTTTTCCTGTTCCTGTTTCACCAGTGAACGCTACTTTATCAACACCTTCATGTTCAGCAAGGTATGAACCAACTGTAGCTCCATCACCTGTAATGATGTTTACAACACCTTCAGGAACACCTGCTTCGTGGCAGATTTCTGTCATTACGATCGCTGTAAGTGGTGTTAAGCTAGCCGGCTTTAAGATGACAGAGCAACCTGTTGCGATCGCCGGTGCAATTTTCCATGCTGCCATCATCATCGGGTAGTTCCAAGGAATGATCTGTGCACAAACGCCTAGAGGCTCTTTTAACGTGTAGTTCATGAAAGGCCCTGGCATAGGGTTTACAGCACCACGGTGGCTTACGATAGCCCCAGCGTAAAACTCAAAATCTTCAATCGCTTGCATGACTTGTCCTTGTGCAGCACTTAAAGATTTTCCGCTGTTTAAAATCTCAAGCTCAACAAGTTCGTTGAAACGAGAACGCATGATACTAGCAATCTTGTTCATCGTGCGAGAACGTTTATTTACAGGAGAGCGCTTCCATTTTCCTGTTTCAAAAGCAGTTCTTGCAGCCTTTACAGCAGAATCCACATCAGCTTTTGTTGCTTTTGCTACTTTCGCTAATGGTTCACCTGTTGCCGGGTTATATGTAACAAAGTATTCGCCCTCAGATCCACCAACACTTTGTCCGCCTATCACCATTTCATATACGTCACGTTTTACCGCTTTAACTTCTGTTTTTGTACTCATGTTCTCCACTCCTTTTAGTCTAGATGTCTATTTTCCTGTGAATGCAGGTTTTCTCTTTTCTATAAATGCATGCAGACCTTCTTGATGATCCGCTGACTCTCCAGCAATTTTTTGCGCTTGTGCTTCATATTCTAACACTTCATTCAAATCGCTTTCCCAGCTTTTATTCATATAGCGTTTAATGAGGCCAATTGCTTTTGTTGGCATGTTTGCTAGTTTCTCAGCGAACGTTTCCACTTCGAGCATGAACTCCTCTTCACTAACCGTTTTAGTAACGAGACCAAACTCTTTCGCTTGTTGAGCGGTGATCTTCTCACCTAACACAGCTAGCTCCATCGCTTTTGCATGACCGACTAAACGAGGCAAGAAGTACAGATTCCCAGAGTCAGGTACGAGACCAACATGGATGAACGCTTCTATAAAGCTCGCTTTCTCACTTGCGATACGGAAGTCACAAGCTAGAGCGAGGCTCATTCCTGCACCAGCTGCTACCCCGTTCACAGCTGCGATGACTGGCTTTTCCATGGCAACTAATGCTTGCACCATAGGGTTATATCCTTTACGAAGAACATCACCGTAATCAGCGCCCTCTGGTGAACCTGTTAGATCTTGACCAGAGCAAAACGCACGTCCAGCACCCGTTATAACAACCGCTCTCACATTGCTATCTTTGTTGGCTTCTTTTATCGCTGAAACCATTTCCTTATGCATGAGTGAAGTGAAAGCATTAAGCTTATCAGGACGATTTAAAGTAATCCAAGCCGTTTTCCCTCTAGTTTCGTAGCTGATCGTTTCAAACATGTTCATATCCCCCTACTTCCCTTTAAATTCTGCTGGACGCTTTTCAACAAAAGCCTGCATGCCTTCTTTTTGGTCCTGCGACGAGAATAATAGATAAAAGTTTTTACGTTCGAACTGCATGCCTTCGTGTGTGGAATAATCAATAGACTTATAAACCGTCTCTTTTATTAAACGCGTAGATAACGGCGCTCTAGAAGCTACAATCTTCGCATACTTTTTCGCCTCGTCCACTACAAGTTCTGGTGCGATCACACGGTTGATTACGCCATATTGAAGTGCTTCATCCGCTGTCATCGGATCACCGAGCCAAAGCCACTCAAGTGCTTTCTTTTGACCCATCAGTTTTGTAAGTTTTACTGTTCCACCAGCACCAGGCATCACACCAAGTTTGATCTCCGGAAATCCAAACTGTGCGTTTTCTGCTGCGAAGAGGATGTCTGCGCATAATGCCAGTTCAAAACCTCCGCCAAAACAGTAGCCATTGACGGCACCAATGATCGGCTTTTTGATTGTTGCGAGTCGATCCCATTCTTTAAACTGGTTTAATAGTTCAAGAGAGACCGCTGTATCTTCTTTCATCTCATCAATGTCGGCACCGGCTGCAAATGCACGCTCGCTACCTGTTAAAACAATTGCTTTTACCTCATCATTACGGTCAAAGCTTTCAAAAGCATCTAATAGTTCCGTAACCATCGGCCGGTTGATCGCGTTTAATACACGCGGCCTGTTTAATTGAATGGAGGCGATCCCATCTTCAATAGAGGTTAGAATTGTTTCGTAATTACTCATTGATTTCCTCACCAATCATAAGTGTTACGAGTTCAGCTGCAAAGCTCATCAAGTCTTTACCAGAAGCTTTCCCTTCATCAGACTTCATAGCCGCTTTTAACGCATCATGATCGTCATAGTACATCTCACAAAGAATGTGATAGTCGCTTTTGCCCATCGGAGAGCCTACAATTTTTGTTACTTCCATTTTGCGAAGTCCAGGAATCTTTTTTGTGATCTCTGTATGATGTCCAAAATAGTGCTCGTCGAACTGCTCCAAGTTTTCCGGTGTTTTGTAAAGTGCGATTAGTTTTACCATGTGTGTTTCCTCCCTATTTTTAAACTCATCTTTTGTCTTACCCCATATCAGCAACAGGTTTCATCGCTTCAAACGGGTTCTTGCACGACTTGCAATATAGGATACTTCTGCAGGCTGTTGGTCCAAAGATGTTTTCCATCGTTACGTATGTTGATCCACAATACGGACAATCGATCTCCCAAGGCTCACCCATCACATGGTTAGCTGGTGGCGGTGAGATACCGAACTCTTTTAATCTCTCTCGTCCCTCGGGTGTAATGCGGTCTGTTGTCCACGATGGTGTAAATACAAATTTCACTTCTGCTGAAGTAATTCCTTCTACATTTTCAACCACTTTTTTTATATCTCGTTCAATGATGTGAAGAGCTGGACAGCCAGAGAACGTAGGAAGAACAGATACTTTCACTGCTCCATCTGTCACATCAACTTCATGCACCATTCCGAGATCCAATATACTGACAGA
Organism: Fictibacillus phosphorivorans; assembly: GCF_001629705.1. Taxonomy (GTDB): domain Bacteria; phylum Bacillota; class Bacilli; order Bacillales; family Fictibacillaceae; genus Fictibacillus; species Fictibacillus phosphorivorans_A. Next base: position 721,821 of record NZ_CP015378.1, on the reverse strand, counting down.
GGCGATTTCAGGATCTTTTACATCCCCAAGCGCGTCCATCACACTTTCAGTCATGCTGCTTTTCAATTCGGACACGTGGTTCATCTCCTTTCTAAATCGTCTTACCAGCCAGTAGCGGGATTTGTTGCATAAACTTCAGACAGTGTTGAAGTGGCTTGTTTTAAGTCTTCGGTGTGGACACCGTTTCGACCGTTGCCTCTTTCCATGCGTGGTTCACCCGGATAAGATGCACCTACTTCTTTTAAGACAGCTTCAATCTTGTTGTTCCATCTCTTTTTCATTACGTTCTCATCATCGATGAAGTTCGCCTTTACGATATCTTCATAATACGGTCCGAGCGTAAGAACTCCGCCAAAGTCTTTCCAAACCTTTTGGATGGCTGCTGTCATTCGCAGGATCGCTTCATCTGTACTCGTCATAAGCTGCTTGAACCAGATCTCCCAATGCATCAGATGGTAATACTGCTCTGTCATGATTTTATGGGCCGCTTCTGCTAGAGGTTCATAAGAAGAGTGACGCAATGAGTCTAGACGAATATGCTTGTGAACCGCGTAAAAGTAGTTTCGTACAACGGTAAACGCCCAGTCGTAATCTGGTTCTTTTAAGTACGTGCCGGGTCCGTTCACTTCTTCTAAGATGATCGCATTTCGAAACTGATCAGGTGATCGGAGGTGAGCAATTCTGTCTGCTTCTCCTTCTCCAAGGTCTTCAAGCAAGTTATAGTAAAGGTTTGCATGCCCCATCATATCTTGTGAGATCGATGAAAACGCAACATCCTCTTCGATGTGCGGTGCGAGACCTAGCCATTCCGATCCGCGGAACGCAAGAAGAAAATCGTCGTCTGCCAGTTGATACAGCAACTCGATCAACGCTTTCTTCTCTTGTGGTTTTAACGTTTCCTGTGTCATGAATTGTCTCCCCTTCCGCCAAGGATGTGCTGTTCGGTAAACTGCTCCTGGTTGTAGTCACGCCACTTCTTCTTCAGATAGCCATATCCTTTTGTTTCTCTATATTGTTTATCAAGACGTTTCAGCATCTCTCTTTCGTCTTGGTTAAGTCCCCTGATATTCTCTCTTTTCACAACCCAAATGTCAGCGACCGTTTCTCTTCTGAAGAAGTTCTCTTTTGCCATGATGAGAGCCATATCTGCGTTCGGTGCTAAAAGGCTGAAACTATGCTGAAACGGAGATTTATCTGTTTTCTTGCTGAATACTTCATACACGTTGTAAAACTCATTTGTTGATTCATTCACCTTTGTTTCTCTCCTTTCCGCTCTTAGATCACCTTTTTAGCAGCGAGTGCCGCGCGTACCCACTCGTTATTTTTATAGGAGCGGCGACGCAGATCTAAACGATTCTGTGATTGTGGTCCGTTACCAGAAACAATCTGCTTGAACTTGCTCCAGTCAGCATCTTTATAAATCCACATTTGAGTATCTTCATCAAAGCGGATCGTATCATCTGGAATGGTTAACCCAAGCGACCAGATGCGCGGAATGTATTTTGTAAAGAATTCTTGTCTAAGGTCTTCGTTTGTTTTTGTACGAATCTTATACATGATGTTCTTATCCGCGTTCGAGTTTCCAGTTTCTTTTGCAGACTTTGGTCCGAAGAACATGATCAGTGATTCCCACCAGCGGTTTAATGAATCCTGCAGCATATCACGCTGTTCCGGAGTTCCTTCGGCCATCGCTAAAATGATGCTCTCACCGTGTTGCGCATGGAAAACTTCCTCCGCACAGATACGCTTTAACGCTCTAGCGTATGGACCGTAAGAAGAATCAAGCATCATGCTTTGAGAGATAATTGCCGCTCCATCCACAAGCCAAGCGATGATTCCCGCATCGCCCCATGTTGGAGCGTCCATATGAAACACGTTATGAAACTTTAATTTACCTGAAAAAAGATCTTCCATGATGTCGTGGCGGTTCTTGCCAAGTGGTGCCATCAAATCTTCTGCCACGCGAAGCAAGAGCTGTCCGTGCCCCATCTCATCCTGAACTTTTGCCATGATCGCTAGTTTACGGTGAAGAGAAGGCGCTTTCGGTACCCACTCTTTTTCTGGAAGCGCTCCCATAATTTCTGAAATGCCATGCATGGAAATCAAACGAATCAGCTGCAGGCGATAATCTTCCGGCATCCAATCATCCGGTTCAATCTTTTCACCGGCGTTGATCCGATCAAGAAAATGTGTCATTTTCTCTTCTTCACTAAGCTGATTAAAACTCATACCAACTGTCATGTTGTTTTCCTCCTATTATGTTACGTTTATTTACCGTCATTATAAATTATCGTCATACGATTGAAAAGTAATTATACGCCCATTTTTTTCTGTATCTGTCTAACCACACGAATCGCCTTCCCTTCAGAACGTGGAATCCCTTTTGGTGGATACACTTTAATGTTCATGGATACGAGACATGTGTCTTTAATTTTTTTGGTAATCGTCTTCTTTAAAAGATGTGACGCCTCATGATTTTCGTCCCCGTTTGTTACAGCATAAAGTTGTTCTGTCATCTCTACATGAAGTTCAATATGCTCTTTTAAACCTTCAGTTAAAATATGAACTTGATAGTGAGGGACAATATCCTCGATCGAAAGAAGACAATTCTCAATCTCAGATGGAAACACGTTAACTCCACGAACGATAATCATGTCATCGATCCGGCCCTTAACACGACTCATTCGTATGGAAGTCCTTCCACAGCTGCAAGGTACTCGATTAATAGAAGCGATATCTCCTGTACGATATCGAATGATCGGAAAAGCTTCCTTCGTTAAACTCGTAAACACAAGCTCTCCATACTGACCATCTGGCATTGGTTCAAGCGTATCAGGATTAATGATCTCAGCTATAAAATGATCATCCATAATATGAAGGCCATCCTGGGCCTCATGGCATTCCATCGCAACACCTGGCCCCATTACTTCGCTCAATCCATAGATATCCATCGCTTTAATACCAAGCTTCTCTTCAAGCGTTGCACGCATCTCTTCTGACCACGGCTCGGCTCCAAAAATTCCAAATTCAATGGAAGTGGCTTTTGGATCTTTTCCCATCTCCTCCATCTTTTCAGCGATGGTTAAGATATAAGATGGCGTTCCGCAGATCACCTGTGGTTTAAAGTCTTCGATCAAAAGGATTTGCCGCTCTGTGTTTCCTCCCGATACAGGAACGGTAATCATGCCTAGCCGCTCTGATCCGTTATGAAGCCCGAGCCCTCCAGTAAACAGACCATAACCATATGCATTATGAAGCACGTGACCAGGTTCGCCACCAGCGATCGCGATAGAACGTGCAACCATATTACTCCATCGCTCGATGTCTCCTTCTGTATAGCCCACCACTGTTGGTTTACCGCTCGTTCCAGAAGAGGCATGCAGTCGGACAAGGTGATCGTTCGGAACTGCGAAAAGTCCAAAAGGATAATGATCTCGAAGATCTTTTTTTACGGTAAAAGGAAGTCTTTGAAGATCTTCTAATGATTCGATCGTAGAAGGGTGAATTTCTTTTTCATCAAATGCATGTTTATAAAAAGGGACATTCTCATAAACGCTCTTTACCGTCTGCTTTAGCCGATGAAGCTGCAACTCTTCTTTTTCATCACGACTCATACATTCCACTTGTGGATGGAGGATCATTCTTTCATCTCCCTTTATAATATGTAAGCGATTACAATTGAGATTAAAAAAATATGACGTTTTTGTACCGTTATCTAATTATTGTGTGATGTATTTGGTTTCAGCTTATCATTTATAATAATTTTCTGTCAAATGATTTTGAGTGCTGAAACAGCCCGTTTAGAGAAACAATTTCGGATGAAATGGTGAAGACCTATAAATTGATGATGAGGACTTATAAAAAAATTTGAAGACGTATAAATTTTTTTGAAGACTTATAATTCAACCTGAAGACTTATAAACGATAAAAACAACAAAAAACCGCCCATGAAAAGGCGGTTTTCTTCCTAATATAATAAATCCAGAAACTCCTGACGCGTTACATTACCAAAGTAATGAGTCAAATCAATATCTTCCAACACATTTTCGATCGCCTCGCGGTCATAACGAACACCGTTCAGCTTGTTTTCGATATCTGATACGTCACCTACACCGAAGAAATCTCCAAAGATCTTACTTTCTTGAATGATTCCTTTAACGATGTGCAGACGGATGTCAACAGAGCCTGCAGCAAAACGGTTTGAGAGTTCTACGTTGAACTTCGGTGATTTTCCGTAGTTCCAATCCCAGTTTGCATAACGTTCTCTTGAGATTTTGCGGATTTCTTCCCAATCGCTTTCTGTCAGTTCATACTTCGGAATAGAATCGAACTCTTCAAAGAGATACGTTAATAGCGTCTGTTTGAACTCTTCCATCGTCATATCTTCATCCAAGTGCTCGCGGATATTGGTTACTCGGCTGCGGATAGACTTGATACCTTTTGACTCGATCTTGTCCATTCGTACGTTTAGGGCAGAAACTACATTTTCAATCTCAGAATCAAAAAGCAAAGTGCCATGGCTAAACATACGGCCTTTTGTAGAAAACTGTGCGTTTCCGGAAATTTTCTTACCGTCAGCCAAAATATCGTTTCGTCCACTTAATTCAGCGTTCACACCGAGTTTTTTCAGTGCTTTTACAACAGGATCGGTAAACTTCTTAAAATCATGAAACGAATTACCGTCATCTTTCGTGATGAAACTGAAGTTTAAGTTTCCGAGATCATGATATACGGCACCGCCACCTGATAAACGACGAACCACATGAATACCTTCATCACGAACATAATCCGCGTTGATCTCTTCAACGGTATTCTGATTCTTACCGATGATGATCGATGGTTCATTTATATAAAAAAGCAAATACGTTTCATTGATGTCTAAATGTTTTAAAGCGAACTCTTCTATAGCTAGATTCACTCTTGGGTCTGTAATATTTTCATTATCAATAAAAAGCATATTTCTCTCCTCTTTCAGTCCCTATCTTTAAGCTCCCCACGTCCAGCCGGAAGAGGCAAGCTCCACTTTATTGTTATACACCTCTTTTGCCTCTGTGACAAGCTGTGATAACTGACCAAAATGAGGAAGGTGAGTAAGAAGCAGTTCACGAGCTTCAGACTCATGTGCTAGCTTGCCGCAATCTTCTGATGTCATGTGGCCTGGGCCACTTCCATCCATCCCTTTGTAAAAGTTACATTCTGCGATTAACAAGTCCGCATATCGGCTGAACGGAACGAGTTCAGGAATGAGCGCAGTATCTGCCGTATATACAATCGTATGCTTTCCATCCGTAATCCGCATCGCATAACAAACCGCAGCATGCTTCGTCAGTTGAAACGTAATCGTGAATGGCCCAACCTTCAACACTTCATCTGGATGATAGGCATATCCTTTAGTGGTTGTCCCGTGCGTGAGCGAGCGAAAACCATCTTGATCCTTATCGTGACCATAGATTGGAAGCGTCTGTATTCCTTTTTGTAAAAATGACTGGATGAGACGACTGTATTGAAGAACTCCTACATCAGCCACATGATCTGCGTGATAATGTGATAATACAACTGCATCTAGTTTTTCTGGTTGTATATACTTTTGCAATTGTGAGAGCACACCGCTTCCACAATCGATAAGCAGATTGTATCCTCCGCTCTGAAGAAGGTATCCCGATGTGGCTTCACCCGTTCCTGGATAACCACCCCAATATCCGATGACCGTTAGTTTCATAACTCTAGCCCTCCGCCTTTTTATTTACTAGTCTACACAATGCACTACTGTTTACACTAGTTTTTGCGTTTAAGAGCCTCTAGTACTTTTACCAATACAGGGTTGTTTTTTTGTTCTACTTTATATGCCACATAGATGGTGTTCTCTGTGGTTAGCTCAGGAAACAATACCTTCACACGATTTTCTTGCAATGATTTTTCAACTAGATAAGTGGGAAGTATGCTCATGCCCAACCCATTTTCAATGCCCTCTAACACAGATCTTAGATCAGGTATCACGTGACAAGGTTGAAAGTCTGGCCGCTTTTTAAAATGGTCACGCCAATACCTTCTTATGATAGGAAGTTCCAATCCATAGCTCAGCCAGTTCTGTTTGTTCAGCCATCGTTCAATTTCAACAGCATCATTCCCGGCACTCGTTTCATAGGATGGCGGTACCACAGCAACAAACACTTCATCCTCGAGCTTTTGATATTCAATTCCTTGCTGCTGCATTTTTTGAGTCGTCAGAATAAGATCTACTTCATCCTTCTCTAGCTTTTCGAGTAATGTACCCGCCACTCCAAACTGAGATAAAAAACGAATATTTAAGTCTCGTATTTTAGGAAGAGTTCGTATCGTAAAATATTCTACAGGCGAACCGATTCGGATAACTGGTGCACGTCCATTGCCAGATGAACTATGAAGCATTTCTAAAGTCGTATTTTCTAAGTTCTCTATAAGCGGAACAATCTTTGTATACAGCTCTTTTCCTTTGTCAGTAGGTATCATCTTTCGGGGAGCACGAATAAATAGAGGCTCTCCTATTTCTGCTTCTAAAGCTGCTAGATGCTGACTCATGGCAGGCTGAGTTAAAATTCTAGCTTTTGCAGCCGCAGAAACGGAACGATGCTTGTAGATGCTGATAAAACTTCGGTACCATTCAAAATCAATCAAAAAAATTCCTCCCTTCTAAAAAGCATCAAAAAAACTGCACCGCTCCGGAAGAGATACGATGCAGTTTGTCATTTTATAGGTCGATGACGTTTAAGCGGTATACTTCTCTATTCTGTACAAGCGTTTCTATATTCTTACGATAGGCTTTATAGTGCTGTGAATCAATGTGCCTGTTAAGCGCATCTTCATCACGCCACTTTTCATAAAAAACAAAAGTCTCAGGATCCTCAGTAGATTCGTGAAGTGTATAGCTGATACAACCTTCTTCATTACGTGATGCTTGTACAACCTTAATCAATTCTTCGCGCAAACTTTCCTCTTTACCTGGATTTGCTTTGAGTATTGCGTTAATGGTAATTGTCAAAAAATCATCTCCTTAAACAATCTTACAAACAATCTTGCCTTTAACATGTCTCTCTGAAAGTTTTACAAGAGTTTCAGGTACTTCTTCTAGTGTGATCACTTGTTCAATAAGTGGAGAAACCTTCTTTTCTGCAACCAGTGCCAATAATTCATCACCCATTTTGGCTAAGTCGCGTTCTGCCACTTCGTCTTGGTTATGATGGATGGCGTTTAATGCTACTTCATGGAATGAGATCACTCGAGTGAATGGTTTTACCTTCAAATAATCCGGAGCGCCGGCAATATGTGCGATGTGCCCGTTGTATGCGATCAAGTCGAGTGATGCAGTTGCATTGTCTCTAGAAACTGTGTCTAGAACTGCATCAACACCTCTACCATTTGTAAATGCCATCACTTTTTCCTTAACGTCGTCTTCTTTATAGTCGATCACAAGATCTGCTCCTAATGAACGAACATACTCATGATTGTGTTTGGATGCTGTGGAGATAACTGTTTTCCCTGCATTTTTTGCGAGTTGAACCGCAAAACCACCTACACCACCCGCACCTGCATGAATCAAAATCGTATCGATTGAAGACATAGGTAATTTTCTGAACAAAGCCTGATAAGCTGTATAGCCAGCTGTTGGAAGAGCAGCTGCTTCTTCAAATGATAGAGAATCTGGAATACGTGAGATGGTATGTGCTGTTGTTACTCCATATTCAGCGTATGCCCCTTTTTTGTTAAAATCTCCATGATACACTACACGATCACCGATTTTCCAATCCGTTACTCCTTCTCCAACTTCATGTATGGTACCTGCCGCATCAAGCCCTAAAATATGAGGATACGTCCAGTTCGGATTCCCTCCAGTTGCCGTTTTATAATCGACCGGATTTAGTCCAGCCGCATGAATTTTTACTACAACCTCTCCCTTTCCTGCAGTTGGCTTGTCTATTTCTTCTACCTTCATTTCTTTCCATTGATTAAGATCTTTCAAAAGTAAAGCTTTCATCCTATATTCTCCTCTCAATTATTCCTTTTCAATGTTCACAAAAAATAAAGCCTGCAAACCTTTTATTATAAAGGTCTGCAGGTTTATCCATAATTATGCTAACTGCTTCAAAACTTCTTTAGCCACAGAAACTGTAGATTGTGGATTTTGACCCGTAATGAGTTGTCCATCTCTTTGTACATGATCTGACCAATTTTCAGCAGCAACAAATTGTGCGCCTAGTTCACGCATGCGTGTTTCTAACAAGAAAGGCATATATTGATCAAGAGTAGTTGCTACTTCTTCAGCATCTGTGAATGCAGTCACTTTTTTTCCTGCTACTAACGGTGTACCGTCAGAAAGTTTCACACCAACTAGGCCTGCTGGTCCATGACATACCGCTGCTACTACTTTATTTTGCTCATAAAGGTCGCGAATAACCTCTTGCAGTTTTGTGTTTTCTGGAAGGTCAAACATAGTTCCATGACCTCCAGGCAAGAAGATCGCATCAAAAGCATCAAGCTCATTGATTTCTTCTAATTTTATTGTGTTCTCAAGATATTTAGCTGTGTCTTGTATCTCTTGAGGCACTTCCCCTTCTAAGCTGCGGTCATCTACAGGCGCTTTTCCACCCTTAGGGCTTGCTACTGTAATATTGTGGCCAGCATTCGCAAACTCCACATAAGCTTCACCAAATTCAGAAAGCCATAATCCTGTTGAGTGTTCGTTGTTCATGTGATCAGCCGTAGTTACGACCATTAATATATGTTTAGACATCGTCTAATTCCTCCTAACAAAAAGTAAGTTATTTCTTTAACAATTCCTATTGTAGACGTCATTTATCTATAATACAAATTAGAAAATAAATCCCTATCTATAAATATATTTATTGAATAAGAATGAACACATCTTGAAACGATGACACAGAAAAACCCCCGCTTTTTAGCGAGGGTTTACATTCGAAACTATTCTTTTACCGCACCTGAAGTTAGTCCCGACACGATTCGGCGTTGGAAAAGCAGAACCATGATCACAAGCGGCACCGTTACGATAACGGTTGCTGCTGTAACCTCTCCCCAAGGAATCGTGAACTGTCCTTCAAACATCGCGATCCCGACCGGAACTGTTTTGAACTCATCATCGGTATTGATCGTTAACGCAAACAGAAACTCGTTCCACGCTGATATGAATACAAGAATGGCTGTTGTGAAAATTCCTGGTATCGCTAAAGGCAAGATCACACGCCAGTACGTTTGCATCGGTGATGCCCCGTCCATTTTTGCTGCTTCTTCAAGATCGAACGGGATCTTTCGGAAAAACGTGACGAGAAGCCAGATGGATAATGGCAACGTAAAGGTTGTATACGGAATGATCAATCCTAGATAGCTGTTCGTTAATCCAAGGTTTTTCAATACGATGTAAATCGGTGAAATCGTTGCAATCTGTGGAAACATGGATACCGATAACACTAATCCAAGGATGACTGTTTTTCCTTTAAAGTTTAATCGTGCGATTGCATAAGCCGCAAAGCTCGCTACCAGAACTGCATAGACAGTAGTTATTGTTGAAACGACTAAGCTGTTCCATAAATATTTTAAAAATGGATAGTTAACAAATACAGATTCATAGTTCTCACCTGTCATATTGTTTGTAAACGGTATGAACGCACGGTCGCCAAACAGTTCTGCAACCGGTTTGATCGAGCTTGCCAGTACCCATAAAAACGGAAACATGACAAGGAAGACAAACAATGTTAAGAATACGTAAAACATTGGGCCAGCTTTTTTGTTCATTTCCTATTCACTCCTTTATCTGTTCCGTTTTTATCTATCATTTAAAAGGTCTCGTCCAAGGAACTTGATGTAGATCATAGAGATGATCGCTACACAGACAAAGACGATAACCGACAGCGCCGAACCTTCACCAAAATTAGTCTGTGCAAACATGACTTTGTAAGCCAGGATGGATATCGTTTCTGTAGAGTTTGCTGGACCTCCACCTGTGAGTACATAGATTAAGTCGAACACACGGAATGCATCTAATGTACGGAACAACAAGGCAACGAGGATGCTAGACTTTAACAAAGGCAGTGTGATCTTTAAGAACTGCTTCCATTTGCTTGCTCCGTCAATCGCTGCTGCTTCATATAGTGAACTCGGAATCGTTTGAAGTCCCGCTAATAATAACAGTGCCATATAAGGAGTCGTTTTCCATACGTCTGCGAAAATGACGGCAAACATAGCGCCCGTGCTTGTTGTCAACATATCTGTCATCTGATCAAACAATCCGATCTCCGCAAAAGCTTTTGCTACGATTCCGTTTTGGCCATCATAGAGATACTTCCACATAAATGCTGAAACAGCGGTTGGAATCGCCCATGGAATGAGGATGGTTGCCCTAACAAGTCCTCTACCAAAGAAAGCTTTGTTGATAAGCAGTGCGATCGCGAGACCGATTACGAGCTCTGCAAAAACAGAGATGACCGTAAAGACAGTTGTATTTTGAATCGCCTTCCACATGCGGCTATCTGTTAAATTTTCTTTGTAATGCTTAAGTCCAATAAAGTTCGGTGTAATGACGGAATCTTTTAATGATGATGAAAGTCCGATCACGTCTTCTGGGTTTTTCAGTTCACTCTTTAACTCTCTGATTCGTTCAGAAGAGTCTGTAACAGCTTTTTCCAAATCGAGCGCTACGTCTTTGTCCAAATCAGAAACAGCGAGCTCTTCACTAATCGGCTCCATCACCGTCAGCTTTTCATCTACTTCATCATACTTGCTACGAAGTTCTTCATCAGATTTTAATTCTGCGTCTACTTTTTCAAGATTAGTTTTAATTTCTTCAAGTTCTGATTTTGTTTTTCCAGTCGCTTGATCGACTTCATCTTCTAGTGAGCTGATCAAAAACGGATAGTTATCTAGATAGGTTTGCAGATTCACTTTATACGACACATACGCTTCAGATTTTGCTGGGTTGTTCAGTCTCAGATCAAACATGCTGTAATAGAAAGATTGAAATACGGGCCATATAGCAATGATTAAGATCAAGATCATTGACGGGGCGATCAGCATGTAACCTAGCGAACGATCAGAACGCTTTTTCTTCGCCTTTTGTTTCGTTTTTGGTGCTATTTGCTTTTGGTTATTAGGCATTAGATCAGGTTTCAAAACGTGTCAGCTCCTTACTATTCGAATGCAATCGACGGACGGGCGCTGTTACGTCCATCCATTTCACTCTTTGAGTGTGGAATCGATACCAATTATAAAAGTAAGGGGAGCCTTTCTAAAGAGAAAGGCACACCCCTTATCCATTTACGTTGCTTACTTAACTAATTTTTCAGAGATTTCTTTTTGCATGTTTTTAGCTGCTTGTTCTGGTGTGATCTTTTTCGCTACAGCTTGAGAAACTTGTACTTGAATGATGTCAGAGATCTCAGGGTAGTTTGGTGCCACCGGACGGGATACTGCTGCTTCAAGTGCGTTTACAAAGCCTTCTTCTTTAAAGTATGGGTTTGCATCTAAAATTTCTTGGTCTTCATAAAGAGAAAGAATCGTTGGTGCGTGTCCACCTTTGATCGCGTCGATCTTTTGTCCCTCTTTACCAGCCATGAAGCTTAAGAATTTCCATGCTTCTTCAGGATGCTTCGTGTTTTTGTTGATACCAGCCATCCAGCCTCCAAGTGCTGCAGCTGAACCTTTATCACCAGCTGGCAGTGGAGCTACTCCCACTTTTCCTGCGATCTTAGATTGCTTCTCATCATTTGCTAAAGCGAATTGATAAGGCCAGTTACGGATAAGACCCGCTTGACCATTGATGAATGCTGTGTGTGATTCTGGCTCAGCAAACGTTGTTACGTTTTGCGGAACAACATCAGAGTTTGCAACTTCTACAAGTTTAGCGATTCCTTTGATCGCTTCTGGAGAGTCAACTTTCACATCACCATTTTCGTCGATGATCTGACCACCGTATGATGCGATGAATTCAACCGCGTTACATACAAGACCTTCATATTGCTTCGCTTGCATCAAGTAACCAAACTGTGTTCCACCTTGTCCTTTTGTTTCCTTTGCCTTCGCTAAAAGCTCATCCCACGTCTTAGGAACAGAACCCGCGTCAACTAAATCTGTACGGTAGAAAAGCATTCCCGCATCGATAAACTTGGGTAGGGCCCACTGCTTTCCTTTAAATTTAGAAGCAGTGATCGCACCTTGGTTATAATCATCTGGGTTGATCCCGTCTTTTTCCATAAAGCGGTCTAGAGGCATTAAGAATCCTGCTTGTGCAAATTCTGCCGGCCAGATTACGTCGAGATCGATAACGTCGATCTCATCTGAGTTAGCGTTGAACGCTGTTACATATGCGTCATGCTGCTTACCTGTATCTGCTGGCATCTCTTTAAACTTCACATCAATGTTAGGGTATTTCTTTTTAAAAGCTTCCACCATTGCTGTTGTACCTTGCGTATCATCCTTACCACGTGCATAGACGATCGTTACTTTTTCGTCTTTATCACCGCCGGATTTGTTACTATTGCTGCTTCCTTCTTCTTTGTCCGAACAAGCTGCAAGTACAAGTGACAACGCTAGTGAAGTAGAAATAACTTTTGAGAATTTCTTTAGCTTCTTCATTGTATTTCCCCCTAATCTCCTGTTTTGTAAACGATTACATTTCACCACAAAAAGTTACGTTGAGGATCGTTTGATCAACTGAAATGGCAGGATCACTTCTTTTCGACTTAAAGGTTTCTTTGCCTGAATCGCTTCTACCATCAAATTCATGGCCTGCTTAGCGATGGTGTCGATCGGCTGTTCGACCGTCGTCAGATCCATTAACGCTGCCAAAGGCTGATTATCAAAGCCGATGATAGCAATGTCCTCTGGTACTTTCCAGCCCGCGTCAAACGCCGCTTTTGCAATACCTGCTGCCACTTCATCACTACCGGTAAAAACCGCTTGCGGCTTATCATCCAGCTCACTCAATTTTTTAAATGCAGCAAAGCCGTCTTGCACACTATAAGCGTTGTAAAAGAACCACTCTTCCTTCATCATGATTCCCGCTTCATCTAGCGCTTGTAAGAATCCGATCTTTCTGTCTTTGGAAACTCTGGAGCTTTTGTGGTTGCCTGTACAATACCCGATCTTTGTATAGCCTTGGTCGATCAAGTGCTTCGTTCCTAAATAGCTTCCTTCGATCTGGTTTAAGTAGACAGAAGGTACTTGAGCAGAGTCTGAGTATTCGTTACAAACCACGATGGGACCGAACGATAAGTATGGTTCAAATTCACTCCAATCGTTTTCTATGGACGTTAAGATCAGACCATCTACTTGCTTTGTTTTTAAAAGCTCTAAGAAATTACGCTCTTGCTCTTTTTTATAACGGGTCTGGCACAAAATAAGCTGGTAGCCCTTTTTTGCGGCTTCCTTCTCCATCACTTCAACTAGATGACTGAAAAATGGATTCGTGATCCGAGGCACATAAACAGCGATTGTTTCCGTCTGCTGACGCCTCAAACGTCTTGCTGATGAATTGGGCACGTAATTCAGTTCCTGCATCGCCTGTGTTACGAGACGTTTCTTTTCTTCTGTCACATATGGATGTTCATTGATCACCCTCGAGACAGTTGTGCGGGATAATCCTGCTTTCTTCGCCACATCTTGAATGGTTGCCATCAGATTCTCCTCTTAAAACAATTGTGGAATCGAAATCATGAAATCGTTTTCATAATCAGAGTATAGTTCACGAAATATTCACAGGTCAATCCTTTTTTCAGAAAGTTTTGTAATTAAAGATTTCAAGAAAAGCAGGAAATACTACGATTCAACCGAACTTATGATAAAATACATACACGATTTTGTTTTGATCTTTGAAAGGAGCCAGACCATGATTTCAGTAAAAAATTTAAAAAAGTCCTTTGGTGATCTTGAGGTATTGAAGGATATCAATGCAGAAATAAAAGCACAAGAAGTAGTTTGCGTGATCGGCCCTTCTGGCTCAGGAAAAAGTACATTTCTTCGCTGTATCAATAAACTTGAAGATATCACTGGTGGACAAGTCATCGTGAACGGAACGGATATCACAGATCCGAAAACGAATATCAATAAAATCCGGGAAGATGTTGGAATGGTTTTTCAGCAGTTTAACCTTTTCCCTCATAAAACCGTCTTAGAAAACGTAACACTTGCTCCTCTTAAAGTGAAAAGCGCCAATAAAGAGGAAGCTCGTGATAAGGCATTGAAGTTACTCGCAAAAGTAGGCTTGCAAGACAAAGCTAACGCTTATCCTTCTCAGCTAAGCGGTGGTCAGAAACAGCGTGTTGCGATCGCCCGTGCACTTGCGATGGATCCTAAAATAATGCTTTTTGATGAACCTACCTCTGCACTTGATCCAGAGATGGTTGGTGAAGTACTAGAAGTAATGAAAGACCTAGCGCGTGAAGGAATGACAATGGTCGTCGTAACGCACGAGATGGGCTTTGCGCGTGAAGTGGGTGACCGCGTGATCTTCATGGATGGCGGTTATATCGTTGAAGAAAATGTACCATCTGAATTGTTTGGTAATACGCAGCACGAGCGTACGAAGTCGTTTTTGAGTAAAGTATTATAGTGATAGTCGGTTCCTGATTTTGAGGGACCGGCTTTTTATTTTGCTCTTGAAGTGGCGGGTGTAAATGTCGAATCGCCTTTATTTTTGATTTTAGACTTAATTGGTCTAGTTTTTGACTTAATTCACCTCTGTTTCAACTTAATGTGATCCACTTTCGACTTAATTCATTAGCTTTACGACTTAATTGACCCTGCTGCCCCCTCTCAAACCACCCACAAACAAAAAAACTGGACCCCATAAAGAGTCCAGTTTCTTACTTTATTTAATCAATCCTTTGCTTTTCAGAAAATCTTGCGCTACTTCCCGAGGATCTTCTTTATCAAGGTCCACTTTAGCGTTCATTTCTGCCATATCTTCTTCAGAGATCTTCCCTTCAAGCTCATTGAGGACACCTTCAAGCTTCGGATACTTCTTCAATGTCTCTTCCCTAACAACTGGTACTGCGTAATACGGAGGGAAGAATTTCTTATCATCTTCCAACGTCTTTAAGTTAAAACGAACGATTCTTCCATCTGTTGTGTACGCTGGAATTGCGTCCACCTTACCTTCTTTAACAGCAGAATACATCAAGTTCGGATCAAGACTCTTCTTATCCTTAAAGTTTAGCTTATACGTATCAACAAAAGGCGTATAGCCGTCCTCACGTTCAAAGAACTCTGTTGGACCACCGAAAGTAAGCTGGTTCGACTTCGGTGCTAGTTCAGAGATCGACTTCACATTCACTTGTTTCGCCGTATCAGGATTTAACGCTAGCGCATATGTGTTTTCAAAACCGAGTGGCTTTGTCCACTTAAGGTTATACTCATTCGCATAGCCTTCTTTTACTGCATCATAAATCTCTTCAGGCTTCATACTAGGATCATATTTTTCTTTTAAAATCGTTAGATAGCCTGTTCCGGTATATTCAACATATAGATCGATATCGCCTTTCTTGATTGCTTCTGTAAGAATAGGCGTCTCACCGATCGCTTCTTTAACGATTACCGGATAATCTGTTTTGTCTTTCACATATTCTGAAATTACATAAGGAAGAATGTATTGTTCAGTCCACTTCTTACCTGTGATCACAATTGCATCTTCTTCACCACCGCCACGGAGTGCAAAGAAAAGAACGAGCGCAGCAACTGGAACTCCGATAAGGACTGGTAGTTTCCACGAACCACGTTTCTTTGAAGCCTTAGGTTCTGTAGCTAACTCAATGCGTCGCAGAATAAAGTCAAATACGATAGCTAGCAAGGCAGCCGGGATCGCTCCTGCCAAGACAAGCTCATTACGTGTTGTGGACAATCCACGGTAGATCAGGTCACCTAGTCCACCTGCTCCAATAAACGCCGCGAGTGTAGCTACACCAATCGTTAATACGGTTGCTGTACGCAGACCAGCCATGATGATCGGCAGAGCTAACGGCAGTTCGATCATCCGTAAAATTTGGGAGTTTGTCATCCCCATACCTTTACCTGCTTCAACGGCTGATTTATCTACACCGGTTATCCCTGTATATGTGTTACGCAGGATAGGCAAAAGTGCATAAACAGTTAGTGCGATGATTGCTGTTGTGCTTCCGATTCCGAATACAGGCAGTAAGAATCCGAATAAAGCCAAACTCGGTATCGTTTGAAAAATGGCTGTAACCCCAATAACAGGTTCAGCAACCGTTTTTCTTCTTGAAATAAAGATTCCTAGAGGTACAGCGATCACTGCAGCGATCAAGATTGATACAAGAGATAAAAATAAATGCTGTTGAAGACCTGTAAGAATCTCTGGCCATCTGTTAACAAACGTATCTTTCATCGTGATCAAAAAGTTATTCAATGCCCGCACCCCCTTCAACAGGTTTTTGTGCGGAAATATTCAACCCAGCTAAACCGCGCATCATGGATGCACGTGTGATTAATCCAACAAGTTTTCCATTGTGAAGTACAGGAATCATATGAACACCATGAGTTGCGAAGATTTCTGCAACTTCTGTGTACGTTGAGGAAACATCGACTGTAATAATCTCTTTTTCCATGAGATCACCGATGGTCTTGTCTTCTTCAGGGTAATGCTGTTCGATTTTATCGAGTGTGGTTATGCCAAGAAGTTTGTTTTGCTGGTCTGTGATCATGAGACTATCTACACCATATCGCTTCATCATTTTTAATGATTCCGCAAGTCCTCTCGTTACCTTTGCTGTAACAGGATTCGGTCTCATAAGATCTACCGCTTCTGGCATGGAAGATTCATCAGCAGATAATCTGTTCTCTCCAATAAATCCTTTAACAAAATCGTTTGCAGGGTGACGCAGAATTCTTTCTGGTGTATCGAACTGAACGATCTCACCTTTATTTAAAATTGCGATCTTGTCAGCAATTTTAATCGCTTCATCCATATCGTGGGTAACGAATACGATTGTTTTCTTAATGGTATCTTGCAATTTAACGAGTTCATCTTGCAGCTGTTCACGACTGATCGGGTCAAGTGCGGAGAATGGTTCGTCCATTAAGATGATAGGAGGTTCTGCAGCAAGCGCTCGGATAACACCAATACGTTGCTGTTGACCACCGCTTAGCTCAGAAGGATATCGCGTTCTAAATGTTTTAGGATCTAATCCAACCAAATCTAACAATTCATCAACTTTGCCATCATACTTTTCTTTTTCCCACCCTTTTAAACGAGGTACGAGTGAAATGTTGTCTTCTATCGTCATATGAGGCAATAGACCAATTTGTTGAATAACATATCCAATATTCCTTCTCAGCTCAACGGGGTTTCGATTTGCAATATCTTCTCCATCAATGAGGATCGTTCCTTTTGATGGCTCGATCAAACGGTTTATCATTCTCATGGTCGTTGTCTTACCACAACCACTAGGCCCGATTAATGCTACTAACTCCCCTTCTTTAATTTGAAAGTCAATATTCTTCAAGGCCTCAAAACCGTCAGGGTACGTTTTCCCTACGTTTTTGAAAGTTATCAAGTTCGGTTCTCTCCTTTTTTACATAAAATAAGCTGCATCCATTAGAATGTCCATACCTTATGTTTCCCTTGCTTGCTTGCTTGAAAACTTCTTTTCTAAAAGTTTTTTGTCTAACCTTTTAGTTACGTCTTGCCATACAAAAAACACCTGAAGGGATGTTGCCCCCTCAGGTGTTAACTAAAATTATGCTATTGAACCTTCATCTTCCGTATTCTTCTTTCTAAACTGACTTGCAAAGTAAGCCCATGTACCAATCATACAGATCGCCATGAAACCTACTAAAATCCATAGATTAAAGCTAAAGCTTTCCATATCTCCGCTTGAGATTACCGCTTTAAAACCTGAAACGGAATATGTCATAGGAAGCCAAGCATTGAATCCTTGCAGGCCGTTCGGAATAAGTTCTAACGGGAATGTTCCCGCACTCGTTGTAAGTTGTAGGATTAAGATGATAATCGCTACGAAACGTCCTGGATCTCCAAGCACTGTAACAAGTAATTGAATAAGTGCTAAGAAAGTCAGACTCGTGATGATACTTAGTCCAAGGAATGCTCCTAAGTTACTCACTTCGATGCCTAGACCATATATCAATACCGCATCCGCAATCAGTGCTTGAATTACACCGACAACAGCCAAGAACGTGAACTTACCAGCAAACCAGCTGAATCCTGAACGCGGGTGTCCGGCTTTATCACGTAATGGGAATACGATCGACATCAATAATGCTCCTACGAAAAGACCTAATGATAAGAAGTAAGGAGCAAAGCCTGTTCCGTAGTTCGGTACATCAGAAAAGGTTTTTGTTTTAACAGAAACAGGGTTAGCAATTCGCTCGAACATGTCACTGTCTGGATCAAGCTCACCAGTTTTGTCAGCTGCATCACTTAATGAAGAGGTAAGTTTTCCGCTACCATCAAGCAACTTTTGTTCTCCATTATGAATTTCCTTCACATGGCCCGTAACTTCTTGCCAGCCTGTTGCAACTGTGGAAGTTCCATCTGCTAACTTGCCACTCGCACCTAACAGTTGCTGACTACCGTTAGCCGCTTCCCCTAATTTAGATTGGAACGTCTGCGTACCTTCGTTTACTTTTGCCTGACCACTCGCAAGTTGATCGACTCCGCCCACTAGTTTAAGCTGACCGTTATGAAGCTCTTCTGCTCCATTTGCTAAAGCTGTTTGTGAATCACTTAGCTTTTTAGCTCCGGCAGAAAGTTCGTTCGCTCCGCCGGCGATCTTTCCTGTTGCTGCAGTTAAGCTATCCAAACCATTATTTATGCCATTACTAGCTGCCGCAAGCTGTTTTAAAGATGCTGCGATCTGCTCGTCAGTCATGTTTCCTTGATTTTGAATCAGTGCATTTAATTGTTGTTCAAGTTGCTTTGAACCTGCTGTTGCTTTTTGTGCACCAGCGTTCCACTCATTGACCGAACCTGCAAGCGTGCTTGCGCCATTCGATAATTTAGATGCCCCGCCTTGTAGAGCTAAGCTTCCGTTCTTGATCTTTTCAGAACCTGCTGTCGCTTGACTCAATCCACCTTTTAGAGCTTGTGCTCCGTTACTCAGTTGACCTTGTCCATCTGCTAGTTGTTTATGAGCAGCAAGCAATTTATCGATTCCATTATCGAACTCAGTCATTTTTGAATTAAAAAGGACTGCTCCATTTTTTAGTTCGTTGATCTGTGGTGTTTTTGATTCCATCCCAGAAGCTAGCTCACCACTACCAGAAGCTACTTTTTTTAGTCCATCTGTTACTTGATTGGAGCCATCTGCTGCTTTCTCCAATCCACCAGCCAATTGTTCGACTTGATCGAACATTACTTCAGCGTATGTTTTTGTTAATTCATTGGACAGACTTTCTTTCATTTTATCGACAGCTGTTCCGCCAATTTGTGCTGCAAGAAAGTTAAAGCCAGCATTCGGTGTATAGATAATCTCAGGCTTTTTGTTCGAGTTTCCTGATAGAGCCGTTGCCTCCTCAGAAAAGTTCTCAGGAATTTCAATCATCATATAATAATCGTTATGTTCCAAACCTTGCTTTGCTTTTTCTTCACTAACGAACTTCCACTTGAACTGTGGATTCTCTTTGAGTTTTTTTACAAACTCATCTCCAACGGTTAAGTTCTCACCGTTATATTCATAACCTTCATCTTGATTGACTACGGCCACTGGCAGATCTTCCATCTTGTCATACGGATCCCAGAACGCCCATAGAAACATTCCGCTGTATAACACAGGTATAAATAGAACTGCTAAGACCGGTACAGCAATTTTTTTATTTGAAAAAACTGCTTTAAATTGAGCTCCGATACTTTTTAGCACAGTTGTTCACTCCTCCTAATACTGAATGACTAATTTAGTCATTTGGTCATTTATCGGTAAAAAAAGAGACTCTTACAGTCCACTTTTTCAAAAATGACCGAAATAGAAATTTGGTCACAACTTAATGTAACACGTTTTTCTTGGTTCTGCAATACTATGGTTTCCTTAAACCATCCATTACAAACATCTCC
This sequence comes from Fictibacillus phosphorivorans, assembly GCF_001629705.1. GTDB lineage: Bacteria > Bacillota > Bacilli > Bacillales > Fictibacillaceae > Fictibacillus > Fictibacillus phosphorivorans_A. The sequence continues at coordinate 701,756 of NZ_CP015378.1, read as the reverse complement.
AGAACTTCAAGCATCTTTTCCTTCTGAAGAGCTTCATGATCACGTTCCCAATCGAAAATAAGAGCGATATATACTTTCACCATCATAAACGCCACAATATCTGTATGGCATTTTTTAATCTCGCCTTTTTCTACCGCCTTGTCCAGTTCTTTTTGAACAAAATTCAAAACTGCTTTTTCAATTCGCTGCAAAGCCTCCGTTACAGGTGAAGTGTTTAATTCTTTCACTTCCTGAGAGAGTTTTACGGCTAACTTGTGCGTTTTACGAAGTTCAACAACTTCATACAGTGCATTATGCAAGTTCTCGTAAAAAGGGCGATCCTCTTTTATAGCAGAAGATGCCGCTAGTTTCGTCTCTGTTACTAAGTTTGTGATAATTTCCGAAAATAATTCTTCTTTGTTAGCGAAAAAAGTATAGATCGTTCCTTTTCCAACGTTTGCAATCTTAGCGATCTGATCCACAGTACTCGCTTTGTAACCAAACATAGAAAAAGAGCGCTCCGCTGCGTCTAAAATACTTTTTCTGCGATCCATCATCCCACCTCCTCACCATTAACCATATTTCGTTTCGTACATAACTGCAAGGTTAAAAGAACTCGGGTACCTTCATTAAGTACGCTCTCATACCGAAGTTTTCCGTCCATATCCTGAATCAATTTATAGGTTACCATCATTCCAAGACCCGTACCTTTTGCTTTTGTTGTATAAAATGGTAACCCGATTTGTTCGAGTTCCTCTTCTGTCATACCTTTACCATTGTCTTCAATCGCGATCGTAATACTTCTTTTTGTAACTTTATAACGATACAGGTGGATCGTTCCTCCTTTTTCGATCGCTTCTATCCCATTTTTGATAATATTTATTAAACCTTGCTTAAGTTTTGGTTCATCAATGCACACATTGTAAGGACCTAATGGACTAGCAGTGACCTCCACGTTATTGATCGCTCCGTATGGTGCAGTAAGCGCGATAACGTCTCTTAGTACTTTTTCTAGTGGAACGGTCTCGAGTTTAGGAACATCTGGCTTGACCATAGACAAATAATCTGTGATGATTTTGTTCGTTCGATCTAGTTCCTCGATTAAAAGCGGAGAATGTTCTCTCAACTTAGCATCTGTAGTCGTGCTGCCTAGAAACTGAATCATTCCACGAATAGTCGTCATCGGATTTCTCACTTCATGTGCGATTGCTGCTGCCATTTGGCCTGCAACCGCTAACTTATCTAAGTAAACGGTTTCCTTTAATTGCATGTTTATCTTAACAAGTCTCTCGATTAAAAAGATACATGAAAAGAATGCGATCAAGAAGCTCGAGAAATAGACAAGATAAAAATCGATTGTCAGAAAATCAAGATATGTATGAATGAACAACATATAAAATAGTGTATAAACCAAAGCAATATAAATCGCAGAAACCCATCTGCGTTTATCTTCATCAAAAAACCCGTGATAGATCAGACACACCACATATGCTAGTGAGATTAAGACGATACCAAGCCACGCTAGTTCTCCGCCTACAGCTAACCTTGCGATCGCAACAATTATCGAACAGATCGCTCCCGGTAGCCAGCCAACATACAATGTAACAATCATGATTGGAACATTTCGAAGATCAAAAAAAGAGTCCTTCAGTGTTTCGATCGGAAACAACATACAAACTAGTGCACCAGCTCCACTGATCAAACCAAAGACGATTTGATTCTTATAGCTTGGGATGACACCAGGATGAAGGGGAAAGAACATGTTTAAAAGATGTGTAAAAGAAAATATGATTGCAATATTTACAAATAACGGTTCTACAAAGGCTTGCACGACGCTTCCCCCTTCCTTTTTTCTCCCTACAGTATAGCAGAAACATTCTACAAGAAAATATAAAAAACGACAAACATATCCATTTGCCGTTTAATTTTTATTATATTCAATTATTATTTGTTGAAATGGAGTAGTTGTTGCCCTATCATTTATTTGCTGAACAAGGAATCAACAGCCACTTTAGCTGAATTCACACAATCTGGTAATCCTACGCCATCATAAGGAGCCCCGGCCAATCTTACGCCTGGCAACTCATTTTGAAACGCCGTTCTAAGCTTTTTCACTTGTTCTTTGTGCCCAACTTCATACTGAGGCATCGAATCAATCATACGAGAAACATGGTAGAATTCTGGACGAGAATCAACACCCATGATCTTTTTCAGATCATCCAATACTTTTTCTAAAATAACTTCATCTGATTGATGAACGATGTCTTGATCTTCTGCACGCCCTACATAACAGCGGAGGACCACTTTTCCTTTCGGCGTCGTGTGCGGCCATTTACGGCTCGTCCACGTACACGCCGTGATGGATGTTTTCTCGCTTTTAGCAATGACAAAACCTGTTCCATCAAGACTAAAGTTCACGTCTTCTTCATTAAAACTCATCGCAACAGTTGCAACTGATGTTGGCTTTGTGTCGTGAAAACCTGCAGGAAACAATGTTCCCCCAAAGAGCTTCTTCGTAATAGGATAAGGTGTCGTGACGATAACGTGATCTCCGGTCATAACGGAACCATCTTCCATTATTACTGAATATGCACCATCTTCTAGACGCTCGACTGCTCTTACGGAAACCCCTGTCTTTATATTCTCTTCTGGCACTGCTTTTGAAAGAGCTTCAATAAAAGAGGACAATCCTCCTTTAAGTGTTAAAAAGGCACCTTTTTTCTTCTTCGAAATCGGAGTCTTCTCCTGTTTAGGTTGCGTCTTTTTCATGCCTAAGATTAAACTTCTATGTTTCTTTTCCGTTTCTACAAACTGCGGAAACGTAGATTGCAGACTAAGTCGATCGATTCTGCCAGCGTATATACCAGATAATAAAGGTTCGATCAGCCGATCAACCACTTCATCACCAAGTCGTCTTCTAAAAAAATGACCTACAGAAATATCTTGTTCCGCATTTTTTCGTTTAGGAAGAACAAGATCTAATCCCGCTCTTGCCTTTCCAGCAACAGAAAATAGAGGAGTTGTCGCGAACGGCATCACTTTAGTCGGGATGCCCATCACTGCTCCTTCTGGAATAGGATGAAGCCTCATATTATGCAAAATATAAGCTTGACCCGTTTCATTAGAAACTAAATCGTCACCTAGACCAACATCTTTAACCAGTTCGGTCATTACTGTTTTTCTCGCAAGATAGGAATCTGGCCCACGCTCTAGTACAAAACCATCTTCGTTAATCGTATCAATCTTGCCGCCAAGACGGTTGCTCGCTTCAATTACTGTGAAGGTGACCGCTTTGCCCTCTTCCTTCGCATATTTCTGAACATAAAAGGCAGCGGCTAAACCTGTTATGCCGCCGCCCAGTATAATAACGTGCTTTCGCTCGTTCATTTCTTTCACATTCTTTCTTTTGCTAGTGCGTTTCCAATAACCGTAGCTAAGCAATCGATGAACTCTGGCTTCGCATTCGGCATCTCAGGACGATAATAGTTCACGCCCAACTCATCTGTGACAACTTTACACTCATAATCGTTGTCATAAAGAACTTCTAGATGATCCGCCACAAAACCTACAGGACAATAGATAAAATGAGTATAGCCATGTTCGTTATAAAGATCTCTTGTTAGATCTTGCACATCGGGTCCGATCCAAGGTTCTGGTGTGTTTCCAGCACTCTGCCACCCGATCGTATAATGAGGGACATTCGCTGCTTTCGCGATCAGATCAGCTGTTTCCTGAAGTTGCGTCGGATATGGATCTCCCATTTGAAGGATCTTTTCTGGCAAACTGTGTGCAGAGAAGATCACAACGGTTTTGTCGTGTTCGTTCTCTGGAATAGAGTTAAACGTTTGTTTAATTCCATCAGCCCAAAATTGTACATATTTTGGCTCATCATACCAGCTGTCGATCGTCGTAAATGATGGTCCACCAATTTTTGCAGACTCTTCCACAGCACGTCCGTTGTATGATTTAACGCTGAACGTTGAATAATGAGGAGCCAGAACAAGCGTTACTGCTTCTTCAATTCCATCTTCCTTCATCTGCTGCACAGCATCTTCAATGAAAGGATCGATATGCTTCAGACCAAGATAGCTTTTAAACTCACGATCGGGATAACGCTCATTCATCTCTGCTTCAATTTTTTGCGCTTGCTCTTCTGTAATCTTAGCAAGTGGCGAGATTCCACCGATCTGTTCATAGCGTTCTGTAAGTTCTTGCAGCTGTTCAGGAGAAGGCTTACGTCCTCGTCTTATATGTGTGTAATAGCTTTCTACTTCATCAAGACTTCTTGGCGTTCCGTACGCCATGATTAATAGACCTGTTTTCTTGTTACTCACTCTTTATCACCCTAGCTTTTTAGACGTATATTCATGAACAAAGGTGGTCAGTTGCTTTAATGTTGCAATGTTTACTTCAGGGAAAATACCTTTTCCGACATTGAAGATAAAGCCTGGTTCTTCCATACCTTCATCCAAAATTTCTTTCGTACGTGCTTCGATGACTTCCCATGGCGCCAATAGAATAGAAGGATCCAAGTTTCCTTGAAGTGCTTTTGTTACACCCATCTGACGCGCTTCTCTCGGAGATAATCTCCAATCTAACCCGATCACATCAATCGGAAGCTCGTTCCACTCCATGATTAAGTGTCTTGCACCTGTTCCGTAAAGAATCAAAGGAACATTTTCCTCTCGTAGTGATGAGAAGATCTTGTACATAACAGGCTGAATGTATTTTCTGTAATCCGCTGCATTTAACGCGCCGACCCATGAATCAAAAATTTGAAACGCTTGTGCGCCAGCTGCATTCTGCGCTTTTGCATAAGCAATTGTCATATCACCTAGCTTGTCCATCAGCATGAACCAGCTTTCAGGATCAGAGTACATCAGCTGCTTAGTTTTATGATAATCACGAGATGGCCCACCTTCAACCATATAGCTCGCAAGGGTGAATGGAGCACCAGCAAACGTGATAAGCGGCACTTCTAACTGCTGTCTTAAAATTTTGATCGTATCTAATACGTACGGTACGTCTTTCTCAGGATTGATCGTCCCTAATCGCTCTACATCTTCGCGTGTGCGTACGGGCTTATCAATCACGGGTCCGATTCCTGATTTAATCTCTACATCTACGCCAATCGCCGGGACTGGAGACATAATGTCTTTGTAAAGAATAGCAGCATCCACTCCATGTTGATCTACAGGGAGCTTCGTAACGCCAGCGCACATCTCTGGTCTATGTGTGATTTCAAATAGTGAATACTTCTCTTTCAATTTACGGTACTCTGGCTGGGAACGGCCCGCCTGTCTCATGTACCATACAGGAATATGTGAATTTTTCTCCTTACGACACGCTTTCAAAAACTCTTCATTCATAGTCAAAACGTACACACCTTTCTATACAAGACCAAAAGCTGCAGCACTATTGTTATCTCCTAGCTGCTGAAACTTAAAACCTTTAACGTCAATATCCATACACATTGTAAGGGAATTCATAATAAATGTATAGAAGATAAGCTTAATTGTCATGATTTTGGCAAAATGGATGTTCTCTGGGTCTTGAAAGCCTTTACAGGGGCATGCTGCTTAAACCGTATGAGATGAGTAGATGATGGATTGGGTCGAGCGGCGCATTGTATTAAGTCAGAAGTGGTATCAATTAAGTCGAAATGAGCATCCATTAAGTCAAAACAATCAACCATTAAGCGCAAACACGTCCCAATTAAGTCGAAAATGAAAAATATAGGCTTTCCGACACAGTTCGACATCCTCCCTGCCTCTAACTCCAACTTCCAAACTCTCATCAAAAAAAGAAGACGGCCACCTTGGCCATCTTCAACCACCACTCATTCCTCTTTTTTCTTCTTTTTCTTTTTCTTCTCTTTTTCACGATCTTTACGAATCTTATCTCTTACATCATTTTTATCTTCCTCACCAAAACTCGGGAACAGAGAGATCGACACTACATTCGATGGCTCTCCTTCTTGTTTTGTAAGAGGATTATACGGAACAACATAAAAGTCTGGCAGCGTGAAGAGATTCTTCCCAGAAGCACTATACTCCCCTTTGCCTTTTATCGTATCTAATAGAGTCGTTTCTCCTTCATTTACCGCGTAAACCTTGTATTGCAGGCGCTCGTCTTTCGACGGAGTCCAGTTTAGTTTAACTGAAGGAATTCCATAGTCCCCCATACCAAATGAAGCACGCAAGTCTTTTAACTCAATAAGCTCGATTGGCGGTGGCAAGTCTTTTACCCCATCAGGTTTTTTAAACGTCAGCCCTTGCTGAGACGGCATTTCGTTAATCACTTGTTTAAATAAGAGTGTAGGTAGAGAACTGCCGCTATTAAGGTAAGAATCTTTGGTTGTACGATCATATCCGACCCATACTGCACCGACAACTTCTGGCGTATATCCGACAAACCACGTGTCTTTGTTTCCTTTATCTACGTTCGGATAATTTGTGGTACCCGTCTTTCCGGCTATCTCCATATTCTCTCTTCCATCAGAACCTGTTCCGTTCTTCACGACTTGTTGAAGCATACGCGTCATATACCAGGCGTTCTGTTTTTTCCAAACTTTCTTTTCTTCCTGTTTGGCTTTACCGATCAGTTCTCCTTCATTGTTATAAATCTTGCTGATCACATAAGGCTCGATCGTCTTACCTTCATGAAGAAAACTGCGATATCCTTTAACCATCTGCAATGGTGTAACCCCTTGATCGATACCGCCAAGCGCAATCCCGAGTCCTTTATCCTCAATCGGCATGCCAAGCTGCTCGAGGTAACTTTTTGAATCAGAAATTCCGTTCTTGTTCAACAGCCATACTGCTGATGAATTTACAGAGTGAGAAATGGCATCTACCATGGAAACTTCCCCATCGTATCTACCGTTATAATTCTTTGGTTCGTAACCGTCGTAGCTAAGTTCTTCGTCACGCAGCATAGAATAAGGTTTGTATTTTTCAGATTCAAGAGCTGGACCGTATACGGATAAAGGCTTAAACGTTGATCCCGGCTGACGATTCACCTGCACTCGATTAAGTCCCTCTGTCACATAATTTCGTCCGCCTTGAACCGCGAGCAGACCACCTGTTTTTCCATTCATCAACACCATAGCGCCTTCAGGCTTTTCCTGACCCGTCCCTACAAAATAACGACCGTCTTGAAAGCTTTTATACACCGACTCTTGGGCAGCGAGATCCATCGGAACAACAATTTTATAACCGCCTTGTCGCAGCTCTTCTCTTGAAAGTTGATACTTTTCTTTCGCTTCTTTTATGACCATATCAATATAGGTTGTATAAGCCGGATTTCTCTTCTCTTGCTGAAAATCAAGAGCGATCGTTTTCCCTTGTGCTCTCACCGTTTCTGAAGGTGTCAAATAATCTTGCTTCTCCATGAGCGTAAGAACAAGATCACGACGTTCTTTCGCTTCCTTAGGATTTTTTAATGGAGAATAATAGTTTGGTGCTTTAGGAAGTCCAGCAAGCATCGCACCCTCTGCTATGGATAGTTCGCTAACATCCTCATTAAAATAAGTTTTTGCAGCGAGCTGGATACCGTAAGCGCCATGACCGAAATAGATTTGATTTAAATACATCTCTAGAATTTTATCTTTCGGGTATCTTCTTTCCAGATTGATCGCAATAACGGCTTCTTTTGTTTTTCTAAGCCATGATTTCTCATGAGACAAAAAAACATTCTTTGCTAGCTGCTGAGTAATCGTACTGCCGCCTTCGACTTTTCCGCCAGCTAGAATATCTTTATAGATCGCTCGCGAGATCGCTTTGACATCAATTCCATTGTGTTTATAAAAACGGCTGTCTTCAACAGCAACAAACGCTTCCTGCACATGTTTTGGGACGTCCTCTATGTCGACCAGCTCTCTATTTTCATCATAGATTTTCGTAATTTTATCACCGTTCTCGGCAACAAGGACAGTAGCTGAATCCATAACAAGATCTTTTTCATCGATCACATAATCCCCAGCTAAGATAATAAAAAGATAGGCAAAAAAACCTATAATAAGTGAACCTACTACTATACTGATTGCAACGAGACTTCTCTTTACCATAACCAACCCTCATTTCATTCTAGGTCGAAAAGTACATTTTATATAATTTTCCCTTAGTTGGAAAGTATATTACAATTATCCAACTTCTTACACTGTTTAATGTGCTGAACGGTTGGGTAAAACAAAGGTAAATCAATAAAAAAGGGCAGGGATTCCTATGAACATATATATTACTTATGGGACTTTAGACTATTTAGCAACATATCAGGAAAAATACGATGGAGCTCTCCTGTTAGAAGGTGACTCTAATTCTGCTCTCGTGATCGAAACAGATGGTGAAAATCCATTTACAGAAAAACACGAGTACGAAGTAATAAACCAAAGAGGTTCCTTGAGTGGTGCAGGTTTTGTTGTTATGAACCACATTCCTGTATCAGAAGAAGGACGATCTCTTTTTGAAGAACGCTTCCAAAATCGTGCCGGGCTTGTTGAAAGTGAACCAGGATTCAGTGGCATACGCATTCTGCGACCGTATCATCAAGATCCATACATCGTCATGACGCTATGGCATTCGCATGCTGATTTTACAAATTGGCAACAATCAAAGGCTTATGAAGAAGCTCATAAAAATAGAGGCACTTCTAAAGGGCTCCCAGAGACACTTTTTACAGGAAAGTCATTCGTAAAAGAATACATGGTAGCAAAATGACTATAAATCCATCAACCATAAAAAAAGCATCTGTCATTCTAAACCCTTCGGCTGGCCAAGGTAGGTTGCTGAATCAGTGGGATGCCGTGCTAGAGCAACTAAAAGTTGGCTTTGAAGACGTTAGAGTCTATGAGACGAGCGCTCCTGGAGAAGGGGCTTCCATCGTTAAAGAACTTGAAGGTAAGACAGATTTAATCATAGCCGCTGGCGGTGATGGTACGGTACATGAAATTGCAGAAGCGGTATTGTCGATCGAACAGAATCGACCAGCTTTCGGAATCTTGCCAGGTGGAACGTGCAATGATTTTTCGAGAGCCTTAGGCATGAACCAAAATCCTATCAAAGCTGCAGTACAGCTTAGTGAAAAGAATTTTACCCACATCGACGTTGGAGAATTTAACGGGCATTTCTTTACAAACTTCTGGGGTATTGGATTGATCACACATGTTTCAGAATCGATTGACCCCAATACAAAAGAAAAGTTTGGACGCCTTTCATATTACTTATCAGCAGCAAAATCCTTTCAAACCTGGGAGCCATTTGATATCTCTATCTCATCAGAAGAGTTTCAATTCGATGGACAGGCTGCCATGTTTCTTGCTGTAAACGGACCTTTTACTGGGGGAATCCGTCCCTTTTTTCCAGATACAGATATACAGGACGGTAAGCTTGATTGCTTGCTGATTGAAGAACCTTCTACTTCGTTTATTTGGGACGTCCTTCTGAATCGATTATCTGATACTTCAAAAGAAGGCCAAGGCTATCATTATTTTCAGAGCTCAGAGATCAGCATAAAAACAGCTCCCCAACAGCTTATAGACTGTGATGGAGAGCGTCAGCATCATACACCTGCAGTAGTTAAATGTTTACAGAATCAATTACTCACACTTACTGGGGATGCTTCCTTTTAAAAAAAGGAAGCGTCCTTTTTTGATAGGCTCTTATCGATTCTAGCCCGCCGATACAAAGTAAAAGCCATACAGTTCCAGCACTAAAGCCAGCTGCAATGTCAGATGGGTAATGTACGCCTAAATAGACTCTACTAAACCCAATAAGGAGAATTGCAGATATAAACAAGATAGTCAGCAATATTTTAAGCGGCTTTCCTCTTCTGCTTCTAACAACTAAATATCCAAGAAAACCGTAATATATGAGACTACCCATGGCATGTCCACTTGGATAACTAAAACCTTGCTCAACGATAAGGCTATCTTCTGGTCGTATCCTTCCAAACCAATGTTTTAATCCTAAGTTCAAAAGACCTCCGCCAGCGACCGCAATCAAATAGAATATCGCACCCCAATAATTTTTTCTTTTAACGATCAGCCAGATCAGACTTCCTACTAACAGAAGCGTTAAAATATCTTTTGATCCAAAGAAAGTTATCACTTTCATGACTTCAGTTAGAGTGTCACTTCTAATATCCGTTACATATTGAATGATCACTTGATCAAACTCAAATACCTCATTTTCCATCAAGTCTTCTGAGAGTTCAAAGAAGATATTTAACGATAAGAAAGAAAGACCTAAACCACTAACTACATAGATGAGTGGAAGGATTGGAAAGGGCAGTTTTTGGGCGAGTTCTCGTAACATAAAATTCTCCTCAACATCTTTTTCTTTATTCAAAGAAAAGTTGTAATATCTCTTCTTCTTCACAGCGCGATTTACCTTATTAAATCTAAGTTTTCACTCTTTTCTCTTTCAATAAACCACTTTAAAACATTGTCGTGTTTTTAAAGTGGTTTGTAAACGGTCATTGAGGTGAACTTCTTGACGTTTTTGCAAACTTTATTGCTTGTTTATATGAACAATCACTAAGTTGACTATCCGTACTTACCGGGACACGTCAAAATAAAAAAGCTGCTCAACGTTGAGCAGCTTTTAAGGGTATTCTATTTAACAAGCTTAACTAACATGTGAGCAAGCTTATGACGCTCTTCTTGCTCTCCAACTTTCCATAGTTCTTTTAAGAGGTTCTCTTCTGAGTTACGAGGCTCCTCATGGTTAGCTAAGTAATCTGCTACTTTCTCTGCAGTTTTTGCAAGTGTTTCTTCGCTCATGCCCATCTTTTCACCGATTTGCACTTTCCCATGCAAGTAGCTCTTAAACTCTTCAAAGTTTGATAAGATCTCGTCTTTTTTGCTCTCACTCATACGGCTTGCTGTTTCTTCTACCTTACTCGTGTCAACGTTACGCTCTTCATCAACCATGTGTCTGCTATCCATTTTTGTTACCTCCTTAGATTTTGTATCACTTTTGTTCAACATTTGTTTCATGCATAATAGTCTTTTACCGATTTTTCCAATCCTTAAACCTTATTCTGCAGTTCCTGTTTTTTTTTAGTACGTCTTTCCTATAAATTTGGTTTATGGTAAAGGGAAAAGGGGAAGGATATCTCTGTAGAACAAGATTCAGGAGGTTATACAAATGGAAAAAGACTTACAAGCACTAATCGATGGACTAAATGAGGATCTTGCAAACGAGTACTCAGCAATCATTATGTACAACCATAATGCGGCTACGGTTTCTGGTTTGTACCGTCAAATTCTAAAACCTTTCTTCCAAAGTGAAATTGCTGATGAGCAAGGACATGCTCTATATTTAGCAGAAAAGATTAAAACACTTGGAGGTACACCGACTACTCAACCTAAACCCGTTAAACAAGTAGAGAGTGTTCGTGAAATGTTGGAAGAAGCTCGAAACGCTGAGGAAGATACGATCAGACGTTATGAAGAGCGCAAAGAGCAAGCATCTAACTTAAAATTAACTGAGCTTGTCGTTCAGTTAGAAGATATGATTGCCGATGAGACGAAGCATAAAGAGGAAATGGACCGCTTATTAAGCGACAGTCGTTTCTAATTCATCCCATTTTACAAGCACCCGCAATTTACTGCGGGTGCTTGTTGTTTATAATCCTTTTCTTTTTTTCATCTGTTAACAAACGCCATCTGAAACAATTTTTTGCCACATGACCTAAATCATCTAGAAAATGATAATTAGCGTACGCTCCAACAATTGCTCCCAACCCCGGGATCATCTGAAGCATTTTAATAAGATCGATATGATCTCGATAATCTTGCTGAAGTTCTTGCCAATTCATTTGGTTGATCGATTCAGGAGACTCCGGAAATTCTTGAATGGTCTCTTTCCAGGAGATTACCCTTTGATATGCCTCTTCTCGCTTGTGCGGATCAGAAAAAGCTAGTCGAAATACATGAAGGATAAAGATACGTTCTTTGTAATCTTTAACATCCAATCCATAAATACTAGCTGCTTCGAACAAAAACTTCATCTTAATTCCTAACAATAATGGAAAATCTGCAATGCCGAGCAAAATGCCTCCCGCACCTGTTCCCGCTCCTTCAATTGCTGCTGTTTTTTTATAGAAGGAAAGTCGATCTTCAAATTTATAATCCCGCTCTCGTAGATCTGCTGTAAACTTAATAGTTTTCTTAGTCGTATATTCAGAACCAATCAGAGTTGCTTTAATCATATGTTTCATACTTGATGTCATCACATCATGCACTTTTGGCGGTATTTTTTCGTTGATCTTCGTTTGAAGAGATTTTGTAGTTTTATTCCATAGTGAAGGCTGTTTACACATTTCTGTTTCCCATTTTTTAAGCTCTTCTCTTACTTTTTCTTCATAAGTGTCCATCATCTACCTCCCTCCTTTTATACGATTTTTATTAGTTTTTCGTTTCAATATTTTTAGCCCTCACATTATGAGTCCTACACAATCATATTTGCAGTCGGAATTCCTAGTGGGAATGTAAAAACGTTTTTGGGGTCATATTTTGTTTTCACCTCAATTAAACGTGGAAGGTTAACAAAATAACATTGTTCCAGCCAGTTATTAACACAATTATCATGAAAATTCACATAAGCTCCATCTGCATAAGGAAGTAGAGAATTCCTTAGACTTTCTACCCATCGTGTATTTATGTCTGCCTCACTCTCATTCTCCCATTTCGTAATATAAAGCAAACTGAACAATGCTTCTCTATGAACATAAGCCGTTTCAGTAGGTCCTATACAAGCTGCATTACCAGCTAGAGCTTGCAGCTGTACTTTATTCTCAATACTAGGGGAGTTTGATAGAAATTCTTTCAGTTTTTTTATCGCACTGATCGGTAACTGCCTTTTCGCAAAAGCACCTGTATTCTTAAAAGGATGTGCATCAGGATCACCATGGTTAACAGCGTACTCCATCATCCCTGGCATCATTCCTCCAAATATCTTAACAGCATCAATATATGGCACTTTTTTAACTTCAACTTCTTTTGGTGGAAAGGCGATTAATAGAGGCTCCAGCAACTTTTCCAGTTCATCCGTACTGCCAAGGAATTCTCCTAATGCACGCAACTCACCAATGTCTTTCGTTAAGAGATCAATAATGGCTGTCAACCTGACGTCTGTATGAGGAGCCCATTTTTGCCATGCATCCACCACTTTTTCAAACCCTTTAAAGTCCCATGTAATTTTAAAAATCGCAACATCATTAACAGGAACTACTTTAAACCGAAAAGATGTAACCACACCAAAATTCCCGCCACCACCGCCTCTTGATGCCCAAAACAAGTCTTCGTTTTTATGTTTATTAGCTATGATGATATTTCCATTTGCATCGACCATCTCCAGCTCCAGAAGCTGATCGATCAGCATCCCATAAGGTCGGGTTAGCATCCCCCACCCCCCACCAAGTGTAAGACCGGAAAGACCAACAGAAGGACACGTACCTCCTGGAATTGTGAAACCCTCCTCATACAATTTTTCGTACAGTGGAAAAAGCAGTGCCCCTGCACCAAGTACAGCCGTTTTTGTTTTCCGATCCACTTTTACTTCATTCAACTCGCTTATGTCTATTACTAAACCACCATCTAAGGATGAATAAGCTTCATAACTATGCCTTCCTGTGCGAATCCGAAACTTTACCCTCTTCTTTCTTGCCCAACGGATCGCGTTTGAAACATCCTTTGTGGTTTCACAAAAATTGATAATTAAAGGAAATAAGTTAAAACGAGTATTGAACTCTTCTCGTGCCAGATCATAATCAGGACTTCCTGGTGTTACTATCCTGCCTGTTAATCCATACGTATTCATGAGCCCCGCTCCCTTCCATAAAACTTATATGCATAAGCAATGAAAGATGCCCAAAATCTGTTTTCAAAAAAAACTTCCCAGCTATATAGAGCTAGGAAGTCAACGTAATGTGTTTTTTCGTCATACTAGGAAGTCGAACTATACTGTATAGGATTGCTACGACAGGCATTAGAATCGCGATCAGCCAGTCTCCAGAAAGGAACCCATAGAATAGGCCATAGAGTGCTCCTTGTATGATCAGTAAATATTTCAGCCAATTTTGAAAGGCTTTTATTCTTATTTCTTGTTTGATCGGATAGATCATGAATACAACATTCCATCTATACTGGGTGTAAAGGGTAAATAATTGCAGGGCAAACATTTGAAAGAACAAGAATACGACGATCAACTGCCACCATCCTGCAGGAATTAAATAAATGAACAAAAAACCAATTAAAATTAATCGTACATATAAACCCAAGTAATCACCAGAACGCACAAAGGTCTTCATATATAGAGCAGAAAGTGCATTCTTCTTTTTAAATGAGAAACTGGCTAAGCTGTTTAGCCACGGTCGCTTATGTACGGTCTGTTTTAAAGCTGGGACATCTGTAAAGTAATTGACGAATCTGTATCCCTTCATTTTTAAAGACTGTTCTTCCGCTAATAACATTTCCCACTGATAGCCATGCTGTTTCTTAAAAACACCGAAAACAAAGTTCTTTAACACGTACATGACCGCAAAAATAGCGATTAAGAAGAGATAAGCTTCATTAAATAGAAGATAGGCATACACAAAGTTTACAATGAACCTTAAGATTTTATAGTTCGTTTGATGACTTTTGTAAGGTAACCTTCTTTCTTCCCATGACACGTAGATGTTAAATACTTTTGCTGCGATCAAAAGGAATCCAAACGTGACATACATCTTCCATCCATCATGGATAAAGAATTGGACGATCGGCCAAAACAACGTAAATAGGAATAGAGTCGAAAAAGCGCCAGTTGCCGTTGCAGACGAGATCGCTTTTGAGAAATATTGTTTCATTCCTGATTCTACAGGGAGTAGAAAAACGAGATCTCCTTCTTTTAGCAATGTACGAATCGGACTTTTGGTCAACCAAACAGAAAATAGGATCGTTAATATAAAGACGGCAGGAAAATTCTCTGGAAGTGCTCGAAGAAGCTTAGCGTAATAAACACTTCCGATGACAATGAGCAAAATTAAGGAAACAATTAGTCCGCTGTTTCCCATTAAACTAAAATATTTCAGTGTCTGGGTAACGTGAGCATTGCGTCGTTTTGTCCATAATTTTTTTACATCGATCATGTGACTTTACCTCTTGCTACATAGAGATAGATCTCATCCAACGTTGCATTCTCTAGCCCACTTCTTACACGTAGTTCCTCTAACGTTCCGCTTAATACCAGCCTTCCTTCATGCATGATTAAAAAGCGGTCGCAATATCTTTCTGCCGTAGACAAAATGTGAGTCGACATCAACACGCCAGCACCGTTATTTCTAAATTTAACCATATATTCAAGAAAGGATTGAATACCTAATGGATCAAGACCAACGAACGGTTCGTCCACGATATATAACTTAGGTTCAACTAGAAGTGCACAAAGGATCATAACTTTTTGCTTCATCCCTTTTGAGAACTGACTCGGAAACCACTTGATCTTATTATCCATACGAAATTCTTCAAGTAAGGGACGGACACGTGTTAAGAAGGTTTGTTCTTCTAGTCCATATGCCATTGCTGTTAGCTCTAGATGTTCCCATAATGTTAGTTCTTCATAAAGTATCGGCATCTCTGGTATGTAAGTGAATTGACTTCGATAGTTTTCAGGTTCTTCCCGAAACGTCTGCCCTTCAATTTTAGAAGTACCTGACATAGGTTCCATAAGACCTAACACATGCTTGATGGTTGTACTTTTACCGGCTCCATTCAAGCCGATCAATCCTACTATCTCATTTTCTTTCACCGTGAAATCTAAGTGATGAATAACAGGCTGATTAGGAAGATACCCTCCTGTTAGATCTGTAACTTCAAGGATTGGTTTCATACAATACCTCCTTCTGCAATCCAGCATTTTCATTATTGTTTGCTATTTTCCTTCTTTTACACCTTATGAGGCAGGCATGGGTGTTGGTGTAGGTTCTGCATATCCTTCTTTGTATTTCTCATCGATCATGTTTCTGATCTCCACCGGTGTTTTCCCATCAGCAGAAGCGCTCATGCTGATCGCGGCGATCTCTAAACACGTACCACATTTTGTGCCATGATCATCCCATACGATTTTTCCATCTTCTTTGTTTTCGGAGACGAAGCAATCATAGTTGTCTTTATGACCCGCAGATTCACCACATCCACAAAAACAAGGCATTGATTCTAGCAGTTCTTTATATTTAGGAACTTCAGCATAAATAGCAGCGATCTCTTCGGGTTGCTTATCTAGAAATCCTGGCATTACATCCATTGAAGCAGTAAGTTCTTGAATATCACCGTTCGGCAGATGATTCTCATGTCCTTCATGAGAAGCTTCCTGTTTAGCGCTTGAACCCTCTTGGTCATTTTTATGCTCGTCTTCTGATGTATTCCCACACCCTGAGATGAGGAAGCTAACACCAATTGTCATTGTTAAAATAAGTTGTCTTTTTTTCACGGAGAATCCTCCTTTTTGTCATTCTTTCCTTATAATAGCTTAATTCACGTACCCTTTACCAATTTTATATGTATAACAAACAAGACTTCCTGGACAAGATATAAGAGAAGAAGGTATCCCCCCTTCTTCAGGGAGAAAGATGCAAGGTATTAGATTTTTTAAGATATGCTTTTCTTTAAGGAGATGGTTCTCTTGGACTATTTAGTGCTTGAGCAATTGCAGATTCTTATAATTGAGGTGCATGGCTAAAAAATCGTATTGTTTTGTTTTCGTGTTCTCCTTTCTTCTCTAACCTCTATAAGAAGAAGGGTTCTATTTTTTGAATAGGACCCTTCTTTTTTATTAACTGTTTTCGCAAATTTTATTGCTTTTGGAAGTGTTGATTTCCGTTCCAGGCTGCTCGCTTTCCTCGGGGCAGGCGCTGAGCCACATTCGTACGTTTCACTCTTAAGTGTCTCAGCTGCCTAGTTGTCGGGGCTGAACGAGCCACTTCCACTTTTCAATCTGCCCGCCTGTATGCTCCTTGCTCCTCCGTCTACCAGTTAATGCTAGCGGAGTAAGCTTCCTCGTCGCATGCCTTGCGAGATGCATTTCAGGTGGTAGGCACGCACCTTCCACTCCAATCAATTGTCAAAGGTGACAAGGAGTTAAAAAGCAACATTTTTTTTAGAAAGAGCCTTTTGATAAGATAAAAAGAATACATTATTTTTTAGGTTGATCATATGTGATATGATAAGAAAAAAAAAATGAGGTGAGCCACTTGTCCCACGATTCAAACTGCATTTTTTGTAAAATTGTTGCGGGAGAAATTCCATCCTACAAAGTGTATGAAGACGAAAACGTTCTAGCTTTCTTAGACATCAGTCAGGTAACAAAAGGACATACGCTGATCATTCCTAAAGAGCACTCCACAGATATTTTTGAACTGCCTGCAGAAACAGCAGCGAAGCTTTATTCTGTCGTGCCTAAAATTGCCTCTGGAATTAAACAAACGTTTAACCCGATCGGTCTGAACATCTTAAACAACAACGGTGAAGCAGCTGGACAATCTGTTTTCCATTACCACATGCACTTCATTCCACGTTACGGACAAGGTGACGGTTTTGGAGCAGTCTGGAAAACACAGGATACCCCTGCAGACAAAATGACTGAGATCGCTCAACATATTAAAGAGAACGTTAAAAACTAACGTTACATAATAAAACTGCCTTTTTTTAAAACTGGGCAGTTTTTTCATATTCTTTTTTGAACGATCTCTGTTGTCTTGAAAGCAGTTGATTTCCATTACAGGATGCTCGCTTTCCGGGGGGCGTGCGGTGAGCCACCTTGTCGCTTCGCTCTTAGGTGTCTCACCTGTCCCGCTCATCCCCCAGGAGTCTCGCACCTTGCACTCCAATCAACTTTTCAAAGAAGAATTTCTAGAAATTTTTAAAGCAGCCATTTTAAACCTGAATGCTATTTAAAAATATGAAACGTTTACAGGAGGAGAACAATGAAGCGCATCTATTTTCAAGCCGGACCTACAACATTGCCTAAAGAGGTCATGCAGCAAGCGAAAGAAGAATGGGATGATTTCTTAGGTACTGGGTTAAATATTATGGAGCATAGCCACAGGGGTTCTGAATATGAAGGCATCCATAACCAAGCGAAAACACGCATGAAACGTTTGCTCGATATCCCAGATACACATGAAGTATTGTTCTTACAAGGTGGAGCAAGTCTACAGTTCGCTATGATTCCCATGAATCTAATTCAAAGTGGAAAAACTGCAAAATACATACTCACTGGGTCATGGTCTGAAAAGGCATATAAAGAAGCTCAGAAAATCGGATCGTGTGAAGCCGTCGTTACAGGAAAAGACTCTGAGTATCGTGCCCTCCCAGAGATGAATTATGTTTCTAGCGAAAATGACGCTTATCTGCATATCACCTCAAACAACACGATCTATGGCACACAGTGGCCAGACTTACATGCATTCAAACATCCAAACCTTGTTGCGGACATGTCGAGTGATATTATGAGCCGGCCCCTATCCATTAAAGATTATGGATTAATCTATGCGGGTGCTCAAAAAAACCTAGGTCCTTCGGGAGTAACCGCCGTTATCATACGTAAAGATCTGCTACAAGAAAACAAATCGGTTCCATCCATCTTGTCGTATTGTGTTCATGCCAAAAATAATTCTCTTTATAACACCCCTCCTGTATACTCCATCTATTTACTAAACCTTGTACTAGGATGGATAGAAAAGTCTGGTGGTGTCGTCGAAATGGAAAAGAGAAATCACAATAAAGCACAAGTGATCTACGACGCGATCGATCAAAGCAACGGATTCTACAATGGATATGCGACACCTGAATCACGTTCGAACATGAATATTACATTTACGCTTGAAAGTGATGCGCTAGAAAAACAGTTCATTAAAGAAAGCGAAGAGAATGGAATTTATGGTTTAAAAGGTCATCGGTCAGTCGGAGGATTTAGAGCTTCGATCTATAATGCTGTTCCTCAAGAATCGTGTGATAGCCTGGCACAATTCATGAAGCATTTTCAGGAAAAATACGGAAAGTAGTTCACAAACCTTTTCAGTTGTACGCACATCTGTTAACATAAAGGTACTTTCGCATTAGGCCAAGAGGGCACTAATGGAAAGAAATTAGGCTAAGTGTAGCTGAGGAGAGATGAGAAAATGAATACGAATACTAAATCATTAGCTTTAACATCCGTACTTATTGCGTTAGGATATGTGTTTCACACTGTTGTACCACCTTTATTCTTTGGAATGAAGCCTGACCTATTACTCGTAATGATGTTTTTAGCCATTATGTTATCACCTACAAAACAAAACGTGATTATCGCAAGTATGGCAGCTGGTGTCATTTCTGCACTAACAACAGGTATGGCCGGTGGACAGATCGCCAATATTGTGGAGAAACCAATAACAGCTTTTATTTTTCTAGCAATGTTCTTATTAGCTAAAAAAGTAAAAGTAAATGCGATAAGCGCTGTTCTACTAACGGTAGTTGGAACGATTATCAGTGGTACACTATTCTTGATGGTCGCCATGCTCGTAGCAGGATTACCTGGTTCATTATTTAGCTTTATTGGAATGATTGTAGTTCCAACAAGCATTGTTAGTGGCTTAATCATGTTCTTTATCTACCCGATCGCAGAACGATTATCTAAACGATCGAACATAGTTGCATAATGATAAAAATAAAAAGCCAGCTCCTATGGAGTTGGCTTTATGTATTTATCCTCTTCTTCTTTTTCTTCTTCCCACGTCTGAAAAGCTGAAATCTCGGTTGATAACGTTGAAAAAATAAACGCCAGGACAGTGGCATCATCCAATAGTCCTGCTCCAATTAGAAAATCAGGTACTGCATCAATAGGACTAACAAAATACAGAAGTCCTGCGATGACTAATAGTAAAGATTTTTTGGAGACATCACGATAGTCGCCTTTTTTATATGACTTCACCATTCGAACTAATGCTTTTACTTGAGAGCCTAAGTTGCTTAAACCTTGTTTATCTGTCTGCGAACTTTTTTTCTCAGCTTCTGTAACGAGTTCACCCGTCTGAGTGGAGCTTTCGAGTACTGCATTCGCCTTTTCCTTCATTTTGTTAAAGTAGTTGCCGATTGTGTTTTGTTTCACCCCATATCCCTCCATTCTTTTTTATTATGTATACCCTCTTTTAAACTCCTTCGTCAATCATGAACCTTTTTTTCCTTTTTATTTATTTTATATTATCTTTCTCCAAAGTCAGTCAAATATCTTCTGTTTTAGACAAGTATGACATTTTTTTAACTGTACACCGTGTTTCTTTGTTTCTCATAATTTCCTGCTACATCAACGTTTTCAAATTTCGACCATTCTTCAAGTGCCTGTTTGTACATGTCCAAACATGACGAAATCTATCGGGAAATATTTTTATATTCGTCATTATTTTTCATAGGAATATACGAGAAATTCACGAATTCATTAGATAATAAAAGAATGAGGAGGAATTATAAGATGTCTAAACAAAAATCCATGGTAGTAGGTTTCGCATTAGGAACGGTGGTTACTGCAGCAGCTACTTTGCTTTCAACACCTAAAGCAGGTAAGGAAGTTAGAAAAGATCTGAAAGTAAATATGGATAAAATGAAATCAACGTTCTCCAGCATCAAGCGTGATGGCATTCAGCTACGAGCAAAGATCCGATTTGCTAATAAAGAAAAAGAAGAGGCTCTCCAAGAAACGGCTGCTTCTACCATTGAAGAAACACCTGAAGAAATGGAGCAAGAAATTAAATAATCTCAAAAAAATTCTCCCTTTTTGGAGAATTTTTTTCTTTACTCACGAACGTGGCAGAACACTTCCTTTTACACCATATCAGCAAAAAGTTATATAACTATTTTACTAAAAAATATGGAAAAATTGAAAAATTTTACTTTCTTATTATAGGAAATACTGGCATAATGAGGAATAGGATGTGTTTTATAAGATGGAGGGGCATTTTAAAAATGAACAAAGATCAATTATATAGTTTTCAAGAAGCCATGATCTATAGTCACAAACTTTCACAGATCAGTAAAGCTTTATGGAAAAGTGTAGAAAAAGACTGGCAAAATTGGATTAAGGATTATGGTTTAAACATCAACGAACACCATATTCTATGGATTGCTCATCATCTTGAGGGTGCATCAATCTCTGATATTGCAAAGTTTGGCGTAATGCATGTATCCACTGCTTTTAACTTTTCGAAAAAGCTTGAAGAACAAGGCTATCTAACATTTTCTAAAAAAGAAGATGATAAGCGAAATACATATATTTGTCTAACACCCAAAGGTGAAGAGCTTTTACTTCAAACATTGAATACGTATGATCCTTCAAAGTTTGGTGTTTTCAGTGCTTCTATGCCAATTAAAGAGTTATTTGGAAGATTTCCAGAGTTTCCGGAATTGATGTCAATCATCCGCAATCTTTATGGCGATGACTTTATGTCAATCTTCAATAAACTCGAAGAAAAGATCGAAGCATCATTAGATGATCAGCCTGCATCACCCGTGATAGCTGCTGAGGAAATTGCCTCTTCTCATTCGTAACGTACAGATAATTCATAAAGCTTCTCCATCAAAGAGATGTATTTTTCTTGTTGAAGCAAAGCAGCAATCGTTTCTCTCGGTGAAAGCTTTGGTGTTAACATGCCTGCAAAATGCAACAACAGCGGTGTGTAATGCACAAAGCCTTCTTCACTCTGCATTTCATATTTTCGTTGAAGCTCATCGCAAAGAAGGAAGACGTTATTCACTTCTTGCTCGGTGAGCTTTTTTTCCATGACCAGTCTAAAAAACGGATACGCTGTAAGATCGACACTCTCAATCGTTAGCTGATTATAAAATTCTAGTCGTTCTAGTCGTTCTTCCACCGTTTCCATACCAAACCCTGCTTTCTAGTCAATGTCTGTCTACAATAATTATAATCCAACTTTCTCCATTTGGGTATGAATAATTGAGGAAGAAAAATAAAAGCGCTTCTGCCCCGACCTGACCGGGTAGAAGCGCTTTTTTTAGTTTTTCGTATAGACTCCCAATTTAATAGAATTCTTCTTTAAATCAAATTCTTCCGCTTTGACTGCATAGCCTTTCTTTGTTGGCATTTCTGTCACTCTCATCAAAATGCTCTCATCTTTCGGATAGACATCCACCCATTCAGGAAACTGAACAGTCTTTTTGATCAGCGTAAATACTTCGTCACCTGGCAACGGGAAACGCCCCACCTGCATATCCTTTTCCTTCAATAGCAAATCTCCGTTATCAAGAACTTCCGGCTCAAATGTAACTTGATAGGGAAGCTCTTGATCAAACGCTATAAATGATCCGTTAAGCACGGCTTCATCATTGCGCAAATTAACATAGACGTTCACATCTGGCGCTTTTTTGCGGAGTTCTTTATTTAACAGATCTTCCACCTGTTCTTTTTCTGTATGTATGCTTAAGAGCTTTTGATTGTCTCGAATATCTGTATCTAGTGAACTACGATCTAAACGGCCACCAGAAGGATCACTAAAAAGCATAACGGCTATAGCAATCGGTATGATTAAAAATAGAAGCAATAGTGTAAAAAAGGCCATTCTCCATTTATTCATAAGTTTCTCTTCCTCTCTCATCTCTTAGAAGTTATTTTCCTATTCATATTCCACATATTTTGGTAAAGTTAAACAAGTAGTTCATGTTGGAGGTTTTCATATGGCAGGCTATATCTTCGTTTTTTTGGCACCAATCTTTTTATTCGTATTTAATTCACTCACTCACAAGTTATGTGACAAAAAGAACTTGTCCTCAAAACAGCAAGACTCTGTTTATCGAACGATTAACGTATCTATTACCATTCTGCTCATTTCTTCCTATGTTTCAAACGTTCTATAAAAAATATAAAAAGGGGGAAGCTAGATTGCATTCCCCCTTGAGTAACCGTACCATACACATGCTGCACCTTTTGATCAAGAGTAGTAAAACACACATTAACGAAACTGCTTATAAACGTCAAGCCTGATCAGTCCCCCTTCATAAGAAAAGGTCCTGCTTAGCCGTCATTTATTTTAGCAGAAACATGCAGCACCTACGATAATCAAAAGAATAAACAACACAACAATCAATGCGAAGCCTTTTCCATGCCCGTATCCACCGTAACCCATGAAAGCCACCTCCTTTGATATTCTGTACACTATCCTATGCATGACCCGTTATACACGCATAGGCATTCGCCCTTTTCATTCATTTAAATTTTTATTCACCATCAATAGCAGTAACAAGCTCCAATAATGATGAGAAGGATAAAAAGAACTAAGATTAGTGCTAATCCTCCCCCATGACCGTAACCATAACCCATCATCATACCTCCCTTTTCTTTCTCCATATCATATAGTGATACGCCCTATTGTGATTAGACGAATGACCCGGTTTTTTAAATTTTTTTATTAAAATCGTGTAGAATACCCGAAAATACTGGATTTATAATGTGTAAATTTTCTCATATTTCATTTATTGAATAGGAATACCCATAACGTTTATGCTATAGTAAGAGTTGTTAAATTATTACTTCACAGTAGGAGTGTTTGAAAATGAAAAAATGGATGTTATCAATTGGACTCACAGCGGGACTAATTTCATTATCCGCTTGTAATAATGCTGGTGGTGCTGATTCAGAAGCCATCGTAGAATCTAAAGCAGGAGATATTACGAAAGAGCAATTCTACAATAAGATGAAGGAACAGTACGGGGATCAAGTTCTTAATCAAATGATCGACGAAATGGTGCTTGAAGATAAATATAAAGTAACAGACAAAGAGATTGAGAAAGAAACAGATAAGATCAAAGAAGAACTTGGTGGCGAGGATGCTTTCAAACAAGCGCTTGAGCAAAACGGATTATCTGACGAAAAACAGCTAAAAGAACGCATCAAATCTATGCTCTTAAATGAAAAAGCAGCAACAGAAGGCGTTAAGATTTCTGAAGCTGAAATGAAGAAAACATTTGAAGAAAAGTACAAAACAGAAGTTAAAGCAAGCCACATTCTTGTAGATGATGAGAAGACAGCAAAAGAAGTTCAAAAGAAATTGAACGAAGGTGGAGACTTTGCTAAATTAGCAGAAGAATACTCTAAAGACCCTGGTTCGAAATCAAAAGGTGGAGACCTTGGCTTCTTCGGTAAAGGCGCAATGGTTCCTGAGTTCGATAAAGTTGCTTTTACCCTTGAAAAAGGAAAAACAAGTGACCTGGTTAAATCTGAATATGGTTACCACATCATTAAAGTAACGGACAAGCGTGAAAACAAGTTCGAAGACAAGAAAGAACAGATCGAACAAGAGCTTAAGCAGCAAAAAGCGAAACCTATCACTGAAATCTTAGAAAAGCTGAAGAAAAAAGCAGATGTTCAAGTAAAAGATAAAAAATTAAAAGAACAAATGGAAAAGAAAGCTGAACAACCTCAAATGCCACAAATGCCTCAACAATAATGGCATGAAATATGAAATATGAAATATGAAAACCAGACCCTTGATGGGGTCTGGTTTTTGTTTTGTACTTATGCAGAAGGCTATGGGGGATATAATTGGATGCAATAGCCACAGAGAAGTTACAGTTCACATAAAAATTGTGGCGAATCACATAAAAATTATGGTAAATCACATAAAAAATACAAGTCATCACATAAAAAAGGCAGACCATCAAATAAAAATGAAAACATCAGCCAAACATGTCTACTCTAAAAAGACAGAACAATAAAAGACCTGCTCTTTGCAGGCCTTTTTCTTCATTCTACAGACGATTTTGATTTGAGTCATCATGGTAATGATCTTCATCCCCTGCTGCTGCAACTAAATCCTCTGCATCGTCATCTTCAGCGGAAGGTTGAGCTGATTCCTGAGCCTTCGCTCTCTCGATACGCTCCATATATACTCTGCCTTCTTCTTCAATCACTCTTTGTTCAATTTCTCGATCTTCTTGGAACAATGTAACGATTCGATAACCGCTATAGATAATGCCGCAAAGCACGAAATACACCCACCATGGAGTCATAGTAAAGAAGTTGCCCACTCCAGCTGAATATTCTTTTAACACAAATGCAGCTATGAGTATAGCACCGAAAAATAAAGCAGCGTATCCTTTCATCGATTAACTCCCCCTTATTAGACAAGCTTTTAATTCAGTCTATGAAGGGTGATAAGAAGTTATGTCATGAAAGTGCAGGTTTAGCTTTAGATTCTGTTTCCGATTTGTGGGACTCCACTTTTTTATCAAATGCTCGAAACATCAAGTAATAGAGCCCAGCACTCATTACCGCTAATACGAATAGAAGATAAAACGTATTCTCAAAACCAATCCACATTGTTAATGGAATAGAGATCGGTGCGATCGTACGTCCGATTGTAAAGCGCAGACCTGCTGCTGCAAAGTATTGCCCTCTCATGTTTTCAGGAGCAAGCTTAGAAATAAAACTTTCTTGAATTCCAACTACCATCAGCTCAGCCGTTGTAAAGATGACCATCGCGGCAAAAAGAATCCACATCATTGTCGTACTTCCGAATACAAGCATCGACACACCGTATAGAAGTGCTGAAAGGATAAAGACCCTTCCTTCTTTAAAACGATTCATCCATTTAGCCATCCAAACTGTACATAAAGCTACCATCAGTCCGTTAAGCGAGATCAGATAACCAAACACCTTTTCACCGGTTAACGAAATGTCCCAATTGCCAATGGCGAAAAGCGATTGCTCTGGTACTTTTTCCGTTGTATACACAGCTAGGAGTAGATCCATTTGCATGAAAGTCTGAGCTACAAGAATACCCGCTAAAATAAAGAGCAAGAATAACTTATCACTCGCGATCACTCGATAGTCTTTCAACTGTTCCCCGATCGCTTGGAACCAATTCTTATCAGTTCCTACTTGTTCTAATACTTCTTTCTTTACCGGAACTGTTTCACGAATGTACTTCGCTAACACGACAGCTAACACAACACTTACGAGCAAACATGCTAGCAATAGTTCAAAACGGTAAGAGAAAAAGAAGATACTTCCTAATACCGGTCCAAACACCACCGATATATTGATCGATGTGTAGAATACGGCAAACACTTCACTTCTATGCTTTTCTTCTACAACATCTGCGATCATCGCATGACTTGCTGGCCAATAAAGAGAACCAAACAATCCTAACGCTGAAAAGGCTATGAACGTTAAGATCGGCGAATCCATCCACGGCGAGTTAGCCAAACAGAAAAAGATAAACGTTATTGCCTGCCCCCACGCCGAAATGACCATCATCTTTTTTCTTCCATATTTGTCCGCACAATAGCCACCTACAAGGTTAGTAATGACACCTACAACTTGTGACAGGACCAATAATATACCAGCCGTAGTTTTCCCCATCTCATCCGAAAAATAAATCGCCATAAACGGGAAGAACATCCAAAATAATAGATTTACAAAAAATTCTCCAATTAAACGAACCTTTAGATTAGCATCCCAATCTTTCCATCTCATGCTGTTCACTTCTTCCTTCTAGTAATTTCCGACACTGTTGATTTCTCTGATCTGACTTTTGAGCAGTCACTTTCATAAGCAAGCCGTGAATACAGCAATTTTCCAATGAGAGCATAGAAAAAAGCCTATGAGTATACACAGTCACATGTGCATACCATAAGCTTTTCGTTAAAAAGGCTCGGGATGACACATGGAAAGATTGCTCAAAAGTAGGTAGATCGCATAGCAAAATAAGCCTCCCTAAATGGGACTAGACGTTATTTAGCTTGCTTTCTTACCTTACTTTGAACAATGCTAACCATGAGTCATTGCCTCCTAAAATTTCGTTTCTTAACTTCCAATTCCAAATTTACCATATCTCCCATTTTTACACAATGGGATAATTTTATTAATCTTGGTGCTTCGTTGTCCTTGTGAGTTGTTGATTTCCGTTTCAGGTTGCTCGCTTTCCGCGGGGCAGGCGGTGAGCCACATTCGTACGTGTCACTCTTAAGTGTCTCACCTGCCCACCTGTCCCGCAGGAGTCTCGCACCTTACACTTCAATCAACTGTCAATGAAGACATCTAAAATCCTTTAGAAGCGCGCATTAATTTTTAGCAAACTCCCCTTGGAACAACGGTTTATATAACGATCTATTTTCTAGAGCAAACTGCTTATCTGTAAATTCTCCAGGCTGTACCTTTTCGAGAGCACGGTCCATCATATTCATTCTAGCATCAAAATTATCAATCATATGAAGGATCTCTGCTTCACGAATTAAAGGTGCTTTAGGGCTTCCCCACTCAGGTTTACTATGGTGACTTAAAACAAGATGCTGAAGGACTGTTACTTCTTCTCCTTCAATCTCTAACTCGTCTGCCGCCTTACCGATCTCGTTGACCATAATTGTAATGTGACCGAGAAGCTTTCCTTCGAGTGTATAAGACGCAGCAACTGGTCCTGACAGCTCGATGACTTTTCCAAGGTCATGCAGGATGATACCTGAATATAGAAGATCCGTATCTAGAGATGGGTAAAGTTTGCTGAACGCTTTTGCCATATCCAACATGGATACAACATGAAAAGCAAGACCAGATACAAACTCATGGTGGTTCTTAACCGCTGCAGGGTATTCCAAAAACTCAGCTTGATGTTTCTTTAACAAGTGTCTAGTGATTCTTTGGATATTTGGATTCTTCATCTCAAATATGTATTTGGTGATTGTTTCTACCATCGCGTCTTGGGATAGCGGAGCTGTTTCTAGGAAATCACTAACCTTAACACCATCTAGTTCCGTTGCAGGGCGAATGGCTTTAAGTTTCAACTGCATTTTTCCTCTGTAGTTCCCCATCTCACCAGCTAGTTTTACGATAGCTTGAGCTGCGTAGAGCTCTTCATCTTCTGGTGAACTATCCCATAGTTTTGCCTCCACATCACCTGTTGTATCTTGTAGGATTAGCGTCAAGAATGGTTTACCATTACTTGCTGTTCCTTTTACAGATGATTTGATAAGAAAGAAACCGTCTACGATTTCTCCTACCTTATAAAATGCAAGTCCTTTTTTCATCTTTCACCCCGCCTTTCTTTGCTTTAGTATAGCATATCCGTCTATTTAACTACTTGTCATAACACTGAATTGGTAAAATTTAAGACTCGTGTATGATTCTCCTATTAACCTTTTCTTTTAAGGCTAGTAATTGGAATCTTAATCTGAAAAGCTACCCCTTCTGCTCTATTCTCGGCAACTACTTTTCCTCCATGCAATTCCGCAATTCTTTTTACGATAGCAAGACCCAGTCCAAATTGACCTTTATTGCCCTTACGGAACGGTTGGAAGATCTCTTCTCCTGTTACACCAGTAAGACGTTCTCCATCATTAAACACTTCAATAACACATTCAGATCCGTTATTAAAAGCGGAGAGGCGAATCGTCTGATGTGCATAGCGCAAGGCATTCTGAACTAAATTATCAAGCAGGATGCCCCATTGCTCTTTATCACCATTCAGATTGTAATGGTTACCTGTAATCTTAAAATCGATATCTTCACGCTGATATCTGAACCGCTCTACAATATCTTCTGCTAGATCACCAAAGTTAAAGTTCTCTTTTGTTAATACATCAAGTTTCATAGCATCAAGCTTTGTATAATACAGCATGTTTTGAACACGCTTTTCCATTCTTTCGGTTTCTTTTAAGATCACGTCCATCATATCTTCCGTTGTATCCTTCGGCATGATGCCATCTTTCACAGATTGAGCGTAACTCTTAATCGTCATAATCGGTGTTTTTAATTCATGAGAAGCATGTTGAATAAACGTTTTTTGTGCATGGTCATGTCTTAACAAGTTTTGACGCATCTCTTCAAACTGTTTGGAAAGGATATAAAATTCATCATCTCCCTTCCAATGAAACGGCTCTTGCCAGTTACGTTTAGCGATTTGTTCGAACCGCTTTCCTAAGATGGTGAGTGGTGAACGCAAATATCGTGCTAACCAAATCGCAGGGATGATAGAGAAAATACCTGTAAACAACAAAATCAAAACAAGCCTTAGCCATAATCGGTTAACCATTTGATCGCGATACGTATCCCACATATAGGAGATTAAATACACCTTTTCGCCTTTTACGTTGGTCTTTGTTGTGATTGCATAAAATAAGGTCGCATCTTCATACGTTAGCTCGTAACGTCCTTTATTCTTCTTTTGTTTGTATGCTTTTTCAGCCATCTCATAAAGAACTTCTTCAGGTACAGGATCACCTTGTGAGTTGGCATACTTGTCAACAATCACTACATGTCCAACATCACGAGCAGCATTCCTTCTTTCAATAAAATCAGTTGGAGATTCCCCTTCTCTAGGAAGCTGATTGTTGGGATCCCATACATTCTGCTGCTCGTTCTCTATGATTCGATACGTTTCTTCAGTCAGCGTATCTTTAATGGAAAGTGGATAGATGATCGCCGTTAATAGGCCTATCGTAAATATCAGCAGCCCGAATGAAAGCCAAATCCGCTGAGTTAGGTTTAAGCGAATCATGACGGTATGATCCTATAACCAGCTCCGTAGACGGTCTCTAAGTTCAATCGAGGCATCTTCTTACGCACGCGTCTGATTACATCATCCACCGCACGTTCAGAACCGAAATAATCATCGCCCCACACATATTCTAAAATCTCTTCTCGCTTACGGGATTTCCCTTTGTTCTCAATCAAATAAAGAAGAACATCGATTTCTTTTCCTGTAAGATTGATCATCTCTCCATCACGTGTGATCTTTCTAGAGATCGGATCGATTATATATCCTGTAATTTCAATGGTTTGAGGTAAGCGGTTACCGGTTTCATAGATTCTCGTTAACAATTTTCTTACGCGAATAACGAGTTCTCTTGGCATGAAAGGCTTAGCTAAGTAGTCATCGCTGCCTAACTCAAGCCCTACGATACGATCTAAATCTTGGTCTCGAGCGGAAACAAAAATAACAGGGATATCTGAAGTCTTTTTGATCTCTTTAATAATTTCATAGCCATCCATACCTGGTAGCATAATATCTAAAATCCATAGATGAGGCTTCTTCTCTTCAGCACTCTTCAAAGCATCTTCCCCATTGTGAAAAACGGAAACGCTCCATCCCTCTTTTTCCATGTAAGCTTTCAGCACTTGAGCAAGATCTTGTTCATCTTCAACTAAGTAAATGGAATACTCATTTGACATGAGCCACTCCCCTCCTTTGGTTACATTTCAGCGATAACAGATTGATGTGGCCAATGTATGACAGGAACTGACGGAACCATAGATGCAATATGTTTATGACAGGTAAAGAACAAGACCTGCCGATCTAACGCCGTTTCTTGTATCAGTTGCAGTGTTCGCTTTGTCCTTAACTCATCAAAGTTAACCGCAATATCGTCCATTAAAATCGGGAAGTCTCTTGGTCCAGCATGGTAAGCTACTGCCAACCTGATAGCCAAATACACCTGTTCAGCAGTACCTCGACTTAACTCATGCGGATAAAAACCTATACCCTCCCCATTTAAAACCATTAGTTCATTTTTGTCTGTAAATGTAATTAATTGATATTCACTTTCTGTTATTTTACTAAAATAAACACTAGAAGTCTCTAAAACCGCTGGCAGCTTTGTTTTTTGATAATCTTCCTTAACTTTTGAAAGTGCATGCTGTGCTAGGCGTAAGCTTGCCCACTTCTTCACCAATGCGTTCCACTCTTCTTTAAGCATCTCGTATTGATGCAGGTTCTCAGAGTAACTGCCATCTTCAAGCAATTTACCTAATTCCCAATCCAGTTTGCCTTTTGCTTCAAGCTTCTCATCATACTCTTTTTGCTTTTCTTTCACCTTTTCTTCCAGGACCGAAATATGATGAAGTGTGTTTTCAAGTTGTACCGTTACTTTCTCTGCCATTGCTACGATTTCATCTTTTGCAAACCCTAACGATATGAATTGATTATAAACCGTTTCACGTTCTTCTTTTAACTTGCTATACCGTTCCTTGTTCTTTCCTTTCACATAAAAGTCAGCTTCGTTGCTAACTTTAGCCATATTCCATAGACTTTGAATCTGATCACCTAAATAAGAAATCTTTTTCTGGAGCTCATCTTTCCGCTCGAGAAGTTCTTTTTTGTTTTGCTGAATGTGTTCTATTCGTGATTGATTTTTGAGTTGTTTCTCCAATTCGGCATAACAAGAGTTGATCCAGCTTTTTGTATCTTCTTGGGGTTCTTCTCCTAATTCAAGAGATAATAAAGAAGCCTTCTTCTCATAAT
Organism: Fictibacillus phosphorivorans; assembly: GCF_001629705.1. Taxonomy (GTDB): domain Bacteria; phylum Bacillota; class Bacilli; order Bacillales; family Fictibacillaceae; genus Fictibacillus; species Fictibacillus phosphorivorans_A. The sequence continues at coordinate 670,514 of NZ_CP015378.1, read as the reverse complement.
TCCTTTGTTTAAACGCTATATCCTGTGCTTTATTCTCTGCTTCATTTCGCTGTCTAAACAACTCTTTAAGCTGAAGCACTCGTTTCATATAACCGGATACAAACAGAAGATCCAACTTCCCTCTGTATCCGTGATCAGACGCCCAGCGTTTCGCACGTTCCCAAACAGATGCTTCTTCCACCTCTAAATAATCCAGCCGTTTAGCAAGCTGTACATAAATGTTGTTTTCGTTAGATAGCTGGAGAGAGAGTTCCAGCCATTGTTTCCTGTTTACTTCATCTTCTAACAAGCGTTGATGTACGTGTTTTGGAACCTCTTCACCAGACTGATTCCCCTTTAGATACAGAACAATCAGCACTAGCGATATAATAAGTAGCAGCACTCCTGCAAACATGACAGGAGGATGGCTTGAAACCCAACCCGACCATAAAAGTAAGATAGAAGAGAGAATGGGTAATAGCGTTGTGTAGAAAGGGGTCTTCCGAGTTTCTTTTTGATTGGAGTTCTGATATTTTGCATATTCGTCTTCAGAAAGAAGGTTCTTTTTGTGTTTTGCTTCTTCTGCTTCTAACCGCTCCAATTTCATTCTAGAATCTTCTAGCTCGTCTTCTAACCTACCTTTTTTATCTTGAATCTGTTCATTCTGTCTGATCAAATCTTCTAGATGATGAAGCGATGATAAAGAAAGTGAAAGTTTCGTAAGTTGCTCCTCAGACCAGGTCTCACCGATTTCATCAAAAAGTTCTATTTCTTCTTTCCTTATTGCCTGTATGTGGCGTTTTAGCTCTTGAAGCTGATTGAGTAGATGTTCATATTCAGGAAGGTAATTAAACAAACGTTTAATCTCTGTCTCATACCTTACAATATTTTCATTACTTAAAATGGAGCCGAGCTCAGCTTCAGCATCTCCAATACGGCTATCCCCGTAGGTTAAGTCACTTTTCAAGCGTGAAAATTCTTTTCGTAGCTCCTCGTATTGTTGAAGCCCGTTCTCTGGAAAAGATGTTGGTTCATCATCAAAGGAGCGAATTTCAACATCAAGCTGTTTGTACTTTTGCAATACTGGCTTTAATTCAAGCAATCTCTTGTAGGAGAGAAGTTCGGTTTGAACCTCTGTTAGTTTTTGTTTAATTCCCTCTAGATCCTTTTCTTTGCCGACTTTCTCGTTCGTTAACGCTTGATAACTTTCATTTTTTTCTTTTAACAGTTGAAGTGATTTTGCTGATGAAGACAGTTGTTCTAACTTTTCATTAATGATTGGTTTTTTGCCTGCTTTTTTAAATAATAAGGCTTGTCTCTTTTCAAAGGTCTGTTCGATATCGAGTAGATCACGATCACCTGAAATCGCGGTACTCAATAAAAAATTGCCAAGTTCTTCTGATGATAACTTATCTAATTTCTGTAACCCATCCAGTCCAAAGCAAAAAGCACCTGTATATAAAGATTGTTCCATTCCGTCCAACAACTGTAGCAGAAATGCCTCATCTTGCTGTTGCCCATTTTCATCATAAAGCGTGAGATCTCCGGTTACAGTTGAACGTGTAATTCTCTCAATGGTCCACTTTCCGTGTACTTGATGGTGAATGGTAATCTTACCACCCATTCTGTTTCCGTCTTTCGGTTCATAGCGTCGTTGGTTTTGAGTTTTTGTAGGAAAGCCGTAGAGCATACATTTGATAAAGTCCATTAGTGTTGTTTTTCCGGCTTCGTTTTCTCCGTAAAGAATCTGCAGCCCTTTATCTTCGACGGATATTTTGCAATCCTTTAACCCGCCGAAGTGATAGATATGAAGAGAAACCAGTTTCATTTTTTCACCTACCTGCTTTTATGAAGTTCAGATAATAACAATTGTTCTGCTTGTTGTTTGATATCTTCCCAATCTTGTTCATTCAAGTCTATGTATTTTCTAGCAGTTCTGTGTGTCGACAACTCAGAGATCGCTAGTTGCAATTCAGTGTCATCCTCTAGAACACTCAATAAATCTTGAAAAAAGGCAGACTGTTTCATGGATTGTTCTTCTTGAATAGAAGGAGTTGTTACATTCTTAATCGTTACAACATGAACAAAGGAAGAATCATAAACTTCTTCACGTAAAATCTCTTCAAGGTCTTCTATAAAAACTCCATCTAAAAGCTCATGATAAAGCGGTGTTTGACCCATCAACTTTATGATGAGGAGGATACCTTTATTTCGCTGTTGATACGTGCTGATCTTTGTTTCACACAGATTGATCACTTCTTGCAGACTATCAACCTCACTTACATCAATTCGGCATTCTTGCCATTCCAATTCAGAAGTAGAGTGAAAGTGACTTTCCACTTCATCATGGTTTAAGGTAACGATGTAACCACCTTTTTCACCTAGTTCGCCACTATGTCTGCCTTGTATATTTCCTGAATAGCGAACGATCGGCTCTAGGTTTAGATCGATTCGTTTATGAATATGGCCGAGCGCCCAATAATCATAGCCTTTCTTTAAAAGCTCTGTTAATAGGAATGGTGCGTATCTGCCATGGCCGCTATATCCATCAGCCTGTCCATGCAAAATCCCAATATGATACAGATCATCTCTTTTTTCGGGATAGTATAATGTCCGATCATCTGTAACCGCTGCTGTTTCATAGCTAAATCCATGCAGAGCCGCTACTACTCTTCCCTGTTTTTCAAAGTGGAGAGTTTGTATGTGGTTGCCATTAAAAAAGTGCACATTGCTTGGCCACTCTAGATCAACCCATTGACCATCTAATGGATCATGATTGCCATGAACAACATATACGTTTATGTTGTGACTGTTCAATTTCATAAAACAGTTTTTCAAAAATGACTGAGCTTTTAAGCTTCGGTTCCCGCTGTCATAAAGATCTCCTGCAATGACCACAAAATCCACTTCTTCTGTAATCGCGAGATCGATAAGCCGTTTAAAGGATACGAACGTACTATTAGAAAGTCGCTGAAAAAGCCCTTCAGGCAACGAAGAAAGCCCTTTGAAAGGACTATCTAAATGGAGATCTGCACAATGTAAAAACTTTATCATTTCACTCATCCTCTTTTTCTACCATTCTTCCCTTCATTTTAACATATATACGAAAGCACGTTCGCTTGTGAATGTGTAAAAAAAGAGAGCACGAGGCTCTCTTTTTTCTTGTTAAATGTCGGTTGTATTCTTCTTCTCTTGCTTGGATAATAGAAGGGCTTGCTTGAACAACTTTAAGGACGGTGCGTTTCCATACATCAAAACACCACCGCGATATACACGAGCACCAATGATAGCAAACAAGAATATAGCTCCTACTAGAACGCCGATTCCCAGTGCTACTTCCCAAACTGGTAATGAAAGCATCCCTACACGAAGCAGCATGAGCATCGGTGTAAAGAGCGGGAAGTAAGATGCAGCAGCAACAAAGCCAGACTCTGGATTTTCTCTGCCAAACATGGCGATCATAAATGCCGCCACGATTACGATCACTACAGGTGTCATCAAATTATTAACTTCTTCCACTCTGCTGATCAATGAACCTAGCATCGCAAATAGTGTTGAGTAGAGGAAGAATCCTAAAATGAAAAACACAAGAGCATAGATGATTAATGAGGTTGGAATCTCATTCAACTTAAGTTCATTTATGATACTCTCACTTCCGCTAAGCTGTCCGTTTAATTTCACTGCCAGAAACCCTCCAGCAACAAACAACGCAAGCTGAGTTAATGCTACGAGTACGATACCAAAGATCTTCCCAAACATTTGTGTCACAGGCGATACAGAAGAAATCAGTATTTCCATAACGCGTGAAGATTTTTCTGTTGCCACCTCTACGGCGATCATACTTCCATACATCATAACGGCCATGTACATGAAAAATAGAACCACATAGACTAAGATGTATACTTGAGCGGCCTCTTCCTCACTTTTCGCTGAATCAGACAATGATTCTTTAGCAAAAGAAACCGGCGAATAGATAGCAGCAAGTTGTTCTTGATTCAATCCGATAGACTCAGCGGCTGATTTGTTCTTAATCTGCTGCAGCGCTAACTCTACATCTGCGATCAAGCTCTGTTGTGTTACATCTTCCGCTTTATATGTTCCCGTCATGATACCTGAAGCATCACGATCCAGAATTAAAAGTCCTTCAATTTTACCATCAAGTACTGCTTTTTCTGCTTCATTCTCTGATTTTGTGAACGCTTCTGCTTTCAGATCATCACTTGTTTGTTTAAGTTGTGTTTGAAGAGCTGGGAGCGTTTCTCCTGTTCGGTCGATCACGCCTATTTTAGAAACCTCATCCTCACCAAACATTTTTGTGATCTCGTTCATATTCGTGATCACGAATAACAAACCAATCGTAATGAGTGTTGTGATCAGGAATGGTTTTGATTTTATTTTAGATCGATATGTATGCATCATTACGGTCATAAACTTACTCATGAACAACACCTACTTTCTCGATGAAGATATCATTTAACGAAGGTTCCTCAAGCTCAAACTTCCTTACAAATCCTTTTGATTGAATAGCTTGGAATAGATCTTTAGCCACTTCTTCTCTCTCAACTTGAAGAATGATTCCGTCTCCTGTTGTACGATGTTTGATAACGCCAGCAGTATCTTTCAGATATGTTAGATCAAAGTCTGCTTTAACAGAAACATTCTTTTTCCCAAAAGATCGTTTGATTTCTTTTAGATTTCCTTGAACAACCGACTTTCCTCTATGCATGATACAGAGATGCTGACATAATTCTTCTACATGCTCCATCCTATGAGAAGAGAAGACAATCGTTGTTCCCTCTTTTTTTAGCTCATGAACAGCGCTCTTCAGAAGCTCAACATTCACAGGGTCTAATCCGCTAAACGGTTCATCTAAGATCAAAAGTTCCGGACGATGAAGGACCGCCGCAATGAACTGAATTTTTTGCTGATTTCCTTTAGACAACGCTTCTACCTTCTTATTTAAATACTCTTCTGCTCCGAAACGTTTTAACCACTTATCCGTCTGTTCTTGAATTTGTGATCGCGTCATACCACGTAGCTGCCCAAGATAGATCAACTGCTCTCTAACTGTGAGCTTTGGATACAATCCTCTTTCTTCGGGTAGATACCCTATGAGATCACTTGTCTCATACGAGATTTCTTTTTCGTTCCATGTAATTCTTCCTTGTGATGGGGTTAATAATCCTAAAATCATTCGAAATGTCGTCGTTTTCCCCGCACCATTTGCACCTAACAAACCAAAGATTTCGCCTCTAGGAATCTGTAGGTTAATTCCGTCAACAGCTGTAAAGCTTCCAAACTGTTTTCTTACTTCGTTAATGGTCAACATGACTAAATCCCTCCCGCTGTAAAATATACCATATATTACTATTACGTAGGGCAACACCTTAAGTTTCATACAAATTCTTAAGTTTATAGCAGGAAAAATTCGTCGAATGTTGAAATCAAATTTAGATACGAAAGGAGTTCGATCATCATGAATACATACGCACTAACTGCTTATGAAAGTAACGGAGAAAAAATATTGGATGAAACAATTTCTGCACCGAATGATTCTAAAGCAAAAGAGCAAGGAGAAGCCCGTTTGGCTGAACTGAACATGCAAGAAAAAACGCATCGTCTGACTTCACCAAAGGGACAATTGCTTCTTTTCCATCGCTAATGAAACTCATGGAAACGAGGGAGAAAACAGTGAGTGAAGTGATTCTGCGTGAAGCTCGATACGATGACAGTTACGAACTTTCTTATTTAATGGGAGAGCTTGGTTATCCTACTAAGCCCGAAGAGATGACAGAGCGGTTAGAAACGCTGCTTCCTAACTCTGCTTATGCTTGTTTTGTGGCTTGTGTAAACGACCAAGTAATCGGGATGATCGGCCTAACAAAAGGAATATATTTTGAGAAAAACGGCTGCTATGCACGTATTACTGCTCTAGTGGTAAGTGAAGAATTCAGAGGAAACGGCATCGGCAAGGAGCTTGTTCGTTATGGAGAAGAATGGGCAAAAGAGCAAGGCTGTACGGCAATATTGCTTAATAGTGGAAAACAAAGAACAGACACCCATGAGTTCTATCGCAGTTTGGATTATGATGATACTGGGTTGCGATTTATTAAGGTAATGCTTTAATAATAAGCCGCTTAATAATGTATAAGTTGTTCAATCCGAAGCAAAAAAGAAGATCAAGAAAGTGAAGTTTTAAGGAGCGAAGTGTAGTCGTCTGAGAAAAAAACTGAGGCAGAGATTCGCCGCTTATCAATGTATAAATTGTTCATTCAGAAGCAAGAAGGTCGAGGAAGTGAAGTTTTTGAGGAGCGGAGTGTAGTTTTCCTACATGAGCACCGAAAAAACAAAACTGACGAAGAGATTCGCCGCTTATCAATGAACAAAGAAAAAAACCGGATGCTGGATCTAGCACCCGGTTTTTCCTATTTATCCGTTCAATTCTTTGACCCCGTTATATCTTGTTGTCTATTTTAAGTTAACCCATACACTCTTAACTTCTGTGTAGTTGTTTAATGCATAAGATCCCATTTCACGTCCGATACCTGATTGCTTGTATCCGCCGAATGGTGAAGCAGCATCAAACGCATTATAGCAGTTCACCCATACTGTACCAGCACGAAGCTTGTTCGATACATAATGAGCCGTTTTTAGATTCTCTGTCCATAGTCCTGCAGCAAGACCATACTCAGAATCGTTTGCACGTGAAATCACATCATCCAAGTCTTCAAACGGCATTGCAGCCACAACTGGTCCGAAGATCTCTTCTTTCGCGATCGTCATCTTATCATCTACATCGGCGAAGATTGTCGGCTCAACAAAGTATCCTTTGTCAAATGGAGTTGTTCCTCCTGTTAACAATTCTGCACCCTCGTCTTGTCCTTTTTGAATATATCCAAGAACGCGGTTATGCTGTTCTTGAGATACGAGCGGCCCCATCGTTGTATCTGGATCTAATCCAGGGCCTTGCTTGATTTTTTTCGCATGAGACACAAGGTCTGCTACGACATTATCAAATGATTTCTTTTGAATATACAAACGTGATCCTGCACAGCAAACTTGTCCTTGGTTGAACATGATTCCGCTTAACGCACCAGGAACCGCTCGGCTCATGTCAGCATCAGGCAAGATGATGTTTGGCGATTTACCACCTAGCTCAAGCGTTACACGCTTTAATGAGTTAGACGCGTTACGCATGATCAGCTTTCCTACTTCCGTAGAACCTGTAAATGCGATTTTGTCCACGTTAGGATGATCAACTAATGCCGCACCTGTTTCACCAGCACCCGTTACAACGTTTAACACACCTTCTGGGAATCCAGCTTCATGTGCTAATTTTGCCAAGTAAAGGGCTGAAAGAGGTGTTTGCTCAGCCGGCTTCAGTACGACCGTACATCCTGTCGCAAGAGCTGCACCAAGCTTCCAAGCAGCCATCAATAATGGGAAGTTCCAAGGAATAATTTGACCAACTACACCGAGCGCTTCATGGCGCGTATAGTTGAAGAAACTTCCTGCTACAGGAATCGTCTGCCCAACGATTTTCGTTGACCAACCAGCATAATAGCGGAAATGTTCAATCGCGAGCGGAACGTCTGCATTCATCGTTTCGCGAATCGGCTTTCCGTTATCCAATGTATCAAGCTGTGCTAATTCTTCTTTATTCTCTTCCATCAATTCTGCTAATTTGTAGATCAAGTAGCTTCGCTTTGAAGCAGGCATCTTGGACCAATAACCTGTTTCAAAAGCTGCTCTTGCCGCTTTTACTGCTTTGTCGATATCTTCAGTTCCACCTTCAGATACAACTGCTAATACTTCTCCAGTTGAAGGGTTTAACGTTTCAAATGTTTTTCCACTAGCGGAGCTGACCCATTCCCCATTGATAAAATGCTTTTTCGTTCCGTTAAGAAACTCGGCCACCTTTGGTTTTAATTGAAGGTCTAAAGTTTTTTCCATTTGAATCCTCCCTTTACATTGTGGTTCTTACATAAATATTATTCGTCACGATTCATGTAAACCCTTTCATTTTCTACATTTGTAATAAAACTGAAACGTTTTTTACGAAATTCGACGGGAGATGTCGAAAGAACTCTATTTGTATGTAATCAATAGACTGGCGCACAGAATCTCAGGAATCGCTCATAAATCTCAAGAATCGCTCACAAATCTCAGGAATCGCTCATAAATCTCAAGAATCGCTCACAAATTTTTAGAACCGCTCATAAATCTCAGGAATCGCTCACAAATTTCTAGAACCGCTCACAAATCTCAGGAATCGCTCACAAATTTCTAGAACCGCTCATAAATCTCAGGAATCGCTCACAAATCTCTAGAACCGCTCACAAATTTCTAGAACCGCTCATAAATCTCTAAAATCGCTCACAATTCCCCAGAAATGTTCCTCTCCGCTTTTACCTACACAAAAAAAGACTCCTCTCAGACAAATGTCTAAAAAGAGCCCTCTTTATCGCCCAAATAACTATCGTTTCAATGTCTGGAAGCGCATCTGCTTGCGGAACACTTCTTTTACCATATACGGTACGCCTAACTGATCGTTTGTACGCGTGATCCACTTCGCTTTTCTCTTCACTTCATCAGGTGCGTTTGCCATCGCTACACCTAGACCTGCAAACTCAATCATATCTAGATCGTTATAGGAATCTCCTATTGCTACCATCTCATTTGGAGCGATCCCGAGTTTCTCACCAAGAAACCTTAAGGCATTTCCTTTTGTTACTTTTTTTGCTGTGATCTCTAACTGACATTTTGCCGATGAAGAATACTCAAAGTCCGGCATATGTTCTTTTAGATACTTCATTGCAGAGTCGCATTCTTTCTCATCAAAGAACTGTACATCCATCTTTGGAGGTGCCACTTCTTGTGAGAGAACATAGTCTCCAAGATTCTCTGTAAAAGATACAGGGTAGAACAGCGGATCACCCGTGCTTAATGTTAATTTCGCAACGAGCTGACTTTTTTGCTTGAGTTGATTTCCTACTGAGAAGCGCTCATGGACGACGCGCATGTGGCATTCGTAATTTCCAAGCACTTCTACCAATCTATAAGTATCTTCGACCGATAACCTTTTCTCTTGAAGAGGTTCATCAAGAGATGAAGCAATGAATCCACCATTATGACTGATCAAATAATTGTCGATCTTTAACGCTTTTGCGATCTTTTGTGTAGATGGAAAACTCCTGCCCGAAGCGAGTGTGACATAGACCCCTTTTTGCTGCACATAATCAATGGCTTCTTTCGTTTCTTTATCGATACGGAAATTGCTTCGCAGTAGGGTTCCGTCGATGTCAATCGCTAGTAAACGGTATACCATGATGCGCTCCCCCCATTTCGCGAAAATATAATATAAGAACTCGTGTTAAGTTTATGACCTTGAAACATGCTTTAGAACGCGGACAAACCTAAGAAATATAGGGTAAAAGGAAAACCCCCTGCTACAAGAGTAACAGGGGGTTAGATCAGCACATTATTATTGCTGTTGTCCGTCTTCTTCAACCATTGGTCCATATAGCTCTTCCAATGGCTTTGTGATTACCTTATTTAGATCATTGATGATCATGCTCATGCGTTGCTCAGCTGCCATAAGCTTTGAGATCGTTTCGTTCTGCTGTACATCAGCAAAAAGCTTTTGAGCTTCTTCAATCTCTTCAGGAGTTACTTCCTGACCGTTCATTTGTTTTTGTTGTAGATTAACTTGAATATCACGGAATTTACCGAAAAGCTCTTTCGTTTCCGGATTGTTATTTACTTCATCATAGCTTTGTTTTAAAGCTGTAAAGTCCTCACTATTGCGCAATGCTTTTTCTAAGTCGTAAGCAACATCATATACGTTTGCCATTGGTAAAATACCTCCTATTGATTAACTACGGTACCCACTATAACAGACTCTACAAAAATAGTACAAGGATACCTTGAAATACACCGATAATTCCACCTAACAAAGCGCCAAGCCATGTTATCATCTTAAGTTCACTTTTCGCGATCGAGATGATGATTTCCTCTAAACGCTCCAGCGAAAATGCCTCAACCTGTTCTTCCACAATCTTCGCAAGATGCATCTTTTCAAGCAGCATCTCTAATCGATCGACAAATAGGTCTAGACCCGCAGATACTGCTTTTGGTGTTAGGTCATTCACAATCCAGCTCTCAACCGAACTCGCTAATGAAGAAACAGGTGTGTTTAAATATTCTTCAATGGGAAGTCTAGCTGTAATTTCTTTTGCTAAACCAGTAGTAATCTCAGGCAGTTTCAGCAGCCCTAGTGCCTCTTCTGATTTTTTTTCCATAAAGTTGCGGTATTCTTGCTGAAGAAGGTTCAGCAAGGTATCACGTGTATTTTCATGCTTCATGAACTTGATCAGTTCAGGTTGTACTTTGTCGGCAATGCTTACATTACCAAAGAACATAGACACCATATTAACAAGCATCCCCTTGTCCATTAGAAAGGCATCAATGCCACTCGCAAGTGATTTTCGGCCTTCTTCACTTTCTAAATAAACAACGCCTTTGTTCAAGAGCCAATCTACGATTTCTGGTAACTTTTCTTCCCCTCTGGCAACAAATTTTTCTGGCAGAATATCTTTCATTTCCTTACCATTTGATTCCTGAAGCATCACATTCATTCGATTACTCAGCCATGCTTCGGTTGTTGTTTGGATTCTGTTCTGAACGTCATCCACACCGAAATCTTGTTTAAGCAGATCACTGATCGTCATGTCACTCTTTAAGAAGCGTTTCACTTCTACTTGAACGAGTTCAGTCATCTCTTTTCGAAATTCACCATCGTTAATTTTCGCTTGTACACCTTCTGCGGTTAATAGATGTTTGGTTACGGTCTCACCCAGCTGCACGGCCAGCTGTTTTCTACGCTTCGGTATGAGTCCAGGTGTAAATGGAACTCGATATTTACCAATGTATAATGTAGTAAACGGTCGAAACAACATTCGGATTGCAATGGAGTTTGTTAGACCACCAATAAACGCACCGACGTTCGCCATGATAGAAATTGAAATCCATATATCCATATTTTTATCTCCATTACTCTAGATTCTATTTTCCTAGTAAATGTGGATTATGATTGCGCTAGCTATTTTAGCTCCCCTTTTGGAAGGATATCCACATAATAAAAACGATCTTCATTACTGAACATATCTTTTACCATTCTCGTCTCACCTAACGTATACGTAACAGGAAAGGAAAAGTTCGGTCCATAAAAAACAAACGTGTGAAATTCTCCGTTCTCACCACATATATCATGTTTCTTCGGGTAGTCTTCTATAAACTGCTCGTCTATGACACGGCCAGTAAATGAGGAATCTATTTTTAATGTATCTGAGCAGCACACAACAGTCTTAAACCCGTTACTCAAAAACTCATTAATAATTTGCTCAGAACTCTCACCCCATATTGGAAAAATTGGCGTGATTCCTGTACCTTCTAACATGTTTTCGCGGTACTTTTTTACATCTTCTAAAAAAATATCCCCAAACATGATGTGCTGTATACCATCAGCTTTAATGCCGTCAACAGCTTGTTCCATTCTTTGTTGATACAGATCATTCGGACAATCTTTAGGGATCCAAACCGCTCGGAGAGGTAAGCCAAGTGACTTTGCCTGCATTTCTAAAAGTTCATTTCGAACGCCATGCATGGTTGTCCGATCGTAGTCTTCTGTTAACGTTGTTAGTAAGGAATCGATCTCCCATTCTGCCGATTTCTGCAGTCGATACAGAGCTAATATAGAATCTTTTCCTCCGCTAAATGAAACGACAATTCTCTTCTTCATCTAGGACCCTCCCTTTATAACGATTTAGGAGGCAAAACGAACTCATAGCCTTCTAGTTTTAATTCAGAAATCAATTCATCTAAAATTTCTACGGTTTGCTTTAATTCATGAAGAAGAATAACAGAGCCATCCTCAGCATGATTCAAGATGTTATGAACAATGTGTAAGGGATCTTTTTTGTGTTCCCAGTCCAGACCCGCCACTTCCCATAAAAAAGGAATCACATTGATCTTCTTTAGTATATCCAACGTATCTTCATTAAACTGTCCATAAGGCGGACGAAAATATTTCACTTCTTGACCTGTGAGAGATTCTAACTGTTTCAAATTCGTAGAAATATCATGAAGCTGGTCACAATACGAAAGTCTCGTTAAAACGCGATGGCGCAACGAATGCCCGCCGATCATATGCCCTTCTTCAATCACACGTTTCCAAGGACGTTTTACATGCAACAACTTTGACTGCCAAAAGAACAGTGCTGTTACTCTATGTTTCTTTAGGATATCTAGCAGTTCAACCAAAACAGAAGATGGCCCATCATCAAATGTAAGAATCAATGATTTTGTTCCTTTAGGTGAATCCTGCTTGTCCCAATTTTTTTTATTCGTCCAAATCTCTTTATTTTCCCAGTCGTACACGACCGTTGCAGAAGTTACTCAAGGACACGTTTTCATGGTGTCTCCTCCTTCTTGGGAATCTGTTAGTTTAGTTAACCACTTAACATTGCTATAATAATAGCAAGCTTTTTCTTGAAAGGATATGAAAAAGGATGCTCGATAAGCTTAAGAAGCACTATAAGAATTCTATGACAACAGACCTCTCACAGCAGTCTGGCTATTACTGGTTCCTTTCAGATGACAGCGAACCGTTCGGTATCTCAAAACCTGCTGTTTCAGATTCAGAACTAACATTACTTCGCTCCCTATTTAACACCTATGAAAATGATAATTCCTTAAATGTTTTTTCAGCACAGCAGTTAAAATGGAGAGCACTTCTTTTTGACGAAAAAGCTACAACAGAAGAAGGCTTCTATAGATTTGTACACTTTTTTAGCAAGCAGCCGATCACAGATCATGCTTCATTTTCAGAAGCAGTTAATGGACTTTTTCCTGAGGATGCAGTTCTCCTTCTCAACAAAGATCTTAAGAGTGGCGTGATTATTGAAACATCCAAACAGGAGTTTAGTGAAACACCTTATGAAGCTTTAAAAGACATGCTTTCTACTGACTTTTATTTAGATATTTCAATATATATAGGCTGCTATAACAATCAACTTCGTCGCGCAAAAGAAACGTATACAAGAGAACAGCAACAATTTTTAGAGGTTCGAAATCGACTGATGCCAAGATCTGTTTATACAGTAGCTGATATCGTTCCGTATATCCTTCTTCAGTCCGCCAGTCCGATGGCCGATCAAACATTAACATCATTAGTAGAAGAGTGGCGAGAAGAAGACGAGGAAACGCTAAAAAGCATCAAAGTATTTGTTGAATGCAACCTTAACGTTTCGTTAGCGGCGAAACAATTATATATTCACCGAAACAGCCTTCAATATCGTGTGGAAAAGTTTTATGATAAAACCGGCATTGATGTGAAGCAATTGAAAAATGCACTCACCGTGTACTTAGCCATTCTTCTTATTGAACAAAAAGTTCCTCGTTAACTTCAACCACCCTCTTTGTGCACATTGCATAAAGAGGGTTTTTTATTTTAGGCATGTCGTCCATTTACGTTTACCGGAATGAAAGCGTAAACTTAAAACATTAAGAAAACGTTTACATCGGAAGGGGAATTATACAAATGGCAGGTATTAAGTTAAATAACATCGTAAAAAGATATGATAATAAAGTAACAGCTGTACATGATTTCAACCTTGATATTTCGGATAAAGAATTCATTGTATTCGTAGGACCGTCTGGTTGCGGTAAATCAACAACGCTTCGTATGATCGCTGGTTTAGAAGAAATTTCTGAAGGTGATCTTATCATCGATGAGCGCGTTGTAAACGATGTAGCTCCAAAAGATCGTGACATCGCGATGGTTTTCCAAAACTATGCCCTATATCCTCACATGAACGTTTATGACAACATGGCATTCGGTCTTAAACTAAGAAAATTCAGCAAAGAAGAAATTGAAAAACGTGTTAAAGAAGCGGCACGTATTCTTGGTCTTGAGCAATACCTAGATCGTAAACCAAAAGCACTTTCAGGTGGTCAGCGTCAGCGTGTTGCACTAGGACGTGCGATCGTTCGTGATGCAAAAGTATTCTTGATGGATGAGCCGTTATCCAACCTTGATGCAAAACTTCGTGTTCAGATGCGTGCAGAGATCACAAAGCTTCACCAACGTCTGCAAACGACTACAATCTACGTAACGCATGACCAAACAGAAGCGATGACGATGGCAACCCGTATCGTTGTTATGAAAGACGGACGCATCCAACAAGTTGGATCTCCTAAAGAAGTATACGATACTCCTGAGAACGTCTTTGTTGGAGGATTTATCGGAAGTCCTGCAATGAACTTCTTAAACGGTACGCTTGAAGATGGATTCTTCAAAGTAGGTGATACGAAGATTGCAGTCCCAGGTGGAAAAATGAAGATTCTACAAGAAAAAGGCTACAACAACAAAGATGTTGTTCTTGGTATCCGTCCAGAGGATATTCATGATGAGCCTGTATTCTTAGAGTCATCTTCAAACACGAAGATTGAAGCGAAAATTGACGTTGCTGAATTGATGGGTGCTGAAACATTCTTGTACTCTACAGTTAGCGGACAAGATTTCATCGCACGCGTAGATTCTCGTACAGATATTCGCAACGGTCAGGACATTTCGTTAGCGTTTGACATGAACAAAGCACATTTCTTTGATAAAGAAACAGAACTGCGTATTCGTTAATTCATATGTTATAAAAGCTCTGCTTAATCAAGCAGAGCTTTTTTCTTGTCCACTATACAATCATTCATTACCGAAATTTGTATTTTTATGTGATACATTCATATTTTTATATGATAACTCTTAATTTTTATATGATCGTACTCTAAAATTATGTGATCATGCCTTCTTTTTATGTGATAATGTCTTCCTCCAAAAAAAATCCCCTGTTATTTTTTCCTTTATCGGGGAAAATGTTAAATGATTGACGAAATCGTCATTCGTTTATACAATAAATTCTATAAAAATTGTCGGGATTACCCTGACGAGGAGGACTTCATTTGAAACACACATTTAAATTCCTGTCAGCTCTCGCTCTTTCTGTCATTCTGTTGTCAGCATGCGGAAATTCAGACGAGTCAAAATCAGGTTCGAACACTGATAAAAAAGTACTTACAATAGGTACAGAAGCTACATATCCACCTTTCTCATACCGTGATAAAAAGACAAACGAAATCACTGGATATGATGTTGAAGTAGCTAAAGAAGTTGCTAAGCGTCTTGAAATGGAGCCGAAGTTCGTTGCAACTGAATGGAAGAACATGTTTACATCTCTAGACTCCAAACGATTTGACCTTGTAGCGAATCAAGTAACAATCACGGACGAAAGAAAAGCTAAATATGACTTCTCTACTCCATATACCGTTTCTGGTGGACAAGTTATTGTCAACAAAGACAACAAAGATATTAAAGGAATTGAAGATTTAAAAGGCAAAGTAGTCGGTACAACACAAGGAAGTAACTATGCTGCTGAAGCTGAAAAAGCTGGAGCAAAAACAAAGTTCTATAAAGGTGCTGCACAAGTATTAACAGATTTAGATGTTAACCGTGTAGATGCTGCAATGAACGATCAGCTTTTCATCCTGACAGAATTAAAGAAAACGGATTATAATGTTAAAGCAGTTGGAGAGCCTTTTAATAAAAACGAAATGGCATTTGCATTCCGAAAAGATGATAAGAATCTCATTAAAGATGTAAACAAAGCGCTTGAAGAAATGAAGAAAGACGGCACACTAAAAAAGCTCTCTGAAAAATATTTTGGAGAAAATGTAAGTGAATAACTTATCAGAAATTCTGATCAACTCCCTCCCCTATTTATTGGAGGGAGCTGTTTTTACTATCGTCATAAGTCTTGTTTCGATTTTCGGAGCGCTTATTTTCGGATTGGTTGTTGCTTTATGCAGGATGTCATCGAATAAATTCTTGTCAGGGATTGCTAAGGGGTATATTTCCTTCTTTAGAGGAACGCCATTATTAATTCAATTATTGATTCTCTACAACGGTTTCACGTTTATTTATGTACCAGAAGGATGGCAGGCTGCTCTCGCTGGACTCATACTTCATTTTAGTGCCTATATTGCAGAATCCTATCGGGGTGCCATTCAATCGATCGAAAAAGGCCAATGGGAAGCCGCTTTCTCACTCGGAATGAACAGATACCTTACCTATAAGGAAGTCATTCTTCCCCAAGCTTGGAGAATTTCAATTCCATCGGTCTGGAATTCATTGATCGATATCGTCAAGGCTTCTTCATTAGCATCTGTCATTACAGTACCAGAGCTTACCTTGGCCGCAGATCAGATCAGTGCATCACAACTGATCGTACTTCCCGTACTTTTAGAAGCTGCCGTAATCTATTGGATTTTAACGTCCCTTCTGGATGGCTTAAGAGTATTGCTTGAAAAACGAATCAGAATCAGCCAATAATCCTTCATGTCTCTTTTAGATATGAAGGTTTTTTTATTCCCACTCACCTATAAAAAACAGAACCTCTTGGTGACAAGCATCACAATAAAACACATGTGGGCACTGACTTTCTGCAAAATTATCGGGATAGCCATCCTCAAGCTTAAGTTCATCTACTTCCATATAAGGGCTGTAATCATCGAAGAAATCACTCACTCTTCCTTGATTTTGAACCGCTCTTCCGCATTCCGGACAGCGAACGTTTATGGTTTGAAAATTATTACAGATCGGACACATCGCCATCACTTTCAACTCCTATATGATTTAAAAAGAGAGTGGATTCCTCCACCCCCTTTGTATCAACTTCATGTTAAATTAGCGATTACCGCCACTTAACTGTTGCTGACCCATTGCGACTAAACGTTTTGTCATTTCCCCACCAACCGAGCCATTTGCACGAGCAGTTGTATCTGGGCCAAGTGTAACACCGAACTCAGATGCGATCTCATATTTCATTTGATCAATTGCTTGCTGTGCTCCTGGGACAACCAATTTGTTTCTTCTTGCCATGTGTTTCACCCCCTTGTTCTTATTGTGTATCTCACCAGTTTCTCTATTCGCTCTTATCACTGGCAATATATAGCGTTGTTCCCACTACAAATCAATGGATATATTCAAAAAAGTTGTCTAGTTGGTTTATACTGAATTATAGTAAGGAAAAATCATGTGATGATTATGAATAAAGTTGGTGAAAGAAAATGTCAAATGAATATGCAGTAGAGATGTTTAGAAAAACCATACCTCTGTTTCAAGCATTGGGTGATCCAGTCAGACAAGACCTTGTCCTGCTTTTAGCTGAAACCGATAAAATGAATGTTACCGATATTGCCAGTCAATCTCCAATGTCACGGCCAACCGTATCCCATCACTTAAAAATATTACGAGAAGCTGGAATTGTTGGGACGGAGAAAAAGGGCAAAGAGATCTTTTATTTTTTAACGCTTGATCAAACCGTTGTTCAGCTCAAACAACTCATTCACATTATTGAAGAGGAATGTATTTTGTGATTTTTAGTATTCGCATGCAATGTTCCTCTTGTAAGTAGTTGATTTCCGTTCCAGGTTGCTCGCTTTCCGGGGGGTGTGCGGTGAGCCATCTTGCCGCTTTGCGCCATAAGATGTCTCACCTGTCACACTGATCCCCCAGGAGTCTCCCACCTTACACTACAATCACCCTTTCAAAGATGCTTATTGAAAACTAAAAGGAACAGCTATTTAAAGAACTAAGCTTTCAATTTCTATTGAAAAAAATACTTCTAAAAAACGATTCAGCATGATTGGCTGAATCGTTTTGGTTTGGCTAACTTTTTTTGTTATTTACTTCTTTGACAAGTTGATTGAAGTGGAAGTTGCGAGACTCCTACGGGACGAGCGGTCAGGTGGAGACTCCTAAGGGCGCAAAGCGGCAGGAGGCTCACCGTTCGCCCCGTGGAAAGCGAGCATCTGTAACGGAAATTAACTACATTCAAAGGCAACTCTGAAACTAAACCCCTATTTTTTCCGAAGCTGTTTGATGCCTGAACGTATAAGTTCCGCTCTCCCTTTACTGTTTGAGAAATAAGCTTTGATCAATGTTCTTATGTTCGAGTATTTATTTTCATACGGATACCAATTGATCTCTCTTTGTTTGATACCCGAATCTTTCATTACTGACATCTGACGAGTAAAGATGAACAATCCTTCGTCTCCATGATACCTGCCTACACCGCTGCTTTTCACACCGCCAAACGGCAGATGAGGATTCGCTACTGAAACCAACACATCATTAATAACTGCACTTCCTGTTACAAGTTTGGATGTCACACGATTTGCTTTTCTAGCGTCCTTTGTCCATACACTTGCATTCAAACCAAATTCCGTGCTGTTTGCTTTTTCAATCGCTTCTTTTTCTGTTGAGAAGGATATTACAGGCAGTACCGGTCCGAACGTCTCTTCTTTAACGATGTTCATATCTTCCGTAACATTCGTTAAGATCATTGGTTCCAAATACATGCTTTCTCCCCACTGATCTGGATCTTTACCTGTAAGCAGAAGAGCTCCTTTCTCTAATGCATCCTTCACGTGACTTCTGATGATTTCTTTTTGGTGAGGAAATGTTAATGAACCTATATCTTCTCCAAGTTTCAGCTTCTTCGTTTCTTCAACAAGACGGTCGATGAACTCGCCATGAATCGCATGTTGCACATAAACTCTTTCGATCGACATGCAAACTTGCCCCGCATTCGTGAATGCTCCCCAAACCGCCCCATTCACTGCTCTCTTAAGATGAGCATCTTCAAATACAATCATAGGATCTTTTCCGCCAAGCTCGAGTGTATATGGAATAAATCTCTTACTTGCTTCAACTCCAATCTTACGTCCTGTTTCTACGGACCCTGTAAAAAAGATGCCGTCTGGCGTTCCAGAAACTAAAGCTTTGCCTAGCTCTTTTCCACCATGCGCAACTTGAAGAACATTTTTGGGGAGATTGACTTCTCTCGCAATTTTTTCAATCAATAATCCAATCGTTGGTGTCACCTCAGATGGTTTTAAAATGACGGAATTTCCTGCGATCAGAGCAGAGATTACTGGAGTCATGGATAATTGAAAAGGGTAGTTCCATGGTGAGATGACTAACACTGTTCCTAAAGGAAAATAATCCATATATGAAGATTTCCCTATAAAAAGAAGCGGTGTCGAAACTTTCTTTCGCTTTAAAATTTTTGGTGCTCTCTTTTCATAGTGAGCGATTAGATCAATGACAGGCATTAGATCTGCTGTTAGTGCTTCTGTCTTTACTTTTCCGGTCGCAGCACAAATCTCATCTACGATTTCATCCATGTTTTCTAGCAGATGATGCTTGATCTTTTTAATAAACGTTAATCGAGTTTCTAACGATCGAGTGGACCAAAATTGAAAAGCGGCAGACGCTTTTTGATACATTTCAGGTATTTGATTTTCTCCCGTTTCTAGCCACTGATCGATGGTTTCACCTGTTGCAGGGTGTTTTGCAATCACTACATTTTTCATTGGAGCGCCTCCTTTTTCAAAATATTCATATTTCTTTTATCATACCTTTTTTGATTGTTTAGTGTTTATTTATTTTTGTAGTTATGTTATCATGTTGATATACTTAAACATATGAACATGATATCAGAAAGGATGTTTCTTTTGATAAATAATAAAATTGTACTCATTA
Source organism: Fictibacillus phosphorivorans (assembly GCF_001629705.1). GTDB lineage: Bacteria > Bacillota > Bacilli > Bacillales > Fictibacillaceae > Fictibacillus > Fictibacillus phosphorivorans_A. Next base: position 650,878 of record NZ_CP015378.1, on the reverse strand, counting down.
CTGGAGCTTCAAGCGGAATCGGTCTTGAGTTTGCCGATCTCTTTGCTAAAGACGGCTATCACTTAGTGCTTACAGCTAGAAATCAGATGAAGCTTGATGAGATTGCCGGGCAGATGTCTAAAAAATATGGTGTTCCCGTTACAGTAATTGCTAAAGACTTAAGTCGCCCAGATGCCGCAGAAGAACTGACTGCAGAAATTATCGCAAAAGGTATTGAGATTGATGTTCTGATCAACAATGCAGGATTCGCTGCATACGGACCTTTTAATGAGACATCATGGAAAGATGAAAAAGATATGATTCAAGTTAACATTACGGCTCTAACAACACTAACTAAACAACTTCTTCCTGGAATGATTAAACGCAATCGAGGGAAGATCTTAAACGTTGCATCGACTGCAGCTTTCCAACCGGGTCCATTAATGGCTGTCTATTATGCAACTAAGGCATATGTACTCTCCTTTTCAGAAGCCATCAACTACGAATTACGCCATACCGATGTGAGTGTTACAGCTCTTTGTCCGGGTGCTACGGCTACAAACTTTGAAAAACGTGCGAGCCTTGAATCTTCTCGTTTGTTCCAATCAGGTGCGATGGATGCAGGCGATGTTGCACAATCAGGCTACAAAGCTTTAATGTCTAACGAAGCACTGGTGATTCCAGGGTTTAAAAATAAAGCTTTGGCTAACATCGTTCGATTCTTACCTCGCAAGACGATTTTGAAAATCGTGCATTATGTACAAGACAAAAAATAAATGTAATAATTTTGAGAACAGCATAGATAGCTGTTCTTTTTTTCTTGAACTTCATCTAAACATAAGACTTCGTATACTCTTTTCAATTTATTGCTTGATAACATGATTTTCATTGTGTAAAATTACACTAAAAGAGAATATTCGTGTTTCGTCTGAATGAGTAGGGCTCTACATATACATGAATTGAGGTGGTATAACATGAACAAACAATGGATGAGAAAAGAAGGTCAAAAGTGGATTGCTGACAACATCATTTCTGAAGATCAGCTAGATTTAATTCTTGAAAGATATCCTGACTCTAATGACAATCGAAAAGTTACGGGTGTATTACCTATTTTAGCTAGTGTTTTAATCGGCATAGGAATCTTGTCTTTCATCGCATCAAATTGGGGAGAAATCTCACCGATCGCTAGGCTATCCTTACTTATCGTGTTTATGCTCGGTTTTTACTATTCAGGTGAACGGTATTTGAAAACCGGCCATCGTTCATTAGGTACTTCTCTTAATCTTCTTGGAATCATTACTTTCGGAGCAAGCATCATTCTTCTAGGTCAAACATTTAACCTTAATGCAGTCGATGCTCGTCTATTCGTTTTCTGGAGCCTTCCTGCCATTTTTTATTTGTTTAGAGATCGTCACAGACTATACTTCTTCCTTCTTGGGCTTTTAACAGTCGGAGGGCAATTTTACAGCATAAGTGAATTTCAAAGCTTTAGTTATCTTTTATGTATTGTTTTTATCGTAGCTGTAGGAGGATTTGTTTTCTTGTATCCATCCACTCTAAAATCTTGGGTTTTTACGATTGGATTCAGTATTCAAGTTCTTATGTTTATTACGGTCAACGATATTAATCTACTTTGGTTCTTCTTAGTTGGATTCGCCTTATTTACAAGCTCTTTATGGCTTGAAAAGAAAGTATTTAAACAACCGTTTAATCGCGTAGGGACACTTATCGCCTTTGGTTTCGCTTACGGATTATATTTCTTACTTACAAATGAATTTTCTGCAGACTTTGATCTACCTAATCCTTATCTGTACATCCCTGTACTGGTGGTGCTGTTCGCTCTATCAGTCCTCGGAAAACGAATGGAGAATATATATATGCACGCATGGGAACTTTTAATTTTCATGCCGTTCTTTTACCTGGTCAAAGTAACTGATCCATTAATCGTAGGCATTGTGTATTTAATCATCATGTTCGTTTATTCCGGCTTCAAACTTGCTGAAGGCTATCGTAACGAAAGTCGTTCACAGATCAATTTTGGTATCATACTTTTTCTGCTCGTTTGCTTAATGGGTTACTTTAATCTGGCATGGTCCTTTATTCCGAAGTCCATCTTCTTCTTACTTGGCGGCGTTCTTTTATTCATACTCAATGCGTTTCTTCAACGCAAGAAAAAGCAGATCTTAAAGAACGGAGGTCCGCATCATGACTAAAAAAAGAGGTTGGATGATCGCTGCCCTTCTTCAAGTTTTATTTCTGATCTTTATCGCAGGAAGTTATTACAGCATCGATTATTTTGGAAAAGAGATCAAGATTAAGACCGTTCCCGTAGATCCCAGAGACCTTTTGTATGGTGATTATGTAACACTTCGTTATGATATTAGTACAACGCCACTTAAAAACTATAAGGGAAATGCAGATGAACTAGATCGAGGTCAACAAAAAGCCTATGTTGTTCTACAACCTAACAAAGAAGGTTATTATGTTATTAAGAATGTTTATTCTAAAAAGCCAGATGTAACGAATAACCAAGTTGTGTTAACGGCAAAAGCTGAAAAGGTCTGGGGGGAAAACTCCTTCGATCAAATTCAGCTTACTTATGGATTTGAGAGGTATTATGTTCAAGAGAACACAGGAAAAGAACTTGAACAGCAAGCAAAAGACATGGATGTAATCATAAGTGTTGCACCTTGGGGAGCTCATAAGATCGTAGAACTTAACCCTTAAATGCTGAAAGACTCATAAAGAGCTGGAAGTGCTTTTTATGAGTCTTTTTTACTTGCTGGGGGGTTGTCGAAAATCGGATAAATAATTTTATCTACGGAATTATCGAGGATTACCTCGTATAAAAATCGGTTTACCTCGTAATAAAAAGAGATTACCTCGTAATGTGTGTTTCTGTCCTCCTCTTATGGACATTTCATCTCACAATGTTCTGCAGACACGCACTGCAGCATTCCTACTAAAGCGTTTCTCAGTTAAAAAAACTCTTCATACAATTTTTATATCTAATTACTATTTATTCTCCGGTTTAAGTTTAAGGATTACGGGAAAATTGAATAATGAGGTGAAAACAATGTCAGATACTAAAATAATCGAACTAAAAGATTTACTAAATGGGTGGGCTGGTAACCAGATTTCTATTCGTAAAGAAGAAGCTGGAGATTTAGATCAAATCAGAATCTCACTGGATAAGGCAACCTTTGAACAAAGAGACGCACATGATGACTATTTAGGTGACCACATATTGTTTTTACACGGTACAGCTTATGCAGCAGAAGATGGTTCACAAGTTGAGCTACCAACCATTACGTACGAGATACCGATTGATGGAATTAATGATATTCGAACAGACGAAAACATCGTTTCATTCGAAACCAATAGAGCACAATATGTTATCAATAAATAAAGAAGAGATCCCGCGGGATCTCTTCTTTATTCTTGTTGCATCGTTTTCGTAACATCAGTTAACGAATCGGCTGAAACCGCGATCTGACCTACAGCATGACTCAGTTCTTCTATCACTTCAGCCATCACTTCTACTTCTTTTTCTAGCTTTCCGCTTCGATCCGTACTCTCTTCCATCTTAGATAGGATCGCAACAAAGAAATCTGATATTTCCGTAGCTTCACTGACACTATCGTTTATATAATGGTGAATACTATCAACCGATTGAGTGACAGCTTCTATTCGTTTGTGTGTATTTTTCACAAGTTCTGAAACACCAGAAACAGAAGTCTTTGTTTGATCTGCTAACTTTCGAACTTCGTGAGCGACAACAGAGAACCCCTTTCCAGCTTCACCAGCTCGAGCCGCTTCAATCGCTGCATTAAGGGATAGAAGGTTCGTCTGTTCCGCGATCGCTGTAACAATATCAACAACATCGTTAATTTTAACCGTTGCTTGTTCTAAGTTGATTAGTTCAGCTGTAATTTGCTCGGATTGGTCTTTGACTTTTAAAATCATTTGCTGATGATCGTCTAATTTGTCCTTACCTGCTAACGAATGATTAGAAACCTGTACAGCAGATTCTGCTGTGCTCTTTGCAAAGACGACCACTTCATCAGCCTTTGACGTTAACTCTTCTAATGCTGCACTCGTCTCTTCTGAGATACTCGCTAGTTCTTCCACAGAATCCCCGACTGATAATGCGATTTGCCTTTTTTGCTCTTCATGCTTTTCTCTTTGTTTGATTTGCTCTGATTCAAAAGCCTCTAAAACAATCTGTTGTTCAAAGTTTAAAATCTTTGTTACTGCTTTAACAGCGAGTTGATACTCATTTTTATTCTCAATATGTTTGTCTAATATCGATAAAAAGGACAGCAACATATCTTGAAAAGAACAGATGTACCATTTTGGCTGCAAACCGATCTTAAAATGGATGTGGGCGATTACTTTTCTTTGTTCAATATAATTTGTATCAATAATACCATCAAACATTTCTTGTATATGCTTAATCAGCGTTAATTGAAGCTTATTAACCGAACTATGTTTTTGAATAATTTCCATCAAACCAGGAACATGTTCAATATTTTTATAAAATTGGTTCACGATCTCTTCTATATTCTCAGAGATCAACGGCTTGATCGAGCGAATGATCGCTAAGTCATCCACTGTTAATGAAATCATTCTCAATTGTTTCTGCCATTCACTGTTAGGAGAAACTAAGATTTTCACTTCTTCTGTAACGATTTCAGTAGGATTCAGCACGGCTGTCGTACTCTTCTTTTTTGTTAAGATGCTTAAAATAGATGCCATTTCAATTTCCTTCTTCCTAATAATCACTTGTATTTCATCCAATTTGATGCATTTACATGCGACTAATCGCTCATTTTGTATATTCATATGTTTTATCGACTTCATTTAGGGAATCTTTCACTAAACAAAAATAATTTCAAAAAAATGAAAAGAGGAGTGGTTCACATGTGGAAAAAGAGATGGGCAGCAGGTACTTTGGCAGCCATGTTAACGTTAGGTGGATTAACTGCTTGCGGTGATGGTGTAGACCAAGACAACGGCGTAGACGATGGCGAACAAAACGATGAGATGGATGACAAAAATAAAGAAGAAGGTTAATAATAAAAGCGCCTTCTATCAATAAACGAAAGAAAAGAAGCCCCTTAGGAGCTTCTTTTTTCGTTTAGCTTACTGCACGTGTTTCTGTTTTTCCTTGTTGCAGCTGATACATCTGGAAGTAACGTCCCTTTTCTTTCATCAATTCATCATGACTGCCACGTTCTACGATCACACCACGATCGAGAACGAGAATTTGATCAGCACTCTTAATGGTAGAAAGTCTGTGGGCAATAATGAAAGTTGTTCTTCCTCTCTTCAACACATCCAACGCTTCTTGAATCACAGCTTCTGTTTCTGTATCGATACTTGCCGTTGCTTCATCAAGAATTAAGATAGCTGGATTGTACGCTAACGCTCTTGCAAATGAGATTAGTTGTCTCTGACCGGATGAAAGGGTACTTCCTTTTTCAATAACCGGTTCATCCAATCCATTTGGCAAGTTGTTGATAAACGGCATTGCCCCTACATCCGTAAGTGCCTTTTCAACTTGTTCCGGCGTAATCTCAGGGTTATCTAAGCTTACGTTTGATGCAATCGTACCGGTAAACAAGAAGGGATCTTGTAGCACGATACCCATATGCTGACGAAGCTCTTGTTTGGAAAGCTTCATGATGTCTTGGCCATCGATCATGATTTTTCCTTGTTTAATGTCATAGAAACGGAACAGCAGATTCATGATTGAACTTTTCCCGGAACCCGTATGACCGACGAGCGCCACTGTCTCACCTTGATTAGCTTCAAAAGCGATATTTTTAAGAACAGGTTCACCTTCTACATAACTGAACGTAACATCTTGGAACGCTACATTCCCTTTGTATCGCTCGATCTCTGTTTCTGTTACTTTCTGTCCTGGTTCATCCATTAGCACGAATACTCGCTCTGCAGAAACAAGTGCCTGCTCAAGCTGTGCAAGCTGGTTGACCATACCTGTTACAGGGTGGAACATGCGGTTTAAATAATCTACAAACGCATACAGAACACCGATTGAAATGACAGAACCTACGCCAAGCGCCTGCCCACCAAAGTGCCAGATGAATGCCATAAATGCAAGGTTCTTTAATAACAACACAAGGTTATGTCCTGTCATGGCGTTAAGACTTAAGAGCTTATTTTGAAAGGTGAAATATTCTTTATTCATCGTTTCAAATTCTTCTGAAGTCTTATTTTGTCGCTTAAATGCTTGAATGATTGTCATTCCATTGATTGATTCGTTTATCATTCCATTAATGTCACTAAGTGTAGAACGAATCTTATGATTGTATTTAGACGCAAACTTTCGGTAAACAATGATCCAAACCACCAGGATCGGTACCAGTATCAAACAGATGGTCGCAAGCTTAGGATCAAGCAAGAACAATGCGATGAATATCCCTGTCAGATAGATGATTCCTGTAAAAAAGTTTGCTAGAACATTAATAAATAATTCTTTGATCGCTTCTGTATCATTCGTAATACGAGAAACGATTTTCCCTGCAGGTTGATTATCAAAATACGTAATGGCTACACGCTGAACGTGGGCGAATACATCTTGACGAATCTTCTTGATAACTAGATTAGAAGAACGCTGTAACATATAGCGCTGACCATACTGAAAGAATGATGCAAAAACGAGAAGGCCAAAGTAAATCATAGTCAGTTTCATGATTCCTCTGATCTCTGGTTTATAAAAAGCAAATGTTTCACTCGTACTGAGTTTATCTGCCGAATAGGTTTCTGATTTTCCTTTAAAAGAAATCGTCACTTCTCCGTTACTCGCTTTTCGTTCCCCATCAAAAGCTATTTTGTTTGGTACAACGAAGTAGTCTCGTTTCACTTGAATGACTCGTATCTCTTTTCCTTTATCTTCTCCAGGATCAAAATGATCGTTTCGCTTATACCAGTTTCCATCGTATTTCACTGCTTCTTTTTCTTTATTATCCACTTGATGCCATGGCCGTTCGATACCAAGAATATGGTCATCGATCATCGTTTTTGCGATGAAAGGTCCGGTAAGTTCTGCTCCTATGGCAACAGTAAGCATCAGAAGCCCGAGGATAAAATTCTTTTTATAGTGAAGTGCGTATTGAAACAGGCGTTTTCCAACATTCATGGCTACACCGCCTTATTATCGTTTAAGTTTTGTTCGATCTGTTGACGTTCATGCTGTTCTTTATACCAGCCGTCTCTTGCTATTAAATCTTCGTGTCTGCCTTCATCCACGATTGCTCCGTCATCGATAACGATGATCCAATCTGCATGTTCAACGGCAGACAATCGGTGTGTTGTAATAAACGTTGTTTTCCCAGCACGTTCTTTACGGATATTTCCGATGATCGCTGTCTCCGTCTTCGCATCAACAGCTGATAAGGCATCGTCTAAGATCAAGATCTCAGGGTCTACACACAATGCTCGTGCAATAGACACACGCTGTTTCTGTCCTCCTGATAACGCCACACCTTTTTCACCGACAAGTGTGTTCAATCCCTCCGGAAGGAACTGAACATCCTTTCTAAAGGATGCCATCTCCATAACATGATTCAACTTATCAACACCCGCTGTGCTATTTCCAAATAAGATATTCTCCTCTACGGTTTTGGAGAAAAGAATAGCATCCTGTGGTACGTATCCGATCCATCCTTGTAGATCTTCTAGAGCGATATCTTCAATGCCAACACCAGAGAATGTGATGTTCCCTTTTCCAGACGGATACTCTCTTAAAAGCTGTTTAAGAAGTGTTGTTTTTCCGCTTCCCGTTCGGCCAACAATCCCAAGAGTCGCACCTTTTTCCACCTTAACATTGATGTTCTTTAAGTTATCTGTTTCAGAAGAAGGATAACGGAATGATACATCTTCAAATGCAATCGTTCCAGGATCTTTTAATGGCACAAGATCTTCTCTATCCTTCACATCCGGCTCGTAGCTAAGCGTCTCATTCACACGATCAAGTGACGCACTTCCACGTTCCATAACGTTAATAAGCTCTCCGATCGCGATCATCGGCCAGATCAGCATACCTAAGTAAACGTTAAACGTAACTAGCTCTCCAAGTGTGATCGTCTTATGGAATACCATGTATGCTCCGTAACCTAAACCGATCAAATAACTGATTCCTACTAATACTTTGATCGTCGGCTCGAATAAGGCATCGATTCTTGATACAGCCAAGTTCTTTTCAAATACATCTTCTGTTACTTTATTAAAACGCTCTACATCCTCTTCTTCTTGAACATAAGCACGAATAACACGTACGCCTTGAATGCTTTCCAGAACAGAATCGTTCATTTCTCCAAAAGCGTCTTGTGCAACGGTAAAACGCTGATGTACTTTTTTTCCGTATTTTTTAATAATAAAAGCAATAATCGGCAGTGGAATGAGTGCTGCAAACGTTAATTTCCAACTGATCATGAAACCCATCACAAACAGTATCGTCAGCATGAACAAACTAGAATCTACAAGTGTTAAGATTCCAAATCCTGCAGTCATCGAGATGGCTTTTAAGTCGTTTGTGGCACGTGCCATCAAATCTCCTGTTCTATTTTTCTCAAAAAACGTAGGGGTCATCTTTAATAGGTGACGCATAAAACTTGAACGCATCGAACGCTCAATGATAAAAGCGCCTCCAAAAAGCTGATACATCCAGATGTACATCGTAATGTACATGGAAACGAGAACAGCTACAAAGATCCCAAGAGTCTTCATCATGTCTTCTCTTGTAATCGTCCCCATATGAATGGAGTCAATAATGTTACCGATTAGTTTCGGTGGGATGATCTCGATGATCCCAACGCCAGTCAGCAACACTACTGCAATTGTGTATCGTATCCAATGTTTCTTAAAGAACCATGCTAATTTACCTAAAACTGAAAACATAATGTCTCTCCTCTCGATCTACCCTCTCTTTAAACATTTGTTTAAAGTAGCTACCCAAAAAGTGTATGATCCTTGCATTCTAGCCACACATTCAATGATTTTCTTTTCATTTGTTTTCCTCCTCATGTTTAGTGAATCTATTGCAACAAGAAGAGTAATCTCTTCTAGGCAAACAAAAATAAAAAGCATACCATTCGAACTCGGTATGCTTTAAAAATCATAAAAAAACACACGTCACGACTGGGGTGACCTGCGTACAAACATGTATATAGAAAAGGCAGATATGTAGAATAATAATCCTAATACATCTCTTCCGGCAGGCCATGGTATGAAATTGTATAGTCATTGTTCATTACAACAGTGACCGCAATTTGAGTAACAATCATTTCTTTCACCATGACACAACCATCCTTTCCATAATTTTGTAGTTTATAACTTTGGTAATCTTAACACTATTCTAATAACTATGTCAATTGCTTTTAGATATGCTTAAAATTATTTAAATCGCTGTTAATTTGTACTTTAGAAGAACATCAGGCTAGTCGTTTTTGCACTCAATCCAGAAGTTGTAGCATTTAATCCACGAGTTTTCACCTTCAATCCACATATTTACGCTCTTTATCCACGAGTTATTACTCTCAATCCAAAAGTTACCCTCGAATAGACACCCTTCGACAAACTCCAAAAAACCCGCCACTTCATAAAGTGACGGGCTTGCACACACAAACATCTTATCCTAATTGACGCGTTAAATTTGCCATTTCGATCGCAGATACAGCTGCTTCCCAGCCTTTGTTTCCTGCTTTCGTTCCCGCGCGTTCGATCGCTTGTTCGATCGAGTCAACGGTTAACACGCCAAAAATTACAGGAACACCGCTTGTCATAGATGCTTGAGCAACTCCTTTTGCTGCTTCATTACAAACGTAATCAAAGTGAGGCGTGGATCCGCGGATTACCGCACCTAACGTGATTACAGCATCATAGTTACCGCTATCTGCCATCTTTTTCGCGATCAACGGAATTTCAAACGCTCCAGGAACCCAAGCGATGTCTACATCATCTTCAGAAATACCGTGTCTCTTGAAAGCATCTTGTGCACCAGATACCAATTTATCAGAAATAAAATCATTAAAACGCCCTGCTACGATACCTACTTTTAATCCTGTACCAACTAAATGTCCTTCAAATAATTTTGCCATGACTATTCCTCCTGATTTAGAAATGAAGCATATGCCCCAATTTGCTCTTTTTTGTTTTTAAATAATCTTCGTTGTTCTTGTTATGTGGCATTTGAAGCGCCACACGGTCTGTCACTTCTAAGTCATAACCTTTTAATCCAGCAATCTTTCTTGGATTGTTCGTCAACAGCTTCATCTTACTGATGCCAAGATCTTTTAAAATCTGTGCGCCGATGCCATAGTCACGAAGATCTGGTGCAAACCCAAGCTGTTCATTTGCCTCAACCGTATCCAGACCTTCTTCTTGAAGTTTGTAGGCTTTCATCTTATTGATGAGTCCGATCCCGCGGCCTTCTTGTCTCATGTACAGCAGGACGCCACGTCCTTCTTTTTCTATCTGTGAAAGAGCTGCGTGAAGCTGCAATCCGCAATCACAACGCGCAGATCCGAATACATCACCTGTTAAACACTCAGAATGAACACGAACTAAAACAGGCTCCCCGTTTGCTACATCACCTTTCACAAGTGCAACATGTTCTTTTTCATCTAATACATTCGAAAAGCCGATCGCTTTAAAATCACCAAATTCGGTGGGCAGATTAATCTCTACTTCCCGCTTAACCATCTGCTCTGTTTTGTTTCGGTACGTAATGAGGTCTTTGATCGTGATCAACTTCATATTATGCTGTTTCGCAAGCTCAACAAGTTCAGGAACACGAGCCATCGTTCCATCTTCTTTCATGATTTCACAGATAACACCAGCCGATTTGCTGCCTGCCATTTGTGCAAGATCGATGGCTGCTTCTGTATGGCCTGCTCTTCGCAACACACCACCGTTTTTTCCGATCAACGGAAATATATGCCCAGGGCGATTAAAATCTGAAGGCAAGGATTCTGTATTTACTAGCTCACGTACGGTTGCCGCTCTTTCTTGAGCAGAAATTCCCGTTGTAGTGGAAATATGATCGACACTAATCGTAAAAGCCGTCCCATGTGAATCTGTGTTAGTAGTTACCATGGGCGAGAGATCTAGCTTTATTGCAATTTCCTCAGAGATCGGTGTGCAGACTAATCCTCTGCCATGTGTCACCATAAAGTTGATCGTTTCAGGAGTGATTCCTTCAGCGAGTGCTACAAAGTCTCCCTCATTTTCACGATCCTCATCATCGACTACGATTACAATCTTTCCTTCTTTAAGATCTGCAACTGCTTCTTCTATGGAGTGAAACATGAACTCTCCTCCTAAAATCCGTGCTCTTGTAAGAAATCAAGAGACAACTTCGACTTTTGTGTAGTTTCTTCTTTTGGCGATAGCATATTGTGTACATATTTTGCGAGCATGTCACATTCAATGTTCACGATGTCACCCGTGCCTTTCGATCCTAAAATCGTATGTTCTGCTGTATGAGGAATTAAAGAAACGGTTATTATACTTTCGGTTACCTCAAAGATCGTGAGGCTCGTTCCATCTACACATACAGAGCCTTTTAACATGAAATAGCGCATCAGGCGGTCAGGTAACGCTATCGTATAATAGATGGCATTTCTTTCTGGACGCTTTTCAATGATCTTTCCTGTCCCATCCACATGCCCGGAAACAAAATGCCCACCGAACCGACCACCAGCAGCCATCGCTCGTTCAAGATTGACCGAATCGCGGTTGTTTAAAAGGCTCAATGTGGAAGAACGAAACGTTTCAGGCATAACATCAACTGTGAACTCCCTTTTATTAAAAGAAGTCACCGTTAGACAAACACCGTTTACCGCTATACTATCTCCAAGGTTTACATCTTTTAATACTTCTTGGGCTGTAACGGTAAGTACGATTGTTTCATTGCCTTTAGAAATGGATTTTATCATACCTTTTTCTTCAATAATGCCTGTAAACAAAAAGATTTCCCTCCCTCGTATGACGTTGTTATCATCGTAAATATGCATAAGCAGGAGTCCTTTTTTCTTAATACAAATAACCCCGGAAACAAAATGTCTCCGGGGTTTTAAATGTTAAGAATATAACGAAATAAACCTTTAGTTATACCTATTTCAAACAAAGGTATTCTAAAAGTGTTCACGTTCCTTCTCCCATCCAGACTATACTGTCGGCTTCGGAATTGCACCGAATCCACCGTTTCTGCTATATGCAAAACCGGGTCACGGACTAAGAGGCTAAAGCCTCATCACCGCCGGTTGGGAATTTCACCCGACCCCGAAGGACTTATTTACTTATGTCCATTATAAGTAAACATCGAACTGAATTCAAACGTGATCACTTTTATTGACCAATTATTAATTTTTCTTTCGGATAATGAATATGTTCTGTAACTACTTTCCCTCGGATGATGAACAAGAAGGATAAGACACCGATCCTACCGATGAACATCAGAAGCATAAGGATCATTTTACCTATCGTACTCAAATCACTTGTTATGCCAGTCGAAAGCCCTGTCGTTCCGAACGCAGAACAAACTTCGAAGAATAAGTATTCGATCGGCATAGGATCGGTAATCGCTAAGATGATGGTGGATGATGTACATAGCACCATCGCTACAATAATGACGATAAATGATTTTTGAATGTCTTCTGGATAGATCTCTCGTTTGAAGATCTTAATCGTATTTCTTCCTTTTGCATAAAAGAGAATCGCTAGAAGAGCAACGGCAAACGTTGTTGTTCTGATCCCCCCACCGACTGAACTAGGTGAAGCCCCAATAAACATCATGATCGATAAAAAAAGCATAGTGGGTACTGTTAGTTGTGAGATGTCCATCGTAGATAAACCGCCACTTCGAGTGGTTACAGACTGAAACATCGAATAAAAGAACGACTCATGCCAAGACTTGCCTTCAAAAAAAGCGTTCATCTCTAGCACATAAAAACCTATGGCACCAGTTACAACTAAAATAGCGAACGTAGTTGTAGTGACCTTAGTAAAAAGAGTGAACGTATAACGCTCTAGATACTTACGCTCTTTTATAAAGTTATTGATCTCAACTAAAACAGGAAATCCGATCGCGCCTGATGTGATCAATAACATCGTCACGATTTGAACGAGATAATCATGACGAAACGGGATTAACGAGCTACCCGTTATATCAAAACCAGCGTTCGTCGTGGCAGTAACTGCGGCGAAAAAGGCGTGATACAATACTTCGATCTCTGTATCATAGTAGGGCTGAAACAAAATAAAGAACAAAACCGTTCCTACAACTTCAATACCAATGATTAACGCTAAAATTTGCTTCATCAACTGGACGAGTCCAGCAAGTGTTGATTGGTTCTGATCCGTCATAATCAATTGACGTTCTCTCATCCCAATCCTCTTTCCTATCAATAACCAGACGGCTGTACCGAGTGTCATAACTCCGATTCCGCCAATCTGTACGATGATGGCGAGAAGGACGACCCCAACATGATTAAACGTTTCTGAGATACTAACAGAAGTGAGTCCTGTTACACTAACTGCACTCACCGCTGTAAAAAGAGCATCGATAAATTTTAACTCTACTCCTTCGTTATGCCCCACTGGCAAGCTTAAAAGGATCGTCGCTACTAGTACCGACAATAAGTAAAAGATAACGATGAGTTGAACGGAAGTGAGGAATGACTTTTTTTGTTGTGTAGTTGCTGTATTTTTAAACATATATTTTCACCTGTCGAAAGGATTTTTCTGTAACCTTCTGAAATCTTAACAATAGCATTTCCATTTAACAAGGTGAAATTGAACATTTCCTAAAAAAAGACTGTTAATCTTCTAAGTTACAAGCATCTTCAGCCATTCTCTTTTCAATAAGCCTCATTAATTCAGCGGGATGATCTACTTTAATTACTACCCTTGTCACGTTCTTCTTAAATCCATAAATGATCTCTGACCTCACAGGTTTTTTCAAAAGCAACTCTATATTTGGTTTTTCGGCAATAAAATCACTTACTCTTGCTTCAAATGTATACTTCCTTTCAGCTGCACTCAACTCATCAGGTCCTTCATACGTTTTCCATTCTTGAATGTATTTAAACGGAAGATCAAGGCTTTTAATAAATCCTATGTTCAATATCAAAGAGCGTTCTGTAACGATTAGAGGTACTTTTTTCACCACTTGCATCTGTCCGATGAGAAAAAGAATAGAATAGATATTTATGAATAGTAAGATTAGAGAGACTGTATGGTTCCATTGGCTAAAAAAATAATGAAGACCGACTGATTCGATGATCAGTGCGTGAATCAGCATTAGCTGGAGAGCTACATAGCTCGTATTCTTATGGTAAGTAAAGGTTTGTTCATTCACCATAGGTGCTTTACGCCAGGAGAAGAGGGCATAATAGAACATCGTAATTTCACTAATGAGGGAATCAATCAGACGACTTCTCGTAAAATGAACGTTAATTGCCTGTTTGATTCTTAATAAAAACGGTATTTCATCATCTAATTCACTGTACGTCTTCTTTACTTTCGGAAACTTTCTGAACACGATAAACAATAAATAGAGTTCGATAGAGATGAAACCCGCTTCTAAAAGAAGGAGAGCTTTTGGAATATACGATACAGATTTCATGAGGTCATCTGGAATGATCCATGAGGCGAAAGCATAACTCACTAATGCGACTAGCAGCGTTAGCTTCCATGAATATCTTTTTCGAATAATAAAGTAGTAGGTTAGTAGAGGAATAACAAGCAGAAAATCAAACATCGAACCGATGAGCACGGAAGTAGGTATAGGTTGAAAATAGTTTGTCTGATACAGCACTACATTACTTCCGATAACTAAGAAACTAAGAAAAAGAAATGGCATCCACCTGATTGGCTTATTCATGGTTTCAATCATAATATCCCTCCTTACTACCATTATATCTGAAATTCCATAATTTTCTTGTTTAGCATGACTTTGTCACAAATAGTACACAAAAAAGGCTACCCCTCAAATGGCGGGTGGCCCTTTTTCATGTGATCTAATTTTTCTTTAACCGGAATAAAAATTAGCAGACTTAAAGCTAAAGCGACGAATTCTAGTGAAAGAATATACCACGGATACGGCCCCAAAAAATCCAACAGAGAAGCATTTGATGGTTTTCTTAGCAAGAACATATAATTTGCACCAATCGCTACATTTATAATGTAGACAAGTAACGCATACATGTTCAACCATAAAAAGGACTGAAAAAGAAGCTTCCAGCTAATTGTATAAGACCTAATTATCGCATAATAAAGAGCTGTCCAAACAATAAAGGCATGCGCCACAAAGTATTGAATGAAACGAAAATGCCAAGGCTCTTGAAACAGCTCTGGTGTCAACAATCCTTGTATAGCACCTGTTAATCCAAACAGATAGACAAAAGCAAACAATCTCCGATCATCTGTTATGAGCAACAACACGCATAGCAGAATGTTGAAGCTACATAGCTGCAAAGGAAGGAAAATATAAATATCCCATAAATCATTGTAAACGGCCCACATGTGATACGTACTCTCAGATACGATAAGTCCTGTTATTAAGATCTTCTTCCATATGTGCATCTTCCTAATTGTAATGCGGTAACCATGCATACCTATACTCACAAAGAAAATAAAAACTAATACTAGCACATGCTCCCACTGAAACATTCGAAAACCCGAAGTTCCTGCACTAAGCCAATTCTCCATTAACCCCTCCACCTTCTACTTATTATTATTCAAAACTCTTCTAACGCTTTCCTTTGTATCATTTTAAAAAATATTGCATAGCGTAACAGTGTTATGTTACATTAGAAACAAGGAGGTTAATCATGGAAAATCTAATCTCAAAAAAGGATCTATTAGAAGAAGCGAATATATCATACGGCCAGTTATATAGGTGGAAAAGAAAGAACCTGATTCCCGAAAACTGGTTCATTAGAAAATCTACCTTTACAGGGCAAGAAACATTCTTCCCAAAAGATGATATTTTGCTACGCATTGAAAAGATCAAAACACTAAAAGATGACCTTTCACTTGATGAACTAGCTGATATGTTCTCCCCTTCTCCAACACTCACATCATTATCAGCAGAAGAACTTTCGAAACGTAACATTGTTTCACAAACAGCGATAGATATGTTCAACAATTTTCATGGGCGAAATCAATCCTTCTCATTCAATCAATTAGTAACGCTATATGTATTGAATTCATTGTTGCAAACAGGCGATGTAAACCGCGCGGAAGGCCTTGACTTGTTAGAGCTCTTTCACAATCAAGCACAGACGGTTAAGAATGCTGGATGTGAATTAATTTTCATCAGAAAGATGGGTGTTTCTTTTTTTATTCTCACCCCTGAACCAGCCAATCTTTGCTTAGAACCTCAGGCTAAAAAAATCGCTCACTACAAATTAAGTCAGTGCATGGAAGAACTAAAATTAAAGCTTTCTTAATCATTGAAGGAGGAATATCAATGGAACGAACTCAGTTAAAAAACATTAGCATTTCTGGATCAGGGACTTCATCAGGTGGTGAGTATGATCAAGTAAAAGTTAACGGATCTGCACATATACACGGTGACCTTGTTTGTGAACAGTTCAAATGCAACGGAAGCGCCCATCTGGAAGGAAACATCACAACGGATACTGCTAAGATCAATGGATCTACCCACTTCGAAGGCGACGTAGAAGTGAAGGAAATGACGATTAACGGTAGTTCGGATATCGATGGTCATCTTCTATGTGATGAATTAAAGGTTCAAGGCTCTTCTACGATTAAAGGAAATGTTAAAGGAAAGGAAATTATCGTTCGGGGATCTGCCTCTGTAGATGGTAATGTTTCAAGTGACGAAATTGATGTGAAAGGGCAAGTGAAAATTAAAGGTGATTGTGAAGCTGAATCTTTTGAAGCTCGTGGTAACTTTAAAATTGATGGCCTCTTAAATGCAGGCACGATTGACGTAGAACTTCTTCGTCATTGTGAAGCAAAAGAAATCGGTGGCGAGAACATCACGGTTAAAAAGACTCGTGATGCATCTGGTTTTAAGAAACTAATCAAGTTTTTTATGAGCAACCACAATGACCAACTTTCGGCAGAAGTGATTGAAGGCGACAACTTATACCTTGAACATACACATGCCGAAGTAGTTCGAGGAAACACGATAGAAATTGGACCCGGCTGTGATATAAAAAGAATTGAATATAAAACAAGTTTAGAGATTGATTCAGACGCTAAAGTGGGATCACAGGAAAAAATTTAATCGTAATTCTCTCATTTAATTTGTGAAAAGCTACCTTCTTATGTGGTAGCTTTTTTGCATTGTTTTAATATTCTATCTCACCCTAAGATGAAACCCCAAAAATGTTTTCATATTTTTATTTTCTTTTATGACTTCATTGCCAAGTAGATTGGAGTGTAAGGTGTGAGACTCCTCGAAAATTAAACTTCAAATTTTCTTCGTGCGATGTGTCGCTACCGTGGCGCAGAGCGGCAAGGGGGCTCAGCGAACGCCCCGCGGAAAGCGAAGCACCTGAAACGGAAATCTACAGCTTTCATCCACCCTTCATGACTTCCATGGTAAATAATGTATAGATTTCTATGCTTCATCAAACATTATAGGATAAGGCAGGTGTTAACCATCATGGATACAGATACAACAAAAGTGGAAGTTCCTATAAACAAAGACCTTCAAGCAAATGATGAATATATGCGTAACCTCTATAAAAACTGTGATGACATCAAGATCAGACACTTTCAATTTGGTTCAGATTATAAACAAGAAGCTCTTGTTGTACACTGTGATTCTCTCGTTCAAGAAGAAAAATCGAACTTGCTGCATCAGGTGATCAAGGATATGCCAGATTTTGAGGCAGCACTCTCTCTTGCTGTTTCCGTTCAACAGATAAAAGTTTTTTTTGAGAATAAAGGCGTCTCATCAAGGCCAGTCATGCTTTTAAAAAACTACAATGAACTAAATGCCAATATCGTGAACGGCCATATTGTCTTGATCTTTGACAAATGGGACTTAGCATTAAGCTTTGATGCTTCTTCAGTAGAGAAAAGAAGTGTAGCTGAACCACAGAACGAAGTAGTCGTTGTTGGTCCACGAGAAGGAACCATCGAAAACCTGCAAAAAAACCTTGGCTTGATTCGTTCGCGATTAAAAACTCCCGATCTTAAATTTATTTTTAAACAAACAGATAGCAAGTCTAACACTAAGTTTGTTTACGGCTATTTAGATGGAACCGTAAAAAAAGAGATGCTTAAAGAATTTGAATCGAGAATCAACAAGATTAAAAAGGAAGAAATTCTAGAAACGTCCTATATCGCTGAATTGATTGAAGAGTCGTCCATCACTCCCTTTCCTCAATATCGATTTACAGAAAGACCAGATGTCGCTTCAGCTTCTTTGTTAGAAGGTAAGATTATTATTTTAATGGAAGGTACAGGAACGATTGTTATCTGTCCTGGCCTCTTTAATGAATTCTTCCAATCAGCTTCAGATTATTATCAACGATCAGTTTTCTCATCGATTATTAGGTTGGTAAGGTTTGTTGGTTTTATTCTGAGCTTAGCTCTGCCTAGCATCTATATTGCTTTGACTACTTTTCATTCTGAACTCATACCGACCGTTTTGTTGATCGCCCTGTTGGATACACGTGAAGGCATCCCCTTTCCTGCAATTATAGAAGCTTTGATCATGCTGTTTTTTTTCGAACTTTTGCAAGAAGCAGGTGTTCGGCTGCCAAAACCAATTGGGTCAACCGTTAGTATCGTTGGAGCGTTGATTATCGGTGAAGCGTCTATTAACGCTGGACTCGCATCTCCAATCATGATCGTTGTAATAGGGTTAACGGGAATCGCTTCCTTTTCTATCCCTTATTATGATTTCGGCTTTGCAGCACGTTTATTGCGAATACCGTTGATGTTTCTTGCGGCAATCATGGGTGGCTTCGGTTTATTCTTAGGATTTATTCTTATATTCCTACACCTATCCAAATTGCACGTTCTAAAAGAGCCTTATCTTGGTACGTTCACACTTAACAGCACCTCATTACTAAAAGACGGTTTCTTCAGATTGTCACTAAAAAAATTATTGAAACACCGAAGTACAGGCAAAAACGTTTAGGGCATTTACTTATAAAAAAGGTGGGTTTTACATGCAAAAGCTAATCAAATACATGGTTGCCTCTTCCCTCCTTTTTTTATCAGGATGCTGGGATCATGCTGAACTTACTGAATATGTTTTTGTTCAATCACTTGCCATCGACCAAAAAAAGGATGGCAGAATTAAACTTACCACTCAGTTTTATAAGCCTGCTCCTAAGATCGCTTCAGCTGGAGGTGGTGGAGAGTCTTATTTTGAGCTTGAAACGGAAGCAAAATCCGTTTTTGATGCGATACGAGATGTGACCATCCATTTAGGTAGAAAAGCGAATTGGGGACATGTGCGTTTTATCGTGATCAGTGAAAAAGTAGCTAGAAAACAATACCTCGGTTCTGTTCTAGACTTCTTTTTCCGAGATCATGAGCCAAGACTTTTAACGGGAGTTGCAGTTACTGAGGGATCTGCCGCTGACTATTTAAAAGAAAAGCCTCATGTTGAAAACACAGTAAGTGAACAATTAAATGAGGTGACAAAAACCGGAAGTAAGTTCAGCGCAAAAACGTACCCTGCAAATCTGTTTACGATTGGAAAACAGCTTCACAGCGAAGTCGATACGGTCTACGTTCCCTACCTTAAAAAAGAAAATGCAAAAGAGAACAGCATTTTCGTAGATGGTCTTTCCCTCTTTCAAGGTGGAAAACTAAAGACGATTATTTCAAATAAAGAAACGAAGTCACTCATGCTAGCTCTTAATGATTTTCAGTTTGGAATTATCAGTATCACTTGTAAAGGAAGTAAATTACAAGAGTCATTTGAGATCACCGAATCTCATACCAATTCATCTCTTGAAATAAAAAAGGGAGTTGTCCATTACTCTCTTCAACCAAAACTCCAAGCTAGCATAGGAGAATTAGAATGTTCGAAGGTCGAAACGAAACATCAACTAGAAGTTCTACATAAAAAATTAGAAAAACAAGTGAATCACAACTTGATGGCATTATTAAAACAATCACAAAAAAAGAATATCGATATTATCGGATTAGGAAACCATATCTATCGCTCTAATCCGAGAGAGTGGCAACGAATGAAAAAAGAAAAAGTACCGTATTACAAAGATGCCGTCTTTCATGTTAAATCGGAAGTTAACATCTTAAACACTGGTACAGACATAAGCAAACCTTTTCACAAAAAATATTAGAACGATGAGGAATCGCTATGATTGAAAAACTCATTATAGGAAGCTTGATCGTATTATTGTACTTCGATTATCAATTGATCAAACAAGACAGTCGGTCCAAAAAAATTTATTTAATGCTATCCATTCCTGCAGGATATATGCTTTATGCTTATCTAACAGGTCGGAGCCTTCCGAATTTAGATGATGGATTTCAGGTAATCGTAGGTCCTATGGCTGAAGCAATCACCTCATGGCTACAAGTAAAATAATAAGGAGTACCCTTATGCACACAGGAAAAATCAGTTATTGGCAAATGGCAGTCTTATTTCAAGTGTATATGACAGGTTCAGCTCTTATTAATATCCAAGGGCCTATGTTGGCTGCTGCTCAAAACAGTGCCTGGTTCGCCATGCTTCTCGCTAACTTAGTTGGTTTTGTCATCTTATTTCTTGTATTAACACTACATAATGAGTACCCTGATCAATGTTATGTGAATCAAGTTCGCCTAACACTAGGAAACGTGATGTCATACATGATCATCATTCCTTTATTCTTAGTCATGTTGTATATCACAGCAAACATTGTATATGGTATGGGGCAATATTTCACAACATCAATGATGAGAGAAACGCCACTCTTTATCTTTCACTTGCTCATCTTATTCACTTGTAGCTTAACAGCAACAGCTGGAATTGAAGTGATGGGTCGCATGTTTCATCTACTAATGTACATTTTGTTATTCATATTCATCATCATGTTAATTCTGCCTTATAACACGTATGAGATCACAAATCTGCTTCCTTTAGCTCCTTCAGGTTTTAAGCCGATTCTACACGGCGTATATGTGGGTTTTGGATTTCCTTACATGGATGTTCTCTTCTTTGCCATGATCATTTATCTGGTCAAGCCAAAACCAGGGCAGTCTATCAATAAATGGCTCTATTTAGGATTATTCTTTAATGGAATCGTACTCAGCTTAACCATTCTCTGTTCGTTATTAGGCCTTGGCCCTTTAGTGTTTCTAAAGAAATTTCCGCTTCATGTTCTTGCTCAGCTGATCAGTATCGGAGAGATTGTGGAACGTGTAGAAGCGATCTTTGGCATCGCCTTAATTCTAGGAACGTACATGAAGATCTCGTTATTGCTTTTTATACTTGATCAAGCTCTTTCTACGCTATTTAAAGTAAAAGCTGCACACTTTATAAACATCATCACAGTGGTCGTGTTTTTACTTTCTCTAACGATGTACAAAAATGAAATTGAATTAGGTGAATCTGGATCCTTCTTACAGACTCCTGTAACGTTTATTTTTGGATTCGTCCCCCTTTTACTTGTCGTGATTGTGGCAAAAGTGAAAAAAAAGAAAAAAACTGCTTAAAAAAGAAGGCAGACCGAAATGGCTGCCTTCTTTTCAAATTATACTGTTCTTTTTTCAAGGGATGCACTCCATGCTGTTAAGAGGACCGCACCAAATACCATAACCCCGCCAATCCAAGGTGTATGAATGATACCGATCGAATCCACGATTAGTCCTCCAACCGATGCTCCAATCGCAATACCGAGATTAAATGCGGCAATATTAATGGCTGACGCAACATTTACCGCAGAGGGTACATATCTTTCAGCAAGTTTCACAACATAAACTTGTAGACCTGGAACATTCATGAAAGCCAAAAGTCCTAATAAGAAGATTGTAACCGTCCCTGCAATTTTAAATGGAGCTGTAAATGTTAAGATCACTAAAATAATGGCTTGAACAACAAACATCCAAAATAAAGCTTTGATCGGGTTCTTATCTGCTGCTTTGCCTCCGACTGTATTTCCAATCGCAACAGCAATACCGTATCCTAACAGAATCCAGCTTACAGCTTTTGGATCATATCCTGTTACATTTTCTAAGATCGGTGCTAAATACGTAAATGCTACAAACGTTCCACCGTAACCAAGAGCAGTGATCGCGAAAGCTAATAACAAACGACCGTTTTTAATGATCTTGAGTTGGTCTTTTAAACTTGATGGTGGTGCTTCTTTCAAATTCTTCGGAACTAAGATCGCACTAGCGATGATCGCAACAATCCCTAGTAGAGCAACTGCCCAAAACGTAGCTCTCCATCCAAAGGTCTGTCCGATAAATGTTCCAAGTGGAACCCCTGTTACTGTTGCAACAGTAAGTCCTGTAAACATGAATGCGATCGCACTTGCACGTTTATGTTCAGGTACGAGATCCGCAGCGATTGTAGCACCTATTGAAAAGAACACACCATGCGAAAATGCTGTAATGAACCGCGCGATCAATAGCAGTGTAAAACTTGTTGATAGGGCTGCAACCATGTTACCTGCGATAAAAACGACCATTAACAGAAGCAACAGCGTCTTTCTGTTCATTTTATTCGTTAACGCGGTAAGAACCGGTGCGCCGAATGCGACACCCATCGCATATCCGGATATGAGTAATCCTGCGAGTGTAATTGAAATGTTAAGATCTGATGCTAATGAAGATAAAAGTCCTACAGGTACAAACTCAGTTGTACCAATACCAAATGCCGAAATGGCTAATGCTAATAACGCCGGAAAACCACCTTTTGACTTCGACGCGTTTTCCGTTTGAACGGCTGTTGAATTCATCTATTAATCCCTCCATTGATTTTTAGTTGGTGAATGAACTAGTCATTCGGATGACTTAATGCTATTATGAAAGATACACAAACTAAAAGTAAGTACGCACTTTAAAGTAATGTAGGCACTTTTAAGTAACAATTAAGCGATAGAGGTGATTATGGATGAAAAAATACAATATACCTGTTGAAGCTGCACTTGAAGTGATCGGTGGAAAGTGGAAAGTCGTCATCCTCTGCCATCTTATAAAAGATAAACGAAGAACTGGTGAGTTGAAGCGATTAATGCCAGGAATCACACAAAAGATGCTCACACAGCAACTTCGAGAACTAGAAGATGACGGAGTAATCCTTCGTGAAGTTTACAATCAGGTTCCTCCACGTGTTGAATACTCTTTAACTGATTACGGTTGGTCGTTAAAAGGAATCTTGGATTCACTCTGCGCTTGGGGTGAGCAACATATCGAGAAGACTTATCCGAATAAAGATGATGTTTTAGTTCAGACAGAGGAACTAGTTTAAATTTAGAGAAATGGCAGCCATCATTGGCTGTCATTTTTAGTTTTAATTACAAAATAATATTCTTTAATAATTTTTAATACATTGTTAAAAGGAATGAACGTTCATTTAGGGGGACTTGTGATGAATTCAAACCGTTTAACAGTTGAGAGAATGCTGGATATTATACAGAACGGTTTACCCATGACAAGCTCTCCAAAAAGGATGATTGTCGTTGGTGCAGGAATGGCCGGGCTTGTTGCAGCCACACTTTTAAAGAACGCTGGACACGAGATCATCCTTCTGGAGTCTACCCACAGAGTTGGCGGACGTATTTACACAGTCAGATCACCTTTTACCCACGGTAACTATTACGAAGCAGGTGCGATGAGAATTCCTGAGATGCATAAACTTGTTTTAGCATATATCGAGAAGTACAACCTAGAGATCAATGAATTCGTAAACAGCAATCCTCATGACCTTCTTTTAGTCAACGGTATTCGGACCACCTATAATGCTTATGAGAAAAATCCTAATATCTTAGGATTTCCAGTCTTAGAAAATGAAAAAGGAAAAACGGCTGAAGAGCTGATTGCTTATGCCGTTCAGCCGATTGCAGATTTCATTGATCGTGATCCTGATAATAATTGGCCGATCATCATTCAGAACTTTCAACAGTACTCCCTTGATAACTATCTACGTAACAACCCTTACGGAAGATCTTTATCAGCTGGAGCTATAGATATGATTAAAGTACTCCTGTCACTAGAGGGGCTTCCGGAGCTCTCTCTTTTAGAGATGCTTCGAGATATTTTAATCATCTTTAAAAAACCCCCACTCAAATATTTTGAAGTAACAGGCGGCTACGATCAGCTTCCTCGTGCTTTTCTTCAAGAACTTCGGCATAATATCTATTTTGGGCAGAAGCTTACTCGCCTTGTGCAGACAGAGTCTACCGTTAAACTTTATACAGAAAGTCCTCAAACACTACATCGTTTTTCATTTGAAGCAGACAAAGTTTTAATTACATTGCCATATTCTGTTCTTAATTTTGTGGATTTTGAACCATACAACTCTCTCTCCTATCTGAAAAGAAAAGCGATTCGCGAACTGCATTATGTACCATCGATTAAGATTGGAATCGAATTTAAACATCGCTTCTGGGAAAAAAACGGCCTTTCTGGAGGAAAAACCGTTACGGATCAACCAACACGATTCACACACTATCCGAGTCGTATCCGACAAGACATCCCATCTGGTGTTGTGATCGGAAGTTATACATGGGAAGATGATACGTTTCCCTGGAGAAGTTCGTCAAACGAGATGAAAATTAAAGAAACCTTAAAATATCTCGCACAGTTTCACGGTGAACATATCTATCAACATTTTGTAACAGGGTTTAGCCATGATTGGTCAACGGATCCGAATGCAGGCGGGTGCTTTACCATGTTTAAGCCTTACCAAGAACTAGAGTTATTTGAAGCGATCAAAGCTCCAGAAGGAAGGCTGCATTTTGCAGGAGAGCATACTACATTGAAGCATGGATGGGTTGAAGGAGCGGTGGAGTCAGGCATAAGGGCTGCGGTAGAGATGAACGCTATTTAGCACATTAATTTACAAACAAATACAAGCCGATTTCATGTGAGATCGGCTCGTTTTTTTAAACAAATGTTTAATTTTTTGATAAGTATCGCTCTACTATGATGTTACGATGGTGTATTTCATGACCTGCTATAATCATCATTAAGGCACGAGTCGTAACGGGATAACTATTTGCCGTTCCTTTTCTTTCTAGAACTTTCTTGCTCAAACTTTTAATCAGCTGGATTGTCGACAAACGCACTGATACAAAATGCTCTAACAACTCTCTAACAGGGAGGTCATCAAAGTCTGCTTCTTCAACATAAGCATTTTCATCGTATCCAGGAAGTGAGGTTGTTTCCCCTCGTGCGATAGATAATAAACGATAGCTCATGATTCTCTCCGTATCTGTAATATGACCGACTACTTCTTTGATGCTCCACTTCCCTGTTGCATAACGGTAGGAAAGCTGCTCATCATCTAACATGCTTACGATTTCCACTGTTTCTTTCATCTGATCTGATAGGATTTGAATGATATCTCCTTCAGGTACTAAGCTTACATACCCCTTATAATAATCTGCGTACTCATATCCTTCTGATTTCTTATCCATATCCTCATCCCCTTCCCTTATGTAAAACGTATAATTCTATTTTTCTACTTATGCTATGAAAAAACAAGAAATTCACGGTAAATGAGAGAAAAAACCAAATTTACACGCTTACATTTGGTTACATCCTCTCTTCTATCCATGATATAATCAAACGCGTTGACATCGGACCCGACTTTCATGAGAGTTGAAAGTCAAAAAACAGTTTTCAAAATAAAGAAAGAGGTGTGTTTTTGTTGGATTACAATCAAATAAAACAGGAGTGGTTCGGGAACATCCGAGGAGATGTTCTTGCAGGACTTGTAGTCGGATTGGCTCTTATTCCAGAGGCGATCGCTTTCTCCATCATTGCAGGTGTAGACCCTATGGTTGGTTTATATGCCTCATTTTGTATTGCCGTTGTAATTGCTTTTTTAGGTGGAAGACCTGGAATGATATCAGCCGCAACTGGAGCTATGGCTCTTGTCATGGTGACTCTTGTTGCAGAACATGGACTGCAATACCTGTTAGCAGCAACCGTTCTAACAGGTGTCATTCAAATTTTAATAGGGGTATTAAAACTCAGTAAGTATATGAAGTTCATTCCTCGATCAGTAATGGTCGGATTTGTTAATGCGCTAGCTATTCTCATATTTACTGCACAGCTTCCTCATTTTGTTGGAGAATCTTGGGTGATGTACGCAATGGTCGCAGGAGCATTAGCCATCATTTATCTTTTTCCGAGAGTGACAAAAGCGGTGCCGTCTCCACTTGTCGCCATTACCGTAATCACGATCATTGCAGTGATGTCAGGTTCAACCGTTCAAACGGTTGGTGACATGGGTGAATTAACTCAAGCTCTACCATTGTTCTTAATCCCTGACATCCCTATAACGTTTGAAACATTACAGATTATCTTTCCATACTCATTTGCTCTAGCTCTTGTTGGACTTTTAGAGTCTCTATTAACCGCTCAGATCGTAGATGATATGACAGATACGGATAGCGATAAGAACAGGGAAGCAAAAGGACAAGGACTCGCTAACATTGTTGCGGGATTCTTTGGAGGTATGGCCGGCTGTGCGATGATCGGGCAATCGGTTATCAACGTTAAGTCGGGTGGTAGAGGAAGACTTTCTACATTTGTTGCTGGAGCATTCTTAATGATTCTTATAATCTTGCTCAACGACTTGCTCTCGATGATTCCAATGGCAGCTCTAGTTGGCGTTATGATCATGGTATCCATCGGTACTTTTGATTGGTCTTCTATAACGAAACTTCATAAGATGCCTAAGACCGATGCTGCGGTTATGATCGTAACAGTTGTTACAGTGGTGCTCACTCATGATCTTTCAAAAGGCGTTCTAGCCGGTGTTATCTTAAGTGCCCTGTTCTTTGCGGCTAAGATTTCAAAAGTTGAGATATCTTCTACGATCGATAACAACACCAAAGTATATGTAGTAAAAGGTCAGTTATTCTTTGCATCCGTAACAGATTTCGTTTCTCAGTTTGACTTCTCAGAACGTGTCGAGCTTGTTACGATCGACTTGTCACAATCTCATGTTTGGGATGATTCTGCTGTAGGTGCCATTGATAAAGTCGTTCTAAAATACCGCCAAAACCAAACAGCTGTTCAAATTACTGGTCTAGATGCTTCTAGTAACAAGCTGGTAAAAAAATTAGCTATTTATGACAAGCCAGAATCGAAAATCATCGCACAATAACTTAACTTTTTAAAAGATACACTTCATGGTGTATCTTTTTTTTAGCACAATACACAAGCGCCAACCTCTTTAATCCCCAGTATTCGTATCTTTTTTAGCACACTTAGTCTAATATCCAATCTTTTTTTTTACATCTACATAAAATAAGAACAGATATATCCATTTTTAAAATCAATAGAAAAATGCAATTGGATGGATCCCTCGATTATTTGGTTTCCATGCTTTTTTTTTCCATTGAGAGCAAAACACTACTTTCAATCGAATTATCTGGTATAAAATAAACATATTCACCGAAGTAACCGACAAAATACGTATGAACTATAAAAAGGGGTATAAGTATGTTACAAAGTAAAAACTTAAAGCAAAAAGTTCTTTCCATACTTGAAGATAAAATACAACTTATAAAAAAAGACGAAGGTGCGATTTATTTAGTTGGTCCCATTCGTCTGCCTGTTAATCTTTATGGAGATACCGTTGTTTTCAACTGGTACTGCTGGCTTGAAGGCTGCGAACAGACAGAAAACTTTGAAGAAGTGATCGACAAGCTTTCCTCTGCCAACTTGGCAGAATATCAGCAATCCAGTGTTTTAGTTTATGGTGACTTTGCGTACAATGATGAAGCGCTTATTCGCATGCACTCCATCTGTCACACTGGTGATATTTTTGGTAGCAAACGATGTGACTGCGGATACCAGTTAAAGCAGTCGATGAAGATGATTGTAGAACATGGGACTGGTGCACTCTTTTATTTAGCAAACCATGAAGGCCGTGGTATCGGTCTATTTAGTAAAGCGATGGCTTACCTCCTTCAGGAAAGTGGACAAGATACTGTAGAGGCGAACGAAAGTCTTGGATTTGTAGATGATTCCAGAAATTACGAAGACGCTATTGAAGTATTAAAAGCATTGCGTTCAAAACCTGTTACACTCATTACAAACAATCCGAAAAAATTAGAAGCACTTCATCAAGCTGGTCTTTCTGTTACAGCAAGAGCACCGATTTGGGGTGACGTTTCTGAATACAACGAGAAGTATCTTCAAACCAAGATTAAGCGATCTGGTCATCTAGATGAAGGAGTATTCACGAATGAGTAGTCACGAATTCTACATGCAGCTCGCCCTAAATAATGCAAAAGCGATGAAAGGTCAAACAGACCCCAACCCTTTGGTGGGGTCTGTAATCGTAAATCACAACGAAATCGTTGGGGTTGGTACACACCTTAAAGCTGGTGAACCTCACGCTGAAATTCATGCCATTCGTATGGCTGGAGAGAAAGCCAGAGGCGGTACGATTTATGTTACACTTGAACCCTGCTCTCACCACGGACGAACGGGACCTTGTGCTGTAGCGATCGTAGAAGCTGGAATTAAGAAAGTGGTCATCGCTGCATTAGATCCGAATCCGCTCGTATCCGGAAAAGGCGTACAAATTTTAAAAGATGCTGGAATTGAAGTGGAAACTGGAATACTTCAAGAGGAATCAGAGCGAATGAATGAAGTGTTTAACAAGTTTATCGTTCAGAAAATCCCTTTTGTAACTTTGAAATCTGGCATCACGCTTGATGGAAAGATTGCGAGTCATACGAACAACAGCAAATGGATCACATCACCAGAAGCACGTGAAGATGTTCATAAATTGCGAAATGAAAATCGAGCTATACTTGTTGGTGTTAATACGGTTATTCATGATGATCCAGAATTAACGACTCGAATCCCAAACGGACGCAACCCACTTCGAGTGATCATGGATTCGACACTTAAGATCCCTCTACAGGCTAAAGTGGTAACAGACCATCTAGCGGAAACCTGGGTATTCACAACCGAAAATCACAACAAGCAAAAAAAGCTACAACTCGAAGCTCACGGTGTAAAAGTTTTCATTGCAGGTGAATCACGCGTTGACCCGCTTGAAGTTTTAAAAACACTAGGAAACAATCTGATCTCTTCCCTTTTGATTGAAGGTGGAGGAACGATTAACGCAGCTTTTCTAGAAAAAAAGCTTGTTGATAAAGCCGTTTTTTACATCGCACCTAAACTAATCGGTGGACAGCATTCACCATCATTTTTTGGTGGGACTGGAATCGAAAAAATGTCTGATGCTATCCAGCTGAAAGATCTTACAGTTACACAAATCGGCCCTGATTATAAGTTTACAAGTTATCCTAAATACGAATAAGAGGTATATATACATGAGATTTGGTTTTGACATTGATGATACACTGATTAATCTTCGCCAACATGCCTTTCATATCTACAATAGAAAATTAAAACAAGATGTTCCAATCGATGTTTTTGACACGATTGAAACTCTGGAGATTCACGAACCGTTCGGTCTCTCCAAAAAGGAAGGCAATCAGATGTGGATTGATTCTATGGAAGAGATTTATTTCACAGATTGTCCTGCTTATCCTGATGCCATTGAAGTGTTACAAGAACTCGATAGAGAGGGTCATGAGATTTTCTACATCACAGCAAGACCTGCAGAACATTGTGAAGAAACAAAGAAGTGGGTCGAGAAGGCTGGATTCCCTGTTCAAGAAGGTCGTTTCTTCTGTGGAATGAAAGATGAGCAGAAAATTCATACGATCAAAGATCTGAACCTGGACTTTTACTTTGATGATAAGCCTAATGTCTTAAATACGCTAACGGAAGAGCCTGTTCAGCTATATGTTAGACATCAGAATTACAACAAACATTTGGACATGCCTCGTTTGACGAATTGGTCTGAATTAAAAAATATCATCGAAAAACATAGCAACAAAAAATAGTACGCAGTCTTTTGTTTGATGCTTCTTAAGGCAGCACGTTAAAAAACGTGCTGTTTTTTTATACGCTCGTTTTGGTGTATGGTAATAAGACTGGAGGTTAAAATGATATGCTGCTATTCTTATTGCTTTGTTTACTTACTGCAGGTTTTTTTATAGAAATCTTTCAAAAGCATATTTTAAGGGTGAAAGACCCTGATATTCAAGTATTATGGGCAGAATTAGAAAGCGAAGAATGGTTCCAAGAATTAAACGATATCCCTGAGACCAAGAAGTGGATTGAACTAGATAAACAGAACGGCCTATTGAAAGATCCCTATTATGTACGAAAAATAATTGATCAAAACGGACATCGTGAAGGTTATATACGCTACATCTTAGATAAAACGAAGTAATGGCTCAAACAAAAGGTTAATCTTTTGTTTGAGTTTTTCCGTTTGCCTAAAGTAAGCTGTGTGTTATGGATTGAGGTAATCAACAGGGCGTAACTGGTCCATTAACAACTCGCGGAATTAAGTTAAAAATTTGCGAAATTCCATCCAAAACTCACGAAAAAATGTGATTAGCTTAAGAATTGTATTTACCGATAGAATAATGCCTTCAAATTAAAACAATACTAATTCATATTCAATTAACCGGAGGAACGTATGAGAATTCAACCTGGTGTAGCTCCCATTCATATTTATGTTCTTTTAATTCTTTCATCCGGCCTCGTAAATCATGTTCTGATTATACCCGTCATCTTATCAGCTTCAGGAAGAGATGCTTGGGTAAGTATTCTTCTTTCAATTATTCCTTACATCCTATTTATTTTACTTATTGGTTCTGCTTTAAAAAAATTAGGAAATCAAGATATTATACATTTTATAAAAGAACGACTTGGTACAGTCCCTGTTTATCTACTCAGCAGTGTATTTATCCTTTACTTTTTCTTAAATGCAACGATTACTTTCCGGGATACCATTACATGGACAAAAACAAATTATTTAATGGATAGCCCTCCGCTTGCTCTTTGTATTTTGTTAGGATTGCTCTGTTTTTTTGGCACTTATAAAGGACTTCAGGAGTTAAGCATGGTAGCTTTGATCGCCTTACCTTTAGTTGTAACATTCGGTTTCTTTATTGCGATTGGAAACATTCCTAATAAAGACTATTCCATGTTATTGCCGATTGCAGAAAATGGCTGGTCTCCTATGCTTAAAGGTGGAGTTTATGTTTTATCTGGGTTGACAGAGTTAAGCACGCTTTTATTCCTTGTCCATCACACAAATAAAACTCTGAAATGGAAGCACCTCTTTTTTGTGAGTTTTGTTTTAGTGGGACTTATGTTAGGACCAACAATGGCAGCCATTGCAGAGTTTGGCCCTTATGAAGCCAATAATTTGAGATACCCTGCTTTTGAACAATGGAAGCTTCTAACGATTAGCAAAGTGATTACAAGGATGGACTTCCTTTCCATCTTCCAATGGATTTCTGGTGCTTTTATTAGAGTGAGTTTATTGATGTTCTTGGTTACAAAATTGATTAATGTAAAAAACCACAGGATATGGCTAGTTGCTTCCCTATATCTTGTTGCGATTGCTTATACACTTGCTCCTATATCAAACATTTCTGTTTTTAACTTTTTGTATCATTACTTCTTTCCGATACAGATGTATGTGATGCTGCCCATTATTTCGATTGTCTGTCTTTATGTTCTAGTTAAGAAATGAGGAATCTGTGATGAAGAATATAAACCGTAAAGAAAATACTAAAATTCATGAACTTCTTAGCTGGTTTAGGCATTCTACAGACGTAGTGGTAAAAAACGATTTATTTGCAGAAAAAACGAATTCTTCATATACCTTAATGTTCTGTAAAGGGCTAGTTGATACCCAATTACTAGAAGAAAGCTTGTTTCCGTACTTAAATGACATCGTTGAGCAGGATGATGTTGCTATGTTTAGCTCTTTAAAAAATCGGTTTGTAGTTCATGAAATCAATATTGATTCTATAAACAAAAGAAAGATTGAGCATAGCTTATTTTCAGGACACGTACTGTTAACCGGTACAGAGTACAATTCTCTATATGCCATTAATCTTGCAAATATGCCAAAGCGAACACCGGAAGAATCGAATACGGAGATCTCTATACGTGGTGCACGAGACGGTTTTATTGAAGATTTGGAAATCAATTTCGCGTTAATTCGAAAACGTCTAAAAACATCTTCACTCAACAGCAAATCTTTTACGATTGGTAGAAGAAGCCAAACGGCTGTTTCCTTACTTTTTATCGAAGACATCATCGATCCCGATCTCGTGGTACGGGCCGAACAGCGTCTTTCTAAGATTGATATTGATGCCCTTGTATCAAGCAGTGAACTAGAAGAAGAATTATCAGATTCCGTCTTTTCCATTTTTCCCCTGATTGATAATACAGGGCGTCCTGATTTTGCGGTACAATCATTACTTCAAGGAAGATTTGTCATTATTGTAGACGGTTCACCTACAGTTCTCATTGGTCCCGCTTCTCTTGCGATTACGTTAAAATCTCCAGAAGACGCTCATGCCAGTTTTTACATGGTATCATTTGAACGAGTCCTTCGATTTACAGGACTTTTCACAACCATAACATTACCAGGCCTCTGGATTGCATTGACAACATTTCATCCAGATCAGCTTCCTTATCCCCTTCTTGCAACGTTAACACTCTCTCGAACAGGATTACCGTTATCGTTGCCACTTGAAATGATGATTATGGTCGTTTTGTTTGAATTGTTTAAAGAAGCAGGGGCTAGACTTCCTAGGGCTGTTGGTCAGACAGTAGCGGTATTAGGAGGATTAATCGTTGGGGATGCGGCAATCCGAGCAGGGTTAACCTCTCCTACAACACTTGTTGTTGTAGCTATAACGATGATTGCCAGTTATACGTTTGTTAACCAATCATTGAGTGGAAATCTGCTTTTCTTACGAATATATACCCTTCTCATGTGTGCTACGTTTGGACTGTTTGGATTTTTCATCGCTATGCTTAGTATATTCTTGCTAGTCAGTTCCCTTCGTTCCTTTGATTATCCATATATTGAATCCTTAGCTACACCAAATGCGGCTGATACGTTTAAAACATTTTTCAAAGCTCCTTTCACTCTCATGAAGAAAAGATCTTCGTACCTGTATCCAAAAGACGCTACTCGCCAAGGTGATCGCAATGAGAATTAAGCCAAAGATCATGTTCCCGTTGTTTTTCTTGCTTCTTACGTTAACAGGTTGCTGGGGCTCCAGGGGCATTAATGAGCAGCTCTATATTGAAGCCTTAGGTGTGGATTATAAAGATGGTAAGTATATCGTTTATACCGAATCCGCTGTCTTCTCATCAATCGCTAAACAAGAAGGCGGTGGCGCTCAGGCAGCTGACTCTCCTGTTTTAGTCGGCAGAGAAGAAGGAGATACCCTTACAATGGCTTTCAGGAAGTTAGAGAAATCTTCCCAGTTCCCACTATATTACGGACACGTGCAAGTGATTCTGTTTAGCGACAGGGTCATTAAGGAAAAGCTGAGTGAAGTCATTTCTCACATCGGTCACGACCCTTTAATTCGATTTACAGCTTGGATTTTTGGTACGTCTGAAGATATTAGCGACGTATTGAAAGCGAAATCTTTATTTAAACAAGCACCCACATATAAAGTTTTGTTTCATCCAGATACGATGTTGATAAGAAACCACTCTGTTAACGCATTATCCATGCAGGTGCTGTTACGAAATGGCAACGAACCATTTGGCTCAACCATAATCCCAAATGTAAAGCTAGTCAAAGGAAAGTGGCGTGAGGATAATGATATGCCTGTACTACCTACTATAAATGGTGGGTATGTGCTTAAGGATATGAAGTTTAAAGGCAAGTTAGATTATGAACAGCTTCGTGGACAAGAATGGTTAACTAAAGAAGAAAAAAAGAACAAGCTTGAAGTACCATTAGGGGATACTGTTGTGCAACTGGAAGTAAATGGATATAAAATACATCTAAAAGAGCCTGTTCGAAGAGAGCTCAAGTACACAATAGAAGTTAAAGCAAAAGCAACAATTGATGAAAATTTAGATATTGTTCCTCGTAAAGAACTTGAAAAGAAAATCATCCAAAAAATGAAGAAGGATATTGAGCAGACTTATTTAAATGGACTTTCCATAGACAGTGACATTTATAATTTAACCCGTTCTACTTATCGAAAGTCACCGTCTTTAGTTAAAAAGTATGCTTTGCAGAACGACTCTTTGGATTCAGTCAAAGTGCAAGTTCAAATCGTTCATGCAGGAAGTCAGAAGTATAAAGACTAACGAAAAAACTAGCACGCATGCTAGTTTTTTTGTTTGTTACTTTCTATCGCTTGTTTTACATTAGCAAATGTTTTTAATGATGAAAAATCAATACCTTCAGAAACCGCACTAATCGCTAGCTCAGGACGCAAACCAGTCACCATTACGTTAATACCAAGTAATGCCAAAACACGGTATACATTAAAAATATGAGACGCCACTTCAGTATCAATGTCGATGATTCCTGAAAAATCCATGATCAACCGTTCAACTTGAAGTTCAGGGATTTTAGGCAGTACATGATTCATAAGATGCTCTGTTCGATCAGCGTCGATGGTGCCAATCAATGGCAAAACAGCCAGTCCATTCTCTATAGGCACGACAGGTGTAGAAAGCTCACGAAGCTCTCTCTTTGTTTTCTCTAAAATCTCCTCTGACTTTCGTTCAAAGGCAAGAACCGTTTCATTAATGCTTACGTCCAGCATATGATGAACACGCTTAATGATTAATACGACATCTTCCGTAGAAAGTCCGAAATCAATGCTTATATTTAAAATAAAATCCGCAAACACCATTCGAGTGTCAGGATAACGGATTAATATATCAGAGATTCGATGATGCTTTGCTGCTGTTTTCTCTCCATTTTCTCGACTCCACTCCAACAGTTCTTCAGGGACAGAACCTTCTTCACAATCGATAGATTCACTTAAAAAAGATAGGAATTCGGAATAAACTTTTCTGGCCTGACTAATGTCAGTATCGCTTACTTGGAAACCAAACTGCCCAATAATATCATCAACGATTTTATTAGCTAGAAGCTCTGCATTTTCTTTTAGATAATGGGCAACCGTTAATGTTGACTTCATCTTCTTCACTCCATATCAAGAAAAATAGTTTTATTATCATACCTTCTATGATTTTATCACTAAAAAACCAGTAAATGGCTAAACTGTGAAAATAATAACAGAGACAAGTGTTGAAAGATTTTGAAGAATTTTTTCGCATTGATGGTTGTTCTTAGGGGTAGTTGTTTTCTGTTTCAGGATGTTCGCTTTTCGCGTTGCGTGCGGTGTGCACCATGAATGATAGACATTCAAGAGATTTTACTTACTCCTAAATATACAAGGCAATACTTCATATGTGAGCTTTCTCATCGATCATTGGCGAGATACTTATCAGTTGGTATCCATGACTTCCTCTCCAATCGGCTTGTTATTAAGAGAAACAATCAAATTAAATCTTCTTCTACATCGAAAAAAAATAAGGTAAATATAAAGAGTATGTAAACCTTATAGTGATTAGGTTGAAAAGAAAAGGAACTCATGTTATTTTTATTTCGAAAACCGATATAGATAATCGATATTGAGATGCGAATATAGGCGGTGATTATATGGAAGAGAAAACTTTACGAAAACTTTTTCTTGGTTTCATACAAATACACATTCTGCATCATGCGCTTGAACACCCAATTTATGGCGTATGGATGCTAGAAGAACTCAGAGAACACGGCTATAACATTAGCACAGGTACACTATATCCGATTCTTCACTCCATGGAAGCAGACGGACTTTTGACAAAGGAAAACAAGAACGTTGAAGGAAAAATTAGAAAGTACTACACCGCAACTGAAAAAGGACAGATCGTCTTATCTGAAGCAAGAGCAAAAGCTTATGAACTTTTTAAAGAAATAAAAGAGTAAGAGGTGATCATAAATGACACAAAATAAAAACAGACTACAAACACTCTTAGAAATACTTATCGTATCAACAAGACTTGGTTTCACTTCTTTTGGTGGTCCAATCGCACACCTAGGCTATTTTCATGAAGAATACGTTAGAAAACGCAAATGGATGGATGAAAAAGGCTACGCAGACCTTGTCGCTCTCTGTCAGTTTCTCCCTGGCCCTGCGAGCAGCCAAGTGGGAATCGGAATCGGTGTTATGCGAGGAGGCGTATTAGGAGGAATCGTATCATTTATCGGCTTTACTCTCCCTTCCGTTACTGCGCTTATCGTTTTCGCACTTATCCTGCAAGGACTAAATGTTTCTGATCTAAGCTGGATTCACGGATTAAAGCTCGTAGCCGTTGCAGTTGTGGCACACGCCATTTTAGGAATGGCCGAAAAGCTAACACCTGACTTAAAAAGAAAAACCATCGCATTGTTAGCACTAATTGGAACGCTATTGTGGCAGACTGCGTTCTCTCAAGTAGGTGTAATCCTATTAGCTGGTTTGTTAGGGTTCTTATTATACAGAGACCAAACAAATAACGATGCCACAAAATATGAGTTTCCTATTTCGAAAAAATTCGCTGTTATCTGTTTAAGTTTATTCTTTGCGTTACTTTTTCTGTTGCCGTTCTTAAGAGATGTGACTTCTAACAGCTGGATCGCTATTTTTGACAGCTTCTACCGTTCTGGATCACTTGTGTTTGGAGGAGGACATGTGGTACTTCCACTACTTGAGCGAGAATTCGTACCTTCTGGATGGATCAGTGAAGAAGCATTCTTAGCTGGTTATGGAGCAGCACAAGCCGTACCTGGACCTCTATTCACATTTGCAGCGTATATTGGAGCAGTGATGAATGGATGGCAAGGTGGATTACTTGCCACCGTCGCAATCTTCTTACCTGCATTTCTGTTAATCTTGGGTTCTCTTCCCTTTTGGAACATGCTTAGACAGAATGCGAAGATCAAAGGTGCTTTAATGGGCGTTAATGCTGCAGTTGTTGGAATTTTAATATCAGCTTTCTATCAGCCTATTTGGACAACTACGATTCTTAAACCGATCGATTTTGCATTTGCAGCAGTACTGTTCAGCATGTTGGTATATTGGAAACTGCCTCCATGGGTAATCGTTGTAACGGGTGCAATTGGTGGTTTGTTGATGTCACTCTTATGATAATTAAACGTTTGTTTAAATTTCTGAAAAAGAAACTGCTTGAATTCTTATTGAATTCAGCAGTTTTTTTCTCTTTTAATGAACAAGCTCTTCACAACTTCTACATAATTGTCCTTTATGCTAATCATATGTTCATAAACTTCTACTGAAGAAGAATACTAACACTAGCCCATAAAGGAGGATTAATCAATGATTAAAAATAAACTGTTTATCACGTTGGTGCTTTCATTCTCACTCGTTCTTTCAGCATGTGGAAAAGATGAGCCAACAAAAAAGAATGAGGACAGTCAAGGTCATGCAGATCACGGGGAAATGAATCATTCAAGTTCTGGTGAAGTTCCTAAAGGACTAAAGGAGGAAGCAAATCCAACATATAATGTTGGAAGTAAGGCATTTATTCAAGCAGATCATATGAAAGGTATGAACGGTGCAGAAGCTACAATCGTTGGGGCATATGATACGACCGTATATACTGTGTCTTACACACCTACAACTGGCGGAAAAAAAGTAAAGGATCATAAGTGGGTCATACATGAAGAGATTAAAGATGCGGGTGATAAACCTCTAACTTCAGGAACAGAAGTTATTCTAGAGGCAGATCACATGAAAGGTATGAAGGGTGCAAAAGCTACCATTGATTCTGCAGAACAAACGACCGTCTATATGGTCGACTACACGCCTACCACAGGTGGGGAACGAGTTAAGAACCATAAATGGGTAACAGAAAGCGAGCTATCTAAGCACAAATAATTTTTATGGGCCCGAAATATGGATTTATGGGCCTTAGAAATATTTTATAGACCCTTAGTCTGCAGTTATAGGCCCGAAATCTCCATTTATAGTCCTTCGTATAAGTTTATAGGCTTTTCGACAACTGCCATGAATAATCGAAAAAAGCCGGCGTCCCAAATCACGGCGGCTTCCTTATCTGAAAAATTTTATTTTCACCTCAGTACCTTGCTTGTACTCCTCATTTATCCAAATCTGTCCATCGTGAGCTTCAACGATTCTTTTTACAATCGTCAAACCGATTCCGCTACCACCATATTCTCGGTTCCTTGATTTTTCTCCACGATAGAAGCGTTCAAACACGTGTTTGCTCTCTTCTTCTGGAATTCCGATTCCCGTATCTCGTATTGATATCAATACCGATTCGTTATCAACATGAGTGGCAACCGTCACTTCTCCCCCTTTAGGTGTGTACCTTAAAGCATTGCTGAACAGGTTCATTAATACTTGAGACATTCGTTTGGCATCTAGGTTTATTTCAATATCTTTCTCTAATTCACTTTGAAGTGATATTCCTTTTTGTACAAATGCTCCTGATAAGGCATCCACACTTTTTTTGATGATGTGGTTTAGGTGTTGGGGTTCTTTCTCTAAAGAGAACTCAGGTGCTTCCATGGCTGTTAAATACTCAAGATCTTGGACGATAGAAATCAGTCGATCAATTTCACCTTTTAAGGACTGTATACGAGCTGTAGTAGGCTCAAAAATACCATCTTCAAAAGCCTCGAGATGACTTTTAATCGTTGCTAAAGGTGTTCTGAGCTCATGGGCAATATCTGAAGTCATATTTTTACGAGATGTTTCTTGTAATTGTAGTTTAGCAGCAAGCAGATTTAGGGATCTGCCAAGATCATTGAGCTCATCATCTCCAAGTGTCTTCACTCTTACTTCAAGTTCTCCTTTTGCCATCTTTTCTGCCGCTCTTCTCATATCTACCATAGGTCTTGATAAGTTTTTCGCAACAAAATAACTAATGATACAGACTAAGAGTATTGCACCGATCGACGTCCAAAGTACGGAACTTAAAAGTGCCTTCTCAAAGTGATGTGTTAAAGGCTTAATACTTTGAAATTCCGGTACATCTTTTTGGAACATCGTAAAATGAAAATGAACTTCATACATGATGATAAGACCAGCAATAATGAGAATGGATGACGCAGCCAAAATAAAAATGAGTGTCAGTCTTGCATGCAGACCTTTAAACATGATTGCCTCCTGAAAATTTATATCCAACACCAAACACCGTAATGATATAGCGTGGGCTCTTAGGATTTGTTTCCATTTTAGATCTTAAATTCTTTACGTGTTGATCGATGGTTCTGGTATCCCCTTCGTAATCGAACCCTAAAATTTTCTCTACTAATTCCTCTCTTGAAAAAACACGATTTGGATGTCTGCCAAATGTCAGCAGTAGCTTAAATTCATTCGGGGTAAGGCTGACAAGATCCCCATGTATGTACACTTCTTGTTCGCGAGCATCGATTTTAAGTTCTCCTTCGTTATATGTAATCTGCTCAGCCAATAATCCCTCATCTCCTGTTCGACGCAATATTGTTTTTACCCGTAGAACAAGTTCGCGTGGACTAAAAGGTTTCACCATATAATCGTCAGCGCCGATGGCTAATCCGTTGATACGATCTTCCTCACTCACCTTTGCAGTCAGCATTAAAACGGGTAATGTATGAGTCTGTCTAATTCTCTGACAGAGTGCTTCCCCACTCATATCTGGCAACATAAGGTCAAGAATCACAAAATCTACAGAGTGATTTTTTATAAGAAGAATCGCATCGTTAGCAGTAAGAGCTTCTAAAGTATGAAACCCTTCCTTCTTTAAGTATGAAGAGACAACTTCCAACAGCTTTGGTTCATCCTCCACGATCAAAATGGTTTTCACGATTACTCCTCCAAAAGTTAGATTACTTGTATTATAACGAAGAATTCACGGCTTAAAAAAAAATGAACTGCTCTAGAACGCTAGCAGTTCACATTATTTTTTTAAGTTAGCCTCGCTTTTCGGCTTACTCTGCAAACCAGCCTCATCAATCCTCTATGTGCTACAGGAAATAGCGTGAATAAAACGTCCATCGTTCTTCGCATCGGCATAGGGCATATGATAGGCTTATTTTTATGTATGCCCTCGATTGTTAGTTTTGCTAGTTTTTCTGGAGACATCATCTTTTGTTTTTGAAATTGTTTCATGATCACATCTTTATCTATTTGAATAGCTTTTGCTTTCTCGAAGATTGGTGTTTCCACGAACGTAGGACAAAGTGTACTCACTTTAATGCCGAATTCTTCTGCCTCATAATGAAGAGAAGTAGTTAATCCAACTACTGCGTGTTTCGTGGTTCCATAGGCTGCAGAAACGGGAGATGGACCTAGTCCCGCAGCAGAAGCTGTGTTTACGATATGGCCAAACCCTTGTTGTTTCATTATTCGATATCCTGCGTGAGTTCCGTGTATAACTCCCCAAAGATTAACATTCATAATTGAATGCCAGTCGTCTAGAGCCGTATCATACAATTCACCATACATCGCTATGCCAGCATTATTAAACAAATAATCTAGCCTTCCAAACTCCGTATATATATCTTTTATAGCTTTCTCTACACTTTTAGCATCCGTTACGTCTAAAAATTGAAATCTTGCATTTTTGGCTCCACTGTTTAATTTCTCTTCAACCTGTATACCTAATTCTTGATTGATATCCGTGATGATGACAAACACGTTTTGTGAGACGAGCTCCTCACAAAGTGCGTAACCGATCCCCGA
This sequence comes from Fictibacillus phosphorivorans, assembly GCF_001629705.1. Lineage (GTDB taxonomy): Bacteria > Bacillota > Bacilli > Bacillales > Fictibacillaceae > Fictibacillus > Fictibacillus phosphorivorans_A. The sequence goes on along the minus strand of NZ_CP015378.1, from coordinate 610,064 downwards.
AGCTCCGCCTGTTACAATCGCAACTCTTCGCTCATCCATCGAACCAACCACCTTTGTTACTTATTTTTAACTATGATTACTTCAATGCATCCTTTTCAATAAATTGATGTTGATCAATTATTGCTGCATATTCATCTGCAACAATTTGAGCGCCTCTACTGTTCAAATGAATGCCATCAAGTGTCAGATGCAACCCACGTTTCTTTGACAACTGATCGATTCTTGATGTTTTTTTATAAAAAAGAACATCTTTCATAACGGTTAATACTTTTGTACTGATATAGTCGGAACTCTTAATTGAAGATAGATGTGATTCAAAAACAGTCTGTAGATTAAGTGTGGAAACATTTTTATGTTTGTGAGCGATGGATGTGATGAGGGTATTTAATTGTTTAATCTCTTGATTCGAGATATTTTTCAAATCCTCACCAACTATTGCTGGAGTAACTGCAATTAAAACTTTTGAGGAAGATAAGACACACTCTAAAACTTTTTGATAATAGGCTTTAAACTCTTCATGATTTTCTGCAACAGGCTGTGCTTGAACACTTAGTAATTTTGAATAGACATCATTAACACCGATCCAAAGGAAAGCAAGATCAAAGGTTTCTAGTTTCTTTTTTGTTAGGCGGCTATGCAAGCTTTTAACAGACTCCCCTGGTTTGCCTAGATTCACAAACGTAATATGGGGATATTGTTTCTGTAAGAGTTTTAAAAAAGAAACACCAGGTCTTCCTTCTGTCAGACTGTCACCGATTAAGCCAATCTTCATATCGTTTCCTCCTTATTTTTGGATGGATCCTAAAAAAATACTTACAGCATTCTTAAAGAGCGGTTCTAAGGTGTGAAGTTCCTGAGTATTCGTAAGCTGACAAAGTCCACCAAGCCATGTGCCGATTAACACCGTCCATTCTTCAACATTGCCTTTCTTAAATTCTCCTTCTTCTATCCCTTGAACGAGAATTGCACGATAGGCACCCATTGGAATGACCGCTAATTCGTATAGCTGCTTAACAGATTCTGGACTAGATTCAGGATTAGAAGCAAGCTCTTGTCCTCCTTTTAAAAGAGGAGTTTGGTAATTATAAAGAACATGCAAAGCCATTCCATACAGCTTATCGGATGCACAATTAAAGTCAGGTTCTTTATCCATCCACTTCAAATACCATTCCTTCATTGTTTGTTGAGCTAATAGTACAAACAACTTTTCTTTATTCTCAAAATGATAATAAATGTGTCCTTTGCTATAACCAGAAGCTTTTGAGATATCAGAAACCGATGTTTGTGTGTAACCTTTTTGTGAAAAGAGTAAAAAGGCTTTCTCCATGATTTCTTGTTTTGCTTTTTCACTGTTGTATCTTCTTTTGTTCAACGGTTTAATTCCTTTCTCTAAATTGAACGACCGTTCTATTTTTATTATACATTTTTTAACAGGTAATAGAATGCGTTTTCTTAGATATTCACAAAATTGTAAATAATAACAAAAAAACACTCGCTAGGAGTGTTTTAAACAACTGTTTAATGTTCAAGCTTTCAAAGCTGTAAAGGTCACTTTCGTTTCTTTTAGTCGCATACTTTTTTTCCTTGAAGAATGTGAGGTCTATGAAACAGCCAACTCCACATCATATTTTACCTCAAAAAAAGAACCCCCTATCGCTAGAAGATTCATAAGAATGAACAATTATTTTTCTTAAAGAGTAACGTTAGCTATTCTGTCTGCGTTTTCGAACATAAAGAATGACAACAGAAACAAAGAGTAACGCCAAAACAGCGTAGATGATTTTAGAGTAAACATCCATATACCCTACGATAACTTCCCATGAAGCTCCAAAATACGCACCCAAATTAACGAGAGCAATGTTCCAGATCAGCGTTCCGAATGTTGTAAGAACAAGGAATAAACCAAAATTCATATTGGACATGCCCGCCGGAATAGAGATTAAGCTTCGAATCAACGGAATGAAACGGCAAAAGAATACCGTCCATGGACCATATTTATCAAACCATGCATCTGCTTTGTGAATATCCTTCTTCGTTAATCGAAGGATGTGTCCCCATCTGTCAACAATCTTCTCCATACGTTCCACATCAAGCTGCAGTCCTACACCATATAGAATCACCGCTCCCAAAACAGAACCGACTGTCGCGGCTAAAATAACACCTACTATATTTAAATCTGAAGAGTGCGTCATGAACCCTCCAAACGTTAAGATGATTTCAGATGGAATCGGAGGAAAGACGTTTTCTAATGCAATTAACAATAGAATTCCCCAATATCCAAATTCGTTCATAATATTGATCAACCAATTTTCCATAAATAACTCCTTTGCCACTAACTAGTGCAACAATTGATTTGTATGAAAAAGACGTGCAGAGCTTGCACGTCTTTTTTTGATTAGTTTATAGATTCTTCTTCCTTCACTTTTAATACCTCAAGTGATTTTACATGATATCCATCGATTTCTAATATTTTGAAACGATAGTTTTCCACAGACACTTCATCGCCCATGTTGATCTCCATCTTCTCAGATAGTATCCATCCACCAATTGTATCAACATCTTCATCGTTAATATTTAGTCCAAAAAGGTCGTTCACCTCAGAAATCAATACTTTACCGTCTAGGATTGTTCTGTTTTCATCAACTTTCTTAACGTCTGGAACTTCGTCTTCGTCAAATTCATCTCGAATTTCACCTACGATTTCTTCAAGAATATCCTCAACGGTCACGAGTCCTGAAGTACCGCCATATTCATCGATCAAGATTGCCATGTGAACACGTTCTTTCTGCATTTTTAACAATAGATCGTGTATAGGAGTAGTTTCAAAGACCTGAATAACAGGTCTTACATACTCTTCAAGTGAAGCATCCGGGTTCTTTCCGGTAACAAAGTCTGTTAATACTTGCTTCATATTTACCATACCGACAACACTGTCTTTATCTCCATCTACAATTGGATATCGAGTATAGTTCTCTTCTGTTACAACAGCAATGCTTTCTTTAACTGTTTCTGATTTATCGAGTGTTACCATATCAACGCGAGGTACCATGATCTCTTTGGCGGTACGGTCGTCGAATTGAAAGATATTATTTACATATTTAAACTCAGACTGGTTGATCTCACCGCTTTTATAGCTCTCAGAAAGAATGAGTCTTAACTCTTCCTCCGAGTGAGCAAGTTCATGTTCAGATGCAGGCTTCAAACCAAACCATCCGGTAAAAATGCGCGCAGATCCGTTCAATGTTTTAATAAACGGATACATGATCTTATAGAAAAACATGATTGGTTTTGCGATTCTTAACGTAACGGCTTCCGCCTTTTGAATTGCAAGTGTTTTTGGTGCAAGTTCACCAATAACTACGTGTAAGAACGTAATTAAAGCAAAGGCGATAATAAATGATAAGATACTTGAAACTGACTCAGAAAGTTCAAACTCTACAAACAGAGGGTGCAACAAGTGCTCTACCGTCGGCTCACCTAGCCACCCTAATCCTAATGCGGTAATGGTGATACCTAGTTGACAGGCTGACAGGTATTCATCAAGATTTCCGACAACCTTTCTAGCAGCTACGGCTTTCGTATTTCCTTCTGAAACGAGTTGATCAAGTCTTGTCGTACGAATCTTTACTATCGCGAATTCGGTAGCTACGAAAAAAGCAGTCAACGCGATTAATATAGCTACCATAATTAAGTTAATAATCTCCAAATGTTCTCCTTATGGTTACATCAACCACAAGGAATACACCTCCCAGGTTATAAAGAATAGTTTTTATCTTTTAGGTCAAAAGATGTCTCTCAACTATTATTTACCCGAAAAGTAAAAGTAATGAATGCGCTAAAGTCATACCTTGAGGTGAGACTTTATTTAAGAGGAGCTCTTTTTGCTTATCGTTTAAGCTCTCCATGATCGGCTTGATCTCTTTAATCTCAGCCTCTAGGTGTTTCATGAGCTCCGCGATCTGGTCCACGTATTTCTCGACGTGTTCATTTTCAGTACTTTTCAATTTGACTAGCTCAATCACAGACTTGATTTCATGTAAGGGCATGTTCAGTTTCTTATAATGTTCGATCAACCCTAAGACATGAATCGTCTCTTCGTCATATAATCGATAATTCGAATCCGTTCGAAGAGGCTGGAGTAAACCAATCTGGGAATAATAGTCGATTGTTCTTTTAGATACATTTGTTACCTCTGCTAGTTCACCAATACGATACGCCTTCCCAATATCCTCACCTCTTCCTGTTGATAATTACATACAATGTACAATAGAGAAAACCATACAGTCAACTGGACAGTTCTACCTGTCACGAAACGTTCAAAAAGAAAGATGTTTTTGTTACATTGTTGCTTTTAGGAAAGTAGTTGTTTTCCGCTCCTGGCAGCTCGCTTTCCATGGGGAGAACGGTGAGCCTACTGTGTAGTTGAAGTGACTAGCCCCTCGAAGTCAAAAGTTAAACGGTCAAGAAGGCAAAGTGCGCCTTCATAGTCCATTCATTTTTTGCTGGTCAGCTCAGAACGAGCCACTTCCATTTTTCGGACTGCCTGCTTCGCTCCTTTAGGTGTCTCTCTCCACCTTACGCTTATTAAGAAGTATGTCATTTATGTTCTTACTCATAAAAAAAAACATCCCTACAGCAGGAATGTTTTTTATGAATATGTGAGGAATATGATTTACACGCAACAATTTTGTTGCTCTTTACTTGTCTCTGTTTCACAACATGATGATTCATCTTGATCGCTTACTTCAACAATTTGAACGCTGCAGCAGTTAGCTTCTTTTTCATTTTTGTTTCCGAAGAAGATTTTGATAATGCTCATTATTTCCACCTCCTTTCAAGAATCTGGTCAGAGAATTAAATTAGGTAGAAAATAAAACCAGAAATTGTTGACATGGTAATTACAGATAGGACAAACATAATGACGAGTTCTTTCTTAAAAATGGACTTTAAGAGAACTACCTCAGGAAGGCTCGCACCAGCTGATGAGATCATGAGTGCCATCACAGGGCCAAGCGCCATTCCTTTTGCAATTAAAACTTGAGAGATCGGAATCATGCTGGATAGCCTAATGTATAATGGGATCCCTACAATCGCCGCTATCGGAACGATCCACCAATTATCGCTGCCAAATGTACTCGCAATCCAATTTGTTGGTACCAATCCATGGATAATAGCTCCAATCGCAGCTCCTAGTAAAAGAAAAGGATAAACACTTTTCATCAAATAGATTGTTTCTCGAAGAGCCAATTTCACATTAAACTTTCTTGTATTTTCTTGATAACCTGACATCACAACGTTTTTTACTGATTTCTCAAATCCTAAGGCTTCAAGTGCAAAACCGATGATCACAGAAAATACCGCTGTTATGATGGTGTAGAGAATCGTTACTTTCCACCCTAAAACCACTCCCATTATCGTGATAATCGTTGGATCGAGTACGGGTGAAGAGAAAAGAAATATCATCACAATGGAAAATGGCATTTTCTTTTTTAACATGTTCACAACTACAGGTATGGTAGAGCAAGAACAAAAAGGTGTTACAAACGCAAAGAGTAATGCGAATAGTGCTCCTATTCCTTTGTTCTTACCCCCTAAATATTTCTCAACTTTTTCATAAGGTATATATGCTTGAAGAAAATTGATAACAAATGAGATTACTACGAACAGAATCGTAAGTTCCAGAGCTATACTTAAAAAACTTTGAAAGGTATCCATCCACATACTGTTTTCTCCTTTTTATCAAGCGCACCAAGCTTGATTTAATTGTGTTGTTTTCCTCTTTATATAGTGTGATCTACTAAAAATGTTTGATTTTATTTGTTTTGGTCTGCCCTTTTCTTTTGCATACTGCTCCACTTCTCTTTTCTTCATTTCAAACACCTTTTCCATTAAATAAATATTCATAAAGTTCTTCCTCCTGATATATCAAAAATAGTTGATTTATACATCAAAAGAAATTGATGTTTTATGTAAAAATGAAGCACTGCAAGTATAGTGCAGTACGTCATTTAACAAGATGATGGTAAGAACACACAGCATAATTGATCTGATAAGATTCCTTTTAGTTCACTGACATTCAAAGAATAATAGTTCCAGGTTCCTTGTTTTTCCTTTTTAATTAAGTCCGCTTCTAAGAGAATTTTCAGATGATACGATAGCTTAGATTGTGGCATGTCAATAATCGGCGTGAGATCACAAACACATACACTTTCTTTAACAGCCAGGATATTGATAATTTGCAGTCGCTGCTGATCAGCGAGCGCCTTAAACTTTTGTTCATATTTCTCTAAATCTTGGTTTGATGCTGTAGTTGCGTTATTTAATAAAGGTATTTCTTTTTTCATTTATATCACTCCTAACATCAAAATTATTTGATGTAACTTCATTATATCCTTTATTTACTAATTTACAACTATTAAATCAAAAAAAATTGTTTTTTATACTCCAACTTTTTTGCTTCTTCGTTCCAGCAAGATGACATCACGCCACACTCCGTTCATCTTACCAACTTTTTCTCTTAAACCCACTACTTTAAATCCCCACTTTTTATGAAGAACTATACTCGATTGATTTTCAGGAAAATACCAACTTTCTTTCAAACCATTTGTATTAAAAGTAGCAAAAAAAGCACACTATTAAAGCGTGCTTTCATTCATTAACATTAAACACTTGTTTAATTTATAGATACTTCCTATGCACCGTCTTCCCATCATACGTAAATAACACAGGTTTCTGTTCAATTCTCGTTTCCATATGCACCGGACGGCCCCATAGGTAGTGAAGATGAGGAAGCACTTTTTCAAGGTATTTCACATCGAGTTCCATATCTTCAAAGCTATGATTGAGATAGAGCTCTCCGTTCTTCATATAATCGGCATCATTCACTGTGATATAAGGAAATCCACCATTTACTCTCATACTCACGAGCTGATCACGAACTTCTTCCCACTGCTTATCGACTACTTTATATTCCTTGCCCTGCTTTTGAAAGAGATACATGTCTTCTCGCTGAGCTAAATCCTTCGTTAGATAGTTTCGGATGAAAGACATATCAGATTCCAGTTCACGGACTTCGAACATTTTCTCGCGTCCTGAACCAGGTTTTACTCCTTGTCTGAGTAATTCTTCACTTGGGTTGTTGTAGCGTTCCTCGATGTCTTTGAAGATCTGCAAACCCAGATAATATGGGTTGATTGATGTCTTTGATGGTTGCACAACACCTGCGTTCAGTTTCGCGAATTCTATTGTCTCGTGTGAGGTCAAATCCATCTCTTGCAGGATTTTGGCGTGCCAATAGCTAGCCCAGCCTTCGTTCATGATTTTCGTTTCAAGCTGTGGCCAGAAATAGAGCATCTCTTCTCTCATCATAGAAAGGATATCACGCTGCCATTCTTCAAGCTCACGGCTATATTGCTCGATAAATAACAAGATATCCTTTTCAGGCTGCGGTGGAAATGATTTTTTCTTTTTTAACGCTGGCTTTGGACCTTTTTTGTCATCGAGTTTCCATAGGTCATCGTAAGGTGTTTCTTTCTTAGGCGTTAGATCTTCTTCGTCTTCAAAAACATAATTTAGTTTGTTTCGCACAAGTGACGGATCGATGTGTTCTTGAATCGCGAGAACAGCGTCTAAGAACTGTTCGACCTCTTTCTTGCCGTATAGATGTTCATATTGCGCTACTCGTTCAGCTGTAGCCGTCATACATTCAACCATGTCTCGTCTCGTATTAGAAAAACGAACATTGTTTTTGAAGAAGTCACAGTGTGCAAGAACATGGGCAATGATTAATTTATTCTGTATCAACGAATTCGTATCAAGTAAGAATGCGTAACAGGGATCTGAGTTAATAACGAGCTCGTAGATTTTACTCAATCCTAGATCATACTGAAGCTTCATTTTGTGGAACTGTTTTCCGAAACTCCAATGTGAAAAACGGGTTGGCATTCCGTACGCACCAAATGTATAGATAATATCGGCAGGACATATCTCATACCGCATCGGGTAAAAATCAAGGCCAAAGTGGTCAGCAATCTCAGTAATTTCAGCTATTGCTTTTTCTAGCTCCTTATTTTGCAAGTCCCAGTTCATATTTTCCCCCTCCTGCTATTTCCTTACTTTTAACTGTATGAAACAAAACAGGCATTCATGAGAAAACAAGTGAAATATTGGACGGGTTTCATAAACTTCTTTTATACCAAGTAAAAAGGCGAATCCATTTTCACGGATCCACCTTGTTTTTACCTTGCTTCATATATATCTAACATGCACGACCATCCAGAACAATCCTGTGGAGTTCGAAGATTATTAATCCATAACCTTTCAGGTGCATCTGAACCTTCTTTTACCATGACTTTTGCACTCTGGGTATTTGTACGAATCCATGTCAGTTGTTCACCTGGTAATGTTTTTGGATAAACATCCGCTTCCCCAGAAGCTGGATTCGTTATTCTTTTTGCACTTCCGTCTTTAACTTTCACACTAACTAAGAAAGGCTTCGACCTTTTTTCCTGAGGTACTCCGTAACCCCATTCAATCTGGCGGCTGACGATGATTTTTTCATCATTCAGCCAAGTAAAATCCCCGTCCGCATAACCCGTATATCCTAGATTTATCTCGTTCCCACTCTTAGGATTCCATACCGTTAATCGTTTATTTTCAGATGTCAGCCTTCCGATTCCTTTTATGTAGCCAAGTTGTTTCGTGTTCGGCGACCAGTGGAACCAGTTCGGCTGATCCAACATGTTTCCAATCATACGAGTTTTAGAGCCGTCTAAAGAAACTACCATTAACGTGTTGCTGTCTGCCGACAAGGAGGCTGTCGGGCATGCGATGAACGCAAACCATTGATCATCCATCCCCCACTTGAATTCTGTTGTACCTATAGCAAAGAACGTATCACTCATCTTAGGCAGCGTCGTAATGTTCTGTACTTTTTTCAAATCTCCGTTTGCATTTACAGGAACGTAAAAAAGTCGAACTGGACTCCAGCCATCAGGCTCTAAATTTGCAGAAGATGAGACAACAAACCCTCTGCCGTCAGGTGTCCAACTGTAGTTTCCTGTGCCTAGGATGACATTTTGAAAGGATGAAGCAGGTCTCGTTAAGTCGATTACATTGAGCACACTCCCGCTTTTCCACGCTAGCTTCGATTCTGTCGGAGACCATCTTGCCAAACTCACATCGCCCTCGAATACTTTTCTTTTTAAACGTGTTACACGGTTATATACCCATAGCTCTTTACCTTTACGTGCTATGTAACTAATATAAGTACCGTTGCTTGAAAACTTAGGATGATTAAGATCAGAACCTTCAACAAGCTTTCTTTCAAGTTCACCTTCTTTAAGCCAAAGTCCATCACTTCTTATAAAAGCCGCTCTTCTATCAGAAGCTTCTGCAAAGTTTGATTGGCTAATCATCATACTAATAAAGATCAATCCGAAAAGTAGAAAACGTTTCATGTGATCACCTCATTAGTAACATGAGCGAAATGAAGAAAATCATACTAAAAAAGCTCAGGAACTAAGTTCCTGAGCTTGGAATAACCTTATTCTCCTGTTTCAGCAAAGTGTTTGATACGTGCTGCAATCTCGTCACGAACGCGTTGGAATTCACTCCACTCTTTTCCTGCTGGATCATCGAATCCCCAATGTTCACGTGTTTTGTGAGGTGGTGTTGCTGGACATACATCGTTTGCATGACCACATAGCGTTACGACTAAGTCTGCTTTTTCTAGAATGTCTTTGTCGATCACATCTGATGTCTGGTTCGTAATGTCAATATCCACTTCTTTCATCGCTTTGATCGCGTTTGGATTCACACCATGTGCTTCGATGCCAGCTGAGTATACGTCATATTTATCACCAAGGTAGTGGTGTCCAAACCCTTCTGCCATCTGAGAACGACAAGAATTACCTGTGCAAAGGAAATAGATGATTGGTTTAGCCATTTTGTAAAACCTCCTGTAGTAAAGAACTTCTTTCGAGACCATCATAATATAAGTATATCCTTATATCAATATTTATTTATATATTCTTTGACATTTCATATAAACATATGGTTATATACTAATGAGGTGAAGTCAATTATGGAACTTGATCAGTTAACAGAATGTTATAAAGCAATGGCAGATAAAACACGATTAAATATTTTAGCTTTACTCCGCCACGAAGAATTATGTGTTTGTGAGTTAGTTGATATCTTAAAAATGACACAGCCTAGTATCTCACAGCATTTAAGAAAATTAAAGCAAGCTAAACTCGTTAAAGAACGACGTAACAGCCAATGGATCTTCTACTCCATCGATGGAGAGATCTATCCATTCATTAAAGCAAATTTAGAAGCCCTGCCTGATATGTCAGCTAAGATTGAAGAGTTAAAAGCTTCAGGTGGAAAAGTTTGTTGCTAACTTAGAACTACATAAATGGGGGGATTTTTATGGACAGCATGGCGTTAATAGCCTTCGCTGTATTTTTAGTGACGATTATTTTTGTGATCTGGCAGCCACGCGGGCTTTCTATTGGATGGTCAGCGACCGTTGGAGCCATCATTGCACTTTTGCTCGGTGTAGTTTCACTAGATGATGTGTGGACGGTTACCGGTATTGTTTGGAATGCTACATTAGCATTTGTAGCGATTATCCTAATTTCTATTATATTAGATGAGATCGGTTTCTTCGAATGGTCCGCCCTACATATGGCACGACTTGCAGGTGGAAACGGCAAGAAAATGTTCGCCTATGTCATTCTGCTTGGAGCTGCAGTTTCTGCCTTTTTTGCAAATGATGGTGCAGCATTAATTCTGACTCCTATCGTACTAGCTCAAGTTCGGGCATTGAAATTAAAAGAAACCATGATATTACCGTTTATTATGGCAAGTGGGTTTATTGCAGATACCACATCATTACCGCTTGTTGTCTCAAACTTAGTAAATATCGTATCTGCAGATTTCTTTAACATCGGTTTCGTTGAATATGCAAGCCGTATGATCGTGCCGAACTTCTTTTCACTGTTCGCTAGTATGCTTGTTTTGTTCCTCTTCTTTAGAAAAGATATTCCGAAGAACTATGATCTTTCTCAGTTAAAGCAACCAAGAGAAGCCATTCGAGATGAGAAGATGTTCAAGCTTTCATGGATCATATTAGCTGTTCTATTAATCGGGTACTTAACGAGTGAATTTATTGGCGTTCCTGTTTCATTTATTGCAGGAGCTGCAGCTCTTTTCTTTATCATCGTCGCTCGAAAAAGTCCTGCGATACACACAAAGAAAGTAATCAAGGATGCACCTTGGACTGTAGTTGTCTTTTCTATTGGTATGTATGTGGTCGTTTATGGTCTTCGTAATGCAGGACTTACAGATCTGCTCGGCAGCTGGATTCAAATTATCGCTGATCAAGGATTGTTCGCTGCTACAATTGGAATGGGTTTCTTGGCGGCTATATTATCATCTGTTATGAACAACATGCCAACGGTTATGATCGATGCACTAGCAATACAGGGAACGGAAACATCAGGAGTTATTCGTGAAGCATTGATCTACGCGAATGTTATTGGATCTGATTTAGGACCAAAGATTACACCGATTGGTTCACTAGCCACTCTTTTATGGCTGCATGTCTTATCGAAAAAAGGTGTGAAAATCACTTGGGGCTACTATTTCAAAGTCGGAATCATCTTGACTGTCCCAACACTTTTCATAACGCTTACCGGCCTTTACTTATGGCTATTGCTAATATCTTAATTCAGAGGGAGAGATCACGATGATTCAACGAATGCATGTCGCAGTTAATTGTTCAGACTTAGAAAAATCTCTAGAATTCTATAAAAGTTTTTTCGGTACGGACCCGACAAAAGTAAAAGAGAACTACGCGAAATTTGAGCTTGATCAACCCGCTCTTCACTTTTCATTGAATGAACGTCCCTTTTCAAAAGATGGAGTCCTAAATCATCTAGGTTTCCAGGTTAATAACACAGAAGATGTTCTAGCTATGGGAGAAAGACTTAGAGAATCAGGATTGCTCTTAATCGATGAGATGGATACAACCTGCTGTTACGCCGTTCAAGATAAAGTGTGGGTATATGATCCCGACGGAAACGCTTGGGAGATTTTCTATACAAAGGAAGACTCTGAATTTGAATCCGCTGGTGATGCACGAGATTTGTCTTTATGCTGTGCACCCCCTCAACAACCTCAACCGATCACGCTAGGTTTTACAAAAAAATAAAGAAAAAATCCCTCTGCACAATTTTAGGTGCGAGGGATTTTTATTATGATCAAATGGTGGATATAGCAACGATTTCATCAATACGAATTAAGATCTGATCCCAATAGTTATGGCTATCGCTCATCACACATAGCGTAATGTAATCTCTTTCAACTGCTCTAAGTCTGCCTTCGTAAGAATGATTTGTTGTATCCACCACAACCTGCCTCTCCAAAAGACACTTTGCTTCTCTTCTGAAGTTCTTCAACACCAATCACCTTCCCTATTTTGCACTGCAAGCAAGGGGCTTTCTATACTATTACATGCACAAAAAAGAAAAGAGACACGGACAAACACCCTGTGCAGATGACTATTCTTGTACAACCAAGCATATTATGTAGAAATAATCTTAGACAGGGTGAATGCCATGTTTGAACGGACGATAGCGATTTTCTTAGGAAGCGTATTACTTGGCATAGGCATTAATGGTTTCATTGTTCCCTTTCACCTTCTCGACGGAGGAATGATCGGCATTAGTCTTCTCGTAAAATATGTGTGGGGTTATAAAGTCGGGCTTACAATCATTATTCTAAGCATTCCAATCTATTTAATAGCTTGGAAACTAGAGCGTCGATATTTCATAAACAGCATTCATGGCTTACTCGTATCGTCATTGATCATTGATTTATTATCTCCTCTAAGAGGTGTGTTTTCCGTTTCTGTTATGGAAGGTTCTGTGATTGGAGGGTTGTTCATCGGTACAGGTATCGGTTGGATGTTGCGTCATGAAACGAGTACAGGTGGTACGGATCTAATTGCTCTTTTCCTTTCCCGGTGGTTTTCCATTAATGTTGGGATGGTTATCTTTTTAATCGATGCTGCCGTCATCATTGCTGGTCTTTATGTGATGGGAGAAGGCATTCTCTTCTATTCACTCGTAACGATCCTTTCTGTCGGATTCGCAACCATGACGATGACACTGATCCGGTCGATCAATTTCTATAGAAGCATCTAGGGGGACTGACCCCTTACAATTTATTTCCCGCTTCATTTTGTTCTTCGACAGCTATGCATATACTCCATAACATATAGCCGAAGTCGCCCCTTTCCACTTGTTAGATAATCAATCACACTATTTCCTATCGTACAAATAAAAGCAGGACCTGAAGTATCAGTAAAATACTTCAGGTCCTGCTTTCTTCTCTACTCAACTAGTTTAATTTCAACCAAGGATATCTAGCCATATCTTGATAGACGTAGCAACAATCAGTGCTGCTAAGATAAATTGAAGAATTTTTGTATTTATCTTTTTACCAAACTGCGCCCCAAGTGGAGAAGCGATTAAACTAGCTACTACCATAATCACCGCCGGCCATAGTAAAACTTGACCTGTCGTAATCTTGCCAACCGTAGCACCGATTGACGAAATAAACGTAATGGCAAGTGATGTAGCAATCGTCATTCGCGTTGGTATCTTTAGGACGACTAACATGATCGGTACAAGGATAAATGCACCTGCTGCCCCTACGATACCCGCTGCTACACCAACGACAAATGCTAGAACTGCAGCAAGCCATTTATTAAACTTAACTTGATCTAATGGAATGTCATCGATCCCTTTTTTAGGAATCAACATCATGATAGCGGCTAATGTAGCTAGTACAGCATAAACGATATTGATCTGCCCTTCTGACATGGCTTCTGAACCAAATCCACCAATGAAACTTCCTACTAGGATGGCACTACCCATATATATGATCAATGTCTTGTTCAGATAACCGCCTTTACGATACGCCCAAACGCCACCTATCGTTGCAAAGAATACTTGAACCGCACTGATCCCTGATACTTCATGAGCAGAATATGCTGTGAAGCCGAGCATCGCTGGAATATAGAGAAGCATTGGATACTTGATGATGGATCCGCCGATACCTACCATTCCAGATATAAAAGAACCTATAAAGCCAATTAGAAAGATTGTAATTATGAACCCTAATTCCATGACTTCACCTCCCCTAAAACTGATGTTTCTTAAATAAACAAGTTAATCTTAGATTCATCTGCATCAGCTAGGTATGAAGCAACTCCTGCATAATCCAGTCCATCAATAAGTTCCTCTTTCGTAATACCCATGACATCCATTGACATCGTACAAGCAACCATCTTAACATCTAAGTCTTGCGCCATTTCAATTAATTCTTTTAGTGTTACGATGTTTTTCTTCTTCATCGTATACTTCATCATCTTCGCGCCTAAACCACCATAGTTCATTTTTGAGATACCTAACTTTTCAGGTCCTTGCGGCATCATTTTTGCAAACATTTTATCCATGAATGTTTTCTTTACGTTCACGTATTCTTCTTTTCTTAAGATGTTTAATCCCCAGAATGTAAAAAACATCGTTACTTGTTTCCCCATTGCAGCTGCACCTGTAGCGATAATAAAACTTGCCATCGCCTTATCAAGGTCACCACTAAATACGACCATAGTTGATTTATCTTGTGTTTGTTGTTCCATCGTTGAACGCTCCTTTTTAATCAGATACCTATACCTCTATAGGTATCTGATTGCATAAATTTTTTTTGTTAACCTTTTTGGATATAAAACTTAAATACACCGTCTTCTTCTTTATGCTCTAATAATTTATGACCAGAAGATTTAGACCATGCAGATAAGTCATTAACAGCTCCCTTATCTGTTGCTAATACTTCTAAAATGTCTCCACTTGCAAGTGTGTCCATCGCTTTCTTTGTTTTCACGATCGGCATCGGGCAAGATAAACCTTTTGTGTCTAAAGTTTGAGTTACGTTCATTTGTAAAACCTCCAGATAATTTTTATTTGTATTTTAGTTATTCAGTGATTGCACAGCGGTTTGGACCAATTTCCATCTCTCGCTGTTCATCCGTTGTAGGGTCGATTTTCCCCATATTCGTTTGGCGAATTTCTTGATATGCATTTGGCTGTGGCGGTAAGTTTTCCGTTACAGCTCTTCGGAACTCATCTTCGCTCTTAATGTTTAATCCTTCGTTCTTTTCAAAAAGATCTCCAAGTGGAGCAGAAACCGCACCCTTTTCATCCAATTCGCTGATCTTTCCAAAGTGAGCAGGTAACACGACTAGATCTTTAGATAAGGTGTTGTACTTGTTATAAAGTGAATCACGTAAATCACTAACCCAGTCTTCTGCGCTACCGGCAAGATCTGGACGTCCGATTGAATCAACGAATAGAATATCTCCAGAAAGCAAGAATTGTCCGTCAACAATCATAGAAGTACTTCCAATCGTATGTCCTGGCGTATATAAAGGTTGAATCTCAATCTTTGTGTTTCCAATCGTAATATCTTTTCCTTCTTCTAATTCAGCAAAAGAGAAGGTCACTTCCTCAGCATCTTTTGGTGGTAACCAATAAGTTGCACCTGTCTTTTCTGCCAGTTTACGTCCACCCGAAATATGGTCAGCATGAAGATGTGTGTCGATCATGTGCTTGATCTCAAGATTATTTTCACTTGCAAAATCTTCATACGCTTCGATTGTACGTGCGGAGTCGATAATTGCCGCCTCTCCGTTCGATTCTACAAGGTAAGAAAGACATCCCTTACCGATACGGTTGAATTGATAAATCGAGCCTCCATCTTTCAAATCTCCAAGCTTAACTGGCATCAGATACTCACTCCAAGACTTCATACCACCTTCTAGGTAATAAACGTCTTTAATCCCTGCTTCATCTAGCATCTCTGCTACCATGACAGAAGAGCCCTCTTTAGCACAAACAACCAGAACTTCTTCTTTTGGAAGATCTTCTAATACATCTTCAACCCCATCGATCAAATCAAAATAAGGACGGTTAATGGTTTTAATTCCTTTCCCTTCAATCTTCCAATCTTTATAATCCCCTTCATTACGAACATCTAGAATGAACATGTTCCCATCAACCACTCGTTTTGCCACTTCTTTAGCTGATAATGCTTTTATCATTTCTAAAATACCTCCCTAGGTATATTTAAAGTTAAAATTTTTTATTCAGTTGGCCCGTTCCATTCCACCATACCAGGTAATACATTTTTAACACGACTAAACCCGTGTTCAGCTAGCATTTGAGCTGCCATATCACTTCTTGATCCTGTACGGCAAATAACATGAATCTCTTTGTTTTTATCAAGTGTATCTAATTTACTTTCGAGCTCTCCCAATGGAATAGATACTGCCCCAGGTATACGTTTGAACGCATACTCTGCCGGTTCTCTAACATCTAGAAGAACCATATCGTCTTTATCTTCGCTTAAGACTTTTTCTAATTCTTCGTTTTGAATCGTATGTTCAAACTTCGCTGCTTCTTTTACTTCACCAGGATTTGATTTTCGTAAATAGTGTTTCAGAACATCTCCATCTTCTTTTGTACCTAGATATTGATTTCCTGTATTTCTTGCCCATCCTTGAATATCAGCCAATGAACCTTTATCTGTTGCTTGAACTTCAATTACTTGACCTGCCTCAAGCTGATCCATCGCTTTCTTCGTGCGAACGATCGGCAGGGGGCATGATAAACCTTTACAGTCTAAAACGTGATCCACTTTAATACTCATTTAAAACCCTCCATTTATTTAATAGTTGTTTTGCCCTTCCAAGAAAGCATACCGCCTGACATGTTAACCACATTAAATTGGTTTGAAGCTAGAATCGCACATGCTTTTTCGCTTCTTTTACCAGAACGGCAAACCATGATGTACTCTTTATTCAGATCTAACTCATGCGTTCGTTCAGGCATTTCTCCAAGTGGAATATGTGTTGCTGTCGGAATCATACCTTGAGCAACTTCATCGTTTTCCCGAACATCAATGATGTTTAATGGATTATCGCTTTCTAATAATCGTTCTACTTCTTTTGGTTCAATCGTCTTACTAGACACAATTGATTTCTCCCTTCCACAATATATACTTATACCCGTATAGGTATATAAAATAGCAAAAAAATATTTGATTAACTTCAAACTAAAACCTTACTTATTAAGAAGATTAAACTCCAAAATACCCATAGGGGTATATTAAATGATAAAAGGAAATCTGTCAACAGTCATACTACTGACAGATATTTATCGGCTTTTCACTAAAAGTTGTACAGCTTCTTTTACAATATCAGAGTTCATTTCTTCTCCGCTTTCCATTTGTTCACGTAAACATTGTTCCAGGTTGGTGCCTACGATTAATCCAATCGTACGATCAATCGCTGTACGGGATGCGGATAATTGAGTGATAACGGATTTACAATCTTGTTCTTCTTCTAGCATACGCAATACTCCACGTATTTGCCCCTCAATTCTTTTCAAACGATTCTTCATTTCTTGGGTGTATTCCATTTCAGCACCTCCTCTTAAAATACCTATAGGGGTATATTACAACCATTTAAGATTAATGTCAACTCAAAGGAATGAATATGGCTGCAAGTGGATGACTTGCAGCCCTAGTTCCTATTATTGTGCCACTTTTTGCATTCTTTCATGAACTAAATCCATTACGGATTGTTTTAGATCTGTTAATGCTTCATCTGCTTTCTTGTGTGAATCCGCGTTAACACCAAAATAAAACTTCACTTTCGGTTCTGTTCCTGATGGTCTTACGCAGAACCAAGAACCATCTGCCAATTGATATTTAAGTACATTTGATTTTGGAAGATGGATATCACTCTTTTCGTCTTTCACTACATCGTACTGAACGCTCGCTTTATAGTCTTCAGAAACCATTAACTTTTGACCGTTCACTTCAAGAGGCATCTCAGCTCTAAAGCTTGCTAGTAAGTTTTCGATCTGTTCAGCTCCAGATTTCCCTTTTAATGTTAATGACTCTAGGCCTTCTTTATAAAACCCATGTTTCTTGTAAACATCATCTAAAGCATCAAAAAGTGTTTTTCCTTGTTTTTTGTAATAAGCCGCCATTTCAGCTCCCATCAAACAAGCTTGAACAGCATCCTTGTCACGCACAAAATCCCCGATTAAAGAACCATAGCTTTCTTCATATCCGAAAATGAACGTATGTTTTCCGCTTTTTTCATATTCTTTGATCTTTTCACCGATAAATTTAAAGCCTGTTAGCGTATCTTCACAAGTTAAACCGTATGATTCAGCAATTACACGTCCAAGTTCTGAGGTTACGATTGTTTTAAAGATGATTCCTTTCGAGCATAAGCTACCCTTCTCTTCACGTTGAGAGAGGATGTATTCAATCATGAGTGCACCTGTCTGGTTCCCTGTAAGAATCTCATATTCACCTTTATTGTTCTTAGCCGCAATACCTACTCGGTCTGCGTCAGGGTCTGTTGCCATTAAAATATCAGCATCGGTTTCTTGTCCGTACTTAATTGCTAACTCAAATGCAGCATGCTCTTCTGGATTAGGAAATTTTACTGTTGAGAAGTTCGGGTCTGGCTGTTCTTGTTCTTTCACGACTGTAATATTCGTAAAACCTAACTGTTGCAGTCCTTCTCTTACAGGAATGTTTGCCGTTCCGTGAAGTGGGGTGAAAACGATGCTTAAGTCATGCATCTCTTTGATCACTTCACGATTCAAACTAATCTTTAATAGTTGCTCCATGTAAGCTTTATCGATTTCTTCACCAACAACTTGGATCAACCCTTCACTTTTGAGTTCCTCTTCAGGTCTTACACTAATAGAAAGTTCGTCTTCAACAGCATTTACTTTTCCGATCACTTCATCAGCCTCTGCTGGTGGCAGCTGTCCGCCATCTGGACCATATACTTTGTATCCGTTGTATTCTGGTGGGTTATGGCTTGCTGTGATGACAATCCCAGAATATGCTTTAAGGTATCTTACAGCAAATGATAACTCTGGTGTTGGTCTCAAGCTTTCGAACACATAAGCTTGAATACCTTGAGATGCTAATGTTTTCGCCGCTTCCATCGCGAACTCTGGTGATTGATGACGTGAATCGTATGCAATCGCAACACCGCGCTTCTTAGCCTTCTCACCTTGATCTTCAATAAAATGAGCCAGCCCTAATGAAGCTTTACGAACCGTGTACGTGTTCATTCGATTTGTACCAGGTCCTATTTCTCCACGCATACCACCTGTTCCAAATTCTAAATTCTTATAAAAGCAGTCTTCAAGTGCTGTCCTGTTTTCCTTGATTTCCTCTAATGCAGCCTTTAATGGTTGTTCGAGTTCTTCGTTCCCTACCCATTTCTCGTATGTTGTCTCCCAGGACATAGTACTGCCTCCTTATGTTATATAAAATGAATGCACTTTGTTTTTAGTTAGTTTCGATATGAATCGAGCTTTTCCTGCCCTATCTATTAAATACGGCCTTTATTATACCGCTTTCACCAGAAAAAATAAAATCTCGCTCATAATTCCTATTCCCCACTGACAAGGTTCGTGATATTTCCCGAGAAATAGAAAAAAAGCGGCAAGCTATCTATCGCTTACCGCTCTTGTCATCTTATTTACTTTTATCTTTTTGAACAACGCTATAGAGATCTAATCTTCTATCTCTAAGAAGAGTTACACTTCCTGTTTTACGTTGTCTTCTTAAAATCTCTAAATCCACATCACCTACAACGACTGTCTCAATGTTCGGGTGACATTCCCCAACGATTCCGTCTCTTGGGAACGAAAAATCAGAAGGAGTAAAGATACCAGACTGTGCATACTGAATGTCCATGTTTTCTACTTGCGATAAGTTCCCAACCGTTCCTGCGATTGCTGTATAGATCTCATTTTCAATCGCACGTGCCTGCGAACAATATCGAACGCGAAGATACCCTTGGCGATCTTCCGTACAGAAAGGTGTGAAGATAATCTTTGCACCTTGATCGGTTACAATCCGGGAAAGTTCAGGGAATTCAATATCATAACAGATTAGAATCGCTACTTTACCGCAATCTGTATCAAATACTTGTACTTTATCACCAGCTGTAATTCCCCACCATTTTCGTTCGTTCGGTGTGATATGAATTTTGTACTGCTTATCAATCGTTCCATCTCTTCGGAATAAATAAGCCACGTTATAGATATCGCCGTCTTCTTCAACAAAGTGTGAGCCACCGATGATGTTCACGTTATAACGTACTGCAAGATTCGTAAAGAGTTCGATGTATTGCTCTGTAAATTCGGTTAGCTTACGAATGGCTAAGCTAGGACTCTTCTCCTCACAGAACGATAACAGCTGTGTAGTAAGAAGCTCTGGAAACACAGCGAAATCTGAGCCTTGATCAGATGCAACATCTGTATAATATTCAACTTGCGTCGCAAAATCTTCGAAGGAGCTTATGGTTTTCATCATATATTGAATCGTGGTGATACGAACAGGCTCACTCGTTTTAAAATACTTTTTCGTTTTATTCGGAATGTAGTCAACATTGTTCCATTCCATTAGTGTCGCATACGCATTTGATTGTTTATCATCAGGCAGATAGCTCTTATTCAAACGCATCACAGTAAAACCGTTCATCAATTGAAAGGTTAGGACCGGATCATAAATGTTATGCTGAATGACCTCTCTCACATATTCGCGAGGCGTCATTTCTTTAGCATGTTTATGATAGTTTGGAATTCTACCGCCTAGAATGATACTTTTAAGGTTCTTCTGCTCTGCTAGCTCTTTACGTGCTTCATATAGTCGGGCACCAATCTTCATTCGTCGGTATTCTGGGTGCACCATCACTTCGATACCGTATAGGTTAAACCCTTCTGGATCATGATTCGTAATATAGCCTTTATCTGTAATCTCATCCCATGTATGCTTATCATCATACTCATCAAAATTAACCATTAAGCTTGAGCAGCTTCCAACAATTTTTCCTTCATACGTTACACAAAATTGTCCTTCTGGAAAGATACGAAGATGACTTTCTAGTTGCTCACGTTCCCAAGGCTCCATGTTTCCTGGAAAACAAATCTGCTGAAGTTCTAAAATTTCATCAATATCTTCAAACTCAATGTTACGTAGTTCTATTTTTTTCTCGAATTTTGAAACATCAATTTCACTCATTTTATCCACTCCTCTAACTAACTTACTTTGCTTACTTCCAATTCTTCATCCGTTCTTGAAGGCTTCCAGTGAAGAACTCTATTACATTTCTATCCGGATCGATAAAACTAACTGTGTTTCCCCCGCCTCTTTGTATCGGTCCTCTCGTGATTTCAACCTTTTGTTCACGCAGCAACTGAACTGCTTTAGGAAAATGTTCTTCAGAAACTGTAAATGCAACATGATCAACCCCTATTTGATTTTTATCTATAGGTTTTGCATTAACCATTTCTATCAGACACAGCCAAACTCCCCCGACGTCTAAGTATATATCTGTATTCCCTTTATGAACGATTTTAGCACCTAGTATGTTCCTATAAAATGTTTTGGAACTCTCTATGTTAGAAACTCGAATCGTAATATGATTGATTCCTTGCACGTTAACCATATTGGTTTCTTTACCCTTTTTTCTCTGCCTGCTGAATGAGTGATGCAAGATTTAACTCTGCTAAAGATCCCATCTGATGATCCACATCGCTAAATGCCATATGTTTTGTAACAGGATTAGGAATGGCCACACAATATAATCCTGCTCTTTTTGCTGCCATTGATCCATTTACAGAGTCTTCAAAAGCGATCGCTTCATGAGGCTTTACATGTAAGCCTTTAACCGCTTCAAGATATAACGCGGGATCTGGTTTTACTCTTTCAACATCATCGGCTGTTTTAATCACTTCAAAATGATGCTTCAATCCAATTCGATCTAAATGCTCTTCTACCCATTTTCGCGAAGAACTTGATGCTAGGCCAACCTTTAATCCTAGTTCTTTTGCAGCTTCAAGGTAATCTATAATTCCCGGAAGTTCCCGTTGTTCTGCTATCAAAGCAAGTGCACGTTCCGTCTTTTTGGCTCGTAGGACTTCATGATCAAGCTTTTGATCGATCTGTCTCTCTAAATATTCGTAAGGATTAAAATCAGAATGGGTACCGATGCATTCTCCCCACACTTCGAGCGGCAGATCGCTTCCATGTTCCTGATACAACTCTTGAAAAGCGTTGTAATGCTGTGTTTCCGTATCCAGAATCGTTCCATCAAAATCAAACACCAATGCCTTGATCACGGTTAACCATCCCCATCTTGAGCGTTTTATACTATTTTCTTAAATTTTTCTAAAAGACGCAAGAAAACCGATTATTAATGAAGGACATTCGTTCTAAACAAAATCTTCTTTCCGTTGCTAGTAGCGATAATTGCTCCAAGCTGATCTGTTCGATAGACTGTCATCTTTCGGTTCTCTAAACGATACATCACTTCTTTCGAGGGGAACTGATAGGGGTTATTCCTGCCGACCGAAATCACAGCTGTTTTCGCTTTGACTTTTTTCAAGAATTCCATCGTCGTTCCCGTATTAGCCCCATGATGACCCAATTTGATTACATCTGCTTTAACCCCACCACGTTTCAATATCTCCTTTTCTTCTTCAGCACCTGCATCTGCCATCAGAAGAAAATTCTTTTTGCCATGCTTGATCTTAATAACAGCTGAGTAATCATTGATGTGCTTATAATACGAACCCTTAGGGGCCAGCATTTCAACCTTTACAGAAAAGCCCATCTTAAAATTCACACCTGCTTTTGCGCGATCAACCGGTATTTGTTTTTCGTTGATCACACGAAAAAGATCATGATAATATTTTGTATCGTATGGGAGGTTCGGCATGTACAGTACACTCACAGGGAACGCTCTTATCACATCATCTAAAGAACCGATATGATCGTGATGAGGATGAGTAGCTACAACGATATCCAGATGCGTAACGCCTTCTTTTTCTAGATAAGAGATGATCTTATCTCCGTCATGTTCATCTCCACCATCGATAAGCATCGTTTGTCCATTTGGTGCTTTTATAAGAATACAGTCGGCTTGGCCAACGTCTAAAAAGTGGATCGTCAACGGATCAAACCAGTCCGCTCGAGCTTCTTGAGGAATTATCGTTAACACGAGCATGAAGCTTAGACAGAACACGGCTAACTTGTTAATGGTTTTCAAATCTCCCACCCCTTTACATTCATTTTTCGTCCATAATGCGTAACCTTAGTTATATGTAATTTTATTGAATTCAACAACAAAACCCGCTATCCAATACATGGATGCGGGCGATTTGTTTTTTATGAATAGTTGTTTTCTAAAAGCTTATCCGTAATAGAATCTTGCTAGAAATTCTTCTACTTTTAGAAAAGGTCATTTCTAAAAACTCATTTATTTTAGTACTTCATCAAGAAGTTGATTGGAGTGTAGGATGCGAGACTCCTGCGGGACAGGTGGGCAGGTGAGACACTTAAGAGTGAAACGTACGAATGTGGCTCACCGCCTGCCCCGCGGAAAGCGAGCATCTGAAACGGAAATCAACTACTTTCATATACATCAATGAGTTTGACTTACATTAAATGTTCACTTCATTCTTCTTAAAAAAGCTCTTCATGGCATGATACACATCCGCTTTTTCTTTTAGAATATAATGACTAAACTTCGGATTATCCATATTCTTATACACACTCATCAAAGTCGAATGACGATTATAGGCATTCACTTCACCGTAACCAAACATATTAGAGTGCTCCATAATTTGTTGAACGAGCTTCACACATCTTGCATTATCACTTGTAAGGTTATCTCCATCTGAGAAATGAAAAGGATAAATATTAAAACGGCTCGACGAATATTTTGTCTCGATCAACTCAAGTGCTTTACGATAAGCAGATGAACAGATCGTTCCGCCGCTTTCACCTTTGTTAAAAAAGTCTTCTTCTGAAACAACTTTCGCCTCTGTATGGTGTGCGATAAATTCAATCTCAACTTTTTCATACTTTGATCTTAAAAAGCGTGTCATCCAGAAAAAGAAACTTCTCGCCATATACTTTTCCCAGATACCCATCGAACCAGAAGTATCCATCATGGCCAAGACGACTGCCTTCGATTCAGGTTTGATGACTTCATTCCAAGTTTTAAAACGCAGATCATCATTGTGGATCGGAGCAACACTTGGCTTTCCGATCAAAGCATTACGTTTGAACGCTGTAAGAATCGTTCTCTTTTTATCCACGTTCCCCATGAGCCCTTTTTTACGAACATCATTAAATTCAATCTTTTCGAGTACGATCTCGTCCTGTTCTTTCTGCTTAAGGTTAGGCAGTTCGAGTTCTTTGAACAGCATCTCTTCTAGTTCAATGATCGAAACTTCTGCTTCTGCATAATCGACACCTGGTTTGTCGCCTGCAGGTCCTTTTCCTTTTCCGGCCCCGCTCTGTCCGGCACGTCCATCTCTGGCTACTACATCCCCCACCTGACTATCTCCATCACCTTGGCCTACGTGCTTGTTTTTGTCGTAGTTGTATCGGATTTTGTATTCATCCATAGAACGGATTGGAATCTTAATCACATCACGCCCGTTGGATAAAATGATATTCTCTTCACTTATCAAATCCGGCAAGTTGTTTTTAATGGCTTCCTGCACTTTTTCCATATGCCTTTGATGATCTTGATATCCTTTTCGGTGGAGGGACCAGTTTTCCTGAGACACAACAAAATTGTTCTTTTCCGGCTCGCTCATCGTTTTCCCCCTCCAGAGCAGCAAGAGTCAATGCTGCTTGTTCTTGATCAACCCGGGGCATAACTTGCTTGTAACAATCCGCTATTATCAGAAAAAAAGGGTTGGTTACACTATCATATGCACGTACTTCTTAGAATTGCTAAACTTTCATGATAAAAAAGCCTTCTTTTCTAAAAAAGAAAAGAAGGCTTCGTTTTGTATTTATTTATCATATTCTTCTTTGTCGTGCTGCTCGGGATCAGGCGTTTTTCCGCTTTTATGAACTTCTTCGTTAGTGGAAACGTGTTCCATCACTTTTCCGTGTTCTTTCATTTCTTCAAAGTTAGATACCATTGAGCTGTTTTTTCGTTTAGGTTCATTATTATTTTGCTTTGTCATAGGAATTCACCTCTTACTGAATTTTTCCCCATTTATTCCTTTTTAAAACCGTTAAAAACTTTAAGCTCATCCATCGGCCAATAACGAATGTTAGCCTCGCCCACGATATCCGTCATCTCAACAAAACCGATATGGCGGCTGTCGATACTGTGCAGCCTGTTGTCACCAAGTACGAAGATTTTACCTTTTGGTACCGTATCATGTCCCGTGATCTCTTCTAATGTAAAGTTGCCAGTCAGGGTACGATTACCAGCAAAGCGTTTGAATTCTTTTAAGTAAGGTTCTTCCACTGGTTTGTTGTTGATATATAACTTGTCATCTCGGTATGCAATATGGTCTCCCGGAAGACCGATCACCCGCTTGATATAATCTTCTTTTGGGTTTGCCTTAAAAACGATCAGATCAAACCGTTCTGGCTGACTGATCTCATATCCGATCTTATTCACGATCAGACGATTGCCATTTTGAATGGTAGGCATCATAGACTCTCCGTAAACAACATATTGCTCAATCAGAAACTTTTTTATAATAATAGCTAGAATAAGTGCAACACCAATTGCTTTTATCCAATCCATTAATCCGTTTCGTTCTTTTTTAGTCGAGCTCACTGGGCTCACTTCCTTTAGTTAGCTTATTAGTATCAATTTACCATTTTTAAGTAAGTAAACACAAGTTCAATTATTTTCAACATAAATATGATTGTGAATTCCACTCTGCAATTTGTTTAGTTTTCCCTAAATTTCTGTAAAAAAACACACCCTGACAGTCTTAACTCGTGTACAGGGTGTGTTGCCATATTTATCGGTTCAGTAAACTACCTACATATCTTAGTAGTTCGTTGGCACTAGTCGTATTATATCCGTGTTCATCCACTAACCGTGCGATGACCTCATTTATCTTCTTCAGTTGGGACTCATCTGGAGTCTTAGATGATGTCGTAATCTTTACAACATCTTTAAGATCTGCGAATAATTTCTTTTGAATCGCTTCTCTTAATCTCTCATGAGAATTATAGTCAAATTTCTTTCCTTTTCTGGCATAAGCAGATATTCTGATCAGGATTTCTTCACGGAATGCTTTTTTTGCATTCTCAGAGATTCCGATCTGTTCTTCAATCGATCTCATCAACTTCTCATCAGGACTCATCTCTTCACCAGTAAGCGGATCACGTAATTTATTTTTATTGCAGTACGCCTCAACATTATCGAGATAATTGTCCATGAGCGTTTTTGCAGACTCTTCGTACGAGTAAACGAACGCTTTCTGAACTTCTTTTTTCGCAATATCATCGTACTCTTTACGAGCTGCCGAGATAAAGTTAATAAACCTTTCTTTATCTTCCTTCGATATGGATGCATGATGATCAAGCCCGTCTTTTAATGAACGCAGAACATCTAATGCGTTAATAGAAGGTGTTTCTTTGCGGATGATCGCTGATGATATTCGGTTGATCACGTAACGCGGATCGATACCAGACATTCCTTCATCAGCAAACTCTTTCTTTAGTTCCTCAAGATCGACATGATTGAATCCTTCTACGATCTCACCGTCATATAATCTCATCTTCTTCAAAAGATCCATGCCTTGTTTCTTAGAATCCTTCAATCGTGTCAGCACGGAGAATGTTGCTGCCACTCTTAATGCGTGAGGCGCAATATGGACATGAGACATATCACTCTCTGAGATCATCTTGGCATAAATTTTTTCCTCTTCTGATACTTTTAAGTTATACGGAACGCCCATCACGATAATCCTTGAGTGCAGAGCTTCGTTTTTCTTATTCGCGATAAAAGAGCGATACTCCGATTCATTCGTATGCGCCACAATTAATTCGTCCGCTGAGATCAATGCAAATCTTCCTGCTTTAAAATTTCCTTCTTGAGTAAGAGAAAGGAGATGCCACAAGAATTTCTCATCACACTTCAGCATTTCCTGAAACTCCATCATTCCTCGGTTCGCCTTGTTTAGTTCTCCATCAAAGCGATAGGCACGCGGATCAGATTCTGATCCGTACTCTGCGATCGTGGAGAAGTCGATGCTTCCCGTTAAGTCAGCGATATCTTGTGATTTAGGGTCAGATGGACTGAACGTACCGATCCCTGTTCGCTTATCTTCTGAGAAGAAAACACGTTCTACCATCACATCTTCAATGCGATTGTCATATTCGTGTTCAAGTCTCATCGTATTGAGAGGAGATAAACTTCCCTCTACTCGAATGCCATAATCATTAAAAAACTCTTTTCTTAAGTGCTGTGGAATGAGATGTAACGGATCTTCGTGCATCGGACAGCCTTTGATCGCGTAGACCGCCCCTGCAGGAGTTTTTGTGTATTGCTCTAAGCCTCTTTTGAGCATTGTAACTAAAGTGGATTTACCACCGGATACTGGTCCCATCAACAATAAAATACGTTTACGAACATCAAGGCGTTTAGCGGCAGGATGAAAATACTCTTCAACAAGTCGTTCGATTGATTCTTCTAATCCAAAAATCTGATCGCTGAAAAAATGATACACCTTTTGACCATTTTTTTCTGAAATGCCAGCATCTTTGATCATGTTGTATACTCTTGAATGCGCAGACTGGGCAACAAATGGCCGATCTCGTAAAATATCAAGGTATTCAGCGAAGGTACCTTCCCAGGCTAAACGCTGTTCTTCTTCACGATGCAGTTGGATTCTCGATAAAATATCCATGAGTACCTCCTTGATTGTATTGGCTCCATCAAGTGTTAATCTACTCTATGCGGGGATGTCCGTAATCATTCTGTTTGAATAGCGATTTTTATTTAAAAAAGTTGGAATTCCCATTCGCACAATCATGGTAAAATATGTTTATCCTTATGTTTTGAAACGGAGAAAGCGTTATGAATCAAAAGCTTGGCCTTCTAACAGTGCTCTTACTGCTCGGTATCGTGTTCTTTTCATTTATAGGTTTAAGAACAGAACACGAAAACTATATTCCTTTTCAAAAAGCAATTTCTTCTCTTGCTCAAGTGGAGAATATGAAACTTGATGAAAACAGTCGCCTCCTTGATCGAAACGGTGATCTTCTTTTTGAGTTTAAGAGTGATGAGAGTCGAATTTATCTGAATTCCAACAAAATCCCTGAACCTGTGCGTCAAGCTTTTATTGCTACCGAAGATCAAGGATTCAACCAGCATCATGGGATTGACGGAAAAGCGATTGCCCGGGCTTTTATTACGAATTCATCAGCAGGATCTGTTGAACAAGGTGGCAGTACGATCACACAGCAGCTGTCACGAAATCTATTTTTAACACACGAACGTACATATGACCGAAAACTAAAAGAGTTACTAATCTCATACAAAATTGAACAACAGTTATCAAAAGAAAAAATCTTAGAGCTATACATCAACTCGATCTATTTTCAAAATGGTGTGTATGGAATAGAAAAAGCTAGCCGATATTACTTCAGCAAACCGGTCGGTGAGCTTTCGTTAGCTGAAACAGCAGTGCTCGCAGCCATACCAAACAACCCAAGACTTTATAATCCTCTTACAAACTTTGAGAACACGATAAAACGGCAAAAGTGGATTTTATTGAAGATGAAAGAGCAAGGATACATCAACGAAACTACTTATGAAGCATCACTTAGTCAACACATTAATTTAAAGGTTTCACCGCCTGTCGTTCCCTTCCCTGAAATCGTGGGTTATGTAAAAGAAGAACTTTTGAGTTTACTAGCTACCTCTCCTAGCCATAAGAATCTGACAACAGAAGAATTAGTGATAGAGAGAGATTTACTCTTAAAGAGCGGTGTTGTCGTTGAAACTGCATTAGATCCTCGGCTGCAAAAAGAAGCAGTGCGTGCTTTGAATAAAAGGTTGCCCTATAACGGCATAGAAGGATCTGCCGTTGTTGTCGATCATGTTTCAAAACAGATTGTCGCTATGGTTGGAGGAAAGCATGTTGGTTTAGAAGAATTCAACCGTGCTACTCAAGCAAAAAGACAACCGGGTTCTACAATAAAGCCCCTTCTCGTCTATGCCCCTTATGTGGATGTGTACGGTGCAAATTCACACTCGCTCATTTCTGCAGCACGTATGTGTGAAGGTAACTATTGCCCTAACAATTATGGAGGAGCTTCTTACGGTACAGTCTCCCTAAAAAAAGCGATGGCGAGTTCCATCAACACTGCAGCTGTCAGAGCACTAAGTAAAACAGGAGTGAACAAGGCGTTCTCTTATTTGGAGCCATTTGGATTTTCATCTTTAACGAGCGATGATCATCAGCTTGCAAGTGCGCTCGGCGGATTTTCAAAAGGCTTCTCGCCTCTTGAGTTAACAAGTGCGTATACTGCATTTAGTTCTAATGGGACATTTGTAAAACCTAGGTTGATCACTTCAGTAAAAGATAAGAACGGAAAGCTGTTATATGCTTGGAAAGAGAAACATGTTTCAGTATGGAGTGGGAAAACCAATAGTGTGATGCGGGAGATGCTAGAAGCCGTAACAATTTCAGGAACAGCAAGAGATGCTCGTTTTGCGGGTTCCTCGTATATTGGCGGAAAGACAGGAACAACAAACGATGTGCGGGATCTTTGGTTTATCGGACTGACTGATCGTTATACGGCAGGCGTTTGGGTCGGACGTGATACACCGAGCAGTCTTCATTCTATTGAAAGTTCGTCACCCGAAGTGATGATTTGGCGGGATATTATGATAAAGGCACACCAAAATTAAGAAAAACCCTGTCATTACAATAGTGTCAGGGTTTTTAGCTGTACAATAGGTACTGTGGAGCTGAAAACAAAAATACAATTCATGATAATACGGCGAGTTTTAAACATATATCGGCGAGATTACAAAATTCGACAACTCTTACTCCTTTAACCTACCTAACTTCCTAGGTAATAGCAGCCACAAACGCATTATACAAACGCATCACCGTATAGACAACAAGGAGCCCAAAGCCTGTCCAAAAGAATAAGTGCAGGAATACCATGCCCATGATACCAATGGTTGATAATCTCGCACTGATCCGCAATAAAAATTGAAAAAAGTACAAAAGAGAGGCAACAAGGAACACAATACCTATCAGCAAAACGGAATGGTTCAGCACGATCGCTAGCATACCGCCAACAAAAAAGTACCAGCTCCCGCCTTTTCCTTGCTGAAGCAGATTACCCTCTGTATCTTTTGAAAAAAAGAACAGACTGAGGTGCGTCAGCGTATCAGACAGCAGCTTAAGAGCTGCAAACATCATAAAGAACAGCAGAAACAAACAAAAACCGATTGATAAGTGAATCACATGATCGTCAAATAATTCTTGCATCCCCTGATACACACCAAAGTATGTAAGCTTATCAATCAAGAGTCTTTCAAAATAAATGGAAAACCCCGAACTGAACAGAATAATAGAAAACAAGGGAAGATACCCTGTCATATATACGTTTTTCTTCATCGATGCTTGCACGAATCCCCTCAAATTGTTAAATTTCAGCAGAAATACATTCCCATGAAAACCGTTTTCATTTATAATGAGAAAAGATACTGGAAAGAATAATATTACTTTCAAAGGAGGAGTTCAAATGGATTTTATCCTCATCCTACTCGTGATGCTCGCCTTCCTGACTGCCATCTTTACAGCAGGCTATAACGATCGTCCTGGAAAAAACTAATCCATATACATATGGAAGTAAAAACGTCCTTTTAATCAGGACGTTTTTTTATTTTTGCTTATTTTATTTCAACTCTCCGAAACTCTGTTGACGCAGTGCTTCATAGATCAAGATCGCTGCCGTATTCGATAGGTTCAATGAACGAATGTGTTCATTCATCGGGATACGCAGACATCTTTCCATGTTTGCATCGATCACTTCACGTGGAAGTCCCTTCGTTTCTTTTCCGAATACAAAGAAAACATCTTTCTCCGAATCAGAGTAATCAAAATTGGAGTACGTCTGTTCACCGAATTTGGTGATATAGTAAAACTCCCCGTCTGGGTATTCATTATAAAAAGCATCCAAGGAATCATGATGTGACAATTTTACATGCTCCCAATAATCAAGGCCAGCACGCTTTAAGTATTTGTCTTCTAAAGAAAATCCAAGTGGATGAATGAGATGCAGATGTGCACCTGTTCCTGCACAGGTTCGTGCGATGTTTCCTGTGTTCGCAGGTATTAACGGTTCGAATAAAACAACATGTATAGCCAAAAAGCTCACCTCAAAAACAATATTCCAACAAGTACTTATTATAGCACTTTTTTTGGAATATCACTCTCTGAAGGCAAGCTTATTCTTAAAGAATATGAAAAAATTTATATTGAATGCGCTTCGTGTACGCCGTTGAATCTTCATAGCCCCAATATCTCATTCTACTGTTTGTTGTATGAGCATTTACGAGTGGTTCTCCCGAAGGATCCTTTGCGACCACAATCGTTGTATGCTGATAATGGCCATCTCCATCAAAGTCATAACAGATCACGTCTCCCGGCAAAAGAAGATGCGCCGCTGATTTCTCTTGTGCTTGAAGCGTCGATTTAGAACCGGATAAATACCATCTCATCGCATTGGCTACTGACCAACTATAGCTCCAAGAATTATTTCGCATCCACCACCCCTTCGACTTAATCGATTGAGAAGTCATCGGAATGCCACCTGCATGTAGACTTTGAGAAATATAATTCGTGCAATCATTCTCAAAAGATTTATAGGCAGGATTAAACGTATTCCACCATCTTTCTGCATAGCGTACAGCAGCAAGCCGATCATACCCACCTTTTGTCGGCGTGATCGATTCGTTCTCCCGCTCGATCTTCGGAAGTTCTCTATAGTTTCCTTCCACATTGACAGGTTCATCGCTCTTCATATCACCATCTTGAAACGTAGCTCGTCGCTCTTGAGAGATTTCTTCCACATAGAAATCAAATCCGTGTTTGATCAAAAAGCTGTAATGGACTAGATAATCCACCTGAACCTTATCCTCAGATTCAGTCGTTCGTAAGACGCTTCCGTTCGTTTGATTGTTCACGATAAACGCATTTCTATCGGTATACATTTGTTTTTTTCGAATGAAGCTTTCTTGTTCTTCTCGTAGAAAGTAACCTCGTCCGTCTGCATCTGCATGTATCATCCATTGAGATTGGTTTTGGATATAAGCTTTAAGTGTTTCCATCCACATCAGACATCCCTCCTGCTTCTACTAACATATGAGTGGGATATCAAAAAAAAGAACCCTTTAAGGGCTCTCTAGGATGTCTTCTTGCAGCTATTCTGTTCGATCGATAACAATATTTCTTTTTTATCTAATCCTCCGCCATAGCCTACAAGTGCTCCATTACTTCCAATCACTCGGTGACATGGAATAAAAACAGGTACTGGATTTTGATTATTTGCGCTGCCTACAGCTCGAACGGCCTTAGGTGCACCAATGCCTTGAGCGACTTCCTTATACGAACAAGTTACGCCATAAGGAATACTCGTAAGCTGGTTCCATACCTTTTTTTGAAAAGCGGTACCAAATAAATCATAGTTTACACTAAATTCATGCAGGTTGCCTGCAAAATAAGCGTGTAGTTGTTGAACGGCATCGTCCAATCGTTCTGGAGAGTGTATAAGCTCTCCCTTAATAAAATGTTTCGCCATCCATGAACGTAAAGTTGGAAGGTTATCCTCCATTGAACCAAAATCGAGACGGCAGATTCCGTTCTCCGTTGCAATGATTGTTAACGGTCCGATTACGCTTTCCATTTCTTCGTAATAGAGTAACGTTTTAATCTGACACATAATTATCCCTTCTTTTCATTACTTGACCTTACTATATCGGACACAGCAAACATATGCGATTACGAAATTTCTTGATTTCGAACCATTTTCAGTCCCTTTTCAATCTCTAGCGTGACCAAATCGTCTTTTTCATTCTCTTTTGCAGATAATAGTTCTAATTCCGCATTTTCTCCGCCAATCTTACCAATTGCCCATGCCGCAGTCCCTCTTATTACGGGGCGTGGGTCATGATGGAGTAACATTAATAAATCAGGAATGGCTGTTTCATCTTTAAAATGAGCTAAAGCAATAATCGCATTTCGTTGAATAGGCTTCTTTCCTCTCCAACTGCCTGAAATGTATCCGAATTTTTCTTTAAACTCTCTATTGCTTATCGACAACAACGGTTTTAAAAGAGGCTTCACAATCTCGGGATCAGGCTCCATTTCCAGATGATGATGAAAATCTTTCCCCTTATTTTCAGGGCATACGGTCTGACACGTATCACACCCATATAAACGGTTACCGAGTTTATCTCTATACTGATCAGGCAGAAATCCTTTCGTTTGCGTTAAAAAGGCGATACACTTTGAAGAATCAAGCTGTCCTCCTTGTACAAGAGCGTTTGTCGGACATGCATCGACACATTTGTTGCACGAACCGCACTGATCTTCCATTGGTGTGTCTGCAGGAAATGCAATGTTTGTAATCATTTCGCCGAGATACATATAAGAACCAAACTCAGGTGACATGATCGCACAGTTCTTCGCACTCCATCCGATCCCTGCTCTCTCAGCGACAGCCCGATCCGATAGTTCACCAGTGTCTACCATTGATTTCACAGCGGCACCTGGAACTTTTTCTATAATAAAAGCTTCCAGTAATGAGAGCTTTTCTCTTAATATATGGTGGTAGTCTTTACCCCATGATGCTCTGCAAAAAATTCCTCTGCGCTCTCCACGAACACTTTTTGGAGCATCTTTCATCTTGGAGGGATATGCAAGAGCGATCGATATGATACTTGAAGCACCAGACAGAAGCCGCTCAGGCTCTGTACGCTTTTCTATATCACTTTCTTCGAATCCTGATTGATAGTTAAGGTCTTGTTGTAATCGGAGACGTTTTTTGAGCTCGGCAAATACATCAGCATGTGCAAAACCAATTTTGTCGATTCCGATTTCTTTACTATATGCAACAATCTCTTCCTTCAACTGGGCACTTGTCACGCATATCCCTCCTTTACATTTATTTTCTACAATTATGATAAACTACTATTACTTAAATAAGAAACGGGGTTACATGATGATCACAATTAATCCTAAACTAAATGAACTTGTCCCGAACTTTAAAATAGGCACAATTACATACCATGATATCGCGATTAGCGAATCACCGCAAATGATTAAAGGCAGGTTCCAGCTATTTACAGAATCCTTGCGACTTGAAGAAAAAAATGCTGCCGATTATCCTGGTGTTGCTGAATATCGAAAAGTGTTCAAGTCTCTTGGAATGGATCCTTCCAGATATCGTCCCGCTTCAGAAGCATTGTTGCGACGGGTGTTAAGCGGCAAGGACCTATCTGCGATCAATTCAGGCGTCGATGTAAACAACTTCTTCTCTATTCGATTTGCTATTCCGATCGGTCTTTATAATCTTGATGGGATTGAAGGTGATGTTGAGATTGATCTTGGTAGCGCTGAAGATACATATGAAGGATTAAACGGACGTGAAATGAATATGGAAGGCAAATTGCTGTCTAGAGACGAGGTTGGTGCCTTTGGCAGCCCAATCGTTGACTCTAAGCGCACGATGGTGGATGAGAGTGTTAAGAATGCACTGCATATCGTGTATCTGCAGCCCTCTATGGATAAGAGTGAGGCTCATGAGCTGTTGGAATCGATGGCCAAGATGTTCACTCAAGTGAATGGTGGGAGTGCTGAGATTCAGGTGATTTAGCTGCTAGCTTACGATGAGAGCTAAGTTTTTTTGGCGCTTTTAGATACAGTCCTTTCGTGTTGTAATTTGTCGACTCGCCGATATACGATGAAAACTCGCCGTATTAATGGAGAAACTCGCCGTATTATTCCTAAAACTCGCCGTATTCCTTGCTCGCATCATCAAAATACAAAAAAATGCAGGGCTTCATTGGATCAACGAAGCCCTGCATTAAAACCTACAACTAACTTGTTCTATATATAAGCAGCAAGTAGGACATTTATGACAAGTTCTTTTAAACTTCCTTTAAAAAATTCATCTGCCTAACTTCTTTATTACTCTACTAACGTATATTTCACAGACAATGTTGCTTCAATCTCGTCTCCTTCATCCAATTCAAACACATATTCAGGAAGGAACAGGTCATCTCCTCTGCCTAAGATGATATTGACTTTACTGCCCCCATTCACAAAGTAATTTCCAAATCCGTTCACCGGCTCTACTTTATACCTCCCTGGCGCTATATCTTTACCTGCTATAAAAACGCCTGCAACTAAAGTTCGTGGCTCTTTCTTTTTAACTAGAATGCCTTTATTTAAAGTATTAAGCTCACCTTGTTTATTGGTGATCTCACCGCTAAGTTTTTTTAATTCATCTTTCTTTCCTTTTACTTGTATGCCTAATTCATCCAGCTCTTTTTGAATCGTTGCTTTTTGGCTGATCAATTCTGAAGCTTCATCAACCTGTATTTGAAGTGCATCCAATTCTGCTTGTTTGTTACTTTTTTCTTCCTCCATTACTTCAACGTTTTCTTCTATAGTTTCTAACTCTTTTTGCCATTCTTTAATCTCACCATCAATTTCCCTTACTACAACTTTTTTATCTTTGAGAAGAACAGAAGCTTTGTTGTAACCTATTGCATGTGCTGAAAAAGCGATAACCGCTGCTAAAACAAGTCCTATTATGCTTAAATAAACCCACTTCTTCTTAACAACGGATAATTCCCATTTCATTAAATCTCCTCCTCATGATGAGATATGTATGGCTTTTGAACTATTTTATTTTCCTGATAAAACATTATGCTTTTTTTAACAAAATAAAAACCCCTTTAAAAAAGGGGTATCGAGCTCATCTATAAATATCGAAATAATACAAGGATAGAAAAGAGAAAAAGAATTACCATGACAAATAACAAGCGTACCGATTGGAAAAGCCTGATCAACAGACCATTAATCATATGCATATAGTGAAAAATATCAGCAGAAATGAAGAGGATCGAAACGAAGGAGACGGTCATTAAAATCAGACATACTGTAGCACGCCGGTCTCTATACATCAGAGAAATAACCTCCTTTACACCTACATATTCAGTGTACAAGAAGAAGATTCAAAAAAAGTTCCCAGCTTAAGTTGCCAGGAACTCTTTATTGTAACGATTAAATTATGATCAGCTCGCTAAATCTAGATTTTTCGGTTCGCTTTTTGGCTTTGTAAACAGATAGACTGCGATCGACAATAAACTAAAACTTATTAGATAGATGAACAATATTCCCATATTGGAGAATGCAGAGCTCGTACTACCCAATGAGATCAATGCCTTAAATCCAGCGATGGAATATGTGAACGGCAAGAACTCACTTAGTGCACGCAAATTCTCAGGCAGCATATCAATCGGCAGATTTGCACCTGTCGTAGAAAGCTGTAGAATCACTAAAGCGAACGCGATGAATCGTCCGATGTTTCCTAACGACGCGAACAATAAGACAATTCCTGTGAATACCAAACTAACAAAAACCGCAAAGGCTATAAAACCTAGTGGATTTTCAGTTTTTACATTTAAGATAAGTAGAACAACTGTCGAAAGAAGTAATGCCTGTACTACAGCCAGAGCACCTAGGTTCATGAATTTAGCACCAAACCAAGAGAACGCTGAAACTTCTTCTGGCTTTCTAAAGTTAATGAACATCGACATGATTAAGATTCCAACGAATAGCGCTAATGAAAGAACATAAGGAGCTGTTGAATCACGATAGAGTGGATATTTATTTACCGTTTCACTCTTTAACTCAACAGGCGAAGAAAACATGCTTAAGTTCTTATCATTAGCCGCCTTAATCGCACCTGTTTTCTCTGCACCATCTTTTAGACCTGATGATAACTCGTTACTTCCATCATTTAATTTCCCTGCACCATCATTTAATTTTGTTACACCTTCCGTTAAGTCACCCCAGCCTTTTGCAACTGTTGCGTTTCCATCACTCACCTGTGACATACCATCGTTAATCTTTGTTGCGCCTGAAGTTAGGTCACGCCATCCTTTTTCAACAGAAGAGTTACCTGCTGATACTTGGTTTGCACCGTCATTAAGTTGGGATGCGCCTTTAGTCAAAGATGTCCAACCCGTGTTCACCGATTGGTTTCCTGCAGCAATCTGAGATGTTCCTGCATGCAGCTCTCCTACCTTACCTACCATCGTGTTCCAGCCACTCTCAATCGATTCCGTCCCTTGTTGGAGCAGTGGCACCTTTTGGCTTAATGTCGCAACTCCGTTATCCACTGACGTTTGGCCCGCTACAAGCTGATTTACCCCATCAGCAACAGATTTAGGATTAGGTTCGGCATTTGCCGTGAAAGCTCCTGCGATTTTTGCAGCTCCTTGACTTAGTGCCTGGAGCTTTTGAGCTTTTGCAGGATCAGTTGCAGCTGTCGTGATAGCTTGGCTCGTACCATAAATCTTCATAAAAGCAGGATCCTTGGATAGTTCAGGGTGTTGCTCTAAATATGCCTTTAGATCACTTGATAACACTTGCAGCCCCTTACCTAGGTTTGCAGATTCATCGGCAACTTGAGCAACACCTTGTGAGATTTGTTGTGTCCCAGGAGCGATTTCGTTCTTGATCGCACTTTGAACACCTTTTAGTCCTGTTAAGATTCCAGTTGTTCCTACTTTTAGTTGCGGTATGCTGTCACCAAGTTGTTTCGCACCCGCTGCAAGGTCTTTTACCCCTGATTGTTTATCTTTTAAATTTTGTAATAAAAGTCCTGTTCCTTCATTAGCTGCAGCTGATCCTGCCGCGAGCTTTGAGATGTCACCCGACTTAGATTGAAGAGATGAGAGTAATTCTTTCGTTCCAGCACTTAGTTGGGATGATCCATTTGCCAGTTTGCTAATATCTGGCTGTTTGGCTGACAAAGAGTTTGCCATTTGTCCTACACCATTTTTAAGTTCTTTTGCACCACTCGCAAGCTTTGAAATATCAGCCGCTTTATTTGTAAGCGATTCCAAAAGTGTGTTTGTTCCATCACGAAGATCTGTCATTCCCGTATTTAGTTTTGCAGATCCATCTGCAGCTGATTGAAAACCTTCCGATACATCGCCGAGACTAGCAAACATGTTGTTTGCATACTTCTCTGTAATTTTATCACCAAGTTTTTCTCTTAACTTTTCGGTGGCACTTCTTGTCACTTGTGCTGCCATGAAGTTTAATCCTTCGTTTTGAATATACGTAAGTTGAAGCTTCTCAGGATTATCACTTAAAACCGTTGTTACTCTTTGTGAAAAATCCTCAGGAATCTCGATAACCATGTAATATTTCAGACTATCGAGGCCTTCTTTGGCTTCCTCAGCACTTACAAATTCCCAACCGAGATCTTTTCCTTTCTTTAAGTCTGCGACTAAATCCTTCCCTACATTGATCGGCTCATCGTCCGATAACGCACCCTTGTCCTTGTTGACTACCGCAACAGGCAAGTTCGACAAGTTGTCGTACGGTCCCCATTTTGGTGATAGAAGTATACCACCATAAACGACTGGTACGAGCAATGCGGCAATGACTGAGATCAGCAAGCCCTTTTTACCTGCCAACTTCGCCATTTCTGCCATAAACAAACGAAAAGCGTTCATCCCTTTACCCCCGTTCTCCCCAAAAATAAATACATTCTGTAAAAATGAACAGGTATTCACTTCTACTAGAATGTATTATTCGGAAGAGATAAGAATAAATCCTTCTTATTTATCAGAAAATTGTAAAATATTAAATAATAATAAGGTAGTAAGTCCTGCTATAATGTAAGATTAGATAAAAAAATGTTTATTAAGTGTGAATCAACGGCTCTAATAGTCCCATTTCTAAACATGCGCTGATTGATAATTTTTTTTCTTTAGACTGAAATTTAAAAGTAATAAATTCTCCGCTGATTTCAGTTATTTCTCCTGTTCCAAACACACGATGAGTAACGGCTAGACCAACATATAATTCTTCTTTCTTTTTGATGCTATACGGATTGTATGGAACTCCATTTATCTTTTTAACATTCTTTTTTACTGGTTCAGATTTCATTATTCTTGTGGGATCTAATATATTTTTTACATCAGAAACAAACACAGACTCTTCTACTTTTTTCCCATCTCGATAAGGATACGTCACTAGGGTTAATTGTTTCTTGGCACGCGTCATTCCTACATAAAATAAACGAGCTGCTTCTTCTAACAGTAGGTGGTCCGATCGATCTTCACTTGAAGGTATGATTCCATCCACTACATCAATCATAAACACCTTGTTAAATTCGAGCCCTTTCGCACTATGAAAGGTAGAAAGTGTAATTGCGTCGTGCCCCTTCTTTTTTTTTGCTGTTTTCAAAACGACTTCAAGATGCTTTAATCGTTTAGCAAACTCCTCAAGGCTTTCAAGATCTGTTGCAATTTCTTCGAGTGTATTTAAGATGCCCACTAAATAATCCATTCGAAACCCTAAGCTCTTACTGATCTTTTCTATGGCTTTATCGTAGCCTAGACGATCTCTGATCACCCGAATAGCTTGAAGAGGCTTCATCTCCTTCATTTCTTTAAACGTCTCTTTACTAGCCTTTAGAAGTTTTACTTGATACTCCTGTAATTTCACATGGTTTAGCAAATTATCAAATACAGAATCGTTATGATTCAGTTGTTTAAGTGCTTGCATCTGCTGCTTCGTAATATAGCCGTTAAATTTCAAATGAATTTTTTCTAGAATGTCTGGTCTCTTATCAGTAAAGGCCATACGCATAAAATTCAATATATCTTGAACCACCCAATGTGAGAAGAAACGATTATCGGCGTCCTTCATATAAAACGGAATTCCTGATCGATCAAAATCATTCATCAATCCAATGGATGACGAATTATTTCGATATAAGATGGCAATTTCTTTGAGATGAATAGCGTCACTCAATTCACTGACCAAGTATTTGGATTGCTCTTTAAAATTCACGAGTTGTTTCACTTCAACAGGTTGATGCGAAGGATTTTGGGTGAACATATTTTTTTCATATCTGTTTTTATTTCTTTTTATAAACGAATTAGCAACGGTAACAATATCCTCAGATGAGCGATAGTTCTGCTCCATAAACAAAATAGAAGCATCACTGTACTTTTCCTTAAATTTAAGCAAATAGGAAGGCTCAGCACCCCTCCAGCTATAGATCGATTGGTCATCATCGGCCACCACACATAAATTTCGATGAGTAGAAACCATTTTTTCTATAATAGAATGTTGCACAAGCGATGTATCTTGGCTTTCATCTGTTAAGAAATAATCGTATCTATTTTGATAATAACGTAACACGTGCGCATGATTTTCTAATACGTCATTTCCGATTGTGAGCATATCATCAAAGTCTAACAATACATGATGCTGATCTGAACGTTTGAGTTCCTCATATTGCTTAAAGATCTCCTCAGCTTGCGGAACGTCACATGAAACTTCTGACCACCGTTCGATAGGTATCATCTTGTTTTTTATGTAACTGATATAGGTCGTAAGCTCATCCATTTGATCTTCAGTTATGTTCTCTCCAACAAGTGACTTAAATAAATGCCTAAGCATCATTTTTTTATTATGTTGAAAGTTACCTGCTGATCCCTCTTTTTCCCCTGAATCAGATTCCCCCTCTATAATGGTAAAAGGTAGTCCCAACTTTCTATAATGATCTCTAACTACCTCAAAAGCAAAGCTATGAATGGTTGAAAAGTCTACAGCAGGAAGTTCAGGATAAAATCTAGTGAAACGCTCTTTCATATCATTAGCTGACGCCTTACTGAATGTAACAGCCTTTATACGAGACGGTTGAATTCCTTTTTCCATTATCAAATAACCGATTCTCATAATAATTGTGGTCGTTTTCCCAGAACCAGGGGAAGCAAGTAATAGAAGAGGCCCCTCTGTTTTCATAACAGCTTTCTTTTGCACCTCATTTAAAGTGATGCCAAGATCATTTTTCATTTTAGTGAAGAAATCTCCCATGAGTCAGTACCCTTTCGTATTATGAATATGATAAATGAAGTTTAAGCTATTTAAGCAAATAAAAAAACTCCCCACAAAGGTGAGAAGTCTTAAGTTTAAATGTTAAGTTAAGTAAAATGGTACCGGTGGTCGGGGTCGAACCGACACTCCAGAAGGAACACGATTTTGAGTCGTGCGCGTCTGCCAATTCCGCCACACCGGCATTTGAATCTTTTTGAATTGGAATTTATGGAGGCGGCACCCGGATTCGAACCGGGGGATAAGGGTTTTGCAGACCCGTGCCTTACCACTTGGCTATGCCGCCAGAAAACAAAAATGGAGCGGAAGACGGGATTCGAACCCGCGACCCCAACCTTGGCAAGGTTGTATTCTACCACTGAACTACTTCCGCAAACATTTAATTAACTTATAATATGTTTGTTAAAATCATCTTATGTTATAAAAATAAAAATGGCTGGGCTAGCTGGATTCGAACCAACGCATGTCGCAGTCAAAGTGCGATGCCTTACCGCTTGGCTATAGCCCAAAATTTAAATGGGGCGGACGAGGGGAATCGAACCCCCGAATGTCGGAACCACAATCCGATGCGTTAACCACTTCGCCACGACCGCCACAGTATTAAAATTGGCAGGGGCAGTAGGAATCGAACCCACACCAAAGGTTTTGGAGACCTTCGTTCTACCTTTAAACTATGCCCCTATATAAGGAATAAAAGATGGTGGAGGGGGACGGATTCGAACCGCCGAACCCGGAGGGAGCGGATTTACAGTCCGCCGCGTTTAGCCACTTCGCTACCCCTCCACGAATGAAGACAGGTTTTATTATAAAACATAATCACCCTGTTTTTCAATAAGTTTTTTGTTCCAATTCAGGAAGAAAAAACTGGTGCCGGCTAGAGGACTTGAACCCCCAACCTACTGATTACAAGTCAGTTGCTCTACCAATTGAGCTAAACCGGCAAAAAAAATGGTGGCTCGAGACGGAATCGAACCGCCGACACGAGGATTTTCAGTCCTCTGCTCTACCGACTGAGCTATCGAGCCAAGAAAAAATCTTGGTGTTGTAAAGCCACCGTTTAAATAAAAATGGCGGACCCGACCGGGGTCGAACCGGCGATCTCCTGCGTGACAGGCAGGCATGTTAACCACTACACCACGAGTCCATTCATGAAATAAAATTGGTTGCACCCTAAGGGCACTGTTTATATTTCATGGTCAAGAAGTAATCTCGACGTTGTCCATGAAATAAAATTGGTTGCGGGGACAGGATTTGAACCTGCGACCTTCGGGTTATGAGCCCGACGAGCTACCAGACTGCTCCACCCCGCGATGATATATATGATATAAAAGTTAATGGTGGAGGATGACGGGTTCGAACCGCCGACCCCCTGCTTGTAAGGCAGGTGCTCTCCCAGCTGAGCTAATCCTCCATATTTAAAATCATTATGTATAAGTGGTGACCCGTACGGGATTCGAACCCGTGTTACCGCCGTGAAAGGGCGGTGTCTTAACCGCTTGACCAACGGGCCAGTTGTTTTTATTTAGAGAGTATGTATCTGGCGGAGAGCAAGGGATTCGAACCCTTGATACGGGGTTGACCGTATACACGATTTCCAATCGTGCTCCTTCGACCTCTCGGACAGCTCTCCAATATGGCTCCACAGGTAGGACTCGAACCTACGACCGATCGGTTAACAGCCGATAGCTCTACCACTGAGCTACTGTGGAATATGTATTGGCTCAGCGACGTCCTACTCTAACAGGGGGAAACCCCCAACTACCATCGGCGCTAAAGAGCTTAACTTCCGTGTTCGGTATGGGAACGGGTGTGACCTCTTTGCCATCATCACTGAACCAAAATATATTGAGAGATGTTCTCTCAAAACTAGATACGACGTTTCCAAACGTTATGCTTTTTTAAGGATAAGCCCTCGACCGATTAGTATCTGTCAGCTCCACGTGTCACCACGCTTCCACACCAGACCTATCAACCTCATCATCTCTAAGGGGTCTTACTCACTTGCGTGATGGGAAATCTCATCTTGAGGGGGGCTTCATGCTTAGATGCTTTCAGCACTTATCCCGTCCACACGTAGCTACCCAGCTATGCCCCTGGCGGAACAACTGGTACACCAGCGGTGTGTCCATCCCGGTCCTCTCGTACTAAGGACAGCTCCTCTCAAATTTCCTGCGCCCGCGACGGATAGGGACCGAACTGTCTCACGACGTTCTGAACCCAGCTCGCGTACCGCTTTAATGGGCGAACAGCCCAACCCTTGGGACCTACTTCAGCCCCAGGATGCGATGAGCCGACATCGAGGTGCCAAACC
Organism: Fictibacillus phosphorivorans; assembly: GCF_001629705.1. GTDB lineage: Bacteria > Bacillota > Bacilli > Bacillales > Fictibacillaceae > Fictibacillus > Fictibacillus phosphorivorans_A. Next base: position 566,624 of record NZ_CP015378.1, on the reverse strand, counting down.
TCCCCGTCGATGTGGACTCTTGGGGGAGATAAGCCTGTTATCCCCAGGGTAGCTTTTATCCGTTGAGCGATGGCCCTTCCATGCGGAACCACCGGATCACTAAGCCCGACTTTCGTCCCTGCTCGACTTGTAGGTCTCGCAGTCAAGCTCCCTTGTGCCTTTACACTCTGCGAATGATTTCCAACCATTCTGAGGGAACCTTTGGGCGCCTCCGTTACTGTTTAGGAGGCGACCGCCCCAGTCAAACTGCCCACCTGACACTGTCTCCGAACCGGATTACGGTCCAAGGTTAGAATTTCAATACAGCCAGGGTAGTATCCCACCGACGCCTCCACCGAAGCTGGCGCTCCGGCTTCTCAGGCTCCTACCTATCCTGTACAAGCTGTACCAAAATCCAATATCAAGTTGCAGTAAAGCTCCATGGGGTCTTTCCGTCCTGTCGCGGGTAACCTGCATCTTCACAGGTACTATAATTTCACCGGGTCTCTCGTTGAGACAGTATCCAAGTCGTTACACCTTTCGTGCGGGTCGGAACTTACCCGACAAGGAATTTCGCTACCTTAGGACCGTTATAGTTACGGCCGCCGTTTACTGGGGCTTCAATTCAGAGCTTCTCCCAAAGGATAACCCCTCCTCTTAACCTTCCAGCACCGGGCAGGTGTCAGCCCCTATACTTCACCTTGCGGTTTCGCAGAGACCTGTGTTTTTGCTAAACAGTCGCTTGGATCTATTCACTGCGGCTCTCTCGGGCGATAAACCCTATCAGAGCACCCCTTCTCCCGAAGTTACGGGGTCATTTTGCCGAGTTCCTTAACGAGAGTTCTCCCGATCATCTTAGGATTCTCTCCTCGCCTACCTGTGTCGGTTTGCGGTACGGGCACCTCTTTCCTCACTAGAGGCTTTTCTTGGCAGTGTAGGATCAGGGACTTCGGTACTAAAATTTCCCTCGCCATCACAGCTCAGCCTTCATGTTGGGCGGATTTGCCTACCCAACAGCCTAACTGCTTAGACGCACTATTCCATCAGTGCGCTCACCCTACCTTACTGCGTCCCCCCATTGTTCAAACGGAAAGGAGGTGGTACAGGAATATCAACCTGTTATCCATCGCCTACGCTTTTCAGCCTCGGCTTAGGCCCCGACTAACCCTGAGCGGACGAGCCTTCCTCAGGAAACCTTAGGCTTTCGATGGACAAGATTCTCACTTGTCTTTCGCTACTCATACCGGCATTCTCACTTCAAAGCGCTCCACCAGTCCTTCCGGTCTGACTTCGCTGCACTTCGAACGCTCCCCTACCCCTGTACCATACGGTACAAGCCATAGCTTCGGTGATACGTTTAGCCCCGTTACATTTTCGGCGCAGAGTCACTCGACCAGTGAGCTATTACGCACTCTTTAAATGGTGGCTGCTTCTAAGCCAACATCCTGGTTGTCTGGGCAACTCCACATCCTTTGCCACTTAACGTATACTTTGGGACCTTAGCTGATGGTCTGGGCTGTTTCCCTTTTGACTACGGATCTTATCACTCGCAGTCTGACTCCCGCGGATAATTCTCTGGCATTCGGAGTTTGACTGAATTCGGTAACCCTGTGGGGGCCCCTAGTCCAATCAGTGCTCTACCTCCAGGAATCTTGCCGCGAGGCTAGCCCTAAAGCTATTTCGGGGAGAACCAGCTATCTCCGTGTTCGATTGGCATTTCACCCCTACCCACACCTCATCCCCGCACTTTTCAACGTGCGTGGGTTCGGGCCTCCATTCAGTGTTACCTGAACTTCACCCTGGACATGGGTAGATCACACGGTTTCGGGTCTACGACCACGTACTATGTCGCCCTATTCAGACTCGCTTTCGCTGCGGCTCCGTCTTATCAACTTAACCTTGCACGGGATCGTAACTCGCCGGTTCATTCTACAAAAGGCACGCCGTCACCCGTTAATGGGCTCCGACTACTTGTAGGCACACGGTTTCAGGATCTGTTTCACTCCCCTTCCGGGGTGCTTTTCACCTTTCCCTCACGGTACTGGTTCACTATCGGTCACTAGGGAGTATTTAGCCTTGGGAGATGGTCCTCCCGGATTCCGACGGGGTTTCACGTGTCCCGCCGTACTCAGGATCCACTCAGGAGGGAACGAAGTTTCAGCTACAGGGCTGTTACCTTCTTCGGCTGGCCTTTCCAGACCACTTCACCTACTTCGTTCCTTTGTAACTCCGTATAGAGTGTCCTACAACCCCAGAGAGCAAGCTCTCTGGTTTGGGCTGATTCCGTTTCGCTCGCCGCTACTCAGGAAATCGCATTTGCTTTCTCTTCCTCCGGGTACTTAGATGTTTCAGTTCCCCGGGTCTGCCTTCTCATACCCTATGTATTCAGATATGGATACCATCCCATTACGGATGGTGGGTTCCCCCATTCGGAAATCCCCGGATCAATGCTTACTTACAGCTCCCCGAGGCATATCGGTGTTCGTCCCGTCCTTCTTCGGCTCCTAGTGCCAAGGCATCCACCGTGCGCCCTTTCTAGCTTAACCTTATATGATGTTTGCACATCAAAGATTCTTGCTTGGCGCAGATTAGATAAATCTATCTGCCTTGCATATTGTTTGGATGTCGATATCTAGTTTTCAAAGAACATAATTTAAAAATGCATCATCGTAAGATGTGCAATGGTGGAGCTTAGCGGGATCGAACCGCTGACCTCCTGCGTGCAAGGCAGGCGCTCTCCCAGCTGAGCTAAAGCCCCATAATGGGAATGAAATTTTATGAAAATGGTGGGCCTAAATGGACTCGAACCATCGACCTCACGCTTATCAGGCGTGCGCTCTAACCAGCTGAGCTATAGGCCCCTAAAGGAAGTTAAGTTCCTTCAAAACTGAACAAAAGAAGAATAGGCGTACTTACGAAACACACGAAGGTGTTTCATAATCTCCATAGAAAGGAGGTGATCCAGCCGCACCTTCCGATACGGCTACCTTGTTACGACTTCACCCCAATCATCTGTCCCACCTTCGGCGGCTGGCTCCCAAAAGGGTTACCCCACCGACTTCGGGTGTTACAAACTCTCGTGGTGTGACGGGCGGTGTGTACAAGGCCCGGGAACGTATTCACCGCGGCATGCTGATCCGCGATTACTAGCAATTCCGGCTTCATGTAGGCGAGTTGCAGCCTACAATCCGAACTGAGAATGACTTTTTGGGATTGGCTTGGCCTCGCGGCTTCGCAACCCTTTGTATCATCCATTGTAGCACGTGTGTAGCCCAGGTCATAAGGGGCATGATGATTTGACGTCATCCCCACCTTCCTCCGGTTTGTCACCGGCAGTCACCTTAGAGTGCCCAACTGAATGCTGGCAACTAAGGTCAAGGGTTGCGCTCGTTGCGGGACTTAACCCAACATCTCACGACACGAGCTGACGACAACCATGCACCACCTGTCACTTTGTCCCCCGAAGGGGAAAGCTCTATCTCTAGAGTGGTCAAAGGATGTCAAGACCTGGTAAGGTTCTTCGCGTTGCTTCGAATTAAACCACATGCTCCACTGCTTGTGCGGGCCCCCGTCAATTCCTTTGAGTTTCAACCTTGCGGTCGTACTCCCCAGGCGGAGTGCTTAATGTGTTAACTTCAGCACTGAGGGTGGAACCCCCCAACACCTAGCACTCATCGTTTACGGCGTGGACTACCAGGGTATCTAATCCTGTTTGCTCCCCACGCTTTCGCGCCTCAGCGTCAGTTACAGGCCAAAAAGCCGCCTTCGCCACTGGTGTTCCTCCACATCTCTACGCATTTCACCGCTACACGTGGAATTCCACTTTTCTCTCCTGCACTCAAGTCTCCCAGTTTCCAATGACCCTCCACGGTTGAGCCGTGGGCTTTCACATCAGACTTAAGAGACCGCCTGCGCGCGCTTTACGCCCAATAATTCCGGATAACGCTTGCCACCTACGTATTACCGCGGCTGCTGGCACGTAGTTAGCCGTGGCTTTCTGGTTAGGTACCGTCAAGGTACGAGCAGTTACTCTCGTACTTGTTCTTCTCTAACAACAGAGCTTTACGACCCGAAGGCCTTCATCGCTCACGCGGCGTTGCTCGGTCAGGCTTTCGCCCATTGCCGAAGATTCCCTACTGCTGCCTCCCGTAGGAGTCTGGGCCGTGTCTCAGTCCCAGTGTGGCCGATCACCCTCTCAGGTCGGCTACGCATCGTCGCCTTGGTGAGCCGTTACCTCACCAACTAGCTAATGCGCCGCGGGCTCATCTGTAAGTGTCAGCCGAAACCGACTTTCAAAAAGAAGAAATGCTTCTTCTCTTATTATCCGGTATTAGCCCCGGTTTCCCGGAGTTATCCCCGTCTTACAGGCAGATTACCCACGTGTTACTCACCCGTCCGCCGCTAAATCAGAGGAGCAAGCTCCTCGTCATTCGCTCGACTTGCATGTATTAGGCACGCCGCCAGCGTTCATCCTGAGCCAGGATCAAACTCTCCATAAAAGTGTTTGTCTTGCTCGATTTTAAAACTGACGGAATTAATTCTTAATTCCTTACCTATTTCTTTTGTTCAGTTTTCAAAGAACTTTTTTCTTTTACCGCGTCACTCTCTTAAAGCAGCGACAAAAACTATCTTACCACATATCTTCTTTCGAAGCAACAACTTTTTTAAAAGTTTATGTTTGTTTTTGTCGAACGTTATGTAAGAAAAGCAACAACGTTTATTACTATATCAGCGATACGGACGCCCGTCAACGCTTTTTTAAAGATTTTATTAAAAAACCTCTTTTCGTGTCGAAAAGAGGTTTACTTTCTATAAAGAATACTTCTCTAAAAGATCGTTTTTCGTCTTCCATACTTGAACAGATAGATCGACAAAATACTCTTGTGGATTCAATCTTCGTAAGTGCTGCGGCCAGAATAACCCAAGCTGTTCTTGATGATAGCGCCGAATTTCTTCGAGGTTCGGAAGGTCATACACAAGCTTTCCTTCTATATAAACGGGCTGTAGCAGTTCTTCGGCAGTAAAACAAGAAACCACTTTGCTTTTGTATGTGTGCACTGGATCAAATAGTTTAATATCTTTTTCAGGGAGCACTTCATCATCCATTGCAATGTAATCCGCTTCTGCTTTCCCGTTTGAGTTGATGATCCGATAGACCTTTTTATATCCAGGTGTTGTGATTTTCTCTACATTAGATGAAATTTTAATCGTAGGTACGAATTCTCCGTTTTCATATTTAGCTACAACTTTATAAACGCCTCCGAGTGCAGGCTGATCTGATGCAGTAATAAGCTGCGTCCCAATTCCCCAAGAAGTGATTGTTGCACCTTGTGCTTTTAAATCTGAAATCACATCGTCGTCCAAGTCATTACTTGCTACGATCCCCACATCCGTTAGACCTGCTTTATCTAACATTTTCCGAGCCTGAATAGATAGGTATGCTAAATCGCCACTATCCAACCGGATACCTTTGAGTGATTTCCCCGCTTCCTTCATCTTTAATCCAACTTTTATCGCGTTGGGTACTCCGCTTTTTAACGTATTGTACGTATCAACCAGTAAAACGCTTTGATTAGGCAGAGCTTCCGCAAACCGTTCAAACGCTTCTTCTTCTGAATCATGATCCTGAACCCACGCGTGTGCATGTGTTCCTTTTGTGGGGATACCGAATAGTTTTCCGGCACGCATATTTGATGTTGCATCAAAGCCCGCAATGTATGCGGCGCGTGCACCCCATATTGCGGCATCAGCTTCCTGAGCGCGACGCGTCCCAAACTCCATCAACTGATCATCAGGAGTGACATAGCGAATGCGGGCTGCTTTCGTTGCGATCAAGGTTTGATAGTTCATGAAATTTAGAAGTGCTGTCTCTAACAAGTGTGCTTCAAACACACGACATTTGATCCGAATTAACGGCTCATTCGGAAAAACGACCGTTCCTTCTTTTACAGAGAATAACTCTCCTGAAAAGTTGAAGTTCTTTAACTCCTCTAAAAAAGGTTCCTCATAGTGTTCTTCTTGTGTTCTTAGGTAGTCGATATCTTCCTCTGTAAAATGAAGATGCTCCAAATAACGAATGATTCGCTCAAGTCCCGCGAATACGGCATAACCGCTTTTGAAGGGATTCTTTCGGAAGAAGGCTTCAAATACGCGAATATTGTTGTGCGTGCCGTTTTTCCAATGGGCGTACATCATATTAATTTGATACTTATCTGTATGTAATGCTAAATCTTCATAGCTCATGTATGAGTCCCGCCTTTCTCTCTCTTCATTTTTCTCTATTTGTGTGGTTGTTAAACATAGTAAAAGGCCCGATAAAAATATCGGGCTTATCCTAAACATATCCTATTGTGTTCTAGCTTCCTCCGCATAATCTTGAATCACCTTTACAGCACGATCTCTTTCTGCAGTCAGAGCTTCCTTCTTAGTCTCGTGTTTTTCTTTTGCATATTCCATGAGCTTTTCATTTCTTTCACGAATCTTTTCATCGAGCTTGTTAATCTCTTCATCTGTAAGTTTTTCCTGATCTCTCAGATTCATTTTTGCGTCTTGGAATAGAGACTGCTCATCTCTTATGCTATCAATAACTGAGTCTGTGTAAATTTTACCGAGGTCCATAAATTTGTTTGAGCTACTCCAGTTGATATCAGTGATATCCATAGAAGAATCCCAATTAATTCGAGTATTGTGCATCGCCTTCGACCAGTTGGAATCGACTTCATCAAACAATTCTTTTTGAGAAGAAACAGATTGGAATTCGCCTCCACCCGCTTCTGCTACTGCTTTTAGCTGTTGCTGACCTTCATTATCTACATCAAAGCCGATGATGTTTACTTCTGCCTTGATGTTCGACTCGTGTAACTTTTTCGCTGCTTCTACAGGATTTCCATCACATGTCTCAATTCCATCACTCACGATATAAATGACGTTATTTCCTTCTTTCCCTTGAAGGTCCTTTTCAGCTGCTTCAATGGAAGCCGCGAGAGGTGTCCAACCGGTTGGCTTGAATTTAGAGAGAGATTGTTGGAAAGTTCCTTCATTATATGCACCTAAAGGATACATAACTTCCGTACTTTCACATGAAACCTTCTTGTCTTTATCAGCGTTACTTCCTTTATGTCCATAGACGCGCAGCATGACGTTTGCGTCCTCAGGCAATCCACCTGCAAACTTCTTCAACGCTTCTTTCGCCGCCGTCATCTTATCCGTTCCTGAAACTTTTCCTGCCATACTACCGCTTGCATCTAGAAGAATAGCAACATTAAGAGGACCTTCCTTCTTTTCCTCTCCGTTTTCACCTTCTTCTTTGTACTTCTCATACGCCTCTACTTCCTCAAACGTAATGTCAAAGTCCTCTAACTCCTGAAACACCGGCTGATGATTGGTAGAAAACCCAGCAACCATTCGGTTAAAGGCTTCCTCAGCCTTCATACCTTTAGGATAGTTCTTTGTGATTTTGTTAATCTCTTGATCAAGAGCACCACCTTCAAGATTTTTTACCTTTTCGTTATACTTACCTGCACCCTGTTTTACCATCTCTTCAGGATCAGTAGGCGCTTTTTCAACCATCTCTTTTTTCGGTTCTTTTTTCTTCGGTTCTGTTTCTGATGCTGTTTTTTCGGTTGAGCATGCGGTTAATAGAAGGAGTAGTGCGATAAAAAGGGCAAAAATAAGATTACTAGATTTGTTCATTTTAAATAAATTCCCTTCTTTGCAGTTTCTCTTTTGACTGTTTTTGCAAGACCATGGGTATAAAATCCATGCATATAAGAATTTAATTGAATAACCATTTTAAAAGGTTCTATTGCTTTATCTCTAGGACATACTGTTCCATTTTCGTATAAAACAAGATAACCCTTTATGAATCCGAGCTTATAGTATGCCACTTTAAATAGAGTACTCTTAACATTAACAATGAAATTAAACAGATTCACAGCTTCAAAGAATTTTTTATATTTATTTATAGTCTCAAAGAGATTCATAGTTTACCTCTTAAAATATGCATGAGATATATTGAATTACTCTAATTCCTAAGCATTGCCAACAATTCATTCTTGAATTGTTCCTCACTCCGAGCAATTCCTTTTGTGATTAAATTATGTTCCCAATTTGGCATAGAATAAAAGTTAATTTGCTCTCCATTACCATTTGTCTCAAAACTTTTCAGACTATTTTTTAATCCCTTTTGATATTTCTCACTGGTTAAGAAGCTAAACACTTCATAAGCTTTTGTAACATTCTTCTTTTCTTTCCTATTTAATGTGTCAATAATACTTCTTAATTCTGTTAAAACTGGATGAAGTAAAGCCTTAAACATTAATTGAATGTTCAAATGCTTATATTGAAGAACAGTAAATTCATTTTTCAATTCAACGATCTTGCTAACACCTTGTTGAGTTAACTCTTTATTTTTGTTAATTTCAATGAAAGTTTCGTCAGCTTCTTTATATACTTCTTTTAATCTTTTAAACCCTCGATCTAACTCAATAATCAAATCCATTACTTTTATTAGTTCTTCTTTTGATTTAGATAGATATTGATCTACTTTATTTGCAAGTTCAATTGTATCTTGAAAAGCATGTAAGGGTTTTTGGATTTCTGCACGTCCCTCTCTATAAAAACCATTCATGTAAGAGTTTACTTGGATGAACATTTTAAAAGGTACTAGCGCCTTTTCACGAGAACATACTTCACCTCTTTCATCCAAAAGCAAATATCCTCGAGTTAACCCAAACAAATAATAAGCAGCAACCGTATATCGCTTACCTTCATTAATAATGCTATACTCTGGAGTGTCATATTTCTCAAACATTTTTTTGTGTAGTTTAATGTTTGTTATTAACATAATCTTTTAACCAAAGATAGGACCAAGACTTTTGATACCTTTTTTAGAATAATTCATTTGTAAGCCTCCTTTTTTAAAGAGCTAAAACTCTTTCTAGATCTTAATTAATTTCTAAGCTGTGACAATAATGTTTTTTCGAACAAAATATCATTTTTGTCATCCGTATTTCGGTCTAATGCTTCTTGCCAATTAGAATGCTCGAAAAAAGGAATTTGATTACCTTGAGGATCTTTTTCAAAATCTATCAAACTTTTTCTTAATCCAGATTGATATTTTTCTTCCGTTAAAAATTTGAATACATCTTCCGCTTTTGCTGCTGTTTTTCGTTCATTACCACTTAAAGTCTTCAAAACTGTACTAAGTTCTGTGGAAATGCTAACGAATTGGCCTTTTGCCCTTATCTGAATATATAGATGCTTATACTGAAGACAAGTAAATTCTCCCATTAGTGATGATATATTGTCTAACACAGTTTGATCTAAGATGCCTTCTTTCATCATTTCATTAAAGATTTTCATAGCTTCTGGCAGTATTTTTTTAATTCTTTTATAACCATTATCTAATTCTTGAATATTATTGATAGCAGTCTCAATGTCATCTTTACTTGTTGTAACAAACGATTTAATTTCATTTAAAAGATTTATCGTATCTTTAAAAATCCCTGTCGGTTTATTACTTTCTGCTTGTCCTTGTTCATAAAGACCAAACATATACGAGTTAAATGCAATAAACATTCTATACGGAGGAATTGCTTCATCTCTGGAGGCGACATCTCCATCCTCTCGTAAAACTAAATAACCTTTTGTACTACCCAATTTGTTATAAGCCGCTACGCGAAAACGAGATTCATTACAAATAACTGTATACTTTGCTATATCTATTTTTTCTAGGAAGCGTTTATACTGTTTAAAATTTGCTTCTAATGACATAATTCATCTCCAAATGATTTGAAAGAGTCTTGGGCGAATCCGTAGGTTTTTTTTTACTTTTGCTACCCTAGCAATTAGAGTTGCCCTTTGCCCCCGAACCATTTACAAATTAGTTTCTTAACATAGATAGAGCTTCAATTTCAAAGTCTTTATCGCTCCTCTTGTTTGAGTTCTCAATAAACTTTTCTTCCCAATTGTTGGATTGGTCATAAAACACTCTCTTATTTCCTTGTTCATCTACCTCAAACTGTTTTAAGTTCTCATAGATATCATCTATATATTTTTTCCCACTTAAAAAACTGAAAATGTCTAATGCTTTTTTTATATTCTTTTTATCTTTCCCACCACTGTTATAGTTTTTTAACTCTTGAGTTAATGCAGTAAAATCTACTTTCATGCTAAGTTGTAAGTATAGATTTTTATATTGCTGAATAGAGAACTCATTCATTAAAAAGTCTACTTTATCTACACTTGATTTCTCTAACACTCCTAGTTTAATCACTTCATCATATAATTTTAGTGCATCATCATGTAATGTCTTAAATCTTAAAAATCCGTTATCTAGATTTGTAATTTTTGAAACAGCATTATTCACGTGAATTGAGTTAGATTGTACAAAAGGTTTAACTTTTTCTAATAAATGTATAGTGTCCTTAAATACAGCTGTAGGTTTATTCATTTCCTCTCTACCTTGATAAACAATGCCTGTGAGATATGAATTAAATTTTAAGAATAAGTAATAAGGGTCTATGGCTTCATCTCTTCGGCATTCCGTCCCATTGGTTTCTAATGCTAGATATCCTTTTGCCTTGCCAAATTTATTGTATACGCAAAATTTATAGAAACTATCATGAATAGCAACATTGTATTTTGCTATTTCAATAGTCTCTAAGAACCGCTTATGTTTTTTAAACTTTGCTTCAATAGCCATGACTCATCTCCTTAACAAGTAAGTACTTCCCTTGAAGCATTATCCCTCTTATAAATTTTAAAAACTCCTTGACCTTTTAAAACGATAATAATAGTCTTTGTTTTATACCTTAAAGGTGTTAGTTTCTAGTTCCACACTTTTCTACTTCTGCTTATACTTCTCTTCAATAGATTTCTTCATTTCTCCATACGTTTTATCATTGATAGACTCCAGATAACTTACAACTTCCTCTTGAGACCTGTCTGTTAAGTATTTTTGTTCATCCCTTTTATCACTAAGATAGTTGTACATTTCTTTAGTGATCATCTTTTTTTCATAATATAAATAATCAGAAGCAGAAATTAAGTTACTATTTTGTTTATCCCTTTTACGTCCCCAATCATTAGAGAAAGCTAATATCATAAAATTCCGGTCTACTTTTATCGCATCTAAATCACTAAGTGAATCTCTTTTCCATCTATCCCACTTTTCCGCAATATCTTGAGCAGATTTAAATTGTTCACTTAATCCCTTTTGGTCATTTACATTTGCATAGATTCCTGCACTAGCATCAGCTACATTTCTTAATTGTTCTTGACCCTTCGCATCAACATCAAAGCCAATCACAGTTACGATTGGTTTAATATTAGAATCTGCCAAACTCTTAGCGACTGCTACCGGATCACCGCCGCATGTGTTTATACCGTCACTTACAAGAAAAATAATATTTGTATTCTGGTCTCCGTTGTATTCAGCCATATCTTCTTTTGCTTCATTTAATGCAAGGGTTATAGGTGTCCAACCAGAGGGGTTGAATTTATTAAGTGCTTCTTCAAAGTTATTCTCTTCGTAATTTTCCATAGCGTACACAACCTCGCTGCTCTCACATGAGAGTTGCTTATCCTGGTCAGATCCACTCCCTTTATGTCCATATACACGAAGAGCAACATTTGCACCTTCTGGTAGGGAAGAGGAAAACTCAGTAATAGAATCCTTAGCTAACTCCATTTTTGTTTTTCCGCCAATTTTACCGTTCATACTTCCACTAGCATCAAGTAGTATCTCTACATTTAAATTCTCTTTGAACTGAAAACGAGGGTCTTCTATATCCGGGCTACCGAATGATTCCATTTTCCATTTTTCTAATACAGTTTGAGGATCGATATAGTCCTCCTGAAACAAATATAATAAATTGTTCCAATATAGTTCCTTCTCTGTTTCGGAAGCATCTTCTGTTATTTTCGGGAATTCATCTAAATCTTTGTGTACCTGTTTCTTTTCATCCTCAGGTAATATTCCTATTGATTTACCAGCGTTCTTTCCTCCAGGATATTGAATCAGTTCATCAGTATTAGTAGGTGCATTAGGAATATTTTCTTTTAGAGATGTCTGATTCTCTTTTTTCTTTTCAGTCTGCGATTGTTTAGTAGGTTCTTCTGTTTTATTCTTACTTGCTTCTTCACTGGTACAAGCAATTAATAAAAATAAAGATAAACTCAGGAACGTTAATTTTACATAGCTCTCTAATTTCATTTTCCCCATATTCCTCATTTCCTCTTAAGCTCTCATTTCTTCTTTTTCTCTTATCTTCTGGATATGATTATGCTTCATAGCTGGCAGTGCCAGGACTACTGGAATAATAAAGAACGGAAATGATTCTTCTCCTATGAAAAAGAGAATCAAACTTAACGGTGCGACAAGCCCGTAGATTAATAGATATAGAAGAAAATAAACACGTCTCCAACGTTTTTCTTTTTTGGACATATCGCACCTCATTCTCTAAGATTAAAACTCCACCTCTTTTTTCGTATGTGTTTTCTGAAACTCCGCTGGCTTCGGATCAAAGTATTCCATCGTAAACTTTGGAACGAACTTGTTGTTCTGCAGGTAACCTGATCCCCATGTTGGGTCCATCGTTAACCAGCGTCCCTCGACCTTTGTCTCCACCCACGCATGATTTTGTCCGGCAAATCCTGTTACCATTTGTGCTTCCATACCACTTGCACGTAATAGAGCAATCGCTAAATACGCAAAGTCCTGACAAACGCCTTCTTTTTCGTCCAACGTTTTTAACGCACTGTCATCAAACTCAAACGTTCGATTGTTTAGCTTGTCTACGTCATAGCTCACGTTTTTTGCAACATACTCGTAAACCGCTAGCGCTTTTTCTTTATCAGTTTTCTTATTTTTTGTTAGTTGCGCTGCTAATTTCTTAATCTCAGGAGCATCCGACTGAATACCTCTAGACGGCAAGGTGAATCGTTGATCACTCGTGTTTGTATTCTCAACCGAGAATTTTGCTACGCCAACAAAGAACTGCATATATCCATTCGTTTTATTAAATTCAGGTGCCATAACGGATACATCGTACTTCCCAGGTCCAAAACGGAGGAAAAACTCTCCATCAAATTTATTGTTCTTAACCGGGATCGCGTACATCGCTTTTTGGTCGTCTTTCTCTGTCTGAACAAAAACGACATTTGTCTTGCTCGCACCCTCACCTTTAGGATCAATACTTCCTTTAATCTTATAGCTCAGGTCCGCTTTCTCACCGCCTACTTCTGGCGTCTCAAGCTTAAAGCCTTTTTCTTCGTAAGCAGAGGAGTACTTCACAGGTTCAAAGGATTCACCAGATAAATTCTTTACATATAAGTGAGCCGCATCCGTAAAAAAGTCGGTCGATCCTTCTTTAGGCGTCATAATCTGTACCTCATGAACACCCGCACCATAATAAAGAGGGATTTTTTGTGCGAACTTTCCATTCTCAACCGGAATCATAATTTTAGTAGATTCACTTTCTTTCTTAAGCTCAACCATGAGCTGTTCAACACTGGAATCAGCAACGTCACCCTCTAGCTCAAAAGACCCATCTCTTTCCATATACCCATTTATGGAATTTTTTAACTTTAAATCGTATTGAAACGCATTCTTCGTATAAGCAATATCTCTCTTGATCTCAGGGTTCACGTTCTCTACATCAAATGAGGCAATATCGTAATAGTAATCTTCAGCCGTATCACTCGGCACACTCACTTTAACAGAATAATTTCCCTTCCCATTAAACAGCTGAACCTTTTGTTCAAACTTGCCTTCCTTTAAAGGAGCGTAATAACTGAACTCTCGACCGTTTGGCCCTTCTTGATCACTCCTCACCTTAATCCATACATGATCTGACTTGAAGCTGTTATACTTTTTCGCCTTACCTTTAATGAGTACCGTCGAGTTTGCCGTAAACTCTTTGTACTTAGGGCTAGATAACGTCGCTTCCACTTCTTCTGCGTAAGGAAGAAGTTCTAGTTTCTCTAATGAGTTCTCTTTATTTGCTTCCTCAGCGAGCGTTGTATACTTATCTTTTTTTGCTTCTTGTTCAGGTTTGGCAGAAGGATTTTGATCTGTTGTGCAGGCGGTAAGTGCCAAAACCATGAGAATTAGAAGAAAACTGGTTAGTTTGTTTTTCATTTAATAATCTCCTTTGATTATTTTTCAAAAAGAAAGAGATGGGGTTTCCATCTCACTCACACGACATTATTATATTTAAAAAATTATTACGCACTTCATTTGAAAAAGTTCCCAGTAAGATCGATATTTGTTCAACTATACATTTTGTTCTTTTTCTCGGATACTGTTTATATGATTTTTCTTCATCATAGGCAGACCTAAAGCGATACCCAACATCGCATACGGAAACCCTTCATTTCCGCCTAACCACATGAAGAGATTATAAGGAACATAAATACCATATATAAAGATGTACATCATCATATAGAAACGACGCCATTTCTTTTCACTTTTTGACATCAAATTCCCCCTAGCGAATATTCTCTAATTAAGTTTGTATTTCTCGTTTATATCCTGCTTCATTTGTTCAAACGTTTTTTCGTTCATGGAATTTAAATAATTTTCTACTTCTAGACCTGACTTCTCAATAAACTCATTTAATTTCTCTTCTTTATCTTTTAAAATCTCTCTTTGCTCTCTCGTTATATAATCCTCATTTGAAAGATAGGTAATTGAGCCACTAATATTATTAGATAGCTTCGTTTTTTTACTGTCCCATTCATTGGTAAAACCAAGAGCCTCAAAATAACGTTCTACTTTTATGGCATCCGCTTCTCTTAGTGAATCTTTCTTCCACTGCTCCCAGCGTTTTGCTATTTCTTCAACTCGCTTAAATTCTTCCTTTAACTGAGTTTGATCGTTAATATCTGTATAGATTCCACCAGCTGCGGCAGCTACATCCTTTAATTGTTTTTGCCCTTCTCCATCAACATTAAAGCCGATAACGTTAACGATCGGGGAAATATTAGAATCTACTAATTTCTTGGCTGCTTCAACAGGATCTCCATCACATGTTTCAATACCGTCACTCACTAGGAATACAATATTGTTATTCTTTTCTGCAGGATATTTCGCTAAATCTTTATGTGCCTCTTCTAACGCTAATGTGATTGGCGTCCATCCTTTAGGCTGAAATTGATTCAGCGCTTTATCAAACTCAGTCGAATTATAAGATGCTATAGGATAGACTAGATCGGAGCTTTCGCATGACAGTTTTTTATCCGAGTCCGATCCACTCCCTTTATGACCATATACTCGTAATCCCACATTTGCTTTATCAGGTAAAGATTGTACGAAGGTATCAATAGCATCTTTGGCTAATTCCATTTGGGTTTTACCTTTCACCTTCTTACCCATAGAACCGCTTGCATCTAAGATAATTTCCACATTATAATTTTCTTTAAATTGAAATTTAGGATCTTCAATATCGGGGCTACCGAACGAATATAATTTCCACTTGTCAACAAGAGTAGCCGGGTCTGTAAAGCCATTCCAATAGAGGGCTACAAGGTTATTGAAATACAAATCTAGCGTTTCTTCATTCGCTTCCTCATCCAGTTTAGGCATGTCTTTTAAAAGGTCTTCCTTCACACCACTCGTAGTATCATATACTTCTTTTCCAGCAAATTTTCCGTTTGGATATGCAAAAACCTCATTAATAGAAGTGGGAGCTGGTGGAATTCCCTTTTTTAATTTACTATCAGATTCTTTCGTTTCAGGCTTACTTTCTTTTTTAGTTTCTTGCTTATCTTCCTTTTTAGAATCTGCAGGTTTATTCGCTTCTTCTGAGTTGGTGCATCCTGTGAATAGAGTTAGTAAAAGGAATAGAAACAATAGTGTTTTCAAGTTTCTAAAACTCATTTAATACCATACCTCTCCTGTTTATACATACTTCTTTGTTACATAATTTCGGCTTGAAATCTAGAACAACTCACTATTTATGATGAAAATTCCGAAGACCTTTCTCATTTATTGTCCTGATACTCATTTCCTACAAAAATCAAATTACAACAAAATCTAATAGTTATGTAAAATCTTTTAAATTTTTTCTATGGCAAAACTATCACAGAAATTCTTAGGGCGTCAACCTTCTAAATCCTTGCTACATAAAGGCTTATTGAACTTATCCACAACCTTCTTACTACCTTTGGCAATGTTCGACTTTTTCCGACACCTCCCCGAAAAATTCCTACTAGGAATATCCTCATGTTATATATACATAAATATCCATTTTTACATTTGTTTTTTCCTCTAATATTAAAATTATAAACCTGAAAATCACTAAATAAGCGCTTTTAACGATCAGAAGTAGATAAATTCACTTAGGTAAAAAGAATTAAAATAAAAAAACACCTAAACCAACGTTTGGGTGTTTTCAAAATTCTTTTCTCTATTTCTTTAACTTTCCTAGCCATCTCCACGAATAGCTATAATGCGTGGTATCATAATTTGTATTTTTAAGCTCTTTTTTCTCTCCAGGTTTTAAAGTAACGGTTTCCGTAACGTGTGTAAAAACTTTCTTTTCTTGTCTGTTCTTAACCGTAATCTCGATTTTCCCTTTGTATGTATACTGTTTGTTAAAATTAGCTGCATAAATGTTATAAGCTGTAGACCATCTGCCCTTTTCCGAAATAACGACAACCTCTAAGTTCTTAAAGGATTCATTGTTACGATCTCCTCTTTCGTGATAGGTTTCCTCAAGTGTTTCAAACGCTTGTTTCTTCATATGTTCATCCATTACATCTGAAACCTTTATAATTCCATTCATCACTAGCAGGCATGTAGCAATACATCCAATCGCCCAATATACCCCTGTTCTCGTTCTACCTAACTTTTTATAGTGAACGAATGAGCTAATGGCTAGAATAAGTCCAAATGCAAAAGCTCCTATGTTAAACCAGATCACACCACTCAAATAGTCATTATCCATTTTCGTCCTCACCTTTTTAAAACTTCAATTTAATTAAGTTCACCTTTCCACTCCCAGGAATATGAATCGTAAAAACTTGTCCCATCAAAATGATCTATTTGTTTCTTTTCCCCTGGTTTTATAGTGATTTTTTTAGTTGTGTATTCCCCGTCAACTATTTTATTATTGATGATGGTTTTTATATAGACCTTTCCATGAAATGATACCTTTTTATTAAAATTAGCTACATAAATATAATGAGTATCTGGGCCCTTATTTTTATCAGTTTTAAGTGATAATTCCAGGTTAGCAAAAGATTCTTCTTCATTTCCTCTTTCTTCATTGTTTTTTTCCATTTCTGTATATGCAGCTTTTACTCTTTGCTCGTCTGAATAGTTCACGTACAGAATTATCCCATTAAAAAAAACCATAACTCCTATAAAGACAGCTGTTCCCCAGAGTTCAGCTCGAATTTGACTAACTTTTTCTTTCTTTTTCTTTTTGTAATAACCTATTCCAAATATTAATGCTAAAATGAACGCTAGTATATTCGTAAAAATAATTAACCACATTTCCAACAAAACCTCCTAACTTAATCCCCTTCTATATGTATTCGTAATCCTCTATAACCTTCAAACTACTCTAATTTTCATACCCTACTTACGCTCAATCCAAATCAAAGTTTCGACATAAAAAAAGTTGAGGTTAAAAGATCAACCCCAACAACTCTTCACTATAATAAAACGTCACTAACGCGCCTACCGCTAAATATGGTCCGAACGGGATTGCGGTCTTTCTGTTATATTTCTTCGTTACCAATCCTACGATTGCGACTAATACTCCAACGATGGACGCGACCATCAGTGTTAGATATGCTCCTTGGAACCCAAGTACGAGTCCTAATACGCCCATCAGCTTAATATCCCCACCGCCAATTCCGCCTTTTGAGAGAATGGCTAACAATAACAAAAATAAAAATCCGAGCAAACTTCCGACGGCAGCGTCTACCCAGCCTCTAGTTTCAAAGATCACTTGTAAAGCTAGGAACCACACGAAAAACACGATCAGCACTTTGTCTGAGATAATAAAGTACAACAAATCGGAAACGGTAATGATGGCGCATAATAAAATGAGTGAACAGGCTAACAACAATTGGATAGAGAACCCGTATTTTATGTATGAAAAACTATAAAGAGCACCAGTTGCGAGTTCTACCATCGTATATAAAAGGGGAATCCCTTTCTTACATGATTTACACTTTGCACCCGCAGCTAGAAACGAAACAACGGGAAACAGCTCGTACCATTTTAATTGCCTTTCGCAATGGTCACATTGTGAACGTTCTACACCTATTACCTTCATTCCCTTTGGCAGACGATAGCCGATCACTCCGCCGAACGAGGCTAATACTGCTCCTACTACAAAAAACCAAACAGTCCACATTGCTTCCATTTCCCACTTCTCCCTTAATCTTCATCCTGCACACTATTATAATGAAGAAACTTATTTTTTGCATCTCTCTTCCTTAAAGTTATCGGCTATCTTTTTTATATGTTTTCCTGCCCATACAAAAAAGGAATGCCCAAAAATGGACATTCCTACGAAAGTTTTTCACTATTCAACTAAGAATACGAAATAGCTGATGAAGACGATGAAGAGAACCCACATGATCGGGTGAACTTCTTTGAAACGTCCTTTTACTGTCATTGTTAGTGGGTACATAACGAATCCTAGTGCGATCCCTGTTGCGATGCTGTATGTGAGCGGCATTGCGATCAGCGTTAAGAATGCTGGTACTGCGATTTCTAAACGGTCCCACTTGATTTTACTTAATACAGATACCATTAGTACACCGACGATAATAAGCGCTGGTGCTGTTACAGATGGTGTTACGACAACTAATAATGGTGAGAAGAAAAGAGCTAATAAGAACAACCCACCTGTTACAACGGATGTGAATCCTGTACGTCCACCCGCTGCTACACCGGAAGCTGATTCAATGTATGCTGTTGTTGAAGATGTTCCAAGGATCGCACCAACTGCGATCGCTGATGAATCGGCGAGCAAAGCTTTACCTGCACGAGGCAGCTTGTTGTCTTTCATGATTCCTGCTTGTGATGCAACTGCCATCAATGTTCCTGCAGTATCAAAGAAATCAACGATAAAGAACGTTAGAACAACGATCATCATATCTATGGTGAAAATTTGATCAAAGTGAGAGAAAGCTTGTCCAAATGTTGGTGCAAGACTCGGAATTGCTCCTACGATTTGATCTGGCTTATTGATCAAACCAGCAAAGATACCAACTACAGCTGTGATTACCATTCCGTAGAAGATTCCTCCACGAACGTTTCGGATCATCATTAAAATTGTAATGATGAAACCAAAGATGGCAAGAAGTGTTGGACCTTGTGTTAAGTCACCAAGAGAAACCAGTGTTGCTTTACTTGGCGCGACGATTCCTGCGTTTTTCAATCCGATGAATGCTATGAACAGTCCGATACCGGACGCTGCAGCAAATTTAAGATCTTCCGGGATTGCGTTTATGATCGTTTCGCGAATTTTAAATAATGTAATAAAAATAAAGATAATTCCAGACATCAATACGCCAGCAAGTGCTGTTTGCCACGGGATATCCATGACCAAGACTACTGAGTAAGCGAAGAATGCGTTAAGTCCCATACCTGGAGCAAGTGCGATCGGATACTTCGCTACGATCCCCATGAAAAGAGTTCCAAGCGCCGCTGCAAGTGCAGTTGCCGTGAACACGGCACCTTTATCCATGCCCGCATCGCCTAGTACGGATGGGTTAACGAATAAAATGTAAGCCATCGCAAGGAATGTTGTTAATCCCGCTGTTGCTTCTTTTTTGTAAGAAGTGTTGAACTCCTTGAAACCAAAATACTTTTCCATCTATATATCCCCCTATACCCTGTCTACGTATAAAAACGATAGCTATTTCAAGTCGCTTTTGGATGAGGTTGATTTCCGTTTCAGGTGCTCGCTTTCCGCGGGGCAAGCGGTGAGCCACATTCGTACGTTTCACGTATAAGTGTCTCACCTGCACGCCTGTCCCGCAGGAGTCTCGCACCTTGCACTACAATCAACTTTCAAAGATGAAATTCAGCGACTAGCAGCAATCTATAGAAAATAACTAACAAAAAGACCCAAGGGACAAGCCCTTGGGTCTGAATACGTAAGAGTTAATGAAACGAGGCCTATGCAAAGAGAGCATGTGCGCCATGTTTCAAAAATCCTTCGTAGTCAGACCATTTACGGCAGTCTGGTAGAAACTTTCGGGCCATATCCCCGAATTTATACGTAGGAAATACATTTAATTTTTAATTACTACTTGAGTATAGGTCGAACTTTGTCGTACGTCAAGCATTTTTACGAATGATTTTATGTTATTTTACGATAATCGTTCGTGTTTTCGCTCACAAACCTATTCCCACTCGATCGTTGCTGGTGGCTTAGACGTAATATCGTACACCACGCGGTTGATGTGATCCACTTCGTTTACGATACGAGTAGAGATCTTTTCAAGAACGTCCCAAGGGATACGTGCCCAGTCAGAAGTCATTCCGTCGATCGACGTTACGGCACGAATACCGATCGTGTAATCGTACGTACGAGCGTCACCCATTACACCAACACTACGGATGTCAGGTAGGACTGTGAAATATTGCCACACTTCACGCTCTAAGCCTGCTTTCGCGATTTCTTCGCGAAGAATGAAATCAGACTCACGAACGATCTCTAATTTTTCTTCTGTAATCGCACCAAGTACACGAATTCCTAGACCAGGGCCTGGGAACGGCTGACGCCAAACGATGTGCTCAGGAATACCAAGCTCTGTACCTACTTTACGCACTTCATCTTTAAAGAGTGTGTTAAGTGGCTCGATCAATTTAAACTGCATGTCTTCAGGAAGTCCGCCTACGTTATGGTGAGACTTGATCGTTTGTGCAGTCGCAGTACCGCTCTCTACGATATCTGTGTAAAGCGTACCTTGTGCAAGGAATTCGATGCCTTGTAGGTTTGACGCTTCTTCATCAAATACGTAGATGAACTCGTTACCGATGATCTTACGCTTCTTCTCAGGATCAGATACACCTTCAAGCTTGCTCAAGAAACGCTCTTTCGCATCAACTTTGATGATGTTGATATTGAATCCTTCGCTGAATGTTTTCATAACTTGATCAGCTTCATCTTTACGAAGAAGTCCGTGATCAACGAAAATACATGTTAACTGGTCACCGATTGCTTTATGAACAAGTACGGCTACAACAGAAGAGTCAACGCCACCTGACATTGCGCAGATCACTTTTTTGTCGCCAACAACGTCACGGATCTTTTGAATTTCGTCTTCGATCCAGTTTTCCATCGTCCAGTTGCCTTCACATTCACAAACGGATTTTACGAAGTTATCAAGAAACTCGATACCGTACTCTGAATGACGAACTTCTGGGTGGAATTGTACGCCGTAAAGTTTACGAGATACATCACTCATCGCCGCTACAGGGCAAGAAAGACTTGTAGCGTCCGTTACGAAACCTTCTGGTGGTGCAACAACTAAGTCGCTATGGCTCATCCAAACCACTTGTTGTTCTGGAAGATTCTCATAAAGCTTGTTCATGTTCGTTACTGTGATCTCTGCTTTACCATACTCACGGTGGCTTGCGCGCTCTACTTTACCGCCGAAGTGGTAGCTCATCAACTGCATACCATAGCAGATTCCAAGCACTGGAATATCAAGATCAAAGATAGCTGGATCACAAGCTGGTGCTCCTTCTGCGTAAACAGAGTTAGGTCCACCAGAGAAGATGATTCCTTTTGGATTCATTTTCTTTATATCTTCCGCCGTAGTCGTGTGCGGATGTAATTCACTGTATACTCCTAAGTCACGGATACGACGTGCAATCAACTGATTATATTGTCCACCGAAATCTAACACAACGATCATTTCACTCATTACGTGCAAATCATTCGTTACGCTCATGTACTTCACCCCATCTATTATTATCAGCTATAGTATCCGTCAGCTTGTCTATCTTTACACTTTCTTTATAAAACAAAAGAATTCTACCCTTGTTTTCCACATACAAAAACAAAGGCAGAATTCCTTAAAATGTAGCTATAAAGAATCCTGCCTTCATAGTCAGGTCATTTTCGGCAACCCGGTAGAGACTCTCGAACCTTATTATCGAGGATATACGAAGGAGAATATTATCTGACACTATAATCTTAAAGACATTCTAACAATGCCTGTTATAGCGGTCAAGGGCGGATTCTTTTAATTAAATTTTCCCACAATTCTTTATGGAAATCATTCCATAGATCTGTCTGCTTTTTCGGACTGAATTGCACGCCTTCATAAGCTTTAGCGAGGATCCTCATGTCCTTTGTATCAAGCTCTCTGTCAACATACAGAGCATACTCTCTCAGTGTAAAAGCAGGTCTTCTTTTTAAGCCGTATATCTTTAATAACCACATCAGGCGTTCGAAGGCTTCTTCAAAGCTATCAGCGCCTTTTTTGTGTTTATAGCGCCAAATCGTGTACTGACGAAGCCATTTTCTGCGGAACAGATAAGCGATTCCAGCGATCACAACAAGACTGATTAACAAAATAACCGCTAACGTTCCAACAGATTTCAGGATTGAATCCGAACCTGTTTTTGCTCCTGAAGCAGAACTATCTTCCTTCGTTACGTCTTTTTCAGGCTTGTCCGGTTGAGTCGGAACAGGTGCAGCTGGTGTGGAATCTTTCTCTTCACTCTCTGGCTCGAATGGATTATCAAATCCGCGCGTCGGCTCAAAAGGAACCCATCCGATTCCTGAAAAATAAACTTCTACCCAAGAGTGAGCGTTTGCGTTGGTTACGGTATATTCACGTAGACCGTCTTTACCTAGTGCCTCAAAGGTTCCAGGAGTAAAGCCTTTAACCCAACGAGCAGGTATGCCGACAGAACGCAGCATCACGGTCATCGATGTTGAAAAGTTATCGCAATACCCTTTTTTCGTTTCAAATAAAAACTGATCGACGTAATCTTCATCGCGTTTTGGAACCGCAACTTCAATCGTGTTATAGCCATAAGCGTTCTTAGCAAAATAGCTTTCGACCGTTTTAACTTTATCGTAGAGCGTTGGTTGGTCCGCTGTAACTTCTTGCGCAAGGTCTTTTACCCGTTGTGGCAGTGTTTCAGGCAGCTGCAGGTAATTTTCTGTTATTTCTTCGGGGTATTGATCGGTTGAAGCTTTTAGCTGCTCTTCTTTTATAACAGGCAGCTGATAATCCATCTCGTATTCCGTAAGCTTCTCTTCTCTTCCATCTTGAAAGGTAGAAATTTTTCCGTTCACACCATCTAATTGATAGTTGATACCCGGATCCGCTTGAATGTTGGTCAGCTTTCCTGGAATCATTAAAAATGAGTATTCTTTTCTTTTTTCCGCTTCAATGCGTGCTTTATGGTCTTTCATTTCTAATCCATCTTCCCAGATTCTCGTATAATTCGTATCGGCTGAAGGATTATCTGCTTCTAAAGCGATCGCCTGAGTCGGAATCTTATTCTCCCACCCTTTACCGGTATAGAATTCTTTGGTTTCGATCCGCCAATAATGCCTTCCGTTATCATAAGCGGTGAAGATTGGCGTATAGTCGAACTCAAACGGCCCACCAAGTTGGCTGTCGTTTTCACCATAACCAATCTTTGCTATACCAGGACCTTTCCCTAAACCTTCTTCATCGCCTTTCCCAGACAGATTCTGAAGAAACGGAACAGGATCTGGCCAGATCGGGGATGCTTTTGGTGCAACATATCCGAGAACTGACGACAATGCGATAACACCAGAAAGTGGTGCCACCCAGAGCACAGGAAACTTTCCTTTTAAAAGAGAAAAGCCTTGCGTTTCAATAATTTTCATCATTCTTAAAATACCGACCAAAATCAGTCCGATGAAAACGGTACGGATGATTGCGAACTTCCCATCATAAACCGTAAATGTATCGAGTATCGAAATGTAGATCACCGTAATTAAGAAGAACAGAAAGATTCTCCGGGTTTGGACGAGCCAATAATGCATCAAATAACTGACGAGCCAAAGTAGAATAAAAAACAATAAACTCCGAGAGAGCGACGTCATCTCATCCCAGTTTTGATCGGAAAACAGCCCCAAGTTGTATTGAATGTCTTCGATTAAAAAAGGAACCCATTTAAACGACAAGAAGACATCAAAGAAGTATAGAGAATGAAGCGCATATAACATCGCTCCTAATTTAACCGGAAATGAGATCCAAAACGGAAGCTGAAAATACGTTACGATAAACAAAAAGAGCGTGTACATCACGAAAATCTGGATATCGTTCGTCGTCGTAAGCTCTTTTAATGGTCTTAACCACTCCCATAAAAGAAGAAAGCCTAAGCCGTACAGAACTAAGACGTGTAGTGTTGACGCTTGCTGCTGATTAGATTGAGGCATACGTGCCACCTGCCTTCAGCGATTCGTTAAAGTCAGAACCAATCATCGGTGTTACAGGCACACCGAACTGTCTGATTCGAGAGATATACGTGAGTTCTTGACTCTTAAGTTTAGAATCAAGCGCTAAGTAAAAGAAAATCACGTTCGTTTGCTGTCTAGATGCGATAAGCTCGAGCGTTTTCATCGTGTATTCAGAAAGGTTCGGCGAAATGATAAGCGCCGTTTTACCTTCCATAAAGCCTGCCATGTATTCTTGTTTCAATCGTTCTTCAAACGGCAGCTTCACGTCTGACTTCACTTTTGCGAGTTCGTGAAGAATCCGCCATTCTTGGTCGGTCCCTATGTTCATCGGGATCTCTTTTCCAGATAGCGGATGATAGCCGATCGAACCACCCTTTGAAATCGCATAGTGAACGATCGATGCCGCAAGTGAAACGCCACGTTCAAACAGCCAATCCTGCGTGCCGTAACTCTTTTCACAATGATCAAGCACAATCACAAAATCATCGTTCCGCTGCTGTTCGAACACTTTTGTCAGCAGCTTGTTCGATCTCGCACTCGCTTTCCAGTGCAGCCAGTTCATACGATCGCCGGCCACATAATCACGCACACTGACCGTTGATGTATAGTCGGAAAACGAACGCTTCCCGACTTTTTTCATACCTGATTGAAGCATCTTTCCCGCTTCCCACCGCTCGATATCTTGATACTGCGGGTACACAAAGATCTGGTCTTGAACGGAAACACTCGTACTTTTTAAAACAAAGCCAAAGATATCTCCTGTACTGATTTGAATCTGATCAAATTTAAATAACCCACGCGGTGCAGGATTAATCGTATACGAAAATTCTAGGTTTTTGCGGAACAACGGAAACAACAAAATACGAGACTGGATCTGATGCGTATTGCCCTCGTATCGCGTTTCACGAAGCAGCACCTCTGGCAGAAGGTCCTCTAACACAACATAAAAGAGTGGAAAGTTGCTGCGTCGTTTGATAACAATTGTCACTTCTATTTCTTCGCCTGCCATCAGCTTGGTTTTAGAGATATATCGCTCCACTTTTAACCGTTGTATCGGATAAAAAGCCATCGTAATGGAATAAAGTACGAGCGGAAGAACACTGTAAAATAGAAACCAGCTTACGAAGCCTCCCTGAAACATGGCAAAAGAAAACGTAACAAGCAGTAAGAAGATGATCCCTGAAAACCCGATCGGCGTTTTATACCGCTCCCGAAATTTATGAAGAAACGCCTTCATTATGCATGCTGTTCCTTATGAATAGGTGCTGGCACGCGGGCCAAAAGCTCATTGATTACTTCTTCAGCTGAAACCCCTTCAAAACGAGCTTCCGGTTTTAATAACACACGATGAACAAGAACATACGGTGCTAAGTATTTCACATCATCAGGGATTACAAAATCACGGTTCATCAGAAGGGCAAAAGCCTGTGCTGCCTTTAATAACGCAAGCGACCCACGCGGACTGACGCCTAGCGCAATGGACTTATGATTACGTGTACGATTGATCAGGTCGACGATATATCGCTTGATTGAATCTGATACGTAGATGTTCTTCACGGCTGTTTTCAGTTCTGAGATCTCTTCAGGTGAGATGGCTGGTTTAAGGAGGTGGATCGGGTGTTCGTTTCCGATCACGTTCAATACGTTAAACTCTTCCTCTGGAGTCGGATATCCCATCGTCAGCTTCATTAAAAAGCGGTCAAGCTGTGCTTCTGGAAGCGGATAAGTTCCTTCGTATTCGATCGGATTTTGTGTGGCCATAACTAAGAACGGATCGGGCAATATGTGCGTCTGCCCATCAACCGTCATGCTCATTTCTTCCATGGATTCAAGAAGTGCCGATTGTGTCTTCGGTGATGTACGGTTGATCTCATCAGCGAGAATGATGTTTCCTACAAGAGGACCAGGCCGAAATTCAAAACTCATATCTTTTTGGTTATATATCGATACTCCCGTCATATCAGACGGCAATAGATCTGGTGTGAACTGGATGCGGTTAAAGGTTAGGCCCAGGGATTTAGCGATAGATCGCACCATCATTGTTTTCCCTACTCCTGGTACGTCTTCAAGTAAAACATGTCCCCCTGCTAATAACGAAACAAGCGTCAGCTCTGTGACCTTTTTCTTACCTACCATAACTTTTTCTACGTTTGCGATAACCTCTCTAAGTTGAGGATGATATTCAAATGTCTTTTCATTTCTAGCGTTCATGATAGACTCCCCTCTAACATTTCTGTCTCTACATTATTTAATTTTTTCTTTCCTTTAAATATTCTCATCACACAGACGATATTCCTTGTTTTTTTACAAAAAAAGAGAAGATTCGATATAAGTGAACAAATAAAAAAAGATGCACCCTATACAGTGCACCGTAATCGTACTTTCTGATGTTGTTTTGCGTTCTTAAACTCTAATTTCCCAAGCTTAATAAGTGTGCTGTTTTTGTAGATATTTCTCGGGAAATTGTAGAAATATGACGATTGAATGTTGAGGATTGTATCTTGTATCGTTATAAATCCATATCGGGTCAAGTTATATCTATACAAAAAGAGCTTTGTAACGGTTAACCGTATCGCCCCCCGATACACACAAACTTACTTTCTAAATAAAGATAGAATGGCTTCCCATTTGCTTTTCGGCCGGCTTTGCACTACGATTTCAAGTCGTCTATTGAAATCGTTCTGCAGACGCCATTCCTTGACCTGTTCTTCTCTTAACTTTTGAATTTCTTGCTGCAGAAGTTCACTTTTCTCTTTTTCCTGTTCTAATAATGTTTCGTATTGTTCTTTTTGTTGATTGGTCAGCTTCTCAATCTTTGCGTTCGTTTTCTGAGCTGCGTTTCCTACGTTTGCACTGATTGCATGATGATCTTGTTGAAGTCTTGAAACGGTTACTTTAAGCTCTGACATATCGTTTGTGAGCTGAGCATTCATCTCTCGTGTTGCTGCTAGTTCATTCGCTAGCATCATTAAGACTTCTCGTAATTGGTTTGGGTCTTGTGGAAGGTTCTCATATGTATCGGGTAGCGCTACGTCCGTTTGAACTGTTTCTTTTAGTCTCTCTTTTTGTTGAAGCACAATATCTTTAGCTGTATCGTCTAAAGGCTTGTCTGTATCGCGTAGCGCTATGAGCGATTCGATATCAGATTGAACAAAGATACGGCGATCTCCATCCTTTAAAAACTCGTATCCGTTTCGCTCTAGTATTTGGCCATACTTACGGACTGTCGGTGTTGCGATTCCTACTTCTTCTGCAACTTCCTTGGAGGAGAAAGCTCGTTCATTCGGTTGTATATCACGTCGCATATCGGGCCTCCTTCATGTCTTTTCATCTATTGCTTATATCGCCATGCGATACATATCGTTTAATTCCTCTACTATAGGCATTCGCAATGAACTGTATCGATACGTCTATGCTCTACAAAATAGATTTCGGCAAATGTGTCGTTCTCCCCTTCTTTCCTTTTGAGAAACTCGCTCATTCCACTAGTTTATTTTTCTATTTCTTCACCCTACCCATAAAATAGCTGTTTTCTAAAAGAATAAGGACATATATAATGAATAAGTGCAATCATTTTTTTACATTCATTTTTTATGAAAGAGGTTATGGTATGAATACTACTTATTCATCAATACAATCGACTAAAACAAGAATGTTAGTCATCAGCGCACTATTCGTGGCACTAACGCTTGTTGCAACAATGTTCATCAACATCAAGCTTCCGATCGCAGGAAACGGTGGTCTTATCCACTTGGGTAACATTCCTTTATTTGTAGCGGCTTTTGTTTTCGGTAGAAGAACCGGTGCTATTGCAGGTGCTTTCGGGATGGGTTTGTTTGACCTCCTATCCGGATGGACAATATGGGCTCCGTTCACATTTATCATCGTTGGGGCAATGGGCTATGTAGCGGGCGCTATATCGGAAAAAGTACCAGGCAAACGTGTCCTCGTCTATTCCTTAGCAGTTATCGTTGCTATGCTTATTAAAGTGGTAGGCTATTATTTTGCAGAAGTTGTGCTTTATAGCAACTGGATTCAACCATTCGGATCAATTCCAGGAAACGTTCTGCAAGTTGGATTTGCTGGACTTGTTGTGGTTCCACTTGTAGCACGTATTAAGAAAAGAATTCTTTAGTAACAGAGACCCTGTATCGTATCGGCTTAATCCCTATGCGATATGGGGTTTTTTATGTTTACTGGTGCCCTGAAACCTTTTAAGAATACAAATCGACTTACCTTAAAACGGATATCAAGAGGTGTGAAGATGAAGAAATCATTTCTTAAATTGTTTTTTATTACATTGAGTATCTTGTTAGCTGGGTGTAGCGTTTATTCTGAAAGTAAAGAGACTGCTCCGAACCTCATCATGCAGGATACCAAAGAGATGCTTATCGTTACAGGCGAAGTAAAGAAGACTTTTAAAAATAACAAGGCCGTTAGAATTGCTAGAGATGCGATACAGTCTGCTGAAAGAATACCAGGAATTTTAAATGTGTCAAAAAATAATTTAGAGATGACTCTAGTTGATTTGAATGGAAATAAAGAGAACTATTTACTTTGGTTACGAAAAAACAGTGACAGTGGAATGATTATGTATGCCGACGATACGAGTACAGGTTATACCCTTCAACGAGTTGATATTGTTAAATTTAAAAAGCTGTTTAACTTCTAAGGCAATCAATCTATGAACCAACAAAAACTTCACCTTCACACTTCACTCCTTCTGAATGTTAAAATAAAGAATACTTCACTGTTAGACATATAAAGAGTGTCGACTTAAAATCGCAACAACTTAGGAGTGTATACAAGCATGAACAAAAAAGATATCGCTCAAATACGAAAACAGTTCAAAAAAGAGAACGATCTACTGAAAATCTCCAGCATCTTTAATGTGTATATTACGAAAGAATCCAGCGAGATCTATCATCACGTGAGTCAGCCTTTTGAGATGCTAGATGCAGAACAACAGGAACTCTTCTTTAATAATTTTAAAAAATTGCTTGGTGGAAATCTCGATGAAAAGTTATTTGAATTAAAGTTTAATAGAAATGCTGAAAACAATAGCCAGCTTATTCTGCATCAGGGCTTACTTGCCAGCGATACAGAAAACTGGAAAGAACGCATGCTTCAAATGGTAGGGAAAATGCTTTTAAACCGTCAGTACGAAAAGGATATTGTGATCACTTTTATTAAGGGAGAATACTATAAGCCGACGAAGCGCAAAAATGATGAGGCTGAGATTAGTGAACGTGATGCTGTCTACTCCTTCCCCTTCATTTTGTGCAGCATAAACAATACGCAAGAGCCGAAAAAAGAACTGCTCTTTGATTATGTGGAAAAAGAGTTCAAGTACAATTTTGTGGTCGATCCTGTTATTAACCTGAACGCGCCGATCGGAGGATTTCTCTTCCCTTGTTTCAGTGATAATGCAGCAGACGTGAACCACATCCTGTATTCAGCAGGTAAAGTTCATGAGCCTGATTATGAGTTCATCGTGGACGTTTTAAATGGCGAAGAAATCATGACGGCAAAAGATGATAAAATCGTGTTTGAAGAGATCATTAAAGACGTAACACAGGATCAATTAAACACCTCTACCCTTTCCAATGTGTATGAAGAGATCAACCGAATGATCGAAGAGAACGAAGAGGAAGAACATCCTCGCTTAGATTCCAAAGACGTTGAACGCGTTTTGAAAGCGAGCGGTGTGGAAGATATCAGTGTGGAGAAGGTTGAATCAGCTTTCCAAAAAGTTATTGATGATGATAAGTATGAGATCAAAGCAAGCAGTGTTGTACCGAAATACAACTCGAAGTCGATTAAGATTGATACGAAGGTAGCTAAAATCTCGATAAGTCCACAAGACTTAAGGTACGTGAAACAAGTGCAGCTTAGCGGTAAACGTTACCTCATGATTGAAGTTGAGGAAGATACGGTGATTGAAGGGTTTACGATGATTCCGGAGGCTTTTGGGGAGAAGGCGAACAACTAAAATTTTTAGGCGTTTTTTTACTCCTATAATCTAAATGTTTATTTTGTATAAAAAAGCTTTTCAATGAAGATCTTATGAAAAGCTTTTTTATTTGTAAATCATAATAGTGGAGTGCTATTCACCTTCGAAGTAAGAAAAATCTACTTCTTTTACTACAATTTTTTTCTTAACACTAACACCTATATCATTTTCAATCATTAATTTTGCTAATTTTTTCCCATCTATTAAGATTATTTTTTTACTTTCAAGACGTTCAACGTATTCCTCTGCACCCCTAGTAAAGTTAGATGTAGTAATAAAAATGCCTTTCCTAGCACCTTTAGCATCCAAAGCTCCAGAAAAACTCATTACATCCGGTCTGCCAACTGTGTTTTCCCATTTTTTCGCTTGTATATATATATTATCCAGACCCAACTTATCTTCTTTAATTACACCATCTAATCCACCATCATTAGTCTTTTCAGTTACTTGGCCATCTCCATATCCCATTGCAGTAAGTAGTTCAACAACAATAGTTTCAAGTCTTCTCCAATGAGCCTGTTTCAAGTAATCTATTAAATCATTTATTAAATCATTTTCTATTTCCTCAACTTTACCTCGAATAATGTCATATGGATCAGTGACATTTTCCAGTTCATCAATCTCTTCTTTTGTTGTTTCCAAATCATCGTTTAATAATTGTAATCCATCTTCTGTAATTTGGTATGTATATTTACTAACTTCTTCTATATACTCTTGTTTCTTTAATGAATATCTCGCTAGTCTCATTCTATGAGAGAAAATAAACTCTTTACTGTCAGGATAAGTTAAACTTTTCTGATCATCTGTTAGCGAGAAATAGGATGAAACTCCATCATTTATCATCGTAGTCGTATAAGGCTTTTTATCGTTAATAAACTTTAAAACTGCTATTACAAGCTCTTTTTGACTAGGAAGTGAATTTGCCTGTATCTTTTCATCGTAACTTATAAAATTTTTTGCTTTTAGTTTATGAGCATTAACTGGTATACCTTCTTCATTAAAAATTTTTAGAATTTCAGTACTGGAATATCCTTTCTCACTTAATTCTTTAACTAACGAAAGAACCTTATAAGATTCGTGATTAAAATACTTATTAGAACCATCATTTTGTACGGGAATGAACTGTTTGAAAATTTTAATCCATCTTCTCCCATTCGCTTCTGACCAACCAACCATGTTAGACAAAGCTTTTTGAGTCATTAAATCTATTTTCATATAGTACATCTCCAAATTCCTATTTTTTACTAATTCTATTTTAACATCTTCGTTTTATACTGACATTAAAAAAGAAAAATGAAGTTGTTACTCTTGTTTCGAATGATTTTAATTCACAAAAAAACCACTTCCTAAGTTTATAGGAAGTGGTTTAATTTGCTATTTAATAAATTTGCTTTCCCTTTGTTAGAGAAGAGCAGCTTACATCATGCCGCCCATTCCACCCATGCCCATGCCGGACATGTCAGGCATTCCGCCGCCAGCGTTTTCTTCTGGCTTATCCGCGATTACTGCTTCTGTTGTAAGGAACATTGCAGATACGGATGCTGCGTTTTGTAGCGCTGAACGTGTAACTTTTGTTGGGTCAACGATTCCAGATTCGAACATGTTTACCCACTCGCCAGTTGCAGCGTTAAATCCAACTCCGATTTCTTCGTTCTTTAAACGCTCTACCACTACAGATCCTTCAAGACCTGCGTTGTGTGCGATTTGACGAACTGGCTCTTCTAGTGCACGAAGTACTAGTTTCACACCTGTTAACTCGTCGCCAGTCGCTTCTACTTGAGCGATTGCTTTTAGCACGTTAACTAGAGCTGTACCACCACCGGATACGATACCCTCTTCAACTGCTGCACGCGTAGAGTTTAGTGCGTCTTCGATACGAAGTTTGCGCTCTTTTAGCTCAGTTTCTGTAGCTGCACCAACTTTGATTACCGCTACTCCACCAGCTAATTTTGCTAGGCGCTCTTGTAATTTTTCTTTATCGAACTCAGAAGTTGTTTCTTCGAGTTGTGCTTTGATTTGGTTAACACGAGCTGCGATCTTAGAAGAATCTCCAGCACCTTCTACGATTGTTGTGTTTTCTTTTGTAACCACAACTTTAGAAGCTGTACCAAGCTGCGTGATGTTCGCAGTCTTAAGGTCAAGACCTAGCTCTTCTGTGATCACTTCACCGCCAGTTAGTACTGCGATGTCTTCTAGCATTGCTTTACGACGGTCACCGAATCCAGGAGCTTTAACCGCTACTGCATTGAATGTTCCGCGAAGCTTGTTAACTACTAATGTAGCAAGTGCTTCACCTTCAACGTCTTCAGCGATCAACAATAGAGATTTCCCTTGTTGAACGACTTGCTCAAGAACTGGAAGGATTTCTTGGATGTTCGTAATCTTCTTATCTGTGATAAGGATGTACGGGTTCTCAAGCTCTGCTTCCATCTTGTCAGAGTTTGTTACCATGTATGGAGATGCATATCCGCGGTCGAACTGCATACCTTCAACCACTTCAAGCTCAGTTGTGAATCCTTTTGATTCTTCGATCGTGATAACGCCGTCGTTTCCAACGCGCTCCATCGCTTCAGCAATCAATTGTCCTACTTCTTCGTCAGCTGCAGAGATCGCCGCAACTTGTGCGATAGACTCTTTGCCTTCGATTGGTTTAGAGATCGCTTTTAGTTCTTGAACAGCAGCAGCCGTTGCTTTTTCGATCCCTTTACGAAGTACCATTGGGTTTGCTCCGCTTGTTACGTTCTTTAATCCTTCACGGATCATCGCTTGAGCAAGAACCGTTGCAGTTGTTGTTCCGTCTCCTGCTACGTCGTTCGTTTTGCTCGCAACTTCAGCTACAAGTTTAGCGCCCATGTTTTCGAATGCATCTTCAAGCTCGATTTCTTTTGCAATTGTAACACCGTCGTTTGTGATTAGAGGAGAACCGAATTTCTTCTCAAGCACAACGTTACGTCCTTTTGGTCCAAGTGTTACTTTTACAGCGTTTGCTAGTGCATCAACACCACGAAGCATTGAGCGGCGTGCGTCTTCACTAAATTTAATATCTTTAGCCATGTAAAAACCCTCCCATTAATTTTAAAAGTTAGTGACTTACATATGCTTTATGTTTGATTTATGTAGCTTCAAAACATTGAAGCTTCCCAGTTACCTAACGATTAGCCTACGATCGCTAATACGTCAGATTCACGAAGAATCAAGTATTCTTTACCTTGGTACTTAACTTCTGTACCAGCGTATTTTGAGAAAATAATCGTGTTGCCTTCAGAAACTTCTAAAGAGATACGCTCGCCGTTATCCGTTACACGGCCCGTACCTACAGCAACAACTTTTCCTTCTTGAGGCTTTTCTTTTGCTGAATCTGGCAATACAATGCCGCTTGCAGTTTTTTCTTCACCTTCTACAAGCTCAATAATAATACGGTCACCTAGTGGCTTTAACA
Source organism: Fictibacillus phosphorivorans (assembly GCF_001629705.1). Taxonomy (GTDB): domain Bacteria; phylum Bacillota; class Bacilli; order Bacillales; family Fictibacillaceae; genus Fictibacillus; species Fictibacillus phosphorivorans_A. Next base: position 532,762 of record NZ_CP015378.1, on the reverse strand, counting down.
AGTGAAACACCCTCCTTAAATAGTTAAAAGATTTCTTATTAGCACTCTTTGTTAGTGAGTGCTAACTCCATTTCTAATAATAAATAAAACTAAAAAATTTTGCAAGTGAGAAATCTAAATATAAATCGAATTACCCGCAAATTCGATATCCTCGCGAGCCCTGCCTATTCTATGTTAAAATGGGTAAGCATATAAAGAGGTATGAAACGTAATTATTTTTAGGGCTGTACGTAAAGGAGAAGGTAATTTGAAGAAAAAATATTGGTGGATCATCTTCATATATATCGTGATGCAATTCTCAGGTTACATTGGGGTTCCACTGTTACATGAACTTGGTGTTCCTAAAAATCAACTTTTTGGAATGTGGGGAACGTTCAGCTTTATCGCGGCTCTTGTAATCATCCTTTACATGCTGATCCCTGAAATGAGAGAACGCCACCGAAATTCTAAGCGCGTCTCAAAAGGATCTGCCATTCTATGGTCGATCATCGGTATTTTCATGGCGTACGCCGCTCAAATTATCGCAAGCATGATCGAGATGAACCTGTTCGGTATCCAACCTGGATCGGAAAACACGAAGCAACTCGTTGAAATCGTGAAAAACGTTAAATATTTTATGATTGTAACGGCCATCGTTGGGCCAATACTAGAAGAGATCATCTTCCGAAAGATTATTTTCGGATCTCTTCATAAACGCTTTAATTTCTTTATCTCTGCTTTGATCAGTTCGTTAATCTTTGCTGCTGTTCATGCGGACTTCACACACTTACTAATTTACACGGCAATGGGCTTCACGTTCGCTTTTCTGTATGTTAAAACGCAACGTCTTATCGTACCCATCGCGGCACACGTTGCCATGAACACGCTCGTTTTGATCGTTCAAGTATTATTTGCCGATAAAATCAAAGAAATGGAACAGCAGCTAGAAACAGCGCAACTGATTATTGGAGGACTATTATGAAGACATCACCACTGTTTATGGCATTTTTATATCTAGGGATCGGGGTCGTCTTTACGTACTTAGCCGTTCATTACGCAAGCGAGTACGGCATGACTAGCTTCTGGACGATCATCACGATGGTTGTAGCAACCTTCGATTACGCCAATGCCATCCGCTATTTCGCATTAAACAGCCACTTGAAAAGAAAAATGAAGAAATAATATGGGGAACTGCTTCTTATTGGAGGCAGTTTTTTTGTTTGTGCGGGATTTTGGGTGGTGCTTTGTGAGGGCGGCCAGTGGTCTGAGGTGGGATTGGACAGATTATTGGTTGAATTGGACAGATTATGTGGGAGATTGGATAGATTAATCGCTGAAATGGACAGATTAATCTTCGAATCAGACAGATTATCATCACCAGCACCAAAACGGAGGCTGTTCATTACTTTTGGTGGCAGCTAAATAGCCCGCAAGCCACCTCAAACGATGCTTACTGTCGACTTCCACGAAAATACTGTCCACTTTTCAATAAATACTGTCCACTTCCCCACTTTTACTGTCCACTCTCAATCACAACTCACTCCAACCACACAAAAAAAAGAGGATTCCCCACGTGGAGTCATCCTCTTTTTAATCATGATACATAGCTTCTGTCTGGCTTTCGCGTTCTTTGACGAGTGCTTCGACTTCGGCTTTCATTCGTTTTTTATAAGCTGTCTTCGAAATGATGATGCTGATTTCGTATAACAGGATAAGTGGGAACGTAACCATCAAGTGAGACAGCAGTTCTGGCGGTGTAATTAATCCAGCTACTACTAAGATCCCAAAGTAGGCTACTTTTCGTATGCTCTTAAGGAAATCAGGTGTTACGATTCCAAGTCGAGTCAGAAACATAATCAAGACCGGGAACTGGAACAACAGGCCGAACGGCAGTGTGATGTTGAATAGGAATGAGAAGTATTCCTGAATTCCGTATTCGCCTTCTACACTAAGTGCCACGGCGACATTTCCCATAAAGCTCACAACGAACGGAAACAGAATAAAGTACGAGAATGCGAGTCCCGTTAAGAAGAGCAGAAATGCAATTGGGATGTACATGAGTGTTACTTTTCGTTCGTTCTCATAAAGCCCCGGGCTGATGAATGCCCAAAGTTGATACAACACCACTGGTGCGGATAGGACGAGGCCGATGAAGAAGGCAAACGTCATGTACACGTTCAGTGGATCGGTTAGATGAAAAGCGTTCATCTGAATGTTCTTTGCGATTGGGTCACTTTGCAGATATACGATTACGGGCTTGGCTAAGAAAAATCCAGCGATCAAGAATATGAAGAAGGCTAGGATCGCCCATATGATGCGCTTTCGTAATTCGCCAATGTGACCGTATAGCGACATATTTTTTTCAGAGGTCATAGACAAACATCCTTACTTCTTCAGTTGTTCGCTTTCCTTTTTCTCATCTTCTTCGTCCATCATGCCTTTTGTTGCATTTTTGAACTCGCGAAGCGTTTTACCTGCTGCTTTACCTAGCTCAGGCAGCTTTTTCGGTCCAAACATAACAAGAGCTGCAAGACCGATTACCGCGATACTTCCTGGTCCTAACATAACGATTACCTCCTTGTTTTAAGAGTAATTTTTCATAAAATAAACAAGCGATTGCAATTCAACAGCTAAATCGATGTGATGAACACGAATCTCTGGTGAGACGGTCAATCGTGCCGGTGTGAAGTTTAAGATGCCTGTAACACCTGCGCGCTCTAACTGATCTGCGATCGGTTGAGCGGCTCCGACTGGAACGGTCAGGATCGCAACGTCAATACCTCGATTCTTCAACTCTTGCTCGATGTCTTCTGTGTGATAGATCGGAACTCCGGCAATCTCGCTGCCGATTTTAGCTCGGTCTACATCGAATGCGACTTCTATTTTGGTATTGTTATTTTTGGTGAAATTGTAATGTAAAAAGGCAGTGCCTAAGTTACCTACTCCGATTAATGCTACGGTTGTTGTTTCATCCTGGTTCAACGTTTTCGCGAAGAACGACAGCAGATAATTAACATTGTAGCCATAACCTTTTTTGCCTAATGCGCCAAAGTAGGAAAAATCTCTGCGGATTGTTGCAGAATCTACTTTAACCGCTTCGCTTAATTCAGCAGAAGACACCCTTTGTTTACCGGAAGATGATAAGTTTTTCAAAAAACGATAATACAAGGGCAGCCGTTTTGCTGTTGCGTGTGGTATTTTTAACTGATCTTGGTTCATATTTGGAGCCCTCCAAGTGTAGAAAGCTTATCTATTCCTATTGTATCATATTTTGTCAGGGCTTGAAGAACGTAGAAAGTCTCCATTCTTTCCTCCTGTTTTCGACTGGAGGTATGTAGGCCCGATCACCATTCCCTTATCCGCTGCTTTACACATATCGTAGACGGTTAACGCTGCTGCAGAAGCCGCTGTTAACGCCTCCATCTCTACACCGGTGCTGCCTTTCGTTTTCACTTCAACTTGGATGTTTAATTTATACATGTTGTCCACTAATTCATCCCATGAAAAAGACAGGTCGACGCCAGTCAGTGATAACGGGTGACACATCGGGATCCAGTCAGAGGTTTTTTTCGCAGCCATGATCCCAGCAATTTGTGCAACGGCTAGAACGTCCCCTTTTTTAAATCCGTTTTCTTTGATCTTAAGGAAGACTTCTTCAGAAACCGTTACCCCGCTTACCGCTACGGCTGTTCGGTGAGATGTTTCTTTTTCCGAAATATCAACCATGCGCGCACGGCCGTCTTCGTTAAAATGGGTAAACTCTGTCATAAAACCCCTCCTCATGATGAATATACACGAAACCGCTTTTATTGTCGTTAAGATTTTACTTGTAATTATTGCAAAATGTTGAACATTCCCTTTGTTGGCGCGAATCTCCAAACTACGCTAAACTACTAGTTAGACAGGGTTATTTGTATAAAGGCTGATTGCATGATTGTTGAATGTAGTTGATTTCCGTTCCAGGTGCTTCGCTTTCCGCGGGGCGACCGGTGAGCCCCTTGCCGCTTTGCGCCCTTAAGGGTCTCACCTGACCGCTCGTCCCGCAGGAGTCTCTCACCTTACACTTCAATCAACTATTCAATGAAGCACTATCCCAATTCTTTATGGGAACAAGCCAATAAATAAAACCACCCGTTTTTCATAGAGGTGAATTTACAATGATTATTTTACAAGTTCAGGACGTTACGAAGTCATTTGGCGCGGACGTTATTTTATCGAATATAAAACTAGAGGTTCAAAAAGGTGAGCGAATCGCGCTTGTTGGGCGGAACGGTGCGGGTAAATCTACGCTACTTCGCGTGATTACTGGTGAGTATTCCTATGATTCTGGTCATGTCATGATTCCAAAAGATGTGAAGACTGGCTATCTCGCACAGGATGCGGGGCTAGATTCGGATGAGTCGATCTGGAACGAGATGCTCTCTGTGTTTGAGGACCTTCGTAAAAAAGAGAAAAAGCTGCGTGAGATGGAAGCGCGCATGGGCGATCCAGAAGTGATCGCTAATGACGCGGAGTATGAACGCCTTCTAAAAGACTATGATGCGCTTCAGGTTACATTTAAAGACGAAGGCGGCTATCAGTATGAAGCAGAGATTCGTACTGTGCTTCATGGTTTTCAGTTTGCCGATTTTGATCGCGATACGAAGATCAACACATTGAGTGGTGGGCAAAAAACGAGACTCGCACTCGCGAAGCTTCTTTTAACAAAACCAGATTTACTCATTCTCGATGAACCGACGAACCACTTAGACATCAAAACACTAACATGGCTCGAGCAATATTTACAGAGTTATCCTGGCGGCATCTTAATCGTTTCCCATGACCGGTATTTCCTCGATAAGATCGTAACGACCGTTTACGAGGTTTCGAGAAAACGATCATACCGTTTCACAGGTAACTATTCTAACTATCTCGAGCAAAAGGCGGAGCGCTTCGCTCAAGAGATGAAAGAGTTTGAGAAGCAGCAAGATCAGGTTGCGAAGTTGGAAGATTTCATTCAGCGCAACATCGTGCGTGCTTCGACTACGAAACGTGCGCAGAGTCGTCGTAAACAGTTAGAAAAGATGGAATTGAAAGAGCGTCCCGCTGGCGCAGAAAAGTCTGCTAGTTTTTCATTTGAGATTGAGAGACAAAGTGGGAACGATGTGCTGAAGCTTGAAAACGTGAGCACAGGATATGAAGACGGTGAACCACTATTTAAGAACGTATCGGTAGCGATAAACCGCCAAGACAGCGTCGCGATCGTTGGACCGAACGGAATCGGAAAATCGACTCTATTAAAAGTGATACGAAAGCAGCTGCCGCTCATATCGGGCGATATACGCTATGGCAGTGGACTTATGATCTCTCACTATGATCAGGAACAAGCGGATCTTCATTCCCGCAAGACCTTACTGAACGAGCTGTGGGATGACTATCCGGAAAAAACGGAAAAAGAGATCCGCTCGATTCTTGGCCAGTTCCTGTTTAGCGGTGACGATGTACTTAAGCTTGTAACCGAGCTGAGCGGTGGTCAGAAGGCTCGACTTGCTCTGGCGAAGCTTATGATGGAAAAAGGTAATCTTCTTCTGCTGGACGAGCCAACGAACCATCTGGATCTCGACAGCAAAGAGATCCTTGAACAAGCTCTAATTCATTATCCTGGTACGATCCTTTTCGTATCGCATGACCGGTATTTCATAAACCGTATCGCCACGAAAGTCGTTGAACTCGCGCCAACAGGCATGACCGAGTATCTAGGTGACTACGACTATTACACGGAAAAGAAAAATGAGATGAAAGCACGTGAAGAAATCGCCGCTCGTCAGAAAGCAGAGAACGCGGTTAACACTCCTTCTTCCAACCAAGGAAACGGTACAAAGAACTCGATCGATAAAGAAGCAAAGAAACTGGATCGTAAAAGACAGCGCCGTATCGAGGAGATTGAAGGTTTGCTTGAAGGACTCGAAACGAAGATCACTTCGGCCGAAGCTGAGCTATGTAAACCTGAAGTCTTTCAGGATTATGAAAAGACGCAAGAATTCCAATCTCAGCTTGATGCTTTGAACGAAGAGATGGAAACGTTGATGGAAGAATGGGAAGAACTTCAGAATGCTTAAGTTGAAAGCTGATATCCTTAATAATGTGAGGATGTCAGCTTTTTATATTCCGCTTCCAAGTTAAACTTCGCACAATTCGACATCACTTCCACACAATTCACACACAATTTTACGAACTTGAGCCCCAAAATATCTTTAAAACGTTACTTATATAAATTCTTATCCACAGTTCGACCTGTGGATTTTACTTCTTTCGACGACTTATCCACGTTATCCACACGAACATGTGTATACATGATGTGAATTGTGCATAACATAAACCCTTTATTTCAAATGTTTCAAAACCATTGTCCACATTATCCACAAACCTGTGTATAACTTTTCCACAAAAATGAAGGGTTTTTGTGTCGATTTCTGTCGATAACTAAAAAAGCTCTTCTCCTCTTAAAAGGAAAAGAGCTTTTACATTATTGCGCTTCTAAATCTAACCCTGGTACACCGTTTAATGCCATATCTCCACGCGTTCCTTTTTGGTACGCCACACTTCCTGCAGCTCCAATCATGGCTGCATTATCTGTGCATAAGTGGAGAGGAGGAATAACGAGGTCATACTTTGTTCCATTAAAACGGTTTTCTAGCATGTGACGAAGTCCTTTGTTCGCCGCTACCCCACCGGCTAAGAGGACTTGTTTTACGTTATATTGCTCTGCGGCACGGTATGTTTTTTCCACAAGTACATCCACAACACTTGCTTGGAAGCTCGCTGCTAGATCTTCAGGCTTAATCACTTCTCCGCGTTGTGTAGCATTATGAACCGTGTTGATCACAGCTGACTTTAAGCCACTGAAGCTGAAATCAAGTGAGTTCGGCTCTAGCCAAGCGCGAGGCAGGTCGATGTTTGCTTCTCCCTCTTGTGCGAGCTTATCGATATGAGGACCGCCTGGGTATGGCATGTTAAGCGTTCGCGCTACTTTATCGTACGCTTCACCTGCTGCGTCGTCTCTTGTTTCACCGATCACTTTGAACGTGCCGTGCTCCTCCATCAGAACAAGCTCTGTATGCCCGCCTGAGACGATAAGAGATAACAAAGGAAACGTCATTTCTTTTACGAGTCTGTTCGCGTAGATGTGCCCTGCGATATGATGCACAGGAACGAGCGGCAGACTATGCGCGAAGGCGAACGCTTTCGCTGCGTTAACACCGATCAATAACGCACCGACGAGGCCTGGTCCTTCGGTTACAGCAACCGCCGTGAGATCTGCTGGTTCTAACCCTGCTTGATTCAACGCTTCTTCAATCACGACTGTAATCTCTTCAACATGATGGCGTGACGCCACTTCAGGCACTACGCCGCCAAAACGTTTATGACTCTCGATCTGTGACGCGACTACGTTTGCCAACAGTTCAGTACCGTTCTTTACAATCGCTACTGCCGTCTCATCACAGCTTGTTTCTATCGCTAATATCAATTCATCTTTTATCATAATTCCACCCACATCACTAAAGCGTCTTCACCATTATCGCTATAATAGTTTTTCCGGATACCGCCTGCTTCAAATCCTAGTTTTTTATATAAATTCTGTGCAACATGATTACTTACGCGTGCCTCTAGCGTCATCGATACAGCGCCATGCATCTTCGCGAGCTTAATCGCTTCTCTCATGAGCATCTCCCCTAGCTTTCTCCCTCTATACGATGGAAGAATCGCAATGTTCGTAACATGTGCCTCGTCCATAACAAGCCAGATGCCGCAATAACCGACCGGCTGAAAGGAGTCTTCGATGACGAGGTAATGAGCGAACTGGTTCTCAACAATCTCTCTGTAAAAAGCTTCTCGGGACCATGGAACAGCAAATGAGGCTTGCTCGATCCCAAGGATATCATCTATATCGCTTACTTTTGCCAGTCTGAATGTATAAGGCTCTCCCATCAGATCCACCCTACTTCCCCTGTGACTTCAGCCAGTTCACTTCTGCTTCTGCCAACTGAAGATAGCTTGGTGTAAACGAATGGATATCAACCGGTTCGCTTGTCATACCGATACGTCCTAGTTCGCTTGGACGAGGATTGTGATCAGATACTTGTCCAAAAACAGCTTGATCGCCCAACACGTTCTGAATCGTCTCTTGGTGCAGAGGCAAATCGCTGCCTACGAATAATATCTTTTTATCTAGCTCTTGAAGCTTGTCCAACCAATCTTTTAATAAGATGATTCCGTCTTCCCAAAGATTTTGAAACTCTCCTGAATCATTTCTTCCATAAAGCCCCGTAAATAGCTGTGTACGGCGCGCATCGAACAACGGAACGGTATAGCCCTCAAAGTATTTCCCGCTCTGAGCAAGCACTTCCAAGCTCGAGATCCCAACGAGTTCTTTTTTAAGCGTCCACGCAAGTGTCTTTGCGATCGTTACACCGATTCTAACACCTGTGTATGATCCTGGCCCTTTCGCAACCACGATGCGATCGAGTTCTGCAGGTTTTACCCCTGTCTCTTTTAACACTTCTTCAATCGCAGGCATTACCCGTATTGAATGATTCTTTTTTAAGTTTGTAATATACTCACCGAGCACTTTTCCTTCATCCAATACAGCGATCCCCATCACAAGATTGGATGTATCTATTGCAAGAACTTTCATTACATAATCTCCTTAACGCGTTCTTCGTATCTGCTTCCGATAGGTCTTAATTGAATCTCTCGCTCATCGTCCCCTTTATGTGAGATAACGAGTTCAAGTCTTTCTTCTGGTAAATAGTCTTCTATAAATACGGCCCACTCGACCACACAAACTCCTTCTCCTGAAAAGTACTCGTCAAACCCTAGATCTTCATCAGAGTCTTCTAACCGGTACACGTCCATATGATAAAGCGGCAGTCTTCCGCTGTATTCTTTAATGATGGTAAAAGTAGGAGAGTTCACTGTACGGGTCACTCCAAGTCCTTTTGCGAGCCCTTTTGTAAAAGTCGTCTTTCCAGCTCCAAGATCTCCAGCCAGTGTGAGTACATCTCCTTTTTGAAGAATAGAGCCTAGCTTTTCGGCAAAAGACATCGTTTCTTCCGCTGACTTTGTTTCATAATGATAAGTACTCATGACTTCCCCTTACCTTTCCCTAAAATGATTAAATCCTTTTTTCATGAGAAGTTTCGGCTTCTCGTCCTGTTTGTGAAGATAGACCTCAGCATTACCAGCTTCTCCAACTTTTCCGATTTCATAAAGCTGCAGCCCATGTTGTTTGAATGTATCTGACAGCACCTTAAAATCTTTTTCTCTTGCCGTCCCAACCAGCACATAGTCCTCTCCACCAAACAACTGGTGGTTGAGCACGTCGGCCTCTGGTAAATCACTTAAGGACTCACTTACAGGCAGACTGTTTCTTTCTATAATAATAGAAACGTTACTCGCTTCAGCAATCTCATTCAATTCACTCGCCACTCCGTCACTGACATCGTTCAAGGAGATCCGAAAACCGCTTCCTGCGAGAATTCTTCCTTGTTCGATATGAGGAATGGGCATCTGATGTTGTCTTATCCATTTTTCTTCGTTTGAGGTAAAAGCAGCATGTCTTGTTTTTTCTAGCAATACAGAGAGCCCTGCCGCTGATTCTCCCGTTATTCCTGTTAAAAATACGGAGTCTCCAGATCTAGCGTTACTTCTTAATAAAGATCTACCTTTTTCTACTTTTCCAATAACGGTCACCGATAATACTAACGGCCCTTTTGTAGAAACGGTATCGCCGCCCATAAGATCCATTTTGTATTTCTCAGCAAGATCTCCCATTCCACGATAGATCTCTTGCAGCTCATCCTCTGACCATTCAGTTGGAATCGCAATCGAGACAAGATAGAACTGTGGAATACCACCCATAGCGGCAATATCACTCACGTTTACAGCAAGTGCTTTAAAGCCTGTTTGGAAAGGTGATAACGTATCCCTCGTAAAATGAACACCTTCTACCATGGTATCCACACAAACGATTTGATCCATCTCTTCATTCACCGACCAAAGAGCAGCGTCATCACCGATTCCTTGAACAACCTCTTTTTGAAAGAAGTGCCGAGGCGTGATGCTGTTGATCCATTCAAATTCATCTTTAATCATGGATGTGCTCCTCTCTGGTTTATCTTTAAAATAGAGTTTTTAAATGACTTTCACTTCAATGAAAAGTTGATTGTAATGGAAGGTGCGAGACTCCTGCGGGACGAGCGGTCAGGTGAGACCCTTAAGGGCGCAAAGCGGCAAGGGGCTCACCGGTCGCCCCGCGGAAAGCGAAGCACCTGGAGCGGAAATCAACCTCAACTCTTAAATCAACTTATAAAAAAGCCTTAGGATTATAATAAAACTCCTAAGGTGACAGTTGTATATTAGTTTAACTTACTTTTAGACATAAAAAAACACGAAACCTTGTTTCGTTTTTAAAAGTGGCGGACCCGACCGGGGTCGAACCGGCGATCTCCTGCGTGACAGGCAGGCATGTTAACCACTACACCACGGGTCCAGCTTGTATGTAATTGATGATGTAGTTCATAAAATTTAAATTGGTTGCGGGGACAGGATTTGAACCTGCGACCTTCGGGTTATGAGCCCGACGAGCTACCAGACTGCTCCACCCCGCGACGTTATAAAATGTTGTTTTCTCTGGTTTAGATAACAACTTGTTTCGGACATTTATTAATATATCACGTTTATTAGTATGATGCAAGTGTTTTAAAAATATTAGGCACAAGAAATTTTATTTATTTCCTATGCCCTCTATTTTATGCTACTTTATCGTTATTCTCAGGGCGTTTGTTGAACCCTTTAAAATAGTAGATCGCTGTTAATAAGATCAACCAACAAGGGCCTACGATCAAGGCGATACGTGTGTCTGGGAAGTATGCCATGATCCCGACTACAAAGATTAGAATCGCTAGTGCAATATATGAGCCATAAGGAAAGAACGGCACTTTGAATTTTAATGTTTTCTTTTCTTCTTCACTTAAGCTTTTACGGAACTTAAGCTGTGACACAAGGATAATGGACCATGTCCAAATTGCTCCGAATGTTGAGATACTTGTTACCCATACGAATACTTTCTCAGGAACAAGATAGTTTAATACGACTCCAATTAGAAGTGCTCCAGCTGAAACCAATACGGCTACAGACGGTACACCCGTCTTACTTACTTTATGAAGTCCTGCCGGTGCTTGTTTTTGTTCAGCCAGGTTGAAAAGCATGCGTCCTGTACTGAATATTCCACTGTTACAGCTTGATAATGCCGCTGTTAAAACAACAAAGTTAATGATACCAGCAGCTTGTCCGATACCGATTTTTTCAAAAGTTAGAACGAACGGACTTCCTTGCGTTCCGATCTGATCCCACGGGTAGATGGACATGATAACGAATAATGCCCCTACGTAAAAAATTAGGATACGCCAGAATACAGAGTTTACAGCTCTTGCTAGTGACTTTTCAGGGTTCTTCACCTCACCTGCTGTAACACCGATCATTTCAATACCTAAGAATGCAAACATAACCATCTGCATAGACATGAGGATTCCCTGTACACCATTAGGAGCGAAACCCCCATTTTCCCAAAGGTTACTGATTCCTGTTGCAACTCCACCGTTACCAAATCCAAATAGTATCATGCCTAAACCTGTAATAATCATCAATACGATAGCAACGATCTTGATCAATGCAAACCAGAATTCGAACTCTCCATATGCTTTAATCGCAAGCAAGTTGATGCTCGCCATGATCACAAGCGCTGATAGTGCCCAAATCCAAACAGGTACATCTGGGTACCACATTTTCATATAAATACCTACGGCTGTTATCTCAGCCATACATGTTACGATCCATAAGAACCAATAGTTCCAGCCTGTTAAATAACCAGCTAGTGGTCCAATATAGTTTCTAGCATATCGGCTAAACGATCCCGCAACCGGTTGATGAATTGCCATCTCTCCTAATGCTCTCATGATGATGAACATTACGGCTCCGCCTAATGCATATGCGAATAAAATTGCTGGCCCCGCCATTTCAATTGCTGAAGCTGACCCTAAAAATAAGCCCACTCCAATAGCGGCCCCGAGTGACATAAGTGTAATATGTCGTTCTTCGAGCCCACGCTGTAATTCTTGTTTTGGCTTCATTTTTATGCCTCCCTTGATGTATATGATGAAGCGCTTTCACTCAGGTATCATAACACATTTCGACAAAAAGGAACAATTCGATTTTATTACAAATTAAAGCCCAAAAGCCCTATTGTATCAGGGCTTTTTTAGCAGCTTCTTTAAAAACAGTTACAATATCCTCAATGTTTTCAATCCCAACTGAAATTCGGATTACATTCTTATTAATCCCCAATTTCTCACATGCCTCGGCTGGTAGTGAACGGTGTGATGTTCCAAGTGGATATGAGACCGTCGTTTCTACACCAGCAAGGGTTGGAACAATGTGAACCCAGTCCAATGACTTAAAGAAAGTGTGCACGCTACTGTTTTCATCAAGTTCGATCGTTACAATAGAAGAATTACCCGTTTCACTCACGTATTCTGGATAGTATACAGTTTTAATTCCATCTGTCTGTTTAAGCTGATCCGCTAATTCAGTGGCGTTAGAGATATGACGTTCCATACGAACACTTAACGTTTTTAAACCGCGAGAAGCTAACCAAGCATCGAACGGTCCTAGATTACAGCCGAGGTGAATCATTTTCGCTTGCGCTTTTGCGATTAACTCCTCATTCCCTACTACCACACCTGCTGTTACGTCGCTATGTCCGTTTAAATATTTCGTCGCACTATGAACAACGAGATCAACACCTTTTGTGTATGGCTGAAGTACATAAGGTGTAGCGAAGGTATTATCGATCATCGTCGTAAGTTTGTGTTCGTTTGCAAGCGCAACAAGACCCTCCAGATCCTCTACGCGCAATAAAGGATTCGTTATGGATTCTGAATAAATGAGCTTTGTATTGCTGCGAATATTTCGTTTAACTTCATCTAAGTCTTTGAATGAAACGAATGTGGTGTCGATTCCAAAGCTTTTGAGGTCATCAGAAAGAAGCTGATAGGTGCCGCCGTACAGATCATCACAAGCTAGAATATGATCACCTACTTGCGCGACTGCTAAGATACCAACTAGAATGGCTGACATCCCCGATGATGTCACAACACCTGCAGGAGCTTGTTCAAGATTAGCAACACCACTCGCAAAATCGTTCTGGTTGGGGTTGTTCATACGCGTATACAAATAATCGTTCTTTCCTCTAAAATAATCCTCTAGGTCGTCTAGGTCATTAAAAGAAAAAGCTGACGTCTGATAGATCGGATTGATCTTACTCACCGACTTCACACTATTATGACCACTTGCATGTACGCTGGATGTATCAAAATGAACATTCTTCATGATATATGGCCTCCCCATTGTTTTTTTATCTTTTAGTTTAGCATAAAATTGGTTGGAGATATGGGGTTTTGTGTAGAGAGTGTTTGTCTTTATAGATGGAGTAGTTGATAAGAAGTTGCTTTTGCTAACCGCTGTTATGTCGAAAATCGGATAAAAATTTTTATACGTGAAATTATGAAGCTTATCCGTGAATATATGAAGGATTACCGTGAGTATATTTGGGGTGGAGTTGATGGGATAGCTGATTAGTGGTTTTGTGGGTGAGATCAGGAAGGTTTAAGTAAGCTATTGGCTTAAAAGATGGTTAAGAAAGCTGCTTGAGGAACTTATTAGATGAAATTTGAAGCCTTTGCTGAAGAATATCGCGTTGTGGAAGATGGCTCTGGCCATCTTCTTCCTATTTTGAGAGCTTTAAGATCGTTGGAAGTGTTAAGCCTGTGTCACGAGAGTACCGTGCTGGGTATCTCCGCAGTCTAATTAAGTCTGAATCCACAAAATTAAGTCGTAAGAAGAGTGAATTAAGTCGGAACGAGCCTCAATTAAGTCAAAAACCGAAAATAAAGGCCATTCGCTAAATCTCGACAACCACTCCAACTCGCTTTATGCTCTATACCCCCGAGCCTTCTAACCTCAATCATTCATAAATCAGAAGTTTGGCAGCCGCCAAACCTCCTTATTTCATTTTTAGAACACAAAAAAAGAAGATGGATTTTCATCCATCTTCCTCATTGCCTAGCGACGTCCTACTCTAACAGGGGGAAACCCCCAACTACCATCGGCGCTAAAGAGCTTAACTTCCGTGTTCGGTATGGGAACGGGTGTGACCTCTTTGCCATCATCACTAGACCTAACCATGACTTTCACCATGATTCTAAATTGTTGAGAGTATGTTCTCTCAAAACTAGATACGACGTTTCCAAACGTTATGCTTTTTAAGGATAAGCCCTCGACCGATTAGTATCTGTCAGCTCCACGTGTCACCACGCTTCCACACCAGACCTATCAACCTCATCATCTCTAAGGGGTCTTACTCACTTGCGTGATGGGAAATCTCATCTTGAGGGGGGCTTCATGCTTAGATGCTTTCAGCACTTATCCCGTCCACACGTAGCTACCCAGCTATGCCCCTGGCGGAACAACTGGTACACCAGCGGTGTGTCCATCCCGGTCCTCTCGTACTAAGGACAGCTCCTCTCAAATTTCCTGCGCCCGCGACGGATAGGGACCGAACTGTCTCACGACGTTCTGAACCCAGCTCGCGTACCGCTTTAATGGGCGAACAGCCCAACCCTTGGGACCTACTTCAGCCCCAGGATGCGATGAGCCGACATCGAGGTGCCAAACCTCCCCGTCGATGTGGACTCTTGGGGGAGATAAGCCTGTTATCCCCAGGGTAGCTTTTATCCGTTGAGCGATGGCCCTTCCATGCGGAACCACCGGATCACTAAGCCCGACTTTCGTCCCTGCTCGACTTGTAGGTCTCGCAGTCAAGCTCCCTTGTGCCTTTACACTCTGCGAATGATTTCCAACCATTCTGAGGGAACCTTTGGGCGCCTCCGTTACTGTTTAGGAGGCGACCGCCCCAGTCAAACTGCCCACCTGACACTGTCTCCGAACCGGATTACGGTCCAAGGTTAGAATTTCAATACAGCCAGGGTAGTATCCCACCGACGCCTCCACCGAAGCTGGCGCTCCGGCTTCTCAGGCTCCTACCTATCCTGTACAAGCTGTACCAAAATCCAATATCAAGTTGCAGTAAAGCTCCATGGGGTCTTTCCGTCCTGTCGCGGGTAACCTGCATCTTCACAGGTACTATAATTTCACCGGGTCTCTCGTTGAGACAGTATCCAAGTCGTTACACCTTTCGTGCGGGTCGGAACTTACCCGACAAGGAATTTCGCTACCTTAGGACCGTTATAGTTACGGCCGCCGTTTACTGGGGCTTCAATTCAGAGCTTCTCCCAAAGGATAACCCCTCCTCTTAACCTTCCAGCACCGGGCAGGTGTCAGCCCCTATACTTCACCTTGCGGTTTCGCAGAGACCTGTGTTTTTGCTAAACAGTCGCTTGGATCTATTCACTGCGGCTCTCTCGGGCGATAAACCCTATCAGAGCACCCCTTCTCCCGAAGTTACGGGGTCATTTTGCCGAGTTCCTTAACGAGAGTTCTCCCGATCATCTTAGGATTCTCTCCTCGCCTACCTGTGTCGGTTTGCGGTACGGGCACCTCTTTCCTCACTAGAGGCTTTTCTTGGCAGTGTAGGATCAGGGACTTCGGTACTAAAATTTCCCTCGCCATCACAGCTCAGCCTTCATGTTGGGCGGATTTGCCTACCCAACAGCCTAACTGCTTAGACGCACTATTCCATCAGTGCGCTCACCCTACCTTACTGCGTCCCCCCATTGTTCAAACGGAAAGGAGGTGGTACAGGAATATCAACCTGTTATCCATCGCCTACGCTTTTCAGCCTCGGCTTAGGCCCCGACTAACCCTGAGCGGACGAGCCTTCCTCAGGAAACCTTAGGCTTTCGATGGACAAGATTCTCACTTGTCTTTCGCTACTCATACCGGCATTCTCACTTCAAAGCGCTCCACCAGTCCTTCCGGTCTGACTTCGCTGCACTTCGAACGCTCCCCTACCCCTGTACCATACGGTACAAGCCATAGCTTCGGTGATACGTTTAGCCCCGTTACATTTTCGGCGCAGAGTCACTCGACCAGTGAGCTATTACGCACTCTTTAAATGGTGGCTGCTTCTAAGCCAACATCCTGGTTGTCTGGGCAACTCCACATCCTTTGCCACTTAACGTATACTTTGGGACCTTAGCTGATGGTCTGGGCTGTTTCCCTTTTGACTACGGATCTTATCACTCGCAGTCTGACTCCCGCGGATAATTCTCTGGCATTCGGAGTTTGACTGAATTCGGTAACCCTGTGGGGGCCCCTAGTCCAATCAGTGCTCTACCTCCAGGAATCTTGCCGCGAGGCTAGCCCTAAAGCTATTTCGGGGAGAACCAGCTATCTCCGTGTTCGATTGGCATTTCACCCCTACCCACACCTCATCCCCGCACTTTTCAACGTGCGTGGGTTCGGGCCTCCATTCAGTGTTACCTGAACTTCACCCTGGACATGGGTAGATCACACGGTTTCGGGTCTACGACCACGTACTATGTCGCCCTATTCAGACTCGCTTTCGCTGCGGCTCCGTCTTATCAACTTACCCTTGCACGGGATCGTAACTCGCCGGTTCATTCTACAAAAGGCACGCCGTCACCCGTTAATGGGCTCCGACTACTTGTAGGCACACGGTTTCAGGATCTGTTTCACTCCCCTTCCGGGGTGCTTTTCACCTTTCCCTCACGGTACTGGTTCACTATCGGTCACTAGGGAGTATTTAGCCTTGGGAGATGGTCCTCCCGGATTCCGACGGGGTTTCACGTGTCCCGCCGTACTCAGGATCCACTCAGGAGGGAACGAAGTTTCAGCTACAGGGCTGTTACCTTCTTCGGCTGGCCTTTCCAGACCACTTCACCTACTTCGTTCCTTTGTAACTCCGTATAGAGTGTCCTACAACCCCAGAGAGCAAGCTCTCTGGTTTGGGCTGATTCCGTTTCGCTCGCCGCTACTCAGGAAATCGCATTTGCTTTCTCTTCCTCCGGGTACTTAGATGTTTCAGTTCCCCGGGTCTGCCTTCTCATACCCTATGTATTCAGATATGGATACCATCCCATTACGGATGGTGGGTTCCCCCATTCGGAAATCCCCGGATCAATGCTTACTTACAGCTCCCCGAGGCATATCGGTGTTCGTCCCGTCCTTCTTCGGCTCCTAGTGCCAAGGCATCCACCGTGCGCCCTTTCTAGCTTAACCTTATATGATGTTTGCACATCAAAGATTCTTGCTTGGCGCAGATTAGATAAATCTATCTGCCTTGCATATTGTTTGGATGTCGATATCTAGTTTTCAAAGAACATCTTGAAAGAACATAAGTTCCTTCAAAACTGAACAAAAGAAGAATAGGCGTACTTACGAAACACACGAAGGTGTTTCATAATCTCCATAGAAAGGAGGTGATCCAGCCGCACCTTCCGATACGGCTACCTTGTTACGACTTCACCCCAATCATCTGTCCCACCTTCGGCGGCTGGCTCCCAAAAGGGTTACCCCACCGACTTCGGGTGTTACAAACTCTCGTGGTGTGACGGGCGGTGTGTACAAGGCCCGGGAACGTATTCACCGCGGCATGCTGATCCGCGATTACTAGCAATTCCGGCTTCATGTAGGCGAGTTGCAGCCTACAATCCGAACTGAGAATGACTTTTTGGGATTGGCTTGGCCTCGCGGCTTCGCAACCCTTTGTATCATCCATTGTAGCACGTGTGTAGCCCAGGTCATAAGGGGCATGATGATTTGACGTCATCCCCACCTTCCTCCGGTTTGTCACCGGCAGTCACCTTAGAGTGCCCAACTGAATGCTGGCAACTAAGGTCAAGGGTTGCGCTCGTTGCGGGACTTAACCCAACATCTCACGACACGAGCTGACGACAACCATGCACCACCTGTCACTTTGTCCCCCGAAGGGGAAAGCTCTATCTCTAGAGTGGTCAAAGGATGTCAAGACCTGGTAAGGTTCTTCGCGTTGCTTCGAATTAAACCACATGCTCCACTGCTTGTGCGGGCCCCCGTCAATTCCTTTGAGTTTCAACCTTGCGGTCGTACTCCCCAGGCGGAGTGCTTAATGTGTTAACTTCAGCACTGAGGGTGGAACCCCCCAACACCTAGCACTCATCGTTTACGGCGTGGACTACCAGGGTATCTAATCCTGTTTGCTCCCCACGCTTTCGCGCCTCAGCGTCAGTTACAGGCCAAAAAGCCGCCTTCGCCACTGGTGTTCCTCCACATCTCTACGCATTTCACCGCTACACGTGGAATTCCACTTTTCTCTCCTGCACTCAAGTCTCCCAGTTTCCAATGACCCTCCACGGTTGAGCCGTGGGCTTTCACATCAGACTTAAGAGACCGCCTGCGCGCGCTTTACGCCCAATAATTCCGGATAACGCTTGCCACCTACGTATTACCGCGGCTGCTGGCACGTAGTTAGCCGTGGCTTTCTGGTTAGGTACCGTCAAGGTACGAGCAGTTACTCTCGTACTTGTTCTTCTCTAACAACAGAGCTTTACGACCCGAAGGCCTTCATCGCTCACGCGGCGTTGCTCGGTCAGGCTTTCGCCCATTGCCGAAGATTCCCTACTGCTGCCTCCCGTAGGAGTCTGGGCCGTGTCTCAGTCCCAGTGTGGCCGATCACCCTCTCAGGTCGGCTACGCATCGTCGCCTTGGTGAGCCGTTACCTCACCAACTAGCTAATGCGCCGCGGGCTCATCTGTAAGTGTCAGCCGAAACCGACTTTCAAAAAGAAGAAATGCTTCTTCTCTTATTATCCGGTATTAGCTCCGGTTTCCCGGAGTTATCCCCGTCTTACAGGCAGATTACCCACGTGTTACTCACCCGTCCGCCGCTAAATCAGAGGAGCAAGCTCCTCGTCATTCGCTCGACTTGCATGTATTAGGCACGCCGCCAGCGTTCATCCTGAGCCAGGATCAAACTCTCCATAAAAGTGTTTGTCTTGCTCGATTTTAAAACTGACGGAATTAATTCTTAATTCCTTACCTATTTCTTTTGTTCAGTTTTCAAAGAACTGTGTGTTTCGTGTGTCGCTCGTTTTGGCGACTTTATTAGGATATCATCTTAAAAACAAGATGTCAACCTGTTTTTTTATCGTGTTTCCCGACTGCAACAATGTTTCCGTGTGTCGCAGCGACAAGAAATAATATAGCACGATATAGATAAACAGGTCAACACCTTTTTCAAAAAAACTTTATTCTTTTATTGAGTAGTAACGGTGATACAGGTTTTTGCTCTTGGTTTCCCGCTTGATTCCCTTAATATAACCCTTGTCTTTTAAGTGCGTAAGAATCATTGGAAGGTCGATCGCATAGTCTTGAACCTCTTCGTGCTCCATCAATTCATGATAAGCCCACTCATCTTTTTGTTTAATAATACCCAACAGATGATGCGCACCTAGTTTTGTTTTAGAAGAAAGGGAGAACTCTGATGCTAATAATAGTAGTTCGATTCTTTTATCAATCGTTTCTTCTCCTGTTACAAGCTCTTCATACAACTTAAAGATCTCAGGCTGAATCATCTTCACCTGGTTCCAAACTGTAACTTCTGGATAGTATCCATGCTCAATAACAGATAAACGAGCAAGATGGTGAAGAGCGTGCATGATGTTATTGAATGCATCTAAATAATGGCCAGAGTGAAAGAGTTCTTTTCCGTCGTTATAACGGCGAAGTAATTTTGCAAATTCAAGACCAATCTTATGAGTTCTCTCTTCAGCCGGAAACTCATGAAGTCGGTCTCTTAATCTTGTTATGTACTCATTTCGATTAAATAGGACTTTCCCGTTCATTACCCAATCAACCGCTCTTCTGTTCGTTCCAAGCATCAACCAAGAATTCAGCAGTTGTTCTGTCACGATGTGAAGCGCAGCTGAAGTAGACTCAAACTCGTAGTGTTTGATCATCAAAGGTTGATCGGATTCTTTTACTATAATAAGAAGTATCGAATCAAAGTGATCCGTGCCAGGGCTGAATGGTTTATTTTTCTCAACAAAAAGCACCCCTAATGTGTTTTCATTGCTTGCTCTCTCCTGATACAGCGGGCGTAAAATATCTTCCATGAAGGTCATCTCCCATTTTAACAAAATCCTGTTTGTTACTTTCAACACTAAATAAAGAAATCCTTTTTCTTTTCCTAAGAGTTCATATGTTATACTAATGAACGGAGGAGGGACAGGTATGATAAAGTATACGAGCAAAATTAATAAAATACGTACGTTCGCGTTAAGCCTTGTATTTATAGGTATTATCATCATGTATGCAGGCCTGTTTTTCAAGACAAGTTTTGTCGTTATGTCTATTTTTATGGTGATTGGTTTTATCGCAACGATCGCCAGTGCTGGTGTTTACTTCTGGATCGGTATGATTTCTACTCAGGCTGTACAGGTTGTTTGCCCGAACTGTGGAAAAGTAACGAAAGTACTCGGCCGGGTAGATGCATGTATGTCGTGTAACCAGCCACTTACGATGGATAAAGGTCTTGAGGGCGAAGAATTTGATGAAAAATACAACTCTAAACGCCAAATGCGCAAAGAGAATAGATAAAGCTGACTTACCGTAAAGGAAAGTCAGCTTTTTTTTTTAATGTTTTCTTTTGCAATCCGGGCATACTCCGTAAATTTCCATACGGTGTCGTCCTACATCAAAGCCTGTTACAGATTCTGCTAGACTCTCAACTTCATCAAGACCTGGATAATGAAAATCCACAATCTTTCCGCATGAGTCACAGATAATATGATAATGATCCGTCGTCACACAATCAAATCGGCTTGATGAATCCCCATAAGTGAGTTCTTTTACAAGACCCGCTTCTTTAAATACTCTAAGGTTATTGTAGACTGTTGCTACACTCATATTTGGAAACTTTCCCTCCAGCGCTTTGTAAATCTCATCAGCTGTGGGATGGGACATTGATTGGATAAGATGCTCTAAGATAGCATGACGCTGAGGTGTAATGCGTACACCCACTGATTTTAAGTTGTCGATTGCCGCATTTATTTTAGCGCTTGACATCGTCATGCACCCCATTTCTTTAAGAATTCTTACTTTATAATCGTTATAATTAGTCTACTGCTATTCTACAGGTTTTGTCAATTGAAGTGTATGTAAGACCTACTCTATTATGAATGATCTTCGTGTAGAACTGGTTCGTTCACTTTCATTTGTTGATTTACGTAACGTGCCGCAACAAAAAGGAAATCAGAAAGTCTGTTCAGATAAGACAACACAAGTGGATTCACACCTTCTATTTCTACAGCAATACGTTCTGCTCGCCTCGCAATTGTTCTTGCCGTATGAAGTGCACTTGCAGATGGAGATCCTCCGGGAAGTATGAACTGCTTTAAAGGTTTCAGTCCTGCTTGCCATTCATCAATCGTCTCTTCAAGAAATGAGATATCTTCATCTTTTAATTTCCATGCTACTTCTTTCCCTGCTGGAGTAGCTAGTTCAGCTCCAACATGGAAAAGGACAGTCTGAACTTTTTGCATAACCGTCGTAGCAGTCTCCGCCCATTCTTCCTTAGGCAGCAAACTTACACCAAATCCAATCATGCTATTTGCTTCATCACACGTACCATATGCGTCTACGCGTACATCATTTTTAGAAACGCGTTCACCAAAGATTAAGGATGTTGTTCCTTTATCTCCAGTCTTTGTGTATATTTTCATTTTAATACCCCCGGTCAAATGGAATGATATTGATCATCTCTTCTTGCTTATCTTTTCTAAATAGAGTTAGATTATCACAAAAGATCTCGATCGCTCTTTCTTGGTATTGAGGTGAAATCCCCGAAAGGTGCGGTGTCACCGTTACGTTCTTTAAATCCCATAAAGGGCTTTCCTCTTTTAGCGGTTCTTTTTCAAACACATCTAGAACGGCGTGGCCAATCTTCTCGTCTTGTAATACATGGATCAACTCTTCTTCATCTACCGTTTTTCCTCTTCCGATATTAATGAATACGGCGTTTGGTTTCATTAAAGAGAAGGCATTCTTTCCAACGAACTGATAAGTCTGTGGTGTTGATGGGAGCACATTGACGATAAAATCACTTTCTTCATAAAGCGTAGAGATTCCTTCTTTATCCACGATAACATCACAGTTTTCAGCCGGATGCCCACTTCTGTTAAACCCGATGGTTTTCATGTTAAAAGCTTTCGCAAGTCTTGCTATCTCGCATCCGATTGCTCCTGTTCCCAAGATACCAAGCGTCTTCCCGGAGACCTCAGTCATCGGAACTTTCCGATCCCAGATATGCTGTTTCTGATTTTCTAAAAGTATATTTGCTTTACGTGACACGTGCAGCATCATAGAGATCGTATATTCTGCCATAGGGGTTTTGTGGATGCCTCTTGCGTTGGTGATTAGAACACCTTGTTTTTCTAAAGCATTGAAAGGCATTTTATCAAGGCCGGCTGAAATGACCATGATCCATTTTAATGCTTTTGCTTCAGCGACCAACTCATCAGTAAGATCTTCTCCATAGGATACTAAGACTTCTGCTTGATTAAGATACGCCTTAGCTTCTTTCATATTATTATAAAAGTGAAATTCTTCTTCCGGGAACTTGTTCTTTATCTCTTCCTTTATCTCATCTCGTAAACGTGCGCTTGAAAGAATCATAAGAAACACCTTCTTTTCGTGTAATAGAAAAAGCGGGAACGTGCTCCCCGCTTTTTTAGTTGTTGCTGTTTTTTTTTTGGCTGTTTCGTATTAAAAAGCTTTTTAAAGGGAGTTGATTTCCGTTCCAGGTGCTTCGCTTTCCGCGGGGCAGGCGGTGAGCTCCTTGCCGCTTTGTACCCTTAAGTATCTCACCTGACCGCTTGTCCCGCAGGAGTCTCTCACCTTACACTCCAATCAACAAGCAATGAAGAAAACGAAATACCTCCAAAAGCAATAATACTTTGGGAAGAGCATTTATTTTAGGTTCTCAGGATTCAACCCTTGAAGTTCTGGCAGTACGAACAAGCCGTCTTTTCTGATCAATACATCGTCAAAGTAGATCTCTCCACCGCCGTACTCTGGACGCTGGATCAATACCATATCCCAGTGGATCCCTGATTCGTTTCCGTTGTATGCATCTTGATACGCTCTTCCAGGCGTGAAGTGAATGCTGCCGCCTATCTTTTCATCAAATAAGATATCTCCCATTGGATGCTGGATCAGAGGATTTACACCGATCGCAAATTCTCCAACATAACGAGCACCTTCATCGGTATTGAAGATTTCATTTAGTTTTTCTGTATTGTCAGAAGTGGCCTCCACGATTTTCCCATCTTTAAATGTAAGTTTTACGTTGTTAAACGTTGTACCGTGATAAGGGCAAGGCGTGTTATAGGTAATGGTTCCATTCACACTGTCTTTTACTGGTGCCGTAAAGACTTCACCATCAGGAATGTTATTCTCACCTGCGCACATTACGGCTGGGATGCCTTTGATCGAGAACGTCAGATCAGTTCCTGGAGACGTGATGCGAACTTTATCTGTTCTTTCCATCAATGCATGAAGTGGTTTTTGCGCTTCAGCCATCGCTTTATAATCAACGTTACACACATCAAGCACAAAATCAGTGAACTTTTCTAAGCTCATTTTTGCCATTTGCGCGAGACCTGTTGTTGGGTAGTTTAATAATACCCATTGGCGGTCGTTGATGATCATATTTTGAACAGGCTTATTAATCTCCGCTTTCATCTGGAAGATTTCACTTGGAACTTCTGAGAATTCTGCATCATTATTTTTACATTGAATGGAAATATACGCATCGATATCCTCAATACGTGTCAGATCCCATTTCAACTGTGCCTCAGAATGTTCTCTTGTTGACCCCATCATTAAAGCACGTGAAATCTCTTCGTCTGCAAGTTGTACGTATGGAAAAGCACCTAGTTTATATGTTTCTTGAACAAGTTCTTTTACAAGTGGTTTCCCAGCTAAGAATGAAGTTATAAGTACTTTTTGCCCTTTTTCAACCTTTAATGAATGTGTTAACAATGTTCTTGCCAACGTCGTTAATCGTTCGTCTCTCATTATGTATACCCCCGAAATTATCTGTTATAAAATTCACACTATTTCATTTTATCACGCATAAGCCATCATGCCTATTTATTAAGAAGCAAAAGCATAGTCTAACAGCCTCTGTTGCATACTATTTTCCGTGGAGGTGAATGAATTCATGAACGTATCACGTGCTCAACAGATCATTGAGTCTGAAAAAGAGATCGTAGTGCTTTATAACGGAACCCCTGTATGGCTTCAATCTGTTGATGAAAACAATCAAACCGCTAGAGCTTACACAAGAGAACAGCCGGATCACGAATTGGACATACCGGTTAACGAACTTCAGGAAAGTTAAAAAGCCCCGATTTCTCAGGGCTTTTTTCTATGACAGATTTTCTTCTATAAATTTCAATGCTTCTTCTACGTGATCTTTCACTTTCACTTTTCGATATTCTTTCGCGATGTTTCCTTCTCCATCAATAATAAATGTGGAGCGTTCGATTCCCATGTATTCCTTGCCAAAGTTTTTTTTCAGTTTCCACACATCGTAAAGTTCAGCAACTTTATGCTCCTCATCCGCTAAAAGGATGAACGGCAGACCATGCTTCTCGATAAATTTGTCATGTCTAGCTAATGGATCAGGACTCACCCCAAGAATAACCGTATTCTGTTTCTTAAAATCTTCATGACGATCTCTAAAATCACATGCTTGCGTTGTACATCCTGGCGTCATATCTTTTGGATAAAAGTAGAGGACCACATTTTTCCCTTTAAAATCTGTTAATGCCACTTCTTCTCCATTACTTGCCGGTAATTTAAAGTCTGGAGCTTTACTTCCTGTTTCTATCGTCATTGAGTTTAGACCTCCTTAAAGATTTATCTTCTTTAAGGGTAGCCTATTTCGTTATTTTTCAACAACTATTTTGCTGTTCTGTTGTGGTAAACAACTGAAGATAATACGAAAGCAATCGGCAGCAAGTACCCGATGAGTGCTTGAAGCGCGGCAATCCACCTTCCCGCTCCAACAGGTACGATGTCTCCGTATCCAACTGACAAAATCGTCGTGCTGCTGAAATAGATGCATGCTTCTATAAAAGAGAAAAAGTCACTCTGATTCAATTCTAGTTTTATAACGGGATAGCCCATTAGAGAGATAAGTGCATAAATAAGCCCAAATCCTGAAATGATTGTTCCGTACACGATGAACAAAATCAGCAGATGGCTCGCTGGCATGAGATGTTCCTTAATTCCAGGATGTTTAAAGAGCATCCATATACTCCTGATGATGAGACCAGCAGTTGTTAGGAGTAAGATTATTAATATAGCATTTTCCATTCTGTCCACCTCTCTTTATCTTATGAAAAAGGGGTGTTGAATAGGACAGCCTTATAATTAAAAAAGACAGTCTGCTTTTCACAGACTGTCAATTACAATTTTTATTTTACTTGGTTTACTGAGATCGCTTCTGTTAACTCTTTTAATTGAAGTGTTAATTCACGCACACGCGTTTGTGCCAATTCATCAACGAGTACGTTACCTTCATCAAAATTAACCGGATCTGCAACAAATTGATCTGGCAGTACTAAGCTATAGACGCCACGAAGCACGGTGCGAAGGTTGGTCAATGCGTTCATGCCGCCTTTACCGCCTCCTGCAGCAACAGCAATCGCTGATGGTTTATTCTTAAAATGTTTTCCTCCTAAGAAATCAAGCGCATTTTTTAGAGCTCCACTTATTCCGCTATGATACTCTGGGCTCGTTACAAAGAATCCATCTGCTTGTTCTGCATACTCAGCTAATTTTTTTACCGTTTCATTTTGAGCTGTTGTAGCATCTCCTGTAAATAGAGGCAATTTATCCATTCCTACATCAAAATATAATACTTCCACATTCATCTGATTCAACGATTCAGCAGCGAACTGTGCAATTCCTCTTGTTCTTGATTCTGCTGTCGGACTTCCTGCGATAACCATGATTTTCATATGTATTTCCTCATTTCTGCTATGCAATGTAATTATGTTTATATCTTACAGGATAATGAATGCTTATTTATAACAAAAAGCTTTGACTTGTGAAAAATCAGGTCTTAAGTCCAGAAAATAAACATTGACTTATCACCCATTAGAATGTAAATTATTTGTAATTTTGGAAATACAAAAAACTAATTCGATCTTCAGCTAATCAAATTATAAATCATTCATAATGGAAGGAAGATGTAAATGGCACTAGTTTCAGTTGACTTTTCGCCTTTTAATGAAATGATAATGAGCCTCCACGTTATTCAGAATCCTGCTCACCACCCATATCGACTTGCATGGGCTGAAAAAGCAAAAAACAAATTACCACATGATCTTTTACTTTTAATTAAAGAATGGGGTCCGCTTTCTTATGACTGGATGTATTTCGTTAACATTCGAAACGAATTTCAATTTAATGAATCTACCGTTGAAGAGGCCATTGAACGTATAGCACTCATACCAGACTTAACGTTTTCCTATCTCTTGCTAGGTGAGAAATATGGAAGTGACTCTTTGCTAAAGTGGAAAAACAGTCCTGCATCAGCACCCCTTCACTCAATTGAACGAGACATTCTTTTACATGCTGCGCACTGGAAAAGGAAGTTTTGTGATTTCTTTTATGAATACAATCGTTACTTGTTTGCAGAAGAGCTTTTCAGAATTACGCCTTGGATTGCAAGAGCTTCAGACAATTTTAAGAAAGAACTGAGTGACTCGGAAATTGAAAGTTTAAACAGCATACATCCTGATGTTTCAGTAAGTTCTGATTCAATAAAAATTAAAAAGAATGATGTTTACACGTTTTCTTTTGAAGAGTTTCCTAGACTCATAATTCAGCCATCTACATTCGCTACACCACACGTCATGCTTTGCTGCAACCAAGACCGTGTTAGCATCGCACTCCATGTTGCTGTACCCGATTCAGAAAAAAACCATGAACCACCTGAGGATTTAATGACATTATTAAAGGCACTAAGTGAACCAACAAGACTTAAAATTCTGCAAGACTTGCTTCACCATCCTTACAGCACGAAACAACTCGCTTATAAATACCATCTCACTGAAGCTACTGTATCCAATCATTTAAAGCAGTTGCTTTTATGCGGTTTAGCCGAAACGCAAAGAAAAGGTTATTACGTTTTTTACACCGGTAAGCGAGAGAGACTGGAATCACTTCGTACAGATGTCGCTCAATTTATGCAGCAGCCAGTTTTAGACGAGTACATTTTCACGGCTGACTTAACGTGAAAGGAAACTAAGTCATGAAAAAATTAGTAGTATTAATGAAACATTATCTATTGCTTTCCATAGGTGTTATATTACTCTCAGCAACACCTTCACTATTTGCTGGAGAGGACACGTTGAAATTCAGCCTGTTTCGTTATGGACAGACTGTTATCGAAACCATAGTCCAACTAACTAGACCACATTCATTAACTCTATACACACAAACTCAAACACTCGCCTTTCCTAAAATGCCCGTAAACCGCTCTGTCGTGTTTCTCGATCAAATAACGGAAAGAGCTCTATTTCCAGAGATTTGGGGTATTGTCATCTATACTGTCGGTCTCATCTTAGCTAGTTTTATAATTGCTATCACTATGGCTTTAGCACTTGGTTGGATGACGGAACTTCTTCCTTCATTCTTAAAGCAAGTACTTTTAAAATACTGCAGTCTTCTAGAATCATTACCAGATTTGTTCTTTGTTTTTTTCATACAGTTATTCGTTGTGTGGATTTATAAACAAACTGGGTGGCTTGCCGCAAATCCTTTTACATCCAGCAAAGAACCTGCACTTTTGATCCCACTTGTAACACTCAGTATTGTACCTGGTATCTATTTGTTTAAAATACTGTTATTACTTTCAGAGACAGAGATGAATAAGGATTATATCACCTTTGCTCGTTCAAAAGGGATCAGTAAATCTGTTATTATATCTAAGCATCTTTTAAGCAATACCATCTCTGAACTGAGTGTTCACTTTCCGATCGTGATGCTTCTATTATTCAGTCAGATGGTCGTCTTAGAATACCTTTTTAAAATGAACGGTGTTATTAAAATTCTTTTAAGTGAACAGCCTTATGAAACGAAAGCCATGCTTTTACTGCTCATTGTCATTCCATTATTTGCAGCAGTTAAAAGTGTTCAATACGTGATAATTAAGAGGAGGTATATTCATGCTGAGTAAAGTACCTCTTTTCTTTACAGGTCTCTTCTTACTGCTGTTCATTGTATCTGCAAGTATTGTCTTTCCATTAGTCCTTTCTGAACCTGAAATAAACCCATTTAGATACTCTGTTGCATTAAAAAAGTTAGAGATTCCGCCTTATAGTCCTTCTAAAGAGAATTGGTTTGGCACAGATCGTTATGGAAAAGATTTATTTTATAACTTAATTGACGGTGCTAAATATACGATTCTTTTTGCCTGTATCATAACGATAGGACGAATCTTTGTTTCTTTTATCTTGGGATTGTTTTTTAAACGCTTGTTTAAAAGCAGCTGGTTTAGCGATCTGATACAAAGCTTTCAATACGTTCCACAATCCCTTATTGTACTGCTTACTTTGTCACCTTTTCTTTTTTACGAATTAAGAAACGAGCCTATGTTTACAACTTCAGAGACATTATTTGTTCAGTTGCTTGTTCTTATCGCAGTTGGTGTTCTGCAACTTGGGAAAATAATCGCTGAGACGACTGAACTGCTATCTAGAACGGAATATGTTAATTGTTCCAAACTCATGGGTGCTTCTTACTTTCAAATCACAACAAAACATATTCTCCCCCATTTATGGCCACGACTGATTGTTATAGCAGGCCGCCAATTTGCACATGTTCTTACATTGATGCTTCATTTAGCAATCTATCAGCTTTTTATTGGAGGTGTGCAAATCACTTCCGGTCAAGAACATGACCAATTCATCAATTATGCAACAGTCTCTAATGAATGGACTGGACTGATTTCCGCCTATCACAAGGAACTCATGCTTGAACCTTTTATCGTTTTGGTTCCTGTAACCGCCTTCGCGCTTCTTGTGCTTTGCATTAACATGATGACGAAAGATCTTGAACATCATGTTAACAAACGATCTTTGTTTAAATGAACTAGCTGTTTTCGTTTCCTTGTTGCTTTTTGAGAGTATTTCCTTTTCAGGTAACTCGTTTACGCAAAACAAATCTAGTATCAATTGATGAAACAACAAAAAACCGCTCTCCCTCTGAAGGAGAACGGTTTTTCTTTAGTTACCAGCACCTCTATACTTCGTCACCCCAACGTTCCATAACGTTACAGCGATTAAGAAAAACACGAGTCCAACAACTGGTGTTAAGAACGCATACGTATACCACTCTTCCCGTTTTAAAAAATAGGAAGACGGATATACACCGACAAACGCGAATGGAAGGATCCACGTTAACACATACTTGATCACTTTGTTATAAATATCAACCGGATATCTTCCATAGTTTCCGATGTTGTACATCATCGGCATAATATCTGTTCGGGAATCTGACCAGAATCCAATCGTTGCAAGCGCAATAAAGATACCTGCATAGACGAGTGCTCCACCTATTACTAATAGAATGAAGATAAACGGATCGTACCAACTGATCTCAAGCCCAAGTTTATCACCTGCATAGAACATAACAACTAATCCTGTTACTACACCAAAAAGTGATTCTAACTCCATTCTTTCGAGTACAATTTGAAAAAGACTATGGACCGGTCTTGTTAAGATACGATCCATCTCGCCTTTTACAATATATCTGTCTGTAAAATCCCAAATATTAAAGAAAGAAGCAAAGATCGAGAATGGAACTAAGAAGAATCCGTAAATAAAGATCATCTCATCCTTACTCCATCCGGCAAGTAGGTTTGTATGGCCGAATACGACGAGGATAAAAACTAAATTTACTGCTTGAAATAATAGATCTGAAAAGATTTCGACTATCATATCGGCACGATACGTAAGTCTTGTTTTTAAATATTGTCCAACGTATTGAAAAAAGATTGAAATATACTCCATCTGCTATTAACCCCCTTGAACCACAAGCTGTCGCTTCGCTAAAATCCAAAGACCATACACAGGAATGATTAAGAGAAGCGACCAAACCGCTTGGTTAAGAAGGGCTTCATAGATCTGTGAGCCTTTAAACCCTTCAGTAAAAATCATACTCGGGATATAGCTGATCCCTTGAAACGGTAAATAGCTCATCACGTTCTGAGCCCACATCGGATAAAAACTGAGCGGTAAGATAAGTCCTGAAAACAAATCGATCACAACACGTTTCGCACGAATCAATCCATCATTGTTAAATAAGAAGAAAGTTGCAATTCCTGCTAATAAATTGATCTGTGTGTTGATGATAAAACTAAACGTGATCGATAGGAAAAATAACAACCATGTACTTGCATTCGTGGAGAGCTCAATAGGAAACACGAGCGCAACGATAATCATTCCAGGAACAGAGAAGAATAACAGTCGGAAAATCCCTTCACCCAGTCCCTGCATCATCTTCATGTTTAAATAAGGATAAGGACGAACCATCTCTACGGCCACTTTTCCCTCTTTTATCTCCATCGCAATCTCTCGATCGATGTTGTTAAAATAAAAGGCTCTCGCCATCCATGCGACAGCAATATACGTAGTCATCTGGGTGATAGAAAGACCTTGTATGTTTTCTTTGCCTCCATAGATGGCACTCCATAGAAAGTAGTAAGCTCCAATATTGATGCTGTATATGAGAATTCCACTGTAATAGTTAGTTCGGTATGCGAGCATCATTAAAAAACGGATGCGAATCATCTCGATATACTTACCCATGACGAACAGCACCTTCAACATAAATATTTCGAATGATCTCTTCTGTCGAAATCTCAAGGATCTTCAAGTCAGCAATCTTCTTAGCCGCTGTCACTTTACCGATGACACCTGAAATTACGGTCTCGTCCGCTTCAACAGAAGCAACCCATACTAGATCACTCTCGCCTTTTTCCCAAACCACGAGATGTTCTTGCGTAAGATGCTGTAACTCTTCCATCGTTGCTTCTTCACTAAACTGGAATTGAATCTGCTTTCCTTCTGCCCAGTTTTCACGAAGTTCTTTTAGCGGTCCATCATAAATGATTTTACCCTCATCGAGCATAACCACTCTTTCACAAAGGGCTTCAATGTCAGAAAGATCATGCGTTGTTAAAAGAATCGTCGTCCCGTATTTCTCGTTGATTCTTTTTAAAAACTCACGGATTTTCAGTTTCACGAGCACATCAAGTCCGATCGTCGGCTCGTCCAGAAACAATAAAGGCGGATTATGAATAAGGGCTGCAGCCAGTTCACAGCGCATTCTTTGTCCAAGTGAAAGCTTGCGGACAGGCTTGTCGAGCAACGGCCCGATATCAAGCGTCTCAATTACATCTTTCATATGCTCTTCGTACTGCTGATCCGGAACATTGTAGATTTTCTTTAGGAGTCTGAACGATTCCTGAACGGCAATATCCCACCATAACTGCGATCTTTGGCCAAAGACTACGCCAATTGTTTTTACAAACTTCTCCCGCTCTTTATGCGGATTCATACCGTTAACGACAATTTTTCCGTCAGTCGGTGTGAGGATCCCTGTCAGCATCTTAATGGAAGTCGATTTACCCGCACCGTTCTCTCCGATATAACCGACCATCTCTCCTTTTTTTATCGTAAAAGAGATGTCATCCACTGCTGTCTTGATCGTATAGTTTCGTGTGAAAAGATCACGAAACGCCCCCTTCAGACCTGATCGGCTGGAGAAGGATTTAAATTCTTTTTTTAAACCTTGTACATCTATAATGTTCTGCATAGAAATGCCTCCGTAATTTTTTTCGCTATAAATGTTGTTCAAATAGTAGTTAATTTCCGCTCCAGGTTGCTTCGCTTTCCGCGGGGCGACCGGTGAGCCCCTTGCCGCTATGCGCCATTAAGGGTCTCACCTGACCGCTCGTCCCGCAGGAGTCTCGCACCTTGCACTTCAATTAACTTGTCAAAGAAGAGAATGAAAAGAACTAAAAGTAACTTATCTTTAGAAAAGAGCTTTGAACAAAAAC
Organism: Fictibacillus phosphorivorans; assembly: GCF_001629705.1. Classification (GTDB taxonomy): domain Bacteria; phylum Bacillota; class Bacilli; order Bacillales; family Fictibacillaceae; genus Fictibacillus; species Fictibacillus phosphorivorans_A. Next base: position 500,587 of record NZ_CP015378.1, on the reverse strand, counting down.
TGGAAAGCCCTCAATTCTGCTAACGTAAAATTTAAAGTTTCCTAATAAAGAAACTCCAGGCACTCGAATAGTTTACTCCAATCCCGTTCATAAACTCAAATACTTGAGACTATCTTGTCATAGTTTCCCATCACTGTTCCTCGCGCTTATTCATGCTACAATATGAATTGAACTGAACTGACGTATCGTTTACAGGAGGTATTTATAGATGAATCACACGAAATCTGAAGCACTATATGATGAAGCGCTTCTACATATTGTTGGGGGTGTAAACAGCCCATCCCGATCATTTAAAGCAGTCGGCGGCGGTGCACCCGTGTTTATGGAACGCGCAAAAGGCGCATATTTTTGGGATGAAGACGGCAATCGTTATATCGATTATCTCGCTGCTTATGGTCCTATTATTACCGGACATGCTCATCCTCATATCACAAAGGCGATAGTGAGAGCCGCAGAAAATGGGGTTCTCTATGGAACGCCTACTTCTCTTGAAGTGAAATTTGCGAAGATGTTAAAAGAAGCGATGCCTGCTATGGATAAAGTTCGTTTCGTAAACTCTGGAACAGAGGCGATTATGACAACGATCCGCGTTGCTCGTGCTTATACAGGACGCGATAAGATCATCAAGTTTGCTGGATGCTATCACGGCCATTCCGATCTTGTTCTTGTCGCAGCTGGCTCTGGTCCTTCTACATTAGGTACCCCAGACTCAGCTGGTGTTCCGAAATCTATCGCACAAGAAGTGATCACCGTTCCATTTAATGATGTTGATGCTTATCGTATTGCGATGGACAAATGGGGAGACCAGATCGCTGCCGTTTTAGTAGAACCGATTGTTGGAAACTTCGGAATCGTTGAACCGAAAGAAGGCTTCTTGCAAGCTGTTAATGACATTACTCATGAGCATGGTGCACTTGTAATCTATGATGAAGTCATTACTGCTTTCCGTTTTATGTATGGCGGTGCGCAAGATCTTTTAGGTGTAAAACCTGACATGACAGCCCTTGGAAAGATTATCGGTGGCGGTCTGCCGATCGGGGCGTACGGTGGTAAACAAGAAATCATGGAAAAAGTAGCACCACTTGGACCTGCGTACCAAGCAGGAACGATGGCAGGAAACCCAGCTTCGATCTCAGCAGGGATTGCTTGCTTAGAAGTTTTAAAGCAAGAAGGCGTTTACGAGGAAATGGACCGCTTGGGTGCGATTCTTGAAAAAGGTTTACTTGAACAAGCTGAGAAACATAGTGTTTCCGTAACAATCAACCGTTTGAAAGGTGCTTTAACACTTTATTTTTCAAACGAAAAGATCGAGAACTATGTACAAGCAGAAGCAACAGATGGCGAGATCTTCGGAAGATACTTCAAACACATGCTTCATGAAGGAATCAATCTCGCACCATCTAAGTATGAAGCGATGTTCTTAACAACTGCACACACCGAAGAAGACGTTCGCGCTACGATTGAAGCAGCTGGAAGAGCGTTCAGCTCACTATAAGTTTTTATACGTAAATGATAAGTAAATGTAAGAATCCGTCATCGCACGGATTCTTTTTTTGATTTAAGGGAAAACCTGTAATAGAGGGTATATGATTTTCATATGGTATATAGGTCTGTTACTTTTCACAATTTGTTAACAGATATTTACTTGATTAAAAGGACGAAACAGTTTATAGTGTTTGAGATTATTAACATTTTTTATGAGAAAGGAATTATTGCAGTTATGAAACTAGGAGCCCGAATGATTAAAACGGGTTTAGCCATTTCTTTATCGATCTACTTAGCGATGTTGTTTCAATTGGATCAGCCAGCTTTTGCTGCGATTGCCGCTACATTTGCGATCCAACCTTCCATCTATAGATCGTATCAAACCATTTTAGAACAAGTTCAAGGTAACTTGGTCGGTGCCATTTTTGCTATTATTTTTGTTATTTTATTAGGCAACAACCCTTTTGTTATCGGATTCGTTGTCGTACTTGTCATCGCAGCGAACTTAAAGATGAAGATTGCGAAAACGATACCGTTATCCATCGTTACCGTAATCGTGATCATGGAAAGCCATACGGAGAACTTTATCGGCTTTGCGATCGATCGTTTCTTATTGATCATGCTCGGCGTATTATCAGCGTTTTTAGTTAACCTGGTATTTATGCCACCTAAATACGAAACGAAGCTGTATTATAAAATATCCGATCACACAGACGAAATTATAAAATGGATCCGCATGATTACCCGTCATGCTACAGAACATAGCGCTTTAAAAGAAGATCTGCCCCACTTAAAAGAAAATCGCTTTAAGATGGATCAATATTACTTGTTGTATAAAGAAGAACGTACCTATTTTAGAAGCAACAAGTATACCAAAACACGCAAACTGGTTCTTTACCGCCAGATGATCCAAACGACAAACAAAGCACTAGAACTGTTGAAGAGCCTTCACCGTCATGAAAATGAAATGAACAACATGCCGGAGCCTCTTCAAGAACTGATTCAATTAAAACTGGATGGCTTGACCAACTTCCACGAACAGATGCTGTTGAAGTACACGGACAAAATTCGCGCACAGCATACACTCGATATGGATAAAGCCATCAACAAAAAAGCACTCATGACCTGTATCATGAGCTATTACAAAAACCCAGAGAACGAAGACTGGATCGAACTGTTCCCCGTCTTCGCCCTGATCATAGATTACGCAGACCAATTGGAACACTTGAACACCCTGGTGGAAAGCTTTAAGAACTACCACCAGGAAGATAGCGAGGTTCAGTTGGATCAGCGGCTTGAAGATTGATATTGTGTATTGGAAGCCAACCCTTTGTTTGAGGGTTGGTTTTTTTGTTGGTTGTGGGGTGAATATGGTTGGGTAAACCAGTTTGTGGCTAAGCAGTAATTGTTACGCCTCTGTCGAAAAATGTCTAAGATTGTAGACTCGTGGATAAACCACGAAAACTTTAGGATTCAAGGATAAAACTCGTGGATTAAACACTATTTCTTGCGGATTCATAGGTGAAATTTGTGGATTGAACCGGTTTACAATGTGATATTAGGTATCTTGGTCTTTGAACCAAACGTAAGAATGCGGCAAAATGGAGTTCCATGATCCTAAAAAAATTGTAGGAGGCGCTTCATTTGAAAAAAGAAAGAAAAGCACCGATTTTTATTACAAAATTGTCTAAATTGGTTAAAAGAATTCCACCCAATCACTTTAAGAAACAAGAATTTCAGGATTTGTTGCGAAATCATTCATCAGGCTTTAAAGGCGAGCAGTCACTCGAATACTTTTATCGTTATCTGCCTAAGGATATTCTTTACTTACATGGTCTTAGAATATTAGACGGTGAATATTTTTTTCAAATGGACACTCTTCTTATTACTCCGAGTTTCATAACAATCCTTGAGATCAAATATATGGCTGGTCATCTTTATTTTGAAGACCAATTCTTTCAATTCATTCGTACGTATGCCGAAAAAGAAGAAGCTTTCCCAAATCCAATCGATCAAGTGTCTCGCCAAAAAATTCATCTTTCAAGGGTACTTGAACAGCACAAAATGAATATATTACCTATCGAAACACTGGTCGTTATGACTCATCCTGCTGCAATTATTGAAGCGGCATCAGGTTACCAAGAAGCTAATGAGAAAGTAATTAAGAGTTCAAGTTTACAGCAAAAGTATGAAACTCTATTACAGAAATATCCAAATGAGGTCATCACTCAAAAACAAGTTAAAAAACTAGCAAGACTTCTCCTTAAGTTAAGCTCATCGTACGATCCAGATATTTGTGAGCTTTTCCAAGTAAATAAGAATGAGCTCTCAAAAGGGGTCTTTTGTCCAACTTGTCCTCACTCCATCATGAACTACACTTGGGGGAAATGGCATTGTTCTACTTGTAATACTTCATCAAAAACTGCGCACATTGAAGCTCTTCAAGATTACGCACTATTAATATCAAATCATATATCAAACTATGAGTTTGCATGGTATTTAAATTTACAATCGAGCAACCAAGCCTACCATCTTCTTCGTTCGTTAAATCTACCCTCAACCGGTACAAATCGATCAAGACTCTACAACCTAACCCCCCTCCTTGAAAAAACCACATAAAAAAAGAAGCTCAGCCAAAGCCAAGCCTCATTACTTACCATTAATCTCTAACTCTTCATCCGTGGATCTAGAGCGTCACGCAATCCGTCACCCATCAGGTTAAATCCAAGCACTGTTAGCATGATCGCTAAACCTGGGAACAATACTGTCCATGGTGCTTGAATGATAAAGTCCTTTGAATCTGCAAGCATCTTACCCCACTCTGGAGTTGGTGGCTGTGCACCCATTCCTAGGAATCCAAGTGCAGCTGCTTCAATAATCGCCGTTGCGATCGCTAGCGTCCCTTGAACGATGATTGGAGCAAGACTGTTCGGTAGGATGTGGTGGATTAGAATCCTGAAGTCGCTCATTCCGATCGCACGAGCTGCTGTAATGTATTCCTCTTCTTTTACACTAAGGACTCTTGAGCGCAGCAAGCGACCAAACGTTGGAATATTGATGATCGCGATTGCGATCAACGCATTTTTTAGTGATGGTCCAAGTACAGATACTACCGCAATCGCGAGTAAGATACTTGGGAACGCAAGCAAAATATCGAAAATGCGAGATATGATACCGTCTATCCATCTTCCATAATACCCTGCGATGATCCCCAGCAAAGAACCTACAATAACCGATCCAGCCACTGAGAAAAAACCGACCCACAGGGAGATGCGAGCACCGTGGATGACACGGCTCAAAATATCACGGCCAAATTCATCTGTTCCGAACCAGTGTTCAGCTGATGGAGCTATGTGCTTGTCCTTTAATTCAACATCACTATAGCTATAAGGTGCGATCAGGTCTGCAAATATCGCAATCAAGATAAATAACGATACAATCGATAAGCCGACAAGAGCGATCTTATTCTTTTTAAAACTTCTCCAAGCATCTTTCCAAGGAGAGATTACTTTGTCTTCCACAGGTTCCACGGGCATATGCTGTGGCTGCGGAACTACGGGAGGTGTTGATCTTGTGAGTTCTGACATGCTAATCCCTCCTACTTGAATTTAATTCTCGGGTCAATTGCCGCGTACAGCAAATCAACGAGTAGATTGATTAATACGAAAATCGTTGCGACCACTAAGATACCAGATTGGATAACCGGATAATCACGATATGAGATTGCATCATAGATGTATGTACCAATGCCTGGCCATCCGAAGATCGTTTCAGTAAGAATCGCACCACCCAAAAGCAGTCCCGTCTGAAGACCAATAACGGTTACGACTGGGATCAACGCGTTTTTCAATGAGTGCTTATACACGACCCAGAACATTTTCATGCCCTTAGCGCGAGCGGTTCGAATGTAGTCTGAGCGCATTACCTCAAGCATGCTTGAGCGAGTCATACGCGCGATGATTGCCATCGGAATCGTAGCTAGAGCCGCTCCTGGCAAGATAAGATGTTTTACGACCTCTGCAAACTGATCCATCCTTCCTTGAATCAATGTGTCGATCAAATACAGATGGGTGATCGGATCAACCGGAACACGAATGTTGTCACGCCCCGTAGTCGGCAAAAGATCAAGGTGAATGGAAAATACATATTGCTCCATAAGGCCAAGCCAGAAGATTGGCATAGAAACTCCAACGAGCGCAAGAACCATAGCTGTATAATCGAACCAAGAGTTTTGGAACCACGCAGAAATGATACCTGCGTTAACTCCGATCACGATCGCGATAACCATCGCAACGAAAGCAAGTTCAATAGTAGCTGCTAGATACGGCCAAACCTCTTCTGCGATCGGAACGTTCGTTTTTAGTGAAACACCTAGGTCCCCTGTAAAAAGACCTGTCAAATAATCAATAAATTGCGTATACCACGGTTGGTCTAATCCAAGTCGCTGAGTTAATGCAGCTACAGCTTCCTTTGTGGCCTGTTGCCCTAGAATTAATTGTGCTGGATTACCCGGGATAGCGCGAATCATCATGAACACGATAAATGTCATCCCTAAAAGTACAGGAACGAGCGTTGCTAACCGTCTGATCGTATAGGCAAACATAGGGTCACCTCTTTCTTAAGAAGAATTACAAGTATGTTAGGTTAAGAGTTGTTATTCTTGAAAGGCGTTGCTTTCCACTCCAGGATGCTCGCTTTCCGGGGGGCGTGCGGTGAGCCTCTTAGCGCTAGGCGCTATTAAGAGTCTCACCTGTCCCGCTGGTCCCTCAGGAGTCTCGCACCTTACTTTCCAATCAACGTAACAAAGGGGTAATGAAAGACTACCTTCTAGAGAATCATTTTCCAAAAAAAGAGGAGCAGGCTATTTTAGGCCATACTCCCCGCCATACTTTATTCGAAAGATACGTCCGCGAAAGATTGAGAACCTGTAGGATGTGGAACGAATCCTTTAATCTTGCTTGCTCCAGCTAGTTGAGGCTTAGAGTGAACAAGTGGTACCCATGGAGCATCTTCATGGATGATAACTTGTGCTTGTTTGTAAAGCTCTTCACGTTTCGCTTCATCAGCTGTTGTTTGAGCTTCGACTAAAAGCTTATGAACGTCTTCGTTCGCATAACGAGCGTAGTTGTTAGAATCGATCGTGTCTTTGTCAAGAAGCGTATAAAGGAAGTTATCCGCGTCTCCATTGTCACCTGTCCAACCTAACATGAACATTGGCGCTTCACCTTTTTGAACTTTCTCAAGGTAAGTACCCCACTCGAATGTAACGATGTTCGCTTTAATATTCACTTTTGCAAGTTTCGCTTGAATCGCTTCAGCTACTTTTTGACCGTTCGGCATGTATGGACGTGCCACAGGCATTGCCCAAAGATCCATTGTAAATCCTTTTTCCATACCAACGCTCTTTAAAAGTTCTTTAGCTTTTGCTTCGTCATATTCACGATCTTGAATCTCATCGTTGTACCCAGCGATTGAAGGAGGCATTGGGTTCTTAGCCGGCTCAGCTGTTCCTTCATAGAAGTTGTCGATGATCGCTTGTTTGTCGATCAAGTGGCTGATCGCCTGACGTACTTCTTTCTTATCAAATGGTGCTTTTTCAACGTTAAATCCAAGGTAACCAACGTTCATTGAAGGACGTTCGAACAATTGAAGCTTGCTGTTGTCTGAAACTTTTTTCATATCAGATGGATTAAGAGCATCCATTAAATCGATTTCGCCTTTTGTTAGTGCGTTTAGACGAGAAGAGTTGTCTTTGATTACTTTAAACGTTACGCCATCAAGTTTCGGCATATCTTTTACCCAATAGTCAGCATTCTTTTCAAGAACGATCGTATCGTTTGGCTTCCAGCTCTTAAATTTGAAAGGACCTGTACCAACTGGCTCTTTGCTTAGCTTGTCGCCGTCTAATGATTTAGGGCTCGCGATCGCGAACGGGCTCATCGCTACGTTCTTTAAGAATGGAGCTTGTGGCTTGTTCAACGTAATAACTACTTTGTAGTCGCCTTCTGCTTTAACATCTTTAATGACGTGGCCTTCGTCACCTTCAAATCCACCAAACATAGATCCGTAGTATGCGAATTTTTCGCCATCTTTACTTTGTGCCCAACGGTCAAAGTTCTTTACAACTGCATCTGCGTTGAACTTCTCGCCATCGTGGAACTTAACATCTTCTTCAAGCTCGAATGTATACGTCAAGCCATCTTCAGAAATTTCCCATTTCTTTGCAAGACCAGGAACGATATCAGTATTATCTTTTCCGTAGTTTACTAGTGGCTCATAGATTTGTTCTGTTACGATGAAAGATTCACCGTCAGTAACAACAGCTGGATCAAGTGCAACAGAATCTCCGCCACGACCGTAGATCATGACATTGTTCGGATCGACTTTATCGTCGTCTCCACCTTTGCTGCTATCCCCGCCTGATGAACACCCTGCCAACGCTAGAGATAAAGCAAGCATTAAAGCAAATAAAGTTAATAAACTTTTCTTCATCTTCTTTCCCCCAGTTCTCATTTTAGTTATGCCTTTGTTTATATGTACGTGTCTGCCGTTATTCGTAAAGATGGCAGGCAGCGTAGTGGCCTTCAGCAACTTCTTTTAAAACAGGCTTTACGGTTCCGCAATGATCCATCGCTGCAGGGCAACGTGTGTGGAATGGACAACCAGCAGGCGGATTCGAAGGACTCGGCACATCTCCTTGCAGGATGACACGGTCTTTCCGGTGCTCCACATCTGGAATCGGAACAGCTGATAAAAGAGCTTGTGTATATGGATGTTTCGGATCATCATAAAGCTTCTCACTATCCGCAAGCTCTACGATATGACCCAAATACATAACTCCCACTCGGTCACTGATATGGCGGACTACACCAAGATCATGTGCGATAAACAAATACGTAAGGTCGAACTCTTTTTGAAGATCTTGTAACAGATTCAATACTTGAGATTGAATAGAAACATCGAGTGCAGATACAGGCTCGTCCGCGATAATGAGCTTCGGATTCACGGCTAGTGCCCGTGCGATTCCGATACGCTGTCTTTGTCCTCCTGAGAATTGGTGAGGATATCGCTTCGCATGCCAACTTGAGAGTCCTACGACTTCAAGTAGTTCCTTAACTCTTCTTTTTCGTTCTGCTTTATCTTTTACACCATGAACGATCAATGGCTCTTCTAAAATTTTCTCAACTGTATGACGTGGGTTAAGGGAAGCAAAAGGATCCTGAAACACCATCTGCATCTCACGGCGTTTCTTTCTCATCTCACTTGAAGATAGTTTGGTTATATCCTCACCTTCAAAGTAGATTTTTCCTTCAGTAGGTTCTAAAAGTCTAAGGAGCATTCGTCCTGTCGTGGACTTACCGCACCCGCTCTCTCCAACGAGGCCGAGTGTTTCTCCTTTTTTTATGTAAAAAGAGATTCCGTCTACTGCCTTTACTTCGCCAACGGTCTTACTCAATATTCCGCCTTTAATCGGAAAGTGCATCTTTAGATTTTCAACTTTAACTAATGGCTGTGTCTGATTCATGTAGATTCACTCCTTTCCCGTCCTCGTAAAGCCAGCACCTGACTTGATGACTGCCTTCTTGAGTTTTAAGATGAGGAGTTTCGGATATACACCTTGTTCCTGCATGCTCACAACGCGGTGCGAACGAACAACCCGTAGTGATCGAACCGGGTTTTGGTACGTTTCCTGGAATAGAATACAAACGGCCAACCTTCTCCCTCATGTCTGGTACGGATTTGATCAACCCAACCGTATAAGGGTGCTTCGGATTTTGGAAGATGGTCTTCACTTCCCCTTCTTCAACCACTTTTCCAGCGTACATAACAACGACGCGTTCACACATCTCTGCCACGACACCTAGATCATGTGTAATCATCATGATGGCGGTGTCTGTTTCTTTGTTTAATCGTTTCATCAAGTCTAAGATTTGGGCTTGAATCGTAACATCCAAAGCGGTAGTAGGCTCGTCCGCTATCAGAAGTTTAGGGTCGCAGATCATGGCCATGGCGATCATGACACGCTGACGCATACCTCCTGATAATTGATGTGGATATTCTTTTACAAGCTCTTCTGCTCGTGGAAGTCCCACTAGCTTAAGCATCTCGATGGCTTTACCCATCGCTTCTTTTTTGGACCATTTTCTATGTATGCGCAGTGATTCAATAAGCTGTTCACCGATCGTGATAACCGGATTCAAGCTTGTCATCGGCTCTTGAAATATCATCCCGATTTCATTGCCTCTAATTTGCCGCATCCTTCTTTCTGGTGCTGAAGCAAGATTTTCACCTTTAAAGAGAATCTCTCCTTCAATTTTCCCAGGCGGTGTAGGCACTAGTCCCATTACGGATAGGGACGTCACACTTTTACCGCAACCTGATTCTCCTACGATCCCGAGCACTTCGCCAGGATTCACGTGGAAATCAACACCGTCAACTGCAGGGATTGCGCCATCTTCTGTAAGGAAAGAAGTTCTTAAGTTCTTCACTTCTAGAACTGGATTTCCCATGAGATCTCACTCCTTTCTCTAAGCTGCCAAAATTCCTAGAATATTACTTCTCTGTTGAGAATTATGACACTACTCTGACAATTTGACAATATTTAATTTTCAGAATAATCGACAAATATGTCTTATGTTGTAGTTCTTTCGTAGTGTGTTTAACTCCATTAACATAAAAAAAGACCAGCATCTCTGCCGGTCTTAAACAATCTATTTTAATTGTTGAACCATGAAAAGGTCGTAATAAGCTCCTTGCTTTTCCATCAATTCTTTATGGTTTCCGATCTCTACGATTCTGCCATGGTCGATGACGATAATTCGATCAGCATGCGTAATCGTGGAAAGTCGGTGAGCCACAATAAACGTTGTCCGGTCTTTTGCAAGTTTTTCTAAAGCCTCTTGAATCAGATGTTCACTCTCAAGGTCTAGTGCGGAAGTTGCTTCATCTAGGATAAGAAGCGGTGGATTTTTTAGAAAAACACGTGATATGGCCACTCGCTGCTTCTGACCGCCAGATAGCTTGACCCCACGTTCACCGATCTTCGTGTCATATCCTTCAGGGAGGCTCATGATGAACTCATGTGCATTAGCTGCTTTTGCAGCCGCTATCATCTCTTCATCAGATGCCTCTGGATTCCCCATAAGAATATTCGCTCGAACGGATTCACTAAAAAGAATATTATCTTGAAGAACCATACCGATGTTATCTCTTAGTGAGCGCACTTTAAAATCACGGATATCTGTTCCATCCAGCTTGATACTTCCTTCAGAAACGTCGTAAAAACGCGGGATCAAGCTGATCAACGAAGATTTACCGCCTCCGCTCATCCCCACCAGAGCAATCGTTTCTCCTGCTTCGACCGATAAGGAAACATTATGTAGCACATCAGCTTCTTCCTCGTTATAAGTGAACGAAACATTCTCGAAATCAAGTTTTCCTCTAACCGATTCTAACGGTTTGGCATGAGGAGAGTCTTCAATATCATAGGACTCATCTAAAAACTCAAACATCCGGTCCATAGAAGCGATCGATTGTGTCAGTGTTGTAGATGAATTCACTAGTCGTCTCAGTGGATTATAAAGTCGATCCATATACGCAACAAATGCAACTAGCGCTCCAATCGTAATGTTTCCTTGAATACCTTGATACGCGGCAAATCCAATAACTAAAAGCGGGGCAATATCGGTTACGGTATTTACGACCGAGAATGTTTTTGCGTTCCATTTTGTATGATCCATTGCACGATCTAAGAAATTTCGGTTTCGTTTATCAAATTGAACCTGCTCATGATCTTCAAGTGCAAAACTTCGGATGACTGACATACCTTGAACGCGTTCATGCAAATGGCCTTGTACTTCAGCAAGAGCTTGCGAACGGTCTTTCGTTAGTTGACGAAGTCGAGCATAGAAGAACTTTACAGAAAACCCGTAGACGGGAAGCATGGATAAGGCAACAACGGTTAGCCAGAAATCCATTGAGAACATGATGGCAGCGGCAATAATAATCGTCGCCATATCTAACCACACATTCATTAGACCAGTAATGACAAACGTTTTGGTTTGCTCAACATCATGGATGACTCTCGAAATCACTTCACCCGATTTGTTGTTCGAATAAAAACGCAGGCTTAAGCGCTGTATATGATCAAACATCTTATCACGAATGTCATATAAAACCTTTGTTCCTACCCATTGTGCATAATATTGTCTCCAATACTCAATCGGTGGACGAAGCACTACGAATATGAGGGCAGCTCCTGCCATGAGCCAGTACAGCTTGTTTAATTTTTCATCTACCGGCAATGACACTTGGATGATGTCATCGACAACATATTTTAAAATTAGAGGTGTTAATAACGGGATACCGAATTTAGCTAATCCGATTACGATCGTCCAAAAGATTTGCCACTTGTATGGTTTTACAAAAATTAAATACCGTTTAATACTATCCATTTCATTTCACCATTCTTTCCTTCATAAAAAGAAAACTTGGCAAGCGCCAAGTTAACCAAAGATAAAAAAAGGATAACCTGTTGACTCTTCAACAGGTTTTCCTTTTTATCGGAATTCTAAATATCTTTCATACCATTGTTCCACAAATCCAGGTTCGAACGGTCCCTTTTTCTGTGTGACCATCAAGATTAATTCTTGAAGGTTCTTCTTAATGATCGTATCGAGCTGACTCGGATACCTCATCATTCTTTTATGCAGTTCATATTCATCTTCATCCAATAAGATATAAGTTCCGTCTGGAAATACCTTTATATCAAGATCATAATCAATATACTTTAAGGCTTCCTTGTCCCACATAAATGGTGAGCCTAGGTTGCAATAGTAATAAATCCCGTCTTCTCGTATCATTCCGATCACGTTAAACCATTGCTTCGCGTTAAAATAGCAAATGGCCGGTTCCCTCGTGCGCCATTGACGCCCATCAGATTCAGTAACAAGAATCCGGTCGTTACCGCAAATCACCTGACTAGGAGTCCCTTTCAAAATAACCGTATCTTCCCAGTTTCTATGAAGATAACCGTTATGCTTATAGCTTTGGATATTGATTATACTTCCGGTTGCAGGAAAACTCATCTCTCTCTCCTTTCTGCCCGAGTTCCGGAAGCTAATGTTACCTATTGAATTGTTAATTCTCCTTCCTCTTTAACCAATTGTCGGTAATTCACCAGCTCCATTAATAAACCTCGTTCTTCATTTTTTTCAATGTTTTGATTCCCGATCATTACTTTCTTTCATTACACACGCTTTTTTTCTCTTCTTTATTATATCGTTTTAAGAATAGTTTGGAAATGTACTTGTCCCTGTTTTTTTCATAAAAGCGCCTTTTTTCAAATAATTCCACTCGTCACTAGTATTCCCATCGGTCTTGTTTAGAAAACGTATGTACTTCGTTTGATCATTAGATAAAAAAATGAAGAGAAACCAAAAAATGCTCCCTAGTGATTAGGGAGCATTCCTGGATAGAGGTTATTTTTGTTGTTGGTTCTTACCTTGTTGAGACTGTTGGTTTTGTTGGCGAACTTCTTGAGCGTTAGTTTCGCTAGCAAATTCAGTCCCGTAAGATTGACCAGCTTGTTGTTGTTGCGCGTTTTGTTGCTTTTGACGAGCTTGTTGTTGTTGTTGTTTTTGTTGTTTGTCCATGTTTTTCACCTCCACGAAATATAATTTACCCGGGGTCATGCTTTTTTATAAGTACTTTTTTTATTAGATATTTCCAGTATTAAAACGTTGGGATATAGGGGATAAATGAAACAATAAAGAATTCTTGATAAAGGAGGAATAACTCATGTATGTAGGAAGAGATATGACCGAATTAAGTATGACGAGTAAGACCGATTGGAAAGATGCAGAACTCGCTTATTTTCATCACTCATTGCAGCAGGTGGCCGCTTATTTAAACGAAGAAGGAACAAGCATGCACCGCGAGATCATTAAAGAGATCGAAGCAAGAGGCGGAATGAAACGTGACGAAGCGGACTGGACGCACGGAACTGAGGTTAAGTACGATTAAATTTCCTGATTGCCCGGGAATCGCTCATAAACCCTGGGAATCGCTCATAAACCTTGGGAATCGCTCATAAACCTTGGGAATCGCTCATAAACCTTGGGAATCGCTCATAAACCTTGGGAATCGCTCATAAACCTTGGGAATCGCTCATAAACCTTGGGAATCGCTCATAAACCTTGGGAATCGCTCGTCCAGCATGATTAGCAGCCGCTGGACGAGCACCAAAAACAAGCCCCTGCATTCGGCAGGGGCTTGTTTTCATTCAAAAAGTATTAAAAATTACTATAAGACTGTCCGCCATCCACGTTCAGTGTACTTCCGACGACCCAAGAAGCTTTTTCAGAAGCTAAAAACACAACTACGTTAGCTACTTCTTCCACTGTTCCGAATCGTCCAGCAGAAATATGTTCTTCTACAAATGAATGAATTTGGTCTGGATTTTGTTCTAATCTTTTTTTCCAATTTCCTGTTTCATGCAGGATCGATCCAGGGGCAACTCCGTTTACTCGTATCCCCTTTTTGATCATCTCGTCGCCAAATGATTTTGTGAAGGAAATCATGGCTGCTTTACTTGCATTATACGTGGGCTTACCACCCGATTCGCGGCCAAAAATAGACGAAATGTTAATGATCGCTCCACCGTCAGATTTCTCGCTCATGATGGATGCCGCTCTCTTACTCAGATCGACTGCCGATAAAAAGTTTAAATGCATGGCTTCTTCAAACTCTTCCATACTTGTCTCCATAACAGAAGAACCATTGCTTCCACCTGCATTGTTAACCAAAACATCTATTGTTCCAAATTTCGTAACGAATTCATCCATGATACGTTCACGATCTTCAACATTCGTCACATCACCTTGAAAAATTTCAATTCCTTCTTTTTGAGCAGCTTCAAGATCAGCTAAGTTACGTCCAACGATCCCCACTTTTGCTCCTTCTTCTAAAAAGGCATGGGCGATTCCTTGGCCAATCCCTTTAGATCCACCTGTAACAAGAACCACTTTTCCGTTTAGTTCTAAATTCATAAAATTAACGCCTCCTTAATGAGCCGAATGATTTTCTGATGTGAGACAGGGAATGGATAAGTGTCCAGCTCATCTACAGTAACCCATTTCCAGTCATCAGGTAGTTGCTGTAAATCATCTTCACTTTTAATTTTCCCCTGCCAAATTTGGATTTCCCACTTCAAATGTGAAAAAACGTGCTCAATGTAACCTGCTTTTTCTTCAACCACCGCTCCTAAATCCACCTGTTCATGTACATAACCAACTAATGCATCGATTTCTGCATCTTTGTGCTCTCCTACATACTCAGTGTTAGGAAATTCCCACATGTTCGCAAGCAATCCTTCAGATGGTCTTTTGTGGATGAGGATTTTCCCCTCATCATTTATCAACACACCTGCAGTCATCTTCGCTTTTCTAACTTTTGTTTTTCCTAACTTTACAGGAAGCTCAGCTTGTCTTCCACTCTCAAACCCTCTGCATAATTCTCGCATCGGACATAATAAGCAAGCTGGTGATTTCGGTGTGCAGATCAGTGCACCTAGCTCCATTAATGCTTGGTTAAAAGAAGATGGATCTTCGTGTGAGATCAGTTCTCTCACTGCTTTTTCAAAGAGTACACGCGTTTTTGGTTTACTGATATCTTCTTCGATCAATAGGATTCTGGATAAAACACGCATAACATTACCATCAACTGCCGGCTCTGGAATACCGTATGCAATACTAAGAACAGCTCCAGCTGTATAAGGGCCGACTCCCTTTAATTCAGCTATCTCTTTGGGCGTATTCGGTACTATTCCTCCATAGGATTCGCATACTTCTTTTACCGCGGTTTGTAAGTTTCGAACTCGGGAATAATAACCTAGACCCTCCCATGCTTTTAAGACTTTTTCTTCATCTGCGTAAGCAAGGTCTTGCAGCGTTGGGAACTGTTGAGTAAATCGTTCAAAATAAGGAATGACGGTATCCACTCTCGTTTGCTGAAGCATGATTTCAGAGACCCAGACACGATAAGGATCTTGATTTTCTCTCCAAGGCAATGTTCGCTTGTTCTCGTCATACCAAGTTAACAAATAGTCTTGAAATTGTTTCACATATGAATCATTGAGGGAAAATATACTATTACTTGTTGTGTTCAATTTACAGATCGTCCTTTGTGTTTAGCTTTTCAAACGCCCAGCAATGAATTTTTTCTAATCCCCCTATTACACATTCATCAAGGATTGAAAAAACAGGGTGCTGTGGAGATGTTCGATTTTTTTTAATGGTATCATATGATGCTTGATCGTTAACTTGGAAACATTCAACATATAGAGATGGCTGATCTGCAGCTCTATACCATTGAATATCTGAAGCACCACAAGCTTTAAGTTCACTAATGACAGATTCCATTTGAGACTCATACCATTGAATGGATTCTGGACTTACTTTATACTCCATAAAAACCGTTAACATATTATTTCCACTCCATTCCTACATAGGAGGTGATCGCCTTGGATACAGGCACACATATTGTAATGGGACTCGGGTTAGGTGGGTTAGCGATGCTGGACCCTGCGATTGCTAATGATCCAGTAACCTCCCATGCTATTCTTGCTGGGACACTGATTGGTTCCCAAGCACCCGATTTTGACACCGTTCTTAAACTAAAAAACAATGCGGTATACATCCGTAATCACAGAGGAATAACCCATTCGTTGCCTGCGCTTGTGATTTGGCCACTGCTTTTATTTGGGGCTATCTCATTATTTGTTCCCGAAGCCGACAATGGAAAGCTTTTATTGTGGACCGCGATCGCCGTTTTTCTTCATGTGTTTGTCGATATCTTTAACGCTTACGGCACACAAGCACTATACCCGATTTCGAAAAAATGGATCGCACTAGGTGTCATTAGTATCTTTGATCCTTTTATCTTTTTCTTGCATATAGGAGGCTTGCTGCTCTGGTATATGGGTGTAAATCCTGGATACACATTTCTAGCAGTGTACAGCATACTCGTCGTTTATTACATCATTCGAATCATATCGAGACAACGAGTAAACAAAATCGTGCTGAAAAAGATTCCAGAAGCTGAAGAGATTTATGCTAGCCCTACGATTCGTTGGGGACAATACCATCTTGCCATTAAATCGAAGCATGAATTCTTTGTAGCCGGTTTGAAAAATGGAAAAGTAACGGTTTGGGATACTTTCGATCGTCTAGCTGTTCCGAAAACGAAATTGTTCGATGCAGCGAAAAAGGACAAAAACATATCTGCCTTTCTCTCTTTCTCCCCTGTGCACAGGTGGGAAGTCGAAAAAAATGACCACGGTCATCTCGTTCAATTTATTGATCTTCGATATAGAAGTAAAGGACATTATCCTTTTGTCGCAATGGTACAGTTAGATGAGAACTTGAACATCATTACTTCTTTTACAGGCTGGGTGTATTCCGAAGACCGTCTGAAAAAGAAGATGGAATTCTCTCCACTTGATCTTATCAACAATAATGAATAGGAAGAAGACGGGCTTATTGAATAGGCCCGTCTTTTTTTACGAAACGCTGAAATTTAGGATTGTTTGAAAAATACTCATGAAGCTTATGGCCATATGAAGTAATCAACTGAGTTACCATTTTTTCAGTAACCTCTTGTCCTTCATATTCCCATCCCGCTTTCGCTCGAGTAGACTCAAAATCTTCCCATAATCCTTCCACCCATTCCCTTGCTTCTTGATTTGTAAGAGCTGGGTTCTTTTTTTGCAGTAATTCCGCCAATCTGTCAAAACGCTCTTCCATTATTCTCCCTCCTTATCCAATTTTTAAAGAAACCCCCGTCACATAAAGGGTTCTCTCACGTTTCATACTAGTTGAGAACCGATAATAAGGAGGTAATCACATGCGTAATAAATCGAAAAACTTCCCTAATCGGATCTCCTTCTCAGGTGAGCCGAGATCAAAAGAAGAATTCTCTTCTAAACGGCCAGATGGATCCATTCGTGACCATCCGCAGGAACGAATGTTTTTATCCAATCAACACCGAGATGATCAGTAACTCTTGCGGTTATGAATTTCATTCTGGGGGGTGAATCAGTTGAACAAGAAAGACTACTTCTCATCAACGCGATTTAACGGTAAATATTCTGACCCCTTTCACTCACCGCGTGCCAATTCGAAGCATGCGTACAACCAAGTGAACGGGGAAACCCAGCAAGCATTAAATAACTATGTGCTTGAAATTCAAACACGTAAGCGTTCATAGTGACGAATAAAGGAGCGGTCCTGTACCGCTTCTTTATTTCGTTTCTTGGAAAGCTTTTTTGTTTGTTAAAGTTGTTGATTTCCGTTTCAGGTGCTCGCTTTCCGGGGGGCGTGCGGTGAGCCACCTCGTCGCCTTGCGCCCTTAGGTGTCTCACCTGTCCCGCTGATCCCCCAGGAGTCTCGCACCTTACACTCCGATCAACTGCAAAGAAGCTTTGAAAAACAAAATACAAAGAAAAGAGCCTTCAAAATTATTCTAGAACAGAAATCGGCAGAGCTTCGAGTGCACTTTGTTTATTTTTATAACCCCAGGCAAAAATACCATTTAGGTAGAGCACAGAAAAAGTTGAACCTGGATCTCCTTGAATTCCGTACTCTTTCCCGCTTTCAATCGTTGAAGGATCCATCAAGTAGCATTTGCCCATCGCGATCTTTCGTTCATAAACAGCGTACTCACTTACCATGCCCATTTGTTCTGCTTTTTGTGCCTTAGCTCGAAGGGAAGCAATTTCGCCTTTAATCTCAACATCTGTCATCTCACTGAATCTTTTTTCCATTTGATTACTTCCTTTCTTTTCTGTACCCTATATATGCTTAAGAACTAACTACATAGGAGTGATAATTTTGAATAAGACAGTAATTATTACGGGCGGCGGTTCAGGCTTAGGACTCGCACTTGCCCGCGAATATAATAAAACACACAACATATACCTTGTTGGTCGTAATGAAGAAAAATTAGAGCTAGCTGTGCAATCATTTGTTAACCCTGAAAACACTGTGTCCTATAAAGTGTGTGATGTTACGAATTACGAACAAACAGAATCCATGCTTAAATCCATCTTTCAAAGCGATGATGTTCACGCGTTGATCAACAATGCAGGCATTGGAATATTCGATCCGCTTGAAGACTTATCAAAAATAGATATCACAGGGATGCTTGAAACGAATGTTTATGGCACTATTTTTCCAACGAAGATTGCTTTTTCACTCTTTAAAAAGCAAGGTTTCGGCAAGGTCCTGAACATTATTTCAACGGCAGGATTACGTGGAAAAGTAAATGAATCCGTCTATTGTGCTTCTAAGTTTGCCGTTAGAGGATTTACGGAAAGTCTCGTAAAGGAATGGGACGGATCAAATATCTATCCTACAGCCGTTTATATGGGTGGAATGGACACGCCGTTCTGGAATGAATCCACTCATATTAAAGATCGCTCACGTTTAAAATCTCCAGAGCAAGTTGCGGCACTAATCGTGGAACAGGACGACAACAGACCTGAAATCTTTATAGATCGTTAATTTCATCCCCGTTAAGCAGTTCTGAAATTACATCGGAATTGAAGCCTTTGCTGTAAAGAAATTTCTTCATGCGTGACTCGTATTCAAATCCAGTATACTTCTTGTATTTATGGTGAGCTTTACGAGCATGCGCCAGCAAGGCTTCTTTTTCATCTTCTGCGGATTGACTGATCTTCGCTTCTTGAAACGCCATCTCAATCACTTCCCACATGTAGCCTTTTTGCTGAAGCTGCTGTGCGATCCTTTGCTTTTGCTCTTTTTCAGATCGTTTCTTACCGCTTGAAAATTGTTTTTGAATAAACGAAATGCTAGCTTCTAATTGCTCATCAAAACTGAACTGATTGAGAGCCTCTTCCGTGTGACGATCACTGATCCCTTTTTTCTTTAGCTCCTGCCTAATCATGCCTGGACCTTTAAACGATGTGTTCATACGGCTTCTCACGAGAGATCTCGCAAAGGTTTCATCATTCACAAAATCATACTCTGAAAGTTTTTGCAGAACTCGTTTGATCGTGGCTTCAGGAACTTCCTTTTTCTCGAGATAGACTTCGATCTCATGAGCGGTTCGCATTCGAAAAGATAAATAATGAAGAGCTTTGTTGAAGGCTTTTCGATATTGATCTTCTTCAATGATGGCTTCCCACTCTTCTTCATCGATCTCCATTCCTTTTTGGAGCGAAAACTTTATTAAAACATCTGCGTCTACGCTAAATGCGAATTCTTCTTTTGGTCCTTTTTGTATAAAAACATTAAATCGTTCGTCGTTTTTTTGCTGAGCAGAAATCCTTGTTATAACAGCCATCTACCCACCTTCTTTCACCAATTAGTGTACCATATTTAATGAATTTCGTACTGTTTGAACAGTCTGCGAACCATTGATTTATTTGTAACTAACGAAACAAGCACGTTACCGTTGGATGAAGCAGAGGATATAAGCAGCATCGGTGGTTAGAACTGATTTTCAGGTGTAAAAAGCTTAGTCACGGGTGCTTACGCGGCATTCTCAGGTGTAAATCGTTACATCACAGGTGGTTAACCCCACTTTACCGGTGAACGTGTAATTAATATAAAAACACGTACCGTAAAAAGCATACCTTCCACCACACTCAGCTCACCCGTTCATCACATAAAAAAGCACCCTCCCCAGTGGGAAGAATGCTTTTTTAATGAAAGTGCAACCTGCACTTATGAAGTCTTATCAACAGCGTTTTGCATTTGCGCCGTATTTATTCTCGAGTAACTCTGCAAAAAACTCTTTTTCAGTCGGAGGTGTGCGATCTGGATGATTTTCTTTTAAATGCTTCACATAAGCTTGATAATCAGGCAGATTTGAAATTCCCTTTCCGATATATAGAAGGATCTGAAAGATGTTTTTCACCCAATTCCAAGCAGCTTGAAACGTCACGATACATCACCAAGCTTTGTTTGCACAAATGGCTCTTCTGAAGTTTCTAAAGGTTTTTCGCTCTTGATTGCTTTGTACCAGATTCGCATTGCATCAATAAGAACTCCTAGAATAAGTAGCATAAAAATCGCTGTTAAATAAGCATTTAACGTATTGTTGAATACCAGCTTTTCTGCAGCTTCCATGGAAGGTACAGTAGCTGGCAAGTTGCCGCTCGTTATCGCTTCTTTCATAACCTCTGCTTGTTTTAAGAAACCGATTTTCGGAATATCAGAGAAAATCTTTTGCCAAGCCGCATAGAACGTTACAATCATCAACCAAGAAAGTGGAACTAATGTAACCCACACAAACTTCTTCTTACCCATTTTTAAAATAACGGTAGTTGCCACGATAAGTGCGATAGCCGCTAACATTTGGTTAACGATACCGAACAACGGCCATAGCGTATTGATGCCGCCTAACGGATCTGTTACACCGACAACTAAGAAATAACCCCAGCCAGCAACGACTAACGCACTCGTGAAATATACAGCTGGCATTGAGTCTGTTTTTCGTAATGGTTTGTAGATTTGTCCAAGAAGATCTTGAAGCATAAACCTACCTACTCGTGTACCAGCGTCAATGGTGGTCAATATGAATACAGCCTCAAAAAGTATCGCAAAATGATACCAGAACGCCATCAGCTGTGGTCCACCGATAACTTGCGAGAAAATTTGTGCGATCCCTACAGCGAGTGACGGGGCACCCCCTGTCCGAGATAGAATCGATTCTTCATCCACATTTTTAGCGAGTTCATTGATTTCATCTGCGGATACCGTGAATCCCCAAGAGGAAATCGTTGTAGCAGCTGTTGCGACATCCGTTCCGATCGCAGCACCTGGAGAGTTAATAGCAAAATAGATTCCAGGCGTTAAAAGCGTTGCTGCTACCATCGCCATAATCGCGACAAAAGATTCTGTTAGCATTCCTGCGTAACCGATCATAGGAGCATGCTGCTCGTTTGCGATTAGTTTAGGCGATGTTCCTGATGAGATCAAAGCATGGAATCCAGAGATGGCTCCACAAGCAATCGTAATGAACAAGAACGGAAAGAGGTTTCCTGCGAATACTGGACCTGTTCCATCAATAAATTTAGTGAGAGCAGGCATTTGAATCTCAGGCATTACGATCAGAATACCGAGTGCCATCATTCCGATTACCCCTACTTTTAAAAACGTACTGAGATAGTCCCTTGGCGCTAGAAGCATCCATACAGGTAGAACAGATGCAAGAAAACCATAAACGATCAACATCCATGCTAAAGTCTCTCCATCAAATGTAAAAAGAGGTGCAAGTGTTGGAGAATCCGCTACCCATTGGCCGCTGACTAGTGCAAAAATCAGCAATACAAAACCAATAATGGACGCTTCCCCTACTCTTCCTGGACGAAGATAGCGCATATAAACACCCATGAACAGAGCGATAGGTATGGTCATGGCAATCGTATATGTACCCCATGGACTTGATTTAAGTGCGTTGACAACGACTAGTGCAAGAACGGCGATTAAAATAACCATAATAGCAAAAACACCGATAAGCGCTAGCATTCCACCAACTGGCCCTATTTCTTCTTTCGCAATCTGACCGATTGATTTACCTCTGCGTCTCATGGAAATAATTAAAATAACAAAGTCTTGTACAGCACCTGCAAGAACTGCGCCCACAATAATCCAAATGGTCCCAGGCAGATATCCCATCTGTGCGGCTAAAGTTGGACCTACAAGTGGACCAGCACCCGCGATCGCAGCAAAATGGTGTCCATAAAGAACCCATTTGTTTGTCGGTACATAATCCTTACCATCTGCATATCTTTCTGCAGGTGTTGCGTTGTTCTTATTAAGGCTGAAGATTTTAGTAGCAATAAATCGTGCATAAAAGCGATAAGCAATGGCATACGTACACAAGGAAGCAACAACAAACCAGATTGCATTGATCTTCTCGTCTCTTTGGAGCGCGATGATCGATAAGGCGATCCCCCCCGCTAAAGCAATACCAATCCATAACAGCGCTTTCAAAAAGGGGTTCTTCTTTTTTGCTTGCACATTTCTTTGGAGCTCCATAAGCCTTCTTTCCTCCTCAATAGGGTAATATAATATGTACAAGATGAATTATAACAAATATTCATAATTTTTAAATAAATAAATTGGAAAGAGGTGGATTATCTTGAAAAGAATCTTAATTACAGGAGGCACTGGCTTTGTAGGAAGCTTTCTGACGGATCACCTTACATCGCTTGGGAATGAAGTCTATATTCTTACACGAAAAGATAAACAATCTCAGAAAAAAAACGTTAATTTTGTGCAATGGATGTCAATCAATGAACCTGATCTACCTCCGATTGATGCAGTAGTAAACCTTGCTGGAGAATCCATTAACGGCAGATGGACCGATGATAAGAAACAGTCGATCTTAAACAGTCGTTTAAAAGTTACAGAAGAATTATTAAAACTCGTTGAGAAGATGCCACAAAAACCTTCCGTTTGGGTAAACGCTTCTGCTATTGGGTATTACGGAACTTCAGAGACAGAGGTGTTTACAGAAAGATCATCCAGACACGGAACAGACTTTTTAGCTGAAGTCGTTAGAGCATGGGAAACAAAAGCATCAGAAGCGGAATCCCTCGGAATCAGAACGGTTTTCACCCGATTTGGGCTAGTACTAGGTAAAGATGGAGGAGTACTGTCTCAACTAAGCCTTCCCTATCGGTTTTTTATAGGTGGTACTGTGGGTTCAGGTGATCAGTGGGTTTCTTGGGTTCATTTAAAGGACGTAGCAGAACTCATTACAGAAGCCATTGAAAATGAACAATATTCAGGTCCTGTTAATGTAACGTCCCCACACCCTGTGACGATGAAAGAATTCGGTCAAGTAATAGGTGACGTTATGCATCGACCGCATTGGCTTCCTGCTCCTTCGATCGCTTTTAAAATCATGTTTGGCGAAATGAGTATGTTGATTCTAAAGGGACAGCAAGTCCTTCCAGAAAAAGCGCAAAACCTAGGGTATAACTTTTCCTATCCACACTTAAAGGGGGCTTTACATGATTTGTTACAATGATAATAAAAATAAAATATCAGGTGACACATTATGAAAACATTAATTCAAAAAGCGAAAGTTTATCCAATTACAAGCAGCGAGCTTCAACAAGGCGATGTTCTAATTGAGAACGGTAAAATTATTGCTGTCGAAACGCATATTGAGCCTACAGCCGATATGGAAATCATTCAAGCTGAAAATCTGCATCTTCTTCCTGGGTTCATAGATGTTCATACTCATCTAGGTTTATATGACGAAGGAACAGGATGGGCTGGTAACGATGCTAACGAAACGCATGAGGTGCTAACTCCACATATTCGTGCGATCGATGGCTGTCATCCGCTCGACATCGCTTTTAAAGATGCCGTACGTTTTGGAGTTACAACAGCTCATATCATGCCTGGCAGTGCAAATGTTATCGGTGGAACGACATCTGTCATTAAAACTCATGGACACGATATTAGAAAAATGATCATTAAGGAAACGGCTGGACTTAAGATTGCATTAGGCGAAAATCCAAAACGAATTCACAGTGGACGGCACAATGATTCTATCACTCGTATGGGAATCATGGGGATGCTACGTGAAGCTTTTTACCAAGCGAAAGATTCAGCCTACCAAGATAATTTGCGTGTTGCACCAATCGCAGCCGCTTTAAATCGTGAGATCCCTGTTCGCATTCATGCACACCGTGCAGACGATATTCTGTCAGCTATTCGTTTCGCTGAAGAATTCAACCTAGATTTCCGTATTGAACATTGCACAGAAGGGCACCTGATCGCTGATTCTTTTAAAGATTTAAATTTAAAAGTAAGCGTTGGACCCACTCTAACAAGAAAATCTAAAATAGAGCTTAAGAACAAAACATGGGATACGTATCGTATACTATCCGAAAATAACGTTGAAGTTTCAATCACTACCGATCACCCATATATTCCGATTCAATATTTAAACGTTTGCGCGGCAATTGCCGTTAGAGAAGGATTGAGCGAAAAGAAAGCGCTTGAAGGAATCACAATCGCTCCAGCCAAGAACCTTGGAATCGATGATCGAGTAGGCAGTATTGAGATCGGAAAAGATGCTGATTTATCCCTCTGGACTGAGCATCCGTTCCACTTTTCTGCTACCCCTGTCATGACCATGATCGACGGAGAAATAATTTACAAAAAATCTACAAAATAACTATTTTCTTTTTTAAAAAAATGTCTTATTATACAAATAGAGCAACATGCGGATTATGCGAATCCGGAACATTTTAAAAGTCGCTCCAGAATCAAATACAACATTATTTTCATAAATTAAATATTGAAGCAAGGGAAGGCAATTGGTGCGCCACCAGCTATGACTGGTCCTAGTGGGTTCGATTCCCACCCCGAATTAATTTTTATTCTTAATTCGAGGGTGGGGGATACTTCTGCCCTCTAGGAGGGATTAAATTGTTGAAAAAGCGTGATTTATCAGACAGTCATGTTCTTTACAATTTAATGGTGCACCCAGACGTCTTCCCTTTTGTGCGTCAAAAAGCGGCTTCATTTGAAGAATTTCTATTTCTAACGAAGCAAACGATCGAGGAAGAAGACCAAGGAAACATTATTTCCAGAACGATCTTGGATGAGTGGCATAATCCAATCGGCACCATTAATTTATTCGATGTCCAAGACGGCTATGGCTTTCTTGGCACCTGGATTGGTCAGCCTTACTTCGGAAAAGGATATAATTCTTTAGCAAAAGAAGCTTTCTTTTCTGAATTGTTTTATGAGAAAGATATCCACACCATTTTTATGCGTATTCGCAAAGTAAATATTCGTTCACAAAAAGCTGCTGAAAAAATTCCTTATGTGACGTTAGCTAACGAAACAAGAAAAGATGTTTATGATCAGCTTAATCAAGGGCAAGATATCTATAACCTTTATCAGATTGAGAAAGATAACTATCTTATGCACATGCTTCGTACACAAACACAGCCACTGGAAATTGTGGAAGAACAGCTAAAGGAAGCTTAATACAGGTAACTTGAAGAGCTCCTCTGCGCATACTAAAGAACATCACTCCATTTTGAGTGATGTTTTTATTTTTTTGTAAGGAGGTAACGTTATGGAAAGTAAAAAGCAACAAGCAAAAGAAAGAAATGATGATCTAACTAAAACACAAGAAATTCTGTATAAAGAGGAATTAAAGTCTGCTGAATCAACAGCAGAGACACAAGAGATGACAAACGAAGATAATTCCTAAAGAAATACTTTTTTGACTTTTTGTTATTCCCTTCATGAGCAAGTTGATTGAAGTGGAAGTGCGAGACTCCTACGGGACGAGCGGTCAGGTGGAGACTCCTATTGGCGCAAAGCGGCAGGAGGCTCACCGTACGCCCCGTGGAAAGCGAGCATCTGGAACGGAAATCAACTACTTTCATAGAGCACCAATGAAATCTAAAAGGATGATTCTTCCTATAATATTTAGCTGAAAAATGCACATTCTATAGTTGAGGACAAGTTCCTCAATCGCTTTTGATTTACGTTTCAAAACATCGTGATATCTTTAAGGAGGTATTTGTGTGGAAAAACGTAACCGAAAGTCCTCATTGCACAACAATGCTAAAGCTTCTCAAGCCAAAGGACTTGATGTCGAGTACTCAAGTGAATTGGCAGATCAAAACGATCTTGAAGCACAAGCACGTGCACAAGCCGCTGACCGACGCCAGAAAAAAGGTCGTCGCTAAGTGCAAAAAGACCTGCTGGGATAGCAGGTCTTTTTTTAATATAGAAATATAATGCGACACTTACCTTGTGGATAAAGTTATACACAAGTCTGTTAGTAATGTGGATAATTAAATCTGTAACGGATGTTATTATGTGCAACTTTGTGCAAAAAGTAGTGGTTATGCACATTTTCTGTGGAAAACCATGTGGATAGTGTGTATATTTCTGAATTTTTAAAGCTTTACATATATTATTTCATTTCAATCGTTTTTATTACTCTTGCTGGATTCCCTCCAACTACTACATTTGCCGGAACGTCTTTCGTCACTACCGCTCCAGAAGCAACTACCACATTATCTCCAATTCTAACACCTGGATTAATAATAGATCCTCCACCCAGCCATACGTTATTTCCGATCTCGATAGATTTTCCATACTCAGTCCCAGAATTTCTTTCTACAGGATCTAACGGATGAGTAGCTGTATAGATATGAACGCCTGGTGCTAACATGCAGTTATCACCGAACCGAACCTCACATACATCTAAAATGGTGCAGTCAAAGTTTGCATAAAAGTTTTCTCCAACATGTATATTATAGCCATAGTCACATTTGAAGTTAGGCTCTATTCCAACATTTTGACCGGTTGAACCGAATAATTGTTTGATCAAGGAACTCCGTTTATCCCATTCTTCTTCTGTTGTCGCGTTGTATTTTCTTGTCAGCTTTCTCGCCTGGATACGTTCCGTAACAAGCTGTTGATCATCCGCACGATACATTTCTCCATCGATCATCTTTTCTTTTTCCGTTTTCATGCAGCACCGTTCCTTTCACTAACTATTTAAGAACTAATGTACATACAGCTTCAACTTGTGATGTTTGCGGAAACATATCCACAGGAGTAATCTGTTCTACCTTATAACCATTACTTATTAACATGTGGACATCTTTCGCTAATGTTGAAGGGTTACAAGAAACGTACACCATTTTTTTAGGTTTTGTTTTTATTATCGTTTCTAAGAAAACAGGATCACACCCTGTTCTCGGTGGATCTACGACTACTACGTCAGGTTGCCAGCCTTCTTTTACCCATTTCGGGAGAAGTTTTTCAGCTTTTCCTGTCTCATAATAAGCGTTTTTAATTTGGTGTTTCTCAGCATTTTTTCTTGCATCCATGATGGATTCTTTAATGATGTCCATCCCTCTTACTTCTTCTGCACCATTCGCAAGCCACATGCCGATCGTACCCGAACCACAATAAGCATCAACAACCTTTTCTTTACCAGTCAGATTGGCCTGTCTTTTTACTTCGTTATATAAGTTTACAGTCTGCTCAGGATTCAACTGGAAAAACGCACGTGCTGACAGCTCAAAACGAAGATCTCCAAGATGTTCAGTAATCGTATCTTTTCCGAAAATACCCTCCGTCTGTTCACCGAATACAAGCGACGTTTTCTCTTCGTTTATGTTTTGAATAAAGGAAGTCACCTGAGGCAGTCTTTTCTTGATCTCTGCTACAAAAAGTTCTTTTTTCGGCAACTCATTCGTTGCAGTTACGATGACTAACTGAATTTCATCCGTACGGAAAGCTGTTCGAACTACGATGGTACGAATGCTTCCTGTTTGTTTTCTTTCGTCATAAACCGGTAGATTCAGATCTCTAATAATCTGTTTCACTTTATTCGTGACAATATTCGTATCCTCGTGTTGGACAAGGCAGTGATCGATGTTGATCAACTTATGTGAGTTGGAGCTATAAAGTCCTGCAATGACCGTATCATCGATCTTACCAACTTGAAATTGAGACTTATTGCGATATGCCCAAGGCTCGTCCATCCCAATTGTTTTTCTCACATTTAATTTATCTCTATGAATCTTTGTGTATCGCTCAAAAGCCTGCACAACAATATCACGCTTTTCTTTTAGTTGAGCAGGATAAGACATATGTTGAATCTGACATCCGCCGCATGTCTCATATATTGGACATGGTGGAGTCACTCGATCTTTGGACTTTTTAAATACTTTCTTTATCTTTGCTTCTGCTCGGTTCGGAAAAACTTTCGTAATGATAACCGACATTTCTTCACCAGGAATGGCTCCAGGAACAAAGACTACTTGTCGTTGATGAAATCCAATTCCTTCACCATTAATCCCTAACCTTTTAATTTCAAGCGGAATTGTCTCACCTATCTTCATAATAGGGTTGTTTTGTTTTGTATTTTTCATATTATTTTCACTCGTTTCTTAGCTAAAAGTGGCTTTCCTTATTGTAGACGAAACTTGCATGTTCTACCAACTTCAATTTCAATCCGAAAATTATTTTTAAAAAAAACAATACTAAAGTCAGATTGAATAGCTTTTTTAAATTTTCTATACTAATTTTAGCGAAAGCGCTTTCGTATCGTTCTTATATTTTTTCGAGTTTTCCGAAACCGCTTTCGATTCAGTATTAATAACAAAGGAGGAATTTGCTTAGTGAAAAAAATCTGTGCTTTAGCAGTCTCTGCTTTATTAATGATGCCAAGTGGGGTGATCGCCTCAGCAGAAGATGATGGAAATAAAGAAGTACAAAAAAAGAAAGAAAAAACAAAATGGTCTCTTACTTGGTCAGATGAATTTAACAAACCAACCATCGACCCCCGAAAATGGACCTATGACATTGGTAACTGGATAAAAGATGAAGAGGGAAATCTTATTACACCTGGTTGGGGCAACAATGAAAAACAATATTATACGAACTCTGAAGAGAACTCCTTTATACAAGATGGCAAACTAATTATTCGTGCAAAAAAAGAGAAAACAACGGATGATTCGGGTACCTATGATTATACGTCTGCCAAGTTAAAAACAAAGGGTTTATTTAGTCAAACATATGGCCGTTATGAAGTTCGAGCAAAATCACCTACAGGAAAAGGTTTGTGGCCAGCTGTTTGGATGTTACCTGAAAAAGACCGATATGGTGGATGGGCGGCATCAGGTGAAATAGACATCATGGAAGCTTGGGGAAGTAAACCAAATAAAGTGGCTGGCACCCTCCATTATGGGGAGACTTGGCCAAACAATCGTTATACAGGAAAAGAATATGAATTTCCTTTTAACGAGGGAATCAACACTTGGCACACATATGCGATCAAATGGGAACCTGGTGAAATCAGATGGTATGTAGACGGTGAACTTTATCAAACGCAAAATGAGTGGTATGCAAAGGGGCAAAATAATCCGATCAAATTTTCGTATCCAGCGCCATTTGATCAAAACTTTTATTTAATCATGAACCTCGCTGTTGGCGGCTGGTTTGATGGTGATCCCGATGAAACGACTACGTTCCCTCAACAGATGGAGATTGATTATGTTCGTGTGTATGAATTGAAAAACCGCGATTATCGAGATCCAGTTGAACCTACACCAAAGCCTGTTGAACTGCCTAAAGAAGCTAAACATCCTCTTGAAGACGGTAATCTTATTTATGACGGAAACTTTGAAAGACCTTTTACAGTTATCGATGAAAATGAATCGCCATTCGATCCGACCTACTGGAACCTTGTTACTCTTCCAGACTTTGGTGGTGAAGCTTCTGTAGAAAAAGAAATGATCGATAATAAGAATTTTGCAGTGATTACCCCACAAGTTCCTGGGTCATTTTCACATTCTGTACAAGCGATTCAGCTTCTTTCACTCGGAAAAAGCGGACGTTACAAAGTTAGCTTTGATGCAAAAGCAGCAGCTGATCGACAAATGTCTGTTAAAGTAGGCGGTGGCGCAGAACGCGGTTGGAGCAAATACTCAAATGAAGAAACGATTAAATTAAATAATACACTTAAAACCCACTCCTTTACTTTCGATATGCTCGCCGATACAGATCTTGCCGCTCGATTAGAATTTAACCTAGGTAACAATGGAAGTATCCCGGTTTGGATTGGGAACGTACGTGTTGAAGAAGTCACAAATGAACCGATTAATGAGTCTGCGACTAAACCCCCACTTCCGGATGGTAATCACATCTACAATGGAACATTTGATCAAGGTGCGATGGATCGATTAACGTTTTGGAACTTTGTTTCAAAACACAAAAAGGATTCAGCAGTTGTTAACGAAAAAACGCGTGAATTTCATGCCATTTTAAAAGGACATTCTTCAAAAACAGCAGATAAATATCTGGTTCAAAAAGGTATCCAGTTGATCAAAGGGAATGATTACCTTCTATCCTTTAAAGGGAAAGCTGATCGAGCTAGATCTATTGAGGTTGGTGTGTTAGATGAAAGCGGCAAAAAGTTCTATGTAGCACCAGCAAAAGTAAACCTTAACAAAACGAATGATGCGCACGAGTTAAAATTTACGTATGAAGGAGAAACGTCAGATTATAACAGCCAATTCATTTTTTATTTAGGCGGCCATTCTGCTGATGTTTACTTAGACGACATTACTTTACAGAAACTAACCAATATTCCCGATTACAACGATGTCGATATGAAACCATTAAAAAATGGAGATTTCCTTTCCGGCCTTTCATTTTGGACACCCTATATTCATTACGATGCAAATGCTGAGATCGTGAGTGAAGAAGGTAAAGCCAAGATCAGCATCGATTCTGAAGGAAATGAGCCTTGGAGTGTTCTTTTAGAACAAGGTAATTTAAAGTTAGTCGAAGGATTGAATTACGAACTACGTTTTTCGATATCCTCACAGATTGCTCGCAACATAGAGGTAACGTTAGAGAACTCACAGTACAAACGTTATTTTGCTGAGAGCGTTGAAATTGGGAATGAAGACACCACCTATACGTTCCAAATTACTCCTACTGAAACAGATACGTTGTCATTAAAGTTTCTTCTTGGAAAAAGTTCAGGATCGCCACTGGGCAAACATGAGATTTACCTAGATGACGTACAACTAAATGTAATAAAATAAATGTTTAAAACGCTTAAACCACTTTCTAGGAAAAGAGGTTTAAGCGTCTTTTTGTTTTATGCTTTTTAGCCCAAAAAAGAAACACCTTCGCAAAGTATGCAAAAGTGTTTTTTAAGATTTAAACAATAATGGAGTGGGTACAGATTTTTTTAGCTGTAAGTCGTCTAAGCTTTTAAATGTATAGCCTCTCTTTTGAAGAGCTTCTATCGTGCGTTCGAGTGCATCTGCATTGTCTTTAGAAACCGTATGCAACAGCATAATGCTACCTGGGTGGATCTGCTTCATGATCTGGTTGTATGAATATTGCCAACCACGCTGTTTGTTGGTTTCCCAATCTAGAAAGGCAAGTGACCAGAACACATGTGTATACCCTTCTTGTTTAGCCAGCATAATCGTTCTTTCGCTAAACACTCCTCGTGGAGGTCTAATATAGTTCATATCTGTTCTTCCGGTTATTTCCGTGTATCTGAGCTTTACTTTTTCAAGCTCGTTTTTCAAACGTGCATCAGACACTTGGGTAAGATCTGGATGGTAGTAGGAGTGATTCCCTACAATGTGCCCTTCGTCAGCCATTCGTTTTATTAGGTGAGGGTGAGTCTTCATAAATTGTCCGGTTACAAAAAAGGCTGCAGGTACTTTCTTTCTCTTCAACACATCCAAAACATTGTCGGTATAACCGTTCTCGTACCCGTTATCAAAGGTTAAATAGATATCTTTTTTTCCTGGGTCTCCAATAAAAAGGCTATCGTATTTATGGACAAGCTCCATGTACCTTGCATCTGTAATAGGAGGCTTCTCTTCCCCTTTTTTCTCAAAGTACCATTCCAGTCTTTGATTGGATACGCCTCTTTGAGCATAAATAACATGTGATTGTGTAAAAAATATGATTGAAACCAATATTAGGCACAGGAGCCGATTGATTCTCATTAAACTTCCTCCTTCAAGCGACAACCTATACCTTTATTTTGTAGTAAATGCAGAAAACCATGCTAGGGATATAAAGGAAACGAATGTACTTGGTGAAAACAATGTCCGATTGCGATGGAAATTTAAAGTTTTTAAGATGAATCCTAAAGTTTGCTGCTTCAATCCACAACTTTTGATGCCCAATCCAAAAGTTTGCTCCTTCAATCCAAAAGTTTTTGCGATTTATCCACGAGTCTACATGGATAGACACTTTTCGACACTCTTTATTCATCTCACGCTGTAAAAAGCAAAAAACCACAGTTCCATATCAGAACTGTGGCTCCCACATTCATTTTATTTAAATACAGGATCTTTAAACTGCTCTAGCTTTTGTAAAGATGACTTCTCCACATGCTCATGCAGACTGTTTCCGTGTGAATCCATCGTAACAACTGCTGTAAAGCCATTGACTCGAATGTGCCACATCGCTTCTGGAACACCGAATTCCATCAGGTCGACACCTTCAACTTTTTCCATACATTCAGCGTAATATTGTGCAGCACCGCCAATAGCATTCAAATAAACACCGCCATGTTCTTTAAGAGCTGCTAATGTTTTTGGACCCATTCCACCTTTACCAATAACCGCGCGGATTCCAAACTTCTTCATGATGTCGCCTTGGTAAGGTTCCTCACGAATACTTGTTGTTGGTCCTGCCGCTTTAACGACCCAATTTCCTTCAGCGTCTTTTGCCATTACTGGTCCGCAGTGATAGATGATCTGACCGTTCAGATCGATTGGAGCCGGATTATCCATTAAATGCTTATGAATAGCATCTCGACCTGTATGCATCATACCGTTGATCGTCACAACATCTCCAACTTTCAACTCACGGATCTGTTCTTCCGTAATAGGAGCTTCGAGTGTAACACTTCTCGTCTTTTCTTCTTGCTGTTCAACTGCGGCTGCTGCTTCCTCTTCAGCTTTAGTGAAGTCTACTTCTTCGCCTTCTGTATACAACCAATCTTGAATTTCTCCCGTTTCAGCGTTCAGTTTCACACCTAAACGACGGTATGCCCAGCAGTTATAAGCTACTGATACAAAGAAACTCGCTGGAATACGATTGATCACACCAACTTTACAGCCGAGTAATGTCGTTTCGCCACCGAAGCCCATCGTACCAATCCCAAGCTTATTCGCGTTCTCCATCACATACTCTTCAAGTTTACGAAGATTATCGTTCGGATTAACGTCATCTACTGAACGGAATAGCATTTCTTTCGCTAGCTCGTATCCTGATGTACGGTCTCCCCCAATTCCAACACCGATAAAACCGGCACTGCAGCCTTGACCTTGAGCTTGATACACCGAATGCATGATACATTTACGGATCCCGTCTAGATCACGTCCCGCACGTCCTAAGCCTTCTAATTCAGCAGGAAGACTATATTGAATGTTCTTATTCTCACATCCGCCGCCTTTTAAGATCAGACGAGCATCGATGTAATCTTCTTCCCATTGTTCGAACTTAATAACAGGCGTTCCGTCTCCTAAGTTGTCCCCACTGTTGTCTCCAGTAATTGAATCAACGGAGTTCGGACGAAGCTTCGTATCTTTTGTTGCATCCGCAATCGCTTGACGAATCGCTTTTTTCATCTTAATCTGGTTCGCTCCTACAGGAACTTTGATCTTAAAAGTAGGAAGTCCTGTATCCTGACAGATTGGTGAAACATTTTCATCAGCCTTTAAAATATTATCCGTAATCGTATCTAAAGACATCGCAGCACGTGTTCCGGCGTTTTCCTTTAGCTTAGCTGCAAGAATGGCACGGCGAACGTCTTTTGGCAATTTCGTTGATGTTTCTACAATCAGCTTGTACATGCTTTCTTGAAATTTCTCCATCTCTTCACTACCCCTTTATGACTTGCTATTGTAAGCGTAATCAAAATTATTAATGAGTTCATTATAACAAAAAAAACCGCTTCTTTAATAAAGAAACGGTTTTCGAGCTTATTTTTCTTCCCAATCGTGACGGAACTGTTTACACTTTTCTTCTAAGTCATCCAGCATTCCGATGATTCGGTCGATCTCTTCAATTCCTGCTGTTTCAGCATCTATAGAATCTAAAACATCAACTAATAAGTCAATACGATTTTTAATATATTCTTTTTGAGAGGATTTATCCTGAATAGAGTTACCCATGTTGATCTCTCCTTTCCATCCCTTCTACTTTAACAAGGTCAACCGATTTTGCCAACAGAATATTATCCTTTTTCTTTAATGTGGCTTCGGTTAAGATAGATACTGTCCATTTATGGTCGCAAAGGAGATGTATGATGGTGTTAAAAACCGAATTAAAAGCGATAACCCCAAAGAATGATCCGTGGGAAGCTTACTTAGATATGAGTGAAAATAATAAACTTCAGCTATCCAATATAGAGATAACGACAACCACATTGTGCAATATGCGTTGTGCGCACTGTGCTGTCGGATACACTCTTCAAACAAAAGACCCTGAGCCTCTTCCACTTGAACTTGTTATCCAACGACTCGATGAAATTCCTCAATTAAGAGCTTTCAGTATTACTGGCGGTGAGCCGATGCTTTCCTTAAAATCAGTAAATAATTACGTTGTGCCACTATTAAAATACGCAAGAGAACGTGGTGCACGTACTCAGATTAACTCAAATTTAACTTTAGATTTAGCACGCTACGAAAAAATTATTCCGTATTTAGATGTGCTTCATATCTCCCATAACTGGGGAACGGTGGAGGAGTTTTCTGATACTGGTTTTGCGATGATGGAAAAGAAGCCTTCTGTTGAACAACGCGAAGCTTACTTTACCCGCTTAGTTGAAAACGCACAAGCTTTAACAAAAGCTGGTGTGATGGTATCTGCTGAAACGATGTTAAATAAGAAGACGTTGCCCTACTTGGAAGAGATACATAAACATGTTCTGGAGATGGGCTGTCAGCGTCACGAGATTCATCCGATGTATCCGAGTGATTTTGCTAGCACATTGGAAACCATCTCATTAGAAGAAATGCGTGAAAGTATTCACCACCTTCTGGATATTCGAGATAAAAAAACGTGGATGCTTTTTGGGACTCTCCCTTTCTATGCTTGCTCTCAAAACGAAGAGGATTTGAGATTGATCAGAAGACTTCAAGCAGAAGAAAATGTTACAGTGCGTAATGACCCTGATGGAAGATCACGATTAAATATCAATTTATTTGATGGCAATATTATCGTGACAGACTTTGGAGATGCTCCTGCTCTTGGAAATATAAAACACACAAGCTTACCTGATGCTTATGAAGCATGGAACCAATCAGTGCTTGCAAAAGAATTAAACTGTCATTGCCCTGCTGTTCAATGTTTAGGACCGAACGTACTTGTAAAACATTCTTACTATAAAGAAGTAGATTTTAAA
Organism: Fictibacillus phosphorivorans; assembly: GCF_001629705.1. Lineage (GTDB taxonomy): Bacteria > Bacillota > Bacilli > Bacillales > Fictibacillaceae > Fictibacillus > Fictibacillus phosphorivorans_A. The sequence continues at coordinate 465,118 of NZ_CP015378.1, read as the reverse complement.
AATAATACCTCGAAGCTTTAAAGCGTTAAAAAGTTATAAACTTTACAAAAGTAAGTTTAAACCGTATAATAGAAGGCAAATATAGACTGTAGAAAAAGCATCGTTTTTTCATATAGATTGAGGTGAAGGATAATGGATTATAGCACGATGTGTCCGAAGTACGAGGTAGCCATGGATATTATCGGTAAAAAATGGACAGGACTCATCATTCGCGTTTTGATGGATGGCCCTAAGCGGTTCAAAGACATCAAATCCCAGATTCCCGAAATGAGTGATCGCATGCTTACGGAACGGATGAAGGAATTGGAGTCTGTGGGAATTGTGAAGCGTAACGTTTACCCAGAGACACCTGTGCGAATTGAGTATTCACTGACGGATAAAGGTAATTCTTTAAAAACAATCATTAATGCCATTCAAGACTGGAGCGAACAATGGGTGGACCATTGTTAAGCTACTCTATGTAAAAGGAGACATCTTCTGTATGTCTCTTTTTTTTTGCATTCTTCCTTGAATTTGATTGGAGTGAAAGGTGCGAGACTCCTGGGGGATCAGCGGGACAGGTGAGACTCTTAACAGCGCAGAGCGCTAAGAGGCTCACCGCACGCCCCCCGGAAAGCGAGCATCCTGTAACGGAAATCAACCATTCGAGGACGTCATAGGTTAAACAAAAAGAAAGGACAGCTGATTAAGGAGCTGTCCTTTTTTACATATTGCTTGTATGAAAACTGAAAGATACGTGGTCTTGAACGGGAATCCAAGCACCAATTCCTTGCTGTGTAACATTTTGAATCACGATTTCTCTTTTACCGCCTTTTAATACGATATACACTTCTCCGTAAGTGACTCGTCCTCTTTCATTAACGGCCGGCACATAACTATCTAAATATCCCACTTGTTTTGGTGATACATGGTACACGTTCGATTTCTTTGTACCTGCCCCAACAGCTGTCTGAAAAGATAAAGGTAGCTTTGACTTTTCTGCTGCTGTGATGAGCATCATCTTCTGAACAGCTTCACTATTTGGAATTGACGCTGTAAGACCACCACTTACTTTTTTATGAGCTGTTTGATTATAAGACAGTTTCGCAACGGCTTTTGCACCTCTGTTGTCTAAACGGTTCGTATTGATTTGTTGATGTTCCCAGTTCACAGTCGTCTCAGTTGATTGATAAGACAATGGCCACTGACCTAGGTAGATTTTTGCGCGGTACCAAAAAGCTACTTTCGATCCATTTATCGTTGACTCATTTAATAAACGAATTAAATCTGGATTTGTAATTGGCACGTCCGATGTTTTGAGCATAGTTTTCGCAAGCTTACTCGGTTCTAAGTACGGAAGATCTTGAGCAGAGTTAGGATACGTGTTCTCTTTTGATATGCTAAGAACCGAACTCGGTATTTTAATTTCTGCTTTTGGAGCAGCTTTTTCTATTTTTTCTGCTTGTTTTTGTTTTTGTTCTGGCTGTTGCTTTGTTTTCTCAGCTGCTAATGCTGTATTGGATAACACAAAAAGCATGACAAATAACATAATAAAAATTCTCTTTTTCATAACATCCTCCTTTCCCCTATTTTTTTCTAACCGATAAAATTTATCCATGTTCCCTGCTTTGATCTCTCCGGATTTTGTTGGAAAATAAAAAACCCTGATTCTATAAAGAATCAGGGCACTAAATTTAACGTTGGATTTCAAAGCTTTCGGTGATGTTTATACTGTCTTTGACAGACTGAACCATCGAACAGTTTTTTCGAGTTACGTTTAATGCTTTCTCGACCTTTTCTTCTGATAATTCTTTTCCTTTGATCAAAAAGTGAAGGTGAATGTCCGATACTCGTTTTCCTCTTTTTCTACTCTGTTGATCTTTGCTGAAACAGTGATGTCATCATATTGCATTCTCATACGCTCTAATACTTTTCGAAGAACTCCACCGCTGCATACAGCTATAGAAGAAACGAGAAGTTGAAATGGCCGAAAACCATACTCAGCATTTCCGCTTATATCAAGCCTTCCATACTCTACATCCGTTTCAAATCCATTTGCAGTCATTTTAAATTCCAAAATTACACCCTCCTCATCCTAAACTTCCACTCAACTTTTTATGATTTACATTGTACAATGGTTTTAGTTTGTTTTGAAAAGGAGATGCTCATGCAGCTTTCTACGTATAAATTCTCAGTTCTAGTCAGCATTGTTTTTATATCAGGTTTTGCTCAAGGTATGCTGCTTCCCTTAATTGCAGTCATCTTTGAGCAGGACGGTACATCTGCTTCATTAAACGGATTCCATGCGACAGCTCTATATATAGGTATCTTGATCGCTTCTCCGTTTATAGAGAAGCCTCTTAGAAAACTTGGTTATAAACCACTCATTTTAGCAGGACTTTTAGCGGTTGTACTCTGTTTTGCTATGTTTCCTGTTTGGAAAGTATTTTGGTTTTGGTTTGTATTAAGACTATTGATCGGTATTGGAGATCATATGTTGCATTTCTCTACTCAAACTTGGATTACGACAAGTAGCCCTGAAAAAAAGAGAGGGAGAAACATTTCTATATACGGGATTGCATTTGGAGCAGGATTTGGAATCGGACCCCTTATGACAAAAATGCTAGAAGTTAACGAAAACCTACCTTTTTGGCTTGCGGCCAGTCTTTGTTTTCTTTCTTTTCTTCTAATGACCACGATAAGAAACGAAAGACCTGAAACAGAGTCTGCTCGAACTTCTGGTGTAACAGCTTTCGAGCGCTATAAAGATGTGTTGAAATTAGCATGGGTATCTTTATTACCACCCTTTGGTTACGGGTTTCTAGAAGCAACTCTTCATGGTTCTTTTCCCGTATTTGCACTACGTAATGGAATCAGCTTAGATTGGGTAGCTGTTCTACTGCCTGCTTTCGTATTAGGTAGTCTAGTCTTCCAGTTGCCACTCGGTATTCTCAGCGATAGATGGGGAAGAAAACCCATCTTAATCTTTTCATTCGTTTCTGGTTTCTTCTCGTTCTTAGCAACTTACTGGAGCATGAACAACTTTTGGCTTCTGATCAGTCTGTTCTTTATATCCGGAATGTTTGTTGGATCGATGTTCTCTCTAGGCATCGCGTATATGAGTGACCTGCTTCCTAAATACCATCTTCCTGCAGGAAATATTTTAGCAGGTATCAGCTTTAGCATTGGAAGCATGTCTGGTCCTATCATCGGAGGAAGTTTCATCAGCTGGTTTGATGGCGGTGCTTTTGTTTTCGCGATCTGTGGCATGCTATTCTTACTCTGTTTACCGATACTTTTTATTAAAAATAATAATAAGATATCCATAAAATCCAAAACAGCTTAGAAATAAATTTTTTCTTTTTACACCATATTAGTAAAGTAAAGCAGGATTTTTGACTTTAGTGGTTCAACCTTTAAACTAGACATTAGATAACTTAACTATCTTCAAAACAAGGAGTAGATATTTTTATGATGAGATTACGTTCGGATATGCCAGAACTTAATGGTGCTACACAATGGATCAATGGAGAAGTTTCAAAAAGTGATTTGATCGGTAATAAACCAACACTTATTCACTTTTGGTCTGTAAGCTGTGGACTATGTAAAGATGCAATGCCTAACATTAATCAATTTCGTGATGATTATAAAGACGAACTGAACGTGATTGCGGTTCATATGCCACGTTCAGAAAAAGATCTGGATATCGATCAAATTAAAGAAGTGGCAGCAGAACACGATATTACACAGCCAATCTTTGTGGACAACGACCATACATTAACTGACGCGTTTGAAAACGAGTATGTGCCTGCATATTACGTTTTTGATGCTGAAGGTAAGCTTCGTCACTACCAAGCAGGTGGAGATGGTATGAAAATGCTGACAAAGCGTGTTAACCGTGTACTAGGAAAAGAAACAAAGTAAGCATACAAAAACCGGACAGCTACTATCGCTGTCCGGTTTATTTATTTTGTTGCTTATATATACAACTCTTATTTTAATAATCGTTCGATCCATCGGAAGAGCATCGCTAAAAACTTATATAAGAAAAGTCCGAGCATCGCTCCCATACCATTAAGGAAGATATCATCAATATCAAAGATTCGTTTGAAATACTCATATTGAAGAACTTCAATAATAAAGCTTGTCCCAAAACCAAAAATGAAAATAAAACGCCAAGAATTAAACACTCGGTAAATTAAAGGCAGCAACAAACCAAATGGTACAAACAAGAGCACATTCCCGATAATGTTCTTCAGAATCAGCCAATCATCCTCACTTCTCCACATTAGCCTTATGCTGTCAAACAACACGAGATTTGCTGATCTTCCATATACATATTCATTAAATGAAAAAAGAGTGGCTTTAATTAAGACTGCCATATACACGATAAAAACAAGTGTACCTAAAATACTAAAAATGAATCTAACTTTTTTCATACTGCCTTTTCTCCTGCCTTTTAAAGAAATTCCCATAAGTGCCTTTTTAGTGTAACATGCAAAGCTCTTAAGGAGATACAGGTAAAAGACACAAACTTTTCTCCGTCACCTATACACATTTCGCAGTATTCATTCAAAACATGTACTTCTTCTGTACTTTTTTCACTGCCAGTTCTAAACAAACAAAAAAGCCGTCCTGCTAAGAGGACAGCTTCATACTTGTTCGTTTTCGATTAATGAAAGTCATTCTTTTTGTTAGAGGACTTACTCGTTTTGTGCTGACTATCATTTTTGTTGTTCTTATTGTTGTGGGTCTGCTTGTTGCTTTTTCCCATATCAATAATACCTCCTTAACGACAAGGTATGTATAGTTTTTCCTAGGATTCAGCCTTTAACAAGCCCCTTTTCTTGGCAAAATCAATCTTAAACTTATGAAATGTCGCATTTAGGACGCCACCAGATAATAAGACGATACCCGTGAGGTAAAACCAAAGCATGAGAACAATAATCGCTCCAATGCTTCCGTAAGTGGCAGAATAATTACCAAAATGATCAACATAAAAGGCGAAACCGAATGAAACGATCTGCCAAAAGAATGTGGCAACAAGTGAACCGTACCAGATCTCACTATATTTGAGCTTTTTACATGGAGCCAAATAATAAAGAACAGATACAACTGTCGCGATGATAAGGAAGCTAATCAACCACCGTAATACTCCCCAAATCTGAAGGAACTCATCACTTAATCCTAAATAGGAAAAGGCTGCGTTTCCAAGCATCTTACCGAATACAGGGAAAACGAGTGCTACAACAAAAGCGAAAATAACACCAAACGTTAAGAAAATGGCCAATAACCTTGTTTTTATGAAGCTTCGGCATTCTTCAACGCCATATGCTTCATTTAAAGTCTTGATTACAGCATTGATCGCATTAGAAGCTGACCATATCGTAGCCAGAATACCGATTGATAAGAGGCCACCACTTCTTCCTTCTAATACAGCAAGTAAATTTTCTCGAACAGAATCCATCGCTTCTGATGGAACGAAGTGCTCTAACAGATCCAGTGCTTCTTTAGGTTCTATAAAAAAGGCGCCAAGCGTTAATAAGAAGATAAGAAAAGGGAACAGCGAAAGCAGAAAATAATAAGCAAGCTGTGCTGCAAGTCCTGTTACATCTCCTCTTTGAAAACCATGCATGAATTCAATACCAAATGCTTTGGCTTTCATATGTTTGAGTATATGCCATAATGTCAAAGTTCCTCTCACCCCTTACTTATTTTTATACATTTCCCTTTATCTTTCCCCTTCCTTAGGGTGATAAAAACTTTTTTCAGGATAAGTTTATAATTTTTTATAATGGGTAACTTAAGAATAATTCCATATTACAACACACAAAAATAAAAGGAGGAATTTTACATGAGTTTATTATGGGCACTTATAATTGGAGGAATCATCGGTTGGTTAGCAGGTCTTTTAACAGGACGTGACGTACCAGGCGGAATCATTGGTAACATCATCGCAGGTTTTGTTGGTGCATGGTTAGGTGGATTATTATTAGGTGATTGGGGACCAATGGTAGCAGGATTTGCAATCGTTCCAGCTATTATCGGTGCAGTTGTAGTAGTACTTATCGTAAGCTGGATCATGCGCAGTATGCGTAGCCGTGCTTAATAAGATTTACTAAAACATAACCTTTTCAAAAAGAAAAGCTGGCTAAGGTCGATCATGATATGATCTTCCTTGGCCAGCTTTTTGCTTTGCTACAATAATTATATAATGCATCAAGATTGCATACAGTTTCTTGTTCGCTTTATTGAGATGATACCCAAGATTGATGCTCGGCTACGATTAACAATCCATTAAACTAAAACCTTTTTTTAAACACATAGCTCGGCATCTCATAATTCATCTTTTCTTTATAGAACCGATGGGCATCTACGCGGTTCACATTCGAACTTAACGCAACACAGTTACAGTTATTCTGAAGTGCAAAAGATTCCAAAAATGCTAGAAGTTCCTCACCATATCCTTTAGATCTTGCGTTAGAATCTGTGATTAGATCGTACAAGTAAACATGTTTACCATCATAAAGATTGGTCAAAATCGCAAAACCAGCCACAGCCACAATTTGTCCTTCATGAACATTGGCAAATAACGTATAGCCTTCTTTCTCCATCTGTAAAAAAAGTTCATAAAAAAGGTCTTCTGATAGATGCGTACGAAGCTGGTTCATAACCGGAAAAGCTTCACGCACTTCTTGTTCCGTTGATAATTGACGAATCTCACCCATCACATATCCTCCTGTGTTATAACGACTCTCTATTCTTTATTTCGATCAATAACCTCTCACACCCAGCTGTAACAAGGTCATACACTTCATGAAAATTACCTGTGAAATACGGGTCCGGAACATCCTCATTATCATCTTCAGGTACAAAGTCCATCAGCCTTGCAATCACACCTGTTTTCGTCTGACCTGCCATCCTATGCATGTTACCGATATTCTCAGCATCCATCCCGATGATATAATCGTAATCTGTTAAGTCTTTTGTTTTAACTTGGCGCGCTTTCTGACCTTCATAGGAAATCCGATTCTCTTTCAAGATATTCCTCGTTCCTTCATGAGGCGGTTCGCCTACATGCCAGTTTCCCGTTCCAGCAGAATCAATAGAAATTTTCTCAGATAGACCTTCTCGATTTACGAGATCTCGAAAAATCGCCTCCGCCATAGGAGATCGACATATGTTTCCTAAGCATACAAAGAGTACTTTAATCATGAATCATACCCCTTTCTTCTTCCTTTTAAAGGTATAACAATTTCATCCAATAATAAAGAGGAAATAGACACAAAAAGAAAACCGAGCTCCTAATAAACCCGGTTTCATTTGTTCTGTAAACTATCCTGTTAAATGTCAGAAATAACTTTTTTAGTATGCAGTCTTTAATAAGCTGAACACCCCGCGGAAAGCATGCATCATGAACGATATACATCAGAATTCTTACAATTATAGTTTGATGCTTTTCGGTATCTTGGTTCTCTTCCCTGACAAGTTGACTGGAGTAGAAGGTGCGAGACTCCTGCAGGACAGGTGGGCAGGTGAGACACTTAAGAGTGAAACGTACAAATGTGGCTCACCGCCTGCCCCGCGGAAAGCGAGCACCTGGAACGCAAATCAACTACTTACTTAAGCAACAAAGAATACGAAGGTTAAGCCAGATAAGCCTCTCGAACGGACTCATTTGTAATGAGCTCATTCCCTTGTCCAGCCATCACAATTTCTCCAGTCTGCAGGACATAGCCTCGATTTGCGATCTGAAGGGCCTGAAACGCGTTTTGTTCAACGAGAAGAATCGTCATTCCTTCTTTATTGAGATCACTAATAATATCAAAAATTTGTTCTACGATAACAGGAGCTAATCCCATTGAAGGTTCATCTAGCAACAAGAGACGCGGCTTAGACATAAGGGCGCGACCCATAGCAAGCATCTGCTGCTCACCGCCACTCATCGTACCTCCTTTTTGAGTCAAGCGTTCTCTTAACCTTGGAAAATAGTCGAAAACCTGTTCCATACGTTCCTTGATGACCTTTTTATCCTTTACGATAAAAGCACCCATCTCTAAGTTTTCTTTTACCGTTAGTCTAGGGAAAATCCTTCTTCCTTCAGGAACATGTGCAATACCCGTTTGAGCAGTAATATGGGCAGGCTGCTTCGAGATGTCTTTTCCTTCGTAGATAACAGAACCTGTTTTCGGCAGAACCTGTCCACTGATCGTTTTTAAAGTTGTTGATTTCCCTGCACCGTTCGATCCGATTAATGTAACGATTTCCCCTTTTTCTACAGAAATACTAATACCTTTTAGCGCATGGATACCACCGTAATATGTGTTAATATCGTTTAATTGTAGAATACTCATCGTTCTCCTCCTTACGCTGGTGTTACGGCACTTTTTCCAAGATAAGCTTCAATCACTTTTACATTATTACGGATTTCAGCAGGCTTTCCTTCAGCGATCTTTTCGCCATGATCCAATACAAAAATCTGTTCAGATATCTCCATGACTAGCTTCATATCATGTTCGATCAAAACGATCGTTACATCCAAGTCCTCTCTCATTCGATGGATAAACTCGGTTAATTCGCGTGTTTCTCTCGGATTCATCCCAGCTGCTGGTTCATCTAGCAGCAAGAGTTTAGGTTTTGTAGCCAGTGCACGCGCGATCTCAAGCCTTCGTTGAGCTCCATATGATAGATTCTGAGCATCTTCGTTTAGATGCTTTGCAAGGCCGACATATTCAAGCCAGTGGTAGGCTTCTTCTTTCGCCAGCTGTTCTTCTTCTCTTACTTTTTTTGTTTGAAACAAAGTGCCTACGATTCCCGCTTTCAACTGTTTATGCAAACCTACCATTACATTCTCAAGAACGGTAATGTTTGAAAAAAGACGTATGTTCTGGAACGTACGAGCAATTCCGTGTCGGGAAATCTCATGTGGCTTCAACCCTACTAAAGAACTTGATCCAAGTTGCACATTTCCATTGTCCGGCTGGTATACCCCTGTGATCAGGTTAAAAAAGGTAGTCTTGCCTGCTCCGTTCGGTCCGATTACAGCTGTTATTGAACCTTTTTCCACTGTCATATCTACTGAATTTACGGCAACAAGTCCGCCAAACTGTTTAGTAAGATTACTAACTGTTAAAATCGACATCTCTATACCGCCTCCTATGCCTGAAACCCTTTGTCAGGTTCAACCGTAATCTGTTCTTTTCTGTGCTTTTTAGATCCCTCTTTAAGAGATTCTTCATCAAACACAGGATTTTTAGATGGAATCAACCCTTGAGGGCGATAGATGGCAAATATGATTAAAATCGCGCCAAAGATAAATCGTTGCATTTTTGCTGGAGCGAGTGCTTCTGGAAAGCTGATCACACCATCCAGACTCAATTGATTCAAGTAATTTGTTACCTCTGTCAGTACTTGTAGATTTAAAATGGTAATCACCGCTGCACCAAGGATTACACCTGGTACACTGCCCATGCCTCCTAAAATAACCATTACTAGAATGGTGATAGACTCTAGCAATGTGAAACTCGTAGGGTCAACGAATGTTTGTTTCGCTGCAAAGACAACCCCCATCATTCCTGAAAAAGAAGCCCCGATGGCAAATGCTAAAAGCTTCGTACGCACAAGGTGGATACCCATCGATTGTGCAGCAATCTCGTTTTCTCTAACCGCTTTCCAAGACCGGCCTATTTTTGAGAACTCAAATCTTCTAACAGCCAGAATGACAAGAAACAAGATAGCAAGAACAATAAAATAGAATTGATTCGGATAGACAAACTGATAACCGAAGATCTCTGGAGGTTTAACAGACGCTAGCCCCATTGCTCCATTGGTAATATTCACCGGCTTATCAAGGTTATTAAATACAATCCTAATGATCTCACCGAAACCAAGCGTAACGATCGCTAAGTAGTCTCCTTTTACACGAAGTACAGGGATACCTAATAAGACACCAAAAAGTGCAGCTACAAAGCATCCGATTAAAATAAAGATCCAAAAGCTCTCACCCGATAAAGGGAACGTTCCGAACGGCATAAAGTTAGCTGCTTGACCTGTTGCAAAGATCCCATACGTATATGCTCCGATCGCAAAGAAAGCAACGAACCCGAGGTCTAGTAAACCAGCTAAACCAACAACAATATTTAGCCCCAATGCCATCGCTACATAGATACCAACAACTGTAGCGACTTCCATGTAAGATTGATAACCTGGTCCAGTGCTTGATACAAAAGGTATTACACCGATAAGGACGACACCTGCGATCAACCATTTTAGACGGTCTGGCAACTCTGTATAGTACAGAAGCAATAATGAGAACAACAGCAACAGAAAAGCTGTTACAGATGCTTGAGCAAGATATAGGCTCAACGAGGTAATCAGTACATAAAGGACGAGCAGAATAATTTGGGCCAGCTTGTTGCCTTTTAGTTTACTTGTCAGCTTATTCATCGCTCTTCACCTACACTTTCTCAGTAACTGCTTTGCCAAACAGTCCTTCTGGTTTGAAAATTAATACGACGATTAGAATGGCGAACGCAAATACGTCTTTATACTCTGCGCCAAAGATACCACCCGTTAATAGCTGGAGATTAGCAGCTGCAAACATTTCTAGAATCCCTAACATGAGTCCACCTGCCATAGCACCACGAATATTTCCGATGCCTCCAAGAACAGCAGCCGTAAATGCTTTTAATCCTAGAATAAAACCAATATACGGATCGATTGTTCCGTATTGCACAGCAAACAGTACACCCGTTGCACCACCTAGAGCTGATCCGATGAAAAAGGTCAACGAGATGACTCTGTTCACATTGATCGACATGAGCGATGCTGTTTCACGATCTTGAGCTACTGCTCTCATCGCCATACCCCACTTCGTTTTATTAACGAAGAAATCCAGTCCGATCATCATGATCACAACCGCAATAATTAAAATCAATGTAGAGGTTTTAAAGAATGCATCACTGAACGAAGAGGAGATGCTAGAAAATTTAATAGAAAATTGCTCATTAAACATGGATGGACCTGTTAAGATATAATTTCCTCTTTTGTATTCCGTTATAAAACGAACGAGATCTTGCAGCAAGAACGAAACACCGATCGCTGAGATCAACGTGATTAGCTTTGGGGAGTTTCGGAGCGGCCTGTATGCCATACGCTCTATTCCAACACCCATGAATCCCGTTAAGATCGATGTAACCACCAAAACAAGAATTAAAGCAAGAATGGCAGGCATCGCCGCCAACCAGCCCATTCCTGTCATCAGAATCAGCATGGCAACTCCAATAAAAGCTCCTGTCATAAAAATTTCACCATGGGCGAAATTAATGAGCTCTAGTATTCCATAAACCATCGTATAACCAAGTGCTATAACTGCGTATATCGCACCTAGAGCAATTCCATCTACGAGTACTTGAGGCAGACTTTGTAAAATTTCAGCTAACATAAATATTCCTCTCTTTCACGTCTGGGGAGTATGTAAAAAAGAAGAGGGATATGGCCGTTGGGGTCATTCCCTCTCTTGTAAACATAAGTTTACTTACTGATTTCGCCTTCTTGTACGCCTGGATATTTAGCTTCACTGAACTTGTAGATGTAAACTTTTGCAAACTTGTTGTCACCGATATCATCGAAACCGACTTTCGTTACAACACCTTGGAAGTCTTGTATCTTACGGATTTCTTCTGCTACTTTTTCACGTGCCGGAAGATCTCCGTCACTTCCTTCGATCGCAGCCTCAAGTCCTTTTAATAGTACGCTCATAGAATCATAGCCGTATGCTGAATAAGACTCTACGTTTTTGTTAAACTTCTCTTTGTATTTAGAAGAGAAATCTTTACCTTCTGTTGATTTGCTCGCATCAGCTGCTACAGAAGTATAATAAACGTCTTTTACAGAATCGCCAGCGATCTCAACTAGAGTAGAGGAGTCCATTCCATCTCCGCCCATGAATGGAATCTTAATTCCTTTGTCACGAGCTTGTCTGATCAACTGACCACCTTCTGTGTATAATCCACCAAAGAACACTAGATCAGGTTTCTTTGATAACACTTGTGTAAGTACACCGTTAAAGTCTTTCTCACCAACGGTAATTCCTTCGTAACCAAGAATTTCTGCTCCAGCATCCTCAGCTGCCTTTTTAAACGCATCAGCTAAACCTGTTCCGTATGCTGTTTTATCTTGGATAACAAAAATTTTCTTAGCTCCTAATTTATTGATCGCAAAGTCTGCACCAGCAGGACCTTGGAAATCATCACGTGCTACGATACGGTTCACTGTTTTAAGTCCACGATCCGTTACCTCTGTCGCAGTATTTGCTGGAGAAACCATCGGCACTTTATATTTTTCATAAACTTCAGATGACGGGATGGATACGCCTGAATTTAAGTGACCCACTACTCCAAGGATTGATTTATCCGATCCAATAAGCTGTGCATTTGCTACACCTTTTTTAGGATCTGCTTGATCATCATAAGGCTGGAGCTGAAGCTTGTACCCTAAGTCTTCAAACTTCTTCTTGTTTTCTTCCAACGCCAGTTGCGCGCCAAGCTTAATAGATTCACCAAGAGTTGCACTACCACCCGACAAAGGAGTTTGCGTTGCGATCTTGATTACCTTTCCGCTTCCTCCCCCACCATTGCTTCCTTCTGAACTGCCAGAAGAATTACAACCTGCCAAAAGTCCTAGTGATAACGCAGAAACCGCTAATACTTTTAACCCTCTCTTAATCCCCACCTAAAATCCCCCTTGTTTGAATATTATGATAATTTCCACTATTTAAAAAAATAGTACATGAAGATAAGGGATTAGACAACTAAATTTTTGGAAAAATAGAATTTTTATGTTAAATTTAAAAGTTTTCCCTATTATTCAACATATTTCTTTATGGTTCGCCTACCTAGAACTTTAGTAGGAAATAAAAAAAGACTCACTGACTTTCACAGTGAATCTTTTATAAGTACTTTTATTTGTTCAAAATTTTCACGTGATATTTTCGAGTTCGCGGACCATCAAACTCACAAAAATATACACCTTGCCAAGTCCCTAAGAGAAGCTTACCGTTCTGAATAAACACCACTTGTGAAGAACCAACAGTACTTGCCTTAAGATGTGAAGCAGAATTTCCTTCAGCATGACGATACTTTTGGTGTTCCCATGGATATACCTCGTCCAATCGCATAAGCATATCATGAACAACATCTGGATCAGCATTCTCGTTAATCGTTATTCCTGCTGTCGTATGCGGACAGTATATGTACATCACACCATCGTTTACACGCTGTTCTTCCAGATAAGCCTCTAATGTACTCGTAATCTCATACATCTCATCTCTTTGATGCGTCTGTATCGTAAATACTTGTGCCAATCTTATCCCTCCTCATTCTTCTTATTTTGATGGTTCCCTATGAAAATCCTTTTTAATACTTAAAGTTAGCCAATTAAGATTTCATTAGCCCAAAAAGAGAGAAATGGTCATAAGACCATTTCTCTTCTATTTCATTTATTTACGATGAACGCGTGTACGGTCACCAGCGAGTTTTTTCCATTTTGCTCTTTCAGCATTCGCTAATCTCTGATCTTCTTTACGGGCGAAATATGCTAACTCACGCTGAAGTTTTACATAACTGTTATAGCGTTCTTCCTTCAGTTCACCTGTTTCAATCGCTTCCTGCACCTTGCACCCTGGTTCGTTTTGATGGGTACAATCTCTAAAACGACATAGCTCTGCATACCCTTCAACATCTTGAAAACTTTGCCCTAAGCTATTATCGCCTTCCCACAATTGAAGCTCTCTCATTCCTGGAGTATCGATTAAAATTCCACCACGGTCAAGAACAAGAAGTTCACGATGAGTAGTCGTATGCTTTCCTTTTCCATCTTCTTCGCGAATAACATTCGTTTTCAATACCTCTGCCCCAAAAAGTTTATTTGCCAGTGTTGATTTTCCAACACCAGAAGAACCTAATAGAGCAACCGTTTCACCTTCTGAAATATAGGCCGCTAGATCATCAAGACCCAAACCTGTTTCTGCACTAACTGCAAATGTAGGAACTCCAAACGCAATAGTTTCCACTTCATCTAAGAACTTTTGAACATCATCACAAAGATCTGCTTTGCTTAGAACAATAACTGGAGTCGCGCCGCTCTCCCAAGCCATTAACAAATAACGCTCTAGTCTGCGAAGGTTGAAGTCTTGATTTAGAGCATTTACTAAAAAGACCGTATCTACGTTTGTCGCGACAATTTGTTCATCTGTTGTTAAGCCGGCTGCTTTTCGAGAAAACTTACTTTTTCGCGGCAGGATTCCGTGGACGTAAGCTTTTCCTTCTTGTGGAATAGCTTGAACCGCTACCCAATCTCCAACTGCCGGGAAATCATGACGTCCTGTTGCATGAAAGCGAATCTTTCCTGTAATTTCACCTAATAATTCACCTTGCTCCGTTAGAACACTATAAAGTCCTTTATGTTCTACACTAATTCTTCCTGGAACAAGATTTTGATTTTCATATATTTTAAACGATTCTTCAAATGTTTGATTCCAACCTAGTGATTTTAAATTCAATGTAATACCCTCCGAATAAATGTTGTCATTTTATAAAAGTCTTTTTTCCGCAAAAGTCTGTTGCTTTTGGAAGTGTCGATTTCCGTTCCAGGTGCTCGCTTTCCACGGGGCAGGCGGTGAGCCACATTTGAATGTTTCACATTTAAGTGTCTCACCTGCCCGCCTGTCCCGTAGGAGTCTCGCACCTTCCACTCCAATCAACCGTCAAAGGTGTCAAGAGTTAAAAGCAACAATCTTTTAGCGTTTACAAAATAGAAAAAGAACCTAAATATACATAATTAGGTTCTTTACCGAAAGAAAGGTACACAAATACCCCTCTTCATATAAAAAACCATGGCACTGTTGTACAGCCCATGGTTAAATGACAAATTTAAGCGAAGATATTACATACGCAAATAAACTACTTGCGATTCTTCATTGTCCCAATAGGCTGTACATAAATTACACTCTCTGAAGTCAATCCATTAAGTTGTCTCATGATACATACCTCCTTGGGTTTCATTAAGATTAGTTACTTTACTTCTACACTATAGCAGTATATGCATAAAATGTAAATAGATGCATATTTTTATTTTTGAGCAGAAGCGTTCTGATATCCCTCAATGATCCGTTTGATCATCGGCATATCCATCTTAAGGGGTGCAGCTTCTATTTCTTCTAGCATTTGTTGAGTATTGCTGTCATCAAATGAGATATTTCTGTTCAAATAATTTTTATATACATCAATCACGCTGTTGAGGAGTTGTTCTTCTTCATTTAGAGACGGCTCATAATCGTACGGAGCAAGCTTGAACAGCTCAAGTCCCGCTTTTTCCCTCATAACCTGAAAAACATCTGCACTAAGCGGAGGATTATTATTTGTAATATGATAGATTTTTGTTTCTCTTCCCTTTTTTAATACACCAGATAAAACATCCGCCACATAATCGACAGGAACAAGATTCTGTGTACTGCCTTCTTCACACAATAAGTGGAAAACGCGATCTCCCATTCCTTTCCTCTGAAATCTTTTCTTAAAGACTTCAAGGCTTCGAAGTAATCCATACAGTGTAAACTTAGAATCCGCTTCACCTGTTTTAGAGTCACCGATAATGATCGCCGGTCTTAAGATACTTACGTTAAAACAATCTGTAAACTCCATACATAAGTGCTCTGCTTTACACTTGCTTTCTTCATATGGATTGTTAAAATCATTGCTCATACTGTGCAATTCTTCTTTAGCATATTCATCTTTGCCAAGAGTATAGGCAGTGCTCACATAATAGAAGTGTGATACACCCATTTTCTTAGCAGCATGAAGTGCATGATGAGTACCTGTATAATTTATTTCAAAAAGTTCATCTTTAAGATCTAAGTCAAATTTCACTAGGGCTGCCATATGATAAAATACATCCATTTTATCTGTAAGCTCTTGCTCCGCTTCCTTCGTCATACCTAAGTGAGGAGCTGTGATATCCCCTTGGATTATATGAATAACGCCGTTCAAACCAGCTGTCTTGTGAAGAAGCTGCTCCGCTTTTTGTATGTTTCGCGCTAACACATAAAGTGTATGACCTTCACGCGCTAAATTTTGAATTAAGCGACCACCTAGAAAACCAGTTGCTCCAGTTAAAAAAATATTCATTCAGCTGTTCCTTCCTATTCCTATATCAGCATACTTCTGCTTATATAGTACCACAACATTACTGGTATGTTGCCGGTTTCAAAAGATATGCTAAATCAGCGACAAAATAAAAAAGCTGCTAAAAAGCAGCCTTATTTTTCATCATCCGGTTTAGCAATATTAACAGCAGGCATCTCACTATTCATATAATCAGTGGGATGGCCATCGGTTTGTTGTTTCTCGTCATAAAAATAAGCGTTGATCTCTTGTTCTGCGTGAGCAGTCGGATCTTCAATGGGGTCGTGATTCTTTCGTTCCTTGTCCACAGCTAATCTCCTTTTCCACATGATTCACAAGCTTTAAATACTTCTTCATATTGAAGCTTTTCATTCGCATCAAACGTATGGTTGCTGAATTGAACAACACCTTTTTGATCGATAACAAAACATGATCGAATAGCAGTTCCATTTTCTTCGTTAAGAACACCAAACTTACTCGTTACTTTTTTATGCCAATCGGCTAAAAGTGGGTAAGGCAAGGTTCCTAGGGCTGCCGCAAAGACATTGTGTGAGTATATGTGATCAACACTGATTGCAAGCACTTCTGTATTGGCATCTTCAAAGCGTTTGTAATCCTCTTTCCAAGAGGTTATTTCTTTAATTCAACCAGGTGTAAAATCTAGCGGATAAAAAGCCACAAGGACATTTTTCTTCCCTTTAAAATCTGATAATGAAATATCTTTTTTTAATGTAGATGGTAACGTGAAATCGGGTGCAACATCACCTTTTTGTAGCAACTATCCCACCTCCTTGCGTCTTTATGAATATATTTCCCTGAACATATAAAAGAAAACGTTGGAATATATAGTCATTGCATGGTGATTTCTAAAAAGCTGAAGACTTATAAAAAGCATTTCAAGACTTATAAATTTTTTTGAGGACTTATAAAAAAGTTTGAAGACTCATAAATTTTTCCGAAGACTTATAAAAGTTTATTTCAATACAAAAAAGCCAGGGACCGCGAATCCCTGACTTCATTTTTACTATTTTGTTTCAGTTTCTACTGTGATTTCAACTGTTTTTTCAGTTATATCTTCTTCAGTTGCAGGTACTTCAACAACTTCTGAAGCATCTTCTTCTAAAACATCTTCAACTGCTAAAATTGCCGCGTTAATAGCTGCATGTAACTTTGCATTTTCAGAAGCGTGCTCAGATGCTAACGAACGAATCTTGTTCAAAAGTGCAGAAACATCTTCCTCAGTTGTTGTTTCTTCTGTCACCGGAGCTTCTTCTGTTACTTCTTCTTCAGTTGTTGTTTCTTCAGTAACTTTTTCAGCATGTACTGCAGCATTTGCAGCAGCATGCATTTTTGCGTTTTCATTTGAACGCTCAGATGCATTAGAATTCATTTTATTTTGAAGAGATTTGTTTTCTTGAACTTCAGTTTCTTCTTCAGTCGTAGTCTCTTCAGTTGCCGGAGCTTCCTCAGTTACTTCTTCTTCAGTCGCAGTCTCTTCAGTTGCCAGAGCCTCTTCATTTACTTCCTCTTCGGTCGCTGGTGTTTCTTCTGTTGCAACAGCATCAGCATGTACTGCAGCGTTTGGTGCAGCATGCATTTTTGCGTTTTCACTTGAGCGCTCAAACGCATTAGAGTTGATTTTGTTTTGAAGAGATTTGTTTTCTAGCTTTTCTTTTGTGTTTTCAGAATCTTCTTCGTCAGAATGGTCTTCTCCATTCTCAACATCATCGTCCTCTTTAACTGCATCATCGTCAGCAATAACATCTGTTTTGTCTTCTTCTTTTACTGGATTATCTTCATTTTCCTCTTGCACTGCTTCATCTTCAGAATCTTCATCGTCTTCTTTAACCGCATCTTCATCCGAAGCATATTCGATATCCTCTTTACGAGTAGCATCATCATCTTCTGTTACTGAATCTTCCTTTTTACCCTCTTCAGGATTCGTTGTAACTGGAACTTCAATTTCAATTACTTCTGTTTTTTCTTCCTCAACAGGAACTACAACTTTTTCTGTAGGTTCTTCAGTAACAGGTTTTGCTACAACAGGCTCTTCTGTTTTAGTCGCAACAGCGTGAACTGCTGCATTTGGAGCAGCGTGTTTCTTAGCCGTTTCACTTGCATGTTCAGCAGCTTGAGAATGACTCTTATCTTTTGCAGGCTTTTCAGCTTTTTCTGGCTTAGTTGCAGCTTTCTCAGGTTTGACTGGCTTTTCAACTTTTACTGGCTTTGGAATCTTCACCGTAACTTTAGCTGGTTTTTCAAACTTTTCGTCCTTAGCTTGTACGTTAGCATGAGATCCTTTTGCAGTTTGAGCAGCAATAGCCTTTTCTGATTGATGCCCAGCCGCTTCAGCAGCCCCAGTACCTACAACAGCTGCAAGAGTTAATGTTCCAGCAAATACGATAGATTTTACAAATGTACGGTTGACTTTTTTCATTTTTATTCGCTCCTTAAATTTTCAGATAGTTGTTCACATCACAATTTTGAAAATTAAAGAGCGTTTTCCGGTGGTCTTCCTGGCGGTGCGTTCACCCATTGACTTCTTAAGAGGTCCATTCTGCCAAAATACACAGAAACCTTTTCCCCATCTTCAAAAATAATCGGCAACATTAAGCTAGCTTTAAAGTTAGCAAATGACGCTGTTCCACTTCCACTATCCGATTGGTTTGTTGGTGAGGAAGACCCTTGTCCTGTAGCAGCCGGAATTACCTTTGAAACAGGATGGGAAGGTACTTTTGAAGACTTCTTATTTGGTAAAGGAGAGACATCCTTTTTCATCTGTGGATGACTAACTTTCTCCTTTAATGGAATAGGCTTCTTTCTAAGTACCTTTACCGATTCTTTTTTGGGAACTGATTTGTTTACCACTGTTTGTCTATGTATAGCACTTGATGATTCAGTCTTTTTGAATTCAGAACGCTCTGCCTGAATTACTCGTTCAGTCTGTTTCACCGGGACATGTTCTTTCGATTGTCTTTGAGAATCTGATTTTTTTACCTTGCTTCGGTAGTTTGCATTCTGAGAATTTTTTTGTTTCGATATCGGAACTTGCTTCAACTTTGTTTCAGATCGCTTAGATTGAGGTTTAGCCAACTCCGCTTTACCTTTACTTTCAGTCGGCTTTGCTCTTAATGCTGTTCCTTTTTGTTTTGTTGCTTGTACAGGAACTCGGTCTGTAACTTTGTCTTGCTGTACGATTTGCTGGTTGTTTTGCTCAGCATTTTGATTCCGTTTCTCCACATCTTCTTTCTCTGCAAAAACTTCTGCAGGAATAAAAAGGACGGCACCCGCGATTAACCCCTGCATAATGAGGTTTGATATACGCATATACTCACCTCCCTTCTTTCAACTATATAATACTTCCATAACATTAAATTTTTGTCGGTCTTTGTCTAAAATAGTCAAAATTTCCTAATATCTTTAAAATTCACTTGAAACGTCATTATAATGAATGATGACGTGACATATTATTTAACGCATGAAACTTTAATGATGTTTGTACGTATTTTATGTATAGAAAGAAGGAGGAATTTTACATGAGAAGTGCGAATCCTGCTTTAAAAGGCTCCACTTTTGATAAGTTCAGGGGGACGTCTTTTAGCAAAAAGATGACTTTATCAGGGACAGTGAACAAAACGTTTATTCTTCTGCTTATCTTGATGGCATCTGCAATTTTTACATGGTATCAATACAATTTAGGTAACCCAGTCGGTCATTTGATCTTAATTGGTTTGGTGGGGGGTCTTGTAACGGCATTAATCGTTGCTTTCGTTCCTAAAACCGCACCATTACTTGCACCGGTATATGCCGCGTTAGAAGGGCTTGCAGTTGGGGGTATATCGGCTAATTTTGAAGCTCAATTCAATGGTATCACCTTGCAAGCCGTTGCTTTAACATTTGGAACATTATTTGCCTTATTGCTCGCTTATATGTTCAGAATCATAAAAGTAACACAGAACTTCAGATTGATCGTTTTCTCAGCGACTATGGGAATCATGCTTGTTTATCTGACTAGTTTTATTTTAGGCTTTTTTGGAATGAGCGTGCCATATCTGCACAGCACTGGTCCGATCGGTATCGGAATTTCCCTTTTTATTGTAGTGATCGCTGCACTAAATTTAGTTTTAGACTTTGATTTTATTGAATATGGAGCAGATCGCGGAGCGCCTAAGTATATGGAATGGTACGGTGCTTTCGGACTCATGGTCACTTTAGTTTGGCTATACTTTGAAATATTGCATCTGCTAGCTAAATTAAGAAGAAACTAAAAAGAGAGAAGCCTCCATAAAAGGCTTCTCTCTTTTTACGTCAATATGTTTATCCATCTATAAATCGCCCAGCATCCTACACCAATATTGACTGCAAATAATGCAGCTAACATGACTTTGTTATGATGAGTAACGAGCTGCGCGAAATATAATAATCCCCATAGAACGAGAATAAGCAATGCCCATATGAGGCTACTAGTATTCCCTTGCATAACTGCTCCATAGCTGAAGATCCATGTATAGGGAAGCAAGAGGCATCCTGTTACAAAGTAGATGCTATGAACACCGTGAGTTTGAAATTTGTTAGCTAGAGGTGCTCCTTTAACCATCAATCCATAAAGTAAACAAATTCCAATAACTATACCAAGGAAGAAGCTAATCTGGAAAATTTCATAAAATAAAACAGGCAGTACAGAAAATGCCTCTAACCAGAACAATCTGCTGAAAAAAAGAATGGTTAGTCCGAACAAGATATAAGGTATGGAATAACGTGTTCGGATTCCCTTCCATACGGTATGTCCTAACAAGAGTAGTCCATAAACAAAAAACAAAAAACCCAGCAATTTGCTGGAAAAAAGCATAAGGAAACTGTATAAACAGAAAAGAACGGCAAACGCAATATGATAGAAATAATCATATTTTGTATGCCTAGCTTTTTTGAACGTATTATTTAATAAAATCATGTTGCACCTGCCAAGACTAGTCGTGTTTATACATTTATCGTCAAAGACTGGTTATTTTCAAGTTATTCCTTTGGCACTTTGACCACACCGCGCATGTGCCAAAGATGAATGAGCTCTAAACGTTTTCGATATTGTTTCGCCTGAAGTCTGCCTTTTTTGTATCTTTTCTTCAATAGCTGCATATAATCTTCAATCTTAATATGATAGTCGTCCATTCTTTTACCCACCCTCACCAATTATCTCATTGTCATATTCCCGAATTTAGTCGAAATGTAACATGAAATTTTAAGAAAATGTGTAAAAGTAAGAAAAAAGAATTACTCGCCTAATTGCTTAATATCGTTCAACAAGTCCGTATATACTTTGACGTCATCTAACAAACCGCTTTTCTCTAAGAAGTCAGGAGTTATTTCTCCGTTCTCTACCGCTGTCAGATACTGATCTATTCCATCTTGGAACGTTTGATTATGCTCCATCACCTGATTATGAATATCTTTGAATACAGATGGTGGGGATAGTTCATTAAACTCTTCAATCGTTGTATTCATTTCTTGAAGCGCCTTCTCTAACTCTACTCGTGCATTTTGATCTGAGACAGCTTTCTCCGCTAACGAAGGAATTTCTTTTGAGAATTGTTGCACATCGTTAATGTATTCTGTTGCTTCTGGTACATAATTAATTCCGTTCGTAACGTCTTCCGCTGCCGAACATCCCGTGAGACTGAACGATAAAAGAACAGCCAATAATGTCTTTTTCATATGATCTCCTCATTTCTTTTTTTCTTATATTTGAATCTACATATATTCGATTTTCACTTATTTTTTATACGGCTTGACTGCAATTAAGTTTCAAAATAGGACATTCTAATACTAGTTCAAAACAGAAAGGCTGATTAACATGGTTAAAAAAGATAAAGAAAATGAAGGTAAAAAAGATCTGTACTTAGACGTTGACCGAATGATGAACGAAGGAATGGCCGGAGGTACAGTGGCCGATGAAAAGGATTTAAATCAGATCGGCTATGATTCAGGAATCACCGATCAAGAAGAACCACCCATAAAAGTAGATAAAAAGAAGTAGAGCCGCTCATTTTGAACGGCTCTACTTCTTTATGATCTGAACTTATTCATTCTATGCAGTACGTCATTATATCGGCGATCGAGCTCCTCTTTTTTGCTGAGTTCTGAACAAACAGAAAGTTGACTGATCAGTTCTGTCATCTCAAACTGCATCTTGAGCAACTCATCTTCATCGTAATGATGCTCATTTCGGATTCCGTTTCGCATCGTAAACTCTTTATAGTTTCCTTCAAACCAAAATGCTTTCGATGACTGCAGCTCTAGAATATGAGTGGCTGTCTTTTCCATTAAGCGTCTGTCATGAGTAGCCAAGATAAACGTACCAGGATAGGCTACTAAGACCTCTTCTAACGCTTCTCTTGTAAACAAATCTAAGTAATTTGAAGGTTCATCTAGTAACAATACATTGTAGTCACTTAAGAAAAGTTTTGCGAGAGCAGTCTTCATCTTTTCACCGCCACTCAATACATCTACTCTTTTAAAGACATCTTCACGTTTAAATAACATTCTTGCTAATATGGTTCTAACCCATGTTTCATCGTACAGACTACGTTCCATCACGTTCTCAAGAATACTTTTTTGTGGATCCAAAATATTAAGATGCTGATGGAAGTAGCCGACTTTAAGCTGATTAGACTTTTCAATCGCTTCATTTCCTTTATAGATTTCTTGAAGTAAGGTGGATTTTCCGGTTCCGTTCTTGCCTGTTAAAACGATCTTCATCCCCGGTTTTACAGAGAATGTAAGATTTTGAACCAGTGGTTTTTCATCAAACCTTAAAGAAAGATCTTTAACAGCTAAGACTTGTTTTCCATGAACCTTAGGAAATCGTTGTATATCGAATTCCACATTCTGTTGCTTCTTTGGCTTTTCCTTCTTATCGAGCATCTCGATCCTTTTCTCAATAACCTTCGATTTCTTCTCAAGTGAACGCTTTGCATTTTGAAGTTTTCCTTTTCCTAGCTTTGCTTCACTATAAGACATGCGAGTTGGTTTGTTCTTCAAGTCTCTCGCTTTAGATGCTTTTTCCTTAGCCGTTCTCTCAAGTCTTGTTTTTTCTTTAACATACTGTTCGTATTCAAAGTGTTTTCGTTTGAGTTGTTGATCTTTTTGAATCAGATAATCTGAATAGTTACCAGGATATGTTGCGAACGTTTGGTGATCGATTTCGACGATCTTTGTGCATACCGTATCTAGAAATGCACGGTCATGTGACACAAGCAAAAGTGCTCCTTTAAAACGTAAAAGTTCATCTGCAAGTTGATCCATTCCGTCGACATCAAGATGAGATGTAGGTTCATCTAAGATAAGGATATCTGGATCTTGTTCTAGAGCAGCAGCGATTTGAGTACGCGTTCTTTCACCACCGCTCATCGTGTCATACTTTTTGCCTTGCAGGTTCCAAGCCGCTTCACTCTTGGAAGTGAGACATTGCTCTTCTTGGTCAAACTGGCTAACGATTGCAAGTGATCCGTAATGATGTACGGCCCCTGCATCTCTATCCTCAGTTTCTGCTAGTAATTTAAGAAACGTTGATTTTCCGGTGCCGTTCAAACCAACAAGACCTACTCGGTCATTAGTAAAAAGTTGAAACGGCTCTGTTTGCTTTATAATTAATTTTCCATCATACGATTTTTCTAATTGCTTCGCCTCTAATAAAAGCACAAAAAAACCTCCCCTATTAACTAGAGAGGTCTGCCCCAAGCCAAAATAAGTATCACAAAAAAACACGCAATAACACGTCTTTTTGCAACAAAAAAACAGGCCTGTAATGAAGTCCTAAAAATGGGCAGAGAAATCCTATCTAGCGTTCTACTTTTTTATTCAAGTAAATGGCTAAAATCAGATTAATTGCGCATTGGACGTATACACCTGTTCCTTCCGTTGTTTTCCTTTATTGTAAGGTAGTACATATATGGTCGTCAAGAACACGTTTACTACTATTCTTGCACCCAGTTTAGATTTACTTTTCGCTGATTTGCTCCAGGTCTTGTATCTTTTAGTAAGCGAATGAATAATAACCCTTTTCGATAAAAAGCCTGAACAGGCTCTTGAAGAACTCTTTCTGGTAAATGAATCTCTCGATGAAAAGCACCGAGTTGAAATTCCTCCGAACTTAAGTGATAGGAATCTAACGTCAGCGATAACTTTCCTTGTACGGTCAGTTTAAACGGATCGACCATAACTTCAACATCCTCTGTACGATTCAAACCAGGCAGTGCCAATACACAGCAAATTTCTTGTGGTGTGTCATAGATGTTGCAAAGAGGACTCTCATTATTTTGATTATTAGTCGACCTTTGATTTTGATTCGGTGTAAAGAACTGATCACCAAAATATTCTTCGGCCATCCTTTTCCAGTCCATCATTTGTTTCCAAGTGTCCAATTCAATCACCTCTTATGAAGGCGGCCCTAAAGGAACAGAAGGAGCAGTATCCGGATCCGGAATCTGAGGGGCAGGACCTGTAAAACCGCCTGTGTTAAATAATTGCGATATCGGCTGTATAACCCCCGCGCTTCCTATTTGGAGCACAGATGAGTTTTGTATGCCATCTACTCTTATCTGTTGAATGACGATCGTCTGACTAACAAAAAGGTTCATATTTCCTCCTCCTCACTTTCCGGATAAGGATTCGTAAAAAAATTACGAACATGTTTAACACGAGATTGAAGTTTTATATCATTAACCGAACCAATATGAAGGATTGATGAACTGGACACCCCAAGAATATCTATTTTCCCAACTCGAATATAAGGATTCGCATGATACGTTTGTTTTACCTTATACACCGGACAAACTGGAACCAATACCGGCTGTGAAAAAACTTTATATTTGCTGTATGGAACATTGAACGTTCCATACTTTGTACTTTCTCTCTGGATAGCCAGAGCTGCAGAAAAACTATTGATTTTGTCAGTGTCTCCCGTTTGCAAAACACCTGAGTTAGCGAGAGAATTCAATACGATACAGTCAACGACAGATGTTCGATACATCATACACCTCTATAGAGGAACGAGTGTAGTACCTAAGACTAAAGATTCCGGAGGTGTGTCGAATGCAGATCCTAGACTGATACAATCTGTGTCTCCGATTAATACCACTGACGATAGCCCTACACCGATAATGTGAATCTCTCCAACAAATAACTCATGATTGGTTACGCAAAATTTCACTCTCATCTCCTCCAGTAGACTTAGAATCTCGTAAATGTACGATAAACGTCTCGATACCACGATAGATATCCTCTTTTGTTTTTTGAATGATATCTCTTCTGCCCCGCTCATCTTTTGGCTCATATTTTGTGAGATAGTGCTTGATCCGCCCTGGAACTTGGCGCTGTACATCTTCTAATATGAAGATTCGATAAGGTTCATCTAAAGGAACGTTCATTTTACTTTCAAGTGACTTTAAATAAACAGGAGCTTCTTTCTCAAAAAAGCCATCCATCACTTGAATCATCTCTCGGTAGTTTGGATTTTCAATCGTACTTCGTTCCATCTTTCCAGGCATCTGAAGGGTATTCTGACCAATATTGAACTGTTCGATCAAGTCTTTGCTATCAGCTGAAGACCCGAGTCCAATGTGCAGGGTACCTTCAAGTTTTTCTATCTTTAATTGATCAAACTTATATTCTACATTTTGAGGTTGAGAGGATAGATCACTTACCTTTCTCTTTAATGCTTTTATCTGCTCTTCCAAGTCGCTAATCTTATCATTCTGATCGAGAATCATCTGTTGTAGCTTGCTCAAGTAATAATTGCTCTCTTCATTCATACAATCAGCTCCTTAGTTAGATGTATGCCTTCTACCTAAGGAATTTGCTTGTTGTTTAAAAATTTGCTGCTGCATTACTGTCATTTACATCAGGATCTTGTGTAAACGTTACATTATAGCCGTTCTCCAGACGAAGATTATCCCCCGTATTGAAAGATCCTGCACCTGCATACGTTTTTGCGTAACTGACTGGGCATATGGTCTGGACGTCTCCCACATGAAAAACGCTGCCGCTCGATATGGAGTTTACTGATACAGATCCCACAATTGCTGGCATATACGTTCATCCCCACTTTCAAGTACTTCTCACATGTTATGCATACGCCCAATCTTTTGTGCCTAAACGTTTCCATTCACCTTTAGGCTTCTACCTACATAACTTATCTGTAAAGGACGACGTCACAATCGTTATTTTTATACAAAAAGGGAGGTGCTAAAAGTGCCCTGTTTAATTGTAGCTCCTATTAATATTAATGCGGCAGAAGGGGTTGTGAATTTTGGCGATACGCTCGTCATCAATCCCAAATCAACAGGCAAAGGATACAACGGATCTGGCGGAGGAAACACAGGGAATTTTATACAAACAACAAACGTAGTTAACGCAACAAACACATTAGATCCTGATATTTTCGATTCGAATAATGCCGGCAATGCTTAGGAGGTATAAGTATGTTAGGCAAGGGTCCATTGATGCCATTTTTTAATAACCGTTCTATGGATGACTGGCTAAATTCTTTTGACCAATACGTCAGCAAAGGGCTCAATCAGTTCGAGAAATTTGCAGACCAGATGTCGTTTGAAGTGGATACAGAAGAGACAACAGACGAATACAAAATTCGCGCGAACCTAAAAGACTATAACCCTGAAGACCTTCAGATCGAGATCCTCAATCAAGGACTTCAGATTAAAGCACAGCGGGAAGAAATTCGGTCAACAAAAAACAAACGAACGGGGCATTTTCAGCAAAGGAAGGCAATGAAACGAACGGAGAGGTTTGTCCAACTGCCTTTTATGTTTCGAAACGAAGATGTGAAAGCCCAATATACGAATGGCATCTTAACCATTTCCGTTAACAAAAATGGTGGAGAAGTTATGAATCCGACTGTTCCTATACAAGTCGTAAATGATTCAAGTGATAATAGAGTTGAGAAAGGCAGTAATGCCAACAATACTGCCAATGTATTTAACAGTAACGGGCAGTTTGAAGAGTAGGTGCAACATTTCATTTTCTTATGTATATTAATGCCTATAAAAAATGCTGACAGAAAGGCATATGTTTATCCTTTTCTGTCAGCTTTTCTTTTATCTTCCTAGTGTTGGTGCGATCCACACCTCGCCGGTTCCTTCAAAAACGTGCAAGTAACCTTCACCACTTGTCGCAGATCCAATGATAGAAGAGGATGCTCGTTTTACAGAAAAATCGATATCTCCTTTTCTTAAGAGCGCAAAGTTACCATCCACTTGCAGTTTTTCATCATGAAGCTGTATCTTCATGATCTGTTGAAGAGGAACTGGACTCTGAAGCACACAAAATCCTGAGCCTCTTAATCTCGTTTGAAACAGGCCATCCTCTCCTTTTATAGAAGACGTTAGTTTTTGTCTAGCTACACCCAATTGCACAGACGGTTCTGCCGCATAAAACATTCCGCGATCTGCAACAACTTCTTCGTCGTTTAAGTTTAATAATAAGTAATGACCATACGAGGGCTCTAAATAAATTTCTCCGGTACCTTCATATAATGGTTTGAAAAGAGATTCTTCCGTTAAGATATTGGAAGCCATCTTCTTCATGAACCCTCCAACTCCACCAGCATTGCTCTTCAAACCAAGATCACCTTTCATAAACTGCAAAGCTCCCGCTTCAGCTTGAACCGCTCCTTGGCGCAATGTGATCCGAACTTGTTTTAACGATATTCCCGTTTCTTTGGCGTAGTAAGAAGAACTTGAACCTGCACTTGTTACAGGCAACTGCTTATATTCAAGGACTTCAAAAGTTGCTCGACGTCCTTCTTCTTTTTCGATAACGTTAAAAAGTGATTCATTCATAACCATCAGCCTCCTCTTTCTAGCATAACAAACTCTGACTTTGTTTAAACAAAGCGTGGTATAATTCACACAAAGATATTGGCTAACGCCAAAAGAATATGAGAGAGGCGTGATTTGACGTGCAGAACAAAATCATTCTTGTAACAACTGATTCATTTGGTACTGGTAACGATCCTGCTCTTGGAGAAAACGTAATGGAAACGTATTTTACGGTTTTGAAGCAGCAATCCGATCTTCCAGCTGCGATCTTTTTCATGAATCGTGGTGTTTATTGCCTCACAGAGCAGTCTTTATGTTCGCTGCATCTAAAAGAAATAGAAGATAAGGGTGTTAAAGTGTTCGCCTGCAAGACTTGTGTTGATCACTATAAAGTAGAAAATGAGCTTGCGGCTGGAGAAATTTCAGGAATGGCACATTTTGTAGAATTATCTGCTACATATGAAGTTATTACGATTGCATAATATATAAGTTTTCAAACTTCCTTTTAGTGTTTATAGTGGGTTTTGAATGTGGTTA
Organism: Fictibacillus phosphorivorans; assembly: GCF_001629705.1. Lineage (GTDB taxonomy): Bacteria > Bacillota > Bacilli > Bacillales > Fictibacillaceae > Fictibacillus > Fictibacillus phosphorivorans_A. The sequence continues at coordinate 436,590 of NZ_CP015378.1, read as the reverse complement.
ATTTCCGCTCCAGGTTGCTCGCTTTCCGCGGGGCAGGCGGTGAGCCCCTTGCCGCTTTGCGCCCTTAAGGGTCTCACCTGACCGCCAGTCCCGCAGGAGTCGGCAACCTTACGCTTCAATCAACTTGCAATGATGAAGTAAGGAAAACAAGATCCAATAGCAACACTTCTTGAGAAATTAATTTTAATAACAAAAAAACGTACACCTAACTTGCTGGTGTACGTTTTCTGGTTTTATCTTCTTTCTTCTCGGATAATTCTCTTTTCTCTAGTCGTTGCCTCGTCTCTGACAACGGGTTCTTCTCTAATAACTGTTTCACGCTGAACGTGATCTACTTTTTTCACTGAGAATAGTCTTTTCAGCAACATGCCGACTACACCATACACAATGATTGCAACGATCGTTGACAGTTCGATCACGAATCCATTGGCTAGTTCGATGTTTGGGAAGAGTGCTGCAAATGGTAAAAGAAGCGGTTGGCTCAGACCATATATGAGCTGGGCGAAAGCTGCTCCTTCATTTGCATTAAACAGTTGAAAAATAAAACGTAAAATTAAGATTAGCTGAATGATGCCTACTATGAATGAAATAATTGTGGCTGGAACGGAACGCCTCATCGCAATTCCCTCATTTCATTGGATTTGCTACTAAACATACCCTTCTTTTCACAACATTAAGCATGCTCAATCGGTTTATTACTTTGGTCATACTGACTCAGCCAATTCTCTGTAAAGTCCACGAGTTCTCTCTGTGGGATCAATCGACAATCAGCCATTCCTACTTTTCCTTTTTTGACGGGATAATTATTTTGCTCGTAAACCTCTCCAATCTCTTCGAACAACTCCTCTCGATAAGAAATTTGAGTGAACGACTTCCATACTCTTTTTCCATCGCTAAATAGTGGGCCAGCATTTTGTTCTGTTTTTGGTGATGGTACGCGATGTTCGGCTAAGTGCATGGAGGTATTCGAATCATAGCCTACACCTATCAGAAGAACATGGCCCTGAAGTTCATAAACTCTCCCAAGAGGTGACTGTTCCCCTAAACCGAAATCCACTGAATGATCGTTTATGATCGTTTCTTTATTTTTGCCCCATGCAGCAAAAGATTCTGTTGGATGATTGCTTCTTATTACACCCGGAAACGTGCGAAATGCTTCTACAATCGCTCCCATAAAATATGTTGGTGTTACAGCTGGATCAAACGCAGGCATCTCTTCTATGATTGTCGGCCACCAATCCTTTGGTACCGGTGGATTCAGCCATCCTGCCGGATCAGAATAATGAGCCGTATGTGTAGGCATAACCAATGTTCCTTCTTCTGTAATAACGTCCATTAACGCTTGTACAACTGCAACAGGTCCCCCTACAACCCAACCCAGTGACTTCAAGCTAGAGTGAACGATAACGGTCATTCCTTTTTTCAGGCCTAATAATCGAAGATTCTCTGCTAAAGTCACCCTCGTTTTAGGATAATCTGTATGTAATTCAATACTACTCACGCTTCTCACAACCTTCAGCTTTTTATGTACTCTCATTATACCAAAAAGAAATGGAATACTTTGGCTATGGTTGTTTTTGATTATTTTTGGTTGTTTGTGATTGAAAAATGTAAGGGCTTACGTTACAATGATGTCAAAGATAAAGAACATTTGGAGGTGTCAGGATGCTTACACCTGAAAGACATCGTAAGATTATTGAAGTATTAGGCGAAAAGTCAGTAGTAACTATACAAGAACTCGTAGAAGCAACAGCATCCTCTGAGTCTACGATACGCAGAGATCTAAGTCAGTTGCAGAGAGAAAAGAAGTTAAAACGCGTACATGGAGGAGCATCACTTACTCACCAAAAAAGCGAAGAATTGAGCGTTTTTGAAAAATCCGAGAGAAACGCTTTAGAAAAAGAAAGAATTGCACAATATGCTTGCGATTTAATCGAGACTGGGGATTGCATCTATCTCGATGCAGGCACGACAACACTTAAGATGATTCCTCATCTAATGAACAAAGAGATCACAGTTGTAACGAATGCCATCTCCCACCTTGAAGCTTTAAGTGAACACGAGATTAAGACTTACTTAATAGGCGGTCTTGTTAAGTCTAAAACAAAAGCACTTGTAGGAAGCAGTGCGATTAAAAGTTTAAGTGCCTATCGGTTTGACAAGGTATTCCTTGGGATGAACGGCATTCACATCGAGGCCGGTTACACTACACCCGATCCGGAAGAGGCGGCAGTAAAAGGATTAGCGATTTCCCTTTCACAAAAAGCATTCATATTAGCTGACCATACGAAGTTTCATGAGACTTCGTTTTCAAAAGTAGCAGAATTAAATGAGGCGATCATAATAACAGACGATATTGATGATGACGTCATCTATGATTTTCAAGACAAGACAGAAATAAAGGTTGTGACATCATGATATATACTTGCACACTGAATCCGTCCATTGATTATTTAGCTCGAGTGGAGGATTTTAAAGAAGGACAGATAAACCGCACATCAGATACATTTATTTATCCCGGAGGAAAAGGAATCAACGTTTCACGAGTGCTGAAACACCTTGGGATAGAAAGTACTGCACTTGGTTTCACTGGTGGTTTTACAGGTGCTTTTATTAAAGACTTTTTAACACAAGATCACATTCAGCATGATTTTATAGAAGTTTCAGAAGTTACAAGAATTAATGTAAAGCTCAAGTCTCATAAAGAAACGGAGATTAATGGTCAAGGACCTGTAATCTCTATGGAAAACCAGCAAAATTTACTTCAAAAAATCAATAACATGAGTAAAGGTGATTTCCTTCTTCTAGCAGGAAGCATTCCCCCATCAATCTCTGATGATTTTTATGCCGATATTGCTAAGAAGTGTAAGGACAAAGGAATTCATGTTGTCATTGATGCTGCTGGAGAACCGCTTCGTAAGGCCTTAAAGCATCAGCCATTTTTGATTAAGCCCAATCACCATGAACTTGGGGAACTTTTTCAAACAAACGTCCACACGAAAGAAGATGCTATTTTTTATGGGAAGAAGCTGTTGGAAGCCGGTGTACAGAATGTCATCGTTTCTATGGCTGGAGATGGTGCAATCTTTCTCAACAAAGATAGCGTTCTCGTATCAAACGTACCCGATGGAACCGTTAAGAATTCAGTGGGTGCTGGTGATTCTGTTGTAGCCGGTTTTCTTTCTCAGATCACCCAAGAACGCGACTATGCTACCGCGTTCTTATATGGAGTTGCTGCAGGAAGTGCTACTGCTTTTTCAGAAGACCTGTGCACACTAGAACAGGTAGAATCTTTACGAAAACAGATCATTATAGAAGAAATACTGTAATAAGGAGGCATTAAGATGAAAATTACAGATGTATTAACAAAAGATACAATCTTATTAAACTTACAGTCTCAATCGAAAGAAGCCGTCATAGATGAACTGATTGAGAAACTCTATACAGCTGGGAAATTAAATGATAAAGAAGCATATAAAGAAGCGATATTAGCAAGAGAAAGCCAAAGTACGACGGGAATCGGAGAAGGAATAGCCATACCACATGCAAAAACGAATGCGGTTAGCGAGCCGGCTATCGCTTTCGGACGTTCAACCGATGGTATCGACTATGAATCTTTGGATGGCCAGAACGCACATCTTTTCTTTATGATCGCCGCATATGAAGGAGCGAACAATGATCATTTAGCAACACTTTCTAGACTTTCTAGCTTTTTAATGGACCCTAACTTCAGAAAAAGTCTTGAATCCGCAGCAACGGAAAAGGAAATTTTAGATGCGATCGATACAAAGGAAAAAGAGATAGAGAAAGAAGAAAACCCTACCTCTTCTGCTTCTTCGAAACAAAAAATACTAGCCGTTACAGCTTGCCCAACAGGTATTGCTCATACGTACATGGCAGCTGATGCACTAAAAGCAAAAGCGAAGGAAATGGACGTTCATTTAAAAGTTGAAACCAATGGTTCGAGCGGAATTAAAAATGCTCTTACGAAAAAAGATATTGATGAAGCCCATGCAATCATAGTCGCTGCAGATAAACAAGTTGAGATGGAACGCTTTAACGGCAAACACGTGATTCAAGTTCCAGTTGCTCAAGGTATACGAAAGCCTCAACAACTCATTCAGCAAGCTTTAGATCAAGATGCTCCCGTTTATAAAAGTAACGGAGAAACTACGAATGTTGATGAAAAGAAAGCCGCTTCCTCAGGAAGATCTGGGTTTTATAAACACTTGATGAGCGGTGTGTCCAACATGCTTCCCTTCGTTGTTGGTGGAGGAATCCTAATTGCCATCTCGTTTATTTTCGGAATTAATGCAGCTGACCCGAAAGATCCTTCTTATCATCCGATCGCTGAAGCGCTCAGCACGATAGGTGGAGGGAACGCGTTTGCTCTGATGATTCCTGTTTTAGCAGGTTTTATTGCGATGAGTATCGCGGACCGACCAGGATTTGCGCCTGGTATGGTCGGAGGATTCATGGCCGCTTCAGGCGGAGCTGGTTTCCTTGGCGGACTAATTGCTGGTTTCTTAGCAGGATATTTAGTTCTTGGATTAAAAAAGTTGTTTAGCAGCTTGCCTCAATCACTAGAAGGAATCAAACCTGTTCTTCTTTATCCTTTATTCGGCATCCTTTTCACCGGGCTGATCATGATGTTCATTGTGATTGAACCCGTGAAAGCATTGAACGACGCATTAACGTTGTGGTTAAAAGGGATGGGAACTGGAAATCTTGTATTCTTAGGGTTAATTTTAGGTGGAATGATGGCTGTAGATATGGGTGGCCCTATTAATAAAGCAGCTTTCACATTCGGTATCGCGATGATCGATGCAGGTAACTTTGCACCACATGCAGCCATTATGGCTGGTGGTATGGTGCCACCGCTTGGACTCGCACTATCAACAACATTATTCAAAAAGAAATATACAAAAGCAGAGCGAGAAGCAGGGAAAACAAATTACATTATGGGAGCTTCCTTTATTACAGAAGGTGCTATCCCATTCGCTGCTGCCGATCCTGGTCGTGTAATTCCTGCCGCTGTTATCGGTTCCGCTGTAGCTGGTGCTTTATCTATGGTATTCGGGATTGGACTTCCCGCTCCACATGGAGGAGCCTTCGTTATTCCAATCGTGAACGGAAATCCATTGCTATATGTATTAGCGATTCTAATCGGTTCAGTCGTTACCGCTTTTATCGCGGGTATACTGAAAAAAGAAGTTCAAGAAGACAAAAAAGAACTCGCAGCGTGATGTGAGGGCAGATAAATGAAACACAAAAGGATAAAACCAACTCGCATTGCGGGAAGTTTTATCCTTTTTCTTATGTGATGTTTTATTAACTAAATCACTTTATGTTTGATCATCTTGAAATCGTTGTTATCAATTAGATTTTTAGCAAAAGATGTTTTTCTCTTCCTATGCAAGTTGATTGGAGCGCAAGGTGCGAGACTCCTATGGGACGAGCGGTCAGACCGAAAAGTGGAGGTGGCTCGTTCAGCCCCGACAAGCAAAAGGTGAATGGGCTAGGAAGGCGCTTTTTGCCTTCATGACCATTTAACTTTTGACCTCGAGGGGCTAGCCACTGCAACTAGACAGGTGAGACCCTTAAGGGCGCAAAGCGGCAGGAGGCTCACCGTTCGCCCCATGGAAAGCGAGCAACCTGGAGCGGAAATCAAACTTCTAGCGATAGCAAGGATTTTATTTTAAACTTCTCTCGGAATCCATTCACCAAGAAGCTCACCCATCTTAACTTTTCCTTTTTTTCCTGTAAACTTTAAAGCCCCTTTTGGAATACACAAAACGACAGTAGAACCAAACGAGAAATACCCAAAAGAATCCCCTCTTTTTACAACGGATTCATGATTCGTACGTTCAATCGTATTTACATTCAAAGCACCGACCATAACATGAGCAAGAGGTTGACCGCTTGCATTCATTTGCGTAACTAATCTGTAATTACGTGTTAGAGGTCTAAGACCATGACGTAATCCAAGTTCGTTGACTGGTGCAGCTTCTCTTCCTAGTGTGTACACAGACTCAACTTCAGCATCAACTGGAACATGAACTTGATGGTAATCTGTAGGACTTAAATAGAAAACAAATACTTGTCCTCCACTGTATTTCTTTGCTTCTGATTCAGAACCTAACAATTCAGCAACCGTATATTCTTGTCCTTTTACAGTAAAACGGCTCTCTTCTGTAAGATGATCGACTACGGATAACACAGCGTCACAAGGACTTACAAATGCATGAGCTTCTGAAGGAACGGGGCGAGCATCTGGTCGTAAATCACGGATGAAAACATCGTGAAGAGAATGATATTCTTTAAGCTCACGAGTCGCTTCGTTGATGTTTATTTTATATAGTTTTACGAATGAAGGGATGAAAGGTTTACTTGCTTTAGATTGTGCAAATTTTTTTAATGATCGTGCAACGACTGGGTGGCCGTTCAGTTCAAAAAGATTTCTATAAAATTTGGTCATGTTCATGTTCTATCACCTAACTTTAATTTAATATGAATGTTATCATTATTGATAACGGTATTTATGCTTGGGATTTTTTGTTATACATACAGTATAAATCATTCTACTAAATATATCAGCGTTTCCTCTTCTTAATTGCTCTTCTTAGGTTCAGGCACTAACATCTGAACAAGTTTAACCTTGTTTTTTTGCTTTGAAGGTCTGTTTGGTACATATTTGCCGATAAGATCCTGCATGCCCTGACTCAATTCTTCCCATTCTTCATCATCTAGATAAAGATCCAACTGGTTATAACCGAAAATATCTGTTTTAAGATCCGTATTGCCGTTAAAGTAAGCTTCCACCTCGCCAGTTACACTGGATACAAACGTCATAAACATTTTCATGTGCTCTTCTTTGGACAGATTAGCTGCCTCTTCGGCAGTAATATAAGTTGAATTTTGATTCATAGCATACGTGCGTTCTATAGCACCACGGACTTTTTTTTCTTGAACTACATAAATGATCTCGTTTTTACTAAGTAGATTTAAATGCCTGTATAGGGTGGCTTGAGGAACTTCAGATATCCATTCTTTTAATTCCATTACGGTAGCCGGCCCTTTTGAAAGATGTTGTATAATTTTCATTCGAACAGGATGTAAGATAAAATCTGCTTTGCTTTGCATGATACAGAATCATCCTTTTTTATTATTGTTATTGATAATGATAATGGTTGATCTTATATTTGTCAAAAGAAAAGAAGCACCCTATAAAGATGCTTCTTAAACCATCGCATTATGCCGCTGTATGATCATTTTCTAATGAACCAGTTTTTTTTTGACCGATACTCCAACCTGTGTAAGCTAGAAGTAATGTAAACATCGGAGACAGCCATAAGAATAATGCATATGGAATGTATTCGATAACCGATACACCTAATGTTGATGCAAAGAATGCACCACTCACACTCCAGGGAACGAGTGGGTTCACAAGTGTACCTCCATCTTCTACCGTTCTAGATAAGTTCTTTAGTGGAACCCCGGATTTAATATATGCGTCCTTCAGCGCCTGACCTGGCAACAAGATGGAAAGGTACATTTCACCTGCCAGTAAATTAATTCCTACTGAAGATGCTAAGGTAGTTGCAATTAGCTTGCTCGCTTTTTGAGTTGTGTTTTTTACAGCTCCAAACAATAGATCAAACATTCCTAACGCTTGGATGACTCCACCTAGTCCTAATGCGATCAGTACAAGTGAGATCGACCACATCATGGACATTAATCCACCTTTATTAACGATGGTATCGACTGTTTCATTCCCTGTCTGAATTTGCAGCCCATTTTGCATAGTATTAATAACTTTTTGCAGTGTCAGGTCTGGTACTAAGAAAAACCCTACGATGATTGACACTGTTACACCAGCTAAAAGGATAGGTATAATTGGCAGTTTACGAAACGCCAAAACGAGTACAACAACTGGTGAAATTAGAGTTACTAGATGAATTGGGAACTCATTTGAAAGCACTGACTGAATCTCTTTGATCTCTTGAAGATTCGCATTGCCTCCACTTCCACCAAGTACGAAAAAGGCAATAGCAGTCAGGATGAATGCCGGAACCGTTGTCCACATCATATGTCGAATGTGTTCAAACATATTTACGCCAACGACTCCTGGTGCAAAGTTTGTTGAGTCAGACAATGGGGACATTTTGTCGCCGAAACAAGCTCCAGAGACGATAGCTCCTGCAGCTAATGCTGGATTGACTCCAAGCACATGACTGATACCCATCAATGCCACACCTACTGTACCAACAGTTGTAAAAGAACTTCCTGTAAAAGAAGATACAATAACGGTAATGATAAGGGCACTTACTGCAAACCATTCAGGCTGAATGATATCCATTCCGTAAAATAATAATGTAGGAACTGTTCCACTTAACATCCAGCTTGCTATAACAAGTCCTACTGTTAAAAGAATCATGATCGGCTGCAAGCCAGCTATGATACCATTTAATATTCCTTTTTCAATCGTCTTCCATTGTGCTCCAAAAGCAACTCCTACTGCTCCTAATAAGATCAAGCAGGCTAACAATGGAATATGTGGTTCAACTTTTATATACACGAGACTCGTGAACATCACAGCAAAAATCATTGTAAACAATCCAAGAGCCACCGGTAATTTCATTTCTTTTTTCATGTAAATCTCTCCGTTCATCTTCTTACGCTTATTTACTTAAACGCTTTTACGCGTTGAAGCGTGTTAGTAACTGTTTTAATACTATCGAACTTTACAGAAGCTGTCAACATGAGAGACATGGTAAATTAAAGAAAAGAACATTATAGGGGCTGATCAGATGAACAGGATTAGAAGTTCGGTAAAAGCATTAATCATTCATGATCATCATGTTTTATCGATTAAAAAAGGAAATGAAGATGAAGCGAAATATGTTATACCAGGTGGAGGACAAGATTTTAATGAAACTTTATCTGATGCCGTGATTAGAGAATGCTTGGAAGAGCTTGGTGTACAGGTGAAGGTTGGTCCATTGCTATGGGTACGAGAGTTTATCAGCAAGAATCACGTTGAGAATCAAAAGGATGAGGACCGAATACATATTGTAGAGCATATATTCGAAGCTTTCTTAGAGAAGGTTCCAAAACACTTTCATCCACTTTCTCCAGATTCTACTCAACTAGAAATCGAGTGGCTCCCTATCGATCGGCTATCAGATTATAATTACTATCCTAAAGAGATCATTCCGTTGATTAAAGAGATGGTCCATTCGAAAGACAGTAAACTTACTTATGTTGGAGATATAAATTAGATTTTAAGAACAACTTTAAAAGGGGGAGTTTGTTTTGTGGTGGCTGCTACTATTTATCATCGGAATTTTAGTTTTAGCATATGTCATAGATTACAGAAAAAAGAAAAGAAATGATAACCATACCCGTAATATCGACCCTAGCGTAAGGCAAGGTGAAGTAGGTAGCAATTGGAATAGCGGTGATGGTCCAAATGGATTATAGAAAATAAAAACGCAGAGGGAGTTCATTTCCTCTGCGTTTTCGTGTGTTTTTTACTGCTTCAAATATTCATCTTCCCCGTCTTGCAAAATCTACAAATCGGAAACGATCTAGTCGGTGACGAGATTCTGTGTATTGAAAGAGGCTCGCGTCTTCTAGGTACACATAGTTTTTTACGACAACAATATGTTTAAAATCATCAAGATCCAACAATTCTTTATCTTCCGCTGTACAATCTACAACGACAATTTCTTTTTTTGCAAAACTGATCTTTAGTCCTAACTCATTCTCTAAATAAGCGTAAATGGATTGTTCAGCAATTTCTTTCGTGAGCTTTGGTACGTACTTTTTTAAGAAATAATCTTTGTCCAAAATGATGGTCTCTCCATCAAGCTGCCGGGAACGAATCACTTTCCATGTAAGCTCTTCAGGTTCTGTCTGAAGCTGCTGTTGAAGAAACTCATCCGGTTCAATCAAACCAAATTCATGAACAGTCGTTACACTGTTCTTTCCCATAGACTCTGACAACTCTTGAAAACTTACTAATCCCGAAACAGGAAAGCTAAATTTGTTTGTCTCAAGGACGATTGATCCTCTACCACGGATTTTTTGAATAAAACCGTTTTGCGATAAAAGATTTAATGCCTTTCTGACCGTTTCCCTCGATGTCTCGTATTGGTCTGCTAAATCATGTTCTGATGGAAGTTGAGTATTAGCTTTTATGACACCCTCTTGGATTTGTGCAGATATTTCCTGATAGATTTCTTGAAATTTATTTTTTCTCATCATTATTCACCATTCATAGTGTAGCATTATTTTTTCAAGTGAAAAACGACAGATTCGTACGGTCGTAATGAAAAGGAAGAAAGATCTTCTGGTGTTCCTTCATAATTACTGATCAAAACTTCTGCTGAGAGACCTGTAAAATCGACGGAACTTGGTAGTGCGAATTCCGTGTTTTTACCATAGAAATTATTCACGACAAGAAGTTTCTCACCATTCTCAGCGTTACGAACATAAGCAAAAATTTCAGGATGATTCTCTAAAATCAATTGATAATCACCATATGTGATGACATCTACTTCTTTTCTTAGTTTATTGAGCTTTTGGTAATGATAAAAAATAGAGTTTTCATCATTTACGGCTACTTCGGCGTTAATTTCTTTAAAGTTTGACGCAACCGGTATCCAAGGTTCTCCTGTTGTGAACCCAGCATTTTCACTCTCATTCCATTGAACAGGCGTACGGGAATTATCACGTGATTTATGCTTTAGAATCTCTAGAACTTCCTCTTCGGTATAACCTTCTTCTTTTAATAGATTGAACATGTTTAACGACTCTACATCACGGTACTGATCAATCTTTGAGAATTTAGGGTTTGTCATCCCAAACTCTTCGCCTTGATAAATATAAGGTGTGCCTTGCATCATATGAATCGTAGTCGCGAGCATTTTTGCGGATTGTACACGGTATTCACCGTCATCGCCGTAACGTGATACGATGCGCGGCTGATCGTGGTTACACCAAAATAACGCGTTCCACCCTCCACCTTTATGCATCTCCACTTGCCATGTCGAAAGAATTTCTTTTAATTTTTGAAAATCAAAATCAGCGATACTCCATTTTTCACCGTTCGGATAATCGACTTTTAGATGGTGAAAGTTGAACGTCATGCTCAATTCGTTTCGCTCAGGATTCGTATACTTGATGCAATTATCGATCGTTGTAGATGACATCTCACCTACTGTGAGGACATCATATTTTGAGAATACTTCCTTGTTCATCTCTTGCATGAATTCATGAACGCGCGGACCATCTGTGTAAAATTTCCGTCCGTCTCCTGGTGCTATAGAGCCATCATCATTAGGGAAATCTTGATTTTTTGAAATTAGGTTAATAACATCTAAACGGAAGCCGTCTACCCCTTTTTCAAACCAATAGTTCATCATCTCGTAAACACGTTCGCGAACTTCTGTGTTTTCCCAGTTCAGGTCAGCTTGTGTCACATCAAATAAGTGAAGGTAGTATTGACCGGTTTCCTCATCAAGCTTCCAAGCTGATCCACCAAATTTCGAAACCCAATTTGAAGGCTCCTCCCCTTCAACAGAATCTTTCCAAATATAAAAATCACGATATGGATTATCTTTTGACAGTCGCGACTGTTGAAACCAATCATGCTCTGTACTTGTGTGATTTACTACAATATCCATGATAATCTTCAAATCTCTTTGATGTGCCTCATGAAGCAGACGATCAAAATCTTCCATCGTTCCATAATCTTCAAAGATTTTATAATAGTCCCGAATGTCATAACCGTTATCTCGTTGAGGAGAGTCATAGATTGGAGTTAGCCATAAAACATCTACTCCTAAATTCTTTAGATAATCTAACTTCTCAATAATTCCTTCAATATCGCCTGTTCCGTTTCCAGTCGTATCATTAAAGCTCTTTGGATAGATCTGATACACAACGGATCGTTTCCACCAAGGTTCCTTCTTCATACTTTCACCGCCAAATATATTTTAGTAATGAAAACAACCGGAAATAAAATAGTGCCATTCCGGTCGTCTTTGTTTGATTGTCTTACTTCGATTTTTTTACTTTTGCATAAAGGTACGTTAATACAAACGGTACGATGAGTGCGATTCCCATTCCAATAAAGAATGAACCCCAGCTTCCAGGCAAGATGGAAAGGAATCCAGGAATACCACCTACTCCAATAGATGACGCACGAACGCCAGCAACTGTAATCACGATTCCAGCAATCGCTGAACCAATCATTGCGAAAATAAATGGATAACGGAAGCGTAAGTTCACTCCGAACATCGCTGGCTCCGTGATTCCAAGATAGGCTGATAATGCTGACGTTCCAGCGAGTCCTTTAAGCTTTTCATCACGCGTAGCCACAAACATCGCAAGTGCTGCAGACCCTTGTGCAATATTTGATAGGGCAAGCATCGGCCAAAGAAAAGTACCACCTGTATTAGAGATAAGCTGTAGGTCGACTGCTAAGAAAGTATGGTGCATTCCTGTAACAACAAGTAATGAGTAGAACCCACCATAGATCAACCCGCCTAACCATGCAAAGTTATCAAAGATTGATACGAAAAAGTCTGTAATGCTATTACCGATCGTAAACGTGATCGGTCCGATAACGATAAATGCTAAAAATCCTGTTACTAATAATGTGATTGGTGCTACCAATAAAAGCTGTAAGGCATCAGGAATTCGTTTCTTTAAGAAAAGTTCTATTTTCGCTAAAAAGTAAGATGCGATCAGAACGGGCAATACTTGACCTTGATAACCTACTTTTTCAATCGGTAGACCAAATAAGTTCCACGTTGGAATATCTTTTGTCTTTCCGTAATCCCATGCGTTTAAAAGATCTGGATGGACAAGCATCAGTCCAAGAACGATACCAAGTAACGGACTTCCACCAAACTTTTTAACCGCTGACCAACCAATCAGACCTGGTAAGAATACGAAAGCCGTATTCGCGATCAAGTTGATCATTCCAGCTAGATCGGCCCAGTTCTGATGAACATCAATGAAAGATTTCTTATCATAAAAAATATCCGGGCCAGTCAGAATATTGTTGATCCCCATCAATAGACCAGCTGTTACGATCGCAGGAAGGATTGGGATAAAAATATCTGCTAACGCTTTTATTGCCCGCTGTAGTGGATTGAGCTTCTTACTCGCCTCATCCTTAATGTCTTCTTTAGACGCGCGCCCTGTACCTGTGATATCAATGAACTCGTTGTAAACTTTGTCGACCGTTCCTTGTCCAATCACGACTTGATATTGGCCGTTTGTTGAAAACGAACCTTTAACGAGATCAATATTCTCAAGAGCTTTCTCGTCTACTTTTCCTTCATCTTTAAGAGCAAGACGAAGGCGCGTCACACAGTGAGTAGCTGCTGATATATTTTCTTTACCGCCAAGAGCTTCGACGATTTGTTCAGCTGTTTCACGTATTTTGCTCATTATGTTCCCTCCTAGAAACCGTTTCCATTCCGCCTGAAAAAAAGCTATATAACTCTATACCCTTAACTATCAGTTGATGAAAACTGGTTCAATCTATTAATGTGTCTAAGCGTTTTCATAAAAATGAAACTTGTATATACATCTCACAAAATTAATTTAACCTGTATATACAAATCTGTCAATCGCTTTGATTACTTGGAGAAATTTACCGCAGTGAGCTACTTTTTCTTTTCTCCTTATTTTTTGCTATAATCTGTTACATATAGAGAAACGAGAATAAAGGAGATTATATGATGTCACCTAAAAAAGCACTTACGATTGCAGGATCAGATACAAGCGGTGGAGCTGGTATTCAAGCTGATTTAAAAACTTTTCAAGAGTTAGGCGTTTACGGTATGACTGCTCTAAATGTTGTGGTTGCACAAGACCCACATCGTGAATGGTTTCATGAAGTATTTTTGCTTCCTAACGATCTTTTCAAAGCTCAATTAGAAACGGTTGTTTCCGGAATTGGTGTTGATGCTCTTAAGACTGGCATGCTTGCTTCCGTAGAAGCTATTCAAATAACAGCAGATCTTATTGAAAAACACGATCTTCAAAACGTGGTAGTAGACCCTGTTATGGTTTGTAAAGGAGCAGAACCTCTACACCCTGAACTTGCTAGTACACTTCAAAATGTATTGGTCCCTAAAGCGACTGTCGTAACACCAAATCTATTTGAAGCTGCTCAACTAGCTGGTATGGAACCGATCACGACTGTTGAACAGATGATGGAAGCTGCTCATAAGATTCAAGCTAATGGAGCTAAATATGTAATCGTTAAAGGCGGCGCAAAACTTGAACATGAAAATGCCGTTGACGTTCTTTATGATGGACAAGAATTTGAAGTTTTAGAATCTGAAAGAATTGAAACAACGTGGACACACGGGGCTGGCTGCACGTTCTCAGCAGCTATTACAGCTGAACTTGCAAAAGGAAAACCTGTACGCGAAGCTATCTTAACAGCAAAAGATTTTATCACAGAAGCTATTGCAGCAGGATTTGAAATCAACCAATTCGTAGGACCAACATGGCATGGTGCTTACCGTGATAAATTAAATAAATAACTTTTAGTTAAGACTGATCCTTTTAGATCGGTCTTTTTTGTTCTATAAAAAATCTTTGTGACTACTCCGACCAACTACTTTGAAATCTTGAAAACATATCTTTATAGTGTTTTATACTTTTATTTTGCTTCAATGACAAGTTGATTGGAGCGTAGGGTGCGAGACTCCTGTGGGACAGGCGGGCAGGTGAGACACTTATACGTGAAACGTACGAATGTGGCTCATCGCCTGCCCCACGGAAAGCGAAGCACCTGGAGCGGAAATCAACTACTTTCACAGACATTCACGATCCGCTTTTAAAATGATAGGCATATCATACACGTTATTTACGAATTTGAATTATAATAAGTACATCTATTCAGCACTGGAGTGTGAAGATATGCAGCTCATACAAACCAACGAAGTCCAGGAAACACTGGATCAGCTTATTGGAAAAGAACTTTATCTACATTTAGAAACAACCAATGGCGCTTATGCCAATCATAATAACGAGAGTGTTCTAACCGTTAACGCATATATCCGAAATGGTAAAGTAACACCCTTATCAGGAAAAATCATGGGGAGCGGCCCCTACCGTGTTGGCTTAAAAATTGAGCTAGGATGGATTTATGCAGAAGGTTTAACACATTGGGAAATCGACAATGAGGGAAGGTTACTGATGGCAGGCCATGATGCGGAAGGCAGACTTGCAGTAGCTCTACAATTGAGTTCTTCCCCATTTGATGTATAAGGAGGTTATATAAATGGATGATCATTTACTCGTGATTTTCCCCCACCCTGACGATGAAGCGTTCGGGGTTTCAGGGACGATTGCTCAACATACAAAAAAGGGATTACCCGTTACTTATATCTGCTTAACGCTCGGTCAGATGGGTAGAAATATGGGGAATCCACCATTTGCTACTCGTGAATCGCTCCCACTGATTCGTCAAAAAGAGCTAAAAGATGCTTGTGATGCAGTAGGTATTCAAGATTTGCGACAGTTTGGATTACGCGATAAAACTGTAGAATTTGAAGATGAGAAATTTTTAGCTGATCAATTCTTAGCTGTCATTGAAGAGGTGAAACCAACACGTCTAATCACTTTTTATCCAGGGTATAGCGTACACCCTGACCATGAAGCTACAGCAAGAGCCGTTGTGCGTGCAGTAGGAAGCATGCCTGAGATGGATCGCCCGGAATTATTATGTGTCGCTTTTGCAAAAAATTCTGAGGAAGATTTAGGAGCTCCACATGTGGTGACAGATATATCGGATGTTTTTGAAGATAAAATGAACTGTATCAAAGCCCATCGATCTCAAACACAATGGCTAGTGGAAAGCGTTGATAAAGATCCTGCTATGCTGGCTTGGGTAAAAAATGAAAGATTTTGGCGTTATCCTTTATAAACAATTTACGTGTAATAACCCGTGCTCTTACCTAGACTACGGGTTATTTTTTATGGATAAATACTTGAATTTTCAAAAAAATGTACAAATCCATGTAGCATTTTCCTAATATTGTGGTATACTAATTGTAACAAATCGTTCACAATTTAGACGCTAATTCGTCAAAAATGTAAGCGTAAACAATACTTCAAGGGGTTGATTAGTAATGGATGTTTTTATGGTTTACTTATTTGTAGCGACTGCCACACCATTATTCTTATGGAATGATAGTCGTAAGTTAGCCTTATGGCAAACGCCGTTCATCGCCCTTTTATGGACTTACGTTGTGTTATTTATGGCTAATGATAGCTTAAGCTTATTCGTACACAGTTTCTTCATCACCGTATTCATCGCAAATGTCGTTTTTGCTCATTACGCAGCATACATCGTATGGGGCCGTCCATATTTGGCGAAACGCAAGATGGAAAAAGCAAAATATTAATTAAACCTTCAATCCCCTCTATTATTAGAGGGGTTTTTGCATTTATTGGTATTTTTTCATTCAAGATTTTCTGATATACACTTCCATAACACGGCCTCACATTCCCTCATCTCCTATGACCTATTTATCCCGCATTTCTTCTGTTTTCTTCACTTTTTGCTAGTTTTCTACACTATCTCACCAATACCTGTTGTGTTTAAATCTGACCATGTTATACTCGTTACCGTTGAAAATTCGTACGGAAAATGAATTGTTATAACTTACAAAACAGGAGTGATTTTCTAAAGATATGATAATAAACGAATCAAAAAACAAGCGTATTGTAATTAAAATTGGATCTAGTTCTTTAACAAGTAGACTTGGCGATATTAGCAGACACAAACTAGAACGACTCGTTGATGAAATCGTTAAATTGAAAGATGACGGTCACGAGGTGTTACTCGTATCTTCAGGCGCAGTTGCAGCAGGATATAGACGTTTAGGCTGTTTGAACCGTCCTACTTCCCTAGCTGAAAAACAAGCAGCTGCATCGATCGGACAAGGTTTGTTAATGGAATCTTATTCTGAACGTTTTATCTCTCACGGTTATACCGCTTCACAAATTTTAATTACAAGAAGTGATTTTTCCGACCGTGATCGTTATCATAACGCTCGAAATACGATTAATGTCCTTTTAGATCGCGGGATCATACCCATCGTAAATGAAAATGACACGGTTACAGTAGAGCGACTTAAGTTTGGTGACAATGACACACTTTCCGCTAAAGTGGCAGGACTTGTTGATGCCGATCAGCTTATTATTCTTTCTGATATCGATGGTCTGTACACAGATGATCCTCGAAAAAATCCAGATGCAAAGCTTTTAACTAAAGTTAGTGAAATAACTCCAGAGATCGAGGAATCAGCTGGTGAACCCGGAAGTGCAGTAGGTACAGGCGGCATGCGTTCCAAGATCGATGCTGTAAAAATCGCAATGGCCTCAGGAATTTCGTCTTTCCTTGGCAATGCAACATCACCAGATATCATTCACAAAGCCGTTATTGGAAAGGCCCGAGGAACGTATTTTGTTCCTGGTAAAAATGAGTTCAATCTTGATACGAAGCGTCAATGGATTGCTTTCCACTCTGGTCCAGAAGGTGAGATCGTAGTCTCGAATAAAGCGAAGCAAGGCATTGATGAGCTGAAAAGTCTTTACCCTACAGGCATACGTTATGTGAGTGGCCACTTTAAAAAAGGTTCAGTTGTTCGCATTAAAGATTTAGACGGAAATGAAGTAGGTCTTGGCGTTTCGAACTATTCTTCTAAACAGCTAATTAAAATAAAAGGTATTTCTCGAGACGAGCTAGCTGATGCCGGTCCTGAAGAAGCCATTAATAATAAAGATTTAGTCTGCCACACTCGTTTGGCAGTACCTATTCATTAATACAAATGTAAGAATGAGTTTTTAAAATACAAGGAGGCGTTGGATGAGTACTTTTAAAAGTACAATCAAAAATATGAATGTGAAAGACCAAGCAAAATTAGCACAAGAAGCTTCAAAACACCTGGCACTACTTAGTGAAGAAGAAAAAAATGAAGCATTATTGGTAATTGCGGATACGTTAGAAAGTGAAACAGATTACATCTTAAAAGAGAACGAGAAAGATCTAGTTAACGGGAAGGAAAAGGATTTCTCAGAAGCCTTGATGGACCGTTTACGCTTAACAGAAGACCGCGTTAAAGAATTTGCAAACGGGCTGCGTGAGGTCGTTGAGTTGGAAGACCCTGTCGGTGAAATACTTTCTGACTGGACACTTGATAACGGACTTAATGTAGAGCAAGTTCGTGTACCATTAGGTGTAATCGGAATGATCTATGAGGCACGTCCAAACGTAACGGTGGATGCAACAGGACTCGCCTTGAAGTCAGGTAACGCAATCGTATTAAAAGGTGGATCAAACGCTATTCACTCAAACTCTGCAATCGTTTCTGTGATTCATAAAGCGTTAACAAAAACAAAAATCCCTGAAGCTGCCGTACAATTTATTGCTTCTACAGATCGAGAAGCCGTGGGTCAATTATTTACTATGAAAGAGCATATCGATGTATTAATTCCTCGTGGTGGCGGTAGCTTGATCAAAACCGTTGTTGAGAATGCTACAGTTCCAGTCTTAGAGACCGGTGTCGGCAACTGTCACATCTATGTCGATCAGTTTGCTGATTTGGATAAAGCTCTCTCTATCATGGAGAACGCCAAGACAGATCGACCGGCTGTTTGTAATGCGGCAGAAACCTTTATTTTTCATGAAGCATGGTTGAATGAGCACGCTGAACTAGTTTCCGCTCTTTTTGAAAAGCACGAAATTGAAGTGCATGGCGATGAAAAGGCAGCAGAGTTATTACCAGATGTGATACCTGCCAATGAAAAGGATTGGGCAGAGGAATATTTAAGTTTAGCTGTTGCTGTTAAAGTTGTTAGCTCTGTCGAAGAAGCAGTAGCGCATATTGAACGTTATGGCACAAAGCATTCAGAAGCTATCGTAACTGAAAATCCAGACAACGCCATCACTTTCTTAAACAGTGTTGATGCAGCTGCCGTTTATCATAACGCATCTACTCGCTTTACAGATGGCTCTGCGCTCGGTTTTGGAGCGGAAATCGGTATTTCCACACAAAAACTACATGCTCGCGGTCCGATGGGGCTACCAGCACTAACGACGATTAAATATCGTATGAGGGGTGACGGGCAGGTTAGGTGAATATTTGTTTGTGTATGCAGTCCCTTAGAAGGGGCTGTTTTTTTGTTGGAGTTAAGAAGGTAAAGTTGGGGTGGTGAGAGAATTTTTTTTATAAAGGAGGTCGTTTATGTTAGTTAAAGATCGTGGAAAGTCTATTAGGATAAGAAAGCTTGAAGTTATGCAACGACGAGTGATTAAGCTTCACCCCAAATATTTAATCATGGAAGATGAATTAAGTGGAAGATTAGCCGGACATTTTGGTGAGCAGTCGAATGATTACTTTTTAAAACCATTCAGGAACTTTTCTGTTATGCACGATTTGAGGCTTACAGCACATGAGAGTTACTTTCAGATCGACACCCTGCTTCTCTCCCCTCGATATCTATTGAACCTCGAAGTAAAATACATTACCGGAACTTTGATTTTTGACCATCTCAACCAAGTCATCAGAGTAAAGGATGATGGGTCCGAAGAAGCTTTTCGGAATCCTATTTTCCAAGTAAAGCGCCAACAATCTCATCTCATTGAATGGATGACAAAAAACCGAACACCTCCCATTCCCGTTCGCTCGCTAGTAGTCATGAGCAATCCGAGAACCATTATTAAAGCCCTTCCCTCAAATAAAGATGTCCTTCATTATATTACCCATAGTCCCTATTTGCAGGAGAAAATTAAAGTAATTGATAAGATGTATACGGACGAGAAGCTTACGATAAAAGAGGTCAATAAACTCTCCAAGATGCTTGTTCGACATCATGTACCTGAAAACCCTGATCTTTTAAAAAGGTATGGGATTGAAGACAAAGATATTATCAAGGGCGTTTATTGTACGGAGTGTTTTTATTTGCCTGTTGTGCGAAAAAAAGCTGTTTGGCTTTGTCCTAAATGTTTGCATAAAAGTAAAGACCTTCACCTTTATTCACTTTCTGATTATGTTCTTTTGTTTGGAAAAAGCATAACTAATAAACAGTTATGTGAGTTCCTATGTCTTTCATCTAGGCATATAGGGAAGCGCCTACTAAATGATATGAACTTACCTCATACAGGTGGAAAGAAAGGAAGAGTTTACACTTTACCTGATCCGTATTGAGATTCTTCATGAGTCAATGACATACTTCTCGAATCGCTCACAAACCTCTCGAATCGCTCATAAACTTCTCGAATCGCTCATAAACTTCTCGAATCGCTCATAAACTTCTCGAATCGCTCATAAACTTCTCGAATCGCTCACAAACTTCCCGAATCGCTCATAAACTTCTCGAATCGCTCACAAACTTCCCGAATTGCTCACAAACTTCCCGAATCGCTCACAAACTTCTCGAATCGCTCATAAACTTCTCGAATCGCTCATAAACTTCTCGAATCGCTCATAAACTTCTCGAATCGCTCATAAACCTCTCGAATCGCTCATAAACCTCTCGAATCGCTCATAAACCTCTCGAATCGCTCACAAACTTCTCGAATCGCTCATTAATCCACAGTTTACTTAATACAATCACGTGTAAAGGCCACCAATAAATAAAAAAAGCCTCCTGCTAAAGAAACAATCCCTAGCAAGAGGCTTTTAAAATGATTAATTATTATTCGTGACTCCCATGTTCACCCGAATCATGCTCACTACCTCCACCATGATTCTCATGGTTTTCAGTATTCGGTGCATGCTGATCTTTATCGTGCTTTGCGTGACCTGCTGTCATTACCCAAACTGAACCGATTACGATAACGATCGCAACGAATGCTGCAAAGAGGATGTTACCGATCTGAACACGGCTCGTCAGGTTACTCTTAGTCGAGTTCTCTGTTACGTGCATGAACATCAAGAGTTGAAGAGCAGCTTGTAAGAAAGCAAAACCGAAAATAATAATTAAGATCCAAGTCAACGATAGATCTGTTTCTAGTGCAATCCAAAGTGCGAACAATGTGAGCACGATGGATAAAACGAAACCGATTAAATGCTTCCACGGAAAGCCGTGGTGTTCATTAGCTACAGTTTTATTAGCCATGATGCGTCACCATCCCCATCAGATAAACGGCTGTGAAGATAAAGATCCACACTACGTCTAAGAAGTGCCAGTAAAGACTGGTGATGAAAACTTTTGCAGATGTAGCTGGCGTTAAACCACGCTTAGCTACTTGAATCAAGACCATCGTTACCCAGAAGATACCGAACGTTACGTGGGCACCGTGAGTACCAACCAGAACGAAGAACCCTGACCATGCTGCACTCGTACCGATGTTTGCACCTTCATGAATGAAGTGTAAGAACTCTTGAATCTCGAAGTAAAGAAATCCTAAACCAAGACCAAGTGTAATCGCCATCCATGTGATCAAACCTTTTACATTTTGACGGCGCATCTCATGCACCGCTAGTCCGCAAGTAAAACTACTTGTTAAGAGCAAGAACGTTTGAATCAATAAACTTTCTACCTCGAACAGTTCACCAAGAGCCGGACCGTCAGCAACACGGTGAGATAAAACCATATAAGTTGCAAATAATGTCGCGAACAACGCGATTTCTGCCCCTAGGAAAATCCAGAAACCGAGAATATTTAAACGCCCAGTCTCCGAACGATACTCTAAAGGCGTGTTGGGGTCGTGTGTTTCTGCATGTGCCATTTTTTCACGCCTCCTTATTTAGAAATCTTTTCTGTTTCGATTACTTCTTCAACACTTACATAATAACCATCATCATACTCAAATGAACGATAGAACAATGTTCCAAACACACCGATAATTCCAAAAATCGCCATCCACATCCATTCGAATACCATTCCGAATCCGGCAACAAAGAAGAAGGATGCCATGATGAAAGGAACACCAGAGTTACTTGGCATATGAATCGGTTTAATATCTTCAGCTTTTAGCTTCTCAACTTTTCCAGCTTGCTTTTGTCTCCAGAAGTGGTCAAGACCTGTAACTTCAGGAATCTTAGCAAAGTTATAGAATGGAGGCATTGCTGTAGGTGTAGACCATTCTAAAGTACGGCCATCCCAAGCATCTCCAGTTGTTTCGCGCTTCGCGTAACGGAAGCTGTAGTACATGTTGTAAACAAGAATTAAGAATGCGATACCCATCATGAATCCACCAATTGTAGATACCATGTTCAATGGACCCCAGCCAGACTCTTCGCTGTACGTGTAAACACGACGAGGCATACCGTCTAGACCAAGGAAGTATTGTGGGAAGAAACATACGTTAAATCCGATTGTGAATACCCAGAATACCCATTTACCGATACGTTCGTTCAGTTTGTAACCAAACATCTTCGGATACCAGTAGATCAAACCAGCGAAACAAGCAAATACTGTACCTGCGATCAACACATAGTGGAAGTGAGATACTAGGAAGTATGTGTTGTGGTACTGATAGTCAGCAGCTGCCATTGCTAGCATGACACCTGTAACACCACCGATTACGAAGTTCACGATAAATCCGAGTGACCAAAGCATCGGGGTCGTAAATTGAATCTTACCTCTGTACATCGTAAACAACCAGTTAAAGATCTTAACCCCGGTCGGTATACCGATCGCCATCGTTGTGATGGAGAATACAGAGTTAACAAGTGCTCCTGAACCCATCGTAAAGAAGTGATGGACCCAAACCAAGAAACTGTAACCTGCGATTAAAAGCATAGACCAGATCATGGCTTTGTAACCGAATAGCGTTTTTCTAGAGAACGTAGAGATGATCTCTGAGAACATACCGAACGCCGGTAGAATTACGATATATACCTCTGGGTGACCCCATAGCCAGAAAAGGTTCGCCCAAAGCATATCCATTCCTGCCCCTTGTAGAGTGAAGAAATGGCTGCCGAATAAACGGTCAAATGTCATAAGTGCTAGTGCTACTGTAAGAATCGGGAAAGCGAAAATTATGATAACCATTGTTACAAGAGATGACCAAGTGAACATTGGCATACGGAACAATGTCATTCCCGGCGCACGCATCTTAAGGATCGTTACTAAGAAGTTAATACCCGTTAAGAGCGTACCAATACCTGCAATCTGTAGACCGAGCAGATAGTAGTTCTGTCCAGGTCCTGGACTGAGCTCGTTACTCGCAAGCGGCATGTAACTCGTCCAACCTGCTGATGGAGATCCACCGATAACGAATGAGATGTTGAACAACATCGCACCAATAAAGAACGTCCAGAAACTAACTGCGTTTAAATAAGGATAAGCTACGTCACGTGCTCCAATTTGTAATGGAACAACGACGTTAATCAAACCGATCAAGAACGGCATCGCCATGAAGATGATCATGATCGTACCGTGTGTTGTAAAGATTTCGTTATAGTGCTGTGAATCGAGGAACTTAGCCTCTGGAACCGCTAGTTGTGTACGCATTAAGAGGGCATCTACCCCACCGCGGAACAGCATTAAAACAGCGGAAACGATATACATGATACCGAGTTTTTTATGGTCAACTGTTGTAAGCCATTCGTCCCACAACCATTTCCACTTTTTATATTTAGTAAGATAGAACAGGATACCCACCATCGTAAGTACGATGGATACGTCAGCACCATATATCATCGGGTCGCCTGTTACGAAAAATTCATCCCATTTCATATTGAAATGCCTCCTCTGTTAATGGGCATGAGAATCCCCATGAGACTCTGATTCTTCAAGCTTCTTCATCTCTTCTTCACGCTTCTTCTTTTCTTCCTTCCCTGCTTTTGAGTGAGGAAGCTTCTCTTCATAACCTAAACGTTCGCGAGCATCTAATGCGTATTCAGGGTTTTTAGCATGATCTACCCAATCTAAGTGAGTAGAAGAGAAAGTCATTTGTTTCACGTGACCAGGAAGCATAAGCTTGTCGTACTGCCCCTTCGAAAGCTCAGGAGCATCAGCTTTTGTTTCACTTGCCCACTTATCAAACTCTGCATCAGACATAGCCATAACATCAAACGTATGGTTAGTAAATCCTTCTCCTGTAAAGTTAGAGTTACGTCCTTCATACGTCCCTTGCTCATCAGCTTGCAGATAAAGCTCTGTCTCCATGCCAGCCATCGCATACTTCTGACCACCCAACTGAGGTACCCAGAACGATGCCATCGAATCAGCTGAAGTTAGCTTGAACAAGACAGGTCGATCTTCAGGAATGTGAAGATAGTTAACTGTTTCAATATCTTGCTCTGGATAGGAGAATACCCATTTCCAGTTTACAGACGTTGCATGAATCACCAACGGCTTTTGATCTTTCGACTCTTCAGGAGGTCCTTCAAGAGAATAGATACTCTTTACCGTTGGAATCGATAATGCGATAACGATAATAATAGGAATGATCCACCAGATCGTTTCAAGAAGATGACTTCCTTCATTATCAGGATCATATCCTTTATGGTTTTTGCGATCACGGTATTTATAAACAATAAAAGCAGTAAGTGCGTAAACAACTAGTAGGATAAATAACATAAACCAGATGGAATACATGATCAGATCCCTCTGTTCTGCTCCTACAGGTCCTTTTGGATCTAAAACAATCATATCGCTGCAGCCGCTAAGCATAAATACGGCCATCAATAACCCGAATGTAAAAAACGGCTTCAACCGTCGCATCACCAGGTCCACCTTCCTTTCTCTATTTACAAGCATTTACTTTTGCCTAATAAAAACGAACCAAAAGTGATTATAGAGCATTGTGAACTAAATCACAATGTAAAACATAGGCAAAAATTTAAATGACAAAAACCTTTGCTTTCATAGTACCAGAATCCTAATAAATGTGACTCTATCCATATCAAATGTCACGATTACTTCAAATAAAGCTCACAAGTTTATCACAGTTTCGACATAGAATGTTCACGATTTTGGAAGAGACTTCTTTCAATGGAAAACAGTCTTGAGCTTTTTAAAAGTTCAGTTTTTACTTTTTACCCTAAATCCCATCAACGTACACCTGACTATGTAAAATTTACAAATAAAAAACGACCTTGCCTCCTTCAGACAAGATCGTTCATATTTATCTCTTATGCACTTACTTCTACTTGATTATCGGTGTCATTATAGACATTCGTATCAAGCTGATTTTGAATCTTACTTGTTAAAAGTCCTGAAGTCATGGAACCACTAACGTTTACAGCAGTACGCCCCATGTCGATCAATGGTTCAACAGAGATCAATAATCCTGCTAAAGCGATAGGAAGGTCCATTGCGGAAAGTACAAGGATCGCTGCGAACGTCGCTCCACCACCAACACCTGCAACACCAAACGAACTTAGTGCGACAACGACAACAAGTGTTAATAAAAACGATGGAGACAACGGGTCGATTCCGACAGTTGGAGCAATCATAACCGCTAGCATCGCCGGATAGATTCCAGCACATCCGTTTTGTCCGATAGAAAGACCAAATGAACCTGAAAAGTTTGCGATTCCGTCAGGTACACCCATGCTCTTTTGCGTACGAATATTTAAAGGAAGTGCTCCTGCACTCGTACGAGAAGTAAAGGCAAAAGATAGTACCGGGAATGATTTCTTCATATAAGTAATTGGATTCAAACCTGCAAACGTTAAAAGCAGCAAGTGAATTCCGAACATGATCAATAAAGCAACATATGAAGCAATGACGAACTTCCCTAGTTTTGCTATCGCATCCATATCGCTAAGTGCGACTGTTTTTGTCATGAGTGCTAGAACCCCATAAGGAGTTAGTCGAAGAATCAACGTTACTACACGCATGATTACCGCATAGAAGGCATCAACAATCTTAGCAAAAAGTTCTGCATGCTCTTCTTGCTTACGTTTTACTCCAAGATAAGCTACTCCTAGGAATGCTGCAAAGATAACGACAGCGATCGTTGAAGTCGGACGCGCTCCTGTAAAATCTAAGAACGGGTTAGCTGGTAATAAAGAAAGAACTTGTTGCGGAAGCGTTAGATCTTTCACTTCTGCAAACGTACCCTCCATCTGCTCACCACGAGCCGTTTCCGCATCTCCTTGCTCGATCTGTACAGCTTCAAGATCGAAAACAGTAGAAGTCGCAATTCCGACAACAGCAGCAATTGCAGTTGTACCTATTAATATCCCGATGATCAATCCACTAAGTTTTCCGATGTTACCTT
Organism: Fictibacillus phosphorivorans; assembly: GCF_001629705.1. Taxonomy (GTDB): domain Bacteria; phylum Bacillota; class Bacilli; order Bacillales; family Fictibacillaceae; genus Fictibacillus; species Fictibacillus phosphorivorans_A. The sequence continues at coordinate 410,366 of NZ_CP015378.1, read as the reverse complement.
TTAAGTTCAGACGCGTAAACGCTGAAAGGATTGAAATAAATACGAGTGGAACAACAATCATTTTTAAGAACGTTACATAACCGCCACCGACTAGATTGAACCAGTCCGTCGATTTAGCAGCAACCTCAGAATCTGCTCCATATCCGTACTGAAGTCCGAGCCCGAACAAAATCCCTAGTCCTAGCCCCGTAAATACACGCTTTGAAAATGAAACGTGCTTTTTTTGCATGTAATACAAAACACCCAATAGAATAAGCATAATTGCGATATTCGATAAAACTAAACCAGTAGTCACCTACAAGCCCCCCTTTAGTTAGCTAAAGTAAAATTAATACAATTAAACCCATCTGTCAAGTAGGGATTACCAGCAGGATGTTTTTTTAGCGTCCACCTCCTCACACCAAAAAAGACAAGCTTTAAAATAATTAGCGAGTCATTAGTGTGTTTATGCTAAAGTCTCAGGTGAAATATTTAGTTGTGATACAGATATATTCAACTTAAAACTAAGATATGCTTGTTTTTGTAACAAATTCTTATGACTTGGTACTATTTTTTGCTCGCATAATATTTCTAATTATAAATTCTCTTCCTCGAGGGCAAAATATCCTTTAAAGAGATGAGGAGTGAAATACATGGCACGTGGAAAATCGTTCGAACATAAAAAACAGGGTCATCCAGGAAGGTTTCCTGAAAACACCCTTCAAAACCGGCTGGTTGAAAAAACTGATGAAACAGACTCAGTGAACCTTGCTACAAAAGAAGCATTTAAGAATCGAACTGGTGAACAGGAATAGATAGCATCATGGCACTCTTGGAAAATCTTCCATGGGTGCTTTTTCTTTTTTAAGATTACGTATGCACCTATTGAGTTCCGTCCCCATTCAATACTATAATCAAGAGGGTACAAATTACTGACAGAAAAGGTGTTATATAGATGAGTATTTTAACGGTGCAAGGCTTAAGCCATGGTTTCGGCGATCGTGCCATTTTCAATGATGTTTCCTTCCGCCTGCTTAAAGGTGAGCACATCGGTTTGATCGGCGCTAACGGTGAAGGTAAATCAACGTTCATGAATATTATTACAGGCAAACTAAAGCCTGATGAAGGTAAAGTAGAATGGGCTAAAAAGGTACGTGTCGGCTATTTGGATCAGCACACGGTTCTACAAAAGGGCATGTCGATTCGTGATGTGTTGAAGAGCGCGTTTCAATATTTGCTCGACATGGAAAATGAAATGAACAGCATGTACGAAAAAATGGGTGAAGCGACACCTGAAGAACTTGAAAAGATGCTTGAAGACGTCGGTGTGATTCAAGATACGTTAACGAACAACGACTTTTACGTAATCGATGCGAAAGTTGAAGAAATCGCGCGTGGACTTGGTCTTGATGATATCGGCCTAGACCGTGATGTACACGATCTAAGTGGTGGGCAGCGTACGAAAGTATTGCTTGCTAAGCTTCTATTAGAAAAACCAGAGATCTTATTGCTGGATGAACCGACAAACTATCTGGATGAGCAGCATATCGAATGGCTGAAGCGTTATCTACAGGAGTACGAAAATGCGTTTATCTTAATTTCGCATGATATTCCTTTCTTAAACAGCGTTATCAACTTGATCTATCACATGGAAAATCAAGAGCTGAACCGTTATGTAGGAGATTATGACCACTTCAAATCTGTTCATGAGATGAAAAAATCTCAGTTGGAAGCAGCATTTAAACGTCAACAGCAAGAGATTGCCGGATTGAAGGATTTCGTTGCACGTAATAAAGCACGTGTTTCCACTCGAAACATGGCCATGTCTCGACAAAAGAAACTGGATAAGATGGATGTTATCGAACTTGCCAAAGAGAAACCAAAGCCAGAGTTTAACTTTAAAGAAGCGCGTACACCGAGCAAGCTGATCTTTGAAACGAAAGATCTTGTTATCGGATATGACGAGCCACTTTCTAAGCCGTTGAATCTGCGTATGGAACGCGGTCAAAAAATCGCTTTAGTCGGTGCGAACGGTATCGGTAAAACGACATTGCTAAAAAGCATTCTTGGTGAGATCACGCCTGTTTCAGGTTCTGTTGAGCGCGGTGAGAATCTAGAGATTGGTTACTTCGAGCAAGAAGTAAAGTCAGCGAACTATAATACATGTATCGATGAAATCTGGAGCGAGTTCCCTGGTTTCTCTCATCATGAAGTTCGTGCTGCTCTCGCGAAGTGTGGTCTAACAACAAAACATATCGAGAGTAAAGTAGAAGTGCTCAGTGGTGGAGAAAAAGCGAAGGTTCGCCTTTGTAAGCTAATCAACCACGAAAACAATGTTCTTGTTCTCGATGAGCCGACAAACCATTTAGACGTAGAAGCGAAAGACGAGTTAATGCGTGCCTTGAAGGCTTTCAAAGGCAGTGTCCTATTGATCTCCCATGAACCTGAATTTTATAAAGAAGTTGCAAATGACGTCTGGAACTGCGAAAGCTGGACGACAAAGGTGTTTTAATTCTGAGACCCTCACATTAGTGGGGGTTTTTAATTTGGGTTTATTTTGGTAGTGGGATGGTGTACGTTGCGGCTTTTCTTGAGCCGTTGGGTTTAAGATTCATACTATAGAGGAGTTTTTTTAGTGATGATTGTGATTCCATGTGTAGAAACGTGCGTAGATCTTTATTTTTGACTACTGGACTAAATAATAGTGCGTAATCTAGGATTGCTTTTTTATGAGCATTAATAAAAGTTTTAGAACAGCTTGTACATAACCAGTTTCGTTTTATTCTGATTAGTGCGACCTGAGTACAGTTTGGACAAAAAGCGCCAGTTAAAATTTCATCACGATGAATATTGAACAATTTTAAAATATTAGGATTAAGCGGAGTATGTTCTTTTAAGAGCAGAGAAGAAATCTTTTTTATTTCTCTCTTTTGAAGAATAACTTCAGCTTCCAACTTCTCAATTTCTTTGATTTTGTTAGATAAGGTCCTACCTCTTATGATTTTTCGAGCATTTTTTCCGTACTTTGGCGAAATTCGAATATAAGATTTTGGATTCGTTATTACAACTAAGGTATGAATAGGTATTAGGGGGGTTTTATGTTTAATCAGCCAGTTAGATAGATGTTTCTTTTGTATTTCGACTTGATTTACAGGGTCTGGGAAGGTTTCATCTATCCCTCCTCTAGTTCGCACAATCTGATCATATTGATGATCAAAATACAAATTCCCTATTAAGTTCTTAACTTCAATTATAATACAAAATCTTGGGTGGAGAATAAATGCGTCTAGTTGGAAATAAAGTTGATTGTTATCGTATCTGGGGATTCGCAAATCGTGGAAAATGTGGTAATCATCCTGTGGTAATTCAGAAAGGAAATAATCTAGCGTTAGTTCTCCTCTAAAACCTGCAAGATATTTTCTATAGTTGGTCTCAATCAGTTGTTTTTGAGTATGGTTTGGGAGAATTCTTTCTAATAAAACTTCAAATTTTAGTAATTTAAGTGGTTTGGTTCTAGTTTTTTTTATCAATTTATCACTTCCTCTTATACTTGGACATGAAAATTGATTCGCTAACTATGGTGTATAACCCTTTTTTAGTATTAGAAATTTTTATAGACCCTAAATTTGGTTTTATAGGCCCTAAACTTCTAGTTATGGGCCTTCAGAAAATTTTATGGGCCTTCAAGTAATTTTATAGTCCTTCAAAAATCATTTATAGGCTTTTCGACAAATAACGCCAATCCCCCTCCCCACAAAAAAACACCCCCTGCTAACAGCAAGAGGTGCCCACCAAATCATATCAACTATCCAGCTCTTCCACTAACAGAGAGAGCTCTTCCCATCGCTCCATCGCAGCTTCAAGCTCGTTCTCTACTTTCTTCTGCTCAGCCATAAGCTCGCTGATCTTGCCAAAATCGCTTCCTGCAGCAACAATTTCTGCTTCATAATGCTCTTTTTTCTCTTCTAAGTTCATGATTCGCTCTTCAATCGTATCCCAATCTTGCTGATCTTTGTACGACAGCTTTTTCTTCTTTTCTTTACGATGCTGTGAAGATGGTTCAGTCACCTCTTCAGACGAAGCCTCTTTCTTAACAGCAGCGGCCCGTTCATCACGCTCTTTCTTCTCGTCCATGTAGTCCGAGTAACTGCCTTGAAACCTTATAACCTTCGCGTTACCTTCGAATGCAAGGAGGTGATCGACGACACGGTCTAAAAAGTAGCGGTCATGAGAAACAGTCAGCACTACGCCAGGGAAGTTTTCTAAATACTCTTCTAGAATTCCTAACGTTTGAATGTCCAAATCATTTGTTGGCTCATCCAAAAACAACACGTTCGGCTCTTCCATTAACACTTTTAGCATGTACAAACGGCGTTTCTCTCCACCAGATAATTTACGAATATACGTATATTGCATATAACGAGGAAACAGGAATCGTTCGAGCATCTGTTCAGCCGTAATCGTCTGACCATCTACTGTTGTGATGACTTGCGCCGTTTCTTTAATATAATCGACAACGCGCAAATTGCCGTCGAGCTCTTCGTGATCTTGTGTGTAGTAGCCGATCTTAACCGTTTCCCCTACTTCAACGTTACCTGAATCAGGAGTCATTCTACCTGCTAACATATTTAACAAAGTAGTTTTCCCGCTTCCGTTCGGTCCTATGATACCAAGTCGTTCACCCGGAACAATTAAATAATCCAGGTCTTTAACTAGCTCTTTACCGTCTAAGCTTTTGCTCAAGCGTTCAACTTCAATCACTTTTTTCCCAAGTCGTTGTGAGCCGATCGCAAACTCAACAGAGCCTTTTACGGAAAGGCCTGTTTCTTCTTGCAAACTTTCCACACGTTGAATTCGTGCTTTCTGTTTTGTAGTTCGCGCTTTTGCACCACGACGTAACCACGCTAATTCGCGGCGAAGGGTGTTTTGTCTCTTGTCTTCGTTCTGAAGCGCGATTTCTTCACGTTCCGCCTTTTTCTCTAAGTACGTTTCGTAATTTCCCTCGTACACATAGAGTTTTCCATTATCGAGCTCAAAGATGTTGTTAGTTACGCGGTTTAGGAAATAACGGTCATGGGTAACCATTAATAAGGCGCCTTTATAGTTTCCTAAGAACGTTTCCAGCCACTCGACCGTTTCATTATCAAGATGGTTTGTAGGCTCGTCCAGAATCAGTAGATCTGCAGGTTGAATGAGTGCTTTTGCAATCGCCACACGCTTCTTTTGCCCACCGCTTAATTGCTTCACTTGACGAGAAAAGTCACGAAGACCAAGCTTTGTGAGCACCGTTTTTGCGATGGTGTTTGCTTCCCATGCCTCATTCTCATCCATCTTTTGTTGACTGTTCATCAAACGCTTCAGTTTCTTTTCGTCCGACGGGTCAGATTCTAGATCAAGTAAGGCTTGTTCATATTCACGCATCGTCTTCATGATGAGAGAATTTCCGAAATAAATTTGATCTAAAACGGATAACTCCTCGTCTAGTTCTGGTTCTTGCGCCACATATTCGATCTGAAATGTGTTCGCATGAGAGAGTGTACCTCGTTCAGCAGGTTCCAACCCAGCTATTGCTTTTAATAATGAGGACTTACCTGTTCCATTCGGTCCGATGAGTCCGATTCTTTGCTTGTCGCTGATTGAAAATGTGATATCGTCAAACAGCGTTTTTTCACCATATGTTTTATATAGATTTTCAACTAATAAAATACTCAAAACCGTATCATTCCTTAGGCTAATGTCTTTGCATTCTATTGTAGCTTAACCCTGTCAGAATAGCATCTTTCGGTTATGATTTGCATTCTTTTTAGAATTTTTGTTATAGTGTTAACCATGTTCTGAAAAGAAGTGGGCACGTTTTTTGCTCAAAACGGATGCCACCTATTTTCAATTCACACATCGGCTTTGCTTTTTTCTTGTAGTTGATGCTGGGTTTCAAATGAATCTGGCAAGATTTTAATGCGTTTATCGACCGCGCTTTTAACTTCAAGTTTTTTTCTGCTATTCCTCGCAAGCTCTTTTTGCAAATAAAAAGCTCTAAGAAACAACCTGCCAACTTTTTCATAAACAAGTCATCCGTTGAGCAAACTAACATGACCCATTTCATGAAAAAAGAAAAGGAGAGAAATTTTTACATGCAAACAGGAGTTATTATTTCTTTAGTTATTTACATGGCCGGTATGCTTTATATCGGGTACTGGGCTTACAAAAAAACATCTGATCTAAATGACTACATGTTAGGTGGACGGGGACTGGGTCCTGCTGTTACTGCGCTTTCAGCTGGCGCATCTGATATGAGTGGTTGGATGATGATGGGTATTCCGGGTGCGATGTTCACTGACGGAATAAGCAGTATTTGGATTGCTGTTGGACTCACAATTGGTGCTTATTTAAACTATCTTCTAGTAGCACCTCGCCTTCGTACGTATACAGAAGTTGCGGATGATTCCATTACGATTCCTGATTATCTTGAAAATCGCTTTAATGATACACAAAAAATTCTACGTATCGTTTCTGGGCTGGTTATTATTATCTTCTTCACACTTTATGCATCTGCTGGACTTGTTTCTGGTGGTAAGCTGTTTGAAAGTGCATTCGGTACAACTTATCTAACTGGTATGTTGATTACGGTTGGGGTAGTTGTAGCTTATACACTATTTGGTGGATTCCTTGCAGTAAGTTGGACTGATTTCGTGCAAGGCTGTATCATGTTCATCGCATTAATCTTAGTGCCAATCGTTGCATTTACAGACATTGGTGACTCACAAACAGTAATTGATACAATTCGCGGTGTTGATCCAACCCTTCTTCAAGTATCAAAAGGTTTGACCACTCTTGGATTAATCTCGTTATTAGCTTGGGGATTAGGTTATTTCGGTCAACCACATATTATCGTTCGTTTTATGGCTATCACATCTGTTAAAGACATTAAAACAGCAAGAAGAATCGGTATGAGCTGGATGATAATCTCTCTTATCGGTGCTTCTCTTACAGGATTGATTGGTGTAGCCTGGTTTGCTAGAGAAGGAAGAGAACTCGCTGATCCTGAAACCGTATTTATCGAATTTGCGAATCTGTTATTCCATCCGCTAATTACTGGTTTCTTATTAGCTGCCATACTAGCTGCAATCATGAGTACCATCTCATCTCAGTTGTTAGTAACTTCTTCTTCTGTTACTGAAGACTTTTATAAGCAATTCTTAAAGAAGAATGCTTCTCAGAAAGAACTCGTTATGATTGGACGTATTGCGGTACTAATTGTAGCTGTAATTGCAGTATTGTTGTCCTTGAACCCTAGTGATACTATTCTCAGCCTTGTAGGCTATGCATGGGCAGGATTTGGTTCAGCATTTGGACCTCTCGTCCTATTAAGCCTGTTCTGGAAGAAGATGACGAAATGGGGAGCTCTAGCAGGTATCATCGTTGGTGCTGTAACAGTTCTTACTTGGGTTCAGTTCCCTGATTTAAAAGAACAAGTGTATGAAATGATTCCTGGATTCTTCTTAAGCTTAATCGCCATTATCATTGTAAGCTTATTAACGAAAAATCCATCTAAAAAGGTTCAAAACCAATTTGATGACATGGAAGAGACACTTGATGAATTAAAATAATGGTAAACAAAAAGCGTTCCTGACTACAGGAGCGCTTTTTTTATATCTTCTTAATAAGACGATCTGAATGTGCGAGTTCTTCTATACGACCTGCACCTATACCAAACATGGCCGCACGCATCTCAAATTCGATTCGTTCCATCTGTACGAGCAGCGCTTCAAGGTCCTTTTCCACAGCTGATGGAAGAAGCAATCTACCAAATCCAGCAAGATTAGCTCCTAACGCAATCGTTTTTGCAGCGTCGACACCATTTTTGAGCCCCCCACTTGCAATCAATGGAGTGGAAAAATTATTTTTCCTGACCGCGAGGATGCTTTCAGCAGTCGGCAATCCCCAGTCTAGAAAAGCTTCCGCTGCTTCTTTTCGAATGCTGTCGTTCGAACGATAGCTCTCTACTTGTATCCAAGACGTTCCACCTGCACCCGCTACATCAATAAATTGAATTCCCGCGGATGTAAGGCGGTCAGCGGTTTTTTCGTCGATTCCCATTCCTACTTCTTTTACACCGACTGGCACATGAAGAGAATTTGCAATTTCTTCGATCTTAGAAAGCAAATGAAAAAAATTCGTATCGCCTTCTGGCTGGAACACTTCTTGTAATGTATTCAAGTGAAGAACGAGCATGTCTGCTTCAGCCATATCGACCGCCTGCCTACACTGATCAATCCCAAAGTCATAATTGAGCTGAACCGCTCCAATGTTCGCGATGATCGGAATATCAGGAGCATACTTCCTAATCTGAAACGTATAAGCAAGATCCTCGTTCTCAACCGCAGCCCTCATGGAGCCTAGGCCGATCGCCCATCCTTTTTCTTGAGCTGCCATCGCTAACTGTTGATTTATTTGATAGGCCGTTTCTGTTCCACCTGTCATGGAAGATATCAAAAAAGGCGTACGCATCTCTTTATTTAAAAATGTGGTTGAAAGCGAGATTTCATCAAATGATAACTCCGGCAATGCGTTAGGCATGAATCGATAATTTTCAAGTCCTGTCGTAATGTTCTTACCTTCAACATCTTCGTTCAAACTAATTCTAATATGTTCAGTTTTCCGCTTTTCCGTAAGGTCCTTCGAAATATCCAACAACGTTCCTCCTCTTCCGTTCCATTGTCTTATTCTTTAAATCCAGGATCCGAATCAGCCTGAACCTGTTATATCTTTGGATAAAGATAAAGGGTAGATTAAACAGAACGGCATACACAATCATGATGTTGCCGATCCAAACAGGGTTCCACAAGAAAAACAATAGAGCGGGCGGCATAGACAGCCAATGCGTTAATTCCGCACGGCGTGTTTCTGCTAAAAAACGAGCTAAATACTCTGAAGAATCCCCTTCTAATGTTTTCTTCGCGAACCCTCCCCGATAAAAATCACCACCATCAGGCAAGATGGTTTTCCATTTCCGTATTCCTATTTTTTCATACGATGCTCCACTGTTTTCCCAAGTAAATGGTGAGTCCCATCTGCTTTTTTTTGTAAAGTTAGAAAAAGGAATTCGATGAATGATATAAGCCACTGCTAAATGGAAGATGAGCCAAGCAAGTATATTGATCACTACCGTCCAAAACGGAGAAAGTTCAATCAGCATTTACACATCCCCTTTTTCAGAAACCGAAATTTCTCTACCTTTCCACTTTACTTCTTTTTTGATCACACTCAAAATAAAAGACCAGATGTACACCACAGAAAAGAACAAGAAATGAACTGGGTGTGATAAAGCGGAAAGAAACGTATCCGTTCCAATTCTCCTCATCAAGGTCTTAATCTGAACGGCATATAGCAGATAGAAGGTTCCCCATATCACTATTTCACTTATATCTTGAACCATTAAGAAAGGAAGTTGGATAGCAAGACTTATCCCTCCAGTAATCCATGCCACAGTCAACACCAATGGCATGAGTGGCGTTTTCGCTGAACCGAGCGCGAAACTTTTACACCACCCGGAAAATAGTGCTGAAAGACCTTCTGCATACATTCTGAAATAAACTGCCTTATATCCTGAGAAACAAGTAACGTTCACATCTTGATTAAGAGCTACTCTTCCCATTTCCATATGCTCAAGAACTTGATGCCTAATCCCTTCATGACCACCGATTTCTGTATAGGTTTTTCTATCGATCATTAGACAAGGACCAAACGCTCCAGCTGGTTTGTTTCGAAATAACGTAAAGCATTGCATGGCCGCCATAACGATTATGTTAAATAGCGAAGATAATTTTTCTCCGGTACTCTTCATCTGATGAAACGGTTGGACACTGATCAATCCCCCGCTTCTTTCCCATTCAGCGCATAAGCGTTCAATTCCGTCTCTCTCTATTTCTAGATCAGCATCTAAAAATAACAATAAAGAACCTGTAGCATGTTTTGCTCCATTCCAACATGCCCATGGTTTGCCTAACCAACCGGCTGGGAGACGTTCTGGCTTAACAACGGTAACACCGAACTCCCTAGCGACTTCTTCTGTTCGATCTTCAGAATCATCGTTAACAACAATCACTTCATGAAGTTTTATACTTTGGTTACTCAGCGTCGGCAATAAATTTTTTAAGTTTGCTTCCTCATTCCTTGCGGGAATAATAACTGAAACAGAATGTGGTTCATGGGGACCCTTAGCATTTAGCGTGCGAATATTCCATAGCATGAACCATCCACAAAGCCACATGATCGATAGATACAACAGGGTAGAAAACATGTCGACTGTCTCCTTTAGAAAAAAGTTATAGTTACAGCTTTGGCTTTGTATTCTTTTTTCAAACAATTCTTAAAAAAAGAGGAATTTTTGTATTCAGTCAAGAACTGAAAATAAAGAATCACTTATTGAATATGTTGAAAAAGCGTTCAATAATTTTACAATGGTTGTACATAAACTATACAATACAGAGGAACAGTCGTACAGCAACAGCTAAGAAACAACCTTAACCTTTCAATCCCAATACCGAGGAGGATTTTGATGAAGAAAAAAGTTTTAGTTGTAGGCGGCGGACTTGGAGGCCTATCAGCAGCTCTTCGATTGGCAGCTGATGGACATGAAGTAACTGTACTCGAAAAGAATGAACGTATCGGTGGTAAACTCAATCAGCGTTCTGGAAAAGGCTATACCTTTGATACCGGCCCTTCCATCTTAACGATGCCATGGGTGCTTGAACAGCTGTTCGAATCTGCTGGAAAGAACATTCACGATTACATAAACATCCAGCGTATCGAGCCACAGTGGAGAACCTTTTTTGAAGATGGCACTGTGATCGATGTGACGAGCGACCTTCCAGAAATGCTGAAGGAAATCAATAAAGTGAATCCGCAAGATGCTGCTTCATTCTTTAAGTATCTAGATTATTGCAGCCAAATGTACGAACTTAGCATGAAGAGTTTCTATAAGAAAAGTTTATCTGGATTGAATGATCTGCGTACTCTTCACAGCTTCAAAGAACTGCTTGCCATGGATCCTGTGAAATCAATGGACCAAGCAACGAAAAAGTTCATTAAAGACAAACACCTTCAACAACTATTTAATTTCTTCATCATGTATATCGGTTCCTCCCCATATCAGGCACCTGCCGTTCTTTCTCAACTGATTCACGTGCAGCTTGGCCTTGGTATCTATTATGTGGAAGGCGGAATGTACAAGATTGCTGAATCGATCTTAAGTGTTTTAAAAGAATATAACGTTGATGTTCGAACGAATCAAAAAGTAGTAGGAATCTTAACAGAGGGTACTACAGCTAAAGGGGTTAAACTTGAGAACGGCGAAGAGCTGTATGCAGATATCGTTGTTTCAAACTTAGAAGCCATTCCAGCTTATAAGACGCTTCTTTCGAACCATCCTCAAGCTAAAAAAGCCGCTGACGATCTCAGTAAATATGAGCCTACTGTTTCTGGCCTTGTCTTATTGCTTGGCGTTGATAAAAAGTATGATGAGTTCGCACATCACAACTTCTTCTTCTCTCAGAGTGGGGAAAGAGAATTTGATCAAATCTTTAACACGGGAATTCTTGCAGATGACCCTACAGTCTATGTAGGAATCTCATCAAAAACCGATCCGACGCAGGCACCTGAAGGAAAAGATAACTGGTTCGTCCTCACCCACGTGCCTCCTCTTAAAGAAGGTGAAACGTGGGAAAGCAACCTTGAGAGCTATCGTGAACTCGTCTTAAACAAGCTTGAGCGAATGGGAGCCAAAGACCTTCGCCAGCATGTTGAATGGGAATACACGTTCACACCTGACACATTAAAAGAACTATATGGACCGAACGGTGGCTCCATCTACGGTATTCGAACAGACCGTAAGATGAACGGCGGATTTAAAATTCCGAGTAGAAGCAACCAATTTAACAATCTATATTTTGTAGGCGGCTCTACACACCCTGGCGGCGGAGTCCCAATGGTAACTCTATCAGGACAGCTGACGGCTGATTTAATAGGTGAAGATTTAAAAAATGTTTCAAAGGAGATCGGGTAATATTGCAAACAGCACAGCAGCATGGCACCATCGATAAAGTCCTTTTTCGGTTCTTTATCTTTTGGTATAGCGTAGGATTAATACTTCTTGTTTTTGATATTCTCCCTCCTGCTCTTGAGTGGGCAAACAGTGTGTTTTTAATCGCATGCGGTGTTCTTGGAGGATTTTACTTTTATCGAACGTACGGTAACTTTGGTGCTATTTTTACTCTTTTCGTTCTGTTTGGAAGTATCATAGCAGAGAGTATCGGCGTCAAGACCGGTTTGATTTTTGGTCAGTATAATTATAGCGATCAGCTCGGTTTACAATGGTTAGGCGTACCAGTTGCCATCGGATTCGCGTGGGTGATGATTATTGCTGTCTCTCACGCGATCGCTGGTGGAATCGTTAAACCATTTAAAGGTCAAACAGCTATAAAAATACCACTCTATGTTGTTACAGGTGGTCTTATTGCTGTAGTCATGGATGGAATAATCGATCCTGTCGCATACCTTGTTAAAGGTTACTGGTTCTGGGATGGGTCTGGGATCTATTATGGAATACCGTTGCAAAACTTTGTTGGCTGGTTTCTTTTAGCTAGCTTCTTTCATATCACTTTAGTTACAGGATTGAATATTACTAAGAAAACTGCAACCACTCAGCATCCTTATTGGCATTCTCGTACGATCGCAGTGTTTTTGATGGTCACGAGCATGTTCGTGGTATTAGGAATAACTTCCGAGCTGTATCTAGCTTCAGTCGGTGTAACTTTTGCTAGCATCATCTTGTTGAGTTTATATCGAATAAACAATAAACCACTTTCTCTAAATCGCAATATAGCTTTCAGCCCAAGGGAAAGGTGATATCCATGGTACTCCTATTTATTACAGCTGCCACACTCTTTTTAGCAGCAACCCTATTTAATAGTCTCTTTTTACCCTCTCTAAAAAAGCCCTCATTCAGGGCTTCTCATTCAGAGAGGGTTGCTGTTTTTGTACCGATGCGTAATGAAGAGAATAACGTTGCGGGTCTTGTTAGCACTTTAAAAGGACTGACGCACCGCCCTATATCTTTTACCATATTGGACGATCATTCAGATGATGAAACCTATAACTTGCTATTAAAACACATCGATAACGATAGCCGTTTCAGCGTTTTACAAGGAAAGGAGCTTCCTTCTGGCTGGGCAGGAAAAGTCCATGCCTGTCACCAGCTTAGTCAAAGTGCAACAGGTGATTATCTTTTGTTTATTGATGCGGATGTTCGACTTCATCCCCATACGATTGAGACTTCACTCGCATTATTGAAGAAGCGAAAAGCTAGTCTATTATCTGGGTTTCCGAAGTTTCCTGTAACCTTATTTTTTGAAAAACTGATTGTACCGTTACAACATTTTGTTATTTTATTTCATCTTCCGCTTCTTTTTGCAAACTTTACAAAATGGCCTCCAGCAACAGCTGCACACGGTGCATTCATGTTGTTTAAGAGTAAGGATTACCATGCTATAGGTGGTCATGCTAGCATTAAGAATTCTTTAGTTGATGATGTAGACTTAGCCAAAACCATGAAAAGAGCGGGTTATAAAGTTGTTCTCGCTAATGTAACGAAATATGTTTCTTGTTATATGTATTCGACCAACAAAGAAGTATGGAATGGATTTACGAAGAACCTGTTTCCTGGACTCGGGCGTTCCATCTTTCTCGTTGTTTTCTTATCTCTTTTTTATACCGGATTTTACATAGCTCCTTTGTTTTTTTTCATATACGGCTTATTCACTGAACAACTGTTATGGTTGCTTCCTTACTTCATTACAGTTATTCAAAAGGCATACGTCGACCTGTTAACGGGACAAAAAGCTTATCTAGCCTTCACTATTCCGTTATCTGCATTAGGGTTAGTCGTGCTTGCAAATACATCTATGTGGAAAGCTCTGAAAAAGCAAGGCTACGAATGGAAAGGACGTTCTTATCAATGAGAAAAATCGCAATCGTCGGGGGTGGCCTTGGCGGATTATCGGCAAGTATCTCACTTGCTAGAAACGGTTGTGAGGTTCATGTATATGAAAAAAACGAGCATTTTGGCGGGAAGCTGATGCCTGTATCTTTAGGTACTCACACGTTTGATTTCGGACCGAACACCATCACCATGCCTCAAATATTTGATGAGGTTTTTTTGGATGCCGGTGAGGATCCTAGAGACTATTTCCAATGGATTAAATTAGATACGCATACTCGAAATTTTGGTAGCAATGGCGAGATTTTTGAGATGTCGACTGATGTGGACCATGTGATGAATCAATTGAAGAAACTCGATCCCTATGCGGCACAGCGCTATCACGACTATCTTTCTGAAGTGACTCGTTTGTATCATCTAGCAGAAAAAGAATTTTTTCCTAGGACCTTTACAAGTATGAAAGACTATCTTTCTCCCTCACTTTTTAATGCTTTTACAAAGGTGAGACCGCTGCAATCCATGGACAGCTTTCATCATAAATACTTTAAGCATCCGCTATTGCTGCAAACCTTTAATCGGTATGCCACTTACATAGGGTCATCACCCTTTCAAGCACCTGCTACCTTCTCTCTAATTGCTTATCTAGAAATGATTCAAGGTGTTTATTACGTAAAAGGCGGTAACGTAAGAATCGCTGAAAGCATGGTGCGATTAGCAGAAAAGCTTGGGGTACATTTGCATGCTGGGGTAGAAGTTAAAAAAATTAATGTGAAAGACGGAGAAGCAAAATCTTTAGTCCTTTCTAATGGTTATGAAGTGGCGTTCGATGCTGTTGTCATGAACGGAGACCTGCTTCAGGCGTACCCTAAACTCGTAGAAGAACGCTACAGACCTTCTATGAAGAATAAGAAAGTAGAGAGTTATTCTGCTTCAATCTCTGCGTTTGTTCTTTTAGTCGGCTTAAACAAACGGTTAGATAACCTGTTGCATCATCAAGTGTATTTCTCGAATGATTACAAACGAGAATTCGAAATGTTGTTCAACGGAGAATATCCTGATGACCCAACCATCTATATATCAAATTCATCGGTAACCGATCCTTCCGTTTCTCCTGATGGCGACAACCTATTCATATTGGTTAACGCGCCACCTATACAAGCTGGGACGAAAGAAGAAGACGCGGTGAGTTATGAGCGTTATAAAAATCTTATTTACGACCGCTTAGAATTGTTCGGTCTACATATAAGACCTCATATCCTTCATGAAAAGATGATAACCCCTCACGACATACAAGATAAGTTTGGGGCATTTCGAGGGGCGTTATATGGTATATCAGCAAATGAACGTAAAAATACGTTCCTTCGGCCTTCTAATCGTTCTAAAGACATCCTTAATTTATACTTTGCTGGAGGTACAACACATCCCGGAGGCGGCTCCCCGATGGTCATCATGAGCGGCCGCAATGTCGCCCGTGAACTGCTGAAGGGGTCAGTCCCCAAACAATTATCATAAATCAATGAAAACGAGCAAACGCGCCCGAAGCGTTTGCTCATTTTTACATTCATCTTTCATACTCTTTCCATTTTGTGGTACACTAATTTTTAAAAACATTGGGGGATATCGCATGGAAATTCGGCTCTTAAAACCCGAAGATGCGAAAGCATATTGGGAGCTTCGACTTGAGGCATTAAAATCAAATCCAGAAGCGTTCGCTTCAAGCTATGAAGAAGCGATACAAAGAAAAGACCCACTAAAAGAAGTAGCGAGCAGATTACAAGAAGAAGGCAGTTATACGTTCGGCATGTTTGATGAAGATCAGCTGATCGGCAATGTTACGTTAGTACAAGAAAAAGCTTTAAAGATGCAGCACCGCGGAAACATTTATGCCATGTATGTGAGCGCTGAGAATCGTAAAGCAGGCGTCGGACGATCTCTCATGAAAGCTGTTATCCAACACGCAAAAAGTATATCTGTTCTCGAGAAACTGAACTTAACAGTAGAAGCTAACAATGAAAAAGCAAAGAACCTTTACACTACACTCGGCTTTAAAACATACGGGTATGAAGAAAAAGCCCTTAAAGTGGATGGACATTTTCACGATGAGGAGCACATGGTGCTATTTTTATAGTATTATTCATGGTCTTTCCCTTTTAAGAGCATTTATCTAAGATTTAACCCTTTCTTTGTCCATTTACTCCTTAAATATGAACTAGGTTTGTACTTGTAACCTCTTTACGGATATACCGTCTAGGGTATGCAGCCCGTTAATACTAGAAATTCCACCTATAATTCTAGAAATTAATGAATTAATACGGCGAGATTCAAAAGTAATACGGCGAGTTTTACAGATATATCGGCGAGTCGACATGATTCGGCTCTTACTACACTGCTCTATACCCCTCTCTCAAAGAACTTGACCAACTTAAACAGAAACTTATAAATTCAAAAAGAGCTGATAACACAGGCAACAACCTGGTTTTCAGCTCTTTTTCTAGTATCTAGGTATTTATTTCACAGCGATCTGCTTCAAGAGAACTCCTTTTTCAGCACTTGATACAAATGCTCTTCCATTAAACACTTTATAATTCTGCTTACGAACTTTGTTTAGAATCTCTCGGTAATAAATCGCTGCTAGCTGTACAGGCATTCGTGATTCAATCGGATAGTGCTCTAACGTTTCATTGAATTTTGCATAAAAGACTTCTGCACGAAGCGCTATACTCTCCCATGCTCCAATAAAACGAGCATCCACCACTTCATTCTTCAAATCTTCTTCCGTATAACCATGTTCAGCCATCACTTTGGATGGAACATACACTCTGTCACGATCCAGATCTTCCGCAATATCTCGTAAAACATTTGTAAACTGCATGCCGATTCCGAGTGCGATTGCTCCTTCGCGAAGCAGATCTTTTTGTTCAGGAGCTAATATAGGTAGAAGCATTAAGCCAACAGTACTTGCAACATGGTACGAATAGATCTCTAGCTCTTCGACTGTATCATAATGGGTCTTATACAGATCCATTTCTTGGCCTTTAACCATATCTAAAAAGGCTTGATGATCCATCTCGAAGGTTTGAAAAACATCCTGCAGTGCGATCCACATTGGCTCGGCTGCAGGAATTTCACCTTTAAGAAACTGATTGAACTCTGCCTTAAAGACAGCTAGCTCTTCCTTAGGGCTCTCTCCCTCATCAACAATGTCATCGACTGTTCTGCAAAATGAGTACACGGCCCAAACGGCACGTCGCTTATCTTCTGGTAAATATGAAAATGCTTTGTAAAAGGTTTTAGAATGAACTTTAATGATCTCTTCACAATGAGAATACGATTCCTGAACCGTTACCAACTGTTTCACGCCCTTTCAAGATATTTGGCTAGATGTTTTGCACTCTGCATAACGATGGGAACTCCTCCACCTGGATGGATGGACGCACCTACGGCATACAGATTTTCGTATGGTAGAGGTTTGATCTGTGGCCGAAACACACCGGATTGTTTCAAGGTTGGCGCAATGCCAAAACTGCCTCCTTGGTAAAGCCCATCTGTGAGTGCATCATTAGGTGTGCGGATTTCGCTCCACACGATCGAATCCTTCAGCCCTGGATATCCTCGTTTTTCTAATGAATCAATAATAAAATCTGCATAACTTTGTTTCTCTAACTCCCAATCTACGGTTTCACCTGAAGGAACGGGAACAAGTACGTATAATACACTTTTACCTTCTGGCGCAAGTGTTGGGTCAATTTTTGAAGGATAGAACGTGTATATGGCCGGATCACGAGGCAACTTCTTTTGTAAAAATACTTCTCGCATATGTTCATCAAAGTGATCCGTCATAAAGAACTGATGAACATCCGCTTCATCGAACATTCTGTCTAGTCCAAGGTACAAAAGGAAACAACCAGAAGAAGATTCGTAGTTTTTCTTGACCGGCTTTGGCCCAGGAATGAGATGGTGAATACCTGGAAAGTCACCATTATAGATGACCATGTCATGCAGATGTGTACCTTCTTCTGTCACCACCCCGTTACATAAATTCCCTTGTAACGATAACGCTTCTACTGGGGTGCTCAAGCGGATCTCCACGCCTTGCTCAACTAGCTTTCTTTGGAGCAAGTCTACAACACTTCCATATCCGCCTTTTACATACCAAATCCCATGAGCATGTTCGCTAAATGGCACGAGCGAATACATGGCTGGGGAGTTTTCAGGTGATCCTCCGATATACAGAGTTTGAAACGAAAAAGCTTCTTGCATTCTAGGATGGCTGAAATACGCTTCTGCTAACTTTTTTACAGATTGATAGGCTTTTAGTTTAGTAAGTGTGTGTAGGTTTTTCGGTGTCCAAAAATCCCTTCGATTTACGAAAGAACGATCTAAGAATGCTGTTTTCCCCTGGTGAAAACGCTCGTACATATCCGTTACGTACCGTAAGAACCCTTGCTCTTCACCTGGAAACATTCTCTTGATCTCGTTCAACTGTCCCGGCAGGTCACTCGTTTTATAAAAATGAGATCCGTCTGGATAATTCAGCTTATACATGGGACTGCATAAGATCAGCTCTAGCTCATCACGCTCAATGCCAACTTCACTTAAAATCTCATAGATCATTTCGGGAAGCAGCACGATTGTAGGACCGCTATCTATTTTATATCCTTCTTTTTCAAAAAAATTCAGCCTGCCGCCCAGTCTGGAACTTTTCTCATAAATCGTAACCTCCTTACCTTGTTTCCTTAAGTAGAGTGCTGTAATTAAGCCACCAATACCTCCGCCAACAATTCCAGCATTCATACAGATTGTACCTCCATCTTGCTATGTTTCTCTGCCATCATGGTTGTTGTGATACGGGCAGATTCCATGATCGTAGGAAGACCGCTTCCGGGATGAGTACCACCGCCAACAAGCCATAATCCTTCGATTTCTTTTTGTTTATTATGCGGCCTAAAGTACATCATCTGAGTTAACTGATGACCTAGGTTAAACGTTGCTCCCTTATAAACAGAGAGCTTGTTTTCCCAATCAAGCGGCGTAAACATATATTCTGTTTCAATATGCTGTTCCAAATTTTTAAAATCAGTTCGTTCTTGAAGCTGCGCTAAAACAAGCTTTTTAAAGTCATGTTTATGTTCTTCCCAATCAATCAAGCTAAAATTGTTAGGAACCGGGGCTAAAATGTATAGAGCCGACTTCCCTTCTGGCGCAAGAGTTGGATCTGTTACAGAAGGATTATGAATATAGATGGAAGGATCCTGTGACAAAATCTTCTTCTTCGTAATCTCTTCAACATTCTTACGATAATCTTCAGAAAAAACGATCGTATGATGGGGAAGATCATATTTCTTATCCACACCTACGTAGAGCATAAACGCAGAGCAAGAATAGCTCTTTTTCATTAACTTATCGCTTGTATATTTTTTTGTAGATCCTTTAGGCATCAACTTCTCCATCGCATGAGCGAAGTCAGCGTTAACCACTACTTCATCCGCAAACACTTTTTCACCTGAATCAAGTTGAAGTCCTTTCACCCTGCCCCTATCTATAATGAGTTCTTTCACACCCGATGAAGTGACTACTTCACCACCGTATTCTTTAATCACTTTAACCATTGCTTCTGTAATTTTGTTCACACCACCTACAGGATGATAAACCCCATATGCGTGCTCCATATAAGAAAGAATCGTAAATGCGCCCGGACATTCCCAAGGGGACATGCCTAAATATTTTGCCTGAAAGGTAAAGGCGAGTCGTAGTCTTTCATCAGAGAAATACTTTGAAAGTTGATCGTGCAATGAATCCGTCACCGTTAATTTCGGCAACGCTTTAATAAATTTAAGCTGCAAATAATCCAATAAAGAATCATGCTTATTTTGTAAGATGGGCATAAGTGCTTCAAACTTTTCTTTTTCTTTCTTCATAAAACGTCGATAGCCTTCACCATTGCCGGGAAAGACCTCTTCAATATTGTTATACATGGTGGATTGATCTGTTGTAGAATCAATCGTTGCATCTTTAAATTTCAGCTGATACATCGGCTCAAGTCTCTTTAACTCGATATAATCTTCTAAGCGTCGATCTGCAAGCTGAAACATTTCTTCCAAGATGTGAGGCATATTTAAAAAGGTTGGACCCCGATCAAACGTATAACCATCTTGATGAAAAGCAGAAGTACGCCCACCGATAAACGGTTGTTTTTCGTATACTGTCACTTGATATCCCTTACTGGCTAATAGCATTCCTGCAGTTAGACCACCAGGACCCGCACCAATTACAGCTACAGATTTCATACATGCATACCTTCCTTCTACTTTTACAATCTATATACAAAATATTATACAAAAATTATACGACGCATGTTCTAGGAATGGCAAATTTTAAAGATTAAAAAAACACACTCAAAAAAAGTTTCCTTGATGTGTGCTTCTTCACATATGGTGTGTATGTAACTTCGACGTAAGAAATAGAAAACCTTCCCAAACGTTTAAATAAAATAAACTTTAAACAGAAAACATAAAATGCGACATATTACCAAAAAAGCCTGTAGAATCTACAGGCTTTTTGAACATCATTCTTTTGAATGTTTTTCTTTGTGATTTAAATAGTCTTCTTCTTCATTTTTTGGCTTTTTCTTTCTAGCTTGGCGCACGATTAATATGACAATAATGACAACTAATAATAAGCTGACATTTAAAAAGCCTCCAAAAAACTTAAAGAGTTCATCCATGCTGCTTCACCTCTTCTCAGCATTTTCCCCTTATTTACGGTTTTTAAACCGTTTCTCTACTAAGAAGATGAGTGAGAGGCAACGTAACACTGACTTTTGTCCCTTTTCCTAACTTGCTCGTATAATCTACTCTTCCTCCCATTGATTCGATGATTCGCGTAGACACCATCGTTCCCAACCCAGTTCCTTGCTCTTTCGTCGAGAAGAAGAGAGAACCCACACGGGCAAGCTGTTCTTTTGTCATTCCTTTACCCGTATCCCTCACAATGATCTTTACGCTATCATCTTCTTCCATAAGCTTTATTGATACACGCCCTTCTTTTGGCGTTGCTTCTACAGCGTTTTTTAATATATTTATAAGAGCTTGTTTTAACTGATTGCGGTCTGTTGTAAGAACTGCATCTGATTCAATGGTATGGGTGAGTGAAATGCCTTCCTTTAACGCATAAGGATTTAATAAAATACTTAATTCCATGACTAATAAAGGAAGAGGAAACGTTTCAATCTTTTTAAATTCTGGTTTGGCAAAGTTTAGATAATCGCTGATAATATTTTCTGCTCTTCCTAATTCACTTAAGATGAGTGGATAGTAATGCTTATGGCGCTCGTCTTCTCCTTCCATCAACTGAAGGAATCCTTTTACAACGGTTAGTGGATTACGAACTTCATGTGCGATGGATGCCGCAAGCTCTCCAAGCGTATGCTGCTTCTCGGAACGCCTGATCTCATCCTTCATCAAGTTTCTTTCGATGACAGATTCATTTAAGACGGCTGCGAAAACAACAGCTAAGATTTGAATGGTGCCAAACACAACTATATATAGGACTAATTTTTGATCAAATCCTAAAAAATCTTCATTAAAATACAGATAGATTAACAGGATGATCAACTGAACAAGCGCAGGCCATGATCCTGTGATAATGGAAAGGTAAACCCTCTTCTTTGGGGTGGATTTCCAGAAGCAGTTATAGATAAGAAAAGGTACTGCACATGAAATAACGGCTACGATATACGCTAAGTACAGGGTTTCACCACCCATTGCCGTTCTAGTGAGCATTAGAGCAACAATCGTTATGATTCCAGAAATAGGACCTCCATAAAAAATAGAGAGAACGACTGGAACGTATCTCAGATCCCAGTACAACGAGGAATCATAATAAGCAAAATACATGCAGAGTGATGCGGCCGATCCATATAACAAGCCTAAAAAATACGGCGATCTCCCTATTTTGCGATGTTCAAATAAAAAGCTATAGCTCAATACAGGCGCAAGAACAATTAATACATGTAAAAGCAGCTTCTCAACAATCATTCTATACTCCTTCGTCCGAGTGTCTTATGTTCTATGAATACGACAAAAAAAGAGCAATTCCTTCCAGAATCGCCCTTTTATTATGCCTAAAGCCTTATCTCATCCTCTGATCAAGCATCTTGTTTTAATTGACTATGATAAAGAGAATGATAGAATTTCTTATTTTTAAGTAATTCATCGTGTGTCCCTTTTTCAAGGATACCTCCATCATGAAGAACTAGAATTTGATCAGCCTGTTGAATCGTATTCAATCGATGAGCAATCACAAAGCTAGTTCTTCCCTGCATAAGACGTTGCAGAGCTTCTTGAATCTTCATCTCAGTAATCGTATCTATGGAACTTGTTGCCTCATCTAGTATTAATAGAGACGGGTCCGCTAAGATCGCTCTAGCAATAGATAGAAGCTGTTTTTGTCCCTGACTGATGCCGCTGCCCTCTTGATTCAATATCGTGTTGTAGCCTTTTGGCAACTTCTTAACGAAAGAATGAGCATTCGCTAGTTTAGCAGCATTTATCACTTCTTCATCCGTCGCCTCTAAACGTCCATACCGTATATTTTCAAGGATGGTTCCTTCAAATAAAAAGGAATCTTGAAGTACAAACCCCATATGACTGCGAAGCGAGCTTCTTTTCACTTTTTTAATGTCATGTCCATCAATTAAGATCTGACCGCTATCACTCTCATAAAATCTAGAAAGCAGATTTACGATAGTTGTTTTTCCTGCACCGGTCGGTCCTACTAACGCTACTGTCTCTCCTTCTTTCACCGAAAAATTCAATCCACTCACTGTTTTTTCATCCTTCTCATAAGAGAAAGAAACATCTTGAAACTCTACTTTACCTTTTACTGCAGTCAGTTCTACAGCGCCTGTTTCATCCATCTCTTCTTGTGATTCATCAAGGATTTCAAAAACTCTCTCTGCCCCAGCAACGGCAGACAGTAACGTATTGAATTGGTTGGCTAAATCATTGAGCGGTCTTGTAAATTGTCTAGAATACTCAACGAATATCACGATGACACCGATCGATACTTTCCCGTTCAACGCAAGTACGCCGCCGATTCCCGCTATTAACGCAAAGCTTCCATTGTTAAGAACATTCATCAATTTCGGAATAAAGCCTGAGAAGGTCTGCGCCCAATAGCCAGACTCTTTCAATCGTTCATTCTTCGCCATGAATTCTTCCATTACTCTTTTTTCCTGTGAAAAGGACTTAACGATCCGCTGTCCAGAAGTGATCTCTTCAATATAACCATTAATCTCTCCCAGATTTCTCTGTTGTTCTTTAAAGCGAGCGCCTGTTCTTTTCGTTATCCACTTTAATCCAAAGAACATGAGTGGGACGATTGATAAAGAGATCAGCGTCAATATCGGACTTAAATAGATCATGACCCCTACTGTTCCAACAAGGGTAAGTATGCTTGAGAATACTTGGATAAACGAACTATTCAATGTGGAACTGACGTTTTCTATATCATTCGTTACACGACTCATCAGTTCACCATGTTGCCGTTTATCAAAAAAGGAAATCGATAATCGGTGAAACTGGTTAAACAGATCATTCCTCATTCTTAATACGGTATCTTGCGCGATCCCGATCATCCAATAGTTTTGCAGCCAAGTTGAAAGGGATTGACCTACAAAAACAAAGATAAGACCGAATAGTAGTTTGTTCAGTCCTTCCATATTTTCTTTTACGATATACGAATCTATTGCCATACCGATTAAAAACGGACCGAGCAAGCTTAATGCTGAGCTTATGATGACCATGAGTAACACTAGACTCAGCAGAAACTTTTGATCAGAAAAATAACTCCCGATACGTTTGATCGTACTTGCCCAATTTTTAGGTTTTACTTTTTTGCCAAATAAATGATTATGTGGATGAGGTCTGTTTGAACCCTTTGACATGCTGAAAGTCCTCCTCCCCAAACTGTGATTGAACGATTTTTACATATAAAGGTGATGTGTTCAGTAGTTCTTCATGTGTACCCCATGCTTCAACAGCTCCATCGTCTAAAAGCAAAATATGATCAGCTTCCATAGCCGTACTGATTTTTTGCGTAATAATGAACGTTGTACAAGAATAAGTTCTTAACGCTTTTAGCAACTTTCCTTCTGTTTTCAAGTCCAAAGCACTCGTACTATCATCGAGCATGAGTATTTTTGGTTTACGAACGAGCGCTCTTGCAATAGACAAGCGCTGCTTCTGTCCGCCAGAGAGGTTAACACCACGCTGCCCCACTCGTGTATCATACTGATTCGGTAACTTTTCAACAGTCTCATGAATTTGCGCATCAACGGCAGCAGAGATGATCTCATCAGAAGTAGCGTCTTCTTTACCCCATCCGATATTCTCTGTAATGGATCCTGTAAAAAGAACGGCTTCTTGAGGAACAACTCCAATACCTTTTCGAAGCTTTTCAATCGGATAGTTCATTACATTTTTCCCATCAACAAGTACTTCTCCTTCTGTTACATCATATAGCCTTGGTACGAGTTGAAAGAGTGAAGTTTTACCTGAACCTGTTGAACCAAGAATCGCTAACGTCTCACCTGGTTTTACAGAAAAAGAAAGATTTCTCAGAACCGGCACATCACTTTCTGGATAATGAAAAGAAACATTCTTAAATTCGACTGCTCCTTTGTTTATCGTCAAAGAGCTATCTGTATCTGGAGATTCAACGAGATCTATCTCTGTATCAAGGACTTCTCCTATTCGCTGTGCAGATGCTTTTGCACGGGAGAAAGCCATAATAATAAACGATATGATTGTCAGTACAGAAGAAATACGGAATGAATAGTTTACGATCGCAACCACTTCTCCAACCTCAACCGAACCCATGCTCACTTGTCTGCTGCCGAACCAGAGAATAAATAAAATTCCAATATTCATGACAAACAATAAGACAGGAATCGATACTTCGATCAAGCGAAGAGATGAGACTGTTTTCTCCTTCAACTCGCTACTCGCTTGTTCAAACCGATTCTTCTCAAAATCTCTTCGTAAGAATGCTTTAATCAGTCGCATTCCCATCAGATTTTCACGCATTACACGATTCACACCATCCAACCTATCTTGTACATCCCGAAACATACTGCCTGCCGTCTGGAGAACCCATTTTAAGAAAAATAACAAGATTGGTAACAAAACGACTAGTACTAAAGCCAGTTTCCAATTCACGATTAAAGACATGGTCACTCCACCGGCTAGTAATAGCGGTGCACGCAGCATAATCCTCAAACTCATAAAAACGGTATTCTGAAGTTGCGTTACATCATTGGTCATTCGTGTTATTAATGAAGAAGCAGGAAACTTATTGAAATTCACAAAAGAAAAAGATTGCACCTTCTCAAATACACGCCGTCTAATATCAAAACCATAGTTCTGACTAACATGTGCTGAGAAGAATGAATTTGCAATACCTGCTGCAAATGCGACTAGAGCCAGCCCAAACATGACAGCTCCCCAATACTTGATTACACTCAAGTCGCTCTTCAAGATACCATCATCAATAATCTTAGCCATGATTAACGGCTGCAGAAGTTCCACTCCAAGTTCAGTTAATGTTAAAAATAATGCAACCCCGATCGCGACACGGTATGCTTTTAAATACGAAAACACTTTCCACATAATCTATCCCCCGAACATCACCGATGTTTAACAAACTTAACCATTCTAGTATTATTTTATCCTTTTTCTTAAAAATATTTAACTATTTCGACTTCTTATCCTATTTTTAGTAAAAGGAAAACCCGCTAATAGGCTCAGCGGGTTGTTTCTGTCTTATCTTCTGTACCGTTTACTTCAATTTCTGCTTCCTTCGGCCACGTTTTTACATGGTCAGTTTCTAAGATTCCCATCGTAACATCACCAATATCCGTATCTTCTAAAAGCTTATCTCGCACCCGATACTTAATATCATCAGCATCTGCCAAGGTAAATCCTTCCTTTAATTCGATATAGCTTTCAACATGATATCTTCGTCCTTCTTGCAGAATTCTTAGTTCCTTTATATCTACGACGTCTTGATCTGAAAGAATCGTATCCGCAATTCGGTCTTCAACTACTTTTGGTGCAGCAACACCGATCAACCCGCGTGTGTTATCAATTCCTAACTTAAAGGCTACAACGACCAGAAGGATTCCGATCAATAATGTTCCGATCCCATCCAATATATAAGCGCCAGTTAGGTCTGCTAATACGATAGAGATAAGAGCTAATAAAGCACCAGAAGTAGCGATTAAATCTTCATAAAAAACTAAACGTGTTGGTGGTGCAGCTAGACCAACATTCTTAAAAGACTCCTTTACAATCCCAAATCCTTTTGCTTCACTTCTCGTCTCGTGAACGATCTCCTTCATCGCTTTAATGAGGATGAAACCATCAACTAAGATCGCTAGGATCATGATTGATATATTTAATAATAGGTTTGTTGAAGACTGTGGATTCTGTATAAGCTTCCACCCTTTTAATATTGTCTCGTAAGCCATGATAGAAACTACGATTACAGCTACTAAAACGAACAGATTCACAACGCGGCCAAAACCAGCCGGAAATCGTTTAGTCGGTTCTTTTTCAGAAAGAGCACTTCCGAAAAATACAAACGCTTGGTTTAGGGCATCTGCAGCAGAATGTAGAGTTGTCGCAAACATGGCACCACTTCCGCTGACTGCGGCAGCAATTCCTTTAGCGATAGCGAGTACTGTGTTTCCTAATGCGGCAATGCCGGACGATTTATTTCCCTTTTTAAGTAGTTCAATCAAAGGTCTGCCTCCACTCTTGTTTTGTATTTTTTAACATTCGTAATAGCTGGTTAATCTGCTTATTCTTAGTGACAAGTGTACTTCCAAAAGCAACAAAGCTCTTTTCTAAAAGATTGCTGCTTTAAGATGTTTTCTTTTTTTCTCTTCATTTGACAAGTTGATTGTAGCGTAAGGGTGCCGACTCCTGCGGGACGAGCGGTCAAACCTAAAAGTGAAAGTGGCTCGTTCAGCCCCGACAAGCAAAAGGTGAATAGACAAGGAAGGTGGTCTTTACCTTCATGGTCTATTTAACTTTTGACCTCGAGGGGCTAGCCACTGCAACTAGACAGGTGAGACACTTAGAGGCGCAAAGCGGCAAGTGGCTCACCTGTCGCCCCGCGGAAAGCGAGCAACCTGGAGCGGAAATCAACTACTTCCAAAACCAACAAAGTACACCAAAACATCTTTTTAATAAGAATTCCTGTAAAGCTCCCTATTTAAACCACATAAAAAAAACAGGCTGCTACAAACAGCCTGTTCAAAAACAATTATTATGATACTTTCTCTTCATTATTACCTTGTGCTTCTTTATATCCGCCTTCCCAATACTCTGCATTCTTTATGCCTAGTTTGGTTGAATCGAAAACAGGATCAAGCCCTGCTTTCTTTTGTTCCTCGTAATCTTTTAAAACACGAAGTGCTGGCTTTGCTAGTATGAGTATAGCGATTAAGTTCAGCCAAACCATGATTCCTAGGCCGAGATCCCCTAGCGCCCAAGCCAAGTCCGCTGTCTTTACTGCGCCATAATAGGTCGTTCCTAACAATACAACCTTGAGCAGGAACATTGGAATTTTGTTATTACGGCCTCTCATGAGGTAGGCAATATTCGTTTCTGCGATATAGTAATACGCCATGATTGTAGTGAAAGCAAAGAAAAATAGGGAAACTGCTACAAAACCTGAACCGAATCCAGGAAGAACAGATTCAATGGCTTCTTGTGTAAAAGCAGTACCCGCTTCTACGTTAGGAATGTTCTCGACAATAAATGACTTGTCCGCTTCATTTTGAACGTTGTACATACCCGTAAAAAGAATCATAAACGCTGTAGCTGTACATACAAGCCATGTGTCAATATATACAGAGAACGCTTGTACAAGTCCTTGTTTAGCAGGATGCGATACTTCTGCGGCAGCAGCCGGATGAGGCCCCGTACCTTGCCCCGCTTCGTTTGAATAGATTCCACGCTTAACGCCCCACATGATCGCTGAACCTACAATTCCTCCAAATGCAGAATCAAAAGAGAACGCACTTCTGAAAATTAAAGAAAGTACTTCAGGAATCTGAGGGATATGAAAAGCAACGATGATTAACGAAACAAGCACATAGCCAATTGCCATAAAGGGAACAACATATTGCGCTACATTGGCAATCCTTTTAACACCACCAAAAATAATAGCGGCTAAAATGACAATTAAGAAAATACCCGTTACGGACGGATTGATGTTAAAAGCATTATCAAGTCCAGCAGCAATTGAGTTAGATTGAATACCCGGCATCAGTAGCGCCATAGCAGCTAGTGCAGAGACTGCGAAAATAATTCCATACCATTTCCAACCAATACCCTTTTCAATATAGTACGCAGGACCACCTCGGTATTCCCCGTCCTGTTTTACTTTATAAACTTGAGCAAGTGCAGATTCAACAAAAGCACTTGAAGCACCGATAAACGCGATCATCCACATCCAGAAGACCGCCCCAGGGCCACCAAATCCGATAGCAGTTGCTGTTCCTGCGATGTTACCTGTTCCTACCCGGCCAGATAATGCGATCGCCAAAGCTTGGAAAGAAGAAACTCCTGCTTTAGAACTCTTTCCTTCTAACATGAGTTTGATCATTTCTTTAAAATGACGAACTTGCAAAAATCTCGTTAAAATTGAAAATAATAGCCCTACACCTAAACAAAAATAAATCATCGGCTGACTCCATAGAATCGCCACTGCATCTCCTACAAACGTTTCAAAGCTGTTCAAAACTTTACCCCCTTGTATTTGACTGAAAATTTTATCTATTTGTAATTATAAGATAAATCATATATGATTACAAATTGTGACTAGAAACGCCAATATCATTCATGGTTTTTTCTTATTATGAAGTTAGTCGTGGTAAGAAAACAAGATAAAATTCTTTCCAGTATGGACATTTGTATCTTTTGTCGTGTACAGTTCCTAGTTGAATCTTAAAAATCCAGGAAAAATAGGAGAATATAAGTATGAAAAGCTTTGCATAAAAAAACCACCTGATCACCAGATGGTTTAGAAACTGCCTATTTTGTTTAGTGCGTTTTGTTTACAATCGTTTTAAGCTTAGATTTCCGAATAATCTGGTTGATGACTTCAGAGAAAACAAGACCAATCGCTATAGATCCTGAGATCATGAAGGCTTTAGCAGCTAAATTAATTGCAAGATTATAATCATTCTCGACGAAGCTTCTCATCGCATTGTATGCAATACCACCAGGTACTAAGGGAATAATGCCGGCTACACTATAGATAATGACGGGTGTCTTATACTTTTTGGCAAAGTATTGCGAAGCGATAGCAATCGTAAACGATGCGATAACCGTTGCTAACACCATGTCTACACCATTTGTTTCTAATAAGAAGTAGAACATCCAACCGATCATTCCTACTAGACCACAATGAAAAAGAGAGCGTTTTGGACCGTTAAAAATGATAACAAACGCTGCTGATGCTATAAAGCTTGTAATGATTTGTTCAACAATTGTCATCGTGAACGCTCCTTTTTAAAAAAATGAAAAAATTACAGCAATTCCTGCACCTATTGCAAATGCTGTTAAAAAGGCATCTGCGCCTTTAGCTAGTCCGGAAATAAGGTGTCCTGCCATAAGATCACGAACAGCATTCGTAATGAGCAACCCGGGTACTAAAGGCATGACAGAGCCAATAATAATCTTGTCCAGCTCACCGCCTATCCCTGTCGAAACAAAGAAGAGTGCTTGCAATCCAATTAAAAGGGATGCAGAAAACTCTGAGAAAAATTTGATCGGGACAAGTTGGTGAAAATACAACAGCGATAAAAACCCTAGTCCACCTGTAATAAAAGCCGGGAAAAAGTCTCTCCATTCCCCTTGAAACATGATCAAGAAACACCCTGAAGAGACGGCTGCAGCTAGTACATGAATCCATAGAGAATAAGGTGAACCTGATTCACCAATTTTTTTTAACTCTTTATATGCTTCTTCAATCGTAAATTCACCAGCACTGATTCTACGCGATATCCCATTCACTTGAGCAACCTTTTCTAAATCTGTAGTTCGTTCGACAATTCGAATCAACTTTGTCTTCGTTGGCTCGTTGCCTTCTACAGAAAAAAGAATGCCTGTTGGTGTTACATAAGGATGAGACTGATAAGCACCAAAAGAAGAAGCGATACGCATCATCGTATCCTCCACACGGTACGTTTCTGCTCCGCTTTGTAACATAATTTTACCTGCTAATAAACAGACTGCCATGATATCGTAGGTTTCTTGTTTCTCCATTTCCATTAAGCATACTCTCCAATATATTACTTACCATCATTCTACCCAAAAGTAGAGCGTTAATATTTTTACAGTTTAACTGATTGTGACTGAGTTCGGCAATGGAGTTGAACAAGTTTACAGATGTTACTACAATAAGTTCATAAGTTAGTCACCATACACATCAAATAAATAACGAAAGTGATCCTTATCATCCTTTTTCTTTTTGGAAAGCCTGCTTTTTTCCTGAAGTGAAATTGTAAACGAAGATAGGTATAGGATAGAGACGCACATGAAAATCAGACTGACGATGCCGGTTAAAATCACCACAAGGCATACCTCCTTTTGTGTATATGCAAAGGGTATGGTATGAAACGCGTTTCAGAGCAAGAAAAACTTTTTAAGAAAAGGTGAAGGCATGACCAATATTAAAGATATCGCGAAGTTGGCTGGTGTTTCTGTTACGACAGTCTCCCGTGTAATCAACAATCACCCCTATGTTAGCGAGGAAAAAGTATCAGCCGTTAAAGCGGCTATGAAAAAATCCAACTATCACCGTAACATTAACGCCGTTCATTTGAGCAAAGGAAAAACTCATTTAATCGGTGTAGTTGTTCCGTTCTCTAACCATCCTTACTTCGGTCTATTGATCGAAGGAATCGCGAATGCCGCATTAGAACAGAACTATAAGCTTGCTCTTATACAAACGAACTATAAGGAAACAAAAGAAATAGAAGCTTTGAAGATGCTTGAAGATAAGCAGATTGATGCGCTGATCATCTGTTCGAGGATCTGTGCCTGGGACGTCATCGAAAGTTACTCGGTGTATGGACCTATCGTCCTTTGTGAAGATTCAAGAAACGATAAGATCTCCTCTACGTTTATTGATCACTATAAAACGTTTACCATGGCTCTCCATTATTTATATGAAAAAGGACATCAACGAATTGGTTATACGATTGGCAGACAGACAGGTGCAAACAGCATCCAGCGAGATGTTGCGTATAAAGATTTCTTAACAAGATTCACCTTACCCTATGAACCGAGTTACATCTTCACAGATCGTTATGATGTTGAAGATGGTGTTCGTGTGGCAGAGCATCTATCGAACATGAAAAATCGTCCTACCGCTCTACTTGTGACGAGTGATCAAGTAGCAGCTGGCATCCTAATGAGTTGCAGAGAAAACCGCCTAGCCGTTCCACACGACCTAGCAATCATGAGCTTTGATAATCAACCCATCTCAAAAGTCATGCATCTGACAACACTCGAAATTCCTTTTGTAGAAGTAGGAAAGAAACTTTTTCAGCAAGCATTGAATGTTCAGGACGTTTCACATGAAGAAGTTCAGGTACGATTGATTGAGAGGGAGACGGTTTAAATAAAAAGAAAGCTAGCTCTTAGAAGGTTATATTCACCTTGTAAGAGCTAGCTTTTTGTTTAAGAATGACTGTTTATTGTGGATTTGTTTTTTCTCATACCAGGTATGAGTAGTGCTAATAAAACCGCAACGCCCAAAATGATCAATCCAGAATAAATGACTGATATCGAAAATCCTGATGTATTTCTATTCTGGTCTTCATCATTTGCAGCTGCTAGATTCTCTTCTCTCCCAGCAGCAAATAGTCCCATCGTTTTAGCTTTTGAAGCCGTACTGTTATCCACCTTAACAGATTGATCAAACAAGTCATCTTGTAGATCTTCCAATTGGTTATCACCTGTCTTCGTAAACGTTAAATCCTTCTGCTCTTCTGGAAGCCGCTTTTTCTTTCCAGACAGTGATTCCTCTTGAAGATATTCCGTACTCTCTTTAATCTGATTTTCTTCATATAGATTTGGTGCTAATTCTCTAATGCTTGCACCGGCAAACACTGTTTCAGGTCCAAGACATACAAGAAATAGAATGATGACCAATAAAGTTTTTTTAATAAGCTTCATGCGCCTGATCCGTATTTGTTTTCTTAGATGGTTTTTTCCATAATTGAACGGCATATGGAATTAACGACAATATAATAATCAATCCAACTAAGAAGAAACAGCCTATTAAATAATCATTATCTGCACCGTATTGTATGGACAGATAAACAGCAGACATTGGATCTTCATATTGGAAATTAGGTGCTGCTAGAGCAAGTAATGGGCTAACAAAGAATAAGATTAGACCTACACTCGCAATCCATCCGATGAATTGGCCAACATTGAACGCTGAGCGTACTAAGGTTGATGCAGCTGTCAGCAATAATATGGTGAATACGGAAAACTGAATCGAATTTGTATTTGATAATGAGTAGATCTCTAGACCAAACAAACTAATAACAAGACCTACAATCAAGTTCAATAACCCGAAAACAGAATTTTTTACCAGAAATGGAAGCGGGCTAAAATAGTAACTGAAATAGCCTATTAGTAAACTACTGATTAAAATGACGATAAGAATTGCCACTGGCGGTACAGCTTTAACAGCTTGTGAATCTACCTGTGGATTATCACCCGAAACTTTTAATGGATTAGCTAAGTAATCATATACGTACCCATTACTTTGCCCATCTAAGTAAGTATTGCCGAGTACATCAAATACGTCATCTCTTACTAACTTGGTAGATTCTACATTTGTTGTCCATTTCTCATTTAAGACACTTGCATCGTTCTGTACACTGCTTACTTTTGTTTGTAGATCACCCGTATAATTTACGACTGATGTTTGTCTCTCACTCAAAGAGTCCATTAAAGTATCAATCATACTAATCTCTTGACTGATGCTTTGCTGATTTGTTACTAACAAGGAACCTTCCCCGGCTTGTTCAGGTTCACTCATTTGCATATCTTGTAACTTTACTAAAACAGTATTTGCACTTTCTTCAATTGAACCGATGTCACTCATTAATGCTTGCTGTTGATCTTCTAATGTAAATTGATAATTCTCTTTAAACTGAGAAAATGAACTTCCTAATCCTTTCATCTCCTCTTGTGTAGCTGGGAATGAACCATTTACAGCATCCCATTTACCTTGTTCTTCTTCATTTACATTCAGTGTCTTTTCTACTCTCTTATTAAAATCTTCATTAGCTAGTACAGTTTCCTTATTATCGTTCTCAGCCCCCACTAAGGTCGTGTGATACTCAGAAAGTAAAGCATAATAAGCAAGGGTACCGTCAAAAGAGTTAATCGTAAGAGGTGTACTAAATAAATCAGCAAGCCCATTATTCATCTTTAAGATTTCTTGTTCTTTTTTACGAATTTGATTATATAGATTGAAAAATTCATCATTTAACGTGCTTGTGTTAATCACATTCTGATAGTTAGAAAGAAGTTGATCGTAAGCAATTTTTAACTTATCGTACTCCTGCTTCCAACCAGACTGATTGGATTTTGACTCAATCTTTCCTTTGACTGCAATTACTCGATTATTTAAGTTCGTTAATTCATTTATTGCATTATTCACATTTTCTGGTTTAGGATCCGGAACAAGCTTTAACATCTCAATGATCTCTGAAGTTTTTTGGCTAATTGATTGTAATTCGCCTAATTCTTCAGTAAAATCTGCTGGATTCGGCTGACCAGGAGTGCCTGGTGTTCCAGGTTGTCCACCACCACCTGGATTACCTCCACCTACTTGACCACGAGTTGCTTTAATCTTCTCTTCTAACGTAGATAGTCTTGATTGTTTCTGCTGAAGGATAAAGGCATCTAGTAAATCATTGTGGATAACCTTCATATCAGTTATTTGACGTTCAACTTGTTTCATTCTCTCGTCGTTCAAATTAGCAATAGACTGATTATTACCTTCAAGTAAGTCGTTCATAGAATTCATACTCGTTACAAAATAATCACCTTGTTCACGGAAGTACTGGTTGGTTTCAGCTTGTTTATTAATTACGCTTTCCTTACCTGCCTGAATGGATTGTAAATTTGTTTGCTGAGCTTCTCCTAATAGAAGCTGTTGCTCAGATTGATAGTTTTTATACTGTTCAACATAGGTAACAAAAGACGTTAAATTTTGCTCGAATTGCTTAAGATTATTGCTTCCTTGTGCAGACGAATCGTCCGCTTGCTTCATACTTGATTGAAGCTGAACAAGCATATCTTTTTGCCTTTGTAGCTCTCCAGCAAGTTCACCAGAACTAGGCTTATAAAAACTAATCATGGTCGTTTGGAACTCGATTTCCTTCTCCAATATACGGTCAAACTCTGTTCTAACCTTTTTCATATCTTGAGAGACATAGTTCCAATATAGTGAAGTCATTTGTTTATTTAAGCGATTTCCCGCATAATCCAGTTCACGTAATATCTTTTCTTTATTCACAGCAGTTAACTGCGATTGAACCGTGTATTGAAAATCAGCTTTAGTAGGCTGCTTTTCATCATATGTCATAACATTAGAAGTAAAGTTTGATGGAATATAAACAACAGCATCATACTTCTTGTTTTTAAGACCGCTATCTGCTGCACTTCTGCTGATAACAGTATACTTATAGTCAGATCCATCTTTTAGAATAGCTGGAACTTCCCTGCCTAACTGTAATTGACTCTCCTCTTCTTCTGAACCGAGATCTTCATTTACAATTGCAATGGAACGGGTACCGTTAGCTTTTACTTCCATAGGATTCTCTCCCAAAAAGTTCATAAACAGTTGGGGGAACACTAGAATAATAGCCACAGCTAGAAGCATCTTTATCCTATATTTCCATGAGCTCATCATGTGTATATCTTCCTTTCGATGACACTTAGAGGAATTTGAATTTTTGTTTCTTTTCCATTTTCTACGTAATAACCGTACCCTGCATGGACATCTTCTTCTTTCCTGTTATACGGTAAAGTAAACAGACTTTGTTCGGATTTTTTCATTAAAACGAGTGCTTGACGTATTTGTTTGATCTCATTCGTAAACGGGTCAAAGCCTTTGGTGATTTCGTTGTTATTTCCTGAAACAATAACATTAAATCCAAGATGACTGTAATTTTTCATGTACTTAGATAATCGGTCTTGAAGCAGGCTATCCGTAGTTTGAAGGAATCTTGAATACCCATCAACTACAAAGTATAGAGGGGAAAAAGTTTGATTTAATGTTGTACCTTTGGATAAAGCTTCTACATATTCCCTCTCTCTTTGCTTGAGTACTTCTTCCGTTTGATCTAACCACGCTGAAATATGTTCTTTCGTTTCGAGATAAACAACTTTTTCTTCTCCAACATAATTCGAAAGTCCACGATCCACTGAATCAAACATACCTATCGTTTCTGTATCTTGAAGTAAAATGGTATTTAGCATAACTCTTAACGCATTTGTTTTTCCTTTTTGCGTCTGTCCAACAATTAAACAATGCTTATTCTTAAGGAAGTTCATATAAACTGGCTGTACAAATTCCTCGTCAAGACCAATTGGTAAAATACCTGGTTTTTGATTTCCTTTAGTATATTGGGTGAAATTTACCATCGTTAGTTCAGAAGGCAGCATTGGGATTGATTCTGGGCTCGCACTATCTTTATACTTTTCAACAATTCCCATAATATCTTGTTTCATATTTTCTAATAGTTCATAATCGTCATCGCCACGAGTAGGCAGATAAACTTGAGAGAAATATGCTTCTTCTCGCTTGATAATTGCTCTTCCAGGGATAGGCTCTAACGAAAATGGCACCTTACCGAGAACAGTATACGATTCTGAATGATCCATTAAGTAATGAACGATTTTTGTTTTCAAGTTGTTCATGAGAGACTGTCTAATCGAATTGATTCTAGTAGCAGTAAAGATCATATAAATCCCTAACGCTTGTCCATCACGTGCAAATTGAGTCATCTGCATCTCTAAGTCAGGCATCTCTTCTTTTACTAAATCAAAGTTATCGATCGTTAAAAATAGGATTGGTAACTTTTGTTCGTGAAGTTTGTTATACATTTTAATGCTACTTACTTCACTTTTTTGAAATTGCTGTTTACGTTCTGCTATTTCATCCTTTAAAAATCTCATGAACTTTTCTATCTTTCTTTCTTCGTCCATCAGGAAGTAATCTGCCGTATGAGGAAGTTGTTTTAAAGGTAGAAGAGCTCCATTCCCAAAGTCAAACAGATAATAATGTAACTCCTCCGGATTTAACTTTGTTGCCATAGACATCAAAATTGTCATGACAGAATGCGACTTACCGTACCCTGAAGAACCAAAAATCCCAATGTTTCCATCATCCATTAATTTGTATACATAAGGAGTTTGTGACTGTTTCTCAGGCTCGTCAACTAAGCCTAAATAAATATCAGAGTCTTTTTCCTCAAACTCTATTTTATGAATTAAACGATTGTTTAATGGAGGTAGCCAAGGACTGTTGAGCTTTTTAATCCCCATTTCTTTCTGCAAATCTTCAATCCGGTCAACGATGACATCTATTTCAGCTTCTGCATCCTTTTTCTTTTTTGAATCGGATGTTAATCCAGATAAAGGTACCAGACCTAAATCTGTTACAAGCGCGACTTCATCTTCACTAACAACGTTTTCCTCCAAGTATGGTGCGCCACTCCAAGCCGATTGGAATAATTCGTAAACTTCATTATTACCGACCTGAAGATACCCTCTACCCGTCACTGTTATGGAAGAAGCATCAGCATTTTTTAAAATTTCTCTACTATCTGCTGCATCCTGAACCTTTAATGCTATTTTAAATCGAGCATTACTCCAAATCTGATCGTCGATTACCCCGCCTGGTTTTTGTGTGGCGAGTATAAGATGCACACCCAAACTTCTTCCGATCCTCGCAGCACTGACTAATTCTTTAATGAATTCAGGTTCTTCACTTTTCAATTCAGCAAATTCATCAGAAATTAAAAACAGATGCGGCATAGGTTCTTTCGTTTCACCACGTTTATACAGATTTGTATATTCATTGATGTGATTGACTTCATATTTATCAAATAGTCTTTGTCGTCTTTTCAACTCACTTTTGATGGAAGCAAGCGCCCTTGCAGTAAAGTTTCGGCTTCCCTCAATATTAGTGATTGTACCCAGCAGATGCGGCATGTTCTTAAAAGGTTGAGCCATTCCTCCACCTTTATAATCAATTAACAAAAAGGCAACTTCATGAGGATGAAAATTAACAGCTAAAGATAAAATATAAGTTTGCAAAAATTCACTCTTACCAGACCCTGTAGTCCCTGCTAAAAGGCCATGCGGACCATGCGCTTTTTCATGCAAATTGAGTTCAACCAGATCTTCTTTGCCCTTTAATCCTATAGGTACTGCAAGCGACTTAGATGATTCTCTCGTTGTCCAATTGTGCTGAATCGGTAAATCAACAACTTCTTTTGCCCCAAATAGCTCAAGAAATGAAACACTGTTTGGAATGGAATTCGTCATTCCAACGAGGTGATTCAATGTCCTTAGAGTTCTTGCATATCTTTCATTTCCATCTTGACTATGTGTATCGAGTTTGAAAGGTATTTGTACAGCCTTCTTTTCCTCGATTAATATGTCGCCTTCTGACTCGTTAATGTAGCGGACAAGAGTGTGAATATTGTCAGTTAAACTTTCTTTTGTTTCTGCTGCAAATACTACTGATATCCCCAGATGAGGGTATTCTCCCTCTAAATATTCAAGCAATACATGTTCAGAGAGTAACTGTTGATCGAGTACGATAAATACCAGATGAGGAGAAAATCTAATCTTATCCTTTTGGCTGTTCGTATCTAAATCTCGTTCTCTAATTAATTCATAAACTGAGGATAATAGTTGATCTCTAGTCTGCTCGTTATAGATTAGACCTTTAGCATGGGAGTTCGGCAGCTGAAAATGCGGCAGCCATTTTACCCATTCCCATTGCTTGTAGTCTTTTTCATTAAAAATAAAAATTATCCTTACGTCATGATAGCTATGGAAAAATGCCAATTGACCAATGAGCTGATGAAGTTCGTTCTTCATTACAGATTCTTTCCCAATAAGACCCATTGCTCCATTTGACAGATTAACGGTAACGGGAACATCTTTGACCTCTTGATATACTTTTTCCATTTTCTGCGACTGTTCTAACAGGTCATCGATTTCCCTATTCGCCATATCACCACTATTTAAAGATAACGAATAGCTTGAAGGTACATTCCCTAATCCAATTCTTATCTGGAGAAGATCATGGCTCTCAAGCGTTCTTTCCCAGATGCGATCAGATACTTCTTCTGTGTAATATTTCATCTGCTCAAATGATGGATAATGATACTGAAGCACATTCCTTTGCTTTTCAGCTAGCTCTTCAAGTTCTTTTCTCTTGTTATCAAGATACAAGTTGTAAACTTTCTGGCGTTTAATCTTTCTTTTCTTGAAGTTTCCACGTTCTTTAAAATACTGAACTGAGGAAGTAACGAGTGTAGTAGCAAACATCACCATTGAAACGATAATAAAAATTCCTCTAGGTTGTATGATTGCAACGATACCCATAACAATCATCATTAAAAGCGGAGGCATGATGATTAACCACAGACCTCTATTTGGGTTTTCACCCTCTTGTGATGGAAATGATAGTGTCACTTTTTCTTTTGGAAGATCAAAAACCATTCGTGGTGTTCTTCGGTAATTAGGATATTTCTTACTCATTTCTGAAACAGGCTTTTTGGCTGACGGAAGTTTTGTTGTAAATTCTCTCCTACTAATAACCTGAATCAAGTCTGTATCTAATAATTTCATCGACATGAATGGCCAAAATAGAAGATCACCTACCTCAAACTTTGTAGGACCGCTTATCTTATGACCGTTCAGATAAAGCTCACCTTTATTTGGTGAGATCATCCATCTCTCTCTAGCTTTAATAAGAACGAATGACACTTCTTCAGAACCGAAGCTCTCTATGGGTTGATAAGTGAGATCAGCTTCAGAGTCTGTTGCAGAAAACGTGTACTCTTTCTCAAAGCCGATATAATAAGACTGTTGAATCTCCATATTATTTGTAAGGTAGATTCTTAATGTATGATCTCCATCTGATACCTGGAATAAGTTATCTTCCATTACATGACCGATGACTTTATCATCTTGGTAAATCTCTACCTTTTCCTGATTTCGGCTGATTGTTAAAATACCCTTGCTAAACGGAAAATTTCTAACCGTAACAGAGTCCGAAATGTTCGGACCGATGGTTAATGTTTTATGAGACTCGTGATCCAAGCTGATCTGCTGATAGTTCTTATTAAAAAACACCCAAAGTGTGCTCATACTTCACCCCCTCTAATTCGAATTGGTAGGTTTCGGTGGTGTTGCAGGCTTTTGCTCCTTTTCAGCAGCTGCTGCTTCTTCCTTAGCCTTTTGCTCCATTGCTTCTTGTTCTTTTTGCTTTTCTTCTTCAGCTTTTCTCTCTTCTTCTTTAAGTCTCTCTTCTTCTTCTTTAATTGCCTCTTGCTCTTCTAGATACTCATCTATTTCAGCTTGTACTTCTTTAATTTTTTGCTGTTTTTCTTCACTACTCAATTTATCATCAGATTTTAATTCTTCACGATATTTAATTAGTGCGAACATAATAAGATCTTTATCTTCTAACGAACGTGCAATATCGAGCGCTTCCTTCGCATTTCCTCTTCCGATGTATATCCAATATTGAAAATAGAGAGGTTCCGATTGCAAGGAAACGGTGTTTTGTATATTTTCCTTTTGCTCTTCAGTAAGTGATTCATTGATTATGTAAGATGAAGCTAACTGGTACTGAACCACATTTGGCATATCCTCAACATCATAATCAGACATAACTTCGACAACTTCACTGTATTCCTTACCTAGAAAATGCTCGTTACTGCTAACAAAGGCTTCTTGTCTAGGCTGTAAAAAAAACAGAGAATAAATCGTATATATGATAGCCGGGATGAAACATATCAATAATCCCAAGGAAGCATATTGTGTAATTTTCCATTTCTTTTGTGGAATATTTAGCATCAATTTATCTTTTTCATCTATGTCATTTAATTTTTTTTGTATGAAAAGTAACAGTCCATTCAAATCGTCAACTTCTAATACCTCTTTAGCAGCGGTTGATAATTCAATGGTTTCATGAAGCTTTAAGTAATCATGAAAGGAATGTTTACCGTCCACTAAGAAAACAATCGTAGCTTTAAGCTCTTTCCAAACTCTTTCATGCTCCGCTTCGTAAGGAGGAATACTTTCTTTCACTCCATAATGTAGGAAAGCTGGTGATAGACTTTGATCAAATACTATGTTCTCGGGACATACCACCAAGTGTAAACGATTCAATGAATGCTCTTTTACTCTCTTTGTGAGTTGAAATGCAAACATCCATTTACTTCTATCGTTTTGGTTTGTTAAATCAGGGAAATACCGGTAATTAGAGTGGGGGAGGATGGTAATCTTAAGCTCGTTTTCATCAACGATAATGGATCGTTGAATATCTGTATCCA
The DNA here is from genome assembly GCF_001629705.1 of Fictibacillus phosphorivorans. Classification (GTDB taxonomy): domain Bacteria; phylum Bacillota; class Bacilli; order Bacillales; family Fictibacillaceae; genus Fictibacillus; species Fictibacillus phosphorivorans_A. The sequence goes on along the minus strand of NZ_CP015378.1, from coordinate 369,702 downwards.
ATTCCTTTAACAGTTCTACTTCAATAACGTCATCTAGCTTGATTTTTTCTTTTTGAAATGCAAAAGTAATAGAATCCTCATCTCTACTAATCTGGGATTCTAAGATTTGTTCCAAATATGTTTTGTTTTTTTCGGTCATTGCTTAGACCCCCTCAAAGAATTTCAAAACGATCACCTGTCAATATTCCACTCTCTATTAGTTTTTGGTTTCCCGAGAGTACAATATTTTTATTTGGCACACGTACCCAGTAACCGTCTCTAGGCGGAAGGTCAATTTCTTTTGTTTGCCAAACGATATCTATCACTTTTTTTACAGTATGGAAGTTTGAAAGTCGAAGGTCAAAGGCTTCCCCTGTATAATTTTTCAAATCCACGGTAACTTCAATGTACATAATCATCACCTCAAAAAATGAAGAGCGCCTTTAATAAAGAAGGCGCCCCCATAAAACAAAAAACCAAAAGTTAAAAAGCTTACCCTCTAATTTGGCTTGCGATTTGGTTATCAGCGTCTTCTAGAGCTCTAGATGTGTTGTTAAGTTGAGCTGAGATATCTTCAAGTAACTGTTGCATTTGAAGGAAAGATGGCTTTAATGCTTCGTATTGTTGGCTGAAAGCTTTACTTGCTTCCCCTTCCCACATACCTTCTAATTGGCTGATCATTGAATTCAAACGTGATACTTGTTCTCCTACTTGGCTACTTTCATTAGAGTAACGACCTGACATATCTACTAGTTCTGCTGGTGTAACGCGAATAATTCCTGACATTTTCTTCTCTCCCTTATCTTTTTAAATTTATAAACAACGATCTTTGAGATCGGTTGCTTCTAATTAGAAATGGATAAATACACCTATATTTGCCCTATTATGGAAATAACGAAACCATAAATTTGTAAATTTTTGATACTATTTACTTATCACTACTAAAAACCTTGATATGAGTGATGTTAGAGCAACGGAATATTTTCTACCCAAACCAATTACTACCATATTTTTACACGATATTTCAATAACTATCTCATCTTTTATCGAATTTTGAATCCTTATAACCATGATTAAAGTCCCGAAATATTTTATCGCATGTCTTCCCCTCTCCCTTTTATACTACAAAATTACCTTTAATTTAAAACGTTGAATTGTATTCTCAAATAATAATTGAAGAGATTAATTCCCATATTTTAATAGAATTGCAAATAAAAAGACGCAGAGACTTTAACCCCTGCATCCTTTTGTTTAGATTCTATAATGATCCGCTTTCCAGTTCGTAATCGCTTGTTTTATTTCCTTAGGTTTCAAGTTTTCAGTTGCTGCTTTCTCTGCCAAAAGGGGAAGTTCCTCGTCTGGTGCGAATCGAAGGGCTACGATCTGCCCTGTTGTAAGTCTGCCATCCAACAACTTTCCTGTTAAAACGTAATAGCGTAAGTTCTCTTCTGCACGGATCGCCCGATCTTGAGCTTTTAATGGGTACATGCGAAGTAAAGCAAACGTCAATAACAGACTAAGAGACATCACGATTAATATCACGCCTAGTAACTTATCTTCTGCTTTAACCAAATAAACAATGCTTGCAATGAGCCCTCCAAGTACTAGTAAAGAAAGTACATAATGATAAACAGGGTGCATCCTTGCATGGTTCTTATAATTTTGTGTATTCATATTTGTTCCCCCTCTTTCTCCTGCTAAATCTATTCCCACTTAAATGTGAAACTCGCTACAATGAATGCCCCGATCAACCAGCCACCTAGAATCATCGCTTCCATGCCGAGGTCTAAGAACGAAGCTCCAACGTTCATAGTCTCACGAAGAGCATGGCTTAAGTGCGCAATCGGTAAAATTTGTACGAACGGCTGTAAAAACTCAGGCATGTCTCGTATCGGAAAGAACACACCGCCTAAAAACAGCATCGGAAACGATAGAAAACCAGCAATCGGTCCCGCACTCTCGGGTGTCTTGGCAATACCTGCGATAATGAAGCCGATTGCCATAAAGGCTAACGTCCCAAGCGTAACAAACGCAATCACGGTTAACCATGAACCTCTCACTTCAATGCCGAACGCAGCCCAAGCGACAGCTAATACAATCATCGCTTGCAAACCGTTCAGCATAAAACGAGCTGTAATCTGCGCTGCAATAAATGTAGAGGCTTTAAGTGTTGTTCCTTGCATACGACGTAAGATTCCACGTTCACGCCATGATGATATCTGGCCTGCCACTCCGTTCATGTTATTGCTCATGATCATCATCGCCACGATTCCAGGTACTAGGAAGTCGATGTAACGAAGATTCAGTGCTTCTACCCCTTTTGATTCTGTTATAACAACAGGCTCATAGCTCACAGATTTTTTACTGATCGTGTCTACCGCATTATCGACAAGCTGAAGTCCAACTTGGGACATCGCCATGTTCGTTTCATTATAATAAACAGGCAGTTTGAACGGATCTGCTTTGTTTCCGGCAGCTAGATTTTCACCATAGCCTTTTGGAATAGTAATAACGAGCGTTAAATCACCTTGTTTTAACTGATCTAACACATCTTTTTCGTTTGAACTTTTTTCAAGAGATACCGCTTCGTTTCTTTCCATTTCTTTCACTAAGTTCTTCGACTGTTCACTCTTATCCTGATCAACAACAGCTGCCGTAATGGATACGCCATTACCGTTTCCTAAGAAAGAACCTAACATGACCATCAGAACGATAGGAAATGCGAGGGTCCAAAACAGTACTTGTCTGTTTCTAAGGAAGATCCGAAGCTGAGCGAGTGTTAATAGATAGTATGATCTCATCCTTCTCTTAACCTTCTTCCTGTCATGTGGATAAACACATCTTCAAGTGTTGCCGTTCTCGTTTGTAGATCTACAAGCTTCAGCTGTTTTTCAGAAGCAATTGCGATTAAACTCGTTAACGTTTTCTGAAGATCATCTGTATAGAGAACATGGACATCTTTCTGACTACCCACTTGCTTCACTCCGTCAATCTCTGACAAAGCAATATTTACTTCATCGTTAAACTTAAATTCAACCGCGCTATCCGACTGAAGATTTCTTACGAGTTCACTAGGCGTATCAAGAGCAATTAGCTTTCCTTGATCCATAATGGCGATACGGTCACATAACACGTGTGCTTCATCCATGTAATGAGTCGTCAGTACAACGGTTTTGCCCCGTTCCTTCAAACGTAAAATAATGTCCCATAACGTACGACGTGCTTGTGGATCGAGACCAGTCGTCGGTTCGTCCAAGAAAATAATCTGCGGATCGTGCACGAGTGCAAGGGCAATCGCAAGTCTCTGCTTCTGACCACCAGACAAACCTTTTATTCTGCTATTCTTTTTCTCTGTTAAAAGCATGTCATCAATCAATTCAGGAATCGAGATATGTTCGCGGTAAAAACTCCCGTAAAGATGAAGAATCTCATCTACGGTCAAGAGCTCAAAAAGAGTGGTAGATTGAAGCTGTACACCGATGACCTCTTTTACTTTATCAAGCTCTTTTGTAATATCAAATCCACCAACAATCGCCGTTCCTTCATCTGGCTTGCGAAGACCGACTAACATCTCAAGGGTTGTCGTTTTTCCCGCTCCATTCGGGCCGAGTAGACCGAATACCTCGCCATTATGTACAGAGAACTCACTTCCGTCCACAGCGGTGAAGTCTCCGTAGCGCTTTACTAGTTTCTGTACCTTAATTATTTCTTGCTGCGTTTCCATTGTTCACACTCCAAGCATACGTCTTACTGCTTCTTTTGTTTGCTGCAGCAAAACATACCTTCAAATTTTGTCCATAGCTCTTTAAGCGTAGAGATCCATTCACATGCTCCGTCCATTGCGTCCGGCTGTATCGCGTAATAGCGATAGCGCCCCTCTTTTCGGTGTGTGACAAGACCTGCATTCTCTAAAACTTTCAAATGCTTCGAGATCGCAGGCAGCGACATATCAAAAGGCTGGGCTAACTCTTGCACACTCCTTTCTCCTTTTGAAAGCTGCTCGATTATCGTACGCCGAGTCGGATCAGATAGAACTGAAAATACATCATTTAAATGTTCTTCATTATATTTAACCATTTGGTTAAGTATAAGACGCAACATATCAGACTGTCAATTTGTACCTGTCCTTTCTAATTATACGTATACTGGATTTTTACAGATGCTGTAATCTTGTTTTCCCCTGGCTGTATAGGTGTTTCAGCACTTTGCGCATACATTACAGCTTGAAACGGAACGGGTCTAGGTGGTAACAATTGAGATACTTCTTGGATGATAATCGGTACTGGCCGCAGTGTAACTTGTAAGGCTCTTGCCATAGAAATCGCTTTTTGCTGAGCATTTTGAATAGCTAGTGACAATGCTTGATTATAAAAGGCATCAGGGTTAGAAACGGTGAATTGAATGGACGATACAGAGTTAGCTCCGTTCTCTACCGCTTGATCGATTGCCTGGCCTGTCTGGCGAATATCCTTTATCGTTACCTGCAACTGGTGCTCTATACGATATCCTCTAAATTGCTGCTGACCATTTTCATAGTTATATTGAGGTTCGATACGAAAACTGGACGTTTGGATATCGCTTTGAGGAATACCTAATGACATAAGGGTTTGTATAACAGAAGTCGTTTTATCAGCATTCTCTTTTTGAGCCATGCTTAAATTTTGGTTTTCTGTAATGACTCCTATTGTAAGAAGAGCTGTATCCGGAACAGCAGAAACAGAACCTTCACCTGTTACAATAAGGCGGTTCATCGTTGTAAGATCGTCTTGTTGCCTGATGCCCACATTTTGAAAACCGTGATGATTGTAATACATATCTAAACTCCTTCCGACTAGTTATTCTTTTATAAGCTATGAGAAAGTTTAAGAGAAAAGAAGAACATAAGATGAGGGCTTTTGCAGAAGTTTTCTAGATCACCGGAGGTTATGATCGCTAGTGGCATTTTACGCTAGTTGCAAGCGCCTACTAAAATATTTCGCCAAATAAAAAACCGACATCCCAGTTGAACATATTTGTTCCAGCTAGAATGCCAGCCTTTACTTACAAATTATATTTTGGAAATAAAATCCAGGAAGTTCTGAGACGCAAATCCACGGACTTCTTCTTCAGAATAATGCTTCAACAACTCATTGATTAAGTTTTGAGTCATAGATGCATCCTCTAAATCTGTAATAAGTTGTGAGATGCCGTCAAAATCAGAGCCGAGGCCGATCTGTTTTACTCCGCCAAGTCCACAAAAATGGTCGATGTGCTTGATTAAATCATTAATACTTGCTGAACCCTCATTCGTCGTAAATGGCGGGTTATATACAACGTGCACCACGCCACCTTTACTAAACATTTCTTTTGCCATCTCATCCGTCAGGTTACGCGGATGGTCACACAGTACGCGTGAATTAGAGTGGCTGGCAAGCGGATAATCAGCAATCTCCATCACATCCCAAAAAGCACGATCACATAAATGAGACACATCGGTTAAGATCTTATGTTTATTATTGAAAGCAACGATCTCTTTTCCAAACATCGTCAGACCAGCTCCACGCGGTTCTTGAGCGCCATCAGCGGCAAGGTTCGCATGATTCCATGTTAACCCGATCAAAAGAACACCGAGTTGATGCAGGATGCTTAACTTCGTAAGATCGTCACCAATCGTATCTACTCCTTCAAGCGTCAAAACTGCTCCGATTTCTCCATCCTTTAATGTTTGAAAGTCGTGCCAATTCTTCAAATGCTTCATCTCTGAATTTTTACCGAGAACCTCTTTATAGAAATAATCCACTTGCTGAAGTGCAGAGTGGAATTTTTGATCACTAGGAATAAAGGGCTCTATAAAAATTGCAAAGAATTGAACGTTCACTTTTCCCTTTTGCAGTCGTTTCTTATTTGTAGCAAGCTGTGGCGCATCCGCATAACTGAGCCTGCCGTCCGTTTCCCAAAATTTTAATAATGCATCACAATGCAAGTCAATGACATTCATGTTGATCCCACCATTTCTTAGTTAAATAATCTCCATATCCCTAAAAGAATACGTTTAGTTGAAATTTATTTTTGTTATAATGTAAAGTATATCTTAGTTTACATATAAGGAAAGGCTTGATACGGGATGGAGAATAGTTCTTCTAATTTTATTAAAACAATCATCCAAAACGATCTGGAATCCGGAAAACACAAGAAAATCGTTACTCGTTTTCCTCCAGAACCAAATGGATATCTTCATATTGGACATGCAAAATCAATCGTAATCAACTTTGGACTTGCGGATGAGTTTGGCGGAGAAACAAATCTGCGCTTTGATGATACGAACCCATTAAAAGAAGACCAAGAATACGTTGATGCGATTAAGAACGACGTTGAGTGGCTTGGTTTTGAATGGGAGAACCTTCGCTTTGCTTCTGATTACTTTGAAGAAATGTATGCGCGTGCTGTGCTTTTAATTAAAAAAGGAAAAGCATATGTGGATGATCTGACGGCTGATGAGATTCGTGAGTACCGCGGAACGTTGAAAGAGCCCGGTAAAGAAAGCCCTTATCGCAACCGTTCTGTAGAAGAGAACTTAGATCTATTCGATCGCATGCGTAAAGGCGAGTTCCAGAACGGTCAAAAAGTACTTCGTGCGAAGATCGACATGAGTTCACCTAACATTAACTTACGTGATCCAGTCATCTATCGTGTCTCTCACGCAACTCATCACAATACAGGTGATACGTGGTGCATCTATCCGATGTATGCATTTGCTCATCCTATCGAGGATGCGATTGAAGGCGTTACACATTCGCTTTGTACAACAGAATTTGAAGACCAACGTCCTCTTTACAACTGGGTTGTGGAAGAGTGTGAGATGGAAAGTCAGCCACAGCAGATTGAATTTGGCCGCCTAGGGTTAACGAATACAGTAATGAGTAAACGTAAACTGAAACAATTAGTAGATGAAGGTTATGTGGATGGATGGGACGATCCTCGCATGCCAACAATCTCTGGACTACGCCGTAAAGGCTACACGCCTGAGTCAATCGTTGAGTTTGTAAAAGCAGCTGGTGTTTCTAAAGGTTCTGGTGTAACGGACACAGCGATGCTTGAGCACTTCATCCGTGAAGATCTTAAAGTAAAAGCACCTCGTACGATGGGTATTGTTGATCCATTAAAAGTGGTCATCACAAACTACCCTGAAGGACAAGTTGAAATGCTTGATGCTGAGATCAACCCAGAAAATCCTGAAATGGGTTCACGTCAGATTCCATTCTCTCGTGAAATCTATATCGAGCGTGAAGACTTTATGGAGGATCCTCCGAAAAAGTACTTCCGTCTATTCCCTGGAAACGAAGTTCGCTTAAAGCATGCATACTTCATTAAATGCGAAGATTTCATAAAAGATGAAAACGGCAATGTCGTTGAACTACATTGTACGTACGATGTGGAGACGAAATCCGGCTCAGGCTTCACTGGCCGTAAAGTAAAAGGTACACTTCACTGGGTAGAAGCGACACAAGCCGTACCTGCAGAGTTCCGTATCTATGAGCCACTTATCTCTGATGAAGATATGGAAAAAGAAGAAGATAGTGAAGGCAAGACATTCTTGGACTACGTGAACAAAGATTCTCTTATCGTAAAACAAGGATATATTGAAGCAAACATGAAGGACGCGAAACCTCAAGATAAGTTCCAGTTCTTCCGTCATGGCTACTTCAACGTAGATCCAAAGCATACATCAGAAGAAAAGATTGTGTTTAATGAGATTGTTTCGTTGAAGAGTTCGTTTAAATTATAAACAAAAAAAGAAGGATCCGGCTGGATCCTTCTTTTTTTGTATGTATATTATTTCTTTTTAACTTTATCTCGTTTTCGAGCTGAAAAGAATCCAACGATAAAAATAATTATGCCGAACCAAAGATAGAAAGCTATAAGCCATTCATTAAGATTACCGATGAAGTAATTAATGAAAAGTCCTAAAAAAGCGCCTGCAAACCAAAGCTTCATAGCCCAACTTGTGGCGGTATGCGCCCAACTCTTACCTTCTAACTGATCTAAATAAGAATAATTAAGACCAATTTGTTCTTCATGACCCATTTGGAGAAAAGCAGCTTCTGCGTTGTATTTTTTACAATTCACAACAATATCATGCCAGCTAAGGGGCAAACAATGATCCTCTGGGTACACCTGTTTTCCATCTGCTTCACTTAGATAGACAGGCAAGACCTTAGCTCCATCGGGCAATTCAATAAATCTCAGCTGTCCTTCCACAGTTAAAAGGATATTAGCTCCTCCACGCTTTTTTAATTCTCTAATAGCATATTCCCTCATGAGAAGCTTCATATCATCTTTACGAAGAACCACCATAGATTCATGATTAGGATTGATTAGAAGTAGTTGCTGTTTATTTCGTAACGTGGTTTTCAACACAGTCAATGCATCTGTTCTCTTTGTATTCAAATGAGCTTGAAAGGCATGTACCGCTTCCGCATCTGTAAAAACAACGGGCCCCTCTCCTTCATCTGTTTTTATACGAAGTTCCGATTCAGGAAGTAGAAGATATTTCACTTTCGAAGCTAACTGAGGAAAGGCATGCTTCGGCTCTAGAGTTCCATCTTTTAACTGGTTAAGTAATAATGCTGGTTCCATGTAAACCCCATCCTTTAAAATATCCAATTTAATCTTCAGTAATCATGAAAATTTCTGCGATTATTATTTAGACTTGAGCTCTAGTTATAATATAATTTAGAAAACTTTTCAGAAGAGATAATGCCGGACTATTAAAAATCTAAGTAACTCTAACAAAAAATCTTTAAACCTAATTATTATAGAGTATATTAATTTGTGTCTGGCGAGACCTAAAATCTTCCCATTGAATGATTTTTCCCCAGTTAAATAGATTCTCATCTAGCAAACCTTGAGGGTATCCTAACTGTTCACACAACCACTCACCGTGTAGATCTGCTTTAGGTTCAACATCCCATTCATTTAAAGCAGGATCAAAAACAACCAAATTTACAGATGTTATTAAACTATTAGCTGATGCTAATCTGACATAAAAATTTTTATTACCCAGCGTAACTGGCTTTATAAATCTAACTGATTCACCATTAGCAATTATTTTTATTTTATCATTTGGAAAGTAGTTTATAACCTCAGTAATTTTAGTACTAGGTGAAATTTCAAAGCCGTCAATATAAATTATTCCATCTTTCAAACCACTCATTAGTAAATACCTCCACCATTTTTAGCTACTTTTTCAATTGCTTTTTCAATATCTAGAACTTCTTCTTCACTTAAGATATTGTTTTCTAATTTTACTATGTTTTTGTCATCAGCAATTGAAATAAAAGTATCGCATATACTTTTGTGAATATAATTGCCTTCTGAATCAATTAATTGTAATAGTTCTTTATCAAATTCAATTCCATTAGACTTTAACATTTTAATTGTTTCATCATTTAGGATAGGTATGACTTTCCCGTCTCGAACAAGTTCCTTAAAATCGGGTGTGAATATTTGTTCCAATCCTCCATTACCTAATTGTGGATTGGCATTTGTAATACCCCTTGCTGATGGAATATCTTCAAGAAACTCAAAAGCAATGATTTGATATTTATAATCACCTGTACCATCTTGGGAAACTCGTGGGTTAACTTGCACCCCTTGGAATAGTTCCTTTGAGTCTCCATTAACACTATCTAAAACAGTTTTTGTAAAACTATATCCTGTAGGAAATGGATATCCCGTATATACTTTAGTACCTTTAGACATTATAAAGTCTTCATATTCATCTAGACCAAAATATGGGGAAGAACCTTGCCATAATCTCGCTCTTTGAGAAGGAGTCAATTTTTCTTTATTTCTTATAGTAGATTTTTCGATGATTTCCCATTTCAAATTACTAATATCTGATCTTTTCAGATTCGGGCCTACTCTATTTATAACTTCCTTTACAACATGTTCGTCTAGTAGCTTCTGTGTAGATACTGAAATTTGTTTTTTTTCTACGTATTTTAAAACATCTTTAATAATTTCTTTTTGGGGATGTTTATCAATGTCTTTTTCAAATTTTTTAATTATCTTATTTGTTCTATTGAGCGGAAACTTATTTTGAAGCACCTTACCAATATCCATACGATCCAACGCATATCCAGCACTACCCACACCTGCAATTGCAAACGCATTAAATAAACTTTGATTTCTTTGCTCTTCTGACAACTCATTTCCGAACATATCTTTACCTGTAAAATACTCGCCGAATCCATTTGCAGATACAAGGCCATAGATACCGTATTCTGCTTTTTGAAGTCTCGTAAGACCTTGAGCTGTTTTATATGAATCTAGCATGTGATCGGCAGTATTTGCGGCTTTTACTGTTTTATAAATAGCGGATCCGCCCTTAACCGCTCTTCCAGCCCAACCGATGACCGGTATAAATCCAGCTGCCGCCATAGCACCTGCTGTAATACGTTCGGATTCCGAAAGCTTTCTTCCTGTCACTGGGTCAACACCTGTTGATGCACGGATGGAATCATAATACCCTGTGACTTCTCCCGTAAAGGTAGAGACCGTATCCCATGCTTTTTCATACCATGGACGGTTCTCCATCTCTTCCATTTCTTTTTGTATCTCTCTTGCTTCTTTTTGTTCTTTCTTAAAGTTTATATACTTATCGTTCTCATCTTTTACTTTAGTGATAGCTTTGTATACTTCGCTGTTATGGTAAGCTTCCGCATTAAAATATAAAGGTGAAATGGTTTCACCTTTACGTGTCGCTTCCATTAATTGAGCAAATAGTGCATAAATATATTGTTCTTGTCCTTGAGACACAGCATATTCATCGGTTAATCTTTGATCTAACTCATTAACCTTTTCAACCGTTTCTGACCGACGCTTTTCAGCTTTATCCATTTGGTCTTCAAAAGCATCCTTTGAGAACACAGAAAGAGAGACCAGATCACTGATGTCGCTAAAAATGCGTTGTAGTTCATCCTGTTGATCTGCAACTATATCTTTTGCCATTCTCCCCGCTCGTTCTACGTTCTCTTCTAAAAATGGAACCTGAACAACCGTATCCCCCGAAAGATCAACTTCCTCTGTATCACCTGGAATTCCTTTAAAAAATAACAAATTTATATCAATCAATTGTATCCATGCATCTACTACATCAATTTGCCCTTGATAAAAGCCCTTGATGGCTTCAGCTCCCTTACCTTGAAAGTCGCTGTCTTCTGCAATCTTAGCAAGCTCTGTTCTTAAGGATTGGAACTGCTCTCTTAGTCTTTCATATTGATGGGCTCTTTCTTCAGTTGCAGCATTTAAAGTTGAAGCTTCAAGTACATGACTTCTCATTTTCAAGATGCCCTCTTTCTATTTATTTCTAAAAATCGCTTCATCCTGATTCTTTAGAATCTCAATATTCGCTTTTGTATCCTCAATATTTTTTGTTACTACATTCATGTACTCAAGTATCATCTTATGAAGATTTTCTTCACGTTGCAGAAATTCTTTCGTAAACTGAAGTTCGTTCTTTCCAAGTGCTCCAGCTGAAGGGCTTGGAAGAGTAAGAGCGTCAAGCGCTTTCTGTGTTTCACCCAGTTGTTGAGTAACATCATGAAATTGTAGCTTTATGGTCTGCATTAAAAGATCCTCCTTTTCAGATCATCAATTCGACTTCCTAGTTCCTCAAGAGCATCTTCTCCCTTGTCTAGCAATTGACTCGCCTCATTTGCTAAGCCGCCAATAACACTCAAAGATTCTCTCTCTACTTTTAATAGACCAATTACAACACCAATCTTTTGTTGGTAATCCTCATAGTCGTCGTTTACTATTTCTTGCATAATCTTATATGCTTCTTCTCTCGATTGATCAAAGGCGTTCGCTCGATTTCCCATCCACAAACTACCAAGCTCTGGTTCTAGTATCTTGCGAATTTCTTGCATACTCGTGTTCTGTTCTTGATTAATCTCACCTTTAGCTCGCTGCAGCCTAGAGATTTTTTCATCTATGGCCGCGGTACGACTTGATAAGCTGCTATAGATAGCACTTAAATCATCTGAAAATCCCACACCTATACCTCCCATATCACCTAGTTACTAATTCATCAGGTCCATTTCCCTATCATTATATAAAAATACCATTAATAGTTATATTTTTCCACGTAAAATATACCCCTTCTCTCCTAAAATAAACCATTTAAAATAGTTCTTTACTCATCCCTTTTAAAAGTGTACAAAAAAATGGAACTAAGGATTTCCTTAGTTCCTGATATTAGATGGTGGCCGCTCTCCATACTGCAACTCTCGAATACTTAATCCAAAATTCATCTCAAGGTGTGGGTAGTCTTTAAAGCCCGCCCAATCTCCACCCCATTCGAAACCCAAATCTTTGGCGATTCCAACCACTTCCATCCAATCCGACTGCCCATTCCCATTGTCATCTCGTTCAAGATTCCAGACCACTGAACCATCATCTAACTTAAGAGCAAAATCAATCGCTAGACCATAGTTATGATAAGACTCTCCGCCTTCCACATGAGTAACGATGGTTCCTTCTCGTGAACGGCCTTGTTCATACAGCCGATCCTGTTCTGCTGCGGATCGAAAATCATCGGTTATTACAATATTAATTCCTTTTTCGGACGCTTTTTGTATTAGAAGATCACGATTCTCTGCCACAATCGGATTCATTTCAGTAGGCAGTGGTGTGTTTCTCTTTTTCCATTCTAGTGATACCAGATAAAAAATAGACGCAAGGATTGCAAGAAACAGTATACTTTTAAATATTTTCAATGATACAAACTCCTTTGCCAAACAGCACTCTACCTATAGTTTATATCAACGAATGGATTGCGGAAAAGCAAACACTCTTTTAGGATCGTATTTTTGATTGATTCGTTGAAGCCTATCAACATTTCTGCCAAAGTACTCTTTTTCATAGTCTTTCAGTTCGCTGTATGGAAAATTAATAAATGACCCTTTCGTGATGGTCTTCAAGTATCTGAACCTTTTTTCCACCCATCTTCTATTTTCTTCTGCGACTGCTGGATCTTCCCATACGGATTGGATACCTAAAATATAGCGTGCTTTTCGGTAATAAAAAGCAGACTCTGTTTTACCTACATTTCGAATCTGCCCCCCCATTGCATACACCGTAAGTGCTGCAAAAATAGAACCTTCTGCACGCTTTTTCACAAGATTGACAATCGCCTCTACTTCTTCACAGTCGTATTCTTTGTATACGAAACGTCCGGTCGATTTAAACTTTTCATAAGGCGGATAAGTAGACTGTACTTCCTTAACAGCTTCTAAAAACGGTAAAGATCTGGCGGAAATCTGAAATCCATTTATTTTTTTATAAACGTTTAGTAGCTCCAATGCTTCTTCCTTTTTTCCATAAAAAAATCCCCTGCCAAAGATAGCAAGTCCTTCACTCACAGCGTTATACATGCTAGCATTCAAACACATTCGGTCATCTAGATTTACAAGCCATTTCTGCCATATTCGCAAAAACTTACCTAGTTCTTTTGTTGTGGCACCAGGCTTATATAGTTCAAACAGTGTCACTTGTTCTACTTTAGGCGGCAGTTTGAACGTCATGGAAACAACCACTCCAAAGTTGCCTCCTCCTGCACCTTTGCATGCCCAAAACAGATCACTGTTTTCTGTTTCATTCACTTTTAGAACATTACCTTTGTAGTTGATTAACTCCAGTTCGACCAAGCTGTCACAACCCAAGCCAAATAACCGGCTAGAGAAACCCCATCCTGCACCAAGCACAAAGCCACTTACGCCTACAGTAGGGCAAGTTCCTCCTGGAAATGGATATCCTCTAGAACCTATCGCTTGATAGAGATCTTTGTTTTGAATACCTGCTTGAACTTTAACCCTTCCATTTTCCTCATTAATAGTTACATCATTCAACCGACTGATGTCTATAACCAATACACCATTACCCGCCGAATAGCCTTCGTAATGATGACCACCTGATCGGATTCGAATATCTTTACCATATTTTTGTGCCCACAAAATAGCTTGGCTTACATCTTCATATTCAGAACAATAGACAATAACACTAGGAAACTTTTGAATGGCTCTATTCCATTCTTGCCGTGCAGCGTCATATTGCGGATCGTCAGGTAAAATCACTTCCCCCGTTAAACCTTCGAAAATGTCCATTCTCAACACCCTTTTTAGAAAATGATGTACATTTAAAGTTTATGAGAAGGTGGCATGGACAAATTCTGATATACAAAAATAAAAGACCAGGTCCCCCTGGTCTCCGTTCTATCATGTTATTCGTTATTGTTGTGAACCGATCGCTTGAGCAAGACTCGACTTTATGGAAACTTTCTCAAAGGATAATCCTAATTGAATGGCGGTCATAGCAATTTCAGGTCGGATGCCAGATAAGGTTGACTTTACTCCGATGAGACCGAGCGTTTCAATAAGAGAGAAAATCTGCTGAGCGACCATCGTATCAATGATTAGAACACCAGAGAGATCTATAAAAAGATGTGTGATCTCTTTTTCGGTACACTGCTCGAGCGTATTTTCAACGATATACTTGGCTCTTTGTGTGTCAATCACACCGATTAATGGCAGAAGTCCCATATGATTATTCAGGGCGATGACAGGTGAACTTAGCTCGTTGATCATCTCTTGCTGCGCAATTAATTTTTCTTCACTATACTTTTGGTTTTCTTCAACAAACCACGTCATAATTTTATTAAACGTATCAATAATAATTTCATTCCATGCATCAATGATCGTTTGAGGATATTCACCTTGATGAAGATTAACGAATTCTTGTATGAGATTTAAATATTGCTTTTGTACGTTGAAAAATTCTTTCATGATGACCGTTAAAGGTGTGTTCAAGTGCTCATCGTCTTGAGCGATCATTAACACCCATTTTTCAAAGTCTTTTAGAAATTTACTTTCTTCCGTAACAAAAACCTCACAAAAATGTTCGTGAAATTCGTGATTTTGTTTTTTTAGCGTTTCGATCGTCTTGGGATTTGTGGAAGCGTATACCCCCGTGGCCTTTGATTTATCAATGGATTGGTACCAATCTTCCGTCAACTGCCATGTTTTCTCCATTAAAAAAGAATGCAGCGCCTTATCTCTATGCATCTCTTTTCCACTCTCCCCATCTACCCTAATTTATCATTACTTTAATCTTCGTCTTTAGCATCCCAGTCTTCAGGGATAGGTTCACTCAAGTACTCCTCAACCATCTTCTTATATTTTTCCAACTGTTCAAAATGAGTATTGAACTGTTCCTTGTTAATAAGATGCTGGTCACCGTCAAAAATGGTACGGATTTTATTCTGCTGTACTAAGCTTTCAACTACCGCTTCAGGCATTGATAAATATTCAGCCGTTTCTTTTATAGTAAGATACATACTCATACATCCTGTCTAACTTTTGTTTAATCTTAGCTTACAGCAAGAACGGTATGGATTCAATATACCCTAAATAATAGCTTCTAAAATCTAATTGAGGGATTTTTTATTTTGTATTAAATGTTTTCTCATTAAAATGACAAAAAGTAGTAAGATTGCATCTACAAAACCATATACCAAACCGTAACTACCAAGATGATAGAGGAAACTGCCTAACAGGGGTCCAATCGACATCCCCATGTACCTAAAAAAGTTATACGTACCGATTGCCGTAGCACGATTGGATTGAAACTCTTGTGTAAGAAGAGCTGTCTGAACGGGTAATGACATACCTAAGAACAGACCGAAAAACGAGATTGAAATGATCAATAAGATGAGCGACACGTTCGAAACTAGGATAAATAAAAATAAAGAAACGACGTTCAAAAAGGCAGAGTATACAATCACTTTTCGTTCATTATATTTTCTCATTTTGCCGCCAAAAAAGCTTCCCACTACGATTCCTAGTGATAGCGGTAGGAAAACCAAACCCTTTTGTTCTACAGACAATGAGTACCTTTCACTCATAATAGCTGGTAGAAATACTAAGAAGTTATACAGAGCGTAGTATTGAATAAATCCTAAACCGATAACAGTGTAACCAATACGGTTTTGCAAAATAGAAAGGAAATCTAAAAATCTAAAGTTCTGTTTTTTTGATGTACTTGGTTTTGTTTCGTGCAAGAAGATAAAATTTCCTGCCAAGATAATAAATCCAACACACATTAACGCAATAAAAATCATATGGAAGTCGAAAGAAGCACTTAAAAAACCACCAACTACAGGACCTAAGACAGGGCCGAGTGACACCATCATTTGAAAGGTTCCCATAGGTTGGATCCGATCTTTTCCTTCGAATAGATCACCAATGACCGTTACCGCTACAACGGAACCCGCAGCAATTCCGATGGCTTGCAGAGAGCGACACACTAAAAGAAATTCAATGCTTGAAGAAAAATAACATCCGATTGTAGCCACTAAGTAAATGAGGATACCAGTTAGCATCACTTTACGCCGTCCGATTGAATCCGTAAGTGGTCCATAAACCATCTGCATCAAAGCTAGAAAAATGGTATAGATCGAAATTGAAAAGTTAACCAAAAAAGGTGTCGTATGAAGTTCTCTCGTCACCTCAGGAATAAGAGGTACGTAGATCGTTTGAGAAAAAGGACCGAGAAACGCAGCAAGTGCAACTAGGTAGACTAACAATCTGCGGTGCTTCACAAATAAAAACTCCTATCATTTATAAAATAAAAGAGTCTGCTGAAAAAGTTCAGTCAGACTCCACATACATTAACTTTTTAAATTATACACATTGTTAATCAGTTTTAATAAGATTTAGCTTGCAGCTGATGAATTATTTTGATTGAGCTTTTCAAGATCTTTTCTATATTTTTCATGGTAGATGGCTGATTAATATTTATTATTATATAAACTTGAAGAATCAAAAAAAGAACTAACTTAAAGTCAGCTCTCCTTCTTCTTGTCCGGATAATCACACAGCTCAATAATCTGTCCTTGTGAATGCGCAGGATTCATATAAATCAACCTTCTGCCAAAAGGATTTGTTCGATACGTATCTTTTAAAAAGGTATACCCTCTAGCTTCAAAGTCATCAATCGTTTGAAGAAGATCGTCCACTTCATAAGCCAGGTGATGCACACCCTTTCCCTTCTGTCGGATGAACCGCTCGATCGGAGATGTTTTACTTGTAGGTTCAAGAAGTTCAATCACCTGGTTTTCAAGCTCAATTACGGCAATGTGGGTCTCTACTCCAGGCTTCTCACTCGTATATCGTTCAGTCAGCTTTCCGCCTAGTACATTCGTATAAAATTCGATTGCTTCGTTTATTCGTCTTACTGCAATTCCGGTATGGTCTAGTCTCATCACGTTCACCTCATTTAACTAGCATTATAGAGGGTAGTAGGAATTTAAGCAAAAAGGTAGTCCTATAAAGATAGGACCACCTTCACATATTATTTGATTTTAATTTTTTCGTTACCTTTAATCCACTCCGGATAATAACTTAAGTCAATGGTTAGAGGGTTTTGTGAGCGATCTATTGAAGGCAGCTCTATACCTAGTCGAGTTGTTCCTTTTTCTTCTTCAGTACCCATGGACTGTGAGCTCACTTCAATTTCTTTACCTTGTGCATCAGTTATTGTACTAAAAATTGCCGAACGGAAAGGTTTTTTTGTATGCAGATCAAAGACGAGCTGCCCGTCTTCTTTCCTTAGATTTCTTAACTTGTTTCCATCAGGCTGTTTTAGAATCTTCATTTTTTCTGTATCCACCACAATGACTGCATTCTCTTTATCTATAGCTTGAGCACTATTTAAGACTAGATATAATTCTTTCGGTTCTTTAAAATAGTTACTTTGCAAATAAACTTCTCTCTCAGTGTCTTTATCACCTGATCCTGTTATACCATTTGCTATATTACCCCACACTTCATTGTTTTCATCGACTAAGCGTAAGTCATCAAGTTGCAGGATGTATTTTTCATTTTCTTCATTCATCTTTAACTTAACGACAGCTCGTAATGGATAGATGGTTACCTTCTCGATATTGATCTTTTGACCTTCTAAATCCATCGTTTGTTGGACTGCATAATCTTTTTTCTTCTTAAACTCTTTAAGGGTTAATGGAATGTAAAATTCTTTGTCCTTTAACTGTAGTTCGACGATATATTCTTTTGTTTCAATAGGAGCTTCAAAGAAATATTCAATTTCTCCACTAAACTTATTCTCGCCTTTATCTGATGTATGGGAATCACCGAATGAATTATATGCCTCATCCAATACAGTGCCGTCTTTCGCTCTGATCTTTACATCATCAAACATCACTTCTTTTAATTTTTCTTTAGATTCAATTGAATAAAAAAGCACAATGCCCATCTCGTCAGCAATTGTTCCATCGATAGTAACTTTCAACCCATCTTTTTCATCTGATACGCCATGCCTTTGATAATAATTTTTTTCAACTGCTGCCATTCTTCCTTTATCATCACGAATCATACTCACTATTTTTTCCATACCAGGTATTTCAGAAATATAATTAGCTAAAGCCGGTGAATTCTTAATTGAAGAAAATAATCCAATGAGTAAAAGAGCTGCCGCTATAAAACCAAAAGCACTTCTTTTCTTCATTCTAGATTTCCGCTCTTCTGCTTTTGCCTTTTGAAAACCAGTTGATATCGCCTGATCAATAGAATCTATTGAAATCGGTATATTTTCATATTCTTTCTTCAAACCGTTCAGTTGCTCTTTCTCTCTTTCAAACATGTAGATTACCTCCTTTCTCATCTAGCTTTTCTCTTAATGCTCGTAATGCCTTATTCAGCCACGTTTTAACTGTACCTTCTGGACACTGCATGATGGTCGCTATATCTTTAATCTTTACATCATTAAAATATTTTAAGGTAAGGATTTCGCGTGACCTGTCGTCTAAATCTAACATTGCGTCCTTAAGTTCCAGTTGTGTGTGGTTCTCTGAAACACCCAACGAATTCAACATTTCATCATTCATGACGAATCGTTTTTTAAGTTTCAACTGATCATTACAATAGTTGATCATAATTCGAATCAACCAGGTTTTAAAATAGAACTCGTTTTTTAGCTTCTTTATATTTTTGTAAGCAGAGTACGTTACTTCTTGCATAGCCTCGAGGGCTTCTTCTTCATTGCGCAAAAAAGATAGAGCTGTCTTATATAAATCAACTTTATACGTTTGAATCAATTGTAAAAACGCCTCATCGTTTCCTTTTATCGCTTTTATCACTAACTGTTCTGTTTCCAATTTCTAACCTCCTGACCCTACCTATATATTAGACCTTGGAAAGTGAAAAAAGTTTTATTAAAAATAAAAAAATCAGCCTCCTTTTCAAGGCTGATTTTCTGAATTTAAAACATCCCTAGCGCTTTCTTAGTCGCTGGACCTACTACGCCATCAACTGTGAGCTTCTTAGCTTTTTGAAATTTACGCACAGCGGCATCTGTATTGGCTCCAAATACACCGTCGACTCCTTTTGTACTATACCCTAAATTCGTAAGTCTTCGTTGAAGCTCCATCACTTCCGCACCACGGCTACCCTTTTTTAAGTTAACGACTGAGAATACAGGAACGGTTGAACTGTTCGTTACTTTATATCCATTCGCTGCTGCTAAAGCAGGGAAGGATTTACCTGAAGTTGTGATCACAACAGGTGTATTAACCGAAATTCTTGCATATAACCATTGCACCTCGTTGTTGTACATACGGATACAGCCTGCACTCACATATTTGCCTATGGAACTTGCATTATTGTTTCCGTGGATGGCATACGTCGTTCCCCATGTTCCATTTGCGTTTAAACCTAACCATCTGTTTCCTAAAGGATTTCGCGGATCTCCACCAGGAATGTTACCTGTATAATAAGGCCGATTTGTGATCTTGTTAACTATTTTAAATTTCCCCTCTGGCGTATAAGAAGGCAGTTTACCCGTTGCCACTTTAAATACCTTCGATAATTTATTATTCTCAAAGTATGCAAGCTGGTTGGTTGATTTATTTATGACGATAAATGATGAAGCTGCTGCCTTTGCTGGTTGAACAAGTAAGAACATGAAACCAAACATCAGTAATGCAATCAGTACCTTTTTCGTATTCATTCCTTCTCTCCTATTCTTTTTTGAAATAACAAATCCTCATATTCTATGCGAGGGTATAGGAGAAGCATTACTACTTTTGTGAAAAATTTAATCAAAAATACATGAATACTAAGCTTGTACGATGAATAGACTGGTAGGTTATATTTGTCTTATACCAATGAACAGGAAGAAGCTGAGAAGATGCATAACGTATACTTAAAAAATAATTTGAAAGTTACTATACGAAAAGCGACTGAGGATGATGCTCAAAATATGATCGATTTCTATAATGTCGTTGGCGGTGAAAGTGATTTTTTATCGTTCGGTGCAAATGAATTTAAACGGGATCTTCATGAATATAAGAATTACATCACTGCAACCTCCAAAGAATCAAACTCCATTATTTTGATTGCCGAAAAAGATTCAACGATTATTGGGATTGCAACGATAAACTCACCTCAAAAAGAAAGAACCAAACATGTTGGAACATTGGGTATAGTTGTTTCTGAAGCATACACAGGTATGGGATTGGGAAGAGGTTTAATGAATGAACTTTTGGAGTGGGCACGTCTAAACGGCATCACAAAAAAGATTAGTCTTGTAACGAATGAAAATAATGTTACGGCGATTGAACTATATAGGAAACTAGGTTTTGAGAAGGAAGGTTTGTTAAAGAACGATAATTTTATTAAAGGAACATATTATAACACCGTTGTTATGGGGCTTCTTTTATAAACTTATTCATATTTCTTTTTGAAACAATTGAACGTCTGCTCGTTCAATTTTTCAATGTTTTCAGAATTTGTGGTTGACTTTAACCTTTTAGGGTGATAAATTTACAAATAATATTAAAGTCAATGACGAGAAAGAGTAAGATTTGATTACTGTTCCCCAGAGAATCGGCGCTTGGTGAAATCCGATGTTCAGTGCTTATCCGAAAATCATCTCCGAGATGCAAAGCTGAAATGTAAGCTTTGACGGGCCGTCCGCCGTTACAAGGGAACACGTATGATTGTACGTTGACTGAGTGCCGCAAGCTTTTCATAAGCTGTGGAATTAGGGTGGTAACGCGAGCGATAACTCGTCCCTTCTATAGGGGCGGGTTTTTTTATGTTTTTAAAACAATAAAAGGAGAGATTACTTATGAGAAAGATGGACACCGTTTTTATTGGACTTATGTTATTTTCAATGTTTTTTGGAGCAGGCAATCTTATTTTCCCTCCATTCTTAGGGGCTGCGGCAGGATCCTCATACTGGCTTGCGATGACTGGATTTATTCTAACTGGTGTAGGACTTCCTTTTGCTGTATTATTTGCCGTTTCCCTCGTAAAAGGAGGCGTTCAAACGATCGGCAATCGTGTTCATCCCGTTTTCAGTACGGTCTTTATGGTCGTTATTTATTTAAGTATCGGACCGTTTCTAGCTATTCCTAGAAATGCAAACGTGGCTTATGAGATGGGACTTAAACCGTTTTTAGGTACTGATTCGAACGCAGCACTCATTCTATTACTGTTTACAGTTACATTTTTCGCGCTCGTTTATGCGGTAAGCTTGAATCCATCAAAAATGGAGAAATATATGGGGCGTTGGATTACTCCTATCCTTCTTTTATCAATGGTTGTGCTCTGCGCAGTAGGATTTTTCAAACTAGATGCTCCCCTTCAATCACCATTAGCTAACTATCAATCTGGAGCGTTTTCTACAGGTTTCATTGAAGGTTACAACACAATGGATGCTCTTGCTGCACTCGCTTTTGGTATCGTCATTCTTACAGCTATTCAACAAAGAGGTGTTCAAGACCGAAAGCAATTAACAAACTACACATTAAAAGCTGGTCTGATTGCAGGAACCTTACTGACACTTGTTTATGTCAGCTTAGGATTAATCGGAGGTAAGATGGCTGCAACAGGTTCTTTTGAAAATGGAACAGACATTCTCGCAGAAGCGTCCACTCTATTATTAGGTAAAAGCGGAACAGCTCTACTAGGCTTTATCTTTACATTAGCTTGTTTTACTACAGTTGTCGGTCTAACAACAGCGTGTGGACAGTACTTTTCAAAACTAATGCCGAGTGTCAGTTATAAAAAAGTTGTCTTACTCGTTACACTCGTGAGCTTCACGCTATCAAACCTTGGACTGAACCAAATTCTTAAAGTTTCAGTGCCCTTTTTAGTTACAGCCTATCCCTTAACAATTGTATTGGTTGTACTTACGTTTTTTAACCGCTTCTTCAAAAACTCAAAGAAAGTGTATGGAAGTGCAGTACTCTTTACTGGTGTATTTGCGCTGATGGATGGCTTAGTGGCATTCGGTGTAGATTTAGGTCCCGTTCAAGTGGTGAAAGATTTCCTTCCTCTATCTTCTATGGGATTACAATGGATTCTTCCCGCCATTGTTGGAACCGCCGTCGGAATGGTGTTAAGTAGCTTTAGCCATGAACGTTCGCCAGTAGATGAGTTAGCAGTCAAGGTTTCTTGAGTTACCATAAAAAAAGAAGGATCTGCCACATTTCAGAGCAGTTCCTTCTTTTCATTTTATTCGCCTTTAATTTCGAGTAGCTTCTGTCTTAAGCCGATTTCCATCGTTGCCAGTTCTTCTTCTGCTAAGCGACGCTTCATGCGACCTTCTTCTTGAATACGCAATGTTTCCTCAAGCGTCGAAAGAAGATTTTCTTGTGTTTTCTTTAACGTTTCAATATCGATCAAACCACGTTCGTTTTCTTTTGCAGTTTCAATCGTATTGGTTTTTAACATCTCAGCATTTTTTAGTAAAAGCTCATTCGTCGTTTTAGAAACTTGTTTTTGAGCTTCTACTGCATTACGCTGTCTAATTAACGTTAATGCAATAGCGACTTGGTTCTTCCACAATGGAATAGCTGTCATGATGGACGACTGTATTTTTTCTACAAGCGCTTGGTTCGTGTTTTGAATGAGTCGGATCTGTGGTGCACTTTGTATCGTTATCTCACGACTTAATTTTAAGTCATGAACCCGCTTATCGAGTCGGTCAGCAAACTGAACCATGTCATTTACTTCTTGAAACTTCATCTGGTCGTTCGTCTGTTCCGCCACTCTTCTCATCTCAGGAATCGTAACCTGGTTTAGCTCATCCAGCTTAAGTTCTCCTGCTGCTATATATACGTTCAACGCTTGAAAGTACTCTTTATTGTTTTCGTACAATTTTTCAAGCATGACGATATCCGACATAAGAACATTCTTGCTTCCGTCTAGCTTTACAGAGATTCTATCAATCTGTGCTCCCGTTTTTTGATACTTTGAAAGTACCTCTTGAACAGACCCTGAAATCTTTCCAAACATTCGGCCGATCAACGTAGGTTTGTTTGATTTTAATTCTTCAGGATTTACATCTTGAAGCTTCCTCATGAGATCTCCAATAATTTCACCGATTTGCCCAGTATCTTTCTTTTTCACATGATCAAGCATCGTGTTCGAAAAGGAATGAAGCTTTGCCTGTGCTGGTGCTCCGTATGTGATCATCGTCTGGTGGTTCGTTGGATCGATCTGTTTCGCCAGCTGATACGCTTTTTCTTTATTTTCTTCTGGAAGTACATCTATTAATCGTACCTGTTTGTTTTCATTCGAGGGCACAGTAGATTCTTGTTGTTCGCCAAAAGGGTTTGCCAACAAGTCATCCATCAGGTTTGTTGGTTCATCAGAATGGTTAAGTGGTGCGTTATTTTCTTTCATTTATATCGCCTGCCTTTTTTATGGATTGGGAGTCTTTGTGGGATTTAATTGAGTACTTCGCTACATCGATCTCATAATGTAGGTCTTCTATATCATTTGACAGTACTTGGTATAAATCCTTTTCGATCTGATCGATCAGTTCGTCGAGTGTTCTTTTCGTTTCTACTAATGATTGTGTTAATTCTTTTGATTTTCTAGGCTGCGAGGATAAAAACATATATTTTTCGGTAAGCTCTACGGCTGAGTCTAAATGAGAAAAATAGAACTGTTCTGCTTGATAAAAACGTCTTGGTTCTTTTTGAGTTAAACTCTGGATCTTTCTGACTACTCGGACCAAATCCGCTCTTTGCTTTAAAGTTGGTAGGTCGCGGACTGAAAACATGGCCTTTTGCAGTCTATAAATCTTAGGTTTTGCTTCGTCTAAGTTTTTTCTGATGTATTTATACTCTCTTCTAGATAGGTGATGTTCACTAAGAAATCTCTGCTTTTGAAGAAGTCCTGTTGCTGTGTATGCGGCAGCTCCACCAGCCACTGCAATGCCTGACGACAAAAGGTAGGTCTGGTCATACCCGATAATACTTGCCAGCCATACTCCTACTGAAGCTGGAATAGCAACAAACATGCGGATAAAAAAAGCTAAAAATCCGTTCATTGTAATCGACTCCTGACATAAACTCTTTACTATTCATACGGATGTAACGGTTTCTGAGTTTCGTTTAAATAAAAAAAGTTCATCTATACTATGTTTCTAGTATTACCTTATCGAAACCTTCCTAAAATAACCATGGCTTTAAGAAGTAATGTGTTCTAAGACTTGAGGCGTATATATAAAAACTCAAAATGGAGTTGATTAATCAAATTTAGGATATAAACAAACAAAGACGCTGAATATGTATACATCACATAAACAGCGCCTTTAGCTTAAAATCACTTTATTCACTTAAACGTTCTTTCCTTTCTTACTAATACACAAATGCTAGTTATTGTCCCTAACTAGACTTCAATTAATTGTTCGTTCAATCAATTGCCTTGCATTAGATCTTATTTTTCCTCTACTTCTGGTAAATTCCCACACGCCCACATGCTGCGAAAATAGTTTTCACCGGCTATTTCCATCTGCAACACGATCTTAGCATGCTTCGCTCACATACGTCATTGGAATCATCCTCTTTCGTCATGTGTATTTGCGCGTTCCCACATACCCACACATCTCGAAATCAGTTTTCACTGGCTGATCTCTACCTGGATGTGATTTGATATGCTTCGCTTACTTATTTCATTGGAATCACGCCTTCCTTTAATTGAAGTAGTGTTTCTTTGTTAACTACATATTAACTCATTCTAAATTTTATTTAAATATTCAGAATAATCAATATTATGTGATTTAGGGTGTATTTATTCCTCTTTTTTAAACCATACTCCTTCATTCGTAAAATTTCTTTTTATTTCATCATATTTCAACAATTTAAATAATAAATGTGTTTTTTAGGCTATCACCTATTCCATCATCGTTACATAACATGCATGTAGAAACACAACTACAAAAAAGAGGAGTGTTTTGAACCTTGACTGGAAAAATTCTAAATTATTATGCTGGCGGCAATACGGCTAGAGGCTTTTACAACTTATTTACATCTAATCTTAGTGGTCTTGATCGCCTATTTATTTTAAAGGGCGGACCTGGTACTGGTAAGTCGACACTCATGAAGGCGGTCGGGGAAAAGTGGAACAATGAAGGCTACGACATCGAGTACATTCATTGCGCTTCAGACAACGGTTCGATTGATGGTGTGATCATCAGAGAACTTGGAATCGGAATTGTCGATGGTACTTCTCCACATGTTATCGAACCAAAAGCCCCTGGAGCGATCGAGGAATATGTAAATTTAGGTGAAGCGTGGGATTCTAAAAAACTTCTGAACAAAAAGGCGGAAATTTTAAAGATAACAGATTCTATTTCTGCTGATTATCAAAAGGCGTATGCCACTTTCCATGATGCGCTCCTCATCCATGATGAATGGGAAGAAATCTATATTATGAACATGAATTATGAAAAAGCTAATGAAATTACAGACGAACTGATGCATCAATTTTTTTCGAAAAAAGTTAATAAAGCCGCAAACGTTTATCACCGCTTTTTAGGAGCAGCCACCCCAAAAGGTGCAGTCGATTTTGTTCCAAACTTAACAGAAGGTCTAGAAAAAAGATTCTTCATTAAGGGAAGGCCGGGATCTGGAAAATCAACACTCCTAAAAAAGTTAGCCGCAAATGCTGAAGCTTCAGGTTATGATGTAGAAATTTATCATTGTGGGTTCGATCCGAACAGTTTGGATATGGTGATCGTAAGAGAGCTCGGTTTTGCGATTTTTGATAGTACAGCACCTCATGAATATTTTCCTGAACGTGAAGGTGACTCCATCATAGACATGTATGAAAAGACGATCAAAAAAGGAACGGATGAAAAATTCTTTGATAATCTAAAAGAAATCAGCGGCCGCTACTCAAAAAAGATGAAAGATGCGATCGGTTATTTAGCAGATGCTAAAAGTAAGCATGATGACTTAGAAAAGATTTATATAGCTGCGATGAATTTTTCAAAGATCGACAAAATCCATAAGAAGATTGATCAGGAGATTGAAAAATTAACTGCTGCACAACAACAAAAATAAGATTTGAAGCAGCTACCATTTTGAGGATGGTGGCTGTTTTGTTATGATGAATAAAAGACAATTTCACATATGGAGGACAGGTTTAGTGATGGAAACAGAACATATAAAAGCTGTTAAGAATCTATATTTTAACTTCATACAAGCATGGAACGAACGGAATTCACGTGCTATGGCTGATCATTTTACTGAAGACGGCGAGATGGTTGGATATGATGGAAGCCAGGCTTTCGGACCTGAAGAGATACATGCTCATCTCGAACCCATTTTTAGCAGCTTTCCTACCCCACCTTATTACGCAAAAGTGAAGAACGTCTCCTTCTTAAGTGAAGATGCTGTTATAGTTCGTGCAATTGCCGGGATGATACCCGTAGGAAAGACAGAACTATCTCCGGAACTGAACACGCATCATACGGTGATTGCAGTTAGAGTTGAGGATAAATGGTTCATTAAACTTTTTCAAAACACACCTGCTCAATTTCACGGACGTCCTGAACTTTTAGATCAGATGACGGAAGAGCTTCGTGCTTTGCTTCCTAAATAAAAACAAGGAAACCCGCTTTAGTTTAAGCGGGTTTCTTCATGTCTATTTTCTTAAAATTTCTTTGAGCCCTTTATAGATCAATACGGCTCCAAAAACAAGAACAGTTAAGATTGCGATAATTTTAACAGCTGGACCGAATGCAGCTAAAAACGTGCCGCCTAGTGGAAGTGCAAGTAGAAAATAGCCAGCTAACAAAGCCCCAATGAGTGTTAATACATTTGTATTAGACATATTGCGCCTCCTTATAACAGTTTTTCTTCTCGTTATAAGGTATGCGCGGGTTCAGAGAGTGGTTAATTCTACATTATGCAGGTTTTATTAGGTAATCTGTCCAATCTAGGAGTTAATCTGTCCAATGTTCACTTTAATCTGTCCGATTCCCAAGATAATCTGTCCAAAGTCCCTAATAATCTGTCCAATCTAAGAATTAATTTGTCCATTCTTAACTCTTCAATAGTTTCGTATAATCCTTCTTCGGCACGATGCCTTCTTCTCCAGCACGGTTCAATAGAGTTGTAATCGCCTCGAAGCCCTTGTCTCCAAGATCAGCCGTAAAATCATTCACATACAGATCAATATGGGATTTCGCAACGTCCTCTGAGAGTTCGCTCGCGTGCTGCATCACATAATCTCTAGATGCCTCAGGATTACGCCACGCATACTCTACTGATTCACGAATCCACCCTGTAATAGACTCTAAATCTAGTGAACGACGTGCGATGATCGCTCCGAGTGGGATGGGCAGACCCGTATCTTCTTCCCACCAGCTACCCATATCAGCCAACAGATTCAATCCGTAATTTTGATACGTAAAGCGTGCTTCATGGATGACAAGACCGGCATCAATCTTGCCGTCTTTTACAGCAGGCATGATCTCATTAAACGGCATAACGATAATCTCGCCTACTCCGCCTGGTACATTTTGAGCCGCCCATAAACGGAACAGCATGTATGCGGTAGAGCGTTCACTCGGAACGGCCACTTTTGCTCCTGATAGCATGTCTGGTGTAACTTCACCTGACTTTTTCACAAGAACTAACGGACCACATCCACGACCGAGCGCCCCTCCGCATGGAAGTAGAGCATATTTGTCCAAAACATAAGGAAGCGCTGCGTATGAGATTTTCAAGATATCAAGTTCATCTGACTCAGCAGCTAAGCCGTTTGTAATATCAATATCTGCATATGTAACATCAAATTCTGGAGCCCCAGAAACAAGACCATGAACCAATGCATGAAAAACAAACGTATCATTGGGACAAGGTGAAAACGCAATACTCATTTTACTCATAACAAAACCTCCGCGATAACTTTACTAGCTCTCTCTAGTGTAGCGAACGCTTCCTTCATACGCCAAGCAAAACGATCTCGCGGACCGATTGGATTTGATATGGAACGAATCTCAAGTACCGGCTTTCCAAATTCTTGTGCCGCTAGCGCTACACCATAGCCTTCCATCGCTTCTGCTACAGCATCAGGTTCTCGATCCTGAAGACTTTTCGTAGTTTCAGCAGTTCCTGTCACAGTAGAGAGCGTTAGAACGTGACCGAGTTGAACAGGCACACTTGCGAGCTTTAGTGACGTTAAACAGTGCATGACCAGTTCGCTGTCTGCTTTTATGCGCGTTGAAGCACCAAAACCTAGCTCATCCAAACTGATGAATTTTTCAGGAGATTCTGCCCCAAGATCTCCTGAAATGATCTCATCTGCAATGACTAATGTTCCAACAGCTGCTTTATCCTGAAAACCACCAGCAATACCCATGTTGATTACAACGTCATAGTCTTTCGTTAATAAAGCTTTTGTGGTTTGAATACCCGCTGAGATCGGACCAACTCCAGCTAATACCACATCAATCGAAGGCGTTTGCCCAATTCCTTTTAAGATCGCTTCTTTTTCAGCAGCTACAGAAGTCATAATTAAAATACGGCGTTCGTTATTCATCGACATGAAGATCCCCTTTCGCCGGTTAGCTTAATTTTTCAATGAACACTACTTTTAAATAGTTACCCTCTTTGAACTCTTTGTGAGTTTTAAAATCTTGTGGAAGCTTAAACTCTTCCAAAATGTTATATGTGCCACCCGTTTGTTTAAAAGCTGATGCTATCATCTCTTTAAACTTTTTCATCCCAAACGTAGAACAGTTAGAAGAAGCTACGATTACACCGTTTCTTTCTGTAATCTGAATCGCTTGTGCTAACAGATCAGGATAATCTTTCCCAGCACTGAACGTATGTTTCTTTGAACGCGCAAAGCTAGGGGGATCTAGAATAACAAGGTCAAATGAAAGCTCTTTACGGACGGCATATTTAAAGTAGTTGAACACATCTTCTACGATGATGTCGTGGTCCTCATAGTCCAGACCGTTCACACTGAACTGTTCTTGCGTCTTGCTTCGGCTTCTGTTCGCTAAGTCAACGCTTGTCGTTTTCAGAGCTCCACCAAGAGCGGCCGCAACTGAGAACGCACCAGTATAAGAGAATGTGTTCAGAACTGTTTTCCCTTTCGCATATTGATCACGGATCGTCTTTCGCACGTCACGCTGATCCAAGAACACGCCTACCATCGCACCATCATTCAGATATACTGCAAAGTGGATGCCGTTCTCTCTCACGATCAGTGGACTTGGCGCTTGTTCACCTTCAACAAAATCGTCATCATCAATATATTTTCCTTTTACAGCAAAACGCTTCTTCTCGTAGATGCCTTTTACTTTAACAAGCTCTTTAAGAGAAGCGATTACTTCATCCTTAAAGGAGTAGATGCCTTCACTATACCAAGTTAGAACGTAGTAGCCGTTATAATGGTCGATCGTCAGCCCACCGATTCCGTCTCCCTCGCCGTTAAAAACGCGGAATGCCGTCGTTTCATAATTGTTAAAAAGATCTTGGCGATGGTTAATCGCTTTTTTTATTTTCTTTTCAAAAAATTCTTGATCGATGAGTTCTTGTGAATTTTGCGTGAGTACCCATCCACGACCTTTGTTTTGTTTACCGTAATATCCCTTACCGAGGAACACATTCTTTTCATCAAACAGTTCAATGATCGTTCCTTCTTCTTTAACGTTGCTTATATTTTGTACAGCATCTTCCGTGATCAATGGAAAGCCTGTTTTTAACCCCTTCACATAAGAAGGTTTTACTTTTAATCGGACATTCTTCTTCATCTTGTCACCCGTTTCTTATTTTCGTTTTGCAGCAAGTAAACTTTAATCATAAAGTAACTTACTTCTTCAGGAAGTAATTCTTTGATCGGCTTTAACTTTTCTCCGCCGGCTTGTTGAATGGCATGTTCAATTTTTGAGACATATTCTTCTGGAATAAGGTCCTCCATCTGAACATCCATTCCTTCTTGCATGCATTGAATAAGGTGATTCTCAACCGTACTTAATGCTAACTTTCGGTCTTCAGCAATCTCACCGACTGACATTTTCTCTTTATAGAGAGTGTATGTTTCAAGATGAGAATCAGGCGTTGTCTTTTTCGCAGGTGCTTTTACGACTGTGCTTTGATCCATACTCTCTCTTCGCTCAGGATGTTCAGTTAAATAATTTGAAATGGCAGAAATAAACCGCTCTCCGTACTTTTCTAGCTTATTCTGACCAACACCCGTCACACTCAAAAAATCAGTCCTTGACTCAGGCAGTTTCACGCACATATCTTTTAATGCCGTATCTGCGAAAATAACGAACGGTGGAACGTTTTCTTGATCAGCTATTGTTTTACGTACGATTCGAAGCTCTTCAAATAACGGATCATCTGCAGCCACTTGTTTCGTTACGACCGCTTCTTTACGCATGATCTGTTCTTTTCCGAGCAGGATGTCTTTCCCTTTTTCTTTTATATAAAGTGTTGGGAATGTACCATGTTCAACAGCAATGATTTCTTGTGAGATGAAAAACTCAATAAGGTCTGTTACTTCTTTCGTGCTTTTATCTTTCAGCATGCCGTAAGTCGGCAGCTTATTAAATCGCATCTCTAACACTTTTTTATTTTTGGAACCAGTCAGTACTTGTGCGATCAAAGTTTTTCCAAAACGCTTCTGCCCCATTCTCACGATACAGGACAATACGATCTGCGCTTCTCTTGTCACATCGATGCTATCGCGATTATCCGTACAGTTGCCGCACCGGCCACATGGTGGTATTTCCTCGTCACTAAAATAACGGACGATGGATTGCTGCAAACAGCTTTCTGTATAGCAATAGTCCACCATGAGTTGAAGCTTCTCCAGCTCTTGCGCCATACGATCCTGTTCACTAGACTGATCGATCAGAAAACGCTGGACTTGAACATCTTGAGAGGAATACAGCAGGATACATTCACTTTGAAGTCCATCACGGCCAGCACGACCCGCTTCTTGATAATAACTCTCCATGTTTTTAGGTAACTGAAAATGGATAACATATCTGATATTCGATTTATCGATACCCATCCCAAACGCAGAAGTAGCCACCATAACAGATGATTCATCTTGAAGAAATTGTTCTTGTTGTTCCATTCGCTCGTTGTCATTCATCCCTGCATGATACCGTGAAACGTTGATACCGCTTTTTTGGAGTGTCTCAAATAGCTGATCAACCGTCTTACGTGTTGCTGCGTATATGATTCCCGCTTCTTTCTCGTTCTTTTTCAGAAAATCTTTTAAATAAGAAAGACGATCTTGTCCCTTTATCACGGAAAAGGATAAATTTTCACGTTCAAATCCTGTTAATACCGTTTTGTTCTCATCAATATCCAGCGACCAACAGATGTCCTGACGAACGCGTGGTGTAGCTGTTGCCGTTAATGCCAGTACGACCGGACGATTAGGCAGATTTCCGACCATTCTTTGAATGCGTTGGTAGCTCGGTCTGAAATCGTGACCCCATTGCGAGATACAGTGTGCTTCATCTACCGCGATCAAAGGGATATCGATCTGGCGCAAATGATCCATAAAGTCATAAGATTCAAGGCGTTCTGGTGCAATATATAAAAGTTTATACTCACCGCTTTTAGCCTTTTCAATTCGTTCCCTCGCCTCTGCTGCTGTAAGTGAAGAATTGATGAAGGCTGCGGAAATACCTAACTGCAATAATGTATCAACCTGATCTTTCATTAATGAAATTAAAGGAGAAATAACAATTGTTGTTCCTTCAAAAACAAGGGCAGGTATTTGATAGCAAATCGATTTCCCGCCACCTGTAGGCATAACACAGAGTGTATCGTCACCCGCTAAAACCGATTGTATCGCTTGCTCTTGTCCGTTCCGGAATGAAGAATAACCGTAATGCAAATTTAGCATTTGCTTTGCTTTTTCTATCAAAACTTAAATTAGCCTCCCTCAGGTAGAGTCATCTCTTGATTATAAAGGTACTGACTCCACATAGCAAAGACACATCTTACCGTTTTCTTCCGATAAAATAGACAGACTCTCTTTTTAAATGTGATACATTAGGAATTGGAGAAATGAAAAAAGGAGTTTTTACATATGACAAATCATGAAAATACCAATTTACCACCAAAAACTTGTACGATTGAAAGACTCGTAACGATGCCAGCTGATGTTGCAAAAGTTCTGGAAGGTAAAAAAACGGCTACTCGTCGTAACGGACGTTATGCAGACATTGGGGAGATTATGGAGTTAGAAGGCCATTCGTTCGTAGTGAACAATGTTTACCGCCAATCTCTTGGAGAACTAACCGATCAACACGCACAAGACGAAGGATTCGCAACCGTAGAAGAGTATAAGAATGCTATCCTTTCCTACCACCCAGGTATGCCGTGGCTTCCTCATATGCAAGTATGGGTTCACGAATTCACTCCTGTTAAAGGTTAACTTGCAACTAAATGGAAGTTTGGTATCACGTTATCTTGTATATCCATATTTTAAGCGTGATCATTTCTGTCGGACCTTTCTTTATTCTGTTTCCACTGATTAAAAAGCTAAGAACGGCAAGTGGAGATGAGATGCAGGCCCACCTTGGCACGTTTCGGTTTGTCGTTTGGCTCGCTAAACATGCTGGTCACGTTCTAGTCTTATCAGGTTTATTACTTGTATTTACCGGGCCATGGACGTGGGATACACCGTGGATTCTTATGACTCTAATCGTACTGTTCTGCTCGCTTTTCTTTTTAGCGCGCGCCTTTTCACCTACACTTCGTAAGTTTGATGATGAAACGCAGGATAAGGCGTCGCTAGCTCAGAAACTGCAGCGTGCCGTCTGGATTTACCTTGGATTGTTGATGATCATGCTGTGGTTTATGGTAGGAAAGCCATATTTGTGGTTTTAATAAATTGGAGAAGCTGCTCCCTTTTAAAGGGTGCGGCTTTTTTTACGTGGCGTCCATTTGGAGTGGACAAATTTAGCTTGGCAGACTAAAAATGTGGATTGGAGCCTAAAACTCGTGGATTGAACACCTAAACTTTTGGATTCAGCATGCATATTTCTGGATTGGAAAGCTATTTTTGTGGATTCATTTTCATAGCGTCCAGCTGGCAAAGAAATAGGGATTTATGTAAGAAGAAATTTGCCTTTCTGTATAGAATAAACTATGTATGAAACTCCATTTTCCGAACAGGAGGCACATTATCATGGATTTACATCCGATCACAGTCATCGAAATCATGTTCACCGTAACTTTGATCAGCATACTTTTCATTATTGCTTTCTTCATTCCTAAAACTAAGCGAAAAATTGGCTTATACACAGCCACTATCATTACAGCTCTCGTTTTACTATTTTTCATTATACGTCCATTTTGGATCAACTATCATGTCTCCGTAAAAAAAGAACAGCTCACTCTATATTTAGAGAAACAATTTCCTAATGAAAAGTGGCAGATTACTCAAAACATCGGACGGCAATACAATCCTTATACCTTTTTAGTAGAGTTTCATAACGAGAAAGGTTGGAAGTATCACTATTATGTAAAGAATGCAGACCACATTAGGCAGCACGGTCTTAGCATGCCGGATGGTGTTGAACAAATGGAGGGTAAACATGAGCGAAATGATTGGTAAAACAAAAGTTTGAAACCTCTTTCATTATCTAATAATATTAAATATTTTAAAAATTTATATAATTCCCCTTGTCCCTCACTTTCTAAGCTGTTATGATTGTGAACATTATATTTCTAAAAAACACCACAGAAGGGACACATGCAGCATGAAGAAATTATTATTAATCCTATTGATTTCCGCTCCATTTATTGCACAACTGGTCGTTTTACCGTTCGTAAACAGGATCGATCCTATCATTTTCGGACTACCGTTTCTTCAGTTTTGGTTGTTTTTGTGGATTGTTCTAACTCCTTTTTGCACATTAGGAATCTATCAACTACAGAAATCAGAAGGGAGCCTGGATTAAATGCAGCAAGGTAATCTTACAGCACTATCTATCACGATTTTTGTTATCTTAACGGTTGTCTTAATCGGGTTTCTCGCCGGTAGAGACAAAGCTACACGTAGTTCTGTTGAAGAATGGTCTGTCGGCGGAAGACGCTTTGGCGGTCTACTCGTTTGGTTTCTAGTCGGTGCCGACCTTTACACAGCTTATACGTTCCTAGGTTTAACGAGTACCGCTTACACAGCTGGTAGTCTCGCATTCTTCGCGATTCCCTACTCGGTTCTGGCCTATTTTATCTCTTATTTTTTCCTTCCGAAGTTATGGAAAGTGGCTAATGAGCATAAGCTAACTACTCTAGCAGACTATGCTCGCGAACGTTTTGACTCTAAGCTATTATCTTCACTCATCGCCATCGTCGGCGTACTCATGCTGATTCCGTATATCTGTTTGCAGCTGAGTGGTATTCAAGATACGCTTCAAGTTGCTGGGACAGGCTTTATCAATGTAAAAGTGGTCGTGATCACCTCTTTCTTGCTTGTTGCACTGTATACATTTTTCAGTGGGATCAAAGGACCGACTTATACTGCAATCATTAAAGATGTTCTAGTGTGGGCAATCATGTTGTTCATGGTTGTTTCTCTTCCAATCATGCACTTTGGCGGTTGGAATCCTATGGTTGATAAAATCGTAACGGAAGCTCCTCACCTCTTAACGATTCCAGAGTCTGGGCCAAAAGGTGTTACATGGTTCATTACAGCAGCTTTTGTATCATCGCTTGCTCTTTTTATGTGGGCACATGCGGCAACAGGTGTTTTCACAGCAAAAAGTGCGGATGCCATTCGAAAAAATGCATTATTTCTACCGCTCTATAATATCGTTTTAATTCTTGTTGTTTTCCTTGGATTCATTGCTTTTCTTGTTTTACCAGATGGAACGGATCCAAGGTTTGCTCTTCTGGCATTAATTCAAACGTCTTAC
Organism: Fictibacillus phosphorivorans; assembly: GCF_001629705.1. GTDB lineage: Bacteria > Bacillota > Bacilli > Bacillales > Fictibacillaceae > Fictibacillus > Fictibacillus phosphorivorans_A. The sequence goes on along the minus strand of NZ_CP015378.1, from coordinate 334,458 downwards.
GGAGGAATTGGTCAGGGATTAGCGTACTCAACAATCGCACTCGCTTCACTCATTCCTTGTTCCATCATGGCGATTGGTGCATCCAACTTATTTGCGAACAACATCTATCGCGACCTGATCAATCCGAAGGTAAAAGGTGCGAAACTAACAATGATCACTCGTGGCATGGTATTCGTTGTAATCGGGCTCGCACTATTGTTTGGTCTTGTGTTTCCGCAAGCTCTTGTTTCCCTGCAGTTGCTTGGTGTATCCGGAATGGTACAGATTTTCCCTGCAATCGTTATCAGCTTGTTCTGGAGAAATCAGTCGAGAGAAGCTACCATTATCGGTTTACTTGTTGGACTCGCTGTTACATTCACGGTTTATTCAACAGGTACAAGTCTTGGAATCTATGAAGGCTTCTGGGGATTGATGGCTAACTTTGTAACGGTAGTTGGGTTGAACCCTCTCTTCGTGAAAAAAGCGAAGCATTCATCAAACGCTGTAAAAAATTACTTGTTTGATCAGTCATCAAAAGAACAACAACTTGTACGAAAAGGTGCATAATTTTTACTCCACAAAAAAAGCTTGAGTCCAAAATCTTTGGACTCAAGCTTTTTTAATGAACAAATCATAAAGAACTCGAAGCTTCTTTGACAAAAGAAATAAGTTGTTTGGAATCAAACATGTCACCTTTACGCAGCTTAATGGTTTTACGTTCTGGTGGACCACTGAATAAACTTTCTGGAAGTTTTAATGAGTTTGCATTGAAGATTGTAAAGCTTACAGCATCTTTGGATGTTGAGATCACAGCAGCATATTTTCCGTTTTTTAAGAAGTGGGGCTTTTTATATTGAATCCGCTCATGCACTTCAGGTATCGCCTGGTGAACAACTCCGCGTAGATTCGTAGATAACTCTACCTGCCAGGATTCTTTTAATTCGTCAATAAATTGGGTCACATCGTTATTCATCGTTTACGGTCTCCCTTATTTTTGTCCTATCTGCCTTTTGTAGCATATATATATGTTCTTCTAAGTCCTTTTTAAGACTTTCGTTACTTGGACTCGAAAGTGCCGGCTTTCGACGTAAGGAATGATGGCCTTTTCGTTTTACTTTACCTCTCAGATATTGCATCCATCGTTTCCTCCTTGGATTGTGATTAGCTTTCCTACCTTTACTACGAAACTGAACATCTATAATCTACTAGGCTTAAAAGTAGTTTGTTCAAGACTCACATTCTTTTGCTCTGGACATCAGAAGGCTTTTCTCTTTTTCATTCTTAGTCATAGATACAGCGCGTTTAAATTCTATACGAGCGTCATCCGTTCTTCCTAATTTAAAAAGAAGATCTCCACGCACGCTATATAGAAGATGATACTCCTGTAAAGAAGGCTCCATGAGTAGTTCATCTACAAGCTGAAGGCCAAAGGAAGGACCAAACGCCATTGAAATGGCAACAGCGTGATTTAATTCAACAATTGGTGAAGGAGATACCCTGTATAACGCCTCATATAGCGCAGCTATTTTTACCCAGTTCGTTTCTTCTACTGAAACTGCCTCTGCATGACAAGCAGAGATTTTCGCTTGAATCGCATATTGCCCGAGTGGTACACCTACCCTTTCACTTCGCTCGAGTGCCGCTAATCCACGACGAATAAGTAAACGATCCCATTGTGCTCGATTTTGGTCCATGAGTAAGATTGGTTCCCCTTTTGCATTTACCCTAGTCTTCAACCGTGAAGATTGTAGTTCCATTAATGCGACTAGCCCGTGTACTTCTGATTCACTTTGGGCAATCTCAGCTAAAACCCGCCCTAATCTCAATGCCTCCTGACACAGTAAAGGACGAACCCAATGATCGCCTGATGTTGCTGCATACCCTTCGTTATACATCAGATAAATAACTTCAAGCACTGTTGATAGCCGCTCTTTTCGGTCCTCTTTTGCTGGAACTTCAAAAGGAACATTTTCAGATCTCAGTGTCCTTTTGGCACGTACAATTCGTTGCGCTACAGTAGATTCTGACAGAAGAAAAGAACGGGCAATCTCATCAGTAGTTAAACCACATAACAAACGAAGCGTAAGTGCAACCCTTGCCTCTTGCGATAATACGGGATGACAGGTCATGAAAATCAAACGAAGAAGTTCATCTCCAATCTCTTCGTTTACTACTAGATCAACATCTTCTTCCGTATACAAATCTGTTCCTCTAGCAATTTCGGTATATTTTTGATCACGTTTTTTTGTACGCCTTATTAAATCAATCGCACGACGTTTGGCCACAGTCATCAGCCATGCGCCCGGATTATCTGGGATACCGATATTCGGCCATTTTTCTAATGCGACGATTAATGCATCATGTGCAATATCTTCAGCGATACCAACATCTCGCAGCAAGTGCGTTAAGCTTGCGATCAACTTCGCAGATTCCATTCTCCATATCTCTTCGATCGCTCGATTTACATCGACCACTGTCACGCTTTTTGTTGCTCCTCAGCTTTTTTTCGAAGTTCTCTTTCTTTCATTAAATGAATGGGGTTTTCCATAATTTCCTCCGCCTCAAAAACCTGCCTCAGTTCAATCTCACCATGCCCAAATCCATGTGGATCCGGCATGCGCAGAGCCCATTGAATGGCTTCTTCTCTTGACTTCACTTCAATAAGTGTATAGCCTGCAATCAGTTCTTTTACTTCTGTAAACGGACCATCAACCACTTTGGCCCGACCGCCCTGCTCCGGGTAAGAAATTCGTAACCCACTTGAACTAGGTTGTAGGCCGTCTGCAGCCAGAAGTACACCCGCCTTTACTAATTCCTCGTTATATTTTTGCATGGCATCTATTAATTCCTGACTCGGCATGACCCCCGCCTCTGAATCTGCAGTCGCTTTAACGATCATCATAAATCTCATGTTTAGTTGCCTCCTCATTTTTGACTCTTCAATTTAATGATCTGCACGATAAATCTATAAAAAGGTTTCGGTATTTGTAAAATAAATCCTCTCGTGATTTCCTCTAGTTTATACTGCCGAAAAAAATGAGATGAGCTCAGAAGAAATACTTTTAACGTTAAGCTGTTTCGTATGTCCAAGCCCCTTCTTACTTATTAATTCAGCATTAGGAAGCACTTTTACTAAAGCATCTGCTCCGTCACGAAGCATTAAAGGACTTTCTGTACCTTTAAGTACAAGTGTTGGTACTGTAACGTTATTCCAAAGATCCTCAGGCAATGACTTTCCTTCCATATACCCCTCTAATAATGCTGCATCGTACGGAAGGGTATGTGCAACCGCCATAAGATTAGACCAAACACCAGGCATCATACGCATCATAGTTACAATGAATGAAGGAGCCCCCATGCCCTTGGTCATGAAATATTTAATCGTATCCGCACTGCGGTCATCAGCAATAAGTTCACTAACCTTTTTTGAAAAATCACTTGGTGGTACATGATCTGTGTCATTTACGATAAATGGTGGTTCGTGAAGCGCTAATTTTGTAATGCTTGCTCCATAAGCAGCAGCTTGTAAAGCAAGAACTGCCCCAGATGATAATCCCCAAACATATGATACTCCTCCTGCTTCTGAAATCATTGCATCAAGATCTTCGTACTCTCGTGCAGGTTCATAAAATACTGTGTCACCGCTATCCCCACGACCACGTCGGTCGTAATTGTAAACTGTAAATTGGTCTGATAATAATTTCGCAAGTTTAACCATGCCAGGAAACTTTCGATAACTAAATGCGCCTCCGACTAAGATGAGTGAAGGTCCATTTCCTATCTTGTCATAAACAATTTTTGTTCCATCCTTTGACATTACAGTTTTCATATGAATCTCTCCTAAGCATTTTTAGTTGTTTTTAAGTTGATTTACTTATACGACGAAGAGGAGACAATAATATCGACACACTTTTTTAATACTTTTCAGTTTTTTTACAGAAAAGAATAATCGCAACGAAGTCGCTGCGATTATGATTGTTACCACACTATACTCTTTTTACAACTTCTTAAAAGCTAGCGAAGTTGATTCTGCTCTCGATAATGCTGCATCTTCTGATTGAATTGAAATCCTAGCACTTTAAAATAGATGGTGAATCCAAGTATGCCGCCCAGATAAAGAATGTGAAAAAGAATCAGCATCATATAAGATGTTTTACTTCCCCACTCGAACCAGTTAAATACTTGGGACATCCCTATTAAAACGAAGCCGAGAATAAAATATTGCAAGATCAGTTTCCAACTATTTGTTAACTTCACTTTAGTGTCCTCAGTCCAAAATAAGTAATGCAAACCAGTAACCAGAATACTGATAAAAAAGATTTGAACGATCATCTCGAAGGAAATCTCCCTTGTTCCGAGCATATAGCCGAACACAACATAAATGATGATTCCTCCCGAAAAGAATAAACTCATAATCGTTTTAAATTCTACCGTATACGCCATAATTTTTTTAAACATATCATCGCCTCCTTCAATTTAAAAACCTAACTTTTCCTTTAAAACAGGCACATACTGACGGGACACTAATAGGTTCTCTCCGTTCTCCATCTTCACTTCTAGCCTGCCCCCAATTCGCGGGGAGATGGAATGTAATCGATCGAGATTCAATATACTTGCTTTTGTAGCACGAAAAAAATTCACATCACCGAACAGCTCTTCAATTTGATACAACCTTAATGACACCTCATAGACCGATTTTTCGGTATAAGCAAATGTCTTTTTATCAACTGACTCAAAATAATAAATATCATTTGGTAAAAGGAGATAGACTTTTCCATCTTTTGTACCCAATACTTTTCTTTCAAGGGACCTCAACGAAGTTAGAACTTTTATAACTTCATCATTTAACATTTTGCATTTCACAATGATCTCCAAGCCTTCATGATCATCACTTTCATGTATTGTAAGCTTCATTTCACGCCCCCTTTATATGTTTCACTTTATTTTTAACCAGTATATGTCATGATTTTCTCATCGTAAATCCACTTCTGACCAACCTGTCACAAACCGTTACCAAGTTGCACAGCAAGCTACATGAATAACAAAAATAATTACCGTACAGTTTATTAGAAATGCTAATTACTCCTAATTCATAATTTTGATCATAAAAAAACACTTGTAAGTTACACAAGTGCTATTTATGTCAATTATTCAATTCTCTTCTTACAATATCTAAGAGCACGCTGTTCTGATCCGTCTGTATATCACCTTTGTTTTCAAAGTTTTTCAAGTAGTACGGTAGTTCCAACACATCCCTCAGTCTGCCTTCTGTTAAGAATGGCGTAGTTACTTTTAGTTGGATATCATCCGGCTCTAAAGGAAGGGTTGAAGCCAAGATATAACCCCAATCTACACCTGTCTTGTTCGAGAAATTGTGAAAAGGAATTGTGAAAAGACCACATTCCTTTAAGGTTTTTTCAATGCTCCACATATATTCTGGCATCAAGTTGACGGTTGAACATGCAATGGATAGAACACCGCCAGGGTTCAAGTGTTCTTTTAACTCATGGTAAAACTCTAAAGAAAATAATCCGCAGAGACTTGGGCATCGTTCAGTCGGTTCGGGTATATCTACAATGATTACGTCCCACGTATCTAGACTTTTTTCTACATAAGTTCTGCCATCTTGAATCACCGTGCTCACTTTGTGGTGATTCAAAGCTCCTTTATTAAAAGACACCAAACGATCATATCTTTTTCCGAGGTCCATCATCTCGGCATCAATATCGACTGCTATAATTTCTTCAACATTCTCATAATGTAAAGCCTCTCGTACACTGATTCCACCACCGCCACCGATGATTAAAATGCGTTTAGCATCTTTCGCTGCCGCCATCGGAACATGTACGATTACTTCTGCATACTCATTCTCATCTTGTTTCGTGCCAAACATTATTTCTCCATTGCTGTACACCCATACTTCTTCTCCGACTTCGACCAGTGCTATTTTTTGTGTAGATGTTTTAAACGTTTGAAGCACTTTGAAAGTTTGGTGAGGTCTTTGACTATCATTTATATACGGCTTAAGAGAACCGTTCCCCCATGTGATCCAATAAAAATAGACACCTGCTTCTATTATAAAAACTGCGGCTGCACCAACCGTCAGCCACATGAGCTCATCCACTATGAACACTCCTTATTTTCAACAAGCTTTATGCTTCTTTTTATTCAATCAAGGTACATGTGGTGTTGAAAAACTTGTACATAAGCAAAATTTAGGCGTCTGCATAGACTAATGCGACAATCATTTTTTGGAGGTTATCTTATGAGCTATATGAATCCACAACAGCAGCAACAAGACAGCGGACAGCAACAGAGTGATGGGCAGCAGCAAGCACTTCAACTATCTCTGCAACTCATTAAACAAGCAGTTGCTGGAGAAAGAGAAGATCGATTATTTTACGATTACTTAATTTCTGAAGCGCCTACAAACGATCAAAAATTAATTATTGCCTCTATTCGTGATGATGAGAAAAGACACAACAAGCTTTTCAGAATGATCTACAAAGATCTTACAGGCCAGGAAGTTCCACCTGAAAACGGAGAAGAGTTTCAAAAACCCAAAACTTATAAAGACGGCCTCGTCAAAGCTCTGTTTGGCGAACTAGCCGCAGTCGAGAAATATCGCGTTATTCGCCAAGGACTTCCTAATACGTATTATCGAGACATTCTTTTTAACATCATTACTGATGAGATTAAGCACAGCGCAAAGTACAACTATTTATTTACGTTAAACAGTACTTCAAGTGCTCCTCGTTCTTTTCAACAAGACCACCGAATGCCACAAACGGAGAGCTTGGCGGATCAATGGGTTTCGTACATTGATCCTCTCGTAAAAAAAGCATTACAAGAGACAGAAGAAGGTATTAACCTCACTCATCTTTATCAAGAATATATTTTATCTGGTGTTCTTGTCGGGCAAGGATTTACACCTCAACAAGCCATTGAACAAGTAGAGGAGTGGGAAAAAACAGGAGAGTCTCAGTTATTGAAAAAGAGTAAGGTGATGGGAAACCAAGGAAGATAGGAGAAGAGAGGGATGGAATCTACACAAACATTTTCAAAGCCTTTTATTGGCGATCAATTTCCGGAGATGACGGTTCATACAACCCTTGGGGATCTTGTCCTTCCAACAAGTTATCAAGGTCATTGGTTTGTCCTCTTTAGTCATCCAGGTGACTTTACACCCGTGTGTACAACAGAGTTTGTCGCGTTCCAAAAGCTCATGCCTGAGTTCACCAAGCTCAACACTTACTTAATCGGATTATCAGTTGAACAAGTATATTCCCATATAAAATGGATCGAATGGATACAGCAGAATTTGAAAGTAGAGATTACTTTTCCGATTATTGCGGATAGTCTTGGAAGGATTGCTACTAGACTTGGAATGATCCATCCTACGATGGGAACAAGAACGGTCAGAAGTGTTTATATCGTAGATCCAACAGGCAAGATTCGTCTTATACTGACGTATCCCGAGAATGTAGGCCGGAATATCAACGAGATTCTAAGAGCCGTTAAGGCGTTGCAGACAGCAGATCGAAATAAAGCAGCAACACCCGCAAACTGGCCGAAAAACGAACTAGTCGGAGACCGTCTGATCGTTCCAGCGCCTACAACCATACAAGAGGCAAAGAAACGAGCAGAACAAGCACAAAGTGGAGAGATTGAATGCTACGATTGGTGGCTATGTACAAAGCCAATACATGATAGATAGAAAGAGCAGCCTTTGATTAGGCTGCTCTTTTTAAGTTCACACATTTTTCTTTATGCCGTTTTAATCTTGACGATAAAATAGTAATACTTGTACATCACAACAAGAATTAAGATCACTCTTGCGACCATGCTGTCAGTAAGGATAAAAGTGATCAAAATCATTGAGTCTGAAAACAGACTGATCATGATCTTTTTCTTTTTAGTAAGCGAGCGATTTCTTACAAAATCGTCTAGATGTTTTTTATAAATGTCGGTTCCTTTAAACCACACTTCAAACTTTTTTGAACCCTTCACGAAAAAATAAGACGCGAGTAATAAGAGAGGTGTTGTAGGAAGCAACGGCAACACAATTCCAATCACGCCTAAACCAAGGAAAAAGAACCCCAACAATACAAATATGATATTTTTTATTTTCATTGGAATTCTCACTTCCTTTCCTTTTCAAACTCAAACCGTACCGTTCACGTTTTTATATAACAAACGCCGTTCTTTCCTCAGTGAAGCTCCTTTAAAGAGTGCTTCTTCCTCTTCTGTCTCAGGAATAACACTTGGTACCGGAAACGGCTTACCGTTTTGATCGATAGCGACCATCGTTAAGATCGATGTGGTATTCAGCGTTCTATTTCCCGTCTCTAGATTTTGACACTCTACTTTTACGTAAACTTCCATCGACGTTCTTCCGGTTGAGATCACGACACCTTCTAATATGAGGATGTCTCCCACTTTCGCTGACGATAAGAAGTTTACATTATCAATGGATGCGGTGACAACCACTTTCTTGCTGTGCTTCATGGCGGCAATCGCTGCAATCTCATCAATGTACGATAAAACCGTACCACCGAATATCGTTCCCATGTGATTCGTGTCAGGCGGCAATACCAACTTTGTTTGAATCGTTCTTGAGACGTTTGCTGATAACTGCTGTTCCATACCATACCCTCTTTTCTGAAGCTTGAAAGCTCCTGTTTTTTTGAGGGAGTTAGCGAACAAAGAAAAATACCCATCACGAAAGACGGGTACGTAAGAATACATAACAGAATCATCTATTAAATATCCCTCGTCCTATCTTCCCAACTCCCGAAGAAGATCAACGCTATAAAGATGGCAGGTCTCCTGACTCGTGCATCAGCCTACTCTAAGCCCTTCCCGTCAGATAGACAGTGGTTTTGCTTATTTCGTCAGCACTTACAGTTGCGGGTACAGTCCTGGCCTCACACCAGATTCCCTATTAAGTCTGCAACAGACACCATAATTATCGGATCTTATGAAATTTTGAATCTATCTTATTGTATCATTAAAAATTTCTCATTTTACAAAACATTCTTTTCTTCTTCATATTGCGTTTAAAATTCCCTGCTATGCTTTTATTAAAAGACTGGGGAGGTTTTCTAATGATACGTCCAACAGCATTAATCCTTACAGCAAACTATGGCAGCGGCCATGTTCAAGTCGCTAATGTCCTTGCTGAAGAACTAAAAAGCAAAGGATTTCAACCTGTCTTATCAGATTTATTTGGGGAAGCTCACCCCATCATGTCCCAAGTCACACAATCCATATTTATCAAAAGCTTTTCACACGGCTCTTCTTTTTATAAATGGTTTTATTATGGCACAAACAAATTGAATGCCAACACGATTACACAATTTTCTCGGTATTTAGGAAGAAAAAGATTCTTAGAATTGATCAATGAACACCAACCCCGATTTGTGATCACAACCTTTCCCCTTCATGCTGCTCCATTCCTTATAAAAAAATCACGGTTCAATATTCCCATCTATACCGTGATCACAGATTATTTCGCTCATCCTTTTTGGATCAATCCATCGATTGACCACTATTTTGTTGCCTCCGATTCAGTCAAAGACGGACTGGTCAATCATGGTGTGGATAAAAATAAAATAACAGTAAGTGGCATCCCTATCCGTTCAGACTTTTACCGTCCGATTAATAGAGAAGACGTATTTACTGAATACGGAGTTACGCCAAGTAGTCGTGTAGTTACGATTTTAGCTGGTGCTCAAGGTGTGCTAAAAAACGTTAAGGTGCTCGCACAACGTTTGCTGAAAGATCCTTCATTGCGGGTGATTGTCGTTTGTGGTAAGAACAAAACGTTGTACGAAAAGTTAAAACCGCTTGCTGAACAATATTCAGGCTCATTCCAATTATATGGTTACGTAGAGAAGCTTCATGAGATTTTAAATATCTCACATTGCGTAGTAACAAAACCAGGCGGAATCTCTATTACTGAGGCTGCCGCTGTAAGAGTCCCCCTCCTCCTTTATAAGCCAGTTCCTGGTCAAGAAGGAGAAAATGCTAAGTATTTTAAAGAAAAAGGCGCTGCATTTGTCGTTCATACTGTAGATGAAATCGTGAGAAATGTTCAGAAGTTATTTGAGAACGAAACTTTGCTGAGTAGCATGCAGAGAAGTTTAGAGCTCATTCACCATCCTCACTCTTCCTCAATAATAGCTGATTATGCTGTGGAAGAAGTACAAGAGCTGTCTCATGTAACACGTTAGTTTTTTAGGTCTCGTAAAGAAGTTAGCAAATATTTTATGAAGATATAAAATGACGGTGCAGAACTAAACTGCTTGGATGAAATGCTTTAACGATTTGGACATAATAGCCTTTTAAGTGCTCGCAAACCTGGTTCTTACTTATACCAGGAGGGGTATAACTCCTATTAATTCGAGAACTATGTGAAATAATCCTAGAAATTTTGGATTTATTCCGGCGAATTTTTACTATATTCCAGCGAGTTTCGGCCATATATCTGCGAGTCGACATAACTCGACAAGTATACATCGGCCCTATACCCTCCACCTTAACCTCGCAATGCAAAGTTAACTCGTTCACGCACTCAATCTATATAAACACTTCAAACAAATAAACGGGCAGATTCGCTATCATCAGCGATTCTGCCCGTTCTAAATACTTCAATCTTCTTTAGCACCATCTTCCGCAATTGCCCGAAGGTCTGCATAGAAAAAATCATCATTGCATAAAGGGGAATGTTCCTTTTTATTATCATAGCTCTCAACGATTTCCTTCAATTCACCCGTATCACCTTTTGCATTGATGATCTCTACTAACTCATTCATTCCGTCTGATGTTTCTTCATCGATTCGTTTCTCATTCTTATCCTTCATGTCTATCCCTCCTATACGTTTTTAGCTTCTCCACTCAGGAAAATTTTACACAAAACAAAAAAGTCCCTAATCTATGTCAGGGACTTCAATGGTTATTATTATCTTAAAAATAAATTAGCTTACTGAGATGGTGTCCGTCTCTTTGTTGCTGTTATTCGTTCCTCTGTTCTTCACGATCTCCGCATAACGGTATGCGCTATCTTTCCAGATTCGCTCTTGAGAATCAAAGTCTACATAGATGATTCCAAATCGTTTGTCATAGCCGAAGCTCCACTCAAAGTTATCCATGAGAGACCATAGGTAGTACCCTTCAATATTCATCCCTTCATCGTTCAGATCAGAAACTGCTTGAAGATGCTTTTCGATATAATCCACACGTCCATGGTCGTGGACGCGTCCGTTCTCTAGGACGTCATCAAACGCTGCACCGTTCTCTGTAATATAGATAGGAAGATCTGTATACTCTTGTCTCAGCCTTCTGATCAGATCCTTAAACTCTTCTGGCGCGATATCCCAGCCCATGCCGGTTTTCTCATAATCAGAATGAGCCCCTCTATGTAAGAAGTCATTCGCTGCAGAGAACTCAACAATGCCTCGACTATAGTAGTTGATGCCAAAGAAATCACAAGACGTTGAGATGATTTCCATATCTCCTGCTTTAATAAAATCATACGAATGTACGTATTTAGAGAACAAGTTCATCATATCAACAGGGTACTGTCCTTTAAAAACAGGATCTAAGAACCAGCGATTGGAATAACCGTCAGCATTATTCGCTGCAAGCTGATCGTTCGCAGAATCGGTTTTTGCATAGATCGGGGAAAGGTTTAACGTAATACCGATCGGCGTTTTGGATTGAAGCTCGTTCTTTAAATATTGTACAGCTTTTCCGTGAGAAAGAAGCATGTGGTGTACCGCTTTAACCGCTTCATCCATGTTCGTATGTCCAGGTGCGTGAAATCCTTGATGATAACCTAGGAAACCGGCACACCACGGTTCGTTATGCGTAATCCAAGAATCAACCTCGGCATCAAGCTCTTGAAAGCAGACTTTCGCTAAATCCATAAACCAATCTACTGACTCGCGGTTTACCCATCCGCCCTCTTCATGAGCCCATAGTGGAAGATCCCAGTGATAAAGCGTGATCGCAGGTTTGATTCCTTCTTCACGTAAACGCTTTGTTAATTTTTTGTAGAAGTCCATTCCCTCTGCATTCAAAACACCCTTTTCAGGAAAAATACGAGGCCAGGAAACTGAGAAGCGATACGTTTCTACGCCAAGCTTCTTAATCTGCTGAATATCTTCTTCAAACCGGTAGTAATGATCACACGCTACGCTTCCATTATGCTGTTGATATACTTTTCCAGGGGTATCACAGAATGTATCCCAGATTGAAAGTGTTCGGCCGCCTTCAAGTCGAGCTCCCTCAATTTGATAAGAAGATGTTGCTGTACCAAAGACGAATGACTTATTAAAATGCATAATTGTTTCTCTCCTCTATTCTTTGATAGAACCTGCTGAAATGCTGTTGACGATATATTTTGATAAAAATAGAAAAGCTACCATGATCGGTACCACGGAGATTGCGATTCCTAAGTACATAGACCCCAAGTTTTGAGCTACTTGTGACCCTTTTAAGAAGCCCATCAATACAGGAAGTGTGAACTTTTCAGGTGAGAATAAGACCACTAACGGCATGATGTAGTTGTTCCAAGACCCGATAAACGTAAAGATAGACATCGTCGCGATCGCAGGCATCATGATTGGAATCGCGATCGTATGAAAGATTTTAAATTCACTTGCACCATCGATTCGTGCTGCCTCAATTAAACTTGGATGCAGCGTTGTTAAAATGTACTGGCGCAAAAAGAACACCACGAAAGGACTTGCTGCAGCTGGGATGATTAACGGAATATACGTGTCTAATATCCCTAAGTTTTTACAAAGTTCATAAAATCCAATTAACCCTAACTGGCCAGGGACCATCATCATAACTAACATGAAAACGAACATCGCATTCTTACCTTTAAACACGTAGAACGCAAATCCATAAGCTGTTAACGCTGAAAAGTAACCCGACAATAACGTCACGAGAACGGAAATAATTAAGCTGTTCTTAAAACCCGCCCAAATATTGATATAGCTCATCATCGTTTGATAGTTTTCAACGATCGCACTGCCAGGAATCAAGGTGAAACCTGAGAGGATTGCTTCATTTGAACGTGTAGCGTTCACAAGCATCATTAAGAACGGAATGAAGCACAGAATTGCCATAACGATCAATACGGTATAGATCAGAAGTTTTGGTATACTGATTTTCCGCTTCGGCTTCGTTTCTATGACACTTTTCTTTCCAACAGAATTCGAGAGGCTATTATCTACGGCTGTTTTTCCTATCATGCTTTACACCTGCCTTGGTTGTTTACGTTCTTTCCCATACATCCCTTTAAAGATAAAAGCAGAGAAGATGAGCGTTATAACAAATAATCCGTATGCGACTGCTGCAGCATATCCGTAGTTGTTATACTTGAAGGCTTGATTGTATAAATAGAGCACCATCGTATTCAATGAGCCATCTGGTGATCCTATTCCATCTGTTAAAAGCATCGGTAGATCAAACAATTGAAGACCTCCAATGAGCGAGGTAATCATGATATAAAGCAGGATAGGCTTTAGTAGCGGAATCGTAATCTTAGAAAACGTCTGCCAGCGATTTGCACCATCGATCAATGCTGCTTCGTAGTAGTCTTTCGATATACCTGATACACCTGCCATCACAACGATAAAAGAGTGGCCAAACCACATCCACGTTAGAATCAATGAGATGGATAACTGTGCACTCGTTGGCTCGTTTAGCCAGTTGATCGGATCTGAAATGATTCCTAGCTTCATTAACATCATGTTTAATGATCCGTGCTGCCAATCTAGTAAGATCCCGAACAGTAGAGCAACCGAGCTGATGGTGATTAAATTGGGCAGATAAAAGATCGCTCGAAAAAATGCGATACCTTTTAACTTCACTCTCATATCTGAAAAGATCATAGCTAGGATAAGAGCAAGTCCCATCTGAAGCGCGAAGTTTACACCCCAAATCTTCCATGTGTTAAAGAAGGCTTCTACAAAATAAGTGTCTGTGAGGAGTCTTTTATAGTTTGCTAGACCTACTAATTGGGCCTCACCACTACCTGTATAATTGGTAAAGCTATAATAAAAGGTTAGGGCGACCGGATATATACTGAACACTAAGAAGACGAGCCAAAACGGAGCAATAAAAAAATAGCCATAACGGTTTAAATTTTTCATCTCTCCTCCCCCTTTCAAAAGATAGGTCAGTGGCGAGAAAAAGTTTCCCGCCACCGTCCATAAAGCTTATTTTTTCGGTACTTTTATGTCTGGGTATGCATTTTGTGCTTTTTGATAGAACTCATTAATAGCTTCTTTTTTAGATTTCTTACCTGTTACATATTGCTGCACGGCATTTCCGTATAGCGTATCTAACTGTTGATCGTACTTTGTTACGATTCCAGGTGTGATCTTAGTAGATTGATCTAGGAAGAATTGATAGTTGTTCTGTCCACCTAAGAATTTGTCACTAAAATCGTCTTTAATAGAATCGGTTACTGGTAGATAAGAGAGAACATCTCCTGTTTCTTTACTCCAAGATGTTAAGAACTCATCATCCTGCGTCATCATTTTTACAAATTTATAAGCAAGTTCTTTGTTATCTGACTTGTTGTAAACTCCAAGCCATGTTCCACCCCAGAAATAAGGGCTAGGACCGCTTGTTACTGCCCAGTCCCCAACAGATTCTTTAACGTTCGTTTTCAGAACGCTATGTAATCCCCATGTAGGAAGAACATATGAAAATACTTGTGTTTCTTTTTCCTTGCCACCTTCTTTTACCTTGATCGGCTTATCCATGCCTTCAAACCAAGATGGTGACCATTCAGGTGCTAGAGCTGTGTATTGATTATCACGAAGCTTTTTCGAGTAATCCATGTACTCCATTTTTTCTTCTGTAAGCTGAAGCTCATTCTTGTCGTTTACCCAAGGTTGAGGATTATCTCCTTGTGTGAACCAACGGATCGCGCCTTCATCTGGAAACATGCTATAGCCTTTTGACTTCATCTTTTCTGCTACTTCAAAAACCTTATCCATCGAGCCCATCATCTCTCCAACTTGAGTTGGATCGTCTGTTCCTAATACTTCTTTTGCAATGCTTCGCTTATAATAGATGCCTCCAGGCGTTGTTTGCCAAGAAAGTGCGCGTACATCGCCATCTTTATCTTTACCAAGGTCAAATACATAAGGTACATACTTATCAGAAAGTTCATCAGCGTTATAAGGTTTCTCAGATAAGTTCTCCCAATAACCTGCATCTACCCATTGTTTCAAGAATGCGATTTCACCCGTAAATACGTCAGGCGCTCCAACACCACTCTCAAGTACAGGCTTTAACTTTGTCGGGTAGTCAGCTATCGGAACGATCGTTAATTCCACTTTTACACCGTTCTTTTCCTCGAATGTTTTGATCGGTTTCTTTAACTCATCTGTAAACGACCAAATTCTTAAATCAACATCTTTTTTTCCATTACCTGAAGTCTTTGAATCACTTGAACAACCTGCAAATAATCCCACCAACAAAATAGCTACCAAAAAGATACTTAACTTCCTTTTCATTTACAAACCCCTTCCTTCTTTAAAGTTTATAGAGCGAAAGCGCTTTCGTTTTGTTTCAAAATAAATATTCGAAACCGCTTTCGAATTATACTAAAAAAATTTTTTATTTTTTGGGTGCGCATGATTCACGAATAATTAATTCGACTGGAATGCGCTTGGATGTGATCAATTTTTTCTTTTGTATAATCTGTTTCATCAGCAACTTCGCGGCTTGATACCCGATCAAATCCGTGTCCTGCTTAATCGTTGTTAACTTCGGTGTGATATATGCAGCCATTTCAATATCATCATAACCGATGATTGAAATATCTTCAGGAACGCTTAAGCCCTTCTCTTTTATGGCCTCAATGGCACCGATTGCCATATGATCTCCTGCAACAAATACGGCTGTAGGTACATCTTCTAGCATCAATAGTTTTTCCATAGCTACTCTACCTTCATCGATGGAGAACAATCCACCATTGATCAGATAGCCATCTTGAATGGGCAGTTTCAACTCATCCATCGCCTTTTTAAATCCTTTAATTCTCTCTGCTCCTGCATCCGTTAAAGCATCGCCAGCGATATGAGCGATCTTTGTATGACCAAGTGAATGCAAGTAATTTACTGCGAGCTTTCCACCTTCAATATTATCCGAAAAGACAAGACTGCAGTTCTGTTTGTTCATATCTATAACAACGATAGGAATCGTGCTGTTTATCATCTCTTGTACTTGCGGATCTTGTGGGTCACTACAGATTACTACTATGCCATCAACAGCACGGTAAGAAAAGTGTTCCAAATAGCTGATGTCCCGATTACGCAGATTTCTTGAAGCAAAGATTAGATCATATCCCTCTCGTTCTGCATTCTTTCTAAAGCTTTCTATTATGGCACTAAAGAAAGGATGCTTCATGCCGACTTCATTCGACTCAGAAAACATCACACCAATCGTCCAAGACTTTTTGGTTGAGAGCGATTGAGCATGTGCGTTAGGAAGATATCCCATTTCTTCAACTGCTTGCAGAATTTTCTGCTTCGTTTTTTCACTCACATCAGAGTAATTATTGAGTGCTTTTGAGACAGTTGTCGTTGAAAAACCCGTCTTTTTTGCAATATCATAGATTGTAGCCATTGTTATCTCCTCTTTACCGAAAGCGCTTTCGTTAATGAAATTATAACTGACGCAAAAATAACTTTCAATATAAATTTTCTAACTTTTTTGAACAAAAAAAGACAGGGGATTAAATATCCAACCTATCCTGCATGACTTATCTTATTCTCTAGATAAAAACAGTGCGGAGATTTCGATCGCCTTCTCGTACTGCTTCGTATCTGCATAAAAGTGATATAGTTGCTTTCCAAACTTATCAACCCTACTGAATTGGTTGTGAGCTTGAAAAAATGGCAGAGCTATATTTTCTAAGTAACTAAAATAAGGCTCTGTCTCGCCCTTTATAATAAATAAGTGCAGTTGAAACAAGTGCAGATATAAAGGGTGGTTTAACATCCTCGCTGCTGATAATCCTTCTTCTGCACTTTTTAAATTCTGCTTTTGAGACTGAAGTTTACCATCAATACTATTGTCCAAATAATTATACAATCGGTTTAAATAAATGGCTGTTTTTTTATCAGCCATCTTTAGCGCTTTCAGGTAATAGATATGGGCATTCTTATAATCTTTTCTTTTAAAGAATTCCAATCCTAAATTATGTAGCAGCATTCCGATAATACCCATTTCGTTTAACGTTTCACTATCCTGAATCAATTGTAGGTAACGGTTAACTTTTTGTTCAAAATCATGTTGTGTTGCACATTCTATTTGAAGCAACATGACTGATTCTGCTTGTATGGCTCTAGAGAAGTTGTTGTTTCTCTTAAAATAGTCCACTGCTTTTTTTGCATTGATATATGCCATCGTTTTGGATTCAACCCATTGATAAGCCATCGCTAAATGATAACAGTATTCTTCATTTCCATAGGAGGTTCGATCAATTGTACTCAAGAGCTCGATTGCCTTCTTACGATTCTCAACATGAAAATTATTGTACTTCTGCAAATAATAAATTCCCTTTACATGCTTATACATGTTGTCCTCATATGGGTTCAGGTGTTCCGTTTTTATTCGCTTTAAAACCTCTGCTGCTTTTTGTGGTTCTTTTTTCAAAAGAAAATAGCGAACAAGCACCAACTGATACAATGCTGCATGTTTTGAGGATTGAACAATAGGAAATTGATCTAATTCAGTTTTTGTCTTTTCTACTTCTTTCATCCTTTGCATGATAATAGAGTTATGCCATTGATGGAGTTTCTTCTCCATATCTTGAAAGAACTGCATCTCCTTCTGTATATCGATATTTAGTCGTTTTGAGAATAACGCAATAATCTCCGTTGAATACTTTGTCTGCCCCCGCTCAATTTTACTAACATGTGTTGTCGTACAGATATCTTTGCCCAGCTGCTCTTGAGAAAGTCCTCTTCTTTTACGATAAAATTTTATAATTTCTCCCTCAATCATATGTGTCTCTCCTCATGAACAAATGTTTAATGATAAAAGTTTCTTTCAAAATCATTTTTTCCCTTCTAAAGTCATGTTTTTAAGTCCTAATACCTACTGTTTTCCCATAAAAAATCCACGAAAGAATACTCTCTCGTGGATCATACTGACTTATTGAGCCGTAACTCCAACCGCATCGTATGCTGCGATTACAGCTTTTGTTTCGGCAGATGGAGCTCCATTACGATCTGGATAAAGATCTCGAGCGGATTGAATCGCTGCCTCACGCATTTCTTTGAATCCGGATGAAGGTACAAGATAGGTCGTTAAAGCACGGTAGTAGATTTTCTCTGTTTTTGAACGTGTAATACCCGTAACTTTAACTCCGTGATGCTCTCCTCCCTCAGAGATGAGATAAGCTGCTTTATTGTTGATGGAGCTGTTAATATGAACCCCACCCTTATCCAGCTCGCCTAGGTAACGATCTTCATAATGATCAGGGTATGCATTATCCTTTAATCCATAAGCTGCAGAAAGCTTTCTGGATTTAGGATTGCTCATAGAACGAAGTCCGCCATCACCTGGTACGTTTGGTGTGTAAATATCTTCACCTAATTCCCACTCAGATGGACTTGTTAATCCGTGTGAATGCATCTCAGACAATGCACCGAAGATATCAGCCAGGGATTCATTAATAGCACCAGACTCTCCTTGGTAAGTAAGGTTTGCGGTCTTAGAGATTACTCCATGTGTCATCTCATGACCTGCAACATCCATCGCACCAGCTAATGAACTAAACAGAATACCGTCACCATCTCCATAGAGCATCTGTTTTCCGTTCCATGCTGCATTGTTCCATTTAGAACCAATGTGTACGGTGCTTACAATTGGCATCCCATTTCCATCAAGACTATTTCTTTTATGAATATTTTGGTAATACGTATTTACTTTGACCGAGTTCGTATGTGCTGAAACCGCTGCCGGATCTGCAAAGAAAGAGGTGCCAGTCTCTACTTCAAAACCTGAGAAGCCAAAAAGTCCGGATAGTAAGATGAAAGGTGTTTCACCCATGCGGTTCGCTTTGTACGTATGAACCGGTACTATGTTAGGGTTCGTCGTTGTGCCCCCTCCAATTGCTGCACCGTGTAGATAGCTTTTTCCTGAGACATTATCTTTTACAGCGATAAAGTTTTGAACTTTACCGAATAAATCCAATCCTCTTCCCGTAATCGGTGCGACTACTGGAGCATCCGCTTCATGTACCGCGTTAAAATGATCAACGATCTCACCCGTCGTTGCATCTATAAAATAGTGATAAAACCCAGGTGCAGGAACAGAAGTAGAAACTTTAACTAAGTACGTTAAGTAGTTTCTTCCTTCATGCGGATAGATCGTTAATTCTGTGTCAACGCCGTCATACTGCTTAACTTCTCCAATCTCAGCAACTATTTGCTCTTTAACCGTTCTTTCTGCATCTTCTTTCGTGATGGATGGATCTGTAGAAATGATAGATCGACTTAATTTTTGAGTCACCTTCCCAAATGACGCATACACATTATTGTTTGCGTCCAACGCAACGGTTTGTCCACTGCCGTAGATCGGAATGCCATTGTATTGCTCAACAGTTCGCACGTGGTATGTATTTGTGCTACTATCAGCAAACTCTTTTACGATTTTAAACTGCTCACCTATTGTAGATGCTGATTTCGCTCCAACCTCGGAAACGACCTGTGATTGAAGATACGCTTTAACGATTTCTGCTTTACTCAACCCTTCAGGAGCTTGGAATAAAACAGTTGAAGAATTTGCAAGTGCATTGGATCCAGGTAATGAAAAACCTCCAAATGTTACGGACAATGCTAGAACTGCTGGGATTACCACTTTTTTGTTCAATCGTTTTTGTCTTTTCTTTTTCAAGCCATTCACCTCTTCATCAAATTGTGCTTCCGGAATAATTTCAATTATTAAGAACATTTCAAAAGTGGTCAATTGGGTTAATTTTTACTCAGTTTTTCAAGAGGTAATAGCGTTTGGAGGCTATTTTCGACAAAAAATGTCTATATTCTATCGATAAATTAACCCAATAACAATCTCGAACACATTCTGTAATAATAGGGTCAAATCACTAGACGAGGAGGGCTGATATGAAAGGCAAGCTTCATAGAGGAGCTATTGTGTTGGGGCTATGCTCTCTATCTTTTTATTGTAGTGCTCAAATTACCGGTCAAACCGAAGCAGCTTTTTCAGACCAAGCTCAAATTAAACCGGTGGAACTTTCAGCTGCAGTTGTTTTTCCAGACACGGTGGAAAGCCTTAACGATAAGGCTAAAATCATTTATTCAAGAATAATCTCACTATACAAAACCCTTCCGAACGCTGCCGATGATGCAAGTTTACAGAAGCTAAAACAAACCATTGAGGAAATTACAGGATTAGAACAAACACTTTACTCACTACTCCGTGATTTTGAAGACATACATAATGAGCTCTTAAACTATGAGCAGCAGGTGAAGAAACTAGATTCAAAGACATACCAATTTGTCTATAAAGGTTGTAATGAGACAACCGAATTGAGCAAAAAATTAAAAACGACAGTGGACCTACAATCTATTAAACAATTACACCATTCTATTGAAGCTCGTATTAACAAGTTAGAAGATGATGAAGAAGAAATGTTTGAAGAGCCTATTAGTCAGTAGAGGTGAAGAATACTGATGATCTTATACAAAACGAAGGAGAAACAAAACATGACGAAAAAACTGTTGAAATTCACAACTAAACTAGCAAGCACCTCTTTTATTGTGTTGCTCATCTTACTTGCTTTTATCATCCTATCGTCACGTGTCTCAGGATCAGAACCTTCCGTTTTTGGTTATCAAATTAAAGCGGTATTATCGGGATCGATGGAGCCTATCTTTCAAACAGGATCTATCATCTCTATTAAACAGGCAGACGATACCACCACTTTTAAAAATGGCAATATTATCACGTTTCAAATGGATGATAAGTTGATTACTCATAGAATTATCGATGTTGAATATAAAAACGGACAAATTTTCTATCGCACAAAAGGGGATAACAATGACGGACCTGATATGTGGTCGGTTCCTTCAAATGATGTAATTGGAAGTTACTCAGGATTTACAGTTCCATATATCGGATATGCCTTAAATGTGACTCAATCTAAGGAAGCATCTGCTCTTTTGTTATTTATTCCTGGGTTCTTATTATTTAGTTCAGCTGTTTTTTCTATCGTAAAAGCAGCTAGAAAATTAGATGTGGGAAAAGCATAAATTTTGGTTAGCTCTCTATGTATATAACCATACATACGAGTTTAATAAATCTAGATTACATATCTATGGAGGTTGAGAAGAATGGGGTTTACGAAGACAATTAGCAAAGGCGTTATGACAGCTGCACTAGGATTATCTTTAATGGGAGGAGGAACGTTCGCTTACTTTAGTGACACGTTCGAAACGAAAAACACTTTCGCTGCAGGTACGTTAGATCTTTCCATCAATCCAAACGCTGTGGTTAACATTGATAATATTAAACCTGGCGATGAAGTGTACCGTGAATTTACGTTTGAGAATAAGGGATCTCTAGACATCTATCAAGTACTACTAGATACAAAGTATTCCGTTGAAGATGCAAAATCAGATAATACGGATGATCTGGCAAACCATATTAAGGTAACCATCATGTACAACACGAGCAGCGCAACTGTACCTGTTGTTGAGACAACATTGGCAGAGCTAAAAGAAAAACAACCTGATCTTACCGCAATTGATGAATTTGTTGGCACAACACAGCGTCCGGATGGTATTCCTCCAGGTGAGAAAGAAAAAATGTTCGTATTGTTCCAGTTCGTAGATAATGGCGAAGATCAAAACCAGTTCCAAGGAGACAAGCTTAAAGTGGATTGGACGTTCAACGCGAAACAAGCTCCAGGTGCTTATAACGACGATACAGATCCAGAGAATAACTAAATTTCAGAACAAGCTAGAACTGCTAAGATTAGCAGTTCTTTGCTGTTCTATCCTAAATTACAACGCTATTAATTATACTAAAGTTCTTGTCTTCAACTTCTTATTCAGCACTGTGAACGTCTTTTTCAAATTATTATTAGGTACTTCTAGATAATTGTCACCTAGACTTACCTCAAAGAAACAACGATTCTCACCATTCTCGCGAAGATGTCCTGTTAATCCAACTCCACTCTCACCATAAGTGTCTGCCAAAATGCATTCCATTTCATGTTTTGGTGCCTGAATGTGAACATGAAACATGTTTGAAACAGGAGTTATCGGAAGCGTGCATACACCTTCACACTCGTTATAGAGCGCAGCTAACTCCTTTGCTCCCTTATAATACTCTTCCATTTTTCCAACCCGCTGATCAAAATAAAAATCTGCGCTTAAGATATATGGATAAAGACTGATCAAATCACCGCCATGACGTCTTTTCCAAACCTTTGATTTCTCAGCAAAGTCTTTTGGCCCTGCTAAAATTGCACCTGCGACTCCACCAATCCCTTTGTAAAAAGAAACATAAACACTATCAAAAATAGCACAAACTTCAGCGGCTGTCTTTTCATAAAAGGGCAGAATTTCAAACAGTCTTGCTCCATCAAGATGAAGTTTAATTCCTTTTTCTCTGCAGTAATCAGAAATCCCCTGTAATTCTTCGAAAGTCGGCAGCTGCCCCCCGATCTCTCGCTGAGGAAGTTCCAGTAGTAAACAAGAAACGTCTTCCTTCATGTTGACTACGTCATCCATTTTAATGATTTTATTAGGGTCACTAAGCAGCACAGGTTCAATGTGGTGAAGTTCTTTCAAACCATCTTCTTCGTGAATTTCCAAGTGGCATAAGGGATGGTACGCAACTTTTTGAATTCCTTTTTCATCACACCAAATACGCATAGCGATTTGCTGAGCCATCGTCCCACTCGGGAAGAATACAGCAGATTCTTTTCCTAAATAAGCGGCCATCTTTTCTTGAAAGCTATCAATGATGTGACCGCTGCCGTACATATCACTTTCTTCCTGGCCTGTTTGGTTTGAAAGAGAATCTAACAGGACAGACACATCTCTTTTTCCGTGTCCGGTTACTTGGTATTTTGCATTTTTATAGGCGTCTAGTAATGTGTTTTGCTTTTCCAACATAACAAGCTCCCCTCTATTCGTTTATCCAGTTGATATCACCTTTAATCTCAATCTCGTTAGGTACCTTTAAAAGGATAAAATCACGCCCTATTACAGAGCTGCGATTTTCTTGACTAAAGTGCCCACCCTTAGAGAACTGACTGTATGCAAAGCCTGGTGAGAATCTTGAGAAACTAACTGTAACTAAAGTTGGATTATTTACGGTCAGCTGTTGTCCGTTCAATAATAGCTCTGGCGGATGCAATTCATTGGTGAAATCTACACCATCAATATAAGATTTTCCTACAAAGTATGAGGCTTCGATCTCTCCATCATTTGTGTTTTTTCGTTCGGCAAAAACACTCATGATGCCTGTTTCTCCCTCTGTTAAAACAATGTCTAACGACTTTTCATTAAAAGGAAAAGACCACTTTTTCTTTTCAGAGAATGCTTGATCTAGGTCATCTAGATTTCCTGAATACAAATTGTTTACTGCCCTGTTTTGAGCGTTTTCTATTTTGTTCATTTCAGCTGCCGTAGCTACCTTTTGATCATTCTTGTAGCTTGGAAGGACGCTTAATGAAATCACTGTAGCAATCGCTAGAATAATGGTATATCCCCCGAGAATCCAACGGATTTTTCTTGTTCCTAAGTTTACCCTAGTTGAGGATTTTATGATTCCAATACCAAATGCGAAAATCACAAAAATTACAAACAATAAAGCAATATTAATCATTTTCTTACCTCCATTCTGTTAGAGATTCCTAAGCTAGTCAGCAGCAAAATCGACGAAACGATAGCGACTTTACAAATAAATAGAATAAATGATGTTTCATCTCCAAAGAACTTAGTTATATTCACAAAAATCCTAGGATCGCCACCCATCCCATCCAAAAGTAGTCCGCCAAACAAGATAGTAGGAATAATTAACAAGAAACCTTTATGCAGTTGAATCAATATTCCAACAAGATATCCTGCGCTAGCAAACAGAAAAATATAAAGAATGGAAGTAATTATTCCCATGACGAATTCAGTAAACGATAAAGAATCAACGATTATTGAATAATTATCTTTGAAATAGAACGCTAAGATCTGGAACAGATGAGTAGAAAGATAAACCGTTATACCTGCAAAAATACTAGCTGATAAAAGAAATAGAATGTTAGAAACTTGGCTGATTGTACGGTTCGTAACAAAAGAAAAATCGTCATAACGATACGCTCTCGTTGTAATTATGATTGCTGTTATAAACGCCCAAATCATCATAAAAACGAGAATGATATCACTCGTGTAATAGTAAAATTCATAGCTTAGTGAATTCGAGGAGCCACCACCCATGCCTGTTCCATTAAAAGAAAAAAGAATCGCAAGCAGCTGGATCACGATTAACGATGTAAAAACACCGAAGTATGATTTCAGCTTATAGCGGTATTGTTTCTTTACGATGTCCCAAGCCTTAACCTCTGCTAAATACATGATCGATTCCCCCTTTTGTTTTACTTGTTAAATAACTGCAAATATCTTCTGCAGAAACTGGTGTAATTTCTAATCCCAGCTGTCTAGCATCCTCTAACTCTTTTATGGAACGATCGTTTCTTATGACGGCGTAAGACATATTTGCGCCGATCTCTTGCATAGAAATGGGTTCCATAATCTCTGTCCATGTTTCCACGTCAACTGTCTTTCCTCTCACGCCAATCGCGTATTCCTTTAACTGATCTATGGGTAAATGAAGACACTTTTCACCAGACTTAATGAGTAGTACCTCTTCTAACAGATCTTCTACTTCATCTAAAAGATGGCTAGAAAGAATAATTGTTCTTGGATAGGCGATGTATTCTTTTAATAACGCTCTGTAAAAGTCCTTACGTGTTGCAGAATCCATTCCGCTTGTTGGTTCATCCATAATTGTGAGTGGGCAGCGTGCCGCTAAACCAACCATCATATTAAACGTACTCTTCATACCCTTTGAGAGATTTCCGTGATATTGACTTGGATTAAAAGAAAAATAATCAAATAATTTTAAAGCTAAATCGTGGTTCCAATTCGGGTAAAAGCTGCCTGCTGTTTCAAGCAGTTCTTTTAGTGTTAACCCTTGCGAGAAACTCATCTCGTTATCGATGAAGATTGTATTAGCCGAAACCTTTAGATTATTAAACGGATTTTCAGAGAATACTTGTATATCACCCGCAGAATGATGAAGATAACCAGCAATAATTTTTAATAACGTTGTTTTTCCCGCACCGTTCCTACCAATCAAACCAGTAATCTTGTTTTCCGCTATCCGAAAGGTCATATTTTGGATTGCTTTCGATCGACCATATTGTTTAGACAGTTCATTACAAACGACAACATTCATGATTGCTCCTCCTTTATTCTTTGGTGCATATCCCTAATCATCGTTACAAGTTCTTCTTCTTCAACCTGCAACTGAATAGCTTCTTGGGCTAATTCGGTCACAAGTGAATGTAGCTTAGAACTTTTTCTTTTACCGAGGATAATTTTTCTTGCATCCGCCGCAACAAACATCCCTAATCCCCTTTTCTTATAAAGAACGTTATCGTCCGCCAGCAAATTTATGCCCTTTCCGGCAGTAGCTGGATTTACATTAAACATTTCAGCTAGTTGATATTGCGAATATATTTTTTCATCTGCTGAAATCGATTCGTTCAAAATCTCGTTCTCAAGCCATTCTGAAATTTGAACATAAATCGGTTTCATACTATCGGCATTTAGCAGCAAATGTACCTCACCTCCAACTTACCACTATAGTGCATTACACATGTAATGTACTATACATTTCCAATATATGCAATATAATGTTTTTGTTTCCTATCATTTTAAGATTTCTGCACTCAAAAAAGACCGCTTGAACATTTTGTTCATGCGGTCTTTAATAGATTATTCGATTGCCCCTGTTACATCATAACTAGTTAGATCCAATTCAGTAGGTATTCCTAATGCAAGCTTCGCAAGTTCAGCTCCTAAGTAAGGTCCACTTGTTAGCCCTGACGCACCAAGGCCGTTCGCGACCAAGATGTTATTAAAATTAGGTAGAGGTCCGATTACTGGTAAAAAACCTGGCGTGAACGGACGGAAGCCTACTCTCGTCTCAAGAAGTGATCCTTCTAATAGGCCAGGTGCGACAGCTAAGGCTTTTGAGAGTATGTCATGAATACCGCCTGCCGTTACCCGGTTATCAAAACCTGCCTCATCTTCGTGTGTTGCTCCTATAACCACACGATCATCGAAGCTAAGAATGTACTGATTTGTAGGCGGCATCACCACTGGCCAATCAGCTGTATCCGTTTTTGGCAACTCTAAGTGGATGATCTGTGCTTTTTGTGGAGTCACTTTAAAGTTAATTCCAAGTGGCTTTAAAATTTCATTCGACCATGCCCCTGCTGTTATGATGATTTGATCAGCGAGAATGGTTTGACCATTTACAGAAACACCCGAAACCTCTCTTCCTTCATAAAGCAGGCTCGCATTTCCTTGAATGATCTTCACTCCGTTTTTCTTAGCTCCATTCAACAGAGCGTCACGCATCGCTCTTCCGTTTACACGAGCACCTCCACTTACGAAGACCGATCCGAATTCATCTGATAAAGGCGGAAAGCGTTTCTTCGTTTCTTCAGGAGAAAGAATCGTGATTTCACCAATTTCCGGTGCATCTTCTCTACGTTTCAAAGCGCGTTCTGCCATTTTTTTAAGCTTCTCAGGATCTGTATGTAAACTCAGTGTTCCTACACGTTTGTAACCCGTATCCGTTTCACCGTCTTCCTCGAGCATCTTGATGAGTTCTGGATAATACCTCGCTCCGCCCTTTGCTAACTGATACCAAGCTTTGTTACGGCGCTGAGATAGCCACGGACACACGATGCCTGCTGCTGCATCTGTTGCTTGTCCCCTATCTTTTCTATCAATTACTTGTACCTCTGCATCAGATTTACTAAGATGATAAGCGGTAGAAGCTCCTAAAATCCCAGCTCCGATAACTATAATTTTTTTCATTTTTAAACATCCCTACTATTCCGTAATATATGTATCTAACTATAGTATTTTCTTAAACAAAACTCAAAAAACCCTGACTTTTCATCAGGGTTTGTTAAATGTTATTTACTTTATATCTTCATTTCCCAACGTTCTTTCTCCGTTTTCTTTAACTGTTCTTCAACTTCTTGTGGATGAACAGTGCGGAAAAGATGTTCTTCGGCCGGGATGATCTCAATCATTTTCTCGATCATGTCCTCTGGATCATATTGATTCTTCAACTTTTCTTCTTGCTTCTTCATATCTTCTTTTTTTGTAAAATTCTTTTCGGGATCATACCATTTGTATTTTTCTTCTGCACTTCGATCATTGAAGCCTGTTGCATAAGCGCCTGGATTGATTGTTGCGACTTTTACACCAAACTCTTGAAGTTCTGCCTGCATCGTTTGAGCGATTCCTTCAATCGCATGCTTTGTAGCCGTATACGGCCCTACATACGGTGTTGCTGATATTCCGGCCATAGAACTTAAAAAAATAATTTTCCCGCTTCGTTTCTCGACGAATTTTTTTGCAGCCAGCTGAACGGATTTTAACGTAGCAAATACGTTCACCTCAAATAAAGCACGAAACCGGTCCATCGGAATCTCAGCTAATGGGCCACCCTCATTGATCGCTGCATTAGCTACAAATATATCAAAGTTATACTTTTCTATTTGTTCTAGATCTCGTTCATTTGTAATATCAAGCTTGAACACCTCTATATCAAGACCAAGATCCTTTGATTCTTCTAAAAGCGCTGTTTTTTGTGACGTTGTTTCAGTTGTGGCAATGATTGAATGCCCTTTTTTAGCGAGTCCAATTGCGGCACCTTTTCCTAATCCACTTCCTGCACCTGTTATAAAAATGGTTTTTGTCATGAGTGTACTGCCTCCTAGTCGTATGTCTACTCTATCTCTTCCCACACTTGTTGAAAGTAAACTTTGACAAAACAAAAAAGCAGGAGAAGCTCCTGCTTTTTCTAATTACTTATTAAACTCCAGGAAACCATCCTGGTGCGTTCAAGACTGCATTCCATAACGGATCTGGTACTACTAGTTCATCTTGCTTCGTTTTATCAAGTTTTGTTACAATTTCAGACTCTTTGCCTTGTTCAATCTTCTGCACCCAATCTGGATCAATAATCAGTTCACGCCCTAAAGCAATGAATGGCACTCCTGATTCCAATGCTTTTATCGCATCATCTGCCGTATAGATGGAGCCTACTCCCATAACGGGTACACGGTCGCCCACTCTTTCGTTAATAATCTCAATGCGTGAACGTGTATCTTCAACGCCTCTTCTAGGTTCAGACCAGAAATCCATTACTGAAACATGAAGATAATCTAATTTCTTAGCACTAAGCGCATCAACAAGTGCTAACGTATCAGCCATCGTAATACCTGGTGTTTCAGGTTCTTCTGGCGAGAAACGATAGCCTACGATAAATGAATCATCTCCATGTTCAGCTACTGCCTTTTTCACTGAATCTACAACCGCTAACGGAAACGCCATACGCTTTTCTAACGATCCGCCCCATTGATCTTCACGGCGGTTCGCGTGTGGAGAAAAGAACTGCTGAATCAGATAACCGTTCGCACCATGAATTTCAACACCGTCAAACCCTGCTTCAATCGCACGTCGAGTAGTTTCACCAAAAGCACGAATGATAGTAGCTACTTCTTCTGAAGTTAGTTCGCGCGGCACAGGTTTCCCTTCCGCAGAAGGAATGTTACTCGCACTCACAACATCTCCGTTAACAAGTTCAGGAGGCACTTCGCGACCGCCATGGAAGATTTGTAGAATCGCTTTTGAGCCTTTTGCTTTTATGGCAGAAGCTAAGCGACGAAGACTCGGAATCATGTCATCCGTATCTCCAGCGAACTCTCCCGGAAATCCTTTACCGTTAGCCGTAACATTCGTACAAGCTGTGATCACCATTCCAACACCTTCAGAACGGCGCTCGTAGTAGCGAATTTCTTCATCAGTTACAGTACCGTCATCATTTGAAGAAAAATTTGTCATCGGTGCCATAACAACACGGTTCTTAAGTTCAACTCCATTTTTAAAACGATAAGATTCAAACAATGGTGCATATTTTTTATTCATCATGTTTGTCTTTCACCTCTTATTTTTATTGGGCTGTTTTTAAATCGTTTGTGCTTTATCATTATTCCTTAAAACTTCTATGAAAGTTGATTGGAGTGCAAGGATGCGAGACTCCTGGGGGATCAGTGTGCCAGGTGAGACTCTTATCAAAGCAGAGTGCTAAGAGGCTCACCGCACGCCCCCCGGAAAGCGAGCATTCTGGAACGGAAATCAACCACATACATTACTATCTATGAAATAGCCCTAATTATAACTTTCTTTTTTAAAGTAACTATTATAATAATACCCTCAGTTTCCAAATGCAAAAAATACGCTTCTGGTTTTAAGAATAATTTAAAAAGGGAACAGTATACTTCTAAGAAATATAGACAACTGCTTACACGATTCCTACTACAACCATGGAGGTAACGCATGAAAAAATCTAGTATTGCCGTCTTTATCATCATCTTCGCTCTGTTCTATGTTTCCAGTTTTCTATTTCCAGTCGACCGTGAGTGGTATGATGCATTGAACAAGCCATCATGGACTCCATCCGGACAAACAATTGGTATCATTTGGGCTAGTTTGTTCTTTTTAATCGCTCTATCAGCGACTCTTATCTACAATCAATACGGTTTTAAACCCATTGGCTTTTGGATTCTTTTTGCGATCAACTATGTGTTCAATCAAGCCTTCGGTTATTTTCAGTTTACACAGAAAGATTTATTCGCAGCGAGCATCGACGCCCTGTTAATTGCAGTCACGACTTTACTATTAGTCATCTATGCCGGTCGTTTAAGAAAAGTCTCAGGATGGTTGCTTATTCCTTATCTTCTCTGGAGCTCATTTGCTACCTACTTATCATGGACCATCTATAGCATGAATGCCTAACAAACAGAGATCTAACCCTTTGAAGAGGCTAGATCTCTTTTTTATGTCCCAGAAATTGCTACATATTGATTCTGAAGAACAAATCGATTATTATCCCAACCTAGCGTGTTCACCACATACCCTAAAACGTCTGCGTTATATAAGCCTGCGATCTTTTGATAAGCAGATAGTTCGTAAACTCCATCGGAATCAAAGTCAATTGGATATAGACCACTTAATGGATTCACAAAGCCGGTAATTGGTTTCTTCAGCTTTCCGTTCATATCATATATTTCATTTAAATACTCTTTGTCTCGTTTTGATAGATCAATGATATACGTTTTCTTATTGCGTTTACTTACAACTCGAACTTTGTAGTTATTCTCATAAATAACATCATATTCATAAGCAGCATTATAGGCATTAAAATTAAACAATTCTTGTGGAGTGTTCCCGATAAACGAGTACACATAATGATACATGAATCCCCCGCTTCCTCCAGAATTGATGCTGACCAACACATCTGAAACACCGTTACCTGTAAAATCTCCCAAAAACAAAGTGGGATTGTATCCGGCATTGTCAGAAAGAGGGACTCTTGTCTGAACCCCTGTTCTTCCGTTCTTTACAAAAAGTGTAATGTTCTCAATAAACGGGCTATCCTGACTCTTCGTACCTGTTAGGTAAACATCGTCTGGTACACGATCTCCAGTCACATCTCCTTTAGCAAACGCAACAACACTCGGAGTAACTCTATAGTAATTGTTATACATAACATGCTCCTTGTTAGATAAAGTTTACTACCATGTTATGGGCACAAGACGGGATTGACACAACAAAAAAAGCCCCGTGTCGCATGGAATCATTCCATATAACACGGAGACTGTCTTATTGCACCTTCTCATAAACGTCACTTTTAGAATGGAAGCCATCTTTAATAATCGTTTCTTCGAGATTCCCTTTATCAACCGCGATCGGTGACAACAAAACAGATGGAACCTCAACCTTACCGTTGTTTATCTTTCGTTCTACTTTTATCGTTTCGCCTTTTGCCATCTTCACTGCCAATTCTGCTGCTTTTTCTGATAAAGCCTGAATCGGTTTATACACCGTCATCACTTGGGTTCCTCTTACGATCCTCTGCACGCCCGCAAGCTCTGCATCCTGTCCTGAGACTGGAATCTTTCCTGAGAGCCCTTGTGCTTCAAGTGCTTGGATGACACCACCTGCAGTAGCATCGTTTGCTGCAATTACCGCATGGATTTCATTATTATTAGCTTTCAATGCTGACTCCATATTTTTAAAGGCATTAGCTGGCGTCCAGTCTTTCGACCATTGATCGTACACGACCGTGATAACCCCCTTGTCAATTAATGGTTGCAGAACTCGGAACACCCCTTTTTTAAAAAGATGAGCATTGTTATCTGTTTCAGCTCCTCCTATATACACGTACTTTCCATTCGGAACGAGCTTTGTTATAGCAAGCGCTTGAAGCTCACCTACTTTTTCGTTGTCAAAAGATACGTACATATCGAGATCTGCATTTTTGACTAGACGGTCGTATGCCATCACCTTTATGCCTGCTGAATGTGCTTTATTGACGATCGTCGCCATAGCTTCAGCGTTATGAGGAACAACGACTAGAAGGTCGACCTCATTATGGATGAGCGTTTCAGCTTGTGCAATCTGCAGAGAGTCATCACCATTTGCTGCAAGAATCTCTACCTCTGCTCCTAGATTCTCTACGGCTTTCTTGAAGAGCTCTTTATCCTTGAGCCACCGTTCTTCCAGTAACGTATCCATGGAAAACCCAATCTTAATCTTTTCCTCGTTCATTGTCCCACTGCCCACTTTTTCACTTTTTGAAGGAATCGCTTTTCCAAGTGTCTCTTTACTCGTACTGCTCTTGTCGCACCCTGAAGCACATATCAAAGCAATGAATAACAGGACGAGGCATATACGATTTATGAATCTTTTCATGAAAGATGCTCCTTTACGTACCTTCATCCTTTTTTCCCAAGAACAGTCCTACGGTATTCAGTCGGTGAAAGCGCAACCATTTTTTTGAACACTTTGCTGAAATAGTTAGGTTCGTGATATCCGACTTCAAACGTAATTTCTTTTAGGCTTTTTTCTGGATCTGCCATCAGTTTCTTCGCCTTTTCAATTCGACATTCTGTCAGAAAATCAATATAGTTGATTCCTAGCTTTTCTTTGAACATCTTACTAATATAGATTGGGCTCAAACCTACTTTTCTTCCTAACGTCTCAAGTGAGATATCTTCATGCGAATGTTTAACGATATGTTGTTTGATCTGATGAATCGTATCGGCTTCAAGCTGTTCATAATGTTCTCCGTATGAAGTCCGCATCTGTTTTAATAGATGGTCTGATTCAGAACGAAGCTGACGGTAGTCTTGAGATTGATAGGAAAAGAAAGGCGTTTCCGTTTCTACTCCCATTTCGCTCATCACTCTTGCAGCGACCCAAAGCAACTCAAGAACACGCTGCTGCGTTTGGAGTAAATCTGTCCCTTCATTCTCGCACCGTTGGATTAAATCCATTATCTTTTTAAGAACCTCATCCCACTTGCCTAACCTGATTTCATCTAAAAACTGTTTTTCACGCTGTTTTGATTGAAGTTTGTTCTCTGTACCTCCAAGCACTGGAACATCATGATAAAAACGATATTTCACAGGCAAGGAGGAATCCATCGTGGCAATAAGAGATTCTTGATAAGACTGCCGAACTTGATCTAAAGAATCACAGACGTTTCCGATCCCAACGAACCATTCATCGTTAGAACTTACTTTTTTCAGTGAGAGAATATCTTTTGCAAGAGAAATCGCTTGCGAACGAAACGAACAGTCTGGTTTACGAAAAACGATAATAGGAAGCTGACGGCCATACAAAGCACCAACCCACCCACTCGCAGATTTTCTAACCTTTTCTTTGATTAACGAATAGAGGTTTTCTCCGCTTTGTGGGAGGAGAATACTCATCACAAAAGGTTCATGAGTGGAAGAGATGTCTAGCATATCTACGAGCATATCCAAATGAACGTCATGTACATGATCGAACAAAAGCTGCGTTACAACATCTGTTTCAACGAGCGGTAGCGTACTTTCCAAAACCTTAAGCGACCTCTGTTCTTCTGTAATTTCCATTAAGATTTTCCCGACTGTCTCCTCAATCTCACTTATCCGGCTCGGCTTCAATAAATAATCCTTCACCCCTAATTTGATCGCTTGACGAGCATAATCAAACATATCAAAAGCTGTAATCATCACAAACTTGATGAAAGGATTCGTAGATGTAATCTGCTGTATTGCTTCTAGTCCATTCATCCCTGGCATCTGAATATCCATCATTACTAAGTCGGGCTTTACTTCTGCCGCAACTTGTACAGCGATTTTCCCATTTCTCGCTTGATAGATCTCAAGTTGAGGAAATGCCTTCTGCAGAATAACTTGGAGCCCATCTCGTTCAATCTGCTCGTCATCAACGATCAAGAGTTTGAGCATGCTGTTCAATCCCCCTCGTCTTAGGAATTCTTATTACCACCTTCGTACCAATCCCGATATCACTTTGAATATCCATCAAATTTTCCATACCATAAAAAAGTCGGAGTCGCTTCACGACATTCACAAACCCAATACCTGTTGAAGCACTGTTCGTCTCAATCCGCTCTCCTTCTAAGATCTGTATCCTAATATCCTCTGAAATCCCGGGACCGTCGTCTTCCACTTCAATTTTCACCATGTTTTCGCCATCTTTTATTCGAAGCCAAATCTGTCCGCCATCTTCTCTTGGTTCAACCGCATAGATCACGGCGTTCTCAATAATCGGTTGCAGAGTTAGGCCAGGAATCTGAACTTCTAAACAGGACTGATCAATATCAAGGTGCAGTGTCAGCCGATCCGTAAACCTTGCTTTTTGAATGTTCATATATTGCTGACTCACCATTACTTCATCATGAAGCGTAACGGATTTGTCTAGCCACTTTAAGTTGTATCTCAAAAGACCAGCCACACTTACAAGTAGATCACTCGTTTCTTCTGAACCTTCCAAATATGCCTTTTTCGAGAGCGTATTCAGCGTGTTAAATAAGAAATGTGGATTGATCTGACTTTGTAGATTCTTAAGCTGACTCTCTTGCAATAGAAGCTTGCTTTGCTGAAGTTCATGCTCCAGTTGCGCCTTCTGCTGTATCTCCTGAAACAAATTATTAATATTGATGCGCATTCGGTTAAAAGTTTGAGCAAGAAACGAGATTTCATCATTCGATTCAACTTTGATTTCTTTGTCAAACTTTCCTGCAGACAGTTCGTTCGCTGCACGTGTTAACTGCTGTACCGGTCTTGTGATGCTTAAACTAAACCAATACGTAATGACGAGCAGCAAAAGTGTGATCAAAAGCATCAGCCAAATTCCTAGTTTCTTAAATTCAGCAGACTGATCGATAATGCCTCGATAAAAAACGTCGTAAGTCTTCAGCTCTGTATCGATCAAGGTAAGTGTCATTTCTGAAATGTACTTTGAAAGACGCGTTGCTTCTGTGAATTCTTTGTTTGAGGTCTCAGTGTCAGATTCCGCATAGAACATCAGAGAACGCTCTGTTGTTTCGATCAAACTATCAATAAGATTCATATAATTCGTAAGTGCAAATTCGTTTTCTGAGTTTCTTAGCTTTCTAATTTCCAATTTTGCAATGTTGAGTTTATCTTTGCTTTTATCAAGGTTATCCATATGGTTTTCTGACGGTTCAAGCAAGTAGTTATTAAGATCTGTGACCACTTTTTGACTCGTACTCGTCACTTCATTCATGCTTAAATAACGTTGTAAGATGTCATTGTATTGATTTTGAGTTTTTTGATTATAGTAGGTAAGCGCTATCCAAATAATGGCCATGATGATCAGAACGACTGATGCAAGCATCCATATTTTTTTCTGTATTCTGTTCATCTCTCTTCCATCGCCCTTATCATTCGAATTTCACTAGAATACCCATCCGCATCAAGAGGAACGGTCTCGTTCTTCAGCCATTGCATCAAAACATCTACACTTTTTCTCCCCATCATCTCAGGTGACTGCTCAATGACACCATCCAATTTTTTTTGGTTAAGCAATGTCATGGATTCAGATCCATCATCAAAAGAATAAATAAAATACGGCTCTACTTGTCCGCGTCTACCAATCTCTTGAATCATTGCTCCTGCCATATTAGCGTTCACGGCAATAAATCCATCCGCCTCGGGATACTGATTTAAAAGGTCTCTTGTTTTTGCAATAACTCGCTCTCTCGCCTCAGGTGTTTCTGAATAAATTGTTTCTACGTTCGGAAAGCTTTGAAGCACCTCTTTAATACCTGAAAGTCGCTCTTCCTGATAGAACTCTTTTTGGCTATCACTTAATAAAATGACTTGCCCCTCTTGTCCCATGTCAGACAACATGAGTTTGGCAATCATCACTCCAGCTAAGTGCTGATTTGATCCAACATACGTTTTTCGGAGGCTTTCAGCTTTCGGTACGTCATTTCCAACAGTAATAATAGGAATGCCATAAAATGCTGCCTTTACTTTCGTCAGTTCCTTAAAACGATCTGTATCAAGACCTTGCACGATAATACCGTCCACTTTTGATTGAATGGCAATCTCGAGCTTCTTCAAAAAATCATCCTGGTTCTTGCCGTAACTTCCCCATACTTCAAGGCTCGCTCCGTTTTTTTGAGCTTGTTGTTCCGCACCTTTTCCAACCTTATCCCAGAAAGGCGTATCCAATTCTTGCGTGATAAGAACGATACGAAAAGAATTTTCTTTTTGAGAAGCAGCTGCCGGCAGTTTCCAATCAGAATGAAAGACCTTTTCAGCTGTTGTAAACGTTAAATAACTAAGGAAGATACATATAAAAACCAAAAGAATTAAGCCAGCTTTACGCAAGTGAAGTATCCCCTTTTTCCGAAAATTTACTAATCTTATTTTATCATAAGAAATGTGACACGCACGCTTACTCCGTTACCATTTATAGGGACTAAACTGTTGTTTAGAGTTAAAAAAGTGAAGACATCTTCGAGCATGATGTCTCCACTTTTTAGCAAACCTAATTATGAGTTAAGCTATCCTCTCTTTTTACGCGTTATTACATCAAAGAGTACAGCGGCAACCAACACGCCACCTCTAATCATGTACTGCATGGAGACCCCAACACCAAGAAGGTTCATCCCGCTTGATAACGAAGCCATAACAATGGCACCGATGATGGCACCCGTTACTTTTCCAACTCCACCAGCTGAAGACACACCACCCACATAGGCTGCTGCGATGGCATCAAGCTCGAAAAGTGTTCCTGCTGTTGTTGTAGCGGATTGAAGACGCGAAGTAAAAAGAATCCCTGAGAGAGCGGCAAGCATACCCATTGATCCAAACACCATATACGTGATCTTATTTACGTTGATCCCACTTAGATGTGCAGCTTCTGGGTTACTTCCGACCGCATAAATGTGACGGCCAAGCACCGTTTTTGTCGTTAAGAAATGGTATGCTACAACGACAAGGAGCATGATGACAACGGTCCAAGAAAAGCCGTTATAACCAGCTAGAATCCAAGTTACATAAGCGATGATCGCTGATACAAAAATGAGTTTGAACGTGAATATTCCTTTTGAGACAACATCGAACTGATATTTGATCTTGTTGCGGCGCGTAGAAATCTCGCTATAAATGTAAAATAAGATAGATAGAAGACCTAGGATTAGAGATAAGAGATGCAAGCCATTTACGATCATAAGGGATGGAATAAATCCGTTGCCGATCGCGTTAAACGCGTCATCTTTAATGATGATCGTTCCTGTTTTTTCTGTTACTTGCAATAACGCACCACGGAAGATCAACATCCCTGCAAGCGTTGCTACAAACGAAGGAATAGCGTATTTCGCGATCAACAAACCGTTAAATAAACCAATAAAGATTCCAAAAACAAGGATTACCGGAATCGTTACATAAACAGGTAACCCCATCTTTGTTAAAAGAATGGCCGCGATAGCGCCAAGAAATCCTGCTGCGAACCCGACAGATAGATCGATATGACGAATAACGATGACGAGTGTCATTCCTACTGCCAGCACAGCGATATAACCCGTAGAGTCTAATAGATTACTAATATTACGAGATGACATGAACAGCCCATCCGTCATGATGGAGAAAGTAAGCATAATCACAAACAGCGCGATATACATCCCATAATCACGGATATTCTCTTTCACTAACGTTCTTGCTTCATTAATAAATCCCATGTGTTAACCCCCTATTGCGTTGCAAGCTGCATGATGTTTTCTTGATTGGCTTCTTCAATCGGCAGCTCACCTTTCATTCTTCCTTCAGCCATAACATAGACACGGTCACTCATTCCGAGCACTT
Source organism: Fictibacillus phosphorivorans (assembly GCF_001629705.1). Lineage (GTDB taxonomy): Bacteria > Bacillota > Bacilli > Bacillales > Fictibacillaceae > Fictibacillus > Fictibacillus phosphorivorans_A. The sequence continues at coordinate 296,912 of NZ_CP015378.1, read as the reverse complement.
CACCAAGTTCAGAAGAAATCATGATAATACTCATGCCTTCGCTGATTAATTGGTTCATAATCGTATAGATTTCAAACTTGGCACCTACATCGATACCTCGTGTTGGTTCATCCAATATTAATAGCTTCGGTCCGACGAACAGCCACTTTCCTAACGAAACCTTCTGCTGGTTGCCTCCACTCAAGTTACCGACCGTTTGCTCTAGAGAGGAAGCTTTAATATACATCGAGCGTTTGTATTCTGTGGCTCTTTTCACCTCTTCATTCTCATTGATGACGCCCTTATCCGCGACAGCATTGATATTAGCAGCCGTTATGTTGTTCTTAATATCTTGAATAAGAAACAGTCCGTCACCTTTTCGGTCTTCTGTTACATAAGCGATCCCTGATTTGATTGCATCACTCGTATGTTTGAACGTCTTTTCCACTCCTAAGACTTTAAGCTGACCTTCTAGTTTAAAATTTTTCGGATTACCAAATATACTCAGTGCAAGCTCGGTTCGTCCAGAGCCCATAAGTCCGGCAATCCCAACGATTTCTCCTTTTTTTACATGAAAATCGATATCCTTTAAAACATGCCTAGCAAGCTCGGTACTATAAGCAGACCAGTTGTTCAGTTCTAGTATCGTTTCACCGATCTTCTTATCGGGTCTCTTCGGATAAATATCTTCAATATCCCGTCCGACCATGTTTTTAATGATCATGTTCTCTGAGATTTCTCCGCTAGAACCATCGAGCGTACAGATTGTTTTGCCATCACGCAGCACCGTCGCTTGGTCGGCAATAGAGATGACTTCTTTTAATTTGTGGGAGATCATAATACTCGTGATGCCCTGTTTCTTCAGCTCACCTAGAAGTTTCAACAAGTTCTCACTGTCATCTTCATTCAGTGCGGCGGTCGGTTCATCTAAAATAAGCAGCTTAACGTCTTTACTTAACGCTTTAGCGATTTCGACCAACTGCTGCTTTCCTACACTCAAGTCCTTCACAAGTGTTTCAGGACTAACATCAAGCCCTACGCGCTTTAGCATTTTCTTAGCTTCAGCAATCGTTTTGTTCCAGTCCACTAAGTTTCCTCGTTTGACTTCATTGCCTACAAAAATATTTTCATAAACCGTGAGATCCGGAAATAGAGCTAACTCCTGATAGATGATAACGATGCCGGTTTGCACACTGTCACTGATCTTATTGAACTGCTGAACACTTCCTTCGAACACGATATCTCCTTCATACGTCCCATAAGGATAAACACCACTTAGCACTTTCATCAGCGTGGATTTTCCTGCTCCGTTCTCCCCGATCAAGCAGTGTATCTCGCCTTTTCTTACTTTAAAATTTACATTGCTGAGCGCTTTCACTCCGGTAAACGATTTGGAGATCTCGTTCATCTCCAAAATATATCCGCTCATCATGATCCCTCCAATTAGCCACTCCACTGACTTCATTGTGAAAAATAGTGATAGACGTAGGATCTATCACTATTTCTCGTCCTGCTATTTTCTTATTCAAGCCCTGTAAAATCGTCGGCTTTATAATAATCAGAATCGATAAGTTCTTTCTTCACGTTGTCTTTGTTCACAACGATTACGTTCGTTTGTTTTGCTTTTACTTCAACGTTTCCATTGTCATAAGAACCCGTTGTTTCTGGCTTCTTCTCATCAAGGATCTCAACTGCCATTCCCATTGCATCCTTAACAAGTGTACGAACATCCTTAAATACAGTCATCGATTGTTTGCCGTCAATAACATATTGAATGGAAGCTTTCTCTGCATCCTGACCTGTAACGAGGTAGCTAGAAACCGCGCTGTCTGATCCAAATACATCTGCGATCGAACGAGCTGTTCCATCGTTTGGAGCAAGAATAGCCACATCACCTTTTAAGTCTGCCTTAGCAGCCGTCAAATGTGTTTGCGCTTTGTTCTTCGCTTCGTTTGCATCCCAGTTCGTTGTTACTTGGCCGATGATCTTGCTCAGCTCATCGCGAGAAAGTTCAGCTTTGTCTTTTAAAGCTTCAGCTTCACTAGAGTTAGCGATCTTGAATGTACCGTCAGCAATCTTAGGCTGAAGTACTTTCCAAGCTCCTTCAAAGAATAAGAACGCATTGTTATCAGAAGCCGCTCCAGCATAAAGGTAAAGCGGAGTGTTAGATCCTTTAGCGTTGTCGATTAAGTATTGACCTTGTGCAGCACCCACTGCCAAGCTGTCAAACGTTACATAATAATCAACCGCATCCGTATTCGTGATCAAACGGTCATACGCAATAACCGTGATGTCATCTTTTTTCGCTGCTTCAACTGCTGCAGCAGCTGCATCTCCGTCTTGTGGACAGATAATAAGAACGTCGATTCCTTTGTTGATCAATGTTTCAACGTTTTCTTTTTCCTTTGCAGAGGATCCTTGGCTGAATAGGATCTCAGTCGTGTAATCCGTTCCTTTTAAAGCATCCTTAAATCTTTGCTCGTCCTGCACCCATCTTGGCTCATCTTTCGTAGGTAAGACGATCCCCACGCTTACCTCGCTATTGCTGTCACTGCAACCCGCTGCAACAAGCATAAGCATGACAACAGCAAGCATCAGAGATAGTAATTTACTTTTCTTCATCATTAGTTCCCCCTTTAAAAAGTACTTACAAGCTAATTATAGCTACGGAAAAAGAGTGTTTGAAAGCGCTATCATTAGCAATTTATTAACATCATCTGTACTTTTTTAACTTAGGGGTATTTTTATAACAACAAAAAAAGACAACGCCAATAGATCGCGTTGTCTTCTTCACCATTATTTATTTCGCATTCTCATCCGGCTGATGAATGCCGAAAAGATTGCCTTCTGTATCTATGTAGTATCCTTGCCAAGCCATTCCTGGGAGCGCGTATTTTGGCATCGCTACTTTTCCGCCTTGCTTTAGAATCTTTGCTTCAGTTGCATCATAGCTTTCTACACCCATCGTACAAGCATACCCATTTAATGCTTGATTCGCTTCAGGTGGCGGACTCTGCCTTTGCATGAGTGCCCCGTTAATTCCCATTTCTTTATCGTCCCCAGTCACAGCACCGTAATAAGGCATTCCGGCATATTCACTCCAATCTTGGAATGACCAGCCAAACACCTCACCATAAAACTTCATTGCCCGCTCCATATCATCCACATGAATTTCAAAATGCACTAATCTGCCCATGAGTAACCTCCTGATTTTTTTATAATAAAACCACTTATGTCATTCCATGCACCTCGTGAGAATTCCTTTTATCAATGAAAATTACGTCAACAAAAAAGCACCTGCAACGTGTTAAACGTCTCAGGTGCCATCTATTTATGCTGCTTTTCGAATATTAATCTCTTTACCTTCTTTACGCCATTCTTTGTACTCAGCTGCTGCTGTAAACAGTACATCTGTTGAAGAATTTAATGCTGTCTCGAAAGAATCTTGTAAAACACCAATAATAAAGCCGACACCAACTACTTGCATCGCCACATCACCTGGAATTCCAAACAGACTACATGCTAGAGGAATCAATAACAAGGACCCCCCTGCAACCCCTGAAGCACCACATGCACATACAGCAGATAAAACGCTTAGTAGAATAGCTGTTCCAAGATCGACTTGGATGTTAAGAGTATGAACCGCAGCAAGTGTTAAAACAGAGATCGTAACCGCTGCTCCTGCCATATTGATCGTCGCACCTAATGGGATGGATACCGAATAGTTATCCTTGTCCAAACCAAGCTTCTCACATAACTTCATGTTAACAGGGATGTTAGAAGCAGAGCTGCGTGTGAAGAATGCTGTGATTCCACTTTCTTTCAAGCACTTCAAAACAAGCGGATACGGATTTTGGCGGATTGCTATAAACACAATAAGTGGATTCACAACCAACGCAACAAATACCATACAACCAATTAAAAGTCCTAACAACTTACCATAACTCAATAATGAATCAATTCCGTTCGACGTGATCGATTCAACGACTAGTCCCATGATTCCTAGCGGTGCAAATTTAATGACCCACGTCACTAGTTTGGCTACAGCATCTGAAACGTTTGAGATCATCGTTTTTGTCGTTTCCTGCGCACTTCTTAAAGCAAGTCCTAAAAGTACTGCCCATGCCAAGATACCGATATAGTTCGCGTTAACTAAAGCGTTGAATGGGTTATCAACAACGTTCATCAATAACGTTTTGAGTACTTCAACTACGCCACCTGGAGGAGTCACACCTTCTGCTCCTTTTCCAAGTGTAAGACCTACTGGGAAGATAAAGCTAGCAACAACCGCAATCAACCCTGCTAGAAAAGTTCCTATAAGATATAGAGAAATAATAGCTTTCATGTTTGTCTGATGGCCTGCTTTATGCTGGGCGATCGCTGACATAACTAAAAATAATACTAAAACAGGTGCGATTGCTTTTAGTGCACCCACAAATAATGTTCCAAAAATAACAACAGGTTTTGCTGCTTGCGGAATCGCTAAAGCTAAGATAATACCTACAATTAATCCGATAAAGATCTGTTTAACAAGACTTAGCTGATTCCACTTCTTCATTATACGTTTCATAGATGTCATCACCAATCTAGTTAGAATTGTAAAGCTGTTATTCTGAATAAACCTGCAGTAAGATATGCTTTAACCGATAGGACCATTGAATCACAACAAATTTCATCCACCTGAAAAAGACAATTGTCTTTCTACTAAGTAGTATTATAGTAAGTATTTCGGCTTAATACAATGTATTTATAAAAGTTGTAATCATTTGAATATTTAGATAACATTAGACGCGGTCTTTTACCTAAATAAAACCTCAGGATTGAATACCTGAGGTTTTCATTTTCTATTCCTTTTATTAATGGTCTATCAATGAATACCAACCGCATCAAAGCCTGCGTTAACTGCTGTTACTTCTGCACTTCCTGATCCATAAAGATCGGTTGCAGCTTGTACGATGGCTTGACGAGCTTCACTGAAATTAGAATTCGATGTTAAGTAGACCGATAGAGCACGGTAATATATTTTACCTAATTTTTCTCTACCAAGCTCCTCACCAATCAGATAGGCAGCGTGATTCGTAATAGAAGAGTTCACATGCACCCCGCCATTATCTACATTCAGCGGCATGTTATAATATTCATCCATATGTGCTGGATAGACGCCACTGCCGTATGCTGCTCTTTGTGGATTGCTGACCACAACACTGTTCGGGTCGCTTAAGCTACGCAATCTCGTTACACCATCTGCTTTTGCAGCCGGTGCCATAATGTCCTCACCCATCTCCCAATCACTATCATCAACAAGCGCACCAAAAACGTCAGCAAATGATTCATTAAGTGCTCCAGATTGATTACGGTAAGCTAGATTCGCGGTATGCGTAATCACACCATGTGTCATTTCATGTGCCGCAACATCTAGACCTGCTGATAATGGAATGAAGAATTCACCGTCACCATCTCCATAGGCCATATAACGTCCATTCCAGAATGCATTATTGTAATCGACACCCATGTGTACATAGGAATTAATCGCCATACCTTCTCCATCCAAAGAATTCCTACCATGCTCATTCAAATAATACTCATAGACCTTTTCAGAATTATAGTGTGCATCAACAGCCGCTCGGTCATAGTCACTCGTAAAGGAAGCAGAATGCCCCGTATAAATCTTATCATTACTAGAGTCCCAGTCACTTGTTGCATCATACGTGAAAATCCCTTCAAGATTTGCATGTGAGTAATCCGCTAATGCAAATCTTGTTCCAGATTGCGGTTCTTTCACTCGTGTAATATGTAATTTTCTATGTTCACCATTAACGCCAAGGCCAGAGCCTGTTTGCGTTTTATGTTCATCAGCATGCATAAGCCCATTATATCGATCGATGACATCCCCTGTCTTAGCATCTACAAACACAAACCAGTTTCCAGGTTCTGCACCCATAAAGTTAACATTCACTTTGTATGCCAGGTGGTTTTTGTTTTCAAACGGATAGATAACAAGCTCAGTTGACGGTTCAGCGATTAGTTCTTTCGGCGCCTTAACAGAAGCTAAAGCTGTTTGAAGAGCTTTCTCACTGGTTAACGAGGATGCTTTAACCACAGTTTCATTGGAAATCGTCTGATTGGTTCTTCCGTTAACAGAAACAATTTCATTATTTTTGTTATAGTGAACGATAACTTCAGAACCTTCTACTGGAATCCCATTGACTGCCTGATTAAAGCGAATATGAGTCATACCCAATTCATCTTTCTGCACATCATTTACTTTTAAATGCTTCTCTGGATTTTGAATCCCAGTTATATCTTGAATTTTCTTCAAGTAATTTATTGCGTTAGAAGAAGTGCTGGAGGAAAACTTCTCCGCATTTCGTTCCTTCACAAAGAATGGAACATTTGCTTTCTCGTTCCATTCCTTTGATGCTTGTACATGGCTAACCTTACTAGATTCTAACGGCTGAGCCAAGACATTCAATGGAATAGAACCTACCAATAAGGCAGATGACAGAACGACAGGAGCAATAAGCTTTTTCTTCAAAATTTGTTACCTCCTATTAATTGGATAACATCATTATAAAGAATAGCCAGTCTATTTAAATGAATAATAAGAATTATTTTAATATTCAAACTAATGGGGGTAAAAGTGGTTTAGGTATAAACTACCAACTCCCTTATGTTGTGAATGAATTGGCTCTTTTCAAACAAAAAGAAGGAATAGAGAGGCCATTTCCCCTCCTATCCCTTCCTTGATAAATATGTATTTTTAGATAATCGTCTCGTACATGTATATATTGGGCTACATTACTTTTGCACTAACTTTATAAAAGATTGAGGTTAGGACATGTCGTACTACTCAGATTCAATAACCCGTGCCACTTCATGCCCGCACTTTTTACACTTGCCTTTTAGAACCACTCCAAATCGAGCATCTTCTATCGTAAAACTTTCAATCGTTGTAACATCTGAACAATTAGTGCAAAAAACATTATTAATAAGCCGACTTCTAATCTCTTTAGGAATAGAAAGCCATCTTTTATTGGCCTCCATATTAAAACCTCTATTCTTTATTTAATAAGAAAACAGATACACAAATGACATTCAACAAGCTAGCAAGATAGTACATTCAATATTAAAACTGTTTCCAATGTCCTTCTGAGATAACCTCTACCTCACCATCAATCACTTTAATGGCGGTATCATCGTTAATAGCATACGCTGGGCCCTGTAACGCAGCCGCCCATTGTTCTGCAGCGGCCATGGTGTTGTCCGGCAGCATCTCGTGATCAACATGTGGAAAGATTGAAAAATTGACAAATCCAAGTGCTTTATCTTCACCGGTCGGTGGAGTCCAACCAACGAATTCTTCCCCAATCTTAGGTGTCATCACCATACTACCTGCGCTCATACCCACATAAACGGCACGAAGAGTCGGTAAAAGCTCCGCAAGCCCAGACTGCTGCATCCAATGGTAAAGATAGAGAGCATCTCCACCCGATACCAATAAGACGTCGGTCTCCTTTACGAGGGGTACCCACCGTTCTTTGTCAATGCTTGGCAGCGCTGTAAGCTCGAGCACACCAACTGACTTCCAGCCTAGGTTAACCATAGGATTTTCCTCTCTCCCTGTGATAAATTTCCAAGCCTTCACACCTGGTCCTACCCAAGGATGTCCGTACATTGCGGTAGGTATACAAAGGGCATTGCATTCAGCAATCGGCTTGTCCAGCATATCAACGAGCGCCTCATGTATGCTTTTGTTAATCACGCCACCTGATGTAAGCAGTAATTTCATAACGGAACGCCTCCTCGAATCTTTTAGTATGACTTATAATTCTACAAGAAAGATCACCTTCCTCTAGTTGAATGCCGGACTACAATCCTATTAAGAACAAAAAAACAGTATGAAACACGTCTGGTCTCATACTGTTTTTTTAATGTTTATATGCTATTACAGTTCTAAGTTATCTAGCAATGCTCTCACTTCATCCGTTGATTTCGTGTTCATCAACTGATTTCGTAATTCGGCCGCCCCAGGGAATCCTTTTACATAGATTTTGAAAAAGCGGTGAAGTCCTGTGATAGAACGCGGCACTTCTTCTGCGTATTGATCTTGAAGGTCGAGCTGCAGTCTTAATAGATCAAGATATTCCTTGCTGCTGTGCTCTCTTGGCTCTTTTTCAAAAGCAAAAGGATTCTTAAAGATTCCACGCCCGATCATGACGCCATCGATACCGTACTTTTCTGCAAGTTCTAACCCAACTTGACGGTCGGGAATGTCACCATTGATCGTTAATAGCGTATCTGGTGCGATTCGGTCACGCAGCTTTTTAATTTCAGGAATCAGCTCCCAATGGGCATCTACAAGACTCATTTCCTCTCTTGTTCGTAAATGGATAGAAAGGTTCGCAATATCCTGCTCTAAAATATGTGTAAGCCACGCTTCCCACTCATCGATCTCTTTAAAACCAAGTCGTGTTTTCACGCTAACAGGCAGTCCGCCCGCTTTAGCCGCCTGAATCAATTCAGCCGCTACATCTGGACGTAGAATAAGGCCGCTTCCTTTTCCTCTTTGTGCAACATTCGGTACAGGGCAGCCCATGTTAATGTCGATTCCTTTAAAGCCCATCGCTTTCATGCCAATACTCATTTGACGGAAATATTCAGGGTTATCTCCCCATATATGTGCCACCATCGGCTGTTCATCTTCTGTAAACGTCAAACGACCGCGAACACTTTTTAATCCTTCTGGATGACAATAGCTATCCGAGTTGGTAAATTCCGTAAAAAACACATCCGGTCGCCCAGCTTTACTTACGACATGACGAAAAACAACATCTGTCACATCCTCCATTGGAGCAAGTACAAAAAATGGACGCGGCAGATCACGCCAAAAATTATCTATCATTGATGCTCAAATCCTCTCACTATAATGCAACTTCTAAATCCCGGTAATAAATATTCTTTTACACTTATATCATGATTGTTCACTCAATATCAATCACTGCACATTTATAATTTATGGAAATTTGTAAATGCACAAAAAGACTCTCAATGGTTATGATATCCACACAATTCGTACAAAAAGATATCTATAAGCTGATTCAGGAATAGCATCCAAGAAAAAAACAGTACATTGATTTAACTCTTTGTTAAATAGCCCATTCTCTTCAGTTCCTCGTATACGATCCAAGAGAACTTTTTTCTTCCCTCACTGTTTAAATGATCGGGATCAATAAAATATTCTTTTTTGTTTAAGAATCTTTGATCACTCATATAATTTAAAAATGGAACATCTAAATTTAGAGCTTCTAAATGCTGAAAAACAAGTCTATTCATTACTTCTTCATTGAAATTTTCTTGATAAGACTGATGAACGGGCTCCATGGTCAACACGACTTGGTAGCCTTTCTCGCTGCAATAATCTACAATCTCTTCTAACTGCTTTACATTTGGTTCGATGTTATTGTTTTCAATTGCTTCCTGGTATTGTTCTTCTATTTTCTCATACTTTCTTTCCGAATAATCTTTACCATTATTTGACCAAGGTTGATGAGAATTCCATCTTAAGTCTTTTAATTTACCCGTGATTGCAGAGCTAAGACTCGCCGTATTTGTCCCAGGTAATTTCAAGTAAGTGTAATAATCAATGATATTATACGGTTCAATATCACTTTGATCCAAAATCCTATAATAGTTCCCAATGTTCTTAGCCTCAGAATTGGCGAAAGTCATCTGAGAAATGGAAACGAGAACGACACCACCAGGTTTAAGATGCTCACCATACTCTTTCAACAATTTAGAGTCGTATTGAATGGTCTGAGAAGGAAGCGCTAAGTCCAGATGGGACAAACCAGTGGGCTTAAAATAATAACCATACATCGAATGAGATGCACCTAGATTGATGATATCAACAGGGTGTGGTTCTTTCTTAAATGCCAGTATGTCATGGTCAATATTGTAATCATACGAATCCTTAACAAATTGATTGATAGGCATAAAAAGCAGAATAACCACACCGATTATAATTGTTAACTTGATGAATAAACGTACCATAGCAAATCCTTTCAACACCGTGTTTCTTCTTTCACCAAACCTTCACCTAAACTACATAAGAAAGTTGTATTTGTATCAAAATCCACCATAAACAAATCCATCACCTGTAACACCTAATACAAGAACTGAAAAAATAAGAAAAATATAAAATGCCAATCTAGTAAATGTAGAGTGTTTTGATAGAAATTCCCATGCTGAACCATTGTTTCTTTCTATATACTGAAACAGTTGTAGAATAATAAAGAAAAAAATGAAAAGTAGCAGATCAAATAACGGAAAAATTTCAAAAGCTTTAATCATTCCCACCGGGCTCCAAGAGCTGATGCTCAAGAAAAGTTTTGCATGTTCAAATGCTTGTGATACGGTATCCGATCGAAAAAAAACTCTGGAAAAGCAAACGAGCAGGAAGGTTATTGTAATTTTCAACCATCTATGGAGCACTGGGCTTCTATCCAATCGAACAAACGAAGCCATACGTTCACGATAAGATTTCGTTGCATCTCCAAACACGCGATAAAACCCATGAATAAGACCCCATATAACAAACGTCCATGCGGCTCCGTGCCAAATGCCACTTACTAAAAAAGTAATCACAATGGCAAAATAAATTTCACTTCTCTTCTTTTTCCTCTTACATAACGGGAAAAAAATATAATCCCTAAGCCATGTGGAGAGCGTTATATGCCATCTACTCCAAAAATCTGAAATTGAAACGGCAAAGTGCGGCTGTTTAAAGTTTTCTGTTAAATTTATCCCCAGCATTCTTGCGCTACCAATGGCAATGTCACTGCATGCTGAAAAATCAGCGTACAACTGAATCGAGAATAATATAGTAGCTAGTACGATTTCAGAACCAGACGGGTTAGGACTATCGTAAACACTAGCAACGATTGGAGCTAGTCGATCTGCAATCAATGTCTTTTTAAAAAAACCCCATGCGATTCTCTTCATTCCATATACTAAATTTTCATATTGTAAACGCTGTTCGACTTTCAATTGTGGAATTAATTTTTTGGCACGTTCAATCGGCCCTGCAACCAGTTGTGGAAAAAATGCAAAATAGACCGAAAAATAACCATAATGTCTTTCAGCTTTTTGCTTTCCATAGAAAATATCCACAAGATAACTTACAGCCTGAAATGTATAAAATGAAATGGCTAATGGCAGAACGATCTCTTGGTAGGGTATCGAATAATTCCAACCCATGAAAGTTGCTATCGACCGAAGCGATTCATTCACAAAATTTAAATATTTAAACCAACCAAGAAAAAACAACAATACAGAAATACCAACAACCATGGCTTTTTTCTTCTGTTTTTTTGTCTCCTGTTTTTCAATAAAAATTCCAGTAAAATAAGTAAAAGCTGTGCTAATTAAGAGTAAAAGTATAAATTGAATACTTAAACTAGCGTAAAAAACATAACTTGCAACCAATAAAAGAACCCATCTCAATCGATGGGGGATTATATAATTCAACAAAACAGTTATTGCGAGAAATAGAAGAAACTCAATTGATATAAAAGTCATCCAATCACCTGATAATAAATCAACTTATAATTTTTCTGATAAATAAACTGCATAAATGGCATTGCAACACGGTGGTCGGTCTTAGAGATTACCGACTATACATTAGCCAAGTTTAGGAAGGTCTGAATAGAGGATTTTCCCATAATGATTACGTGGGATTTCCTCAATTCTCATAATCTTAAAGCCCTTTAAGTTTAATTTTTCTTTGACTATTTTTTTTATCTGAACATAATCATCTCTTAATGTGTAGATATACATTTGGTCATCGCTTCCAGCACAGATACAATCGTGGCCATGCTCATGTAAAAACGCTTCTACATCATCAAGGCTGATGCGGTTTCCATACACTTTAATCATTCTTTTGATGCGCCCCGATATAAAGAAATACCCATCCTCATCAAAGTAAGCCATATCTCCCGTACGCAAAATACCTTTATTCTCATCTTTTTTTGAAAGATCGAATAACGACTCCGCATACCCTAAGGAAACATTCGGCCCTTTGTATATCAATTCGCCTATCAAATGAGGTGCTGTAATTTTGTTTCCCTTGTCATCTTGAAGGATTAGCTCTCCACCAGGAATAGCGATACCGATACTCCCTGCTTTTTCTAGATTTTTTTCATAGGGTAGATAGGTCATCCGCGCTGTCGCCTCCGTTTGACCGTACATTGTAAAAAACTGAATCCCCTTCTGATTACACACATGAGCAAATTTGTGGGATAGCGTTTCACTCAATTTGCCACCTGCTTGAGTTAATTTTTTTAAACTTGGCAGATTAAGCTCTTCAAACTTCATCCTGTCAAGCATCTCATACACAAAAGGAACTCCACCAAAAGTTGTGACTTGCTGTTCCTTACATAAATTCCAAAACTCCTTACTCATGATAGAAGCTCCCGTTACAACGACGGTGGCTCCACATATGAAATGGCTGTTAATAATAGAAAGCCCGTAGGAGTAGTTCATTGGTAGTGTGGTAATCGGTTTTTCGTTTTCATGGATATCAAGGTATTTAGCTATTGATATAGCGTTTTCAAAAATATTTTCATAGCTTAAACGAACAAATTTGGGGCTCCCCGTACTTCCAGAGGTTGTTAAGAGGAGAGCAAGATGTTCATGAAGATTATGTTGAAAATGGGTAGGACATTTATATAATGAGTACTCTCCATATACAAATGAAGAATCCATTGTCTTTGAGAGATCTTGATTATTACTACTTGCCCAGATGTATGCAGGCTTATAAAGATGAACCAGCCTTCGTAACCGATCTATATGAATAGATGCATCTAAAAGCACGGGGACAACGCCACCTCTAATAAAGCCTACGTAGCCAAATAAAGACTCTTTATTATTTGAACACAAACAAAAAACGAGCGTTCTTTCACCCACATTACCGCAGATAGCATCCGATATTTCTACCATTTCAGAGTATGAATATTCTCGGTCTGCATATACAGCTGTGCGGTTCCCAAACTGCTCCATCTTTTTGAAGTTATTCATTAATCATGTTCACTCCCGAACGTTCCAATAGCTCAATTCCAGACTGGTAAGAATTGAATTCCGTCATCCATTCTGAATCTAATGAGACATCAAATGCATCCTCAATCTCACAAATAAGCGCCATATGTGCGATAGAATCCCATTCTGCTGATTCTGCTAATACTAAATTCTCAACTACTTCATCTTCCTCTAGTTCCAACACATTAATAAAGGCATTTCTATATTTTTCGATGTTTCTCATCATTGACACCCTTTCCATAATGACTGTCTCTTCAATCGGAGACCGAGCAAGTTCTATATACCTAACCATTCTCCAGACACTTCGGAGATTATAATTTTTCTGTCAAAGTTACTACAAACTAAAGCATCGTTAGTAATTATTAAAATGAACGATACAACATGTACAAACTATTATTGAATTTCTTATTGATAATAATTATCATTCCCAAGCATGATTCTAGCATATCGACTTTTGAAAAACAATAACACTTGCAAACTGTTAAAATTAGGAATGCGTCATATACATCAGACCTATCTGTGACACACACTTCATGAGTAGTCTGCAAAATCATCTTCACAGTCAAAATAAAAAAAGAAGTGAGCCGTCTTGAAGGCTCACTTCCTGTAATTATCACTACTCATTTTCATTTAAAATCTTGTCACGTCTTGCCCACACTGCTGATGCGTTCCATGTTCCCTTCAAAACAATGCCAAAGTCATTATTTGTAAGATAGCTTCTTATTTCGTTAGGAATTTTTGGGTTAGTTAAGCTCAAGCAACGCAACGGCTTCAACGTGTGTAGTCTGAGGAAACATATCGACCGGCTGGACTTTCTGCGTTTTAAACCCACCATCTTCAAGTACACGCAAATCACGTGCGAGTGTGCCTGGATTACAGCTCACATAGACTACGCGCTTAGGCTTCATTTCGATGATAGTTTTTAATAACTCCTCGTCACAGCCTTTTCGAGGTGGATCAACGACAATCACATCTGGCGTGATGCCTTGCTTCTTCCACTCAGGTATCACTTCTTCTGATTTACCAACAGCAAACTCAGCGTTATGGATGTTGTTTAACTCCGCATTGCGGCGCGCGTCTTCAATCGCTTCTGGTACGATTTCAACTCCGTACACTTTTTTTGCTTTTTGTGCGAGGAACAGTGAGATCGTCCCTATTCCGCAATATGCATCGATGACCGTCTCATCACCATTCAGTTCTGCATATTGTAACGCTTGATCATAAAGCACTTTCGTTTGGTCTGGATTGATCTGATAAAACGAACGTGCCGAGATGGCAAACTTGATGTCGCCGATAAAATCATAAATATATTCAGCACCCCAAAGTACTCGCGTTTCTTCACCAAAAATCACGTTCGTACGTTTTGAATTCACATTTTGAACAATCGATTTGATCTCAGGTAGTGCTTTTCGAATATCTTCTACTATCTTCTTACGCTGTGGCAGCTCTTGACCGTTCGTAACGAGTACGATCATCAAATCACCTGTCGTTTTACCGTATCGCGCAATGATATGACGGAGAACGCCTTTATGTTTTTCTTCATTATAGGCACTGATATTGTATTGATTCACGATTTCTTTTACAGCTTGTACTGCGTCATCATTCGTATCTCCTGTGATGATACAGCTATCCATCTCTACGATTTCGTGGCTGCGCTTCTGGTAAAAACCTGTGATGATGCGCCCATTGCTTTCACCAACCGGCACTTGCGCTTTATTGCGATAACGCCACGGTTCTTCTCCCATACCTAGTGTAGGCAGAACAGGTACATCTTCTAACTTACCGATTCTCGTTAACACGTCTTCTACAAGCTTGCGTTTATACTCCAGCTGTCCCTCATAGGATAAGTGCTGAAGCTGGCAGCCTCCACACCATTTATATATGGGGCAAGGTGGTTCAACGCGTTCAGGGCTCTCTTCGATCAGCTCTTCTAAACGACCAAAACCGAATCCTTTTTTCACACCTACAACCTTAATCTTCCCTCGCTCGCCAGGCAATGTATTCGGCACAAACAAAGTAAACCCATTTACACGAGCAACCCCTGCTCCTTCATGGGTTAAATCCACTATATCTACTTCATAACTCTCATTTTTATGAACAGGCAAATCAGCCTTTGTCATTGTCATCGTCCCTTTTTGTCACTTATGCTTTTCTGATTGTAGCATAACTGTTAATGGACACCAAATGCTTACAAGGATAAAACTAAAAAAGAACACTCAGCAATTTCGCTTAAAGTGTTCTTTGACATGATTGGTTTATGGTTTGAGTCGTTCTTTAGGTACGAGCAGTTCAAAATGATGGTGTAGATTTTCAAACTCACCTGGCAGGATGCCGCCGAGCTCTCCATCTAGGTTGATCTGCATCTTTTCACGAGGCGTTACTTTTACACGCTTTGCCTTTTTATAGATGACATGATCATCATGGATGTGTTCGCCTCGGATTGCAAGAGATGCAATACGGACAAACTCTGCAAGGTTTGTTTTCTTCAATATGATGACATCAAACAGACCGTCATGAAACTCTGATGATGGAGCAAGCTTCTCGAAGCCTCCAACTGAGTTTGTGTTAGCTACTAAGAAGAGCATGATCTCGCCTTCGTATTTTTCTTTATCATCAAATTCAATCTCAACAAATGTTGGACGGATCGATGGCAGCATCTCGATTCCTTTTAAAAAGTACGCTAGCTGTCCGATCATCGTCTTCAGTTTACTTGGTACTTCATAAGTAAGCTCTGTTATACGACCTCCACCCGCAATGTTGATGAAGAATTTGTCGTTCACTTTACCGATATCAACAGGCATATGTACACCGCCGCAAAGAACGTCACAAGCTCCTTCAATCGTACGCGGCACACCTACTGCACGTGCAAAGTCATTCGTTGTTCCAGCCGGAATGATTCCTAGCATAGGACGATTTTCAAGTCCTGCTAGTCCGTTGACCACTTCATAGATCGTTCCGTCTCCACCGGCCGCAATAACAAGGTCAAAGCCTCTTTCCCCCGCTGCACGTGCAGCGCGAGTCGCGCAACCGTCTTCAGGTGTTGTTGCATGACAAGATGTTTCATAGCCTGCATTTTCAAGTCTATTTAAAATATAAGGAAGCTGTTTTTTTACCGTTTCTCTTCCCGAACTTGGATTATATATTAGTCGAGCTCGTTTCATATCTTTCACCTTCATTGTTTGACTTCTTAATAAAAGTTTTAGCCTAAATTGGTTTGTTGTATAACTGCAAAAAACAGCCCACTGCCGGACTGCTCCTGTCGATTCCTCTTATATTATAGTGATACCTGTCTTAAAATGCAAAGCTGTTATCTGCCAGTATGTGTTAAAATTGTGTCTAAATTGTAGGGGGTCTGTCCCGGGGTCAGACCCCGGGACAGACCCCCTAAAGGATTTCTTTACCATTTTATAGAACTATACATTGAAATAGCTTTTAAGCCGAACAAGCTTCATCTTCATCTTACTTCGCATATATAAGAAATAACAACATACGGTAACGAGTAATAACACTATTTAAGGAGGTGCTTCGATGTTTTGGCTAATCATTTTAGGTCCTGTAGCCGCAGTGGTCTTGTTAGCAGCAATCGTAAACTGGAGGACAAAGCTAAAGTACAGAAGATACAATTACAAATATGAGCTTGAAGAGCATGTTAGCGATCAGAACAAGATCAACAATGCAGCAGCCTGGAACGCTTCCCAACAAAATCATCATTCTGGCGGCGGTAGTGGTGGTAGCGGTGGATTTTAAAAGACAGGATCTCATCTCCTGTCTTTTTTCATTTATAAGGAGGTTAAGATGACACATACAATCGGGATTTCGGGTAGTACCATCATGTCTAACGAGAAAAAATTTAACGAACTTTTTCAAAAAAAGATCACACATATTGAAATTGGAGAATTTGAGAACGAACAAGCCTTTCAAAGATTTCTCCAACTTCATAGGAACAGTAACAAAACGTTTGGTATCCACTCTCCTGTCTTTAGAAGCGGTAGTAAATATGATCTGTTAGAGAAGTTTCAACATTCACCTGAAAAAGCATGGCATTTGTTCGAACAAGAAATTCGGCGTCTCGTTCAGTTAGACGCTAAGTATATCCTTGTTCATTTTCCTTATTTTCAAGGAACTGCACAAAATCCGGAAATCTTAATTGAGCAGGGTCTAAAACGGTTATCTGAACTACAACTTAAATACAACTTGCCCATCGTTTGTGAACCAAAACTTGGGTTGGATCGATCCCCAAAAGGCATAGAGTATCTAGATGCTTTTCCTCTTGCGTCATGGAAAAAGTACGGACTGAAGCTGTGCATAGATATTGGTGATTATCTATTAGCTGCAGATGAAAATGCTCTTGAGATGATTCAAAAGTGGAAAGATCATATTAAAGTTGTCCATCTTCATAACATTGAATTTATGAATGACAAATACATATGGATTCCAATCCACCCCTCACATGAAGATGACGGAAAGCATTATCCAATTAAGGAGATTCTTCACGTTTTAGCTGAATCCCCTGATATATATTGGGTTCTTGAACATACGCCTCACTCAAATCCTTCTAAAACATTTATTGATGAGGGGTTACATTGGTTAATGAATGACTTTCTAGATACTGATATTCTTATCTAGTTCTTTATTTCTACCGTTTCACTTATTTACGATAAAAAGACGGATTTCATTTCCGTCTTTTTTAGTGCTCAATTATTTTGAGATTAAAACTCCTTTTCGAAATAAATTATTTCAAAATTATGACATTTAGTTTACAATTATTTCTATAAGTGGTGAATTTATTGAAATGAGGTGTAAACATGTATTTTTCGATTAACAGTTATCTCAGGCGATTAAGGTCTACGATTCTAGGTATTTTAATCATTAGCATTCTACCGGCTGTTTTGTTTGGCATTAATACACAGCTATCAGAGCAAGTTTACGTGTATTCATTAAAAGGCTTAAGTGTAACAAGAAACATCTTCCCTGAAATATACAGTCAGTTTTTTTACTCCATGACAATCTTCTTTACTGCCCTTCTCATCGGTCTACTTGCTTCACTCACGTTAACGTTTATTACTACTATGCTGCCCAGATTTCTACAACGAATAATTTATGGTCTCTTGACCCTATTTGAATCACTACCTGATCTATTTATTGTCGTACTTTTGCAAGTATGTATAGTAGCTCTTTATAAAAAAACAGGTCTTCTAATACCTTTTTATAACGATTATAACAATCCCATTTATTTGCTGCCCATTTTGGTACTTTCAATCGTTCCCACGATTCAATTGTTTAAGATTACACTTCTATTAATGAGAGAAGAACAACATAAGCCCTATGTAACGGTAGCAAGAGCTATGGGGTTAGGCCGCTTCTACATAACATTAAAGCATGTGTTCAGAAACATTTTGACGAGTTTATTACAGTACTCAAAAACTATTTTTGTATTCATGCTTTCTAACCTATTTATTGTCGAATATGTTTATAACCTCAATGGAATTATGAGCTTATTAATGATTACGCGGGGAGCTGCTTTCTTAGTAACCGCATTATTTATCGCAGTTCCTTTTTCCATCTTGTTTGAGATTGCGGATAATTACAACGCATCAGTAAATAAACAACAAAAGGAGAAAAACGTAGCATGATTTTAAAATTAGCTAAACAGCCACAATTAATTATTGGTCTGACGTTTATCTCGAGTATCCTCGTTTTTAGTTTTTTTTGGACTGATATTTTACAAGTCGAGAGAACGGAAGCATTAAAACTAATGGATTTTATGTATGACAAAGAGGGCACGATTATCGATCATATACCCTATTCTCCATCTGAAGTTCCTCCTTTTGGTACAGATCTATACGGAAAACAACTTTTTTATCAAATTATCGATGGAGCGAAATATACCATATTAATCGCTTTTGTCATTGCGTTCCTTAGAATTGTAGTTTCAGTAGGAATCACTCTAATAAATCCCAGAGCTAATTATGCATTTTTGGATGATCTCATTTCAGCAACGCTCACTATTCCTACTACCATCTTAGCTTACATCTTTATGAACACTTTATTGATCAAGGCTGGCATGGATGGAAAAAGTTCATATGAGCTGATATTTCTTCAATGCCTCGTTTTAATTGGGATTGGTGTACCTCCCTTAATTTCAACATTTTCTCGGGAGATCAGAGGCATTCTAGACAAAGACTATATAAATAACACGTTTGCGATTGGAGCTCGAAAACCCTATGTGTATTACAAACACGTGCTTCCTGAGTTATCCACTCGCCTTATCCTTATATTCGCACAACAGATGATTCAAGTATTAATTCTACTAGCACATTTAGGTGTTTTAGCCATTTTTATTGGTGGTGCTGAAACACTCGTCCTGGGTGATCCGATGAATGTCGTGCTACAAGACATCCCAATAGCTGGTGAATGGGCAGGGATAATCGGCATGTCGTTTACCAAACTTCAGGCAGCGCCATGGGTCATTTTGATTCCGCTTTCTTGTTTTGCTGTTACAATACTCGCTTTAAATTTAATCATCCAAGGCATTCAAAATAGTGTAGAAGAAACTCAAAAACTATAAAAGGAGGCGTACGGGATGAATCAGCATGTTTTACAGATAAAAAATTTACACGTTTCTTTTAACAAGAAAAAAAACAAGAGTATTGCTGTCAATGATGTCAGCCTTCAGATAGAAAAAGGGCAAACTGTTGCTTTAATCGGGGAATCAGGTTCAGGCAAGAGTATGACATCCTTGTCTGTTCTTAATCTATTACCGGTTAACGGTACAGCTGAAAGAGGATCCATTACATTCAATGGTATAGATTTGCTAAAGCTTACCGAAAAACAGATGCGAAAGATAAGAGGAAATGAGATATCGATGATTTTCCAGGACGCTATCGCTTCACTCAACCCTGGCATGAAAGTAGGCGTTCAGATCACAGAAGGGCTGAAGAATCATAAAATCATAACCAAGAATGAGCGTAAAGCAGCAGCACTCGATCTGTTAGATAAAGTCGGTTTTAAAAATCCTGAACAAGTCTATCACCAATATCCTGAACAGCTTTCTGGCGGAATGAAGCAACGCATCCTCATCGCAATGGCTGTCTCATGCAAACCGAAACTCATTATTGCAGATGAACCCACCACTTCTCTTGATGTAACCATTCAAAGGCAGGTGCTTGATCTGATCGATTACTACAAATCTGATATGGATGCATCTGTTCTACTAATCACACATGATTTCGGAATCGTTGCAGAATATGCTGATTGGGTTTATGTCATGTTAGGAGGTCATATCATTGAGTCTGCAGATGTTTATACCATTTTCCAAAACCCTGTTCATCCCTATACAAAAGCACTTATTGGAAGTATTCCTACTCCAGAAAACGGCCAGACTCGTTTGAAAAGTATACAGGACTATACGTTTGAGACAGATTATGATGGCCGACAATTTGCACCGGAAACATACACATATGAAAGTAGTTCTTTCCAAGCCCCTTCATCACTTGTTGAAATAGAGCCATTGCATTATGTTCGTTTCTATGACGAGAAAAGGATGGTAACTACTATTGGATAACTTATTGATTAAAGCGCAGAACCTATCAAAATATTTTACTGATAGCTCTGGTGTTTATAAAGCTGTAGATGGGGTTTCCTTGGATATTCAAAAAGGAGAAACGCTGGGCATTGTCGGAGAGTCAGGGTCGGGCAAAACAACCCTCGGGCGAACAATCATGCGATTGTATCAGCCTAATCACGGGCAAATCTGGTTTGAAGGAAAAGAGATAACCGAATTGAAAGATAGCAAGCTACGACCTTATCAAAAAGACATTCAAATGATTTTTCAAAACCCTTATGAATCCTTGAGTCCTCGTATGACCGTTGGTGATATTTTAGAAGAACCTTTATATATTCAGAAGATGGGAACGAAGAGTGAACGAACTGAAAAAGCAATGAAGATGTTAGAAAAAGTAGGTTTACCAAAAACGTCATATAAAAAAAGAATTCATGAGTTTTCTGGTGGTCAGCGCCAACGTATCGGTATTGCAAGGGCACTTATTGTTGATCCAAAGTTTGTAATTGCAGACGAACCGGTTTCCGCACTGGACGTCTCTGTTCAAGCTCAAGTCTTGAATCTACTAAAAGATCTACAAACAGATATGGAGCTAACTTGTCTTTTCATCTCACATGACTTGAGTGTTGTGCATTATATGAGCGACCGTGTTGCCGTTATGTATCTAGGCCATTTAATAGAGATGGCACCGAAAGAAGAGTTGTATCGCAACCCGATACATCCTTATACACAGTCATTATTATCATCTATTCCCGTACCTGACCCTGAAAAGCGCAGACATCATAGAGAACCGATTATTTTACCACCTAAACCATTATATCCACCTCAACTCGTGCATCTAGGAAACGATCATTATGTATCGGCCGATATGATACAAATTAAAGATTTCGAAATTGAAAACCAGCAACGAGTCATTAGTTATAACAAATAAGCAAGAGTAGGCCCACTCGGTCTACTCTTGCTTATTTTCAAATTTCACTCGTATCATTTTCTCAAAATCACAAACATACTCACACACATCGCCCCTATAGCAAAAATAGTTGCAATGATTACTCCAATCCATGCCATGAATAAATCGTCTCCGGGATAAGCGGGTTCAAGCGTTGCATAATACCAAAAGATATATCCTAAGAAAAGAAGAAAGAATGAGCTCCCGATTGACGCCATCTTCACTTTATCCTTCATTGCTCCTTCCCACACTTCAGAAAAAATGACCCACGTAAAAAGACTGAGCGGTATGCACAGCAATAGTCCTACCATAGCACCATAAGGCAGAAAAAAGAGAATAACAAAAGCTAGTGCGAATAACGCTGCGTTTGCAGCAAATAGAGCTATACCCGCTTGCCAATAATTTGTACTTAAAGAACGCCCCTTCAATCTATAAGATATGTTTCTTACCATACCTACAGAAGCGAAATCCCTTTGTTTCATTAGGAGAATCAACGTAAGAACAATTCCTGCTAACAACAAAACCGTCAAAGAAACACCCACTTTTTTACAATATTTTCATCTTATATTATCATTAAAGTAGAGAAACAGAATACAGTTGATAGGAGACTTAAAAGGAGGCACCTTGATGTTTGAACTTTTTATATTATTTTTTGCCATTGCCGTAATTGCTCCCCTTGTTATAAAGTTCATGACTAAACCGAACTACCTGAAGGTTGCAGAAAAGACGGAACTACCACCGAACTTGGGGATTCGCGAAGATCTATATTTACAAAAAAGTGTAAGGAACATGGAAAAAGCTCTCCCTCATGAGTTTAAGGAAAAAATAAAGCGCAGATATCTTTCTGAACACCCGAAGGCAACAGAAGCCTACTTTGAGGTTATATATTACGAGCTTCAACGCTTCTTTATCATGTGTTCACTTTTAAATAATGTACCGATGTTTAGTAAAAAGGTGGATGACATCTGGCACGAGATGCTGATGTACACGAAGGAGTATGAAAAGTTTTCTACTGAATTATGCGGTGAGCACATTCATCATGCTCCGAATGATGTTGTAGAACCAGATCCACATGGAAGAGCGTGGTTTGATCTTTTGTACGCAAAGCTTTTTACATTTACGGATTTTACACATATTGCTTGGGGAACCTTTTTTCAAAATCCATTACATCAAGGCCTTTTACATGAGCTTCAAACCCTTTCAACAGAAAAGCTCGGAATCCGATATTTTAGACCGAATGCTGATAAAGAGACCATTCACGCTTTACTAACAAAAATTAAAGTCGATTTAAACCGAATATCGAATGATAAAGATCCTTACAAAGGATTAAAACTATCACCGAATTCAATAGATAGCACACCGATCTTAGCTGGAGCAATGCTTTATTATTCATATCATCATTTTGACGAATATGACATGTACATGGCAAAGTTAAATCCCGCATCAAACTATAATTCTGGTAACACGACCGCTTGTGGAAGCGGATGTGGCAACCACCGTGACGACAATGGCGGGCATGACAGCAGCTGCAGCAGTGATAGCGGGAGCAGCTGTGGAAGCAGTTGCGGCAGTGGATGCGGAAGTAGTTGATGCAATAAGTAATCTGCTTTAAATAAAAAAAGCCCTGCAAGTGACTCAACATCACTTTTGCAGGGCTTTTCCTTAATTCTCTTCTACTTCTTTACGATTCTTTTTAAAGATTTTGGAGAGGACTTCATACACGATTGGCACGATGATAAGTGTTAATAGTGTAGAACTTGCTAATCCTCCGATTACGGTAACGCCAAGACCTTTTGAAATCAGTCCGCCACCACCTGAGCCGATTGCCAACGGAATCAGCGCTCCGATCGTTGCAATAGCTGTCATTAAGATCGGACGAAGACGTGTAGCACCAGCTTCTAAGATCGCATCACGCATACTCATTCCTTCGCGTTCCATGTGAATGATTCGGTCTACGAGTACGATGGCATTCGTTACCACGATACCGATCAACATCAACAGCCCCATCATTACGGATACTGAGATCGTCTCATCGGCAATCAATAGACCGACAAATGAACCGATCACAGCAAATGGTAGTGAGAACAGGATCGCAAATGGTGCGACACCTTCACGGAATGTTACGACGAGTATGAAATACACGATCGCGATTGCTGCAAGCATTGCTGCTCCAAGCTGTGTGAAGGTTTCGTTCATATCAGCCTGAACTCCCGCCACTCCAACTGACACTCCTTTTGGCATATCTAGTTTATCGATGTCTTTTTGGACTTCAGAAGTGGCTTTGGACATATCATCGCCAATTGCCTTACCAGACACGGTAGCATAATACTCCCCTTTACTTCGGGCAAGGGTGTTAAGTGTTGTTCCTTTTTCAACCGTAACGAGCTCAGATAACGGCATTGTCGTGCCAAGAGCTGTTGGTACCTGTCTTGCTAAAATATCATCTACAGACTTAGGTTGTTTCGTTTGCTCCTGCTGAACGATAACGTCTAGTGTATCGCCATCTTTTTCGATCGTCGTTAAGACTTCATCCGCTTTCATCGGATTCAGCATCATCACGATCTGACCTGTTGTTAGTCCATATTTTAGAATCTCATTTTGATCGACGTTAAACGTATGCTCGACGAACGCATCCTTCGCGCTTGAAGTAACATCTTCTAACTTATCGTTCTTCTTCATGGCGTCTTCTGCCATCTTTACCGCTTTATTGAGTTTATTCAAATCTTCACTGTAGAACGTATAGCTGACTTCATTTTCAGCTCCCGTTGAGGCAGCGAAGTTCTGACTCTTCCATTCTCCTGATTGACCAAGGTCAGCGACATAGTCTTCTATTTCATCTCGCACTTCTGGGAAGTTCTCCATTTCTGGATCAAAGATGAGGTACATGAGTGCCCCGCCTTCTCCGCCACCGGCCATAGCCATCATCGGATCTGCGTTATCTGAAACAGAGATTTGAACGATATCGATATAATCGCGTTTTAGCATCTTTTCTTCTAATGCTTCAACGTTCTTCAATGTTTCTTCTTTCAGCTCACCGGCTTTTGGTGTGTAAGTTAGATACATGACTTTATCTTCTTCACTGCCCATAAAGCTAAAACCGATAATAGGCGTTAAAGCTAGACTTCCTGCAAGTAAAAGGATCGCCAAGATAGAAGTGATAATTTTATGATTAAGAGATTTATTAAGAATCCCTTTATACCATTTTGCTAATTTACCAGTTTCTTTATGACTGCTTTCTGTCTTTTCGCTATACAGCTTCTTTTTAAACAAAAAGTGTGATAATGCTGGAACGATTGTTATGGCAACAATGAGTGATGCTCCAAGCGCAAATGTCATCGTTAACGCGAACGGCGCGAACAGTTCACCTACCATACCACCCACAAAGATAAGCGGAGCGAACACCGCAACCGTTACGAGTGTGGAAGAAAGGATCGGCTTGAACATCTCAATCGTTGCTTCTCTAATTAACGCACGTCCGTTTAATTTTTCTTCTTTCAAATGCAAACGTCGATAAATATTTTCTACAACAACGATAGAATCATCGATTACACGACCGATCGCAACCGTAATTGCTCCTAGTGTCATGATGTTCAACGTGATGTCCATCCAGTTGAGCACCAATAACGCCATGAAGATTGAAACTGGGATAGAGATAATTGAAATAATCGTCGATTTAAAATCACGAAGGAATAATAGGATGATCAGTACGGCAATCAATCCGCCAAACAATGCTTTTTCAATCATAGTTGCTACTGAATCTTCAATTGGTTTTCCTTGGTCGAGTGACACATCAATAACTAGACCATCTACTTTGGATTTCTCTTCTTTAATCAGCTCTTTTACACCATTCACAACATCAACCGTGTTAGCTTGTTGCTCTTTCACGATTTGAATGGCAATCGCTTCATCTCCGTTCGTTCGAGAAACGGATTCAACTTTACCGACTTTTTTAATATCCGCGATCTCACTCAGCTTCACAAACGGTGTTGGGTTTGTTGCAGATGGTGTTACCGGAACCATCATGTTCTTCAGTTCGTCTGAAGTCATGAACTTTCCATCAACCGCAACCGCTTCTTCCCCTTTTTCAAACTCATACAGTCCTAATGAAACAGCCATGTTGCTTGCTTGAATCATTTCTTTTACTTTATCTTCTGTTAGATCATACTGTTTCAACTTCTCTTTTTTATATGTAAGATCTACCTCTTCGATATGCTGACCCGTAATTTTTGCGGATGCTACACCATCGATCTTCTCGATCTTAGGTAGAATAATCTCTTCAACCGTTGAAGTTAATTCAACAATATCCTCTTTCGTACTACTTACACTTAATGCAGCAACAGGCATCATGTTCATGCTGATCGCTGTCACAGTCGGCTCCTCAGCCGTTTCGGGCAATTCAACTGCATCCAGTGCAGATTGGAGCTCACGTTTTGCTTCGTCCATGTCTATTCCGTATTCGTACTCCACTTGAAGATTAGACATGTTCGAATAAGAATTTGAATAAACGGCTTTAACATCTTCAAGCCCCTCTACCGCTTTTTCGATCGGCATCGAGACATCTTCCATTACTTTCTCTGGAGTAGCTCCAGGATAAACGTCCATCACCATCAAGTATGGAATGGAAACATCCGGAATCGTTTCCATATTCATGCGTGTTCCTGAATAAATACCTGAGACTGTTATAATAATGGTAAGCAGCCATACAGCTAATTTATTCATTAAGACAAAATTAACTAAACCTTTCATTCATCCACCAACCCCTAATTGACTTATCCAACTCAATTATTTATACTAATGACTGATTGGTCATTTGTCAATGAATTACTTAGGAGCGATACAATGAGTAAGAAACAACTAATTATGGAGAGTGCACTCGAACTTTTTGCACAGCAAGGGTTTGACGCCACATCAGTCCAACAAATAACGGAACATGCAGGCATCTCAAAAGGTGCATTCTATTTATCTTTTAAATCAAAAGACGAACTGATCAACGGTCTGATCGACCACTTTATGCTTAGTCTTATCTCAGATATTGACCATGTAGTCAAAAATCATAAAGCGAGTGCTGAACTATTATACGAATTCTTTCAAGCAGCGTTTCATACTTTTCAGAAGCATTCTGATTTTGCCAAGATTTTTATAAAAGAACAATCAAAAACACCGAATGAAGAACTTATCTCAAAGATCCATCAATACGATAAACTCATTGATAACATCATATTGGGCATGTTGGACCGTATATATAAGGATGAAATCTCACGTACTCGTTATGATATAATCTATTGTGTGAAAGGCTTTATTCATACGTATTCACACTTGATCCTGTTCTTTGATGTGCCACTCGATCTTCATACATTGAGTCGTTCACTTGCAGAGAAAACAGCACTGCTCGCTAACCATTCAGAGACGACGTTTATTACAGAAGCGCTTTACCATACGTTAAACGAGCCTTTTCATGTTCATGTAACAAAAGAACAACTATTAGAAATGGTAGAACAAAAGATAGAGGAAGTAGAAGATTCAACGTTAAAAGAGTCATTGGATCTTCTGAAACAGCAGATGATTGAGCCAAGCCTTAGTCCTGCTATTGTAAAAGGGTTGATCTTAAACCTGAATAATCATCCATCATGTAAGCAGATTGCTTATTTGATTCAGGATTGTTTGAAAGTATAGTTTTGAAAGTGTTGATCTCCGCTCCGGGATGCTCGCTTTCCGGGGGGTGTGCGGTGAGCCTCTTAGCGCTCTGCGCTGTTAAGAGTCTCACCTGTCCCACTGATCCCCCAGGAGTCTCGCACCCTCCTCTCCGATCAACTTGTCAAAGATGAAATAAATACAGTAATTCCAAAGTGATTAGTTTTAGAACTTCGTTGCATTCCGATGCCCCATTGATTGAACAACGCACTTCAAAAACAAGAAAAGGGTAAAGCAACCACATTAAGCTTGGTCGCCTTACCCTTTTAAATAACAATTCTTATCTCTTTTTAAGTTCTTCCACAATCAGCTTGTTTACAAGTGGAGGGTTCGCTTTCCCTTTTGTTTCTTTCATCACTTGTCCAACAAGGAATCCGACTGCTTTTTCTTTTCCGTCTTTATAATCCGCAACAGATTGCTCGTTCGCATCGAGGATCTTCACGACGATTTCGCGAATTGCTCCTTCGTCTGAGATCTGCACGAGACCTTTTTCTTTTACGATTTTATCTGCGTCGCCACCGTTCTCGATCAACTCTTTGAAGACCGTCTTAGCAATCTTGTTCGAGATCGTTCCGTCAGCGATCAGCTTGATCATGCCAGCAAGACCTTCAGCTGTTAAAGCCGTTTGGTCTAGTTCTTTGTTTTCGTTGTTTAAGTAAGCACTCACTTCACCCATGATCCAGTTGGATGCTTGCTTCGCATCTGCACCAGCTGAAATTGTCGCTTCAAAGAAATCAGCCATCTCTTTTGTCATCGTTAATACTTTCGCATCATATTCAGGTAGACCAAAGTCACCCACATAACGTTTTTGACGAGCATCAGGAAGTTCTGGAATGTCCGCTTTCACACGACCCATCCATTCTTCATCAATAAAAATGGATACGAGGTCAGGCTCTGGGAAGTAGCGATAGTCGTCAGATCCTTCTTTTACACGCATGAGGATCGTCGTTTTCGTCGCTTCATCATATCGGCGAGTCTCTTGAAGAATCTCTCCTCCAGCTGAAACCACTTCACGCTGACGCTTCTCTTCATGCTCTAACCCTTTTTGAACGAAAGCAAACGAGTTTAAGTTCTTAAGCTCCGCCTTTGTTCCGAACTTCTCTTGACCGACTGGACGAATCGAGATGTTCGCGTCACAGCGCAACGAACCTTCTTCCATCTTACAATCAGATACACCTGTGTATTGAATGATCGCTTTCAGCTTTTCTAGATACGCATAAGCTTCTTCAGGCGTACGAATATCCGGCTCAGATACGATTTCAACAAGAGGCGTTCCTTGACGGTTCAAATCGACAAGTGATCCGTCTGCCGTATGCGTCAGCTTACCCGCATCCTCTTCCATATGGATGCGCGTGATGCCGATTTTCTTTTTGTTTCCGCCCACTTCGATCTCGATCCAGCCATTTTCACCGATCGGCTTATCGAACTGCGACACTTGATAAGCTTTCGGATTGTCTGGATAAAAGTAGTTCTTGCGGTCAAATTTTGTTTCTCTATTGATTTCACAGTTAAGTGCAAGTGCAGCACGCATTGAAAAATCTACAGCTTGATGGTTCACAACAGGCAACACGCCAGGATGTCCTAAGCAGATCGGACACACATTCGTGTTTGGCGGTGCACCAAAGTTTGTAGAACAGCCGCAGAAAATCTTAGTGTTCGTTTTTAATTCCACGTGTACTTCTAATCCAATTATCGTTTCAAATTCGCTCATTTTCTGCACCCCCTACAGCTTCGGCTTTTCTGTGTGATGATCTGTTGCTTGTTCAAACGCATGTGCTACGCGATAAATCGTGCTCTCGTCAAAATGTTTACCGATGATCTGAAGTCCGATCGGCAGTCCATCTGAGAATCCACATGGTACAGAGATCGCAGGCACACCCGCTAAGTTAACCGGAATCGTTAGAATATCGTTCATGTACATCGTTAATGGATCTTTCGTCATCGATCCACATTTAAACGATGCAGATGGCGTTGTTGGTCCGATAATTACATCGTATTTTTCAAAAATGTTCGTAAAGTCTTCTTTAATCAGCGTACGAACTTTTTGTGCTTTTTTATAATAAGCATCGTAGTATCCAGAGCTTAACGCGAACGTTCCAAGCATGATGCGGCGTTTTACTTCCTCACCAAATCCTTCGCTCCTAGACTGCTTGTACATCTCGATCAAGTTCTCGCTGTTATCTGAACGCAATCCGTAACGAACGCCATCAAAGCGCGAAAGGTTAGCAGAAGCTTCAGATGATGACAGCAAGTAGTACGTTGCAAGCGCATAACGAGAATGCGGCAGAGATACTTCCTCCCATGTCGCTCCAAGTCCTTCAAGTACTTTTAAAGCTTCCATCACGCGCTCTTTTACGCCAGGCTCTACACCTTCACCTAGGTATTCTTTTGGAACCGCAATCTTCAGCCCTTTCACATCACCAGTAAAAGAAGCCAAGTAATCTGGGATATCCACTTTTGCAGAAGTAGAATCCATCGGGTCGTTCCCTGCAATAGCTTGCAGCAAGTATGCATTGTCTTCAACGTTACGCGTTACAGGACCGATTTGATCCAGTGATGATGCGAACGCGACTAAGCCGTAACGAGATACGAGTCCGTAAGTTGGCTTCAATCCAACAACACCACAGAAAGCAGCAGGCTGACGTATCGAGCCACCTGTATCAGAACCCAGTGAGAAAAGAACTTCCCCCGCTGATACGGATGCCGCAGACGCACCGGATGACCCTCCTGGTACACAAGAAAGATCCCACGGGTTGTGAGTTGGGTGGAATCCGGAGTTCTCGTTTGATGACCCCATCGCAAATTCATCCATGTTCAATTTTCCGATCGTGATCGTATCCGCTTGATTCAAGCGTTCCACAACGGTTGCATCATAGATCGGTTCAAAGTTTTCTAAAATGCGAGACGCACAAGTTGTACGGATTCCTTTTGTTACGATGTTATCCTTGATACCAATCGGCATACCAAAGAGCAGTCCTCTGTCAGCACCGGAAACGAGCTTTTCATCTAATTGTTTAGCCTTGATTCGGCTGTATTCTTCATTAAGTGTTAAAAACGCTTTTACTTTACCATCTACTTGATGAATGCGGTCAAACGTCGCATCCACAATGTCAGCTACACTCAATTCTTTTGTATGTAATAACTGATGAAGTTCTGAGATCTTTTTATCTAAAATCGACATACGTGGTCTTTCCTCCTACTCCAAAATGTTCGGAACTTTAAACTGGCCATCTCTTTCTGAAGGCGCATTTTTCATCGCCTCATCCACTGATACAGAATTCCTAACTTCATCTTTGCGAAGGATATTCTTCAGCTCCAGAACGTGCGTAGTCGGCTCCACGTTATCTGTGTCGAGTTCATTCAGTTCTTCAGCAAACCCGATGATCTTATCTAATTGTTCAGTCAGCAATTCGGCTTCTTCCTCCGTAACCGCTAACCTGGCTAAATGCGCCACGTGTTTCACTTGATCTTTTGAAATTCGAGACAAGCTCGCCACCTCCAAGACTTTCTATACGAAAAGTATTATTCTGATGATAACAAAAAGCTCGCTGTATAAGCAACTTGAGGACGGAACATTCACGAAATTGAGTTATTTTTATGAGGTTTTAGTGGGATTGTGTGTTATTTGCGGGATGTGAGTCCGTTTTACGGTACGTGTTTTTATATTTATTACACGTTCACCGGTAAATAGGTTGTTTTCACCTGTGCGTGTTGAGTTACCACCTGAAAAAGTGCTGTGAGCACCTGAGATTGCACCGCTTCCACCTGAAGGCATCACTTACGCCACATAAATAGACCTCAAAATAGAAAAAAGAATCTACTTTTACGTAGATTCTTCCGTTATTGATTTTAAATGCTTTAGATCCCCCACTCATGAAGTTCTAAGCGGCGCACGCCTTCTTTTACGTAAGGATCTTCTTCTGCTAATTGTTTAGCCTCGTCTAGTGACTCCGCTTTGTAAACGACCATACCGCCTGCTCCGTCCAAGAATGGTCCTTTCAAATGAACTTTATCCTGTGCAACAAGCTCTGCTAAGTAATCTAAGTGAGCCTGACGGAATTCTTGATTGAGCTCTGGTTTTTCCATATGTAAAATTGCTGCGAAATATGCCATGTGTGTTACCTCCTTATTTGTTATGTTTATCTTACTACATAGTGTTGAACACCAAAAGAAAAGGCTATTTTTCTAAAAGTTTGTTGGTATCATCCTAATTTTTATCTTCTTCTATGAAAGTTGATTGGAGTGTAAGGTGCGAGACTCCTGCGGGACAGGTGGGCAGGTGAGACACTTAAGAGTGCAACGAACGAATGTGGCTCACCGCCTGCCCCGCGGAAAGCGAGCAACCTGGAGCGGATAGCAACAACTTCCCATAACAAAGCAAAAGAAAAACATTCGGTTACTTCACCGAATGCTTTTAGTCTTTTCCGTAGCTCGAGTCTTTCGTTGGATGCCGAAGCATAGCTTCTTTTGGCGGTGCTTTCTTTTCAATGAGGTCGCGGTTCATGTTCGTGTTCCAGCCGATATCATTGGTCGGATGCACCCACTCTTCACCTGCCATCACTTCTGGATCTGTGTCTGTACTCCAGTTGTTCAGTGGCGAATTCTCTGAATCGTAGAAGCTATCTCCGATTACGACACCATGCTCGTTTACAAACGGCGCTTCCATCTTCATTCCTGTGCCTTTAAAATCAGGAGAACTAATCTGATGAGGTAAGGTTTCATCTAGTTCGACTTCAGGAACACTCTTCTTTGGCTCTTTATCTTTTGACATCTTCACACCTGCTTTCATATCGTTATACGATTAACTTCTCCTGAAGCGGCGTGTACAATCCATTTTTTTGTTCGCAGATTGTGTGAAGACTTATAAATTTTTTTGAGGACCTATAAAAAAATTTGAAGACTTATAAAATTTTTTCAAGACTTATAAATTCTGATGAAGACTTATAAATGAAAAATACCCACATAAAAACCCTTTCTCAGGTGAGAAAGGGCTCAATTTCAAAAATTAAAGTGTTTCTGAAGTTGTTTTTGCTTGCATGTGAAGTGTTAGGTAGTCTGGGCCACCCGCTTTTGAGTCAGTTCCAGACATGTTGAATCCGCCGAACGGCTGGTATCCAACGATTGCGCCTGTACATCCACGGTTGATGTAGAAGTTACCTACGTGGAACTCTTCACGTGCGCGCTCGATGTGCTCACGGTTGTTAGAAAGAAGCGCACCTGTTAGACCATACTCTGTGTTGTTTGCGATTTCCATCATGTGATCGAAGTCACGCGCTTTACATACCGCTACAACTGGTCCGAAGATTTCTTCTTGCATCAGACGAGCTTTTTCATCTACATCAGCAAAGATTGTAGGCTGGATGAAGTAACCTTTAGAGTCGTCGCCTTCTCCACCAGTCATCAGACGGCCTTCTTCTTTTCCGATCTCGATGTATTTCATAATCTTGTTGAAAGAAGCTTGATCGATTACTGGCCCCATGTATGTGCCAACTTCTTCTGGATTACCCATCGTTAATGTTTTAGTAAGCGCTACTGCTTTTTCTAAAACTTCGTCGTAAACGTCTTGGTGGATAACCGCACGAGATCCTGCAGAACATTTTTGTCCAGAGAATCCGAACGCAGAGTAAACGATTGAGCTAGCTGCTAATTCAAGATCAGCATCACGGTCAACAACCACTGTGTCTTTTCCCCCCATTTCAGCGATTACACGCTTCAGCCAGATTTGGCCAGGGTGTACTTTTGCTGCGCGCTCATAGATACGGCAACCAACTTCACGAGAACCCGTGAACGATACGAAGCGAGTTTTCGGGTGGTCTACTAAGTAGTCACCGATCTCAGCACCGCTACCAGGAACAAAGTTAAGTACGCCTGCAGGAAGTCCTGCTTCTTCCATCACTTGTACGAACATTGCTGCAATAATTGGCGTTGAGTTCGCAGGCTTCAACAATACTGTGTTACCTGTAACGAACGCCGCTGCTGCAGTCCCTGCCATGATCGCAAATGGGAAGTTGAATGGAGAGATAACGATACCTACTCCAAGTGGGATATAGCTAAATTTATTAATTTCGCCGTCACGGCTTACAACTGGTTGTCCAGCTTTAAGCTTGATCGCTTGGCGTGCATAGTATTCTAAAAAGTCGATCGCTTCAGCTGTATCAGCGTCAGCTTCTTTCCATGGCTTACCTGCTTCTTTTGTAAGCATAGCGGAGAATTCATATTTACGGCGGCGGATGATCGCTGCTGCACGGAACAAGATGTTCGCGCGGTGTTCAGGATCCCACTTTTTCCAAGATTCAAAAGCTGTTAATGCAGCTTGCATCGCTTGCTCAGCGTGATCTTGAGTCGCTTTGGAAACAGATCCAATCACTTCTTCTTTGTTGGCTGGATTTATAGAAACAATCTTTTCGTCTGTCGTGATCTTTTCACTGCCGATAACAAGCGGAAACTCAGTACCAAGCTTTGAGTTAATTACTTTTAACCCTGCTTCGTAAGCTTCCTTGTTTGCAGGAACTGAAAAATCCATAAATGGTTCATGACGGTATTCACGTGTCATAATAAATTCCCCTCCTATTAAAGCGTTTTCATTATTCGGTTTCCCACGTTCATTCTACATGAACATAGCGGTTTGTTCAAACAAACTGATAATAGTCAGAATTCTTTATTTTAAAGGGATGCCGTGCATTTTTGTATCTTTTTTCTTTGTAGTGAATGATTAGTAAAGTTTTACGTGATTTTTTTTAAGAAGATTCAAGAGTGAAACGAATAAATATGAGTTTTAGTCGCTGTTAAGTATATTTTTCCAAGAGAGTCTTTGAAAGTGGTTCACTTTTGTTCAATATAGTTTCCTTTTTGTATTGCACAGAGCTGTCTTCAGGTGGTCGCCGTGCAATCTCAGGTGGTCACATGCTTGGTAGCGGTGCTCACAACCACTTTTCAGGTGAAAACGAAGCACTTTCAGGTGGAAACAGCCAATTTAGCGGTGAACGTGAAATAAATATAAAAACACGTACCGTAAAATCACAAAACCACAATGCGGGCTGCTTCCCCAGGTACCTCCCTCACCCTGCCCAACAAAAACCCACTAACCATAAAGGTAGTGGGCTTTCAAAAAATCCTTATTTACGATAAATATGCACGAAGGGTTCTTCTTGCGTTGTTTCGTCTTTTACAATTAGCGCCTCTGGCTGATCAACGGCCGAGCCGATGTATACTTCTATCGGCACATTCGGCAGCTCGCCTAGTGCGGAGGTTGCTACAAACTGGGTAAAGGAGATGATCTCAGCTTTACCGCGGAACTGAACCGGAATCTCAATCGTCAATCGCTCAAGGTTGCCGTCCTTATAGTAGCCTTTTCCGATCACACCGATATAGTTAGGGAAATATTCTTGAACCTTAGATTTAAAGGTCGTGAACTTTTCATAGTCACTTCGCTTCTTTTTTGAAGCTGCGTCAGATGGGAACAGTATATAATCCTCATCTACGTCTTCCCATGAACTGACCGAGTTGCTTCCTTTTTTCACAACACCTGAAGCGAAGAAGTTACCAGGCGTTACAGAATCACGTTCTTCTTCTTGATAAAGAGCAAATACGATCGGCACATCTTTCAGCTTTGCATCAGTACGTAAACGACTTGCTACTTGCCCAGCGATTTTCTGTGCTTCTTGTTTCACTTTATCGCGTTCAAGCTTAACTTCACCAGGATAGATCAAGCCTTGTTGGTTAACATCATAGTAATACGTTGAGTTAAAGGATAAACCGATAACCACACCGCCAAGCTTTACTTTTCCATCACCACTCTGAACAAGATAGTTATGTTCCAATACATAAGAAAGATACTTAGGGTTGTTCTTGTTTGCTTCTAGCATCTTATCTTTGTAGCCCGGATCACCTTCGTCTACTTTTACACCAAGCTTGGGATTCAATCCTGTTTGATCTAGCTTGCTCTTACTTTTTCCAGGGTCTTCATCTGATCTTTTCAGCCAGTTCGTTACCGTTGGCTCATTCAAAATCTGTCCTTCTTGGAAAAAGTACTTGTCTGTACTGAATGTGTCTTGAGCGATACGCATTAAGCCCATCTCAAACTCGTTGATATCAAGGCGGTTATCAACACCATAACGGATTACACCACGGGCACCACCTGGTTCGAACGGAAAAATACTTCGGTAGTACTTTTCACCAGTGTTAATCTCCCCTGTAATAATCGCTTTTTCATCTTTTTTGCCCTTTTCTTGCACGATCTTTTCTTCTTTTTCCAGCTCATCGCCACCCCAGCAGCCGGTTAAAAGCAGTAAAGTACTTAAGAAAAGGAGCCCAACCCGTTTCATCATCACGGACACTCCTCTAGTATTGTTGGTTAGCTCTCGCCAATCTTATTTGTTAAGCTCGTCCACCAATTTTTGCTCATCCCAAATCTCAATGCCTAGCGTCTTCGCTTTATCAAGCTTAGATCCAGCATCTTCTCCCGCGATCAGCATATCTGTATTCTTACTCACGCTTCCTGTCACTTTCGCTCCTAAGCGTTCCAATTGTTCCTTTGCATCATTACGAGTCAAAATAGACAGTTTACCTGTTAACACGACTGTTTTCCCAGCAAACGGAGTATCGAGATCTTCAACTTTTACAAGCTTTGGACCTTTGTATTCCATGTTCATGCCAAGGGTCTTCAGTTCAGCTACGAGCTCGTGCACTTCTGGCTTTGAAAAATAAAGAAGGATCGAGTCAGCCATCTTTTCTCCGATTTCTTCAACAGCTAAAAGCTCTTCTTTAGAAGCACTCATCAAACCATCCATATTTTCAAAGCGCTGCGCGATCGTCTTCGCCGCTTTCGCTCCAACGTGACGAATGCCAAGTCCAAACAGCAGACGCTCTAATGAATTTTCTTTCGACTTTTCAATTGCTGCAAGCAGATTATCTACCGACTTCTCGCCCATACGCTCTAATTCTAACAGTTTCTCGCGCTCTAGCTTAAACAAATCGGCAAAGTTTTGGATTAATTTTTCTTTGAACAGCTGTGCGACTACCTTTTCGCCTAGCCCATCAATGTTCATGGCGTTTCGCGATACAAAGTGTATGAATCCTTCTCGAATCTGTGCCGGACATTGCGGGTTCAAACACCTTAAAGCTACTTCACCATCCAGACGCTCTAGCTTGCTGTCGCACTCCGGGCATTCGGTCGGCATATTAAAATCGATCTCATCACCAGTTCGGCGCTCCGTTATTACATTCACGACTTCCGGAATGATGTCACCGGCTTTTTTTACCACAACATAATCACCGAGCTTGATATCTTTTTCACGAATCAAGTCTTCATTATGTAACGATGCACGCTTTACCGTCGTTCCCGCTACTAACACAGGTTGCAGCAGTGCAGTCGGTGTAACGACACCCGTACGTCCAACGTTCAACTCGATGCCTTCAAGCTTTGTAACAACCTCTTCAGCAGGAAACTTGTACGCGATCGCCCAACGCGGGTTCTTCGCCGTGAATCCTAGTTCCTCTTGCTGATAAAGAGAGTTCACCTTGATAACGATTCCGTCGATCTCATATGGAAGGTCTGGACGCTTTTCCTGCCAGCTGTTCACATATTCAATCACTTCTTCAATGTTCGCGCACTTCTTCCACTCTGGGTTCGTTTTGAAACCTAAGTGGCTTAAGTACGTTAGACTTTCGTCGTGGAAATCGACCGAATGACCTTCAAGCTTTCCTACACCATAAAGAAAAATATCGAGGTTACGGCTCGCGGCGATCTTCGGATCAAGCTGACGTAAAGATCCAGCTGCTGCGTTCCGTGGATTCGCAAAAAGCTCTTGTCCTTCTTCTTCTCTATGTGCATTGAGCTTTTGGAAGGATCTTTTTGGCATGAACGCCTCGCCTCGTACTTCAAGCATGACATCTTCTTTTAACTTAAATGGAATAGAACGGATCGTTTTTAAATTATTCGTTATATCCTCACCGATTGTGCCGTCACCACGTGTAGCCCCACGAACAAAACGACCATCTTGATACGTAAGGGATACAGCTAGACCATCGATCTTAAGTTCAGCAACATACGATACGTTCGAACCTACGCCATCTCTCACACGGCGGTCAAAATCTCGCAGATCTTGATCGTTGAAAGCATTACCTAGACTCAGCATCGGTACAGTATGTTCTACTTTTTCAAAAAAGTCCAAAACAGCACCGCCTACACGTGATGTAGGCGAATGCTCGTCATGAAGTTTTGGATGATTGTTCTCAAGCTCGATCAGCTCTTTCATGAGCTGATCATATTCAGCATCAGGTACAGACGGCTTGTCTAGTACGTGATATTCGTAATTATATTTTTCTAGCATTTCCCGGAGTTCCAGGATGCGTTCCTTCGCTTGTTCTTCGTTCAACCCGTTCCACTCCTTCTTTTCTTACGCTTTTTCAATCGGGGCAAATTTAGCAAGCAGTCTTTTCACACCTACAGGCTGTGGAAACGCGATGTCGAGTTCCATTGAATCTCCTGAACCACGCATGCTTACAACGGTTCCTGTTTCCCATTTACGGTGTTTGACTTTGTCGCCTACTCTCCATTCCAGTTTCTCCCCACCAGAAGATTGATAGACAGGTGTAACCATTTTCTTTTTCGGTGCCATGAACGATGGCGTAGCTCCTCCACCTGAACGAGCACTTGATCCCCACGGAACAGATGGTTTTTCTTTTACTTCTGTCTCGATAAGATCTTCTGGAATCTCAGCGATAAAACGAGATTCTGGATTTGTCGTCGTACGTCCATAAAGGGTACGCATTCTAGCATTCGTTAAGAATAACTCTTCTTCTGCACGGGTGATTCCAACGTATGCCAGTCGACGTTCCTCTTCCATCTCATTCTCTTCAAAAAGAGCACGGCTATGTGGGAATACCCCTTCTTCAAGACCCATCAAGAAGACCATCGGAAACTCTAGACCTTTTGCAGAGTGAAGCGTCATCAGAACAACAGATTCTTTCGGCTTGTCATCTGCTGCATCTTCATCGAGCTTATCAATATCTGCAACAAGTGCTAGATCAGTTAAGAACGCGATCAATGATTTATCATCTTGTTTCTTTTCAAAGTCTTGCGTAACTGAAATAAACTCATCAATATTCTCTAGACGGCTTTGTGCTTCAATCGTTTTCTCAGCTTTCAATGCATCACGATAGCCTGTCTTAGTCAGCACTTCTTCCGTTAATTCGGTCACAGAAAGAAATTCCTGCTGACGCGTCCAGTTTGTAACAAACTCAGAGAACTCTCTTAAAGAGTTTGTTGCACGTGCGCTAAGACCAATCTGCTCTACTTCTTGAAGCGCTTGATACATAGAGAGATCATTGTTTGTTGCATACTGTGCGACTTTATCCATAGAAGACGCACCGATTCCGCGCTTCGGAACATTCACGATACGCTGAAGCGAGATATCATCATCTGGATTCGAAATAAGACGAAGATACGCTAAGATGTCCTTGATCTCTTTTCTGTCATAGAACTTCGTGCCGCCCACGATATTGTACGGAATGTTCGATTTGATCAAAACTTCCTCAATAACACGTGATTGCGCATTTGTACGATACAGGATTGCGATGTCATTATACGAACGTTTACCCGATGATACAGCTTCACGAATCTTACCTGTTACGTAATAGCTCTCTCCTTGTTCATCG
Source organism: Fictibacillus phosphorivorans (assembly GCF_001629705.1). Taxonomy (GTDB): domain Bacteria; phylum Bacillota; class Bacilli; order Bacillales; family Fictibacillaceae; genus Fictibacillus; species Fictibacillus phosphorivorans_A. The sequence goes on along the minus strand of NZ_CP015378.1, from coordinate 257,982 downwards.
TCACCTTGGTAGTACGTGATGCTAGCGCCATCCGTATTATCTGTCCAAAGATTCTTTGGCTTACGGTTCATGTTGTTTTCGATCACTTTATTAGCTGCTTGAAGAATCTTTTTCGTAGAACGATAGTTTTGCTCTAAAAGGATAACTTCAGCATCGTTATAGTCCTTTTCAAACGATAGAATGTTTGCGATATCTGCGCCACGCCAGCCATAGATCGACTGATCTGAGTCTCCTACCACACAAAGGTTACGGAATCGATCCGCTAACATTTTAACGAGCATATATTGCGCTCTGTTCGTATCTTGGTACTCATCCACATGAATATATTGAAACTTGCGTTGATAGAACTCTAGCACTTCAGGTACTTTTGCAAAAAGCTGGATCGTCGTCATTATCAAATCATCAAAATCTAACGCCTGATTCTTGCGAAGACGCTTTTCATAGCCTTCATAAACTTCTTGAACAACACCTTCAAAGTGCCCGTTCGCCACCTTCGCAAAATCTGCTGCTGTTTTTAATTCGTTCTTTAAAGACGAGATCGCGCTTAAAATTCCGCGAGGTTCATATTTTTTAGGATCGTAGTTCAGATCTTTCAATACAGCTTTTACAACAGACAATTGATCTGTCGCATCTAAAATCGTAAAGTTACGGTTAATTCCGATTCGATCGATATCACGGCGTAAAATTCGTACGCACATGGAGTGGAACGTAGAAATCCAGATCTCTTCTGCTACTGGTCCTGTAATTCTTGCGACCCTTTCCTTCATCTCTCGTGCTGCTTTATTTGTAAACGTGATCGCTAGGATATTCCAAGGTGCAACTTCTTTTTCCATCATTAAATAAGCGATACGATGAGTTAACACCCTCGTCTTACCGCTTCCCGCACCAGCCATCAATAACAACGGCCCGTCTGTATGTTTTACTGCTGCTTTCTGCTCAGGATTCAGTCCTGATAATAGTTTTTCAATCATTTGATGCATACTCATTCTTCATTCACCGCCCGAACATATATTCTTATTTTTATTCTCACTCATTTTTGAGATTTTATCAACTTTTACCCTTAACCGCTTCAACTGTTTCAATCGCAGCTTTTAAGTCGTCATAAATAACGTTCCCGACAACAACTGTATCCGCGAACTCTGCCATCTCTTTCGCTTGTTCTCCCGAATGAATGCCGCCTCCATAATAGAGGATCGTGTTTTCAAGCACGTTTTTTACTTGACGAACGATATCAACATCACCATAAGTGCCGCTGTATTCCAAGTAAAAGATCGGAAGCTTAAACATTTTTTCGGCCAAGCGGGCATATGCTACAACATCATCTGCCGAGAGTTCTGTGTTGGCACTCGACCGTTTTGCCGCCTCACAATCTGGATTTAAGATGCAATATCCTTCAGTTAGAATCTCGTCCCAGTTCATGATGTCACCAAATTCTTTCAACGCTTCAGTATGAAGCCCCGTAATGAAGGTAGCATCTTTTGCATTTAATACAGTAGGAATATAGTAAAAATCGAATCCTGGTGTAAGTGATTCGATATTAGATACTTCAAGCACACAAGGAACCGCATATCTGCGAATTCGTGACATAAGGTCTAACGTGTTATCCAATGTAATGCCACTAGATCCCCCGACGATAACAGCGTCCGTTCCGCTCTCACAGATCAGCTCAAGGTCACTGTCACTGATCTCTTTATCAGGATCTAGCTTAAACACATGCTTCCATTTTCGATAATCAAACATTGTGTTCTTCCTTTCATATTTAAAAACACCCGTGCTTGCTTTTTTACAAGCCAGTTCTGTACTTCTGCATTATAACAAAAATAAGGTTCTCACTCTATGATTCATCATGTGGAAAGATTGTGAAGTTCATACTGCTTTTTGGGAGGAATGGCTATGCTTATGTGGCATATCGACGATGAAATCATGCTAAAACAAGCAGACATTAAAGAATCCGACACCATCTATAGAATGTTAGAAAAATCACGTCAACATCTTGGACCGTGGATCAGCTGGGTCGATTACACCCAATCAAGCGGTGAGATGCGGCAGTTTATTAAAACGGTGAACAAAAAGATGAAAGAACAAACAGATGTTGTTCTTTTTATATGGTATCGGGGGCAAGTAGCAGGCTCTGTTGCTTTATACGATATTAAGTGGCACAACCAGTCAGGTATGCTTGGCTATTGGGTAGGATCAGGATTTGAAGGCCATGGAATCGCACAGCGAGCGGTAAAAGGAATGCTTATGTATGCTTATTACACGCTGATGCTGAATCGCGTGGAGCTGCGTGCTGCGGTTCAAAATGATAAAAGCATCAAGCTCGCCCGCCGACTAGGCTTTCAAGCTGAAGGCGTTGTCAGGCAGGCAGAATGGATACGCGGAAGCTGCCGCGACCAAGTCCAGATGAGCTTGATGAAGAATGAATTTCATTAAATTTCAGGATTCAAAACGTATGAGATATAATTCTGCGCGCTTTGTTCAACGGCTTCCTCTGATGCGCGAATTGCACTATGGAAGACGAACGGCGTGATATAACGTGTTCCGATCAAGTTAGATGTCGCTTGGAACGGACGAAGCAGTTCACTAATCGTATAGTGGTTGTGACCTCCTGCTTTGTAAGAGAAGTCTGGGCCTCCTGTTGAAATAGCAAGTACTAGCTCTTTTCCATGTAATGCGTCGCCTCCAGGACCATAAGCCCAACCGAACGCTAGCACTCTATCTTGCCATTCTTTTAAAAGTGAAGGTGAGCTGTACCAGTAGAACGGAAATTGCAGAACGATACGATCGTGTTCAAGCAGCATGCGCTGTTCTTCTTCAACGTTCACTTTCCCGTCTGGATATAGATCATAAAGTTTTCGAACCGTAACGTGATCTTGTTTTTCTATTTCCTCTGCCCATCTTTTATTTACTGTAGAGTTCTGTAGATGAGGATGTGCGATAATGACGAGTGTTTTTTTCATTGATAGATCTCCTTTTTTAGGCTGTTTTCGTTTGTATTGAAGCTTGTGTAAGTAGTTGATTTACACTCCAGGTCGCTCGCTTTCCACGGGGCGTACGGTGAGCCTCCTGCCGCTACGCGCCTTTAGGAGTCTCCACCTGACCGCTCGTCCCGTAGGAGTCGGCAACCTTGCGTTACAATCAACTTGCAATGACGAGGATATACAAGATATAAAAGCAACAAATATGCAGAAAAGAGCCTTATATTAAAATTTATTATAATCATTTGCTTGTACAAACAACTTAAACGGTAAAGAAGAGAGCTCTTATGATTCGAGCTGCCCTGCTGCTAGATGCGTTGCTTTTGTGAGTGCTTTTCCCTCTTCTTCTCCTAAAAGATCGGAGTACGTTCGGTATAGATCTTTCCATGCTTTTTCGAGATCTGTTTGAATATCAGTGCCCGCTTGTGTCGGATGGATGTGCGACATCTTTCCTTGGACCTTACGCTCTGCAAGTCCCTTTACAACAAGCTTGTCCACAAACCTTGTAATCGTACTTGGTGTCATGTGAAGTTCTTCTGCCAATTCCGATTGAGAGATTCCAGGTTTGTTGTTCACGAGCATCATCATAAAGCCATGAGTAGGCGTAATACCCGTTGGTCTAAACGATTCCTCAGCCATTTTGGAAATAACGCGAGAAAGTTTGTTTACGGTAAAATATAAACAATTTTCTAGATACTTTTCGGGCATTTTAGCACCTCTTTGCAATCGTTAATGTTGTTTGTACATACAAATATAAATGGTGATGATGTTTCTGTCAATATTTTGCGTATATGCGGGTGCTTGGCTGCCGCCAAGCTTACATTTTAGTGATTTACAGAGTGGTAAAACTACCGTGGTGAGCTTCAATCCTAAAGTTTTTGCTCTTAATCCACAAGTTTGGGTGCTCAATCCACGAGTTTTAGTGTTGAATCCAAAAGTTTTTACAGTTTATCCACGAGTCTGCAATCCTCGACATCTATCGACAGCCCCCAAACTCTTCCCCTACACTACCCACACAAAAATACAAAAAAACCCACCACTCAGGCAGGTTTTCTTCTCATTATTTTGCTTCTTCCTCTTCATGAACGCGATCGAGCACCATCGCGTATGCGTCGTTTCCAAAGTTCAAACAACGTTTTACACGTGAGATGGTTGCGGTGCTCGCACCTGTTTCGCTCTCAATCTTGTGATAGGTTTTTCCTTCACGAAGCATACGTGCTACTTCTAGTCGCTGTGCCAAAGATTGAATCTCGTTCATCGTACAAAGGTCATCAAAGAATCGATAGCATTCTTCCATATCTTTTAGCGATAGAACAGATTCAAAAAGCTGATCTAATGCTTTTCCTCGTAATTTATCAATTTGCATGAAACATGCACTCCTTTTTATTGCATCTTAACCGAATCTGTCGTTCCACTCGGTACAATGTTAATCCATGTCTTTCCTGGAACAAACGCTCCACCGTCCGGAACAATTCTTCCATTTTCGTTTTTCCACGAAATGTTTTGTGCGACACCATTCTGAATCAGAATCGCATCTCCGCCTGACGTTAAGTTGATCTCTCGTCTGCCGGCATCATCGATTACCCGGTGAGCCGCTTCAACAATGAATACATTGCTTACCGTAATGGGTGTTTCGGTCTCACGATCTATCGTTGGTTCATTGTTGCTGCTTCTCGCGTACGTCTTCTTTTTAGCAGAGTACGTGAATCCTACTGTTTCCCCACCTGGATAAGAGATCTGAATCTCGTTTGCAGGCGCACCCTCTATGGCTTTAGCACTTTTCGAGGTTAAGAACGCAAGCATATCAAGATCATCTGACTCATCGGCGCCGATCTTCTCCATCCCTTTTTGAATATTTTCATAGGTGATATAAGAGTTGTGAGGCGCTTTTCTAAAATCAGCTCGATTGAAAAGAATTCCATCGTAATCCATTCCGTTCAAGTGATCGATTGTTCCGCCATAGAGAATCTCTCTAGCTTCTGGACTGAACCCGTGTGCCACGAATAAAGCATGATAGCCACGTGAAAGCTCGATGTAATAATCTCTCGCGCTGCGAACCGGTCCTACTACTTCTGGCATTTCACTTTGGAAGATTGCTAAAAAGCGTGTAAGTTCTCCCTCAGCTAATACTTCGTATACGATATCAGCTTTATGAAGTCCTGATTGCGGGCGTGCTTTCGGGTGGTTGTTCACCATGACCGAAATCGCGCGATGATCTACCTCTTCATTCGTACCCAAGCCAGTGAGTGGATAAACAGAGGAAAACTCCTCTTTTTTTGAATCCGTCGCTTCAGCTTTATCTACTTTACCTTCTTCTAATACTTTATCTCTTGCGTCTTTACATGCAGACAGCGTTAATACCGTGATCATCGCCATCAAGATGATGTACCACTTTTTCATTGGGCTCACTACCTTTGTATCGTATTATTTTGCCCAATCCTTTTCTATATTAACGCATAATCGAAGGAAAGAGTAACCCTTTCTTTTTAACATCGTAAATGCCTCTTTGCGTAATGCGGATGTATGGCAAGTGGGTGGATGAGAAAAACAAAAGCGAATAGATCGGATCTTCGTATTGATAGCCTCTTTCTCTTAAAGCGTTTGTTAATCTTTTCTCTTCTACCACTAGTTCTTCTATACTAAGATTCGACATTCCTCCCGCTAATGGAAGTTTTATCTCAGCAACGATTTCGCCTCTTTCCGCAAGAACGATGCCTCCGCCTACTTCTTTCAAGCGCTCAAACGCCACAGCCATATCTTTTTTGCTTTTTCCGATGATTAAAAGATCTCCCGTATTGGAATATGAGCTAGCAAAGCCATAAAGATTTTTCGCAAAACCCTTTACGACCGTATTAATTCTCCACTTTCCTTCTTTATCGATCAGCATTAAGAAACACTCGTCTGATTCTCCGTTAATCTCTTCAGAAAAAGGATTGATCGATACATTATATGGTCGTGTGATCACACTATTGTACATTTCTATTCCAACGAGACCAGAAAACTGAAAATCCTCGTCTTGGAGGTCCCATTTGATATCTCTTTTTTTGATGCCATGACCTTCCCAATCAAATTGAAAGTCACGATCGTCACTAACATCCTTACCGTCACGCTTCATCCATTTTCCTTTTGCCAAAACAGATTCAGGCAGAGGATTTGTTACGTCATCTAAAATATTTAAATGTGCGACCCGACCTGCGGCAACCATACCAAAGAGGTGATCTAGACCATAATATCTAGCCACGTTATAAGAGACCATCATATACGCATCCACTGGATCAAGCCCTGCTTCCAGCGCGATCTCTAGCATCTTATCGGTAACCCCTTCCTCATAAAATGCAGGTGTGGAACCGTCAGTCGTCATAAAGATTCGTTCATAATTCGTGATGCCTTCCTCTTTCATCTGACGCAATAATTTCGGCAGATCAGGACGAATCGAAGAATAACGAAGCGACACTTGCAGACCGGCATTCAATCGGTCCATCACTTCTGTCCCCGTCATCGCTTCATGATCGCAATCCACTCCGAGCAACGTCATCGCGGTTAAGGTCTTTTCAGAAGCTCCTGGCAGATGTCCCTCGATCTTCTTACCCGCTTTCTTCGTCTTCAGCATCCAATGCAACAGTGTATCGTCACCATGAAGCACACGCGGCCAGCTCGTTAACTCGCCACCTTGAAGAACATACGGGCTCTCGAGCAGCTGCCTCACACTTTTTTCCGAAAAATAATTTTCTTCTTCTAAGAGCTCAGTTTGTGCGTCATAACGGCACCACCAAAAGAAATTAGAAGGCAGATCGTTCACGTCTTCCATAAAAGAAAGCGCTTTCGAAATACTCATTTCAAAAAGCAGCATAAAGTTGTCGGCTAAAAATACGGACGTTCCACGCTGCAATGCATATCGCGAGAGCGACTGGGGATTATAAAGTTGAAACGGATGACAATGAGGTTCGATATACCCCGGCACAACAAACTTACCTTCTAGATCTGTGATTTCCGTTCCGGTTGTATGTTCAGGCATCTTTTCGCCTACATAGACGATGCGGTCTTGAAGGATCCAGATGTTTGCTTTTACCCATTTTTTAAGAGCTGTGTTCAAATAAGTAGCGTTTGTTAAGACAAGCGACGGTGCCAATTCACCTTGAATGACGGCCACTTGTTTGCGCATTTGCGCTTTTGTCCAAAAAGCAATGTGTTGGTTCATGTTGGATCACCTGTCTTCTCTCTGAAAATTTCGTTTTTTCAAGAATACCATATTCGCTAAGTAAATTGGTGAAAATTGAAAGGAGTATCACAATGAGACAAAATATTGGTTTAGTTAATAGCATGATTCGTATTATTGCAGGTCTGACACTGCTTTCCGTTTATACAGCAAAGCTGACAAGAAAGCCTTACAAAGAGTCATACATCCTTATGATCTTAATGGGTGCAATGAAAGTAGCAGAAGGAATCGTTCGCTACTGCCCAGTGACTGACCTTCTTCACAAAAGCAAAGAAATGAACGACATGGATCTTGGTAACATCGCGGAAGAAGGTTCGCCGTTCAACCCTTCATAATAAGAAGGAGGCAGCACTATGCCCACTCATTCTTTATTAAAAGGCAACAGACCATTGTTCAGTCTATTGGTCGTTGTCTTTATTACCCATCTTGGCTCGTATCTTGTCTTGCCTGTCCTACCTATCCTCTTAAAAGTGGAAACCGGACTAACAGCGGCACAGATCGGTTTTACTCTCGCTGTTATCTCGATCTTCATGCAAGTTGGAAGTGTGGTCGGAGGCGTATTCGCTGACCGTACAGGCAGACGTTTTATCATAGCACTTGGTGCTTTAATACGGGCAGGCGGGCTGATAGGTTTCGCTTATTTTTCAACCTATTCACTCATATTGTTAACTGCTGCGATCAGCGGGCTTGGTCTTGGACTCAATGCACCGTCCACAAAAGCATTTATTTCATCACTCGTAAAAGCAGAAATGAGATCTACTGCTTTTTCATTGCGTGGAATCTTTGCCAATATCGGGATGGCGATTGCCGGATTGACTGTGTTCGCTTTATTTACAGGAAGTTCAAAACTAATCTTCATAACCGCTGCTGTTATTTATTTAGGAGCAAGCGTGATCAGCTGGTTCTTCTTACCTGCAGGCTGCGGAGACGAAAACTGTCGAGAAGTTAAGTGGAGTGAATATCGACAAGCGTTAAAAAACATTCCCTTCCTCGTTTTTGTGATTGCGACAATCTTTGTTTGGGCGCTTTACGTACAGTTTGCACTCGTACTCCCGCTTCGAGCTGAAAATGTACTGTCCAATGGAAAAGACATCAGCATCATCTGGACCATCAACAGCATCACGGTTATATTAGCTCAAACGCTCATAACCAAAAATATTATCCGAAACATTCATCCCCTGACTTCTGTTGGTATAGGGGCGATCTGTATCGGATCAGCTCTCGGAAGTTTATATTTTGCGAACACTTTATTTTTCTTTGTTTTTACCGGAATTATCTTTATCACTGGTGAGATGCTGATCATGCCTACGTTGGATACGTCGATCTCACAGCTTGCGGCTGCCCGGTTTCTTGGTATGTTCTTTGGATTAGCAAGCGTTTTTACAGGGATTGGGGAAGCGATCGGAAATTCCATCGGAGGACGATTGTTTGAAGTCGCAGATGGCGGACAAAGGGCTGTTCCTTATGTAACGTACGTGATAGTAGGTTTTGTCATCTTTATTGGGATGCAGCTCTTGCGTAGGTGGAATCCATTGTCCATCATACAGCCTCCTAAACTCATGCCAACCGCAGCTCCGAACACAGAATCATCTACATCTCATCCGAATCCAATTAATGAAGGCTGATGAACAAGGTCTTATCAACCATGTCCGTCAGCCCTCAATTTCAATATAGGAGGTAAGCCCTATGAGTTACGAATACTTAATGGATACTGCTTTTCTTTACATCTTGCTTATCGGCGGAATCATCGCCATCTCGTTTGTATTTATTAAGAAGAGACGTGCGAAATAGCTCGAAACCCGATATCTTTACGATAGAATGAGCCTTCGCACGTGATTTTCTTCATTTCTTTATATACGTTTTCCTGAGCTTCACTTAGTGAACGTCCTTTAGAGGCTACCAATAACACTCGGCCACCATCTGTTAAAAGAGATTCATCTTCTCTTTTCGTACCCGCGTGAAACACGTTAGAACCACCTTCAATGTCTTCAAGCCCCGTGATCACTTGAGCTTCTGAAGAAGAAACAGGGTAACCATCAGATGCAAGAACAACACCAAGTACGGATTCTTCTGACCATTGAAGTTCCGGCTTTTTGCCGTTTAAAAGGGATAAAAGCAGATCAGCCAGATCGTTTTCTAGTCGAGGCAGAATCACTTGTGTTTCCGGGTCACCGAAGCGTGCGTTAAACTCGATCACTTTCGGACCATTCTTCGTTAAGATTAAGCCCGCATAAAGAATTCCTGTAAAAAGAGTGCCTTCTTGTTTCATCGCAGAAACAGTTGGCTGAACGATCTCTTTTATCGCTTTTTGGATGTCGGCGTCAGAAATTTGAGGAACTGGTGAGTATGCCCCCATCCCACCTGTGTTCGGACCTTTATCTCCGTCATACGCACGTTTATGGTCTTGAGCAATTTCCATCGGAAGGACAATCTCGTCATGCACAAAAGACATTAACGAAAATTCCTCACCTTCCAAGAATTCTTCAACAACTACCGTTTCACTCGCAGAACCAAAGCGTTTGTCCACCATCAACTCGTGCAGCCCTTCTTCCGCTTCTTCTAAGGTCATTGCCACAATGACACCTTTGCCTGCCGCAAGTCCGTCCGCTTTTAGCACGATCGGTGCGCCTTTTTCTCGAACGTAAGCTAGAGCTTCATCATGATTCGTAAATGTTTCAGAAGCTGCCGTTGGAATGTCGTATTTCTTCATGAGATTCTTCGCGAACGATTTTGAGCCTTCGATCTCTGCTGCCGCTTTAGACGGACCGAAGTTAACAAGGCCTTCTTCTGTGAAACGATCTACGATGCCTTCTAATAGAGGCACTTCAGGGCCAACGAATGTTAATCCGATTTCGTTTGTTTTTGCAAAAGTGACAAGCTCGTCGATGTTCGTTTCTTTGATGGAAACGCATGTTGCTTGTTGTGCCATGCCTGGGTTTCCTGGTGCAGCAAACACTTGAGTGACGCTCGGGCTGTTGGCAAATTTCCAAACGAGCGCATGTTCACGTCCACCTTTGCCGATTACAAGAACGTTCATGGTTGCTACCTCCTTTTTAAGCTTTGAAGTTTTTGAAAGCTGTTGATCTCCGTTACAGGTACTCGCTTTCCGCGGGGCAGGCGGTGAGCCACATTCGTACGTTTCACGTATAAGTGTCTCACCTGCCCACCTGTCCCGCAGGAGTCTCGCACCTTGCACTCCGATCAACCAATCTTCGAAGAAAAGTCTTTGTTACTTTAAGAAGTTTTCTTTTTTCTTCCTACATCAAGTTGATTGTAGCGGAAGGTTGCCTGCCTGCCACATGAGGAGCTTCTTGCAAGGCATGCGACGAGGAAGTTCACTTCGTCAGCATAGACTTGTAGACGCAGGAGCAGAGAGACAACCTTTAAGCGGTCAGTCCGAAAAGTGGAAGTGACTCGTTCAGCCCCGACAAGCAAAAGGGAAATGGGCTTGATGCATTCGAAAACAGCTAAAAGAATTAATGCTTAAAGTGTCTTACGCCTGTGAACACCATCGTGATCCCGTGCTCGTCTGCTTTTTTGATCGAATCTTCATCTTTTATCGATCCCCCTGGTTGGATGATCGCTGTAACACCAGCGCGTGCCGCCGCTTCTACGGTGTCATCCATTGGGAAGAACGCATCTGACCCTAGAGCAGAACCTTTTGCACGTTCACCGGCTTGCTCAATCGCGATTTTTGCTGCGCCAACGCGGTTCATCTGACCCGCACCAACACCTACTGTCATTTCGTCTTTCGCTAAGACGATTGCATTTGATTTCACGTGTTTTACCACTTTCCAAGCAAGCTTCAAATCTTTCCACTCTTGCTCAGTCGGCTGGCGTTTTGTAGGAATCGTCACGTTCGCATCATCTAACCCGAAAACGTCTTCCTCTTGAACTAACATTCCACCAGAAACGGTCGTGATTTTTTTTGCGATCCCTTTACCTGCTGAGAAATCTAATTTTAATAAACGTATGTTTTTCTTTTTCGTTAGGATCTCTAAGGCTTTCTGTGTAAAAGATGGAGCGATGATGATTTCAAGGAAAATCTCACTCAACTTTTGAGCCGTTTCTTCATCAATTTCTGTGTTAGCAGCGATAATGCCGCCGAAGATCGATACAGGGTCAGCTTCAAACGCACGGGTGTATGCTTCAAGAATCGTTGTGCCTGTTCCAACGCCACATGGATTCATGTGCTTAACCGCAACTACTGCTGGATCAACGAACTCTTTTACAATTGAAAGTGCCGCATCTGCGTCATTGATGTTGTTGTACGAAAGCTCTTTTCCGTGAAGCTGTTCAGCGTCTGTTAATGAGAGCGTGTTCTTCAGTGGCGTCGAATAAAACGCGGCTTTTTGATGAGGGTTCTCACCATATCGAAGGTCCTGTTTCTTTTCATATGTTACCGTGTAGGATTCCGGGTGTTCCTCTTCTACAGCTGCTGTTAAATATTCTGCAATCAACGCATCATAAGCCGCTGTATGACGGAACGTCTTCGCAGCAAGTCTTCGGCGCGTCTCTTCACTTACAGCTCCTACACCATCAAGCTCATCCGCTACTGTCTCATAGTCTGCCGGATCGACAACGACCGTTACGTAGGTGTGATTTTTTGCAGCTGAACGAAGCATACTCGGTCCGCCGATGTCGATGTTCTCGATCGCGTCAGCGAATGTTGTACCTTCTTTTGCGATCGTCTCTTTGAACGGATAAAGGTTTACGACAACTAGATCGATCGGCGAGATTTCATTTTCTTGCATCGCTGTTTGATGTGTCTCATTATCACGGACTGCGAGTAAACCGCCATGAATTTTTGGATGCAGCGTTTTAACACGTCCATCCATGATTTCAGGAAAACCAGTCACTTCAGAGATACCGATTACAGGAATTCCTGCGTCTTGCAAAGCTTTTTTTGTTCCGCCTGTAGAGATGATCTCTACGCCGTGATGAGCTAGTTTTTCTGCAAAATGAAGTAATCCTTCTTTATTTGATACGCTTATGAGTGCACGTTTGATCGTCAATGTAAGATGCCTCCTACGGTGTCTTTTTGTAATAGTTTGTTGATGATGGCTGGGTATAATTGGTGTTCTGCTTTTTGGATGCGCTGCTGTAAGGTTTGCTCTGTATCGCCAGGCAATACGGGGATGCGAACTTGTTCGATGATCGGACCTGTATCCATGCCACTGTCTACATAATGAACCGTTACACCTGTTTCGGCAACGTTCGCTTTCAGAGCTTGTCCGACCGCATCCTTACCAGGAAAGGCTGGCAGATACGACGGGTGGATATTGATGATACAGCCTTCATACGCTTTTAATAATACCTCACCAACCAGCCTCATGTATCCTGCGAGAACGATAAATTCTACTCCATAGGATTGAAGTTCAGAAACGATTTCTTTTTCAAAATCAGCTTTTGATGCAAATGTTTTTGGCAAGAACGAATACGTTGGAATTCCGAAGTGGCGCGCACGATCGATTACTTTCGCCCCCGGTTTATCACATACTAAAAGCTCGATATCCGCCTGAAGCTCACCTGCTTCAACCGCGTCTACGATGGCTTGAAAGTTACTTCCGCTTCCAGAAGCAAATACAGCTATTTTTCTCATTCGATGTTTCCTCCGCCAAAGATCACGCCTTCACCTTGCTTCACGCGACCGATGATGTAAGGCTTCTCGCCTGTTTCTTCTAAAAGGCGGATGATCGGGAGCATATTTTCTTCTGAAACCGAGAGCACCATTCCAATCCCCATGTTAAACGTTGTGAACATCTCTTTCCGTGTCAGGTTTCCTTTTTCTTCGATTAGATCAAAGATTGCAGGTACCGGCCATGAACCATAATCTACTTCTGCCGCCAGACCTTCTGGCAGCATGCGTGGGATGTTTTCAATGAATCCGCCGCCTGTAATATGAGCAACACCGTTCACATCAAACTGATTGAACACTTCAAGCAACGGTTTTACATAGATGCGAGTCGGTGTTAACAGCTCTTCACCTAATGTTTTAGATAAACTATCAATATGTTGGTTCAGATCAAGACCTGCGTTTTCTAATAAAACTTTACGAACGAGCGAAAAGCCGTTGGAGTGAAGGCCATTTGAAGCAAGGCCGATTAATACATCGTTCTCGGAGATAGCAGCACCGTTGATCAGCTTCGATTTCTCTGCAATTCCGACCGTAAAACCAGCAAGGTCATACTCTTCACTGTCATACATGCCAGGCATCTCAGCTGTTTCTCCGCCTATGAGCGCACATCCCGCTTGTTCACAGCCATCCGCGATCCCACTAACAATTTGTTCAATCTTTTCAGGGTGAAGCGTGCCGCAAGCAATATAGTCCAGGAAATAAAGCGGCTCAGCGCCTTGTGCTACGATATCGTTCACACACATCGCAACCGCATCTACACCGATCGTATCATGCTTACCCGCCATGAACGCAAGCATCAGTTTCGTGCCTACTCCGTCTGTTCCGGAAATCAGCACAGGCTCTTTATGTGAGAATCCTGATAGATCGAACATCGCACCAAATCCACCAAGTCCTGCTAATACTTCCGGACGCTTCGTTCTCTGTGCATGTTTCTTGATGCGATCGACCGCTTCATATCCTGCTTCGATGTTCACGCCTGCTTGCTTATATGCTTCTGCCATCGTCTTCTCCCCCTTTAAACAAGCTCTTTTTCATATGGTAAAACAGTATCTGGATAAATTTCTGTTGGATATCGTCCTGTAAAACAAGCTAAACATTGTCCGCAGTTTGGCTCGGCATTCGAACGTCCGATGCCTTCCATTAATCCTTCTACGGAAATAAACGATAAGGAATCAGCACCAATAATCTCACGAATCTCATCTACCGAATGCTTAGATGCGATCAGTTCCGCACGTTCTGACGTATCGATGCCGTAATAGCATGGATGTGCGATAGGTGGCGCTGTAATGCGCACGTGAACTTCTGTAGCGCCCGCAGCACGCAGCATCTTCACGATTCGGCGGCTCGTTGTTCCACGTACGATTGAGTCATCGACCATCACGACTCGTTTTCCTTCTACGATTCCTCGAACCGGTGAAAGCTTCATCTTCACACCTAGTTCACGAAGCTCTTGAGAAGGCTGGATGAACGTACGACCGACATAACGATTTTTTATAAGACCGATCTCATACGGAATACCTGATGCTTCTGCATAACCGATCGCAGCTGAAATACTAGAATCAGGCACACCTGTTACGACATCCGCTTCAATTGGAGCTTCTTCATACATCTTTTTCCCAAGGCTTTTACGAGCCGCATGAACGTTGATTCCTTCGATGTTGCTGTCTGGTCGTGAAAAATAAATATATTCCATCGAGCACATAGAGCGCTGAACAGAAGTCGAGAACGTATCGACCGTTAATCCGTCTTCATTAATGATCAAAAGTTCTCCCGGCTGCACGTCACGCACATACGTTGCCCCAACCACATCGAACGCACACGTTTCAGATGCGACAACATACGCATCACCAAGCATACCAAGTGACAATGGGCGTAAGCCGTTCGGATCGAGCGCTACCATCATCTCGTTCTCTGTCATGACTAAGAACGCATACGCACCTTTTAGCATCGTTAAAGCGTTCTGTACTTTTTCTTTTAGAGTAAAATAACCGCTGCGCTTGATCAGATGAGCAAGCACTTCTGTATCTGAAGTGGTTTGAAAGATGCTTCCTTGCGATTCCAACTGATGTTTTAACGCGTTGGCATTTACGAGATTCCCGTTATGAGCAAGAGCAAGTGAGCTTGTTTGTGAACGGAACAAGAGTGGCTGAACGTTCGCAAGCTCATTGCCTCCTGCTGTGGAATACCGAACATGGCCGATTGCACCATGTCCGATCAATCCTTCGAGCTCCCCTTTGCTGAACACGTCGTTTACGAGACCGCTACCTTTATGAATGCGTAAACGCTCTCCGTCTGTTACAACGATTCCTGCTCCTTCTTGTCCGCGGTGCTGCAGGCTGTGCAGCCCGTAATATGTTAGTTGCGCAGCATCAGGGTGACCCCAGATCCCAAACACACCACACTCTTCGTTTAAGCCTTTGATGTCAGCAAGCATGGAATAGCTCCTTTCCAGGCGTCTTGCATCTCCTGGAGCGTGCAGGATAACAACTCTTCACCCTGCTCATTATCGATCGCTAGACCGCTCTCAGAACGTACAAAACCTATGATTTTTGCGTCTTTTACAAGCTGTTGGAACTCATCTTGATGTTCAGGTTTTACTGTGACTAAGAAACGGGATTGAGATTCTCCGAAAAGACTTCCGATCGGCTCATCTGTTAACGTTACGCTCGCTCCTACTTTTCCGTCCATTACAGACTCAGCAAGTGCAACAGATAGTCCGCCTTCTGCAACGTCATGCGCAGATTGGATCAAACCTTTTTGAATCGCTGCTAAAAGCTCACGCTGTCTTGTTTCTTCCACTTCTAGATCGATGTGAGGCGCTTTACCAAAAATGCGTCCTTCTTTCATCTTTTGAAGCTCACTTCCGCCAAATTCAGCTTTGCTTTCACCAACTAGATAGATGATGTCGCCCGCTTCTTTAAAGCTTTGAGTCACGATGTGCTTCGTGTCTTCAATAAGCCCCACCATACCGATGACGGGTGTCGGGTAAACAGCCACACCGTTCGTTTCGTTATAAAGAGAAACGTTACCACCGATGACTGGCGTTGCAAGTTTGTTGCATGCCGCACTCATACCGTCAGCTGATTTCTCTAGCTGCCAAAAGATCTCTGGTTTTTCAGGATTTCCGTAGTTTAAGCAATCTGTCACCGCAAGAGGCTGTGCTCCTGAACATACGAGATTACGAGCTGCTTCAGCAACAGCGATCATGCCACCCACTTCTGGATCGAGATAGAGATAGCGAGAGTTACAGTCAGTTGTCA
Source organism: Fictibacillus phosphorivorans (assembly GCF_001629705.1). Taxonomy (GTDB): domain Bacteria; phylum Bacillota; class Bacilli; order Bacillales; family Fictibacillaceae; genus Fictibacillus; species Fictibacillus phosphorivorans_A. Next base: position 241,890 of record NZ_CP015378.1, on the reverse strand, counting down.
TCGCTAACGCTTTTTTCGTTCCTCGGATGCGTACGACTGCTGCATCCGATCCAGGTGCTACGACCGTATTCGTTCGCACCATGTAGTCGTATTGGTTGTAAACCCATTCTTTACTTGCGATCGTTGGTTGCTTCAAAAGAGATAGCAACGTAGATTTGAAGCTAGTAATCTCTGGGAAGTAGTCTGCTTGCGCTTGGAACTCACCATAATAAGCAGGTTCTTTTGATGGCTTATGATAAACAGGAGCATCTTCTGCAAGAGCATCTACCGGCACATCTGCTACGATCTCACCATTATGCGTAAGACGCAGTACTTGTTCTTCGATAACCGTTCCAACCGTTACGCAATCTAGATCCCATTTTGCAAAGATCTTTTCCACTTCATGCTCACGGCCTTTTTCAACGACTAACAACATGCGCTCTTGAGATTCGGAAAGCATCATCTCATAAGCTGTCATTCCTGTTTCACGCTGTGGAATAAGGTCAAGGTTCATCTCGATTCCCATTCCCGCTTTACTTGCCATCTCAGCGGACGAACTTGTAAGACCTGCAGCACCCATATCTTGAATACCCACAAGCGCATCACAGTTATGGATGAGCTCTAGGCACGCTTCCATAACGAGTTTCTCCATAAAAGGATCGCCAACTTGAACCGCTGGACGCTTTTCTTCTGACGCTTCAGAAAGCTCTTCCGATGCAAACGTCGCACCGTGGATTCCGTCACGGCCTGTTTTCGCCCCAACGTACATCACAGAGTTTCCAGCACCCTTCGCTTGACCCTTCTTAATGTCTTTATGGTCGATCAGACCGACGCACATCGCGTTCACAAGTGGATTGCCTTCGTACGATGGATCGAATTGAACTTCTCCACCAACCGTCGGAATTCCGATACAGTTGCCGTAGCCTGCGATCCCCGCTACTACTTGCTCGAACAAATACTTCACACGCGGAGACTCTAACTCTCCAAAACGAAGCGAGTTCAGCATCGCGATCGGACGCGCTCCCATCGAGAAAACGTCACGGATGATTCCACCAACACCTGTTGCCGCTCCTTGATAAGGCTCGATCGCTGAAGGGTGGTTATGAGATTCAATCTTGAAAACAACCGCTTGACCGTCACCGATATCCACGATTCCAGCACCTTCACCAGGACCTTGAAGTACGCGCTCACCTTTTGTAGGGAACTTGCTTAGAACAGGCTTAGAATTTTTATAAGAACAGTGCTCACTCCACATAACAGAGAACAGTCCTGTTTCTGTCCAGTTAGGAGATCTGCCAATAATCTTTTCTACGAGTTCAAACTCTGAATCACTTAAACCCATCTCACGGTATAATTTTTGTTCTTTAATTTGTGAACTTGTTGGTTCATGTTGCAGCGACATAACGTTCCCTCCAGCTCTTCACAATAGATTGAAATAATTTAAGACCATCTTTGCTACCTAACAGCTCATCGACCGCGCGTTCCGGATGCGGCATCATTCCAAGCACGTTGCCTTCTTCGTTCGTGATACCGGCAATGTTTTCAACCGATCCGTTCGGATTGTTTTTATACGTGAAAACGATCTGGTTGTTTGCCTTTAGCTGTTGCAGCGTCTCTTCATCGCAATAATAGTTGCCTTCACCATGTGCGACTGGAACGGAGATCACTTCTCCTTTTTCGTACTGAGTCGTGAAGATCGTCGATGTGTTCTCAACGACTAGCTCTTCTGGCTGGCAGATGAATTTCAATGATTCATTGCGGCGCATCGCTCCTGGCAGAAGTCCTGTTTCTAGTAAAATCTGAAATCCGTTACAAACGCCAAGAACCGGTTTTCCTTCACGTGCTGCTTTAACCACTTCTGTCATCACGTTCGAGAATTGTGCGATAGCGCCAGAGCGGAGGTAATCTCCATAAGAGAATCCACCAGGCAATAAGATACCGTCAAATTGATTTAAGTTCGTTGCGTCATGCCAGACGTACTCAACTTCAGCGCCGAGCTCATCTTTTACAGCATGATACATGTCAGTGTCACAGTTTGATCCCGGAAAAACGATTACAGCAAACTTCACTGTGCGACAACCTCCTCCACCTCATAGCGGTAGTCTTCGATCACTGGATTCGATAACAGTTTCGAGCACATGTTCACGATTTTCTCATCTAGATCGTAATTCCCTTTTTGAAGCGTTAACTCCAGATACTTACCAATACGTACATCTTCAACCTCTGACTGTCCCATTTTGTGAAGCGAGCTCATTACTGCCTTACCTTGCGGATCTAATACACTCTCTCTTAATGTTACATACACCTTTACTTTGTACATGATAGGCCTCCTAGACGTTGTAGTATTTTTTCATAAGCATCTGTTAAACTTCCTAATCCCCGGCGGAATACATCTTTATCGAGTTTCTCGTTCGTTTCTGCATCCCATAAACGGCATGTATCAGGAGAAATTTCATCAGCGAGCATAAGGTTTCCGTTAGCATCTGTTCCGAACTCTAGCTTAAAGTCGACGAGCTTTACGTTCTTTTGAACAAAATAAGACGTGAGCACTTCGTTGATCTGAATCGCTTGTTCTGATATCTGGCTGAGCTGCTCTCGTGTTGCCAATTTCATGATGTCGATATGTTCTTCTGTAATAAGCGGATCGCCAAGGTCATCGTTTTTGTAATAAAATTCGACGATCGTGCGTGGAAGGATCTGACCTTCAGGGATCCCGGTACGTTTTGACAAGGATCCAGCCGCGATGTTGCGAACAACCACTTCTAAGGGGATGATGGTCACCTTCTTCACGAGCTGTTCAGTTTCGGATACTCGTTTTACGAAGTGGGAGTGGATTCCCTTCTCTTTGAGCAGTTCAAAAAGGATAGATGAGATCTCGTTGTTCAGTCTTCCTTTTCCTGCGATCTCAGCTTTTTTCTCGCCGTTGAACGCTGTTGCTGAATCTTTGTAGCTGACCCAGACGACTTCTTCGTCTGTTGTGCGGTAGATGCGTTTTGCTTTTCCTTCGTATAGCTGCTCTAACTTCTCCATCCTGACCCCTCCGTTATATGAAGATTCCTAATATTCAATCTTTTGAAAAAGGCAAAGAGAAAGAGAGCTCAATAGATCACTCTCTTTTTAGTTGAAGTACTGCAAAAAAGCTTGTTTAATCTTCGTAGCTTGAAAGAGTTGATTTCCGCTCCAGGTACTCCCTTTCCGGGGGGCGTGCGGTGAGCCTCTTAGCGCCTTGCGCTATTAAGAGTCTCACCTGCCCCGCTCGTCCCCCAGGAGTCTCGTACCCTCCTCTTCAATCAACTTTTCAATGATGTGCAAACGTTAAAGATTTAAAAACTAACCATTTATTAAAGCAATTCTTCTTATATAAAACCTTTTAAAGCCCTAATCTGTCGAAGATTGTGTCTACGTGTGACAGATGATAACTGTAGTCAAAGCATTCAGAGATTTCTTCAGGTGTTAATTTTTCAGTAATTTTTTGTTCAGCTTCTACTAATGTTCTGAACTGTACGCCTTCTTCCCATGCTTGCATCGCTTTTGGTTGGACAGTGTCATACGCTTCTTCACGTGCCATTCCTTTGTCGATCAATTTTAGAAGTACGCGCTGTGAGTAGATCAATCCGTATGTGCGCTCCATGTTGCGTTTCATGTTCTCTGGGAACACGGTTAAGTTCTTGATGATGTTACCGAAACGGTTCAGCATGTAGTTCAGTGCGATCGTTGCATCTGGTAGAATCACACGTTCAGCTGATGAATGAGAGATATCACGCTCATGCCATAGGGATACGTTCTCATACGCTGTCATCATGTAACCGCGGATCACACGCGCAAGACCAGTCATGTTTTCAGATCCGATCGGATTACGTTTATGCGGCATAGCAGATGATCCTTTTTGACCTTTTGCAAAAAATTCTTCTACTTCACGCGTCTCACTCTTTTGAAGACCGCGTACTTCTGTTGCGAACTTCTCAATGCTCGTTGCGATAAGTGCCAACGTTGACATGTAATGAGCGTGTCGGTCACGCTGCAATGTTTGTGTTGAGATCGGTGAAGCTTCTAGTCCAAGCTTTTCACACACATATTTTTCAACGAAAGGATCGATGTTTGCATACGTTCCAACAGCTCCAGAAATTTTACCGAAACGAACCGTGTCAGACGCTTGCTTGAAGCGTTCCACGTTACGCTTCATCTCTTCGTACCAAAGAGCAAGCTTCAATCCGAAAGTTGTTGGCTCAGCATGCACTCCGTGCGTACGACCCATCATAACGGTATATTTATGTTCTTTTGCTTTTTCAGCAAGAATCTCAACGAAACGATCTAGATCTTTCGCTAAAATGTCGTTTGCTTGTTTAAGTAGATACGATAGAGCTGTATCTACTACATCTGTTGAAGTTAGTCCGTAATGTACCCATTTACGCTCTTCACCAAGTGTTTCAGATACTGCTCGTGTAAACGCAACAACATCATGGCGTGTTTCTTCTTCGATCTCAAGGATTCGGTTAATATCGAAAGACGCGTTTTCGCGAAGCTTCTTCACGTCTTCTTTCGGAATATCTCCTAGTTCTGCCCAAGCTTCACAAGCTAAGATCTCTACTTCAAGCCACGCTTGATATTTGTTTTCGTCCGTCCAGATCGCTCCCATTTCAGGGCGTGTATAGCGTTCAATCATTGTGTTACCTCCGTTTTGTTATCACTTAAAAATAGTGCGGACACTCTTTCTGCTTTTTCTAGTGCCTGTTCAATCGTATCACCTAAAACCGTGATATGCCCCATCTTTCGTTTCGCTTTCGCTTCTTTCTTTCCGTACAGATGAAGTTTCGCTTCTCCTAAATTTCCTATCTCGCGTAACACAGTCTCATGATGTTCACCTAATATGTTGATCATCACGGCTGGTTTTATTAATTCTGTATTGCCAAGCGGCCAGTTGCATACGGCGCGCACATGCTGATCGAACTGTGAAGTCTCACACGCCTCGATCGTGTAATGTCCGGAGTTATGCGGGCGTGGCGCCAGTTCGTTCACATAGATCGTACCGTCTTTTGCGACGAACATCTCTACGGCAAGCGTACCAACAAGCTCTAATTCCGTTGCGATTGACCCCGCTAGGAGCTTTGCTTGATCCGCTGTTTTGTTCGTGATGCGTGCTGGCGCAATCGTTTGATGTAGGATATTCTCTTTGTGTATATTCTCTGCGATCGGAAACGATTTAACCTCACCGCTCACACTTCTCGTTATGATTACGGATATTTCTTTTTCAAAGTCAACCCAAGCTTCCAGCACACAATCTGTCTCTTTTTCTAAAAGTGTTGCTGCAATCTCAAGATCACTTTCTTGCTTGATCACAAACTGCCCTTTTCCGTCATAACCGCCTCTGCACGTTTTGAGTACAGAAGGATAACCCAGTTCTTCCACCGCGCGTTGTAGTGAACGAAAATCGGTCACAGGACGATATGGCGCAACAGGAACCCCTGCTTTTTGAAGCGTTTCTTTCTCTTTTAAACGGTGCTGAGTGACTGCTAGGAGGCGGCTTCCCTGAGGTAAGTTTGCGTTCTCTTCCAACCAGTTCGCACTCTCTGCATCTATGTTTTCAAACTCGTATGTGACTACATCGCTTTGTTCTGCAAGCTTCTTGATGCCTTCTCGGTCGTCATAAGCTGTTGTAATTTGATGATCTGCAACTTGCCCGCATGGTGAATTCTCACCTGGTTCTAAAACAACAACGTTCAATCCCATCTCACGAGCGCTCAACGCCATCATGCGGCCAAGCTGACCTCCGCCAAGTATACCAAGTGTTTGTTGTGGTTTTATCGTCTTAAACAAGAAGCTCACTACTTTCGATCGCCAGTTGTTGTGCTGTAGCACGGCGTTGTTTTAAACGTTGTTTGACTCCTTCATCATGTACGGCTACCATCTGTGCGGCTAGAAGTCCTGCATTCGCTGCACCAGCCTTCCCGATCGCAACTGTCGCGACAGGAACACCCTTTGGCATCTGAACGATGGATAACAGTGAATCCATGCCGTTAAGCGCTTTGGATTGAACCGGAACACCGATTACAGGCAGGATCGTTTTTGCTGCGACCATACCTGGCAAGTGAGCTGCTCCGCCTGCTCCAGCAATGATCACTTCAATTCCTCTATGCTCTGCTTCTTCTGCGTATTGAAACATGAGATCCGGTGTACGGTGTGCCGAAACCACCTTCTTCTCGTAAGCTACTTCTAGTTCATCTAATAGGTCACACGCTTCTTTCATTGTTTCCCAATCTGAAACACTTCCCATGATCACGCCAACTTTAGCCATGGTAGCCTCCTTATTGTCAGAAAATATAAAAAAGTCCAGTTGGTATGCTTCTCCCTAATATGAGAGAAAGCAGCCAACTGGACATACGTATCCGATAAAAATAGACAGAAAGATGCTTTCCCTCATAGTCTGATGAAATAACGGTCATCAGGTAGAGACTTACGGGCCATATCCCCGAAATTATATGAGGGCTTTATTCTTCTGGTTTTATTGTAGCAATGATTGTTTTGTTTTGTCAACAAAAATCGAACATTAAGTTGTATATTACATTTAATGTTCGTGTTTTGGTCATTATTGAAGGAGTTTGCCTTCAAATACAATTCTTTGTTCCTTTACTTCTGGTTCCATTCTGCCGTTGCGCTTCACTTCATGAAAAACGGGCTCTTCCATACGTCTTACCGGTGTATAGCCCTCATCAGCCATACGATCCAGACAATCCGAGATCGTTTCTCCTGCTTCAACAGCAAACTTCTTTTTAGAAGGTTTCTTCTCCATCTGTTACCTCCTGATACCCTTAACCCAAAATCCACCATGAAACGCTTTAGGTTCATGTGAAATAATAAACGCCTTCGGATCTAAATCCTTTACTGTATTATATAGGTTCATTTCTGATTTACGTGATGTTAAAATCTCCATCATCAAACGCTGTCCTTCACGACCTTCTGCAAGCCAGTTCGTAACCCCATAGCCTTTGTTGCGAAGCTCGTTCGGCAAGCCGCCTTCGAGATTTGTCGTAATTACGTTAACAGTAGTATATCCAAGTGCAAGCTTTTCTTCAATCTTCATTCCTACTAATACACCAATTCCATAACCAACCGCATACGCAATTAAGTTTTGAATCTCATTTAAGTTATCAAGAACAAGCCCGAGGCCGACCACATAGATAATAACCTCGAACACACTAATAAAGGCAGCTAAGTACCTTTGTCCTTTCAACGTCAGGATCATCCTGATCGTAAAAAACGATACATATACAATATTGATCAATAATATGATCCCAACCATGACGAACGCATTATCTAACATGATGGCAAGCCTCCCAAGGTGAAAAATACTTCGTTAAGGATAACACTTTTTGGACAAGTTGGAAACTGGAGAATTGATGCAAAAACAGTTGTGGTTTTTAGGGGAGTTTAGTAGGAAGTTTGGCAGATGCCAAAGTATCCTTTTTGGGTTTGGGATTTGAATACGAGGCTCGGCGTAATGGCGATCTTCCTTTATAAATTGAATGAAAGCTTGGCAGATGCCAAGTTTCCTTTTTGGATGGTTTTAAGCTCTGGTTTAGGGGTGGGAATATGGTGAAGACTTATAAATATTTTTGAGGACTTATAAATGTTAAGGCAAGTTAAGTTAGACTTTATTTCTTTCATAAAAACTCGTTATTTATACCCCGAATGCACTGTTTTCAACTTCTAAATGATTCCAAAGTTTATATTTCTAGCTTTTTAATACAAAAAAAAGATGGAACGAACATAAAGTTCATCCCACCTTCTTTGCCTAGCGACGTCCTACTCTAACAGGGGGAAACCCCCAACTACCATCGGCGCTAAAGAGCTTAACTTCCGTGTTCGGTATGGGAACGGGTGTGACCTCTTTGCCATCATCACTAGACCTAACCATGACTTTCACCATGATTCTAACTTGTAGAGAGTATGTTCTCTCAAAACTAGATACGACGTTTCCAAACGTTATGCTTTTTTAAGGATAAGCCCTCGACCGATTAGTATCTGTCAGCTCCACGTGTCACCACGCTTCCACACCAGACCTATCAACCTCATCATCTCTAAGGGGTCTTACTCACTTGCGTGATGGGAAATCTCATCTTGAGGGGGGCTTCATGCTTAGATGCTTTCAGCACTTATCCCGTCCACACGTAGCTACCCAGCTATGCCCCTGGCGGAACAACTGGTACACCAGCGGTGTGTCCATCCCGGTCCTCTCGTACTAAGGACAGCTCCTCTCAAATTTCCTGCGCCCGCGACGGATAGGGACCGAACTGTCTCACGACGTTCTGAACCCAGCTCGCGTACCGCTTTAATGGGCGAACAGCCCAACCCTTGGGACCTACTTCAGCCCCAGGATGCGATGAGCCGACATCGAGGTGCCAAACCTCCCCGTCGATGTGGACTCTTGGGGGAGATAAGCCTGTTATCCCCAGGGTAGCTTTTATCCGTTGAGCGATGGCCCTTCCATGCGGAACCACCGGATCACTAAGCCCGACTTTCGTCCCTGCTCGACTTGTAGGTCTCGCAGTCAAGCTCCCTTGTGCCTTTACACTCTGCGAATGATTTCCAACCATTCTGAGGGAACCTTTGGGCGCCTCCGTTACTGTTTAGGAGGCGACCGCCCCAGTCAAACTGCCCACCTGACACTGTCTCCGAACCGGATTACGGTCCAAGGTTAGAATTTCAATACAGCCAGGGTAGTATCCCACCGACGCCTCCACCGAAGCTGGCGCTCCGGCTTCTCAGGCTCCTACCTATCCTGTACAAGCTGTACCAAAATCCAATATCAAGTTGCAGTAAAGCTCCATGGGGTCTTTCCGTCCTGTCGCGGGTAACCTGCATCTTCACAGGTACTATAATTTCACCGGGTCTCTCGTTGAGACAGTATCCAAGTCGTTACACCTTTCGTGCGGGTCGGAACTTACCCGACAAGGAATTTCGCTACCTTAGGACCGTTATAGTTACGGCCGCCGTTTACTGGGGCTTCAATTCAGAGCTTCTCCCAAAGGATAACCCCTCCTCTTAACCTTCCAGCACCGGGCAGGTGTCAGCCCCTATACTTCACCTTGCGGTTTCGCAGAGACCTGTGTTTTTGCTAAACAGTCGCTTGGATCTATTCACTGCGGCTCTCTCGGGCGATAAACCCTATCAGAGCACCCCTTCTCCCGAAGTTACGGGGTCATTTTGCCGAGTTCCTTAACGAGAGTTCTCCCGATCATCTTAGGATTCTCTCCTCGCCTACCTGTGTCGGTTTGCGGTACGGGCACCTCTTTCCTCACTAGAGGCTTTTCTTGGCAGTGTAGGATCAGGGACTTCGGTACTAAAATTTCCCTCGCCATCACAGCTCAGCCTTCATGTTGGGCGGATTTGCCTACCCAACAGCCTAACTGCTTAGACGCACTATTCCATCAGTGCGCTCACCCTACCTTACTGCGTCCCCCCATTGTTCAAACGGAAAGGAGGTGGTACAGGAATATCAACCTGTTATCCATCGCCTACGCTTTTCAGCCTCGGCTTAGGCCCCGACTAACCCTGAGCGGACGAGCCTTCCTCAGGAAACCTTAGGCTTTCGATGGACAAGATTCTCACTTGTCTTTCGCTACTCATACCGGCATTCTCACTTCAAAGCGCTCCACCAGTCCTTCCGGTCTGACTTCGCTGCACTTCGAACGCTCCCCTACCCCTGTACCATACGGTACAAGCCATAGCTTCGGTGATACGTTTAGCCCCGTTACATTTTCGGCGCAGAGTCACTCGACCAGTGAGCTATTACGCACTCTTTAAATGGTGGCTGCTTCTAAGCCAACATCCTGGTTGTCTGGGCAACTCCACATCCTTTGCCACTTAACGTATACTTTGGGACCTTAGCTGATGGTCTGGGCTGTTTCCCTTTTGACTACGGATCTTATCACTCGCAGTCTGACTCCCGCGGATAATTCTCTGGCATTCGGAGTTTGACTGAATTCGGTAACCCTGTGGGGGCCCCTAGTCCAATCAGTGCTCTACCTCCAGGAATCTTGCCGCGAGGCTAGCCCTAAAGCTATTTCGGGGAGAACCAGCTATCTCCGTGTTCGATTGGCATTTCACCCCTACCCACACCTCATCCCCGCACTTTTCAACGTGCGTGGGTTCGGGCCTCCATTCAGTGTTACCTGAACTTCACCCTGGACATGGGTAGATCACACGGTTTCGGGTCTACGACCACGTACTATGTCGCCCTATTCAGACTCGCTTTCGCTGCGGCTCCGTCTTATCAACTTAACCTTGCACGGGATCGTAACTCGCCGGTTCATTCTACAAAAGGCACGCCGTCACCCGTTAATGGGCTCCGACTACTTGTAGGCACACGGTTTCAGGATCTGTTTCACTCCCCTTCCGGGGTGCTTTTCACCTTTCCCTCACGGTACTGGTTCACTATCGGTCACTAGGGAGTATTTAGCCTTGGGAGATGGTCCTCCCGGATTCCGACGGGGTTTCACGTGTCCCGCCGTACTCAGGATCCACTCAGGAGGGAACGAAGTTTCAGCTACAGGGCTGTTACCTTCTTCGGCTGGCCTTTCCAGACCACTTCACCTACTTCGTTCCTTTGTAACTCCGTATAGAGTGTCCTACAACCCCAGAGAGCAAGCTCTCTGGTTTGGGCTGATTCCGTTTCGCTCGCCGCTACTCAGGAAATCGCATTTGCTTTCTCTTCCTCCGGGTACTTAGATGTTTCAGTTCCCCGGGTCTGCCTTCTCATACCCTATGTATTCAGATATGGATACCATCCCATTACGGATGGTGGGTTCCCCCATTCGGAAATCCCCGGATCAATGCTTACTTACAGCTCCCCGAGGCATATCGGTGTTCGTCCCGTCCTTCTTCGGCTCCTAGTGCCAAGGCATCCACCGTGCGCCCTTTCTAGCTTAACCTTATATGATGTTTGCACATCAAAGATTCTTGCTTGGCGCAGATTAGATAAATCTATCTGCCTTGCATATTGTTTGGATGTCGATATCTAGTTTTCAAAGAACATAATTTAAAAATGCATCATCGTAAGATGTGCAATGGTGGAGCTTAGCGGGATCGAACCGCTGACCTCCTGCGTGCAAGGCAGGCGCTCTCCCAGCTGAGCTAAAGCCCCATAATGGGAATGAAATTTTATGAAAATGGTGGGCCTAAATGGACTCGAACCATCGACCTCACGCTTATCAGGCGTGCGCTCTAACCAGCTGAGCTATAGGCCCCTAAAGGAAGTTAAGTTCCTTCAAAACTGAACAAAAGAAGAATAGGCGTACTTACGAAACACACGAAGGTGTTTCATAATCTCCATAGAAAGGAGGTGATCCAGCCGCACCTTCCGATACGGCTACCTTGTTACGACTTCACCCCAATCATCTGTCCCACCTTCGGCGGCTGGCTCCCAAAAGGGTTACCCCACCGACTTCGGGTGTTACAAACTCTCGTGGTGTGACGGGCGGTGTGTACAAGGCCCGGGAACGTATTCACCGCGGCATGCTGATCCGCGATTACTAGCAATTCCGGCTTCATGTAGGCGAGTTGCAGCCTACAATCCGAACTGAGAATGACTTTTTGGGATTGGCTTGGCCTCGCGGCTTCGCAACCCTTTGTATCATCCATTGTAGCACGTGTGTAGCCCAGGTCATAAGGGGCATGATGATTTGACGTCATCCCCACCTTCCTCCGGTTTGTCACCGGCAGTCACCTTAGAGTGCCCAACTGAATGCTGGCAACTAAGGTCAAGGGTTGCGCTCGTTGCGGGACTTAACCCAACATCTCACGACACGAGCTGACGACAACCATGCACCACCTGTCACTTTGTCCCCCGAAGGGGAAAGCTCTATCTCTAGAGTGGTCAAAGGATGTCAAGACCTGGTAAGGTTCTTCGCGTTGCTTCGAATTAAACCACATGCTCCACTGCTTGTGCGGGCCCCCGTCAATTCCTTTGAGTTTCAACCTTGCGGTCGTACTCCCCAGGCGGAGTGCTTAATGTGTTAACTTCAGCACTGAGGGTGGAACCCCCCAACACCTAGCACTCATCGTTTACGGCGTGGACTACCAGGGTATCTAATCCTGTTTGCTCCCCACGCTTTCGCGCCTCAGCGTCAGTTACAGGCCAAAAAGCCGCCTTCGCCACTGGTGTTCCTCCACATCTCTACGCATTTCACCGCTACACGTGGAATTCCACTTTTCTCTCCTGCACTCAAGTCTCCCAGTTTCCAATGACCCTCCACGGTTGAGCCGTGGGCTTTCACATCAGACTTAAGAGACCGCCTGCGCGCGCTTTACGCCCAATAATTCCGGATAACGCTTGCCACCTACGTATTACCGCGGCTGCTGGCACGTAGTTAGCCGTGGCTTTCTGGTTAGGTACCGTCAAGGTACGAGCAGTTACTCTCGTACTTGTTCTTCTCTAACAACAGAGCTTTACGACCCGAAGGCCTTCATCGCTCACGCGGCGTTGCTCGGTCAGGCTTTCGCCCATTGCCGAAGATTCCCTACTGCTGCCTCCCGTAGGAGTCTGGGCCGTGTCTCAGTCCCAGTGTGGCCGATCACCCTCTCAGGTCGGCTACGCATCGTCGCCTTGGTGAGCCGTTACCTCACCAACTAGCTAATGCGCCGCGGGCTCATCTGTAAGTGTCAGCCGAAACCGACTTTCAAAAAGAAGAAATGCTTCTTCTCTTATTATCCGGTATTAGCCCCGGTTTCCCGGAGTTATCCCCGTCTTACAGGCAGATTACCCACGTGTTACTCACCCGTCCGCCGCTAAATCAGAGGAGCAAGCTCCTCGTCATTCGCTCGACTTGCATGTATTAGGCACGCCGCCAGCGTTCATCCTGAGCCAGGATCAAACTCTCCATAAAAGTGTTTGTCTTGCTCGATTTTAAAACTGACGGAATTAATTCTTAATTCCTTACCTATTTCTTTTGTTCAGTTTTCAAAGAACTGTTTGTTTGGCTTGTCTTTTTCCGAGACAGCTTTATTATCTTACCGAATGGAAGTTATAAAGTCAAGCGCTTTTTTAAAATCTTTTTTTTGATCCTTTTTACGATCATATGGTGGGCCTAAATGGACTCGAACCATCGACCTCACGCTTATCAGGCGTGCGCTCTAACCAGCTGAGCTATAGGCCCGTAAAAAATAATGGAGCGGGTGATGAGAATCGAACTCACGACCAGAGCTTGGAAGGCTCTTGTTTTACCACTAAACTACACCCGCATAAGTATGGTCGGGAAGACAGGATTTGAACCTGCGACCCCCTGGTCCCAAACCAGGTGCTCTACCAAGCTGAGCCACTTCCCGTAAGTAAATATGGCGCGCCCTGAGAGATTCGAACTCCCGACCTTTTGATTCGTAGTCAAACACTCTATCCAGCTGAGCTAAGGGCGCATATTTAAAATGTATTCTATGTTATAAGTTAAAGTTGGTGCGGTCGAGAGGACTCGAACCTCCACGGGGATACCCCCACTAGCCCCTCAAGCTAGCGCGTCTGCCATTCCGCCACGACCGCGCGGCTAGATGCCAGCGCATGAGCACTGCAACTTATTGATAAAAAATTAATATGGTGCGGGTGAAGGGACTCGAACCCCCACGTCAAAGACACTAGATCCTAAGTCTAGCGCGTCTGCCAATTCCGCCACACCCGCATATTAATTTGAAAATGGTGAGCCATGAAGGATTCGAACCTTCGACCCTCTGATTAAAAGTCAGATGCTCTACCAACTGAGCTAATGGCTCTCACTCGAAGTGTTCTTAAACACTTATCTTAAAAAGAAAAAATGGCTGGGCTAGCTGGATTCGAACCAACGCATGTCGCAGTCAAAGTGCGATGCCTTACCGCTTGGCTATAGCCCAACACCTTAGAAATAATGGCGGACCCGACCGGGGTCGAACCGGCGATCTCCTGCGTGACAGGCAGGCATGTTAACCACTACACCACGAGTCCATCAATCTATAGGTATTACTTGAAAAAAAGTATTTGGTGACCCGTACGGGATTCGAACCCGTGTTACCGCCGTGAAAGGGCGGTGTCTTAACCGCTTGACCAACGGGCCAGATGGCAGAGAAGAAGGGATTCGAACCCTCGCACCGCGTTAGCGATCTACTCCCTTAGCAGGGGAGCCCCTTGAGCCACTTGGGTACTTCTCTGTATGGCTCCACAGGTAGGACTCGAACCTACGACCGATCGGTTAACAGCCGATAGCTCTACCACTGAGCTACTGTGGAATGTCTTTTAAGGACAATTAATATCATAATCGTTTTGGATTCAGATGTCAACTAGTTTTATAAGTTTTTTCTGAGCCGCATTCGCTTTACGATACCTGCTTTTAAAAGCTATGTAATAGGTATGTCTAACAGCGACTTTATTAAATTACCACATACCTATATTCGAAGTCAACACCCTATTTTAAAGAAACCTGTTTTAATTTCCCTCTGCACTTTCCACAAACGTATCTTCTCGTGTCGATTTTCCTTTTTCTTTTATAAGACTGCATACAGTCTGTACACATATAAGCGTATTTATAACTCTCTGTTCTTCTTTTTTCCGGGATGGATTGGCAGAAACGAGACCCACCTACTTTATGAAGCCAATATTTAAAGTCATCGTCACCATGTTTATACCCTCTGCCCTCGATATGCATATGATAGTGCACGAGCTCATGCTTAATGACACCGATCAATTCTTCCATACCAAACGCTTCATAAAGATGAGGATTCATTTCTATATCATGAGATCGCAACAGATAACGTCCACCTGTTGTTCGTAGCCTTCTATTGAATCTGGCTTGATGGCGAAACGTTTTATTGAAAAACTGAATCGAGATCTCCTCTGTTAGTTTCTGCAATTCTTCATTCGTCATGGTCAAGCTCCTTACATTTGAAGTTCACATTAACAAGCTCCTATACATAGACTAATACACAAATAACGGATTGGGAAGTTCAAGGAGGTTCTCTATATGCCAACATGGTTTAAAAGACAGCTCCGTCGTGCTTATTATCAAAAAGACCGTTACCAAATCCGCTTACTAAATCAATGCTGGTTCTTCTATAACAAAAAACACTCCTCCAGTGAAGAATAGTCCACTGGAGAAGTGCATTATCTTTTATCTCATTTTGGAGCGATCATGGTTAGAGCGATTCGTTGTTTCGCTACATCTACTGAATCTACCCATACCGTAACGACTTGCCCTACGCTTACGACATCCATCGGATTTTTTATAAAGCGATCGGTAAGCTTCGAAATATGAACAAGCCCGTCCTGTTTTACACCAATATCTACAAACGCACCAAAGTCGACAACGTTTCGGACCGTTCCTTGCAGTTCCATTCCTTGGGATAAGTCCTCCATCTTCAGAACATCTGTTTTAAGAACTGGCCCTGAAAAGGCATCACGTGGATCTCGTCCTGGTTTCATAAGCCCTTCAATTATATCCTTTAAAGTTGGGACGCCAATATCTAATTTTTCTGATGTTGCTTCAAGTGAAAGTGATTTTAGCTTTTCTGCAAGAGCGTCTGAACCGATATCAGCAGGTTTGAATCCGAGTTCTTTTAAAAGAGCTTTTGTTGCCGGATAGCTTTCTGGGTGAATACCCGTCTGATCAAGGGGTTGATCTCCGTCTACTACACGTAAAAATCCGATACATTGTTCATACGTTTTTGCACCAAGACGAGGAATTTTCTTAAGTTCTGTTCTGTTTTTGAACTTTCCTACCTCGTTTCGTTTAACAATAATGTTCTGTGCAACGGTTTTGGACAACCCTGATACATATTGAAGAAGAGACGATGATGCGGTATTAACGTTAACTCCAACTTGGTTAACTGCTGTTTCAACAACAAAGGAAATTTCTTCACCTAGTCTTTTTTGTGAAACATCATGCTGATACTGACCTACTCCAATAGACTTCGGATCGATTTTTACGAGCTCAGCCAACGGGTCTTGAAGTCTTCGCGCAATGGATACCGCACTTCTTTCTTCAACTTGAAGGTCAGGAAATTCCTCTCGCGCGACTGTAGAAGCTGAATACACACTCGCTCCCGCTTCGTTAACAATCACATATGCTACCGATTTATCTACATCTTTTAACGTTTCAGCAATAAATTGTTCGGTTTCGCGCGATGCTGTCCCATTACCGATCGCAGCAATTTCGATATCATACTGATCGATCAGTTTTTTTACAACCGCTGCTGATTTTTCCACCTCTGATCGCGGTGGTGTCGGGTAGATCGTCTGGATATGCAGCACTTTACCCGTTTCATCCACTACTCCTAGTTTGCAACCCGTTCTATAAGCAGGGTCAACTCCTAGAACAACCTTTCCTTTTAGTGGTGCTTGTAAGAGAAGGCTTCTTACATTTTCAGAAAAGATGTGAATCGCACGCTCTTCTGCTTGTTCTGTTAGAGCGGCACGAATTTCTCGTTCGATCGAAGGGGCGATCAATCGTTTATACGCATCTTCAATCGCTTCAGAGAGGTATGGTACTGCAGGCGAGCTCGAGCGCTTCACTACTTTTCTCTCCATCTTTGATACGATCAGTTCTGAAGGTGCAGCGATACCAACTCTTAAAATATTTTCTTTTTCTCCTCGATTCACCGCTAAAACACGATGTGGAACAATCTTACGGATCGGTTCTTGATATTCATAGTACATTTCGAATACTTTTTTCTCGTCTAATTCCGAATTCTTTCCATCGGTTTTGATCTCGCCTTTTGAAAATGTATCTTCACGAATCCATTTTCGCATATCTGGATCGTCAGAAAGCATTTCAGCGATAATGTCTTTCGCTCCAGACAATGCATCTTCAGCAGCGTTTACTTCTTTTTCTTCATTTATGTAAGATGCCGCTTCCTTTAATGGATCATCATTTCGTTGCTCTAACAACCATAGAGCAAGTGGTTCAAGACCTTTTTCTTTCGCTACAGTCGCTTTCGTTCTTCTTTTTTGCTTGTATGGACGATAAATATCTTCAAGATCCTGTAGCTTTTGCGCTTTTGCAATCGCAGTCGTTAATTCTTCTGTTAATTTCCCTTGTTCTTCGATTAAACGAAGGATCTCTTCTTTTCTGGATGCTAAATTTTGCAGATAGGTCCATCTGTCCATGATGTCTTTGATCTGTACTTCATCTAAGCCACCCGTTAATTCTTTTCGATAACGTGCAATAAACGGGACCGTATTTCCTTCTTCTAAAAGAGCGATAACTTGGTTAATTTGTTTTCCTTTTACGTTTAATTCGGATTCCATCGTTCTCAATGCTTGTTCACTAATAGGTTGTCCCAATAAGAACACTCCTTTTTCAATCAATTAGTACTATTATAAACCAAGGAAGTGGTGGCGTAAAAATTGCTAGTTATTTCTGAGTTTGCAGACCATTTTCTTGTAAGTCGTTGATTTCCATTCCAGGTTGCTCGCTTTCCGCGGGGCAGGCGGTGAGCCACATTTGTACGTTTCACTCTTAAGTGTCTCACCTGTCTAGTTGCAGTGGCTAGACCCTCGAGGTCAAAAGTTAAATGGCTAAGAAGGCAAAGTGCGCCTTCAAATCCATTCACCTTTTGCTTGTCGGGTCTTGACGAGCCACTTCCATTTTTTTGACTGCCCACCTTTAGAAGTTCCTTGCTCCTGCGTCTAAAAGTTAATTCTCCGTAGTAAGCTTCCTCGTCGCATGCCTTGCAAGCAAGAAGTATCTCATGCGGCTGGCACGCACCTTCCATTCCAATCAACTGTCAAAGTAGACAAGGATTTAAACGTAATAATCTTTCAGAAATCCAAAACAAAAAACACCACCCTACAAACGAATGAAGGTGATGTTTTACGAAATCAAATTTATTTGTCCAACTAAGCATGTTGCGTCGTCATTGATATCTTGAGGCAATCCACTTATATAGAGGACTGACTCTTTAGGTGAAATCATTTTTGTTAACAACGAACGGCTCTGCGTATGAATGTCCATACCATCGGAATAAAGCATCAGCGTTAACTCTTTTTCAAACTTAAAGTCTTGTACTTTAAATTTTTCAGGCTTTCCAGCGAGAAAACCAACTTTCGGCAAAGGGTGAATGGCTCTTTGTCTTTCAGCAGAGATCATAAAACGGATGTTGCCAACTCCTGAATAAGTCGCTGTATGATTATGATAATCGACTTTCACAATGGCAATCACGGCACCACGGGTATGTCTTAATCCTTCATTACAAAGGAACATTAATCTCTCGACCGTTTCATGATGATTTTGATCGATAATATCAGTAGCGGCCCCAGAAGCTTCTTTCGCCATCTTCCCGCTTCCTAGACCATCCGCTACTGCACATATCAAATAATCTTCCGTTTCTTTCACATAAAAACTATCTCCGCAAAGATCATTTCCCTTTTTCGGTTTTTGATAAGAGGAAACCGATGCCTTGCTAAACTGATAGTGTTCGATCATCTAAGAGCCTCCGAAGGGGATACGCGCAACGCTTCTTTTAGCTTTTCAAGTGCTCGTCGTTGAAGTCGTGACACATGCATTTGAGAGATATCTAAACGTTCTCCCGTTTCCTTCTGGCTTAAATTCTCAAAATAGGTACATTGAAGAATTTCGCGTTCGCGTTCAGAAAGAACAGCAAAAGCTTTTTCCAGAAGCATCCTTTTATCGATCTGATCAAAACCAACATCATTGGATCCGACTAAATCAAGTAGTGTAACTGTACTTCCTTCTTGATCCGCTTCAATGGAACTATCTACGGATAGAGCTTGATAACTTTTGCCCATCTCCATCGTCTCTAGAACTTCTTCTTCAGAAACTTCTAGGTACTCTGCGATTTCAAAGATTTTCGGTGATCTTTGTAAACGCGTAGTTAGTTCTTCTACGGCTTTCTTGATCCTTGGTCCTAATTCTTTAATTCGACGAGGTACGTGAACACTCCATGTTTTATCACGGATAAAACGTTTGATCTCCCCGACGATGGTGGGAACAGCAAAAGATTCAAAGGATCTTCCAAACGTTTTGTCGTACCTTCTAAAAGCAGCAAGCAGTCCAATCATTCCGACTTGTACTAAATCGTCATGAATACTTTTGCCTTTAGAAAACTTCCGAGCTAGTGAATGAACTAAGTCTTGATACTGCAACACGAGATTCGTCTGAATTTCTTCATTCTTTGGGTCTTGCTGCAGTTCATCAATCCAAGCATAGACTTGTTCTTTACTGTGAAGGCGCTGGTGAGATTCTGTCGACATGTTCCTCCACCTCATCTCTGTGAAGATACTTTGTCATCATTACAACGACACCGGCTTCACTGCTTATTTCTACCTTGTCCATTAATGTATCTATCAGAAAGAGGCCTAAACCTCCCTCGTGCAGTTGATCAACTGACTTACCATCTACAGGGCCAAGATTTTTTGAGATAGATTCGACGTCAAAACTTTTTCCTTGATCGACAACCGTAATTTCCATGCGGTCGTCATATATATTACAGCCAATGCGAACTTGGCCTTTGTCTTCAGTATCGGAATAGGCATGGTTAACAACGTTCGTTACAGCTTCTGATACAGCAATCTTGATATCTTCAATTTCGTCAAACGCAAAACCCATGCGGTTTGCCAGGCCTGAGATCGTTAGCCTGACGACACCTACATAATCCGGTTTTGCAGGGACCTTCATTTCAATATAGTCGGACGCTGTTCTCATAGCGCCTCCCCCTTTACTCCACTTTCAATATCCATAACTTCTGTCAAACCAGTAATTTCGAAAATGCGTTTAACGCGTTCTGTCATGCCTCTTAATTTTAAAGAGCTATTATTAGCTTTGGAAGATTTTAAAGCTCCCACGAAAATACCTAGCCCCGTGCTATCCATATATTCAATACCAGAAAGATTTACGATGACGATGTTTCCTTGTTTTTCTGTTAAAGGAAGCATCACTTCTTTTAACTTAGGAGCCGTATAAGCATCAACTTCTCCAGTAAGGTTTAACTCGAATGTTTCATTTATTTGTTCTTGATTTATTTGCAAATTCATTTCATTTCCCCCCATGCTTTGTATGGAACCATATAAGGTACCTTTACCCTAATCAAATACTGTTTAAACCAGTCGTTTTAAAATAATTAAAGTAAAATCATCTCTGAGCTCAAAGCCTTGTAAGCGATCAAGCTCCTGAAATACATTTTCAACAATCTTCTGAGAGGGCAAATCCATATACTTACGAATAAGAGATACAACTTCTTCTCTTTCAATGAATCCTTTGCTTGTTCTGCACTCGGTTACTCCATCGGATAGAAGGATCACCATGTCTCCCACTTCTATCATCTTTTCATAAGGATGGTAGGTAGTGGTTCGAGATACACCAAGAACCAAACCTTTTGCGATCAAGTCATGAAACTCGTCTTCCTTTGCGTGATAGAAAAAGCCTGGTTCATGACCAGCACCCGCATAGTAAAACTTATGGCTCTCAGGTTCATAAACCCCATGAAACATCGTGATGAACATGTTGCTATGAACGTTTTGTTCAACGACACGGTTTAAGTTCTCTAAAAGTAGATGAGGTTTCATCTGTTCTTCTGGCAAACTGTCCATCGCATATTTGATCATAGACATACACAGTGCAGCGGGTATGCCTTTACCGATGATATCTGCTACCGCGACACTTAAACTATTGCCGCTCTTAACAAAATTATAATAATCACCGTTCATTTTTTTAGCAGGAACACTCACTACACCGATGTCGAGTTGTTCAAACTCTGGGACATCACTGAGCAGTAACGTCTGCTGCATACTTGCGGCAACTTCGATCTCTGATTCAAGCTGTTGTTGCTTATCACGCAAACTTTGATGCTCGCGATAAGCAAATCCGTAGCCGATCATCGCTTCGAGCAGAAAGTCAAAAGAATCTCTCATTTGTTCAGACATATCCGGAAACAGCTGATCCATCACTTGGATGTGTAAGCTGACAAGATCTTCTGGTGAGATTTGTTGTTCTAATAACTTCCTGCTGAATTGCTGCCCTTTATAGAGGGTCGTCTCTGTTTTGGCTTTTAGATAGACCGATAACAAATCTTGATAACGTTCCATTAGTGCGTCTTTTGCGGTCAAGAGCTCTCCTCCTAACGAAGCCATTTAGTAGCTGATATCTCCGTCCCCACATCTACAGTGGATTCAATTGAGAATTCATCCATTAAACGCTTCACGCCTGGTAATCCTGCTCCTAATCCGCCAGAAGTAGTATATCCATCTTCCATAACTTTTCGGATCTCTCGAATTCCAGGACCATTATCTAAGGCTACGATCCGTAGTCCTTTTCTTCCTAATTGATCGATTGGTTCGATGCAAATCTTACCTCGTCCTGCATATAAGTAGATGTTACGGGCGAGTTCAGATATGGCTGTTGTTATTCTTGCTTGATCAACGTTTCCGAAACCTAACTCTTTCGCCATGTTTCGTCCGAGTTGACGGGCACTTACGATGTCCCACTCGTTGCGTACTTCCACACAGGATTGGATGTCCATAGTCATCCCTCCAGTTCCAGACGCAATTTATCAAGCCCCTGTTCTAAGTCAAGTGCTGTCGAAACTTCCCTCATTGAAATTCCAAGGTCAATTAGAGTAATAGCAACTGCTGGTTGTATTCCTGTTAATACAACTTGAGCTCCCATTAATTTTGACATCCTCACTACATCTCCAAGAACTTTAGCTATAAAGGAGTCGATCATGTCTACTGACGTTAGGTCAATAACCACTCCTTTCGCACCTGTATCGTGAATTTTATTAAGCAAGTCTTCTTGAAATTGAAGAGCTGTCTGATCATCCATCTCTACTTGAATGGTGATCAATAAATATTCGTGCAATTTTAAAATAGGAATTCTCATTTTTTTACTCTCACTCCCTATTTATTGCTAATTAGCTGCTGATTAGTAATTTCTAGAGCGTTTTCCATACCCTTTTGTAACGTACTTTTCGTTGGGAACAAGCTAAGATCAATGCCTAAGCTGACGATCGTCTGCGCAATTTCAGGACGTATTCCAACTAGGATACATGTAGAACCTAATAAACGCACGGCATCTGCTGCTTGAATAATATGATGAGCAACCATCGTATCAACGACAGGTACACCTGTAATATCGATGAGCACCACTTCTGAACGATATTTGATCACACCGTTTAGAAGGTTTTCCATAATCAGCTTCGCACGTTCGGTATCAATCGATCCAATAAGTGGCATCACACTGATATTTTTGAAAACTGGGATCAGTGGAGCGGAAAGCTCTAATAATGCCGTCTTCTGCACAGAAACGGTTCTTTCCCAAATTTGAGAGGAGTTTTCGACAACGCGATTTAGGATCGGATCTAACCAGCGATCGATTTCGCGGTATACAGCTGCTACTTTTTCCTTGTCGTTCTCTGTCTCAACTAAAAGATTTAAAACAACGCGTCGAGCTGCTTGAAGCCCTTGCGTTAAATAACTTAATGGTAAACCTGTATGAAGAACTTGATCAAAAAAATCATCAAGTGTTCCGTCTTTAGAAATATCATGAAAATTGATGTGTTTAATCAACATAGCAAAAAACTGTTGGTCCGTTTCTTCACTAAACTTTAAAGAAGTTCCAACAAGTTCTTTTTCTTTAAAAAGCTTAACTTCTTTAAGCCAATTATCTTTTAGGGTTTCTTGATTTTCATTAATCATCTGTACAATCAAGTTGTCCAATTTATCTTGCACCCCCACTACATGTAGTCTCAATTTCTATTATTTCACTTCTGAATATATTGTGCAATGTTTACTCTTTTACTAACTTTGGATATATAACCCAAGATTCTAAATGTTAAACATGTATTTTTTTACAAAATATTTAAATAGTATTCGTATACTTATTTCCATTAGAAGGGGTTCATTTCCTCGCTAAGTGGCAGAATGAGTAATAAGCAGTTTAAAACTGAAAAAGTTATTGCTTTTATTTAACACTAAAACAGAATTTCTTCTTAGGTAAACCGTTCCTGTTCTTCCAGTTATCTTTCTAGAACTGTTAATAAAATAAAAAACCGCCAGACATCCCCGTCAGACAGTTTCCTAAATGATGTTATGAAATTAAAAATCAACCAGACCAGTGCTGATCTGCAATGCGTCGTCTACCCTGCGCATCATGTCTTCATCCAGTTGTGTTATTTTGTCTGTTAATCTTTGCTTGTCAATCGTCCTGATCTGTTCAAGCAAAATAACTGAATCCCGTTCAAAGCCGTATTTTTTCGAATCTATTTCAACGTGTGTTGGAAGTTTTGCTTTCTGTATTTGAGCTGTGATTGCTGCTACGATAACAGTAGGGCTAAAACGGTTCCCGATATCATTTTGAATGATCAGTACAGGCCGAATTCCACCTTGTTCTGATCCAACTACCGGTGAAAGATCTGCAAAGTAAACGTCTCCGCGTTTGACTATCAAGGACTACACCCCGCTAACTAAGCGGTCCAAGGTATGATCGGCTTCCTCCTCTAACATAAATGCTTCTGAAGCAATCGTTAGATTGATCTTAGCCATTTCCATGTAACCCTGTTTCATCTCATCACGAAACTGACGCTTATTCTTCCGCTCACGAAGAAACATCTCAGTAGCTTGATGGATAAATTCGCTGCGGTCCAAATTCTCTTTTTTTATGACGCGATCTACCTCACTTAGTAATTTTTGAGGAAGACTAATCACTATTCGTTTTGTGTTCAATTCGGACACAACATACACCTCCAGCGCAAAGCTATACTACGATCAAATTCCTTTTAACCACATTTAATCTTATCACTTCAATAATCCATTTGCAAAGCGATTTCAAAGTATTTATTCTACAAAATTTTCAATAGTCCTTCTAATATTCTGCTAAAAATTTAGAATTACATTCATATTTTCTAAAATTCGACCCTTTTTCGTATAAACTCTCGGCACTCGAGCAGAAATGAGGCATGGAATTTCATAATTTATGGTTTCTGCGATACGTGCGATCTCATCCATCTCTATTTTTTCTGCTTGCTGACTTCCTATTAAAGTGGCAACTTCACCAACATCTATTCTCTTAGGAAGTCTCACCATACACTGATCCATACAGATCCTGCCGATGATCGGCATCCGTTCTCCATTTATAAGAACGGAAGCTCCTGGTGATAATCTTCTTTGCCAGCCGTCTGCATACCCGATTGGTAATGTACCTACCCACTCTTCTTTTGTTGCTGTATAAGTAGCTCCATAACTTACAGTATCCCCAGGCATCAATTTTTTAACATGAATGAGCCGGGAATGAAGGCTGAATGCCTCTTCTAGTGGAAACGGCAAGTCTTGTTTTAGTTCGTTAGAAGGCGCTAAACCATACATGCTGATCCCCAGTCGAACAAGATTGAAAGGTCCTTCGACTTTTCTAAGAGCTGCTGCACTATTTGCACTGTGAACAAGGGGTGGGTTCAATCCCCATGATTTCAGCAAGTCTATATATTCAATAAACTTCTTTCTTTGTTGTTCAAAAAGCTCTGATTCCCATTCATCAGCTGTTGCAAAATGAGTAAATACCCCTTCTGCTTCAAAGACAGGAGATTGGTTGATGAAGCTCGCTACTTCTTGCAGCTCGCTTTCTTCTCTAAATCCCACTCGCCCCATGCCCGTATCGATCTTCAGATGTATCTTTATTTGATGTTTCGTTTCTTTCATATACGATTGAGCCTCCATCAGCCATTCTTTTTGAAAGACTGTAAGGCTTATTTCATTTTCAGCCGCAAGACTAGCATATTCCGGACGTACACGGTTCATAACTAAAATCGGTGCCTTGATTCCCTGTTTACGCAAAGCTAATCCTTCGTCGAGCATCGCAACAGCTAGAAACTCAGCTCCCGATCTCAATGCCTCTTCTGCCACTTGAAGTGCTCCATGGCCGTATCCGTTCGCTTTTACGACAGCCATAATTTTTTGTTCAGGGAGATGTCTCTTAAAAGATTTTATATTTTGACTGATCTTGTCTAGGTCGATTTCTGCCCAAGTGTCTCGATAATAATGATGTTTATCCATGATGTTAGCCTCCCCGGTTTAGATTACTGCCTTCTATTTTACCCTCTTAGCGGCATTTATGTAAGCATCCTATCGCTTCAATCCATAAATATGTGTGTGCAATCCAAAAGTTTTAATTGTTTATCCACGAGTTTTCGTTCTTAATCCAAAAGTTTTGGCAGTTTATCCACGAGTCTACAATTCTCGACAATTTACGGATGTGCTGAATCCAACATACCCGCTTTCAAAACAAAACAGGCTAGCGTCTTCGCCAGCCTGCTCTATCAATTCCTATATATAATGTAGAAATTATTTTATTGCCTCTCCGCTCACTGAGCGTGCAATCGCCATCAACTCATCTTGACCAAGGTTATTCGAGACGAGCAAATAATCGACACCGTTAAAATTCCATGTAATTGATTGATCTGTCATCGCCCCAACAGTAAAGCCTAGATCAACCGGTTCTCCACTCGACATCGTTAAGCGCGACGCTGTTTCTACAGCTGTGTTCTTCTGCTGCATCAATGTGAATGATTTATCCTCGTCCGCATAATTCAATACCACTTTGGAGTCATCTTCTCCTTGTGCTACTTCTCTTTCATTTACGATGTTTAAGTTCGCTGTATAAGTCGGATACAGCACTTCGAACTCTTCTCCACCACCTGAGAACGTCGGAACTTCAAATTGAGCACTACTCATGTTGGATTCCATATCGAAAGAGTTCTTATCAAATTTTGCATTGAACTTTACTTTGGAGAAATCTAATCTTACAAGCTCTTTTTGGTCTTGATCCATAATTCGTACTTGTTGCGGATCAAGATCTTTGTTTAATGTGATCTCTTGCTGGTAGAGGTTTTTGTTTTGATAATTTGTTTTTGTATGGAAGACATAACTTTTCTCTTTTGATTTAAACCCTCTGTCTGTATCATTTAATATGTCCGAGATGAGAGATTGGAACAAATAAACTTGGCTGTTGTTTTCTGGCCAGTCACTTTGGAAACGGAAACTTTTATTAAGAGCTGGCGTAAGAACGAAGACTCCATCTTTGTTGCGCAGTATCATCTGGCTTTGATCTTTTTCAGCATTTTTTAAGCTGACTCGATAAAAATCCGGCTTCTTGTGCCAAATTTCTAAATCGTAAGTCAGTGGCTTCTCTCCTGTGCTCAATGTCATCTTGGCTTCTGCTTTGTAACCCGTCATGGATTCCATTCTTTCTTCTAAAGAATCCAAAACATCGTTCTGGCTTTGTGCACCACATGCCGACAGAACCAATACGATCATGAACGCCGTCAACATCATTGACAGTGTTTTCTTCATTTTTTGCCATCCCCTTTGTCCCAAAGTAATTTCGACATTGAAGGGGGACCAACTCTCTGCATCTTGCAAAGGACTACCCCTTCTACCGCATTACAATATATGAGACAACCCTGGACAATATGCAGACTAGCTTGACGAGCTTTCTAAAACCACTTGTGCGATCGCGTATTCTTTCGTATGAGAGATAGAAAGATGACATAAATATGGATAAGGAGAAGTAAGAAACGGCTTACCCTTTTCATCTGATTTAATCTCCATGTCCTGCCATGAAAGTTCAGCACCGATTCCAACACCGAGCGCTTTAGCCATTGCTTCTTTTGCAGCAAAGCGTCCTGCAAGATATTCAAATCTTCTGTTGCCGTTTAAAGAAGAAAATCTTTTTTGTTCGAACGGTGTTAACACCCGCTCCGTAAATCGAGGCTGGTGAGAAACAACCTGTTTGATTCGTTTTAGCTCGATCATGTCGATGCCTGTTCCTACAATCATATATAAAAGCTCCTTTACAGCTATATCTTTCGCCCTATCTATCCTCACATGGTAAACTTAAGGAAGATGAATGAGTATGTTTAAAATTTTGGCTGTTTTTTAACTTTGATGTTCTATTATGAATGGTGATTCCTGCTTAAGCTGTGTTGCTTTTTGCCTTTAGGCACGCACCTTCCACTTCAATCAACATTCAACGAAGAGAAAGAAAAAACAGCCTACACTTTATATAAAAAGGGTGATACAATTCCATGTTTATAAGAGATGAAAGCTTTCAGACCTTTATTAGGCGTTATCCTATTGTTACATTTTTAGTGGCTGCACACATCATCGTGTTTCTTCTTATTAATTTTACCCCTTTTTCTACCTCTTTGTATCATTTTATGGTCGGGTCTAATTATTACATCACTGCTGGAGAGTACTGGCGTTTATTCACTCCCATTGTTACACATGAGGCTGCAGGTCATCTGATCTTTAACTCGTTCTCGCTTGTCTTGTTCGGTCCTGCACTCGAAGGAATCCTTGGAAAAGTAAGATTTATTATCGGGTATGTAGGTGCTGGTTTGATCGCAAACATAGCTACCTTATTATTGCTGCCACTTTCTTACGCACATATTGGTGCATCAGGAGCTATTTTTGGTTTGTTCGGGATCTACGTTTATATGCTGTATAACCACCGTCAATATATCGACCAAGCCAACACACAGATTCTTCTTGTTGTATTAGGAATAAGCCTAGTAACCACGTTTATGAATGCACGAATCAACGTGATGGGACATCTGTTCGGATTAATTGGTGGTGCCGCTCTTGCTCCAATCATTTTTGCTTCCCTTCATCGCAAGAAAAAACGATGGTAACATAAAAAGCACCTCATCACGCTTGAGGTGCTTTTCCTATTTGAAGATGATCGATCAATACATCTTTTAATGATGTTTCAAAATAGACGGGCCAATCCACGTCTAGTGCAGTCAGCTGCCTCGCGTGCTTCGGCTTTACGCCAATAATTTTCACTGGTTTTCCGTTCATATATTGGAGCATGCGGAACAGTTCGCTTAACTTTTGAACGCCACCTTCATCAATTTCTCCTGTAGCAGAGAGGTCAAAGAAAATTTCTTCAAATTGACCTTCGTAAGCGGCTTTTAATGCATTCCCTGTAACGGTGATCATCTTGCTCTCGTTCACATCACCAAATAACGGAACAAACGCCATTTTTTCAGAGATCGGTATGAACGGTCCTGACAATTCATCAAGCCGTTTCATCGCATCTTCTAAAGCTTCCTTCTTCTCAAACAGTTCAAAATCTGTAGAGGATAGTCGTAGTCTAAGCTCTAAAAGCTTATCTTCAAGTCCTTGAACGTGTTTTCCAATAGGAATAAAGACGATATGAGCGACGTCTCCCTCCCAACAAATAGAGATATCACATAGCAGAAACGGCTGGTTTCTTGCCTTTATGTTCGCTTCAAACGTCTTTTCTCCCTCAAAAGGCATCATAAACTTCATGAGCTTGTTACGGCTCTCTTCATCAAAACAGTCCCGAATCGTTTCAGCCTGCATGCCCAACAAATCAATAGCTTTTAAGGATCTATTCAGAATCATTCCATCTTTATCTATCTTTACGTATGGTACGGGTAGGACACTGCTCATTTGTAGGCGTTAATCCTCTCTTCGGTATATTCATCCAGCCATTTTTCTACCTGTTTGAGATTTTTTATAATGATTCCTTGTTTATTCACATACGGTTCTAAATCGTATTTTTCAGTTAGTCTTCCGCCTACTAAGATATCAGGTTTATTTGGCAGTGCTGCAAGTGCACGCACATAATTTTTTAGAACCGGCAGATTATAAACGATAGAGACGGATAACCCGATGACCTCAGGCTTCCATTGCAGCGCTGATTTTAAAGCATATTCTAACGGAAGACTCGCTCCATAATATTTTGTTTCCCAGCCTTTTTCATCAAAAAGACTATTGATCATCTTAATTCCGAGATAATGCTGTTCTCCCTGCAGACATAAAAACATAGCTTTCTTTTTATGTGTTGATTCATCTGCTGATACTTGAAACAGCCTAGAAAGAACAAAGTCACAAACTCCTGTTGCTAGATGTTCATCAGCGACGGAAATCTCATTATTCTCCCATAGGTCTCCTATCATATACATTGCAGGAGTAAACAGGTCTCGAAACAAAACCATTCGATTTTGGTCTGGCTGCTGTTTGATGAAACGTAATGCCTCAGCATGATTTCCTTCTAAGAACAGACGCGCCAACTTTTCAGCTTCTGAAATAGCCATGGATGGGACCTCTCCTTTATCTAGTGTGATTCCACTTTACTACGTAGAACATCGTTCGCTTGTTTCAAGTATTGAATATAAATACCGACACGGGTATTTTCTAATCTTTGCTTTTCCTGTTCTTCTAATAAAACTTCTATTATAAAATCAAAGTTATCCATTAGTAGCTGGGTACTCATTCCAAACTTTTGTAAGATACCATCTAACCAGATCGCATAATCGATAAAGAACGTGCTATTATCGAGTTCATATGCCGTCTCTAATTGCTTAAAGTGATGATGGTTATCTTCTATACACTTCGCTCTACCCTTATCACCATATCTTTCGACAAGAGAAGGATCTTTTTGGTAAATTTTTTCTGTTACTCTTTCTACCATAACATTTATGTTAAATTCCGTCATTTAGCAACCACCTTATACTGCTTTACTGTGGGTATGACAGCTGCTAATTCTTGATCAGGATATTTCTTTTCTAGATCATGAATTTTCTTAAACTCTTCACTTCTTACCCACTTTAGATAAGCGTCTTTTGAAGTGAAAATGAGTTGAACAGTCAGCTCACCTGCACGCTTATCGTTCTGGAGTAATAGAAAGTCAACAAAACCTTCCGCGTGATCTACTGATCTTGAACGGTTCTTATATATATTTATTACTTCATCTGCTTTTTCATTTGGAACATCGAACGTTGAAAAAACGGTATACATGAAACATCACCTCTTGGATGTATTTAAACGACAAAATGTTTATCTCATAAAAGATTCAATATAGACTCTATTTTTCCTGCTAGCTAATCTGGCTAACAGCATCTTTTAAATGTAACCACCCATGTTACAGGAAAAAGCTGTAGAAGTCGAATTTAAGTGAAAATATTTTGTAGAAAGAAAAGCACTTTATCCATCAAAAGGTTGATTCAGTAAGCTTTTACCACAGAAAAAAAAGATAGAACTCCCTTTTAGAAGAGCTCCATCCTTTCCTCTTAGTAGAGATCAAACATATTCACATCATGGTTCGTCTGTTTGAGATAAGTAAACAGCTGTCCACGGTGATGATAGCTATGCGTCACGATTTCTACTAGCCATTTTGCTTGCGTAGCACCTTTCTCAGCATAAAACGCCTTCGTTTCTTTCTTTAAAAAATCTTCCTCGGAAAGAGATAAAAAATAGGATTTAATTAAATGATAGCCTTCTTCTAACACATGAGTTAATTCTGTTACATTTTCTGCAGATAACTTCTTTTCGAGCTGACGAATTTCTTGTTCTGATTTCTCCTGTAAGATCGCTAAGTCGATATGAGGGATCTGGACCAAATGATTAGCTAGCTCTAAAAAAGAACGCATGTTTTCAACCGGACGATAATTGTAAACAGAAGGGTCTGCCTTTTTTAATAATCCATTGGTCGTTCGAACCACAACATATAATTCTTCAAGCATCGTCTCTGTCAAGGAAGCTGTCGCATTCATATCTTCTTTCCCCCTGCTATGTATATTGATTACCTGTATACTCTTCTGCGTCTCAGTCATTTTTTCCTTCGTTTAATCCAGAAGCAATCTCTTGATGTGCAGAGTTACTCATCAATATATTCTCTGAGGAGTCTTCACAGATTAAAAGCATGTCGTAATAAGCGCGTATAAATACTTCTACGATAAATGGATCGTACATTTTACCTGCTTGATTCTCTATCTCCTTCTTAGCTTCCCATGGTGTCATCCCCTGACGATAGGCACGGTTACTCGTCATCGCGTCAAAAGAGTCGGCAACCGCTAAAATTCGAGAATAGATCGGTATATCTTTTCCTTTTAAACGATGTGGATAGCCTAAACCATCGTACCTTTCATGATGATGAAGAATTCCTGTTAATACACGGTCTGAATATCCAAAGGACTTAGCTAACTTCATTCCCTCAACAGGATGCATTTTCATAATTTCATACTCTGCTTCTGTTAATCTTCCGTTTTTTAACAGAACAGCATCTGGTGTTGAGATCTTTCCAATATCATGAATTAGTGCTGTCAACTCAAGCTCTTCCGGTTGTACATTTTTGAATTGACCATGTTTAGCAAGAATCATGGCATAAAGTGCGACCCTTTTCGAATGTCCCTGCGTATAAACATCTTTCGCTTCGACCGCTAAACTGAATGCTTTCACACCTTGTTGAATCGCTTCTTTTTCTGCAACGGATTGATAGACAATTCGTTGAGCCATGAACAATAAGGATCCGAAAGTCACATAGATGGAGACGAACGCTAAATAGTGTTTAAGGGGTTCGTTTGATAAAAAGAGATAGGATGCTAATCCACCTACACTTGAAACATAGTAAAGCCTCTTATCATTTAAAAGAAGAGCGGTTACAGGCAAAAAGAAATAAGCTGCCTGTACGATTGGATATGTAATGAAGTAGTACGATATGGAAACGATATAGACACTGCACAAAACAAAAGCTAATTTTGTATATTCTTCTTGGACACGATTGACTACCCAAGCGGGAAGAAACCCGATTAAAAACAAAAATAAAAAGGGGTAGAAATTTTCTATCGGTTCTATAAAAAAATGATGAAGAGCCTGAACGAAGGCACTCCCAATAATAAATAACTGAGCTAGCTTAATATTACGTATCATAGATGAAACTCCAATTGTCGAATTTTGTAATTTAATGCAATTATATACTATGAAGACTTTTTATCCTATAGATTCCCGACAAATAAAGCATCTTGGCACCCAATCCATTTTTAGCCAAACAAAAAAAAACCGCCAAAACAGACGGTTTTATTTCACATAACTACGAGCAACGTGCCGCATTCTTTTATGTTTTTGTCTTTGACTTCTCATTCTTAAAATTACGAGAAATGCGAGCAACAGAAGTAATCCACTATATAAGAAGATGCCAGTCTTCACAACAGATTGCATGATAGTTGCATCTTTCTCAGCTGAATCATTATCGACTGTAACAGAAGCTTCTTTTTCCTTTTCTTTCTCTTTGAATAGGGTATGAGTGAGTAACTTATTTCCGCTAGCATCCTTTAGTTGAAGCTCTCCATCAGAGCTCACTTCCTGAACCGGTTCTTCTCCTTTT
This sequence comes from Fictibacillus phosphorivorans, assembly GCF_001629705.1. Lineage (GTDB taxonomy): Bacteria > Bacillota > Bacilli > Bacillales > Fictibacillaceae > Fictibacillus > Fictibacillus phosphorivorans_A. The sequence goes on along the minus strand of NZ_CP015378.1, from coordinate 209,764 downwards.
GGCAAAGTAACAGTCAGGTCTTCTTTTAATGGGTATGTTTTTCCGTTTAACGCTTCAATCTTCATACCAGCAGATAATGTTTGTCTTTCAAAGTTTGCAAAACCATAGTCCCCTAGTGCCATCGTATCCCAATACGCTGCTCGACTCGTAGGAGCTTTCATTGTTACGATAATCACATCAAGATTATCTCGGGAAACAGCCGTAACTAAAGTGTGCTTGGACTCATCCACATATCCATTCTTTACACCTATCGTACCCGGATAATCCCACAAAAGCTGATGGTGGTTGCGTAACGTTGTTTCCCAGCCTTCTCCTACCCAAGGCAATTCTTTTGTTGATACGATCTCACGAAATTCTTCATTCTGCATCGCGTATTGAGTGATTTTCGCCATATCTTCAGCTGTTGTATAATGTTCTTCATCAAATAGTCCGTTCGGGTTCACAAAGTGAGTGTTGTCAGCTCCTACTTTTTTCGCAAACGCGTTCATTTGATCAGCGAAAGAATCGACATCCCCTGCCATATATTCTGCAATCGCAACAGCTGCATCATTACCTGAGTTGATCAGAAGACCTTGTACAAGCTTCTTTAAAGGTACTTGCTCGTCTTCCATTAGATAGACACGTGTCCCCTCAGCTCTAACAGCGTCACTGCTAACGACAACAGTATCGTCCAACTTGCCTGATTCTATAGCCAGAATCCCTGTAACGATCTTTGTAATACTAGCTGGATACATTTGTTCTGAGCTATTTTTTTGGTATAAAATATCCCCTGTTTTCGCATCAATCATTACAGCGCTTTCGCTTTTGATTTCTGGTGTGTTCTCCCCCGTCGCTTGAACAAACTGTGTGTTCACAAGCATAACTAGTGAAAAAACAAGAATAAGGCTAAGTTTTTTCATTTTTTTCCGCTCCCGTTAGTCATTTAATCTTCATATCTCTTCGTTGTTTATTTTCATTCTTTTATGGTTGAAATCAAAATGAAATCTAGTAATATTCGCCATAAAAAAACAGGCGTTTCATCAATTGATACCGTTCGACAAAATCCGCCTGTTTCCTTTATATATATCGTTCATTTTTGTAGTTTATTTAGTCAAAATGTTTTCTACTTTTCTTTCCTCGTAATAAATCTCCTGTCCATCCCTTCATTCTTAACCAAATATAAACGCCTAACGTAGAGAATATGATTAAGAGCATGGCATAAAGATAACCCAACTTCCAATCAAGTTCTGGCATGTTCTTAAAGTTCATTCCCCAGATTGCCCCGAGACCCATTGCCGGTGTGAAGATAACGGTAAACACGGTTAATGTTTTCATGATTTCATTACCACGATGAGAAGAAAGAACCTCTTCAAGATTTAACAATGTATCGATATCTTGCCTGTAATGGGAAAGTAGGGAGGTTGTTCGATCAATTCTTGTTTCAATTCGCTTATAGGCTTTCGTTTCCGTAATATCATCAAGGAACGCTTCCTTAATGGCCATCTGTGTTTCATGAACAGGTAGAGTCAAATCACTCCAGTTGATGAGCTCGATTCGTCGATCATAGATGCTGTTTAATAAATTTGTATGATTGTTTCTTTGCACATCCCGTTGAAGCTCTTTAAGCTTTATTTCTAATGCATCGATACCATCTAAGAAATAATTAATTAACTCACCCAATAAAATTAGAAAGCCTTCAACTGGCGTCTTTTCTTCTAAGATCAGGTGGTCACAGGCTCTACGATAGTCACCTTGAATAAGTGATAAATCTAATCCAACCGTGATTAAAGACTTCGGTCGGATATAAAAATGGAATACCTTAAAATCAGATTGATTCTCGGGATCTTGTTTATAGGTTAATGATCCGCGAACAACTTGATCGCCGTCCCTGTCTCTTTCAATCCTTAGATAGTTAACTTTTTCCTCTTTAATATTGCTTAGCCAATTTTTGCAGCCTTTCGTATCGGCGATCAAGTCATGAATTGTTTCTTCGTGACACTCATGACGATGCCATGTCCAACCATAGACACTTGTTTCTTCCATAGAATTATCCACCCTTTATATAATGATCGTTTTAAATAACGGTATATTCTTTTGCACCTTGTTTTCTTAACCATCTTAATGAAAATTGCATGATCTCTGGGTGATTCTGAATATCTTTATTCTTGGCGTACATCCAAATGTACCCCTTCTTTTCTGTTTCCTGTACCTTTAATAAGGCGACTGCCACAATTACGTTTTCTTCTTCTACAACTACAACGGTTGTATCATCGCGATCTTCTAGATATGAAGAGAGTTTCTTCTGATATTCTGGAGCGTCACTACACCATTTCAACAAACGGTTCAGATCTTCTTTTTCAGCGAATATCGGTTTCACTGCCTTCCTCCTCAATTAGAGTTCCCTTATAAAAATAGCAGCAAACCCTAGATTTTTTTCTTATTATAATAAATAGCTTTGTAAAAGCTCTCGATCTTCTGGAAAGGATAATGTTAGCGTCCCTAACTCTTTCAAGGATACCCACCTTATGTCGTGAATTAAACCATCCGGATCTTGAATGACAGAAGAACCACTTATTAATTTCGTGAGATAATAGTGAACCTTAAAATGTATGTTCTGTGTAATTCCTTCTTTAATATGTAGTTTTTTAATAACTTTTACGGTATAGCCCGTTTCTTCCCATACTTCTCGAATGCCACATTCCTCAAGACTCTCGTTTCCTTCTCTTCCTCCAGAAGGAATACTCCACTTCTTCTCCTCAGCGGCTGTTCCTTGTAAAACCATCAATAGCCTTCCCTCGTTCACACAAATACAACTAGCACCTTCCCACTTCATCGCCATGATAAACCTTCCCCCTTTACAGCTTACTTTCTGGACATGCAAAAAAAGTCCTGCGTGATAAACACAGGACTTTTCTACAATTATATGACTTTATATTTTTAGATTAGATGACTTGAGTTTGATCGGCTACTTTTTGAGTATTTACAATTCTGCATTTGCAATGATCCCACGTATAGAGCGTCTTGCTGTTTTGTTCTAATAATGACAGAGAGTCATCCGTACATTCTACGATCTTCGAATGAGGAATCTCATGCTCTTTTTGTTCGCCAGTCTTCATATCAATGTATACGATTCGTTCGCTCTTTCCCGTTGCAAGATCTAGCTCATAGACGAGCAGTTGATCGTCTACTTGATAGAGAGCACGAGGAGAGATGGATAGCTTGTATTCTGTAACCACTTTATCTTTATCATTCAACACCATGATTTTCTTCGGGTCACCGTTAAGAACCGGCGCACCTGATACGTACACAAGATCTTCATGACATAAAATATCAGTAGGTGCCATGTTGCTTCCCAGATTCACACGCTTTTTCTTACCGTTACGGATGATGTAGAGTACCGCTTGATCCTCTTCGACGATATAAGAAGAAATATAGAGAACATCTTGGTTCATCTCTACTTCCCATAGGAAACCATTCACTTTCCACTCTTTTATGAGTTCTGGACCATCTTTTGAAAAAATTAAGACTGAGCCTTTTGAACCATCACCCTCACAAGCGACTACAACACTGGATTCAAATTCATAAAAGTTGGGTTGTCCCTTAATCACCTGAGATTTTAAGCAGCCATTTTTATGGTCAAAGATGAAGAGCTTGTGATCTCTTGACTGATCGTCCATTTTCTTGGAGAACCAGTAATTCTTCTGTTTGTCCATGAATACTTCGGAGTAGGCAAAACCGCCTTCCTCATTTCTTACTATACTTCCGGCCACTTCAGGATCACGTGAGACATACAGCGATTGATTCTTCTCTGCAGTTCGTGATGATAATTGATACATTTTAGCCATAGTACTCTCTCCCTTCAAATTTGACGCCGGCTCGGTGCTGACATAGGATTTATGTAAAACGTTCTTTTCAAAATTATCAATTTCTAGCAAAAACTTTGTATTTTCTGTTATATTTATCTTATCAAACAATCCATTTATTCTGTATTGGGAAAAATAGTAGGATAGATACTTGTTTAGTGGGGGTTCTGCATGACAATTTTCCCAAGTTCTGAAAGGGGGATTTTATGGTCGGTCAACGAATAAGATATTATAGAAAAACCAAAGGCCTAACCCAGGAAGAGCTGGCACAGGGAATTTGTTCTGTCTCATACTTGAGTAAGATTGAGAAAGGGGACGCCAAATCAAGCGAAGAAGTCATTAACCTGCTTTGCGAACGTCTAGGTATTTCGCCTGAGGACATTGATGATAACCAAATTTTAGAAATGTTAAATGAATGGCATTCTCAAATGGTTGACAGGAACTTTGATAAAGCTGAAATTTTTCTTCATGAAACTGTTCAACCTAAAATGAAAAGTGTAATTGAGCCTACTTTAATACTTCGATATGAGCTATTTCTATCTAGATTCTACATGGTCCATCATGTAAATCCTGACTTAGAAGGTTCATACAAACAATTAAAAAGAGCGGAAAGCTTTTTTAACGAGATGACTCCCGACTTGAAGTTCTATTATCTTAACTTTCTATCAATGTACTATAATATTAAAAGAGAATATAAAAAGGCTTTAGATTTACTTAAAGAGGCAGAAAGTTTATATAATACCAAAACAACAGGAATTACCCAAAGTGAAGGTGCAGTTTTGTTTTACCACCTTGCGCTAACATACAATTATTTATGTAGAGTTACCTCAGTAAGTCAATATGCTTATAGAGCTATTAATATATTTGATAAAGAATATAATTATAGTCGTTCTGCTGATTGCCAAATACTATTAGGCTTAAGTAATCGAAGAGTAGGGAATTATGAGCAGGCAGAATTTCACTTAAAACAAGCATTAAAATACTCAACCACTTTTAATGATGATTTTACTAATGGTGTCATCTATCATAACTTAGGTTATGTTGCTTCGAATCAAAAGAATCATAGCAAAGCTTTAGAATATTACTTTAAAAGCCTTGATGCAAAGATGAAAGTACCGAATAATGAGACAAAGAGTACAATGTTGACCATTGCAAAAGAATATTACCTTACAAATGATATAAAAAATGCTAAAATATGGTTAGATAAGTGTTTAGAGGTATTAGACATAACTGTTATTGATGATGTTTACTATCATATAATGACTCTTAAACATAGAATTGAAGATCGTATGAACGATTTAGTAGAAATGCTATATAAAGAAGTAATTCCTTACTTTGAAAAGCTTCATATTTGGGAGTATGTAGCGGAATATTCAGAAATGCTGGCTGACATCTATTTTGATCAGTCATTATATAAAAGATCAAGTCAGTATTATCAAAGGGCAAATAATGCTCTTAAAAACATAATATAAGAAAGGTTGGAGAAAAATGAAAAAATTAGGTTTAACACTTTCCTTCGCTCTTGCTCTTAGTGTAGTGGCTATTGGTGGAGTTTCTTATACAATCGATAACGGTCCTAATCCTACTAAGCACAGTTATGTAATTGACAACGGCCCTAATCCTACCATGCCAGCTAAAAATATTGCAGCAGGAAGCTATAAAATGATTCGTATGATTGATAACGGTCCTAATCCAACATAAAAAGCTCTCTTCTTGAGAGCTTTTTTTCATGCCCTAATAAGCACCTTCGTCCCAATAGGTACAATCTGCGACAATTCTAAAACGTGATTATTTTGCATCCGCACACATCCTTTGGATACATATTTGCCGATAGATGATGGTGTATCTGTGCCATGTATGCCGTAGTGTGGACGAGAGAGTCCCATCCACATGACTCCGAACGGTCCGCCTGGATTTGGTGCTTTATTGATTATGGTATAGGTGCCGGTTGGTGTAGGGGTTAGCATTTTCCCTACGCCGATCGGATAGCGTTTAATTACTTTCCCATCTTTTACGAGGGCTAGTCTTTTTCTTGTTGTTGAAATATAGATCTCATAAGGCATCGTCATACCTCCCGCTTTAGCTTATGCAGGATAAATAGGAAATGACTCTATTTGGATGCCATGAAGCAGACCTCACTATGTGAAGCAGGTATTCGACCAGTAGCTTCTAAAAAACTCTCAGCTGTTGTTAAACCCACGTGCTTGAATGTCTTTCTCAACACTTTTTGTTTTTCCTCTGTTTCCGGTGGCAGTTGTTTTAGAAACGCTTCAAAGCTACCAAACTTCTTTACAAGTTCGTGTACTCTCTTTGCGTTTTCAATCGTCGCTTCAATCTTTTTTCTATGCCTGACGATTCCAGCATCCTCTAGTAAAACTTCAATCTCTTTTTCGCCAAACTGCATGACTTTTTCTATCTCAAACTGTGCAAAAGCACTTCTAAAGTTCTCTCTTTTGTGTAGAATGGTCTTCCAGCTTAAACCTGATTGGAACAGTTCTAGTGTTAAACACTCGAACAACGCATTGTCTTCTTCCACATACTGACCCCATTCGTTATCATGATACTGCTGCAGCATCTCGCTTTCTTCACTCCACTTGCATCGGTTCATCTCACATACTCCTTTTAAAAAATAAAAAGCGCAGCGGGGCTGCACTTTTGTTATTGGGTTGCACGCATTTCTGAAAATGGATAGATGACAACTTCTGAACGACCTTCAATTGCTTTCGTTTCGATCAACCCTAGTCCGTTTCGTGAATCCATACTATTTAAACGGTTGTCGCCCATTACGAAAACTTTCCCTTTTGGAACTTTTAGTGGTCCGAAGTCTTCTGTTAGATATACACCTAAGCTTTTCGCTTCGGATTTGTTTTCTTGCAGATAAGATTCTTTCACCTTTTTATTGTTCACATACAGGTCGTCACTCTTCATTTGAATAACGTCCCCTTCTAACCCTATCACTCGTTTTACATATCGTTTATCGTCACCTTTAATAATGACGATATCGCCTTTTTCTGGCTCGGAAAAAGCATAAACGATTTTATTCACATATAACTTTTCTTGATCGTGAAGAGTAGGTGACATGGAAGCACCTTCTACCATATATGGAGCAAAGAAATAGGCTTTCGTGATAAATACAAAAACTAAAGCGAAGCCGATCGCCTTTAGCCAGCTTATCCATTCATTTTTTTGCTTTGTTTCTTTTTCTTGTTCTATCATATCTTCATTCACCTCGGCGCAACGATTTCAATTTTTAATCGATCTGGATCTTCAAAGAATAAAGCATAATGATTTTCTCCTCCTGCGAAAGGAAACTTGTCCTCATACAAAAAGGAAATATTTTTCTTCTTCAATTGTACACGAAGGCGCTCTATTTGCGCACGTGATTTAGCCCAAAAGGCTAGGTGATTTAGTCCCGAACGTTTTCGGTGAAACGAGATGTCCTTATACCGTTCTTCTGTCTGCACAAAAACAAGATATGAAGATTCTGTCTTATAGCTGAAACCATTTTCCCATTTCTGAAAAAGAGAAAAGCCCAACTCTGGCAGCAGCCAATCATAAAAGCCTTTCGTTACCTCCAAACTTCTCACATTTATTTCGATATGATGAAAACCTAGTGATGTTGTCATGATTTCTCCTATTTTCCTCTCTACTTAAAAAAAGGTCCTCTATCACTTTTAATCTTTAGCGAAATAGCCTACAATGGTAAAGATTTCCGTTTCACTACAGGAGGGTTTTACCTATGAATGCTAAAACAAAACATGCAGCAATCTTCCTGGCTATTTCTTTGCTTTGGTTGAAAACATATATTGTTTATAAAGTTTCATTTACGCTGCCTATCGATCATTTCCTGCAAGAAATTTTATTATTTTTAAACCCATTAAGTTTTCTCGTACTCTATTTTTGTTTAGCCAACCTGGCTCCACCTGCTAAAAGAAGACGAATCATTCTATGGCTCTCCTTCATTTATAGCTTTATTTTATATGCCAACGTCGTCTATTATCGATTCTTTACGGACTTCCTTACGATTCCTGTATTGTTTCAAACAAAGAATGTTGGAGATATCGGAAACAGTGTATATGAACTGATCTATCTCACAGACATTTTCTTTTTTGTTGATCTGTTTCTGTTAGCTTATCTATTAAAGCAGACGAGATGGAAATCAGATCATCGATTAAAACCGGTAGACCGAAGAAAATTATTTTTATATGGTGTTGCTATTTTATCTGTTCATTTAATCCTTGCAGAAATAAACCGACCTCAGCTTTTAACCCGTACATTTGATAGAGAAATTCTTGTGAAAAGCTTAGGAACGTTCAATTATCATCTGTACGACATCATGCTTCAGTCAAAGTCTTCTATGCAAAAAGCACTGGCTAGCAATATGGATGCAGAAGAAATTCTCAAGAATATAAAAAAAGATACCGTTAACAACCCTGAGCTCTATGGAATCGCAAAAGGGGAAAACCTAATCATGGTATCCCTCGAATCTACTCAAAATTTTGTACTGAATTACGAGATCAATGGTGAGGAAGTAACACCTTTTTTAAACGAACTTGCCAAATCTAGCTATTATTTTAATAACTTCTATCATCAAACAGGTCAGGGAAAGACATCCGATTCAGAGTTTTTGATCGATAATTCCCTATATCCACTGCCAAGAGGTGCTGTTTTTCAAACACATCCATTGAATGAATACAACGCTATGCCCGAAATTTTAAAATCAAACGGCTATTATTCAGCAGTTTTTCACGGTAATAATAAAAGCTTTTGGAACCGTGACGTCATCTATAAAACGATGGGCTATGATAAGTTTTATAGTGAAGAATATTATAATGTAACAGAAGAGAACTCGATTAACTATGGACTCAAAGATATACCTTTCTTTGAGCAGTCCATGCCATATTTAAAGAAGCTGCCCCAGCCGTTTTACGCTCGGTTTATTACCTTGACCAACCATCATCCTTATTTGATCAATGAAAAAGAACAGTGGATCGAACCCTACCCTGTAGAAGACGGTACGGTTAGTCGCTATTTTACAACCGTTCGCTATGCAGATGAAGCATTACGGCAATTTTTTGAAGAATTGAAGAGCTCCGGCTTATATGAGAATTCCGTTGTAGTTGTATATGGGGACCATTACGGGATATCCGAACGGCATCAAGAAGCGATGGCAGATGTGTTGAGTAAAGCCACACTAACTGCCTACAATCAAGTAGAGCTGCAGCAAGTACCCTTATTCATTCACGTTCCTGGAAAAAAAGGCAAGCAGCTTGATACGGTCGGTGGACAGATCGATTTAAAACCTACTCTATTGCACTTGCTTGGGATTGAATCAAAGGATGACGTTCATTTTGGTACGGACCTTTTCTCAAAAGAACATCATGAATTAACCGTTCTGCGTAACGGTTCTTTCGTAACAGAGGATTATATTTATACCAATGAAACGTGTTATGTAAAACCGTTCGGAGCACCTGTAGAAGAGGAAAAGTGTAAGCCATATATCGAGCAAGCAAAAGAAGAGCTCGATCAGTCAGATCGAATCATCTATGGTGATTTGCTGCGATTTTTAAAATAATTATAGCCCCTCGTCAGGGGCTATGTTTTTTTGTATCTATAATGATTTATTTAAACCCGTCTATTACTTCTTTTGATATTCTGATTATAGAGCTTAGTCCTATAATTAAGGATGAAATAAAATAAATGCTATTCCATTCACCTATGAAGATTAAGTAAAAAACGCTTAACAAAGCAGCTAAAATAACAATACAGTCTAAAATAAAGCCAAGCTTCACATTCATTTCCTTAACCCCCTAAGTCTTTTGCAAGGCTGTTTTCGTAAACTTTGTTGCTTTTGGAAGGGTTGATTTCCGTTCCAGGTTGCTCGCTTTCCACGGGGCAGACGCTGAGCCACATTCGTACGCTCCACTCTTAAGTGTCTCAGCTGTCCGCCTGTCCCGTAGGAGTCTCACACCTTCCACTCCAATCAATAGCAAAGGTGACAAGGAATTAAAAGCAACAAACTATTAATAAAGTGCTTTTTGCAAGAAGCAGGTTAAACTAGTATAAAAAATTGGTGAGGGCAATATTTTTTCTTTCATACGTATCCTATTTATCTACGTTTTAAATATTTTTAATAACCTCAAAGCAGAACCAACAGCTACGATTAGTAATGTTAAGAAATAAATACTTTTCCACTCATCTATGTAGATAAAGTACAACATACCTGATAGGGAGATTAGTAATAAGAGTAATTCAAAAATAAAATCTAACTTCTTTCACATTTCCCTAACCTCCTAAGTCTTTTGCAAAAAAGAAGTCTTGTTTTATTTTAAAAGATAATTTGTTGAAGGTGGAAATATATTGAAACCTCTTTTTGCTTATTTTACAGATGTTCATGGAAATTTGGATGCGCTACAAGCTGTTATTGATGACGCTACACGTATGGGAATCTCTCGTTTTATTAGCGGTGGTGATATGATTGGAATCGGTCCTTTTACAAATGAGGTGCTTGAGCGGTTATGTAACCTGCCATCTATTATGATGGTTACGGGAAATCATGATGAAGCGATTTTGGCGCTAAAATATGGTTTACCACACCCTAAGAGTCACAGTCATGCGAGGAAACATCATCAATGGATCGCTGACCAGCTAACGGATACTAATGCTTATACATTGAGCACAATTCCACGAAAGCTGACATTTGAGGAAGATAGTCTCAACTTTCTCATCACACACTACCCTTTTAAACAAGGAAAAAAAGAATCTCCAATATCTGAAGATCCCTTTATGCCGATTATAAGTGTGCCAGATTCTAATACAATGAAAGAACTTTTCAAAGATTCACTAACCTATGATTTTATAGGATTTGGTCATCATCATATCCTTCATGACTTTAAAGTAAAACAAACTCATATCGTGAATCCAGGTGCACTAGGATGTAATAAAGTGGCTGAAGCACGCTATGCAATTGTCTATAAGACGGATGAACAGGAACTTAGTATTGATTATAAATCGGTACCTTACGACCAGACGCGTTTATTTAAAGCATACAATGAACTTGAAGTTCCAGATGGTCCGTTCCTGATGAAAGCTTTTCATAGTTAAAGGGTTAGGTCTTTCTTTGTAAGAAAAACCAAATTTTATTTTGTTTTATTCCATTCATCTAATGTCATCATATTAAATTCCTCTTCAAAATCTAGTCTTAACGGAGCTATTAACTCAATGCTATTTCCATCAGGATCTTTGAAGTAAACGGCTGCGTGAGCTTGTGGATTATTAGGTAACACTAAAGGTTGTTTTTCAGGCGGAAATCCAAAATTAGTAGAGACTTCTATATCTCTTTCTTCTAACCATTCTTTAATGCTTAACATATTATCTCTATCAATTTGAAAAGCGATGTGTTTTAACGATGGGTGATAAGGTGTTTTAGCCTTGTCTGTTTCCCATAATCCCAACCAACTTCTCCCCTTCTCAATCCAGAAAAATACTAAATTTTCTTGCTGATAAGCGATTTCTAAATCTAGTTTTTTATAAAACTCAATAGAATTTTTAAGATTACTTACAGGCAAGTGCGCTTCGTATAGTCCTTTAATCATTGAATTTCTCCTTTTATCAGTTTTTCATATTTTTTTCTACAATCTATATTAGTTAGAAGGACTCGTCTGTATAAATTCAATCTCTTCTCCATCTGGCCCTTCATAAAAAACCGTTCTCCACCCGTTCGGAAGGTCATATGGGCCTTCTGCTAAAAAAATCTCCTTTTGAGATAGTTCATTTATTTTCTCTGTTACAGAGATTACGCTAAATGCGATATGACTGAATCCAGCATGATCTTCTAGAATCGGCATTAATTCGAGTTGATATCCTTTACCTACTAAAAAAATGAGCTCTGTATCGTTCCACATGAAACTTTCTTTTTTCTCAATAGGAAGAATCTTTTCATAGAAGTCACAAGACGTTTTCATATCACCTACATACAGCCCGATATGATGCAGCATCTTATTCGCCTAGAATTAGATTCATATCGCCAAACTCGTGCCAGAGATAGCGCTTCTGAATCGCATCGTTGTAAGCTGTATATAACTTTGATCGGTCTAAGAATGCTGATAGCAGTTGCAGATGACTCGCCTCCGGTTCATGCATCCCAGTAATCAGCCCGTCACATACTCTCAGTTTCGTATTTTCCGTAATATATAGATTCGTCCATCCGCTAGCTTCCTGAACCTTTCCATTTTGCTGGGCAACTGTTTCTAACGTCCTTACAACTGTTGTACCCACTGCGATGACTCGACCTCCACTATTTTTCGTTTCAGAAATAAGATCAGCCGTTTCTTTCGATACATGATAATTTTCAAAGTTCTTATCCGGTCCTTTGTGCCACTTATCATCCAGCAAATAGCTTAATCCCGTATGAAGCGTAATATAAGCAATCCTTACGCCTTTTTTCTGAAGTCGGAATAGAAGCTCCCAACTGAACGCCCTTCCCGCAGAGGGCATCTCTACAGAACCTGGAATGGTTGCGAAAACCGTTTGGTAGTAATCCAAATTCCAAGGCTTCTGGATGTACTCGTACCTGACAGGTTCTCCTAGATCATAGATTTGGTTAAACAGCGAAGAGCAGCATAGATTAAAGGCTAATGATACAAAAGGTGTATCTTCTGACTGTTTGATAATAGTAGCTGTTAATGTAGGCGAAAAACGGATGATATCACCCTCTTTTACAGTTCCGCTAACGGGAAGTGCTTCCCATATCGATTCATTCTTCCTGTGAGCAAGGCGAATTTCAACCTCAGTCCCATCTGCTTCTTTATGACTCTTTAATACTGCTGGAACCGTTCGGCTCGCGTTAAGTACAAGCAAGTCACCCTTTTTCAAATACTTATCTAGTTGATAGAACTGAGTGTGTTTGGTCACTCCAGTGTCTTTATCGAGCACCATCATTTTTACATAATCTCTGCGTAATCCTCTTCGTTCTGGTGGTTCTTTTGCATTTAGTTCCTCTGGCACTTCAAACTTCATCGCTGTTTCCATTAGAACTCACTCCCCTCGAGCTGAAACGTCTGTGCTTCAAATCGCTTTCCGGTAATGAGTGAGGAAGCATCTGATGCCAAGTATCCAAAGACTGCCGTCAGATCCTCAGGTTTTGCAAGCTCATAATCACAATCTGGTACGGCACGTTCATGCATTTCTGTATCCATCTCGCCTGGATCAACCATGTTCACACGTACACCAGATTCACTTACTTCGTCTGCCCACGTTTCAGTTAGTCCTTCAAGTGCGAATTTTGAGATGCCATAAGCTCCCCATCCCGCATAACCAGTTGCACCTGCTTCTGATGTGATATTAATGATGCTTCCTTTTTGTTTCTGAAGCATGGTCGGTAACACTCTTCTTGTTACTAGGAATGGTCCGATCGTATTGACACGTAAAACTTCTTCAAAGTCTTGTTCTGGAAAATCAATCAAATATGGAATTGGACTAGGACCGATGATGGATGCGTTGTTTATCAAAACATCTATTGCCCCAAAATGCTCTTCCGTGAGCGCTACGAATCGTTCTACATCTTTTGAATTTGAAATATCCGCTTCTATCGCGAGAACTTCTGCGCCAAGCATATTCGCCTCTTTCTTCACATTGTGAAGGGCATCTCCGTTCCTAGCACATATCGCCAAATTATAACCTTCCCGGGCAAAATATAGAGAAAGCGCTTTACCTAAACCTTTTGAAGCTCCTGTGATCATGATCACTTTTTTCATTTCGTGTTCCTCCTGTATTTATATTTTATACTTTTTATACATTTATGTTTACTAAGTATTTTTATTATAGTTACAGTTCTTTTCATTCGTCAACGATAAAGTTTACAAATTTTTCGACAAATTTCCCGGAAAATAAAAAAAACCTCTGCAATAGCAAAGGCTTTACTTCAACCGAAACGATGCTCCATCTATGATTTCAACATCGTTTCTTTCTTTTATCTCCCTCATCAGCTGAAAAAGGGCCAAATCTTTTTTCTTTGATTCAATCATACAGTCGATTTCTTCCACACTACCTTTCACTTCTTTTAAAAAGTCAAAAAACATATTCACATCCACATAGTCTGCATGATTCCTAAATTGTTTTTCGTTTTTTGGACTGGAGATATGCATCTTCAGTGGTAACGATGATGTTTTCCAAGACTCTACTACTCGTGGCCAATGTTGAGTCCAGTTCTCGTCATGATGGTAAGCAAGGTGATGGTGATAATCAAACACGAGAGGAATTTGCAGCTTTTCACAAAGGTAAAGTGCATCTGCCATAGTAAAAGAAGTGTCGTCGTTCTCAAGCATGATCATTCGTTGTATCGACAATGGAACGCTTCCCCAATTCTGCACAAATCGCTCAAGTGCAACATCGGTCTCTTTATAGTTTCCACCTACATGCATCACGCATCGATGTTCTGTATCAATCCCCATGTTTTTGAGTAATTTATAGTGCAGCTGTAGCGTCTTCAGAGAGTTTTTAAGAATTTCTTTTTTTGGTGAATTAATCAGAACAAAATGGTCTGGATGAAAGTCTAGCCTCATATTATGCTGTTTGGCATACTGTCCCATCTCATGGAGTGCATCACGTAAAGGACTGATATAATCCCAATCTAAGAGTTCACTATGATTGGCTAGCGGAATGATTCTGGAGGTCATTCGATAGAACCTTACATCATTGGCCACAGCATGCTTCAACACTCTTAGCGTATTGGTTATATTGGCATGCGATATGCGCTCCAATTTTCTCAAACCCGCTTCTCTATTCTGCAGCTGGCTGAATTGTTTATAGGTCATCGTTTTGGACGGGGAAGCATTCTTCAATTCCATGCTCATCGCTACAAAACCAAGCTTAATTATAGTCATCTGTCACACCTCTTTTTCATCACTAACAGTATGACCCTATTGCATTCTCTTTTAATCGCTATGTGGTTTTGTGCTTAACGGGTTTACTAAAAAACTGCCCTAACTATTTAGGACAGTCTCGTTATTTTTAAGGTAAATATCTTTTCGCACCAACATACGAATTCTTCCAGTATTTAGTGTCCAATGATTGGATGCGTACTCCTTTTGAGGTAGCGGCAATAAACTCTCTATTGCCCATATAGATGCCTACAAAAGAAACACTTTTACCATTTGTCCTAAAGAATACGAGATCACCTAGTTTTTCTTTTCCTTTTGAAACGGGTGTGCCGCCTTTATATTGATCAGCAGACGTTCTTGGCAAATTTTTGTTTACTACTGTTGTTTTGAATATATATGTGGTAAATCCTGATGCATCAAACCCTTTTTGTGTTGTGCCACCCCATTTAAATGGAGCACCTTTGTAGAGTTTTGCCGTTTCTGTCACTTCTTGATCATAAGATGGAGATGCTTTTGCTGCAGATACACCGCTTAAACTTAACAAAGCTGCGAGTCCTAATGAAACTACTGCGACGAGTAAGCGTTTCATGTTCAACATCCTCCCTTTAATGAACTCTTACACTCTATTAGTCGATGATTGTATATGTAAAGTTACTTTTGTTACATAGAAAAAAGACTGCAAATTGCAGCCTTTTTCGACATCTTCTTTATTACATCATTGATAGAAGTTGGTACCAGTCACTCCTTCAATCTCTTCATTAAGCTTATAAGGGCCGATTGAATCAAGTTTCGTATTATTAAACTTTACAGACTCAAAACCGTAGCTTTCAGCTGTTAAAAGAATAGCATCGATCATCATCAGATCTTCCGTATCCTCAGCAGATAATTTTATAGAATCAGGAAAGGTAATCTCAACATCATCCTTGTTCAATACTTTTACACCTAGTACCGTGTTTTTCGGTAGTAACGGTTTAAGTCCACGCTCTTGTTCATCATCCATCATCTCAAGAGCATCCTCAAACTCCTTTGGCATTGATTTCGTGTCTACTCCCGTTGCATACAGACTTACGATAAAAGCATCTGTGGACGGAGCGTCATAACGAAAGTGAGGAGCTCCTGGAACTTTAAGGTCCCACTCCGAAACGGTTCCAAAGCGCGGGAATTCGTATCCTTTTTCACCATCCATACGCAGTTCTACTTTCGCCTTCTGACCTTCATTAGCAAAGGTCATCGTAATCAACGCCTGAAGCAGTGGTTCTTCTGCTTCCTTAATGGCACCAGCTGGCAGATCAACGATTACTGTCTCTTCTTCTTCTGTTATTTTGGCTTTTTCTAGTGGACTGTTCATTAAGCCAACATCGCTCGAGTTGAAGGCTTTAAGTTCTTTATTCACTTTATTGACGTAATAATCTTGATCCGTTAAGAAACTGACAGGTATGACAAGCTGTGCTTGATCATCCAAATAGCCTACAGTCACCCAGTCTTTCTTCATAGCTTTCAGGTCCTTATCTAAATAAGGAGCATGATACGCAACAGATGGTCCAGCTTTCATGATTCCAACAGAGTTTTGGTTTTTGTCCGCAGAGTCATCTAACGATTTTTCTTCCATTTTATCGGATTTCTCAGCAACCTTGGAGTTCTGCATCTGTACCCCGTTCTTTATAAGATCTGGAGCGAAAACACCAAATATGATCAGCGCACAAGCTGTTGCCAGTGCCGGGAGACTCCATGAAGGAAGTCGCTTTCCCTTATTATCCTTATAATTAATATTTGCCTGAACCTTTAAGAAAAGCTCCTGCTTGGATTGACGGTCTCTTATCGGGGGCAAATGTTTAAGATGCTGTTCAATTTTTTCATCATTCCACTTAATTGGTTCCATCTTTCAATTCCTCCTCCAGGCCCGGTTGCTGATCCAGCCATTTGCGCAATTCTTTTATAGCCCGGTGCTGGGTGGTCTTTACCTTACTTTCGGTCCAACTTAGTATTTGCGCAGTTTCTGAGATCGATAATGATTGAATGTACCGAAGTACAAGCACTTGCTGCTGATCGAGTGAACAACGTTTCATCATTGTATATAAATCTCGGTAAGATTCTTTTTTTGCAACTAATTCTTCTGGAAGGGGATCTCCATCACGCAATACACTTTCACTTTCTTTTATATCAAAGAACAGGAACCGTTTGTTGCGTCTGGATTGTTTTCTAAGCCAGTCAATGGCCACGTGCCTGGCAATGGAATACAACCATGTTTTCTCTGAACTCTTGCCTTCGAAACTCTCGTAGGCGTTTAATACCCGGATATAAACTTCTTGTACAAGATCTTCTGCCGATTCCCGATTTCGTACCATATAGAAGATAAATTGAAATAGCGCCGTATGATACTCATCGTACAATCGGTCGAACGTTTCCTTCACTTCGGATGGCCCCCTATCTCTATGTATTTATGTAGTCGAATTTACTTATAAAAAGTTACATTACAAACATGTTACTTCTAAGTCTACTCTTTTTTATATCATCTCGATAGGACCATTTGGTCGATAATTCCCAACAAAAGTGGAACTTCTTAGACAAAACTAGTCAGTAAATATGCCTCGGGCAGGACAAGGGCTGTTTTGACTAAAGATAGCAAGCGAAAAGGCATTCCTCATAGTGCGTTTCGATAGATAATATAAGAGATTTTTATGGTAATCTCTTAAGATTCTAATGTATATCCGCGAGTTTTGCTTATATATCCGCGAGTCGACTTATTTCGACATGTACAGATATTCCAATACCCTTACTATTAGAGTAAACCACAAATAAAAAAGACACCAAAACAGCTTGGTGCCTCTTCTTTATTTCGTTGTTACATAGGTTAAAAACATTTCTTCAATGGTATCCCAAGCAATTCGATACTGCTCTTCTTCTCCTAGAAAAGAATAATGAAGCACGTTACCATCACGAAGTGCCCAAAAGATTCGTGAAATGTTTTGCGGATCTAACTCTTTCTTAATTTCCCCGGATTCCTGACCTTCTTTAATGATCTTCACAATATAATCTATGAATCGGTTATATCGCGCTGCAAGAATCGTTCGTAGATCATCTTGTCTTGATCCATAGAGCCAGAATTCAATATATACACGCATCGTCTGCTGATCATCTTCTTTTAACTCTTGTTTTTTCCAACGTTTGAATAGATTCTCAAGCTTTTTACTAGCACTTGTAAGAGAAGCGTTCTCTTGTTCCATATCCTCGAAGAATTCATCTGTTCGCTTCTTAAGAAGCTGAAGATAGATTTCTTCCTTACTAGCAAAATAGTTATAGATGGCACCTTTACTAATGTTCGAATCTTTAACGATGTCGTCTATAATCGTAGCTTGGTATCCCTTTTCACTAAAGCATTTTAAGGCGCTCTCAAGAATGTGGTTGCGTTTCTCTTCTTTATATTCAGCTGAAACTTTAGGCATGATGCTTCCTCCATTTATGACACGTCTTCTACAAGTATAACAGAGTTTTCAGTCTATTTCGGAAAAAGTTTTTACAGATCGTGACTCGTTAGTCTGTTCGATTAGCCGTTCCATATGTACTTGTTCAACATACGTCGTAAATCCAGTTTCACGCAACAGTTGGTTTAGATAATCCTCTTTTTTAGGTATGTTGATCGTTATCCTTTTTACGGATTCCTCGGCTGGCGCGAATGCGTTTTTTACTAATTCTCTCACCGTCTCTTCTTGCAATTTCTTCTTTTCGTCGGTTACACATTGATAGAGTAGAATTGTGGATAGCTTCCCTGTTTCATTATAGACTTTTTTATACACAGCATATCCGAGTGGGGTTTCGTCTTTCATTCCTACCACACAAATATAATCTCTTAAACTCTGAAATTGAGTCTGCCATGCGGTACTAGGTTTAAAAAAGGACAATCGTTGTATATCAAATGAAGATACTTCTTTGATCTGTATCTCAGAGCTTGCTCTTTCCCAAGTAGTTATGATTCCTTCATGTTGAAGATATGTCAGTTCTTCAAACGTCTCATAACCCATGCTTTTATAGAGGTTGATAGCAGCTTCATTTTCTTTTACCGCTTCTAGTCTTGCAATTTCAACTTTCTCTTCTGCATATATGTTTAAGCAGGCGGATATGAGCTTCTTACCAACACCCATTCCCCTATAATCTGGAGCGATCGCGGTTCCTCCGTTCCATACGTATCGCTTACTGTTAATCGTTCGAAAACTGTTAAACACAAACCCTGCTAATTTGCCATCGTAAACAGCTACGACCGATTTCTCTAGTGAGATTCCTTCACCAGCAATCTTTTGTATGAATCGATTAAGGTCCATGGTCATATCAGAGAAATAATGCTTCCACGATTCATTCCATAACAATATCGCTTCATTAAAAGTTAACTCACTAAATCGTTTAATGACTAACACCACAATCACTCCTCATTATATTTTAAAACGACTGGTCGTTTTATTAAATTTTATTAAATAATGAATCGTATGACCATTACATTCGTTCGACAAATATCAGCCCCATGATTTAAGCATCAAAAAAACTGATATTAAGAGGGCAGGTCCTCTTTAATATCAGCTTCATAAATTTATTATCTCTTATCATCAAACAACATCTTAAAGTGATCATAATACTCTTCTACTTTTCGATCTTCTTGCTTTAAAAAATCGTTAATTTGTTGTTCTGATGATAATTGAAGCGCCTTCTCTCCGAATTCACTCATATCATCTAAAACACCAGAAGTTTTCTCTCCGATTTCTACATCTTCTTTTAATAGTTGAGCGACTTCCGTTAATTTATTGAGCTGTTCTTCACTTACGGTTTTGTTTTGATGAATATCTTCCAACATGGAGTAAATGATCCGCGCTCTTTCTTTCGTCTGTGTTTTCATTGAATCACTCCTCTAGTTTAACCTTCCCCCATCCAGTCTCTTAATAAACTGTTTTATATTTACAAGTATTGGGTAAATCAGGAGTAGTAACTTAGAGAAAGGAAGAGTGCTGTGGCGAAAAGGTCTGTACTTCGTCAGAAGAGAAAACGATCACTTTGGATTCGGCGGACAGCAATTATAACTTTGATTCTTTTCTTATCCAGCGTGACATTTGGAGGAGCAATGATCTATGCATATGTAAACGGTACTCCAAAGCTTACAGCTGACGACTTGAAAGATCCTCAATCCTCAATGATCTATGATATGAACGATGAGTTCATCACGTATGTAACAAGCTCTGAACGACGAGAATATGTCAAGATTGATGATATACCAGAACTCGTCCAACAAGCATTTATTTCTACTGAAGACGTTAGGTTCAGAGAACATATGGGAATTGACATGAAACGAATTGTTGGGGCAGCCGTTGCGAATGTACAAGACGGATTCGGCGCTGAAGGTGCAAGCACGATTACTCAGCAAGTGGTTAAAAACTCAGTTCTATCGTCAGACAAAACACTTGAACGAAAAGTGCAAGAAGCCTACCTGGCTATTCAATTAGAGCAAAAGTATTCAAAAGATCAGATCTTAGAGATGTACCTGAACAAAATATACTTTGGCAGCGGTGCATACGGAGTAGCAACGGCTTCGAAAACATATTTTAATAAACCATTAAAAGAGCTAACTCCAGCAGAAGCTGCTCTTTTAGCTGGTCTGCCTCAAAGACCGAGCAGTTATGACCCTTTCCTCCACCCTAAAGTAGCAGAGGAAAGGCGTAATACCGTACTGCATCTCATGTACAAGAATGGTGCCATTACAAAACAGCAAAAAGAAGAAGCCATGAAAACAGCTGTAACGGAATCTCTATCAAAAGAAAAAACAAAGCGATTAAAATACGATGCTTTTATTCAGCAAGTGATTAAAGAATTAAAAGAAAAAGGAGTATCTGAGAGGGCGATTTATGAGGGTGGATTAAAGATCTATACAACACTTGATCCTAAAGCTCAAGCTCATACGGAAAAAGTGCTATCCACTGAAGAGTACGTCAACTATCCAAACGACAAATTTAAAGCGGGTGTCGCGTTGCTCGATACCAAGACTGGTGTTATTCGCGCGTTAGGCGGTAACCGAACAAGTGGTGATCAGAACATCGAGAAAGGTTTCAACTATGCGACTGATATTACTCGCCAACCTGGTTCCACCATCAAACCCATCTTAGATTATGGACCAGCTATAGAAAAGTTTAAATGGTCTACGTATAAACAGATTAAAGATGAAGAGTTAGAGATTGACGGTTGGGAAGCCGGAAACTGGGACGATGATTTTCATGGAGATGTTTCTATGCGGGAAGCACTCGTCCATTCTTATAATATTCCTGCCATTAAAACCTTTATGGAAGTTGGCTCTGAAGATGCTGTAAGTTTCGCTAAACAGCTAGGTATTCCTATTAAGACCGCTCATCCTGCCTATGCCATCGGTGGATTTGGTAAAGGGCCATCACCATTAGAACTAGCAGGTGCATACACAGCATTCGGAAACCAAGGTGTCTACCATAAACCAACTACTCTTCGTAGTGTGAAATATCCCGATGGCTATGAAACGAAGTACGAATCCAAACCTGTTGCAGCCATGCATGATTACACCGCTTATATGATTACAGATATGCTTAAAGATGTAGTTAAAAGTGGGACAGGAACGCTAGCCGCTATCCCTGGATTAGAAGTTGCAGGCAAAACGGGTACGACAAATATGCCAGACGGGCTTGATCAAATAAAGAAGGGCTCAAGTGACTCCTGGTTTGCAGGCTATACAACAAACTATACAGCCGCAGTATGGACAGGCTATGACAAAACAACGGCAGAGAGTTATCTGACGCCTGAAGATCAAAAAATTGCTAAATACATTTTCAAGTCTATCGTCTCTGAAGTTTCAAAGGATAAAAAGACAGCCGGGTTTTCTAAGCCAAAATCAGTTGAAGAAGTATACATCAATAAAGACACTGGCTATGTAACGAAAGACGAAAATGGTTCTAATGTAACAAAAGAACTCATTGTAAAAGGGACATCATTAAAAGAAATGACGGCACCTGTTAAAGCAAAAAAAGCAGATAAGAAAGAACGAACGAAAAGCAACAAGAACAACAAAGAGAAGAACAAGGATGACAAGAAGAAAGATTCCGATAAGGCTAAAGAAGAAGAGAAAAAGAAAGAAGATGAAAAACAAACAGAGCCGCCTACAACAAAGCCGGAGGATGAGGCTGATCCTCCACCACCACAAGATGACAACCCTGATGATCCTGGTACAACACCAGAACCTGAAGATCCACCGACAGTACCAGATCCACCTCCAACAGAACCTCCTCCGACAACAGATCCTCCTCCGACTGAACCACCACCAGCGGACGGTGGTGAAGGAACGGGAACAGGACCAGGCGCTGGAACATCTGGAACAACGACTACACCATAATCAAAAAAGTAACCCGCTAAAATTAGCGGGTTACTTTTCTATGAACTCATACAAAAAGGATTCTCCATTACGATAAAACCGAGGATCATAGATCCCTAGCTTCTCTTCTTCTTCAACCACAACCACGAATGGAGACCAGTCGTAAAGGGTTTTTGCGCGTGGGTTCTCTGCAAAAAGCGGCTCTAAATCAGCTTCATCGCTAGAAACCAACACATGCTCTACTTCTGGTTTAATAAATATACTATCTTTTACAATCTCTACTTTGCTATCTTTTTTTCCGATTACTTGAAATTGGGTAGGAACAAATCCAGCCGCTAATGCAACCTCGTCATACTTTTCTTTTGCTTCACTATAGATCACATAACCTTGTAACGATTGAACTGCAACATGGACAACCATTAAGATCCATACCACGCGGAAAACTTTAAAACGATTGGATGGTTCTTTTTTTCTTGAAACGATATAACCCGCGAGCATCAAGAACCAAAATACAAAATCCACGATTGAAATCGTTCCAAATGTGACTCGATAGCTCGTAAAGGGCTCTAAGTACCCTGTTCCCCATGTGTTAAAGAGATCACTCGTGTTATGAATAAATACAGCTAAGAGCGCCCAGTAGAACAGCCTTCGATCTTTCACCTTAAATAAAATCCTACTAAGA
Organism: Fictibacillus phosphorivorans; assembly: GCF_001629705.1. GTDB lineage: Bacteria > Bacillota > Bacilli > Bacillales > Fictibacillaceae > Fictibacillus > Fictibacillus phosphorivorans_A. The sequence goes on along the minus strand of NZ_CP015378.1, from coordinate 186,994 downwards.
AGATAGATGATGATTCCCCAAACAGGAACAAGGAAAAACGAATGGGTTAATCCTCTATGCCACATCTGCTGCATGATGCGACCCGTTTCTGTAAGGTTTACGACCACATCAATATCAGGAATCTGACTGCCGACCACTGTCGTAAACAACAATGCTCTCTTATGTGACTTGTCCATATTCATTTTATTTGCAGCGCCATACAACGTTAGACCAAACAATGTGTGAGTTACTGTATCCATAAGTCCTCTTTAATTCGTTTTTCTTTTATGTTAACGAAAAAAAGAACTTCTGTCTTGATAGAAGCTCTTTTAAAGGTTTCCATTATTTCCTAAGATAATTTCCGGGGAAATTCGACTTTATTTCCTACACGGTTATACTTCTTGTTTGAAGAGTTCAATCCCTTTGTTCAAAAGGTATTTTTCAATTTGCTGTCTATGATGATTATCGTGTTCAACCATACCCTTGATATATTCACATAATGTAATCCAGGAATCTCCTATTTGTATTTTCTCTTCCCAAATAGCAATTGGCAGCTCTTGAAGCTTTCTAGATAAGACACGTCTACACTCAATCACTTTATCAATTAAAGCATTCTTGGAAATCCCACATTTTGCTTCTTGAGCGGCATTTCTATTTATTTCTTCTACATCCCCTTTTTTAGGTGTTATGTTAGATCTCTTTATAAAATACGAAAACCTTTCATCCCAAACAAATATATCCCATGCCTTAATATGAGCAATGATTTCACCTGTAGACCACTTATCTTCTTGAATAGGCTCTAGCCAGTGTTCCTCCGGCATTCCTTTTAGTTCCTGAAGCCAATTTACTAAACTGCAATACTGCATGATCACTTCACTCATTAGCATGTCCTCCTAATTTTCCATAAAACTTTTTCAATTTCATTAGGATTTTGTCCATGTCACTCCTTCTTCTGGGACATACACTAAGGTGAAAGCATAAGGCACAAGAAAGAAGGAGGACTTACAGCATGTTTGGAAAAAGACAGAAACAAGAACGTAACTGGGGTTATCCAGGTTACGGTTATGGTTGCTACACCCCATGCGGCTACGGATATGGCGGTTACGGCGGCGGAGGCGGCGTTTTCGCTTTAATTGTCGTGCTATTTATCCTTCTCATCATCATCGGTGCGTCGTGGAGATAGTAATCTATTAAGAAGCAAGAGTCTGTGCTCTTGCTTTTTTATTTAACTAATTTTTTTCTCATGTATAAAGGTAAACGAAGCATTCTTTGCTGCAAGTTGATCTTTACTCTTATCCTTCTTTTTTACTCTTCTCTTCATAATTGGTTGACCGCTTGCACGCTTAATACCTTCAGCCATGAAGTTAAACGCCATGATTACGGTCGCAAAACTAAGAACTGGGAAAAACACCAGCCATGGTGCAAGTCTTAGTTGATAATAGTAGCCTCCTAATAGTCCAGACCATTCATTAGAATCTGAGACAGGAATTTCAAACTCCAATCCATATTCCCGGAAAGTCGTACCTCCAAAGAATAGTCCCAAAATGCCAAGATGAGCTAGCAAAAGTAACACTGCAATGACCTGCTGAACATACATAAGCAGAAGCTTTGGCCATAAATGTGGCATTACATGCTTAAATAGAATACGTAATCTACTTCCCCCCATCAGTTTTGCACTCGTAATGAACTCTTCCCGCTGAATGAGATTTATCTCTTCTTTCATTAAGATCGCTGTGTTTGGAACAGCAATCAGTACTATTAGAAGTAGTTCAAAATACACTTTGTCCCAAAATGTAAACTGATCAGACATAGTGACCGGCCAGATGATGAGAACAATAAGCAATGCTGAAGGTATATAATAAAAGGATTGTCCTAAGCCTTTAATGACTGGGAGTAATCTGCCTGCACTCATCAACAAAATGCCTCCGAAATAAGAGAGAATAATCCGAAGGAAACTCGCAATAAAGGCAATTCCTAGTGTATATTTAGCACCTGATACGATCTGATAGAATACATCTGCTCCCATTCTGTCACTGCCAAACCAATATTCACTGGATGGAGCGAACGGCGCTTTATCTACCGGTGTGATTCCTTCATAGACGATTTGATTTTCATAGATTTCGTTATCCATTACATAGTAGTGGTACAAGCTAAAAGTGAGCAATGAAAAGACAAACAAAAAACCAATTAAAAAGAATGGTTGCTTCCAAATCGCCTTTATCATTTTTCGCCCACCCACTTATACGTCAGGATTCTAAGGCCTGTAAAAAACAGAAACATAGGTATAAACAATAACAACATGGAGATCGTGAAAATTTCAGGACTTCCCATCTGTCTGACTAGAGTTGTAATTCCGTATACGTTAAACAAAAATTCAACCATCAATAGATTAGATAGCATAAACCAAAGAATATTACGTGATTGATGAAAAACACTGAGTAGCGTGTTGGGAAGAACATGCCGCCAAAGAATGCGGAATTCTCCTATGCCTTTACTTTTCGCCGTATCAATATAATCCTTTTGAAATTCATCTTCCATGTTAAGAAGCAATATGCGTAAGATCATAAACAAGGGAACGATGGTTAAACAAAAAATAGGAACAGCATATGTTTTCTGATCATACAGTGACACGATCTGAAATAGGAGAATATTTGTCTTTTTAAAAAACCATACGATGAAAAACTGTATGGCAATTGCAATCAATACATCGGGTATAGATTCAAATACAAATGAAAACACACGTATCCTATCTTTTAAGCGGGATGGCAGCATAAAGATGGCGATAGCCAAAACAATCGCTACGATAAGCGCAATAAAAAACGCAGAAAACAATAAGGTTAATGAATAACCATAAATATTCCATATGCTTGGAAAAAGTGGATATTTGCCACTCTCCGTATAGTACATGATCTCTTCTGGATGCATCAATGCCTGAAACAATGCACCAATTCCGTCCAAATAACCATTTGTATCGAAGGACATGTTCGTAAACATGAAAGGAATGGAACCCAGTAGAATGATCCCTATTACAGATAGAACTAAAGAAAGCGCACTGTCTCTTAATATGAACGGCATAAAATCCCCCTATTTATTGCTTTTATATTCTGCTTTTGCAAGATTATAATCTCTTGATCCAAATGGAATGACGAAAACGTTATTTAAATCTCCTTTGCAACCATCTAATGCTAGATTTCTGTTTGAATCTAGAATACTTACACATTCAATGTTACCTGTTGGCATAGCAAATGTTTTGTTATTATTCTTAAAGACTGTTTTATCTTTATTTATAAAGTGCAGCTCGCTTGTTGTCGGCTTTCCGCTTTTCGGAAAAACAGTGATCTGCAGCTTACTTTCTTTATTGGCTTTTACATCGTCCAAAAAAGCAAACATAGGAACTAAATATTCTGTTTTCGTCGCACCAGTCATGATTTCAAGTTCTTTATCAGATAAGTTCTGTATGACCACATGATCTTTTTTTATCGCATCTTTAATCGTGAACGGCGATTCCTTTTCAGATTCTTTTTCAGATTCTTTTTCAGAGCAGGCCGTGAGTAGAATCACTGCAATAAATAAAGCACCCCTTTTTTTCAAGCTTAATCCCCCTTTTTATTTATTCAATATTCTATCTTTTTAAGATATAATATTTTCCTTAATATTACAATTATTACAATTTAATTACTATATAGAATATAGACGTACAAAGGCCCCTCTTTTATTCAAAAGAGAGGCCTTTATTTTTATAATTCTAATGTTTGTGGCTCGTGTTCGCCGTCATTCATAAGTCGGATCAAGCTTGGCTTGATCTCGAGTAAAATATAGTTAGGATCATTCGGACCTTCAAAATAGTGTTTCATGTGGTCGTTCCAAAACTTTTCTTTTAACCCTTGATCATCTCGAATGGTAGCTGTTCCCTCGATCTCAAGGTAAGGATCGTTGTAGCCTTCACCGTCATAGCCGACTAGTACGTGAACATTCGGGTTATCTTGAATTTCGTCGGCTTTATGAGTCTCTATACTTGTTGGTGTATAAAAGGTTAACTCATCGTGGAAGAAGGTCATGTAGCGAGAATGTGGTTTATTCTTCTTAACCGTTGCCAGCACGCCTGTCTGTTTTTTGTCTACTACTTCAAATACTTTATTTTTCATCTGCTCTTTATCCATGTCATCCACTCCTTAAAAGTTTGGCTCTATTATATCTACCTTTTAGGATGGAAAATAAAACATCATGTTATACATGGAATGAGACAAAGTGTTTACTATTTCACTGTGTTATTATGTTAGATATCCCTGTGGTTTTAAAAAATCTCATCCAAACTGCGCTGCATGCAAACGGCTATAGATTCCTTTTGAAGCTAACAGATCGTGATGATTGCCTTGTTCTGCAATTCCTTCATTCGTCACTACCATTATGCGATCCGCATTTTTTATTGTTGCAAGTCGATGGGCAATAACGAGCGTTGTTCTTCCTTCTGTTAATTCTTCTAATGCTTTTTGAATCGCCACTTCTGTTTCCGTATCTAAAGCAGATGTAGCTTCGTCCAAGATTAAGATCGGCGGGTTTTTCAGGAACATTCGAGCAATGGCTAATCTCTGTTTCTGACCTCCTGAAAGCTTGACTCCTCTTTCACCGATCACAGCCTCTAGTCCTTCCGGTTGATCCTGAATGAAATCATCCAGTCGAGCCCTCTTAGCCGCTTCCATAATCTCATCATCTGACGCATCTAAGTTACCGTATGCAATATTTTCTTTGATCGTACCTGAAAAGAGAAAAACATCTTGCTGCACGATACCGATTTGTTTTCGTAATGATTCAAGCTTCATCTCTTGAATGTCGATACCGTCTATTGTAATGGATCCACTTTGAATATCATAAAAACGGGGTAACAGACTGCAAAGCGTTGTCTTGCCCGCTCCAGATGGACCGACAAATGCGACAGTCTCACCAGAGCGAATGGATAGATCGATGTCATTTAGAACTGATCTGTGACCTTCATAACCAAACGTGACACCCTCATAACGAATCCCTCCTTTTAAATCGACTTCAATAGCATCTTCTGAATCCGCTATATCTGGTTCAGTGTCCATGATTTCAACAAACCGTTTAAAACCAGCGATTCCTTTCGGATAGCTTTCAATCACAGCGTTTATTTTTTGAATGGGTCCGATCAAAATGTTTGATAAAAGAATAAAGGCAACAAACTGCCCATACGTTAGCTCACCTGAAATAACAAAGTACGTCCCAAACAATAAGGTGAAAAGCGTAACTAACCTCATCAATACATAGTTGGACATAACGTTTTGTGCCATGATCTTGTAGGATTGAAGCTTTGTTAGACGATAATTTCTATTGTTTTCTTTAAACTTTTCCTGTTCATGTTTTTCGTTCGCAAAAGCCTGAACAACACGTATTCCACCTATGCTGTCTTCTACTCTTGCATTGATCTCTGCTACATCTTGAAACATCTTTCTAAACGTAATCGTCATTTTTTTATTAAAGTAGATCGCTAGAATAATTAATAAAGGGATAACGATAAAAGACAAAACAGCGAGCTTCCAATTGATCGTTAACATGAGGCCGAACGAACCAATCAAGGTCATAACCGCCACAAACACATCTTCTGGCCCGTGATGAGCAACTTCCCCGATCTCTTCCAGGTCTTTCGTAAGTCGAGAAATACTGTGACCTGTCTTATTGTTATCATAATAACCAAATGAGAGTTTCTGCATATGAGTAAACAGCTGCTGCCGCATATCTGTTTCAATATTGATTCCAAGCTTGTGTCCCCAGTATGTGACAACAAAATGAAGAAACGTATTTAAAAGGTAAACAAGCAACAAACCTAGACAAGCTAAAGAGATAACTTCCCAGTTTCCATCAGGAAGAAGTTTATCGATCACTTGGTTTACAGCTAACGGAAAGGCCAATTCCAAAATTCCAACAAGAATGGCACATGAAAAATCAAGTATGAACAACCACTTATAGGGTCTATAATAAGCAAAAAAGCGAGCTAACACATATAGACCTCCTTTTCTGTATAATTGAAATGCAACTAATTGAAATCCATTCTCAATTATACAGAATAAAGGATTTTCTTACAATTTAAAATGACTTAATCGTTGTATGTTCTTTGAAAGTGGTTGCTTTACGCTCCAAGTTGCTTGCTTTCCACGGGGCGCACGGTGAGCCTCCTGCCTAGTTGCAGTGACTAGTCCCTCGAGGTCAAAAGTTAAACGGTCAAGAAGGCAAAGTGCGCCGTCCTCGCCAATTTACCTTTTGTTTGTCGGGGCTGAACGAGTCACTCCCACATTTTGGACTAACCGCTCGTCCCATAGGAGTCGGAAACCTTACGCTACAATAAACTTGCATTAGAAGGAAAAGAAATCCTAAAGTAATCATTTTTTTTAAATGCTCTTTTCTAAAAGATTGTTGCTTTGAACTCCTTGCCACCTTTGACAATTGATTGGAGTGGAAGGTGCGAGACTCCTACGGGACAGGCGGGCAGGTGAGACACTTATACGTGAAACTTACGAATGTGGCTCACCGCCTGCCCCGTGGAAAGCGAGCAGCCTGGAACGGAAATCAACACTCCCAAAAACAACAAAGTTTACGAAAACAGACTTTTAAAAAGACTTTTTTAGCATGAAAAAACCTCCCGTATCGCTACAGGAGTGTTAAATTACAAAAAAGTGGGGAACTCAGAAGTCTTTAAACCCGCATTCTTAAGTTTTGTGAAATATATCACAAAAAACAAAGTCGGGAACCGCCATTTTTTTAACGTGACAAAAAAGTCGGGAAATGATGTTCAAGCCTTTTACGGATAATCCTGGTTCGTGGAAGATTATGGAGAAGATTGGACTGATATATAAGGGTTCGTTAAAACCATACGTTTCTAAATCTGAAAGATTTTATGATTTAGCTCAAGACGGCTTACTGAAGGACGAATACTTAGAAAAGTGGGTTGTTCAAAAGACGCTCTTATAGAATGGGTGAATCTTATAAGTATGAAATAAAAAAATTATGGAGTACCGTTTACAATTCGGCACTCCATTTTTATTTATAATTATCAATAATTTTTTAGAAATATTAATTGGATTTAAAAAAATAGACTTTTTTATAACCTTTTATGTGAAAAAGGTGCAGCATTATAATAAATTAAGAAATACATAATACCGCCAAGAACACTGTTTCACTTTGAAACTATTTGTAAAATAACGATATAAGACTAACAATTACCAAAAACGTTACAAATAAGATATTTTTCTCTGACATTTCTAAAGCAATAAAAAAGTTTAATCAAATTTTTCACCCTATAAATGTCTTTAACTCACAATTGCATTGTCCTCTTTTTCTATTTTTGTTGTAATTAATAAAAACAGTGCAAAACCTAGCACTTCTAGAGGACTAAAATCATTTTTTGATAAGCTATTTCTAATCTGATCAAAAAATAACAAGCCTGCGAAAAATAATACTAAACCGAAATAACGGATACGATTGCTTAACTTTATTCTTTTATCTAATGACATATCAGTGTACAATGCCAGTTCACTAATTGCTATAATTGTAGAAAAAATGGTAATTCCGTTCGTAAAAGCTTTAGGGAACTCCCATCCTACAAAAGAAGCAATCGTTGATAAGATAACCAGAACGACACTAGTTGAAAAAAGTAAACTAAATTGATTTTTAATCATTTGTTGAGATATTTGATAAATACAATACCCACATATAAGGGCTAGTATTACATATAAAATTATATACAATGATACCATTGACTGTTACCTTCTCTCAAATGTTCAATTTTATAAATTAAGGTTTAATTTAATCTTTTCCCATTCTGCTGATATTTTAGAATTTATCCTGTTAAATACTTTGCTTGAAGTATGGACTCCCATACTAGCAACGGTAGTCTCGTACTTAAAGACAAGGTTTAAAAGTGTGGCTGAAACTTTTTTGTTAGAATTCGTTCCGTTGGTAAGAAATACTTGTCTAAATTCGTTAAACAGTTGTTTACAGGAGGAACGTAAAATTTCTAATCTTATTCCGTTAACAATTAACCCTGTTGTGAATACCGTTTGAGCGATTATTGAAATAAAATTTATATTTATACCATTAATTAAAGTCAATAGAATGAAAAACAAAATATAAGAGGCCAATTTTACTCTTTCCGTCTTCGCCATTTCAGCTGTTACTTTCCATGTAAACAATGTATTTTCAAAAACATTGACACCTAACCGAACAAGCGATTCTTTTTGAGAGTTGTTATAAAATAGCTGCGTATGTTCGTCATCTAGTTTCACTCCAAGTGCATTAGACAATAAATGTATTCTCCTTTTACCTTGAGCTTCTCGAAGTAACGATAGACTCATCCAGTTGCTTAAGATAAAATAAGCAACCGTAACAATGATAAATATAATATTGATTCCTGTATTTAAAAGAGGACTTTTGTCAGTAAAAAAGGACAAACATGAACATAAAACGGAGAACCAGAACAAATAGGCACTCCATTTATTAACCTTTGTTACTAGTTGGAAATATTCATCAACTGTATCAATGCGATCCATAATTACTCTCCTCTAAAAATCAGGAAATAACTTTTTGATTTCCGTTTCTGCCGAATAAGGCATATTTTCCGATTCATATTCCCTTGTATTTGCGACAATTTTTTTAGCTCTATCTACTTTGTCTTTGTAACCTTGTGGATCAAAATAGGAATAGTCCATTTTTTCAATCGTACTATATACATACTCTTTGATATTTGAGCAGTTCCAATAAAAGTTTTCTACGATCGAATTCTCTAAAAGATATGAAGACCGATAACTTCCATTCAATCGATTCCAATACTTCATCAACCGTACCAGTGGTTTAATTTCATAGTTATGACTTCCGTTTTTATCACTTAACTTTTTATTAAATGCGTTTGGATCTGTTTTCATCCATTCTTCGAATGGGGAAGACTTCGATGGGATATATAAATCCCCCCATGTGTCTTTTTTTGCAGGTACCAATTCGAACTTAATGTGATTTAACTCTAGCACAATGGTAGGGTGAGACTGGTAAATTTCTGAGCTTTTATAGTAATGATTTACAAAATCCTTTAAATAATTTAAAAGTGTCTGGGGCTTATAGTTGTTAGGATTTTTAAAGATGACCATATAATCCACATCGGAGTATATGTCAGCTTTCCTTGGCAAGATGGTTCCTCTTGTGTAAGAGCCAAATTTAAAATGACCATTTAGCTCATCATCAAAATATGCTTTCAATCGAGTGCTTAATGTATCGATTGACTTGTTAACCTTATCCTTTTCCTCTTGCTTCAAATTAAGTTTTGAAGCTAAACCATCTAGGTGAGATTGTACAGTCATCTTATAACCCCTTTTAATCCTTATTTATCCAATTTTAATTATATCAAAGAAATAATAACAAAAACGTATATTTTAACCAAAATTAGACAACGTTTTTAAAAGTATTAATACCTAAGCGTATTTACCCAATAAAAACACATTTGTCGACAAATAACCCTTCCATAATCTTCACTTTTGTACTACCATTTTATAGGAGGTGATAAAAATGAAATTCAAAATGACAGGTATGAAACAATTACAAAACCGTTTAAAAGAGCTAGAAAATAACGCCGAAGAACTAGAAAAAACGAAATCTATTTCATTTGAAGAATTATTTACGAATTCATTTATGCACCAATTTACTTCTTTCTCTTCAATGGAAGAAATGATAGAGAAATCTCCTTATACTGTGAATTCAAGTAAGGACTTTGCTGCAATCCCTGATGATGAATGGGATGTTTATGTTAGATCTCACACAAGCTTCACATCCTGGCAAGAAATGCTTGATAAAGCTGGTACTGATTATGCAGTTAGAAAATTAGGTTTTTAAGACAAGTGCAAAAACTATAAATACAAAACCGTTAAAAACCCCATTTCCAAATTGGAAATGGGGTTTTGATATTTTACCACTTATAGTTTAAAAATTTTAACTTCTAGTTTATTAATAAAACTTGTTGATTACATTTTTAAGCTAAAGATAAAGTCTAATAACTTCAGAAATGGAGTCATTTGTATCGCCTGGAGAAAGATTAACTAATATGACATTATGATTTTCATCGTGTAAATGTTTTTTATTGTTTTTTAAATCCGTTGGACAAATCGCAATTACCTTTTTAACCACGTTTGAGTTGCTATTTGTACTAACGATTTTATTAACGTATTCACTTAATTGAAACATTGCTTCTGTCCTTCTGGGAGTCTTAGCTCTACTAAGGTTCCAAACTTGATCTGAAGGACGATATTTAGCATCAAAAATAAGTGAATGCGAAAAGACAAGGGTACCTTGTTGTTGGGCGAGATAGACATCCATACGCACATCGGGTTTATTTTTTGGTGATCTACTCCATATTGGAGAGTGCATTTCCTTAGCTTGTTTTGGAAAAAGCGGTAACCTTTGATTAAAGAATACCTTTACCGTTGAATTGTCTTTTTCAAGAAGTACACAGGTTCCATCTGGAATCGATGGTAAAAAGATTTTATCATCATGGTTTAAATCGAAAATCCAACCGTTTTTTGCTTTATATCCCATTTCAATTAAGGTTTCTATTATTTTTAGATAGCACCAATATTCGTATATTAGATCTGAGGATTTCCATTGGAAGTCATAAAGTGCTTTAACATCTACTTTAATGTTTGTTTTAATTTCTTTATATGTTTCATAAATAAATTTATATCTATTGTCTCTAGTTATACTTAAGGGTATTTTGCTATATGTTATTGGTCTCTTAATTTCTATAAAGAAATTGTTATTTGTTATTTTTCTAATCTTTCTTGTTAACCTTACAACGTCATTTAATAAATTTATGGTTTCGTCATATGCATTTTGATAAATCTTTTTTTCATTTATATTGAACGATTGTATAATATTATTTTCATAATATTTTTTAATTTTATTTAAAATTACTATACTTTTATTCAAAGTAATAATAAATTCTTCCAAAAAATATTTGATAAAAAGATTTGCTGTTGTATTATTATCAATATTTATTACAGGGGTTAAAAGCATAGTAGGTTTATTTACAACTCCTGAATTATAAAAAATCCCCTTATCGCTTTGCATCCACTTATTTGTCTTATTATTAATTTTTGTAACCTTATGGAATGGTCTGACTTGATATTTTTTATTTAAATCATGTAAGGGACTATTAATTATTTCATCAAGATAGAAAAATAATTTTCTTTCCCTTGTTTTCAAATAAAAGTAACCATCTAGTGAAGATTCTGGTATAGACAAATGATTCATAGCTCTGCTTATTGACTTCTTTCTTCTTAACAGGCCCCTTGCAAGTCCCATTGCGACATTTTCTAAATCTAGCCTCATTATATCCAGTGAATCCTCTGACATATTCTTCGGAAAGATTTTAATTATAGAATAATAGTATTTATTTTCCCATTTTACAGATATCCTATAACATCCAGGAATCCATGGTGTATTAATGCCTCCATCCGAAGAATAATTAAATAATTTAATATGTTGATTTGGTGGTATGTAAGTTATCTCGTTTTCATCTATTGGTAAATTTTCTAATACGTCTATTCCATCAATGTAAAGGGCTGCATCCTCTGGGTAATTACTGCTGTTGCTTTTAAAATTAACGAATATTTCTTTGAATTCGACTAGTTTTTCTAGAGGATCTACCTTTGCCTCTATTTCACTGTTAGCGTAAGTAGTTACTAGATCTCTTATATATTCCTTATTTTCTCCCGAACCAAAACTGTGAACTGAAAATTCTATAGTAAAGGGTATTTCATTAAGAGGTATACCCATGATAAATAAGCTCCCTTAACTTTTGTTCAAGTATTTGTCTTGATATGGTAAAGTCACTTACTGTTGTATAAATATCAAGCCAATCAAATAATTGTCCTTTAGCATTCAAATTCCCTAAAATTTTCTCTAGTTGCTGTTCAGAGCCTTTTAATTTTGGTAATACTCTTTGGGCAAATTGATAATCAAAGGCTTCTTTTCTTGTAACCAAAGTGGTATCAGGAATATTTTTTAAATATTTATCTATTTGTACGATAATTCTATAACCTATTCCAAACATACTATCAACTTTTTGTAAATCATCATGATAATCCTGCAAAAAATTAATTTCATCATTAGTTAAAACAGGTTGCTTATCCCTATTTTTCCACTTGCTAAAGTCATTATAAGATATTACTGGTATTGATTTACTTGTTTCTAAAGGCTTAAAAGCATTTTCCATCCATGTATCAAATGTCGTAACTTTAGATTTAATTAAATTCGCTCTATCTAAAACCTTATCTGAAAATTGATGTGTTGATTCATCAATATTAATGGTACCTGTAAAAAAAACATTTTCCCCAATCTCTATTTCAGGAGGGTAATGTGAACTATTAAAAACTTTATCCTTCAATTTTGGGTTATACAAAGATAATTTTCTTTGTCCTACTTCCATTTCTAATACACTTAGGAATTGACTAAAATAATGTTCAACGCGAGCAAGATTCATTTCGTCAAAGTTAATTAAGTATATATGGTTTTCATTATCTTGTGCTTCAATAAGTAAATCAACTAATCCTGAATCGGCTGGCCGATAAATATTATTAAGTGTGTCTAAAAAACCAATTAAGTCAGAATCATCCGTCCAGTTTGGTTTTACCGATATCACTTTATATTGCTCTGTTTCAAAAATCCCTAGTGCTTTTGCATACATATCAACTAATTTAGACTTCCCTGTTCCTGACATTCCGCTTAATAAAACTAAACTGCCTGTCTTAATTGCAACATGAAAATTAGTCAATTCCTTTTTATCATAAAACAAGTTATTAAGAGTTACAGTATTTTTAAGATGTTCAATAAAATCTCCTTCTTTAATAAATGATGTTATATGCTCATGATTAGGGTCTTGAGAATAGTCCTCTTCCATACGATGGTATAAAACTTCTCCCGTTACTGTATTGCCCTTTTCTGCAAACCATTTAGGTAACTTTTGACGACAAAGTACAGAGTCAATAAATACTATGTCTTTATGTATTAAAACATATCCTTCGTAAATATCTGGTTGGAATTTTAATTTATTTATCTTATCAGCTAACAATATTAATCCTGTAGATACACGCTTATGGTCTAAGAATTCTCCATAAAGATATTCTCCATTTAGTACAAACTGAGGAGTTTCATAATTTTGATACTTTCCAAGTTCTCCAATTGTTCTACTTTCAAGTAACCTTGTTTCAAATTCAAAGGTTGAGTAATCATTTGCATATGGGATAGGAATAAAATTGCTATTTTCACCAACATTTTTAGGACGATTTTTAATTATAGGAAATCTTGCAGTTGATACATTATAATGGGTTCGTCCTTCTTCTTGGCGTAACTGTGGTTGAAAAATAAATACCTTGTCTTCAACATATTCAATAAATCTATTTAATCTAATTTCCTTGTCTAATGTCGGTGTATCTTCCCAGCCTTCAATCTGTGAACCGTAACATGTAAAGAACTGTTTTCTTAAATCTCTAGGTGCTTCACTTATTACTTTTAATCTAAATTGAATAGAATTTTGCTTATTTATTATAATTCGTGGATCTCCTTCCAATTCTTGTTCTGTTGGAAATGCACCTACTAATAAAACATCAATATCTTCTCTAGTACTTATCATAGTTGTTTCACCTCAGCCTTAACTTTTCTATTTTATGTAAATTATTTTATCAAAAATTGTAATATTATGTTGCGTTTAATAAATATTATTTAAAATTTTAGTAATATTTAGAAAATAAAAAAGGTCAGCTTGTTTTAACTTACACATTTATCGCATACATTCTTTTAACTACAGTTGAAACAAAAAGCCAGAAACTTAATGTTTTCTAGCTTTTTACTATCTTAGGATGAACACTACTTTTTAGTAGTGTTTTTATATCAACATTTTTTGGAAGACTCATATTCCGTTACCCTTAAAGCAATCAACCTCTTTACTTCACTTGAAACTGTTGACCGCAGCCCCGCTTCTCGGTATATCTCCCAATCAATGATCGGTTCGTTATTTTCTTTTTTCTTTTGGACGAGAAATTCTACACGCCGCTTTTGGTATTCAACGATATCTTCTGTTACTTTATCTATATACTTCATTGTTTTTGGCAGTTTATTAGCCTTCTTTTGAATCAGTGAGAGCTTGTTGATTTTTTTAGCAATAGCACTAACGGTAATCCTCGTAGGTTTGGTCGCTTCTTGATCCCAACATTGAACCGTTTCTTTTACTTGTTTTAATAATTCATTGTCTCTTAATTCCCAATCTATACGTTGATACGTTGAAATTAGCCTTTTTTTAATGGGGGAGTGTACTTTTAGCCACTCTTTATCATAACGGTAGATATAAGAGTAAACATCTTTTGCCAAATCCCTTAATTCCGTCTTAGATTTCTCTGGATACTGCTGTTGAAGCTCTTTCCATCTTTCTTTCTGTACAAGTAACATTGCATCCGTTTCCTCTGTACTTTGCTTTGATGAGCTAGTATTCAGCTTGGGTGGCACCCATGAAACATTTAAATTTAATTCCGCTGCATACCTCTTTACAGTGGCAATATCAGCACGTATTTCTTTGGCGATACTATGCAAACCATTCTCTTCAATTACTAGCGTTTTCAATCTATCTTTCCATGTAGCTCCGTAATCCTTTATTGTACCGATTGTATATTGATCTGTGTATTCACTATCAGGACCTCTACGAGAAAAAACAAACCCACAATGTTTACAGTAAAACGTTCCAACAGGTTTTTTTGTGTTGTAACATCTTGTGACCGTTAATGAAGTAACTGAACGCTTTTGATATTTATCACAAGTGTGATTGAGACATAGCCATGGACCTTTTCCAAAGGGTAGATACTCTTCTTTATCAAACAGATGATCTAGATCTGTTTCTAAAAACATCATGATCAAGATGTGACGAATTGGATGAAAAGACTTACGGTGCTTTTGAAAGATCATTGTCAGCCAATTTGTTTCTTCATACGTAACAGGTGACTGTAATAAATTAAGAAAGCAGTCCGAAAACATGGAAGAAAACCGTTCGTATACTCTTTCTCTTTTTACAAATCCACTAATACTCGCTAATTCTTGTTGTTTCAGTAGAATCTGATACTTGTTTCGAATCGTATTATTATCCTTTTGCAAATGATTGCCATCAAGAAGTTTCTTTGATTTTTTAGAAATCCTTAATAACAAGGAGATGTCGTCTTTACTTAAGTCCCCTAAATCCGCCTTTTTTCTTTCAACAGAAGGTAGAGCAGCGATATACTCATGTTGATTATTCGCTTTGACTGAGACTTCTGTTTCTTCAAGAACCGTTTCATGTTTTGGACAGATAAAAACACCAGGAAGTTGGTGCGTTCGGTGCCAATAAGTCTCACCGAACGCATCCAGATCCTCATCAATACAACTGCTACAAACCCAAAGATTTATTTTTTGTTTCACATTACTTGCCGCTACTCCTATACGGGTGTGAATCGTACTTCCTTTTGTCGTGATCATCGAATTCTTTACTTTTTCTGCTTGTTTCGGCAAGAGGAAAGAAGCGTAATAAGGAAACAGGGTATGTTTCAGAATTAAATCATCTGTTTTCCAAAAGGGTCCGAGACGTTTCAGTAATATATTTAAATTTGCTGGAAAATCCCATACAGACCTTATAGAGCGTGTTCCGAATAGTTCCTCTGTCGTTATTTTAGGGCTCGTATTACCTGATCGAACATGGTATCTCGCAAATACGCTGTAAAGGAGTTCATCAGGATACGGAGTTGGGAACCAAAGCAGCATGTTCATCATCCTTCCAAAACTCACCAAGTGGTGATTTTATAATATTCTTATCCAAATACCACTCATAAACAGATTTTTTGTGTGTTCTCGCTTCATTCATCAACTGACCAAGGTAATTGATCTCCGCTGACGATTTTTTCTTTTTCCTTTTTATTTGCTCATTATTCTCTTCTTTTTCAATCAAAACCTTCACAGTTTCTCTTAGGACTGTGGGTTTATCAACCTCACCCACCTTTTTTAATACCTTTTTAACGGCAAGTTCAACTTTCTTTGGATCAAAATCCATATCTAAAAGTTGCAATGTAACACTTTCCATAAGAGTTTGCTCAGTCTTTTGCCGTTTTTGTTCTTGTAACTTTTTTTGGATACGAACCTTTTCATGCATATCGATGGAGGCTTTATACTTTTCAATTTCTTCGTCAAAATCAATCGAACGAATATCTTCATACCTGTTAATTTCATTAGGATTTCCTGAACGTAACGCTTGCAACATCGGTTGAACCAATCTTAAACTTTCTTTTGACACCTGCTTAATAATCTTTCCACTAATTTTTTCTTCTTCATTTGAAATGGCTTTCACTTGAGAGAGCATAAAGAGTTTTACCGCAATATCTAAAATCCCTTGACTCTGGTCATATATTAGATCACTCATCTGTGCAGTGAGAGGTGTAAATTCGCTTGTCCATTGGTACTCCCATAATCCCTCTAAAAAAAGTTCCCATGTCCCATTTTGGGGCACCTGTCCCCAAATCATATCTCCTTGTCCGCTACCACGTCTCGCTTGCCGAAATTCACTTTGAAGAATAGATACTGCTTTATTCGTACCCACGAGTATAACTGGAATACCGATGGTGTTCACCAACGTCACAAAGAAGTTCAGCATTTTATCTGAACCGCCGCTTTTACTTAAGTTCAGATGTTGGATTTCGTCTATGATGAGTAAACCTATCCCGTGTAAACTAGAGAGATGTGACATTCTTTGCAACATAAGATCCATTGTGTTTTTTTGTGAGCCAAACTTATTTAAATAGTTCGTCCCTAGCAGACGGTCCAATTCCGAAAAGAAACTGATACATAGCCCCTTTAAAGAGCCATCAAATGGACAATCGAGTTTTAGCCAACTAATCTGTGTGAAATGAAATGGTATCCCGTTGTATTCATGATGCTTGATTAGCTGAGGGTAGAACGATAGGACTCTTTCAATTGCTGTTGATTTACCTATTCCTGAAAGTCCGATAATGGTAAATCCAGCAGCTGTTCTTTTGGCTTGTGTTTGATAGCTTTTAAGAAATTTACCTTCTTTTATGGCTTGATAGCTTTCGTGTACCATTAAGACTTCTTCTTTATTCAATGGGTTACGGTTAATGTATCCTTGTCGAATTGCTCGTGCGATTCGCTGTTCGAGATCGAGATGGATTTCAAATGGTTGAAAATATTGAAATAAACGTTGCACACAATGAAATCGATAGCTTGGATTAAGTTTTCTTTCTTTCTCATCATAAGGAGGTAGTACAGATATCTGTTCAATCACATCTTCTTCCGTAAAGATGGGTGGGAGTGCTTCAATTAATGGATTAGTTTTATAATCTTGGATAATTTGCTCACTATAAACAGCATCCACCATAGGTTGGGTATAACATCTATCGCTGGTTGTTTCGAACACGTTGCAACTTCTCCTTTTGTCTTTGTCTCAACAACTCCACTTTTGACAAGTTTTTAGTAGGTGACTTCTCTTCAATTTGATCTTCTAGTTGGTTATCAGAAGGATTGAAGATATATTCAGAGAGTGAAAAGGCTTCATCTTTTCTTTTCTCCTCTTTTTCAATAGAGCGGTTATCGCGTATCCCCTTTACTTTTTGAGCGTTGCTCATCTTTACTTCCTCTTGTTTTAAGGACTTTTTGGCTCGTGACACAATGTGTTCGATGTCACTCGCTAAATCTACTTTTTCTTGTGTTTCTTCGTGACTGTATTTTTGTTTTTTCAATAACTCGTAGTCATGATAATACTGAACTTCCTCAAGCGTCTTTCCATTGTATTTTTTTTGATGATCAAGTAAAGAAGCTACCTCATATCCTTGACCATCATCAGAAGGCAAGTAGATATGTGTCATATCCCTTGGATCGTAGCAGATTGATATTCTCCAGCTTTTCTGTCTGGCTTCCCCGAACCAGCCTTCTTTTAGTGCACGTTCACAGCTGTAGCTCATTTTTTTAAACTCAATGCCTTTGTATGTTACTCTCGCAGTTGCTGAAGGAAGGAGGTGCAATTTTACGATGTTTTCAGGGTATGATCGAAGTTTACCTGATCGATTTTGAATACCCCAGTTCCATAAATCACGAGGAATAAGAGATACTTCATCTTCAATCATCATCTCATCCTGATTGTAATTCTTTAGCCAGTGATGGTTGTTATGGTGCAGTACACAACGAACGATGATACTAGTAAACTCCTCTAAGTTTAAGGTTGCATCCAGACGGTAATCACGATCTCCTCTGACTTGAACATCAGTATCCACAAAACCTGGGAGAAAAGGTTTTACTTTTGAGTGGATAATTCGAAAGTGTTGTTCTACAATTCCTTTCCAATCTCCACGATATGGAGGAGTATTCTCAACTTTCATATTAAAAGCAGATATAAGTCGCTCGATGTTGTACCCTTCTAGTTCACCTCGGTCAGCTAATAACGTTTGAGGTAGATAGTGACAATCCCATTCTTCTTTCTTTATATCTATTCCATACTTTTTACAGTACGATACTTTATCACTAGCAGTATTGGCGAGAGCCATCATTGCACCGAACCATGATGGACCTTCTAATCCAACATACAGCCCAACCACCATTCGGCTAAAAACATCAATTACAACATAAATAACAGGACGACCAATGATCCAGTTTCGATGGAATGAGCTTACAAGATAAACATCTGCAACAGTAGCATCAATTTGAAACTTGGTCCCTGGACCATATAGATCGCCAACAGAAGTACCTAAAACAGCACGATCTTGTAACTCATATTTACGATTACCTTTTCGCTTACGTAACTTTTCTTCCAATTGAAATGTTTTTTTATACCAATAGCTGAATTGTCGGTAAGTGGGTAGCTTGTCCTCTGCTTGTAAAATAGGCTTTCTTACTCCATCTTCGTACCGATAATCAGATACAAAAAATGTTTTAAGCATCAAGTTAAAGGCTTCTGATAGTGGATTCTTCTTCGTGGTATGATAATACCGTTTGATACTCACTTCAAAAACTCTTTTAATTTCATCCGTGATTACTATTCCTTCACCGATAACTGCCTCAAATTTCCGAGGTCGCCCGTTTTTCTTACCTTTGAAAATCTTTTCTTTTCCTTTCCCACCAGACCTATGATAATCAGGCAATAAGGCATTTTTAACCTTCCCTCTTTGCCAAAATTGTGTAAGGTACTTATACAGTAAGCGTTTCGTCTTACCAGTATCATTCATTGCTAAAGCGATGAATTTACCTCTATTTTTACTTTCATAGATTTCTGGTTCTTTGCAAACCATGTTCTCGATACTGGACCATCTTTCATCACGCAACCCCTTGTTTTTCTCTGTAAAATACTCTTCACTCTGATAGATAAACGGATAAGGTTCCTCGTTTACTAAAGTTACTAGTCCTTCACCATGTAATTGTTGAAGATCAGATATTGTTCTTTTTATAGGAAGAGCATTTTCCTTTTCAAGATCAATACAAAAACAGACTGCATGTCCATCATCTATCCAGAGTATCCGCTCCAATTGCTCCCTGCCGCTTGCATCTTCAATTTGGTATACATCGTTTACGATAAACATAATATTCCTTCTTTCCTTATATACTTTCAGGGTCGAAAATGTCTTGTATCCAAAGATGGGTGTGTATCTTTTTATGGATATCAACACGTAGTTTCTTACGAGCAATCAAGTGTTTCAGAATTTCCAAACCAAAACCATTCTCCAATTGATGAGTTTGATCAAACATAACTGCTACCTCGACAATAGAAGTGTTTGCTTTTTTGATAAAAGACTTCATTTGATTTACGTACATTTCAAAAACCTCGGGGGTAATAGCGTTTATTTCAAAATAAGAGGAATGCAGCCATTCAACGTTTTCGATAAGGTTCTTTGGCAATTCCTTCTCGGTTACAATCCCCCAATCAATGCCTCGATCTGTCCAATAAGAACGTTCAATTTCAAACTTATCGATGGTTCTTGCATTCTCTAAGTCTTTTGATGGTTTTATCGTTCTAGCAAAATGTTTAGCACCAGATGGTTTATCAACCGTTATCAGAAAATCGGTTGTCATCACGATAGGTACATTTGATTTCGGATCGGTTGGGTGCTTTATTCCTTTCTGGCCAGCAATAAATAAAGTGTCTTCACGCGTTAAAGGGAACTGTTCACGTATATCAACAACAGAAGAATCCCATTCCAAAACGTAAAAATAGTCTCTTTCAAGTTTTGATAGGAATTGGTGAATCCTGTTGGTTTTCCAACCCTTTCCCCTTGTGGCTAATCCTTGAGAAGGGAAGTCCTGAATATTAATCCATGGTTTATAACACTCTCCAGAACCTTGACCACGACCTTCTTTTTCCATTTCCGAAATTTTCTTTTCGGTCAGAATTGTTTTTCTCTTTGCCATTAAACCGCTCCTTTTGTAATTTCAATGACTACTCTAACCGAGATTACTTTAGTTTTTCATTCCACAATATTTTCTAGGTCTAAAACAACCAAAAAATATATTCCGAATAATATATTTAATAGAAAAATTATTTTTGAGATTCTACCTAAAAGACTATTGCTTTTAAAAAAAGGTTCATCATAATATGTAGGTAATATATGATTTACCATTTTGACTCTATTTTTATTCAATTAGGTCATTTATATACGACCACTTACATAAAAAAAATTCGTTATTTCTCATAACGAATTTTTTTCTTACTTATTATTAAATTTGTTGATTGATAAGAACTGAATAAAATTATGTAGGTTTCTCGCAAACTCATCTTTATCTTTATTGTTACAATGTACAATAGATCTATAAAACATAGTTTTTAACTGAAGCAGAATTTCTTCGTGTTCAAGATGCTTTATTGCTTCTGAAGGAAGAGTAAGGTCATCAGTAATTGTAATGAGTAACTCTCTCCAATTTTTCGGTTTTTTCATTTCTTTGTTTTGAATAGCCGCTGCTGCTCCATTATAAAATAAGGTATCAAATGCTAATAAATAACTTTCTAAGTAATGAGTCCTAGGTTTTCTTCCAGCTACAAATTGAAGAATAGTATCTTCTAAAGTTTTAGGTTTTACTTTTACACCATATTTCTTCTTTAAAGACTCTCTTACAATACGCTTGTATTCTTTCCAATCTTTATTTTTTTTTATTATCCTTTTGATGGATTTTCTTACATTATCAATATAGATCGCCATTTGATAACCCCATACATTTAGATTTTATTACCAATATATCCTAACTTATATTGTAAATACATATATTTTTTATATTTTTTACATTATGTTACATTATTTTACATTTAAGGGTTGAGTCAATTATCTAATTGGGTTAAGGTAATGACGAAAGGTGGGACTACGGTGAATTTCAATGATGTAATTTGGGGATGGGCTTCTTCACTGCCTAATTGGCAAAGTGATTTAGTGAGAAGGCTGTATGAAAAAAGCAATTTAGAAGCTAAAGAAAACAATGAAATTTTTCATAATTTGTTACATGAACACGGTTTTACAGAATTAGTTGGAAATACAAACCTATTAGAATTAGAACACATTCCAAATAAAGCAAGAGGAAACTCTGTAAAAATAACAAAGCTAGGCAACCTCCAGAATGTTTCGGCAATCGATCCTAAACATGGTATCGAATTTTCAGCAGATGGATTAACCATTATCTACGGTGAAAATTCAGCTGGTAAATCAAGTTATGCCAAAGTTTTAAAACAAGCTTGTAGAGCTGTAGATAGCAAAACCAAGATTCATCCAAATATCTATCAAGATAACCAAAGTACTAGTACGGCAGATATTCATTTTATTAAGCAAGACGGTACAGAGGCCAAGTTAACACGAAAGGCAAACACATCGCCAGAATCTATTTTGTCATCCATAAGTATATTTGATACTGACTGTGCTAGAATCTACGCACAAAACGATAATGAAGTCGTTTTTATTCCATCAGAGTTTAAAATTTTCGATTTAATAGCTACACATCAAACAAGGCTTAAACAGGAACTCCAAACACAGAAGGATTCTTATGTTGCAAAAAAACCAGACTTTAACGCAGTTTCAGAACAAACAAAAGTAAGAACGTTTTTAAATACCATAACCCACAAGACCAAAAAAAATGAAATACATACACATTGTACGTTTACAGAACAAGATCAAAAAAGATTCGATGAAATCGAATCTGATCTAAAAATGTTATCAACGGAAAACCCACAGCGAAAGGTACGAGAGCTAGAACGTATTATTATGGATGTAGCTGCTTTATTCGAAGATCTAAAAAATGTGGAGCATGAATTATCTCGTCAGAATATAGGACATCTAATCAATACACACCAGCACTATCTAGATTATAAGGACACACTTGAGGTGCTTACAAAAGATGCCTTTACAAACCAACCACTAGGAAAAGTAGGTGAGAACCCTTGGAAAAGGTTATGGGAAGCTGCAAAGCACTATCATTTAGACGCATATCCCGCTCAAGCTTTTCCTAATACTGATGATACAGCTAGATGTGTATTATGCCAGCAAGAATTATCAATTGAAGCAAAAATACGTTTGCAAACCTTTGAAGAGTTTATGAATGATAGTATCTCTCAGGAAGTACAAACAAGATATCAAACAAGAAAAACAATGATTAATCGTATAAGAACATTGCCTCTAGAAAGAATAAAAACGGCACCATTTTTAAACTATTTGCAGGATGAGGGCATTGAACTATATACACCTTTACACAATTTCATAGTGTCAGCACTCAAGGTTCAAAAATTTGTACTACAAGCTGAGTCAAATGTACCGTTATCACAAGAACTTGCTCCATTATTGATGGAATGCCCTATATTTGAAATAGAGGAATTCCTTTCTGTTAAAAACGGCGAGGTAGCACGATTAAGGTCACTTTTGGAGAGGAATAACATTAAAGAACTGCAAGAAGAACAACACGAGTTGTTGGCTAAGAAAGAGATTCATAATCGTATAGAGGATGTCCACCTTTGTGTTAAAGTTTGCCGAGATGATTTCAACTTTGAAAAGGCGTTGAAAGCCTTAGATACAACGAAAATAACAAGAAAGTACAATGAGCTCTCGAGTGTTTTTTTAACAGACCACTTTAAAACAGAAATCGAAAAAGAATTGAAAGAGTTGCGATGCAATCATATTTCATTCGATGTAAACAATAAAGGAGTCAAAGGGAAAACGACGATCAAACTTCACCTGAACTCAAATGCAAAAGTAAGTTTAAATGAGGTACTCAGCGAAGGGGAACAGAAGGCAATATCTCTTGCTTTTTTCCTTGCTGAAACTTCAGCTATAGATAACGGTGGTGGAATAATACTTGATGATCCTGTTTCTTCGCTTGATCATGGTAGACGAGAGTATGTAGCACGCCGTTTAGTTCAGGAGGCTAAGCAAAGACAAGTAATAGTTTTTACACACGATATTATCTTTTTATATACCTTACAAAATTTTGCCAAACGAAATGCTGTTCAAAACATTTGTTGTAACGTTCGTAGGATTGACAGACAAGCTGGTATAGCTGGTCAAGAGCTACCATGGGTAGCACAGAAGTTAAAGCAACGTATTGGTTACTTACGAAATCAAATTCCTGCCCTTATAAGGAAAAGAAGCGAACTAGATCCTACTATCTATCACCTAGAGGTTAAACAATGGTTTATGTTGTTAAGAGAGGCATGGGAACGTGCTGTTGAAGAAGTGCTATTTAAAAGTGTAATCCAACGGTTTGATGCTACAGTTAAAACCCAATCTTTAATTGGTCTAGAAATTACTGAGGAAATGATTCAAGCAGTTACCGAAGGGATGACGGTCTCTTCGTCGATGGTTCATGATGAGGCCATGGGATATGATAGAATAACACCATCCATAGAAGAAATGGAGCTGGAGTTGCAAAAGTTAGATTCCTTTTATAAAAAAAATAAACCAAAATAACAAGACGTAACCTTTGTTAGGTTACGTCTCTGTTTACTTAATAGAAATTCTGGGTTTATTCCCTTTCACTTAATAAATCACAACAGAATTCCTTTACATTCATCTGGACGCATTCCATATTTAAGATCTGCCTATCTTCTAGAATAGAGCACGACCAGCTGTATAAATTGGAGTTTCGTGTTTTTTAGTCAAATAATGATTTAAAGATAGTCTATTTATCAAAAGTATTAAGATAACAAAAAAGGGGGGAGACTAATGGCATATCATTTTGGATTAAAGGTACTAGATGGTAAACGAGGATTAAAGTTAAAGCGAGAAAAATATGCGATTGTTAATAATAAAAACTCATTCGGAATTCGTTTTTCTAGGGACATTTATGTTGATGAAGAAGCTAAAATATACACGGAGCAATGGTGTGAAAAGCATCTTAAAGAATGTTTAGATAACTTTGATTTAAATATGAAGTATTTCTCTTTATTAGATCACAACGAGTTTTGTACAGAAATTGAAAAGTTTCTTAAAAAGAATAGTCTATTTACTGAGGTGTATGACCTTAATTCCTATGATGGGAAAGCAGGTTATTACATAATGGTACTTGATGAATACTCCCAAGTGTACATTGGCACGACGAAAGATATTAAAAAACGTATTAGACAACATTGGTCGAATAGCAAAGCTTTTGATCGTCTTT
Source organism: Fictibacillus phosphorivorans (assembly GCF_001629705.1). GTDB lineage: Bacteria > Bacillota > Bacilli > Bacillales > Fictibacillaceae > Fictibacillus > Fictibacillus phosphorivorans_A. The sequence continues at coordinate 162,328 of NZ_CP015378.1, read as the reverse complement.
TATTTCCAATGGGGAATGTCAATTCATCAATACTCTCAATTGATAGCTTTAGAGCTCTTGATACTTCCAGAATTTTTGCATATGTAACAAACGAAACCTATATTAATGAGGATAAATTCATAAATCAAATTCCAGCTGAATTTGTATGCAATAGACTTGGCGGCGGAAAGGTTACAGGTGGTTTACTCCAGGCAATAACTATGATGAAAGAACGAAATTTGAGAATATAGAAGTTTATTCGTAACTATAAAGCGGGACAGTGATATATGGGCTTCTAATGAAAATTTACCACTTTCAATTTCCAAATGAACACCCTAATTGGCATAACTTTTAGCAGATGCCATTGTCTCGCTACGATTTGTCAATCTAATTCACTTGTTGAAAGGTTCACCTCAAAAAGGATGAAAAGATATACGAGGTTACATCAATGTTGGGATAAAGAAAATATAATTTAACGGGCTTTAATTAAATAAAGGCATAAGAAAACGACCATACACAAAGTTGGTCGTTTTGATGTTATTACGAATCCAATTATGTTGCAGATTTACATTCTAAAAGAATTGCGAATTACAATTTTCTTCTTCTAAGGGTAATTCGGTAATATAATACCTTACCAACTTATGTGAAAAATAAAAATCCACCACCAATTTATTGATGATGGATTTTTTTAGTACCCGACTTTTTTATCCAGTACCCAACTTCTTTGTCCAGTACCCGACTTTTTTGCCCAGTACCCGATTTTTTTGTCATTCAACAAGGAGGTTTTGTGTATTTATAAATCTATTCTACTGTTACTGACTTCGCAAGGTTACGCGGCTTATCTACGTCACAGTCGCGGTGAAGCGCTGCGTAGTAAGAGATCAACTGCATTGGAAGTACAGATACTAACGGTGTCAAGTATGGGTGGATCTTCGGAAGAACAACGCGGTCGCCTTCTTCTTGCAGTCCATCCATAGAGATCACGCATGTGTAAGCGCCACGTGCCGCTACTTCTTTTACGTTACCACGGATGCTTAAGTTAACATGCTCTTGAGTTGCAAGAGCGATAACTGGTGTACCGTCTTCAATCAATGCGATCGTACCATGCTTCAATTCTCCTCCAGCAAAACCTTCTGCTTGGATGTAAGAGATTTCTTTTAATTTTAGTGCAGCTTCTAAACATACGTAGAAGTCAGCAGCACGCCCGATGAAGAATGCGTTACGAGTTACAGCTAAGAACTCACGAGCGATCTTCTCCATCTCTTCTTTTTGGTCACAAAGAACTTCCATCGCGTTTGCAACGATCGCAAGCTCTTGTAGCGGATTAAAGTCTAACTCGATGCCTTTTGCACGAGCTGAGTCAACAGCTAGGATCGCAAGTACTGCGATTTGAGCTGTGTATGCTTTCGTTGATGCTACTGCGATCTCAGGACCCGCATACAAGTTAAGTGTGTAGTTCGCTTCACGAGAAAGTGTAGAACCTGGAACGTTCGTGATTGTTAATGCTTTGTGTCCAAGTCTCTTCACTTCAACCAATACGGCACGGCTGTCTGCAGTCTCACCGGATTGTGAGATGAAGATGAACAACGGCTTTTGTGATAAAAGCGGCATGTTGTATACAAACTCACTCGCGATGTGTGCTTCAACAGGAATGTTCGCAATGTTTTCGATCAGTTGTTTTCCAACAAGACCTGCATGGTAACTCGTTCCGCAAGCAATGATATATACACGATCTGCGTCTTTCATCGCAGCACGGATATCGTCATCTAGCTTAAGATCGCCATTTTCATTTTGGTATTGATTGATGATGTTACGCATTACGAAAGGCTGCTCATCAATTTCTTTTAACATGAAATGCGGGTATGTGCCTTTTTCGATGTCGCTTGCATCTAATTCAGCTGTATATGGTGCGCGCTCAACAACTGTACCATCAAGAGTTTTGATCGTATAGCCGTCACTTGTCACGATTACGATTTCTTTATCCATTAATTCAACGTATTGATCGGTTTGAGAAAGCATAGCCATTGCGTCACTTGCAATAACGTTAAAGCCTTCACCTTTACCAACCAATAACGGGCTCTTGTTCTTACCAACATAGATGGTTTCAGGGTTTTGATTGTCGATCAGTCCGATCGCATAAGAACCTTTTAACTCAGACAACGTGCGGCGGAATGCTTCTTCCACTTCCATGCCTTCGTTCACAAAGTATTCTACAAGCTGAACGATAACTTCTGTATCTGTTTCAGACAACAATTCAACACCTGAGATGTATTGTTTCTTCACCTGTTCATAGTTCTCGATTACACCGTTGTGTACGAGTGTAAAGCGTTCTGTTGAACTTTGGTGTGGATGAGAGTTAACTCTACTCGGAACTCCGTGTGTTGCCCAGCGTGTATGTCCGATTCCAACGGATGCTTCTACTCCAAGATCTACGTTTTCACGAAGATTGGCAATACGTCCTTTTTCTTTGAACACATGAACTCCGTCTTCATTCAGTACAGCGATACCAGCTGAGTCATATCCGCGGTATTCTAATTTTTCTAATCCGCGTAAAAGGATTTCCTTCGCGTCATTATTCCCAATATATCCAACGATTCCACACATAAATAAGCGTCCTCCTTAAAGCCATCACACTCTGCTGACGGCTTTCACAAGGGGGCCGTGAGCGGGGCTCACAACCCCACCTATGTTCTCTATTTTTATTTTTTTCACTTGCTTTCGTCTTTGTACAGGAAGTCACCTTACCTGGTTTGAACAAAAGCTTACGGAAGTGATGTTCCGAGAGGCATCCGCCGAAATATCGATGAACCTCTTCCTCGTCAACTGCTTTTTTCCCGGTCAGCAGTTCAGGCGCTTTGGATGAATGATTAACTGTAAACTCCTTCCTTTTATTTGAAGTAAACAAAAATAATCATACACGGGTTTTTCAAAACCGTCAATTATTATTCTTTCCCGATTTTAGAAAAACTTGAAACATAAAGTTCCATATTATAAAAATATGCATACACAGCTCTTCCGGTGAGCCGCATATGCATATGTTTCGTGCCCTTTTTTATTTTATGAGGGACAGTTCCTTATTAATTTATACGAGCTCAGCCTTTACTACTTCTACGATTTTATCCGCATGCTCTTGGCAGAGTTCTTCTGTAGGAGCTTCAACCATGACACGCACGAGTGGCTCTGTTCCAGAAGGACGTACAAGTACACGGCCGTTTCCTTCAAGCTCTGTTTCTACTTTATCGATCGCCGCTTTGATCGCGTCGTTTCCGTTCAATTTTGACTTATCCGCTACTTTTACATTGATAAGTAGCTGAGGGAATTTAGCCATCTCACCTGCAAGCTCTGATAATGGCTTTCCGGTTGCTTTTAAGATCGAAGCAAGCTGGATTCCTGATAGAAGTCCGTCTCCAGTTGTCGTGTAATCTAAGAAGATGATATGACCAGACTGCTCTCCACCAAGGTTAAAGTCATTCTTACGCATCTCTTCCATGACATAACGGTCACCTACAGCTGTTTGAGCCGATTTCATCTCGTTTGCTTCTACAGCCTTATAGAAGCCTAAGTTACTCATTACTGTTGAAACGACTGTATCCTGCTTCAAACGTCCTTGCTCTTTCAGGTGCTTTGCACAGATGAACATGATTTGGTCTCCATCGACGATGTTTCCTTTTTCATCGATCGCGATCAAACGGTCGCCATCACCGTCAAATGCTAGCCCCATGTCGCAGCCTTTTTCTTTAACAAGTTCAGCAAGCTTCTCAGGATGTGTACTCCCTACACCTTCATTGATGTTTAAGCCGTTCGGACTTGTGCCCATTGTTGAGATGTCTGCTTCAAGATCAGCAAACAGATGTGGTGCATGCGACGATGTTGCTCCGTGCGCACAATCTAGAGCGATATGAAGACCAGAAAAATCTCCAGGAATCGTTTGTTTTAGATAATGCATATACTTTTGTCCGCCTTCAAAATAATCGCTCACTGACCCTAAGTCTCCGCCTACAGGACGCGGAAGTTCATCTGTTTCGTTATCTAAAAGTGCTTCGATCTCATTCTCTTGCTCATCTAAAAGCTTGAAGCCATCCGCTCCAAAGAATTTGATGCCGTTATCCGCTACTGGGTTATGTGACGCTGAAATCATCACACCCGCTTGTGCGCCTAACGCTTTTGTTAAGAAAGCAACACCAGGAGTAGAGATCACACCTAAACGCATCACTTCCGCACCGATCGATAGAAGACCCGCTACAAGAGCTCCTTCTAACATCTGACCAGAAATACGTGTGTCACGTCCAATTAGGATTTTAGGTCTTTCCGTATTTTTTGTTAGAACATATCCTCCAAAACGCCCTAATTTGAATGCTAATTCAGGCGTAAGTTCTGTATTTGCGACTCCTCTAACTCCGTCGGTACCAAAATATTTTCCCATTATTGCTCTCTCCTTCAACTATTGACTGCTAGTTTCTGTTTTAATTTCCACACTGGCTTCCTGAACTGTACCTGTCAGTTCAACATCCCCTGGATTTTTCCAATCTATCTTCACCTTATGTGTTCCTTGATCGAGTGCACTCACATCTACAATTCCTTGCAGATCTGACTTTTTAAGAGAGTTAAGCACACTCTTTTTTCCTCTTACTGTTACATCGACAACGCCATCTGCTGGATCTACTATCGTTGCTTGTTTGTCAGCGTCACTTCCGAGCAGTGTCAATGGAACATCACTAAACGTTCTTGTTGTCTCTTGATCAACTACTGGTTGTGCTTCCGTTTCAGTATCTGCTTCTGTTTCGGCGTCTGTACCCGTTTTTTCTACGTTAACATCTACGGTTACTTCTTTTAGTGAAACGCTGTCGATCCCATCTGGTACAGGAACATCAACGGTTAGTGTTGTGTCTTTTTTGATCTCACTTAAATCTATCGTAATCTCTTTAAAGGAATCGATTTTATTCAAAGAAGTTGTTGTACCCGTTAATGTAATCTCACTCGGATTTGATGTGATGGATTGAAGAGAAAGTCCCTCATCTAATTTCCCTTTCGTTTCAATAGAGATCTGTACCGTTTTCTTAGGTTTCTTGATCGGTACGGATACTTCAGCTACTCCTGGGTTAATCTGAACATCGATTAAATCTCCTTGTTGATTGTATGCACGCAGAGGAACTTTTGTTTGAATCTCTTCGTCTGCATCCGTTACATCAACAAATCCTGTAATGAATGAGATCTGATCGATCATACCTTCAGCACCTGTTACATCAACCGTTCTAGGTGAGAACTCAACTTCACCTGCTGTGTATCCTTCAGGCATCTTTCTTTTGTTCTTTAAGTCTACGTTCACATTCATCTCTTTTGTTACTTTGTTATGCAAGATAACATCCACATAATCTGGATTAATCTTTGCCTTAACACCCTCAGGCAAGCCTTGAACTTGTACCTTTACCCTTTTGTTTCCAGGTTTCTTGTTGGTTAGATCAATATAAACTTCAAATTCTTTATCCACTTTTGTCGCTTTTGTAATCAAACGGCTGGACCCTGTTAATGTTAAGTCAACCGATGATGGCATATCGGTAAGTACATATTGATTGTCGTCAAAGTAAGGTTTGATTGGAACGTTCTCGATCGTCTCACTTTCAGTATACATCTTAGAGAATATCGTATTGTTTGCTGCTTCTTCCTGCGTCTCCATCGTTACGATCGTATACATCATGAGGGCTAGGAGGAATGCAATAATTTTTACAAACCATGAACTACTAAGGAGTTTGTCCATTTTTCTTTCCCCTCCAATTCCAACGAGTTGAGGAAGTGGACTTGTTCGCAATAATCAATTCTGCGTTTAACAAATTTCTTAAAGACTCTTCGTCCAGGTTACGATAGATTTCTCCGTTCTTCGTAAGAGAGATCGTACCAGTTTCCTCAGAAACGATAACCGTTATAGCATCTGTTACTTCACTGATCCCTAGTGCAGCTCTATGTCTTGTTCCAAGTTCTTTTGAAACAAACGGACTTTCCGTTAATGGTAAGTAGCAACCTGCTGCATAGATCTGATTTTGTTTAATGATGACAGCTCCATCATGTAAAGGAGTGTTCGGAACAAAAATGTTCGTCAATAACTCAGAAGATAGATGCGCTTTAATGGGTATCCCTGTTTCCACGTATTCACTCAATCCTGTTTCTCGCTCGATTGACATGATTGCTCCTATACGTCGCTTAGACATATAGTTCGTCGATTTACAGATCGCAGCAATGGATTTTTCCATCTCTTCTTCTTCAGGCAGGCCTGTACGAGAGAAGAACTTTCCACGTCCAAGCTGCTCGAGTGCTCGTCGTAACTCGGGCTGGAAAATGATGATGATGGCAAGAAGACCGTATGTAATCACTTTGTCCATCAGCCATGACATCGTCCTAAGATCAAACGAACTACTCAAAAACCATACTACGATGATCACGGTTATCCCTTTTAACAATTGAACAGCTTTCGTTCCACGAATCAGCATGATCAGCTTATAGATCACATACGTCACTAATAGGATATCTATGATCTGTGTAATGTAATTGAATATATTAAAATCTGCGATTGGTAACATAAATTCCCTCCCAACCCGGTTTGTTTTCCAAGTCGAAGTATTTAGTGGTTATAAACGTTTATTAAATGCCTAAAAGAAGTATTATTTTTTAAACACTCTAAAATAATTTTAACCTACTTATTATAGCATACCTCAATGTAAAGAAAACTTGGCATGACCTACACATGTTTTACTCATGATGTTTGGATGATTTTTTAGTTTAGCAAATTTGACCAAGAAAAAAAGCCGTATGGATACGGCTCTCCTTATGATTATCAATCATAGCTTCATCATTTGTACTAATTAAAGATTTCAACTTATACCATACCCATTCGACCACTTGACCAATTTCCTGACTGTGGCCCGTTACTTCCCCAGCTGAAGCAAGATATTGATCGCCTTTTATGACCGTTACGTCACCTTCGACTCGGCCTTCGATTCTGACGTCTGCATTTTCTACAACTAAATCGCCTTTAATGGTTTCGCCCGCAGGAACGACGACGACTCGCTCATTCTTTTTGATCTGCAGGTTGCCTTCGCCTTTTACCACGGCGAGGTCTTGTTGATTATAGCTCGTGAACACAGACGCTGCCATAAAGAACATAAAGATTGCGGCAGCCGTTAGAGCGGGATGTGTCTTCATCCAACGCATCCACTTTACTTGTTGCTTCTCTTTAGGTAATTTAGCCATCACAGCCTCTGTAAAGCCTTCTGGCGCCTTTATATGGGATTGCAACTGCAATTCCTTCAATGTAACAGTCAGCAGTTCGAACTCTTCTCTACACGTCTCACAATCTTTTAGATGATTGTGAAAGTTTTGTTCTTCTTCTTTCGTCGCATCACCATCAAGTACTTTATTCATTAATTCATCATATACGGAAGCTTCATCATGCATTTTTATCACCTCGTTTTTACAACCATTTGAAATACTTTCTTCAACGCTTCCCGACCTCGATGTATTCGAGTTTTTACTGTTGGAACGGGTATGTCCATAATCTTGCTGATCTCTTCTAATGAGAGATCTTCAACGTATTTTAAAAGAATAGCTGTCCTGTATTTTTCAGGAAGCTTCATGATCTCTGCCTGGAGTTCATTCCACTCTTCATTCTCTGTAACCACTTCCTCAGGTAAAGGCTCTTCACTTGAAAGCTGACTATACATCGTAGCACCATCTGTTCCCGGTACTTCAGCATCCAAATAATAATCTGGCTTCTTCTTTCTTAACCTGTCGATACAAAGATTGGTAGCGATACGAAAAATCCAGGTTGAAAATTTGTATTCACTGTTGTACTTACCTATATTACGGTAAGCTCTTAAAAAAGTTTCTTGTGCTAAGTCTTCTGCTTCATGTCCATTGCCGACCATCCGGAAACAATGCCGGTATATTTTATCTTTAAACAGGTCCACAATGCCTTCAAACGCTTCTTGGTCCCCTTTTTTAACTTGGGTCACCATATTCGCTATTAAGGCGTCCATTATCTTATCACCACTCGGATTTTATTTACGTACCAGCATTTCATAAGTTTCAAATCTTTTCATATTTTTTTATTTTATCATGTTGCAGAATTTGACGAAATAAAAAGGTATTTTTTTCTAAATAATGTGTTTTAAATAAATCTGACCTGGGAATATTAAGCATATAAAATATTATGCTGAGGCAGAAAGGGGTAGTTTGTATGCACAGAGATTTATTAATCGAACAGATCGAACACTCCAGGCAGCAAATGAATGAACTCTCAAAACACCTTCCACTAATCGCACAAGAAGTAGTTGAACTCTCACAAGAGATCGATCACCTGCTTAACCAATATCAGCGCATAAATGAAAAAGAACAGTTGCATCTATAAAGAGGCAACTGTTTTTATTTTGTCTTCGTTATTATAGTAGCTTCTCTCCAAATAAAGAACCCATTAAAGCTACAGCAACCGTTGCTGTTTTGTTCTTCTCATCTAAGATCGGATTAACTTCTACGAATTCTGCTGAAGTAATGATCTCTGCTTCAGCAAGCATTTCCATCGCCAAGTGACTCTCTCTATAACTGATGCCTCCAAGTACAGGAGTTCCAACCCCAGGTGCATCATGTGGATCGAGCCCATCTAGATCAAGACTCAAGTGAACGCCATCTGTGTGTGCCAAGTATTCGATCGTCTCTTCCATCACTTTCGCCATCCCTAGACGATCAACTTCATGCATCGTATATACTTTAATCCCTTTTTCTTTGATCAGTTCACGTTCACCTTCATCTAATGAACGCGCTCCGATAATCACAATATTTTCAGGTTTGATTTTTGGTGTGTAATCACTTATGTTCGTAAGTCTTTCGTGACCGATCCCAATACTTACAGCAAGAGGCATGCCATGAATGTTTCCGCTCGGAGATGTATCCGCTGTATTCAAGTCTCCATGCGCATCATACCAGATGACACCTAGATTCTCATAATGCTTAGAAACCCCTGCCAACGTACCAATTGCAATACTATGATCTCCCCCTAATACAAGCGGAAACTTTTTATTCGAGATTACAGTAGATACCGTTTGTGAGAGCTTTTCACTCGCTTCAATAACACCCTTTAAATTTTTCAGATTACCTTCGTTTTCAATACTTTGTTTTTCTGGACGAGCAATATCTATATCACCAAAATCTTCTACACGATAATCCAGGTTCTCAAGGCGTTCAACAACACCTGCATATCGAATCGCACTCGGCCCCATATCCACACCGCGGCGCATTTGTCCTAAATCCATCGGTACACCGATTACTGTAATATCTTTCAACATTCTTCTTCCTCCCTTATGAAAAACACAAAAACTTGAATATCTATCTCTATTGTAGCTGTAAGGGATTTCATGGTTCAACTGGACAAAATTTTGCATAGATATACCAAAAAGAAAGCGCTTTCGATAGCTGGATACATATTTATGAGGTTTTGTATAAAAAGAAGACAAAAAGAAGATGGCTTGGAGCCATCTTCTTTCTAAAACATATACCATTCCGGGTATTTATGAAGCTAATTCTAGAAGTATCAGCAATAATTCTAGATATTTCTAAGATAATACGGCGAATTTGGTCTATAATCCGGCGAGTTTTGCTCCTATATCCGCGAGTCGGCATAGTTCGACAATTTTTCTGAACGGCATACCTTTACCCTATCTACTTCATATTAAAGTCTTCTAAATAACAAAAAAACTTCAGGCATCGCCTGAAGTATAATGATTATGTATATGGTGGAGCTTAGCGGGATCGAACCGCTGACCTCCTGCGTGCAAGGCAGGCGCTCTCCCAGCTGAGCTAAAGCCCCGAAGAAATAATTGGAGCGGGTGATGAGAATCGAACTCACGACCAGAGCTTGGAAGGCTCTTGTTTTACCACTAAACTACACCCGCATATTCTATTAGTATCGTCTAACTTTTGTATCGTTAAACATAAGATGGTGGAGGGGGACGGATTCGAACCGCCGAACCCGGAGGGAGCGGATTTACAGTCCGCCGCGTTTAGCCACTTCGCTACCCCTCCACATAAAAAAAGAGAGTTACTCTTCTCTTCAAGCACTTCTGTGCTCTGTGTTTACTATCAAAGAAAGTAAACATGGTGCCGGCTAGAGGACTTGAACCCCCAACCTACTGATTACAAGTCAGTTGCTCTACCAATTGAGCTAAACCGGCAAGCAAAAAAATGGTGGAGGATGACGGGTTCGAACCGCCGACCCCCTGCTTGTAAGGCAGGTGCTCTCCCAGCTGAGCTAATCCTCCAAAGTATTTATAAGAAATGGTGACCCGTACGGGATTCGAACCCGTGTTACCGCCGTGAAAGGGCGGTGTCTTAACCGCTTGACCAACGGGCCATAACTATTTGTTTTAAGTATGATATGGAGCTTCCAACCGGGCTCGAACCGGTGACCTCTTCCTTACCATGGAAGCACTCTACCTGCTGAGCTATGGAAGCAAGTAAAAATGGCTCCACAGGCAGGACTCGAACCTGCGACCGATCGGTTAACAGCCGATAGCTCTACCACTGAGCTACTGTGGAATAATGTAATGTAAATCCACAACTAAGTTGGAATTTTGAGATTATAGCCCAGCGACGTCCTACTCTAACAGGGGGAAACCCCCAACTACCATCGGCGCTGAAGAGCTTAACTTCCGTGTTCGGTATGGGAACGGGTGTGACCTCTTCGCCATCATCACTGGACCTAGTTACTTATGTAACACTCTCAAAATCATTTATCCTGTTGGGACAAGATAAATTTTATTATATTTTAAAGCATTTTGCAAGAGATTTTTTAATGATTTTCATCATTTTTTTATGTTCTCTCAAAACTAGATATGACGTTTCCAAACGTTATGCTTTTTTAAGGATAAGCCCTCGACCGATTAGTATCTGTCAGCTCCACGTGTCACCACGCTTCCACACCAGACCTATCAACCTCATCATCTCTAAGGGGTCTTACTCACTTGCGTGATGGGAAATCTCATCTTGAGGGGGGCTTCATGCTTAGATGCTTTCAGCACTTATCCCGTCCACACGTAGCTACCCAGCTATGCCCCTGGCGGAACAACTGGTACACCAGCGGTGTGTCCATCCCGGTCCTCTCGTACTAAGGACAGCTCCTCTCAAATTTCCTGCGCCCGCGACGGATAGGGACCGAACTGTCTCACGACGTTCTGAACCCAGCTCGCGTACCGCTTTAATGGGCGAACAGCCCAACCCTTGGGACCTACTTCAGCCCCAGGATGCGATGAGCCGACATCGAGGTGCCAAACCTCCCCGTCGATGTGGACTCTTGGGGGAGATAAGCCTGTTATCCCCAGGGTAGCTTTTATCCGTTGAGCGATGGCCCTTCCATGCGGAACCACCGGATCACTAAGCCCGACTTTCGTCCCTGCTCGACTTGTAGGTCTCGCAGTCAAGCTCCCTTGTGCCTTTACACTCTGCGAATGATTTCCAACCATTCTGAGGGAACCTTTGGGCGCCTCCGTTACTGTTTAGGAGGCGACCGCCCCAGTCAAACTGCCCACCTGACACTGTCTCCGAACCGGATTACGGTCCAAGGTTAGAATTTCAATACAGCCAGGGTAGTATCCCACCGACGCCTCCACCGAAGCTGGCGCTCCGGCTTCTCAGGCTCCTACCTATCCTGTACAAGCTGTACCAAAATCCAATATCAAGTTGCAGTAAAGCTCCATGGGGTCTTTCCGTCCTGTCGCGGGTAACCTGCATCTTCACAGGTACTATAATTTCACCGGGTCTCTCGTTGAGACAGTATCCAAGTCGTTACACCTTTCGTGCGGGTCGGAACTTACCCGACAAGGAATTTCGCTACCTTAGGACCGTTATAGTTACGGCCGCCGTTTACTGGGGCTTCAATTCAGAGCTTCTCCCAAAGGATAACCCCTCCTCTTAACCTTCCAGCACCGGGCAGGTGTCAGCCCCTATACTTCACCTTGCGGTTTCGCAGAGACCTGTGTTTTTGCTAAACAGTCGCTTGGATCTATTCACTGCGGCTCTCTCGGGCGATAAACCCTATCAGAGCACCCCTTCTCCCGAAGTTACGGGGTCATTTTGCCGAGTTCCTTAACGAGAGTTCTCCCGATCATCTTAGGATTCTCTCCTCGCCTACCTGTGTCGGTTTGCGGTACGGGCACCTCTTTCCTCACTAGAGGCTTTTCTTGGCAGTGTAGGATCAGGGACTTCGGTACTAAAATTTCCCTCGCCATCACAGCTCAGCCTTCATGTTGGGCGGATTTGCCTACCCAACAGCCTAACTGCTTAGACGCACTATTCCATCAGTGCGCTCACCCTACCTTACTGCGTCCCCCCATTGTTCAAACGGAAAGGAGGTGGTACAGGAATATCAACCTGTTATCCATCGCCTACGCTTTTCAGCCTCGGCTTAGGCCCCGACTAACCCTGAGCGGACGAGCCTTCCTCAGGAAACCTTAGGCTTTCGATGGACAAGATTCTCACTTGTCTTTCGCTACTCATACCGGCATTCTCACTTCAAAGCGCTCCACCAGTCCTTCCGGTCTGACTTCGCTGCACTTCGAACGCTCCCCTACCCCTGTACCATACGGTACAAGCCATAGCTTCGGTGATACGTTTAGCCCCGTTACATTTTCGGCGCAGAGTCACTCGACCAGTGAGCTATTACGCACTCTTTAAATGGTGGCTGCTTCTAAGCCAACATCCTGGTTGTCTGGGCAACTCCACATCCTTTGCCACTTAACGTATACTTTGGGACCTTAGCTGATGGTCTGGGCTGTTTCCCTTTTGACTACGGATCTTATCACTCGCAGTCTGACTCCCGCGGATAATTCTCTGGCATTCGGAGTTTGACTGAATTCGGTAACCCTGTGGGGGCCCCTAGTCCAATCAGTGCTCTACCTCCAGGAATCTTGCCGCGAGGCTAGCCCTAAAGCTATTTCGGGGAGAACCAGCTATCTCCGTGTTCGATTGGCATTTCACCCCTACCCACACCTCATCCCCGCACTTTTCAACGTGCGTGGGTTCGGGCCTCCATTCAGTGTTACCTGAACTTCACCCTGGACATGGGTAGATCACACGGTTTCGGGTCTACGACCACGTACTATGTCGCCCTATTCAGACTCGCTTTCGCTGCGGCTCCGTCTTATCAACTTAACCTTGCACGGGATCGTAACTCGCCGGTTCATTCTACAAAAGGCACGCCGTCACCCGTTAATGGGCTCCGACTACTTGTAGGCACACGGTTTCAGGATCTGTTTCACTCCCCTTCCGGGGTGCTTTTCACCTTTCCCTCACGGTACTGGTTCACTATCGGTCACTAGGGAGTATTTAGCCTTGGGAGATGGTCCTCCCGGATTCCGACGGGGTTTCACGTGTCCCGCCGTACTCAGGATCCACTCAGGAGGGAACGAAGTTTCAGCTACAGGGCTGTTACCTTCTTCGGCTGGCCTTTCCAGACCACTTCACCTACTTCGTTCCTTTGTAACTCCGTATAGAGTGTCCTACAACCCCAGAGAGCAAGCTCTCTGGTTTGGGCTGATTCCGTTTCGCTCGCCGCTACTCAGGAAATCGCATTTGCTTTCTCTTCCTCCGGGTACTTAGATGTTTCAGTTCCCCGGGTCTGCCTTCTCATACCCTATGTATTCAGATATGGATACCATCCCATTACGGATGGTGGGTTCCCCCATTCGGAAATCCCCGGATCAATGCTTACTTACAGCTCCCCGAGGCATATCGGTGTTCGTCCCGTCCTTCTTCGGCTCCTAGTGCCAAGGCATCCACCGTGCGCCCTTTCTAGCTTAACCTTATATGATGTTTGCACATCAAAGATTCTTGCTTGGCGCAGATTAGATAAATCTATCTGCCTTGCATATTGTTTGGATGTCGATATCTAGTTTTCAAAGAACATTTTGAAAGAACATAAGTTCCTTCAAAACTGAACAAAAGAAGAATAGGCGTACTTACGAAACACACGAAGGTGTTTCATAATCTCCATAGAAAGGAGGTGATCCAGCCGCACCTTCCGATACGGCTACCTTGTTACGACTTCACCCCAATCATCTGTCCCACCTTCGGCGGCTGGCTCCCAAAAGGGTTACCCCACCGACTTCGGGTGTTACAAACTCTCGTGGTGTGACGGGCGGTGTGTACAAGGCCCGGGAACGTATTCACCGCGGCATGCTGATCCGCGATTACTAGCAATTCCGGCTTCATGTAGGCGAGTTGCAGCCTACAATCCGAACTGAGAATGACTTTTTGGGATTGGCTTGGCCTCGCGGCTTCGCAACCCTTTGTATCATCCATTGTAGCACGTGTGTAGCCCAGGTCATAAGGGGCATGATGATTTGACGTCATCCCCACCTTCCTCCGGTTTGTCACCGGCAGTCACCTTAGAGTGCCCAACTGAATGCTGGCAACTAAGGTCAAGGGTTGCGCTCGTTGCGGGACTTAACCCAACATCTCACGACACGAGCTGACGACAACCATGCACCACCTGTCACTTTGTCCCCCGAAGGGGAAAGCTCTATCTCTAGAGTGGTCAAAGGATGTCAAGACCTGGTAAGGTTCTTCGCGTTGCTTCGAATTAAACCACATGCTCCACTGCTTGTGCGGGCCCCCGTCAATTCCTTTGAGTTTCAACCTTGCGGTCGTACTCCCCAGGCGGAGTGCTTAATGTGTTAACTTCAGCACTGAGGGTGGAACCCCCCAACACCTAGCACTCATCGTTTACGGCGTGGACTACCAGGGTATCTAATCCTGTTTGCTCCCCACGCTTTCGCGCCTCAGCGTCAGTTACAGGCCAAAAAGCCGCCTTCGCCACTGGTGTTCCTCCACATCTCTACGCATTTCACCGCTACACGTGGAATTCCACTTTTCTCTCCTGCACTCAAGTCTCCCAGTTTCCAATGACCCTCCACGGTTGAGCCGTGGGCTTTCACATCAGACTTAAGAGACCGCCTGCGCGCGCTTTACGCCCAATAATTCCGGATAACGCTTGCCACCTACGTATTACCGCGGCTGCTGGCACGTAGTTAGCCGTGGCTTTCTGGTTAGGTACCGTCAAGGTACGAGCAGTTACTCTCGTACTTGTTCTTCTCTAACAACAGAGCTTTACGACCCGAAGGCCTTCATCGCTCACGCGGCGTTGCTCGGTCAGGCTTTCGCCCATTGCCGAAGATTCCCTACTGCTGCCTCCCGTAGGAGTCTGGGCCGTGTCTCAGTCCCAGTGTGGCCGATCACCCTCTCAGGTCGGCTACGCATCGTCGCCTTGGTGAGCCGTTACCTCACCAACTAGCTAATGCGCCGCGGGCTCATCTGTAAGTGTCAGCCGAAACCGACTTTCAAAAAGAAGAAATGCTTCTTCTCTTATTATCCGGTATTAGCCCCGGTTTCCCGGAGTTATCCCCGTCTTACAGGCAGATTACCCACGTGTTACTCACCCGTCCGCCGCTAAATCAGAGGAGCAAGCTCCTCATCATTCGCTCGACTTGCATGTATTAGGCACGCCGCCAGCGTTCATCCTGAGCCAGGATCAAACTCTCCATAAAAGTGTTTGTCTTGCTCGATTTTAAAACTGACGGAATTAATTCTTAATTCCTTACCTATTTCTTTTGTTCAGTTTTCAAAGAACTGTGTGTTTCGTGTGCCGCTCGTTTTGGCGACTTTTATAAGATACCACCGTTGGCTAGTTGATGTCAACAGCTTTTTTTAGTGATTCTTATTTTGTTTATTTCGTTTGTTTGAGCCGCTGTAAAAGCGACAAGAAGTAATATACCATCTTCTCGATAATATGGTCAATAGTTTTTTTAAAAAAAGTTAATTTCTTTGTTTTCGCCGTAAATACCTTCTGCAATCTGAGGGCTTAGCGAACCTACAGAATAAACGATAAATGATCTGATATCTCTCTTCTAAAACGGATTTAACGATATCATCGATCTTTTGGTCTTCTAAATCAAACCTTAGTTCCTCCATCTCCTTTTTTAACACATACTCAAATTCATGAAGTTCTTGATGATTCAATAGCATTCCTACCAAAGACAATGGACGACACCCCGCTAAGTTTTTTCTTTTACCATTATGGCCATGAAAAGTAGGAGTTATTATTTTGAGGGGATTGTTTAAATTTTCGGTATATCTTGTCCCTTTCATCATAGATATTTTGTAAGGAAGATGGACAGGGGGTAGATGATAGTATGAAATTTTTCTTTGTTATTAACGGCAAGAAAGTAAAACAATACATGGTTGTTGTATTTGCCGCTTTCTTTGCTGCTTCACTTGCTTTTGTAGGGCAGCAACAACTATCTGTTTTTTCATCTAAAGATGGACCCCGAGCAATTTATAAGGGAGAAGACCAAGGCAATAAAGTCTCTCTTACGTTTGATATCAGCTGGGGCGATAAGCGTGTAACGCCGATCTTGGATGTCTTAAAAGACAAAGGTGTCAAGAATTGCACTTTTTTCATATCCGCCGCTTGGGCTGAGCGACACCCTGAGATCGTTGAACGAATTGTAAAAGATGGTCATGAAGTAGCTAGTCTTGGGTATCAATACAAAAGTTATACTGATTGGGAAGACAAACAGATCAAAAGGGATATTCTTTTAGCTCAGGAAAAGATCAAAAAGGTATCTGGAAAAATGACTTCTCTTATCCGTCCGCCTAACGGAAATTTTGATGAGCGTGTCTTGAACATCTCTGAGGATCTCAACCATACGGTGGTTCATTGGAGCATCGATACGAAAGATTGGAAAAATCCTGGCGTAGATCGTATTGTGACAACAGCTACCGATGAGACGAAAGCTGGCGACATTATCTTACTTCATGCATCTGATTCTGTTAAGCAAACGCACAAAGCACTTCCTACGATTATCGATAAACTACGTGACGATGGATTTAAATTTGTAAGTGTAAGTGAGATGATCGCGAACACGGAGGCTAACAGTAAAGAGGTTAACTGATTTAAAAAAGCCCCTGCCTTATAAGGCAGTGGGCTTTGTTTGTTTAGATGATTTAGATTGATTAGTCTGCAACAGTCGATGCAACATTAAAATTTGATACGTATTACAAAGCATGATCGGAACAAACCCCATCCAAAGCGAAAGAGTATTGTTTTCTTTCAGCACCGGTACCCATTCTAAAATAGTAACGACTGTGATGAAGAAAAGTGTTGGTATGAATGCTACGCTCGTTGTTTGCTTTACTTTTACATAGGCTATGATCAATCCGTAAGCTAAGATCGCAAGCGGAATAAGAATGTAATTAACGAGGCTGTCTCCTTCGTTATGAAAGGATGTATATCGTAAATAGAATAGATCGAACAGAACGACTGCAATCAATACAAGTTGTACACCATTCCAAAGGCGATGGCTTTTAAAGATACCAAGTCCAAAGCGATGAACGGTTAAGTAAGCAAAAAAGCCCATCTGACTAAAAACACTGAACAACGCGCCGAAACCGATCAATCCAAAAATATATAGAAGAACTTCTAAAGCGCTGCTGTCTTCAGGAAACTTTAATATAAGACCAACTGTGATTGCACTAACAATCCCAATTAACAATGTGGTAAAGAATAAAAAGATCCAACTTCTAATTTTCACGCCTGTTTTCCCCCTCTAACATGCTCCGTAACGATTGTACCAATGTCTTTTTTAAATTGCCAGTTTTCCTTTAAATAACCAGTATAAATACGTGCTAAAAATCAATCCTATAAGTATCGAGCTCAACTTGAAAGGAGGAGGAATTACTTTGAAAAAATTATACATTTTCCTCTTTTGTATCTCTCTTGCTGCTCTTTCCGGCTGTGCTCAAGAAGCCCAAGGCAGTTCTCAGGTCGATTATGAAGCAACAAAAAAGATGTTAGTCGATCTATTGAAGACAGATGAAGGAAAAAAAGCTATCAAAGAAGTGTTATCTGATAAAGAAATTCAACAAGATATACTCATTGATCAAGAAGTCATCAAACAGACGATTGAAAAGCAGCTTCTTTCTGAAAAAGGACAAAAGTTTTGGCAGACCCTTTTTAAAGATCCGAAGTTCTCAGTAGCTTTTGCAAAAAGTATGCGAAAAGAACACGAGAAACTGATGAAGGATCTTATGAAAGATCCGCAATATCAAGCAGAAGTTATGAAAATCATGCAGAATCCGCAAATGGCAGAAAAGTTATTATCTCTTGTGGACACACAACCTGTTAGAAAAGAAATGAAAAAAGTGATGCTTGAAACGTTTGAGAGTCCGATCGTACAAGCTCAGATTCAAGAAATGCTGAAAAAAGTCGCTCATGAAGAAATTGATCAATCCATCTCTAAAAAAGGAAAAGAAGCATCAACTGGCGGTGGACAACAACAACAAGATTCAACGAGCCCGCAATAAAAGCCTCCCGACACTCGGAAGGCTTTTTTCTTTAGTTTGTTTTATCGATGATTTTCTTTGCCATCTGAATATAATGTTCACCGATCGGATGTGTTTGTTCATAAACACTCGGCGCAAAATCATCTTCTTTTATCTCGGGTTGGCCGAGCGGTATTTGGCCGAGCAACGGTACATTTAATTCTTCCGCTAAACGTTTTCCGCCATCTTTACCGAAAACATATTCTTTCTCACCTGTAGACCCGCTTTGGAAGTAAGACATGTTCTCTACAATACCAAGAACTTCGTGGTTGGTCTTAATCGCCATCGTTCCTGCACGTGCTGCAACGAAAGCTGCTGTAGCATGAGGTGTCGTGACGATTACTTCTTTACACTTCGGAAGCATCTTGTGAACATCCAGCGCTACGTCACCCGTACCAGGTGGTAAGTCAAGAAGAACATAATCTAGATCTCCCCATTCTACTTCGCTGAAGAAATTCATGAGCATCTTCCCGAGCATCGGTCCGCGCCAGATAACAGGTGCGTTATCTTCAACGAAAAATGCCATGGAGATTACTTTTACATCAAAACGTTCCACCGGGAAGATGCGATCACCTTTTACTTTTGGACGCTCTGTAATTCCCATCATATCTGGGACACTGAATCCGTAAATATCAGCATCGATCAATCCGACCTTTTTTCCGAGCCTTGCAAGAGCAACAGCTAAGTTGACAGATACCGTTGATTTTCCAACTCCGCCTTTACCACTAGCGATTGCGATAAATTGTGTCTTGCTGTTTTCGGAAAGAAGAGTCGTTGGCGCACTTTGCGTCGCCGCTTCACTCGGATTTACAGCCGTAATGTCGTCTCTTTTCTCAAAACGAAGTCCGACAGATTCCACTCCTGCGTTTTTCAACACTTGAACGATCTGCTGCTGCAGCTGCATTTGTTCCGGTGTTCCTGTATGTGCTAAGCCGATCTTCAGCCCCACATATCCTTCTTTTATCTTCAACTCACGGATACTTCCAGAGTCGACCATGCTTTTATGTAAATAAGGGTCTTGAATAGGACCTAACAGCTCGATGACTTTTTCTTCTGTAAGCACATAGACACATCCTTTACCTGTAAAATTCCTTTTCAGTATATCACAACCCCTACCGACAATCATGTAAGCGGTTTTTTAGATGTGTAATTTTGATTCAAGTAACATCTTATAGAATGGCTTTTTTAGAGGAGATAACTACTTAAAAAGACATCACTGACAAGTTGATTGGAGTGCAAGGTGCGAGACTCCTGGGGGATCAGCGGGACAGGTGAGACAACTAAGGGTGCAAAGCGCCCAGGTGGCTCACCGCACGCCCCCCGGAAAGCGAGCACCTGAAACGGAAATCAACTACTTTCAAGGGCTTTAAGAAATGCAAAAACACCCCCTCTAGTCAAGAGGAGATGCTGGTGGGGTTTCATTTGTATAAAAGCGCAGCATCCCCTGGTAGATCGATGCCGCTATACTTTTTTGGTACGACTCTGTTTTTAACAGTTCGCGTTCTGATGGATTGGATAAGAAACCGACTTCTACTAGCGCTCCTGGTACTTCTGCCGTTCGAAGCAAGTATAGACCTTCTATGGATTTTGCGAATCGGTTCGTATTGTTTAAGTTACGCTTGATTTCGTCTTGAATAAATTTAGATACCGCTTCTCCGTCTTCTTTTCCAGGATGATAAAAGACTTGAGCACCTCTCCAACGAGATGAAGGCAAAGAATTGAGATGAATCGAAATGAATAAGTCCGCATGATTTTCGTTAATAATTCGTTTTCGTTCTTTTAAATCTTCATATTTGCGATGGCGTAATTTTTTTGTGCCTTCATTAGCTAGATCTGTGTCTGTCTCTCGAGTCATGATGACGAGTGCTCCTGCTTCTTGTAGATAATCTCGAAGTAATACGGAAATGTTTAACGCAATCTCTTTTTCAAGAACTTCTCCATCACCGACCGCACCACCGTCAGCTCCGCCATGACCTGGGTCGATTACGATAATCTTTCCAGAGAGCGGCATATTCCACGATCGCCACGAATCATCATCTAAAAAATGATAGGTGAAAATAAAGATAAGGACTGCGCATCCAAGTGCAAATGCGGCTCCCTTCACCCACTTCTTCATGTTTCGTCCCCCTATACAAGCCATATAACATTATGTATATGGGACAAGAAGAAATTTATAACTGATTATTGCAGCTTCATACGATAGCGTTTTTCACCGTTTTTATAGCCTTCCATCCACCATATATGAACGAATGCTTCACAGCAAAGATGTAAGGATTCCATCATCATCTCTGTTCCCCAGCACCAGAACTGCCAATACTCAAAAAGACCGTCTGCGATCGCCTTCTGTTTAGCATATGCTCGTTCTTTGATCTTCTCCAACGTTTCCCCGTGATACGCAAACCGGCTATAGCCTGCTCCTAAAAGATAAGAATCGATCGCCATGTCGATGCATGCATCTTCAATGTCATTTTGGTAAAGAAGCGAGTATTGAAAAAACGGTTGAAACAAACGTTGAAATTCTTTTTTTATTGTAGCCAGAGATAAGTCCCGAAGTACTTTCCGCTCGAACGTTTCCTTTTTGAAGCGCTGCTTTTCTTTAAAGTTGTTTAAAACGATTGCCATGATTACCTCCCCTTTCATCGTGTTGTGTTTTCCATATCTTTATTTTCTCCAGAGATGGATTCACGACACTACATAAAAGATGGGAATAACCATACTGAAAGTGTTGGGTAACGATTTAAGAGCAAGTTCCTATTTGCGCGAGACTTAATTTTGTTGTTTTAGGCTTAATTATTTGTGATCAGACTTAATTATTCGAGTTAAGACTTAATTTTCTCAAATTAGACTTAATCTTGCGGAATCCTAACTCAATAGGCACAAACACAAAAAAACCCGCTCTCTAAAAAAGAGAACAGGTTTTTGATAAACGTAATAGAAATTAACGTTTTGAGAACTGAGGTGCACGACGAGCGCCTTTAAGTCCGTACTTCTTACGCTCTTTCATACGAGCGTCACGAGTAAGGAATCCAGCTGCTTTAAGAGAACCGCGGTACTCAGGATCTGCTTCTAGAAGCGCACGAGAGATACCGTGACGGATAGCTCCTGCTTGTCCAGTGTATCCACCGCCATGAACAGTAACTAATACGTCATACTTGTCAGTTGTTTCAGTTGTGTTAAGTGGTTGCTTAACGATAAGCTTTAAAGTTTCTAATCCGAAAAATTCGTCAATGTCACGTCCGTTGATTACGATACGGCCTTCACCAGGAACTAATCGTACACGCGCTACGGAGTGCTTACGACGTCCAGTGCCATAATATTGTACTTGTGCCACGTAAATACCCTCCTTTTTATCCGCGTAACTCGTAGTTTTCAGGTTTTTGTGCTTGGTTGTTGTGCTCAGCTCCAGCGTAAACGTGAAGCTTTTTGAACATTTGGCGACCAAGGCTGTTCTTTGGAAGCATACCTTTGATTGCTAGCTCAAGCATTTGAACTGGACGAGTTGTACGCATTTCTAATGCAGTTCTCGTACGCAGTCCACCTGGGTGACCAGTGTGGCGGTAGTAAATTTTGTCTGTTAATTTCTTACCTGTTAATTCAATCTTCTCAGCGTTGATGATGATTACGTGATCACCAGTGTCAACGTGTGGTGTATAAATAGGCTTATGCTTACCGCGAAGGATAGATGCAACTTCACTGGATAGACGTCCAAGTGTTTTGCCTTCAGCGTCGATCACAAACCATTTACGTTCTACTTCAGAAGCTTTCGCCATGAAAGTCGTACGCATGTGTTTTCCCTCCTGTATCTTCAATCAAATTTCATTATATTCATGTGAACATTTCCCGAGATATCTACACGGGGCATGTGGACGATATCTGTAGAAATACCAAATAATATCTTATAATATATAAACAACGATGTCAAGCGTATCCTAAATATTATTCCGTTTTATCTGCATAATCTACACGAAAAAGATAGAGTCCGTTTGCAGGGGCTGTTTTTCCAGCAAGCGCACGGTCCTTACCTTTTATAATCGCAGAGATCTCTTTCGGTTTGAGCTTCCCTTGTCCAACTTCTAAAAGTGTACCAACAAGAATACGAACCATGTTATATAAAAACCCGCTGCCTCTTACCTTCAACGTTAGGACATTTCCCTCTTCTTCAACATCAAAAGCAAAGATCGTTCGAATCTTATCTTCCACTTCTGACTTTGCTGAAGAAAAAGAGGTAAAGTCATGTGTACCTAAAAATAACGATGCAGCCTGCTTCATATCCTCTACGTTTAGGGAGTAGGGAAAATGAAACATATGATTTCTTTGGAACACATCTGGTTGTTTACTTCTTAAAATTTTATAGTGGTACTCTTTGCCTGTTGCAGAGAAACGAGAATGAAACGAATCGCTTACCATCTCGACGTCTTTAATCAGAATATCATTCGGGAGCATCGCATTCAATGCTTTCCCCCAAGCTTCTGATGGAATTTCCATATGTGTATCAAAATGAAACACTTGACCGATGGCATGAACCCCTGCATCCGTGCGCCCTGATGCAAAGATTCCTACAGGTTCCCCTTTGTGCATCTTTTGCAGGACGGCCTGAATCGTTCCTTGAACCGTTCTGCCGCTAGGCTGTACTTGGTATCCAGCAAACTCAGTACCGTCATAAGCTACGGTTACTTTCATACGAGCCATGTTCAATCTCCCTTTAATTGCGTAATAAGAATAGCGAAAGCGTCAGCAGTGCTAATAGCAGCAGAGCAAACGTATCACGTTGATGCCACGCTAGCGCACGCAGTCGAGTTCTGCCTTCTCCACCGCGGTATCCTCTTGCCTCCATCGCTAGAGCGAGTTCTTCAGCCCGCTTGAACGATGAAACAAATAACGGCACCAAGAGCGGTACAAAAGCTTTTGCTCGTTCTTTTATCGGTCCGCTCGTGAAATCAGCTCCACGTGCCATCTGCGCTTTCATGATCTTTTCCGTCTCTTGTAAAAGTGTTGGAATAAACCGGAGTGAGATCGACATCATTAACGCGAATTCGTGAACAGGCAGTTTCCACTTTTTCAATGGACCTAATAAGTGCTCCAACCCGTCTGTAATATCAATCGGTGTTGTTGTTAAGGTCAAAAGTGACGTCATCATAACAAGAAGTAAAAGTCTTAGTGCGATGAATATCCCTTGAATCACTCCGCCTTCGTATATTTCAAGAAAGCCTGCTTTATAAAGCAGATTGCCCTCTTTTGTTAAGAAAATATGCAAAAGCATCGTAAACACGACGAGTAAAAGAATCGGCTTTAATCCTTTATATAAAAAACGAAATGGAACTTTTGACAGACTGATCGTTACAACCGTAAAAGCGATCAGCACTCCATAAGTCACCCAGTTGTTCGCTAGAAAAACAATAAACAAATAAAAGAAGGCAGCAATGAGCTTCGAACGTGAATCCATTCGATGAAGTGGAGAGGAGGCTGGATAATACTGCCCGATGATTACATTCTGCAGCATACTAGTTCCCCCTCTTCTTCAGACTCTGACTAACCTGTTTAGCCAGCTCTTCTACTATAAACTTCGTTAAAGTAAGATGAAGACCAGACTTCTCATTCCACTTTTGTAAAAATTGAACGGTCTCCGGCACATCTAATCCTGCTTTCTGGAGTGCTTCTCGTTCACTAAAGATCTCAGTCGGTTTACCATGCAGATACAGTTCACCTTTATGCATGACAGCAATCTCATCTGCGTATCTCGATGCATCCTCCATACTGTGAGTAACAAGTATGGTCGTAAGGTTGTTTCTCTCATGCAGGGAATAGAACAGCTCCATGATCTCAACACGCCCAGCTGGATCAAGTCCTGCTGTAGGCTCGTCCAAAATCAGCACCTCAGGGTTCATAGCAAGGACACCTGCAATCGCCACACGGCGCATCTGGCCACCGCTTAAGTCAAAAGGAGACTTCGTTAGAACATTCTCTGGTAGTCCAACCATCTCGATTACTTTAGCTGCCGTGAGTCGAGCTGTTTCCTCAGACACACCAAAATTCCGTGGACCAAACATGATATCTTTTTCTACCGTTTCTTCAAAAAGCTGATGTTCAGGATACTGAAAAACAATCCCGGCTTTTTTTCGAAGTGATTTTAAATCTTGCTTCTTCCCACCAGCTTTAAGTTCAGTACTGCCCATCTTTATCGAGCCTGCTGAAGGTTTTAACAATCCGTTAAGATGTTGGATAAGCGTAGACTTTCCAGAGCCAGTGTGCCCGATCAAAGCAAGGAAAGTACCATCCGCGATGTCGAGATTAATATCGTGCAGGGCTCGTCTCTCGAACGGAGTTCCCTCCATATATCGATGCTCTAAACGGTTTATGCTAATTTCCATAATGCATTCACCAGCTCTTCCTGCGTTAAATAGCTTTTATCAAGCTCCACACCTTGTTGGCGAAGAGCCTCACTTAACTTTAGTGAAAACGGTAAATCCAGACCGGCCGATTTCAACAGTTCACGCTGCTGAAAAATGTCTTCAGGTATCCCCTCAGCTGCCTTCTCTCCCATTTTCATGACGACAACTCTGTCTGCACTTAGCGCTTCCTCTAAATCATGAGTGATGGAAATGACAGTGATGCCTTCTTTTTTATTCAGTTCGCGCACGGTATCGATAACTTCGATTCTACCGATCGGATCAAGCATCGATGTCGCCTCATCCAATACGATAACAGAAGGTTTCTGCGCCAATATCCCAGCGATCGCGACTCTTTGTTTCTGACCACCGGATAACTGATGAGGTTCCTGGTTTAAAAAAGCTTCCATTCCCACTCTTGCTACACTTTCATTGATACGCTTAACCATCTCTTCACGGGGAACTCCGAAATTTTCAAGTCCAAACGCTATATCATCTTGTACGCTTGTACCCACGAACTGGTTATCTGGATTTTGAAAGACCATCCCTACAAGTCTTCTCACTTCCCAAATGTCGTCAGGACGGCCTGTCGTGTACTGTGAGACATATACAGCACCTTCAGTAGGCAACAACAGTCCGTTGAGCATTTTTGCCAACGTGGACTTCCCAGAGCCGTTATGGCCCACGATCGAAAGCCACTCCCCTTTATGCACGTCTAGCGTTACACCTTTAAGCGTAGGTGTCTCTTCTCCCGGATAACTAAAGGTCACATCTTTAACGGTAATGATGTTTTCCATGTGACATCCTCCTCTTAACTGCTGCTCATTCTAAGCTGTTCTCTGCTCGTAGTAGTTTGTATAAATTATTTTCAACAATGATGGGCGGCGAACTTTCAATAACTTTTCTAAAGGTTTTTTGCTTTGGAATTGTTTGTCCCTTCATTGAAAAGTTGATTGGAGCGCAAGGTGCGAGACTCTCGGCTAGGACAAGCGGTCAGGTGAGACCCTTAAGGCGCAAAGCGGCAAGGGGCTCACCGCCTGCCCCGCGGAAAGCGAGCACCTGGAGCGCAAATCAACTCTCACAAATACTACTAGATTTTTCAATAAAAATAAAAAAGGGCAAGATTGTCATTGAAGACTTGATCCCGCCCTTTCATACGTTTTATTAAACTAATTCAATGATAACCATTGGTGCACCATCACCACGGCGAGGGCCGATTTTTGCGATGCGAGTGTAACCACCGTTACGCTCTGCATAGCGAGGTGCAAGATCACTGAAAAGCTTTTGTAGAGATCTTTGTCCAGACTCAGCGTCTGCTACTTCGTTACGAAGGAACGATGCAGCTTGACGGCGAGCATGAAGGTCTCCACGCTTACCAAGCGTAATCATTTTCTCAGCAAATTTACGAACTTCTTTTGCACGTGCTTCTGTAGTTTCAATACGCTCGTTGATGATTAAATCAGTAGCTAAATCACGAAGCATTGCTTTACGAACCGCAGATACACGACCTAACTTTTGGTATCCCATGCTTGTATTCCCTCCTCTGCGCGTTTCTCTCTCGTCTTGAAAAAGCGCGTATTACGAATTAATCGTCAGCGCGTAATGAAAGACCTAGCTCTTCAAGTTTCTCTTGAACTTCTTCAAGAGATTTCTTTCCAAGGTTGCGTACTTTCATCATGTCTTCTTCAGACTTATTCGCAAGTTCTTGAACTGTATTAATGCCAGCACGCTTTAGGCAGTTATAAGAACGAACAGAAAGATCAAGTTCTTCGATCGTCATCTCAAGTACTTTTTCTTTTTGGTCTTCTTCTTTTTCTACCATAATTTCAGCGTTCTGAGCTTGATCTGTTAAGCCAACAAAAATGTTTAAATGTTCGCTAATGATCTTCGCACCAAGAGAAACTGCTTCCTCTGGACGAATGCTCCCATCTGTCCATACATCAAGCGTTAGCTTATCATAGTTTGTTACTTGTCCTACACGAGTGTTTTCCACTTGATAGTTTACACGCGAAATTGGCGTGTAAATAGAATCAACAGGAATTACTCCGATCGGCAGGTCTTCGCGTTTATTGCCTTCTGCCTGTACATAACCACGACCACGTTTTGCATGAAGCTTCATTTGGAAATGAGCTCCTTTTGCTAGTGTTGCGATATGAAGATCCGGGTTAAGGACTTCAACATCGCTGTCATGTGTAATGTCGCCAGCTGTTACAACACCGTCACCTTGTACATCGATTTCAAGTGTCTTCTCTTCATCAGAGTAAATCTTCATTGCAAGTTTCTTTAGGTTTAAGATGATGGTTGTAACATCTTCAACTACACCTTCAACTGTAGAGAACTCATGCAATACGCCATTGATCTGAATAGATGTAACTGCTGCACCAGGTAGTGAGGACAACAAGATACGACGCAAGGAGTTGCCTAGTGTAGTCCCGTATCCACGTTCAAGTGGTTCAACAACAAACTTTCCGTATGTGGCATCGTCGCTGATTTCAACCGTCTCAATTCTTGGCTTTTCGATTTCGATCATTCAACTGAACCCTCCTTCAAACGTCGAATCTCGGCTGGAGGTTTCCAGCCGAAATTCCCCATAGGCATTCCGACTTATCATTTACCAAAACTTTCACTATAACCATTATAGACAAGTTATAGAAATATATACCGTGTATATTGTTACACGCGACGGCGTTTTGGCGGGCGGCAACCGTTGTGAGGTACAGGAGTAACGTCACGAATAGCTGTTACTTCTAAGCCTACCGCTTGAAGGGCACGGATTGCTGCTTCACGTCCAGCACCAGGTCCTTTAACGGATACTTCCAACGTTTTCATACCATGTTCCATTGCAGTTTTACCAGCTGTTTCAGCTGCCATTTGTGCTGCGAACGGAGTAGACTTACGAGAACCTTTAAATCCTAGGTGACCAGCAGTCGCCCAAGAGATTGCGTTCCCGTGCGTGTCAGTGATCGTAATGATCGTGTTGTTGAATGTAGAACGGATATGTGCTACGCCGACTTCAACATTCTTTTTGACACGACGTTTACGTGTATTAGTCTTACGTGCTTTTGCCATTTAGAGTTTACCTCCTTTACTTACTTTTTCTTATTCGCTACTGTACGACGAGGTCCTTTACGAGTACGGGAGTTGTTCTTCGTGTTTTGACCACGTACTGGTAATCCACGACGATGACGAACACCACGATATGCTCCGATCTCGATTAGACGCTTGATGTTTAGTGATACTTCACGACGAAGGTCACCTTCCACTTTGTGTCCATCGATGACTTCGCGGATTTTATTTAATTCATCTTCAGTAAGATCACGAACGCGTGTATCTTCAGAAACTCCAGCTCCAGCAAGAATTTGCTGTGCTTTTGTTTTACCGATACCGAAGATGTATGTTAAAGAGATTACTACTCGCTTATCACGAGGAATATCTACACCTGCAACACGTGCCATAATTTTTGCACCTCCTGTATATTAACCTTGTTTTTGTTTATGTTTCGGATTTTCACAGATCACCATTACAGTGCCTCTGCGGCGAATCACTTTACATTTTTCACATATTGGCTTGACTGATGGTCTTACCTTCATTTTTTATAACCTCCTTATGTCACGGAGTACATTGATTATTTAAAACGATACGTTATACGACCACGTGATAAGTCATACGGAGACAATTCTACGGTTACTTTATCCCCTGGAAGAATTCGAATGTAGTGCATACGAATCTTTCCAGAAACGTGTGCTAGAACTTTGTGTCCGTTTTCTAGTTCAACACGAAACATGGCGTTCGGAAGAGGTTCAATTACTGTACCTTCGACCTCAATAACATCATCTTTAGCCATCGACTTGATCTCCCTTCTTCAGAGCAATGACTTTCTCGTCGGAAAACTTCGCTACTGCATAACGCAATTTGCCATTGGTTACACGACCTGTTTCAAGAATGCTTTTAACAACTTCCGGAGAAGTAAAATCCAGCAGTTCTAAGTGGTTTAGGTTCTTGCGCTTGGCTCGATCAAACTTTCTCTTGTCACCATCTGCTACGAGGACGAAACGCCCATCGAGAATACCGACAATCACACCTAACCGATCTGCGTCTCTTCCTTTTAGTATCCGAACCAGTTGACCTATGTTCGGTACCGAATCAGATTCGCTTACCATCTCATCACCTTCACTTAGATCTTTGTTAAGATTTCAAAGCCTTCTTCCGTAATGACAACCGTGTGTTCAAAGTGAGCACACCATTTGCCATCCGTTGTGACAACCGTCCAGTTATCGGATAATGTTCGAACATAGCGAGTTCCCGCATTAATCATAGGCTCTATTGCTAGAACCATGCCCTTTTTCAGCACCGGCCCTTTACCAGGCGGTCCATAATGAGGAATTTGCGGGTCCTCATGTAAGTCCTGGCCTATTCCGTGTCCAACGTATTCGCGAACAACAGAAAACCCTTCACTCTCAGCATACTTTTGTATCTCATGAGAAATGTCAGTTAACCGGGCACCGGCTTTTGCTTTTTCAAGTCCTTTATATAAAGACTCTTCGGTTACATCCAGAAGTTTTTGAGCTTCATCTGAAATCTCGCCAACTCCATACGTCCAAGCGGAGTCACCGTGGTATCCTTTGTACTTCGCCCCAATATCTATAGAGATAATGTCGCCATGGTTGAGTACGCGTTTACCTGGAATTCCGTGCACAAGTTCTTCATTCACAGAAGCACAGATGCTTCCACTAAAACCATTATAGTTTTTAAATGAAGGAATTGCACCTTGGCTGCGGATAAACGTATCAGCAATTTTATCCAGTTCCTTAGTAGTTATGCCAGGCTTAATGTGTTTTTTTAACTCTTGATGAGTTAAGGCAACAATGCGACCTGCCTCCCGCATGATTTCAATCTCTCGCGGTGTTTTGCAGATTATCATTTCGCCAATCCCCCAATAAGTTGGTCAATGTCTTGAAAGACTTTGTCGATATCCTGATCACCATTCATGTTTTTCAGGTAACCTTTTTCACCATAAAAATCAAGCAGTGGTTTAGCCTGCTTCATGTTTACATTTAAACGGTTTCGAACGGTCTCTTCATTATCATCTTGACGTTGGATAAGCGTACCGCCGTCTTTATCACATACTCCTTCAACCTTTGGCGGGTTGAATATTACATGATACGTGCTTCCGCATGTTTGGCAAATCCGACGACCTGTTAATCGCTGCATAAGCTGATCAGAATCTACTGAAATGTTTAACACATAATCAATCGTTCTTCCAAGCTCTGTTGTGATTTCTTCTAATGCTTCCGCTTGGGCAACTGTCCGAGGGAATCCATCAAGTAAAAATCCTTTTTCGCAGTCTTTTTTAGAAAGTCGGTCACGTACGATACCGATTGTAACTTCGTCAGGAACGAGGTTACCCGCATCCATGTACGATTTTGCCTCAAGTCCAAGAGGAGTCTCCTCTTTAATTGCTGCTCGGAACATATCTCCAGTAGAGATATGAGGTATTCCGTATTTCTCAACAATTCTTTCTGCTTGAGTACCCTTACCTGCTCCGGGCAATCCCATTAAGACTAGATACATCTAATCCCTCCATAAATCACAATCGTCTTTTTTTAAGAGCATGTGGGAAGATGAATCTTCCCGTGCTCTTATTTTATGAAGCCTTTGTAGTGTCGCTTGATCAGCTGACTCTCAATTTGCTTCATGGTGTCTAATGCCACACCTACAACAATCAGCAAGCTTGTTCCACCAATTTGAATGGCTGGCGGAAGGTTCAAACCTGGAATTG
Source organism: Fictibacillus phosphorivorans (assembly GCF_001629705.1). GTDB lineage: Bacteria > Bacillota > Bacilli > Bacillales > Fictibacillaceae > Fictibacillus > Fictibacillus phosphorivorans_A. The sequence continues at coordinate 131,767 of NZ_CP015378.1, read as the reverse complement.
CTGTAAAGACAACTGGCAGGACTGCAATTGCAGCCAGGAATAGAGATCCAACAAATGTTAATCGATACAGAATTCTTGTTATATAAGTTTGAGTGTTAGCTCCTGGACGAATGCCCGGAATGTATCCACCCTGCTTCTTTAAGTTTTCCGCCATTTGCTCCGGATTTACTTGGATGAACGTATAGAAATACGAGAATCCAATAATAAGGAGCGCATATATAATCATTCCGACTGGTTTCGTGTAGTCAAACGTGTTGATAATCCAAGTCGTAACATCATTCTGTCCGAAGAAGCCAGCAACAGTTCTTGGCGTGATGATCAAGGAAATCGCGAAGATAACCGGGATAACACCTGCTGCGTTAACTTTAATCGGAAGATGAGTTGACTGGCCGCCAACAGGCTTTGTTCCAACGACTCGCTTTGCATACTGAATCGGGATTTTCCGAACACCTTGTTGAATAAAGATAACACCCATAATAATGAGTACAATCGCAAGAGCAAGCAGTACGATCGTTACAATATGCATGAATAACTGATCGTTACCACCTTCAAATTGCGTTGTGAAAAGCTGGTTAACTGCTGTAGGAATAGCTGCGGCAATCCCCGCAAAAATCAGAACTGAAATTCCGTTTCCAATCCCCTTAAGGGTAATCTGCTCACCTAACCACATTAAGAATGCAGTACCTGCAGTTAAAACTAACGCGATAAAAAGATACGTAGACATACTAGGGTTTTGAATAAGTCCTGGGAAAAGATTGTTAAAACCGATAGACATACCGATTGCCTGGATAAAACCAAGAACAATAGTTCCATAACGAGTGAACTGAGCTAATTTCTTACGCCCAACTTCACCTTGCTTACTCCACTCCGTAAATTTAGGAACAACGTCCATCTGCAGAAGCTGCACGATGATCGATGCTGTAATATACGGCATGATACCCATAGCGAAAATGGAGAAGTTCTGTAAAGCTCCACCGCCAAACGTATTCAAAAAACCAAAAATGTTAGCACTGTCGCCTGTACTGAATTTCAGTACATCGCGATTTACGCCTGGTACTGGGATAAATGTTCCTAGACGGAACACTACCAGCATAGCAAGTGTAAACAATATCTTGTTTCTCAGATCACCCACACGCATAATGTTGGAGATTGTCTGGAACATTAGATCACCTCAGTAGTTCCGCCCGCTGCTTCAATTGCTTCTTTAGCAGAAACAGAGAATTTGTGCGCCTTAACTGTAAGCTTAGCTTCTAACTTGCCATTTCCAAGAACTTTGATTCCGTTTTTAAGACTGCTAACTACTCCTGTTTCGATAAGAAGTTCCGGAGTAACTACTGTGCCCTCTTCAAAACGAACTAGCTTCTCAAGATTTACAACTGCATACTCTTTACGAGTAGGGTTTGTGAATCCACGTTTCGGTAAACGACGTGCTAGTGGATTTTGTCCACCTTCGAATCCAGGTCTAACACCACCGCCTGAACGAGAGTTTTGACCTTTATGACCACGACCACTTGTTTTACCATTGCCTGATCCGATACCGCGACCTACACGGTTGCGAACTTTACGGGATCCTTCTGATGGCTTCAACTCATGAAGTTTCATCTGAGCACCTCCTCATGATTTATTTATCTTATTAAGCTTCTAATTCTTTCACTGTTAAAAGGTGAGACACCTTGTTAACCATACCGCGGATAGCCGCGTTATCTTCGTGTACAACCGTCTGGTGCATTTTGCGCAAACCAAGTGTCTTAACAACGATACGTTGGTTTTCAGGACGGCCGATTACACTACGAGTGAGGGTGATTTCTAATTTCTTAGCCATCTAAAGTTCCCTCCTTAACCTAAAAGCTCTTGTACTGATTTACCGCGAAGTTTCGCAACGTCTTCAGCACGCTTTAAATTTTTCAAACCTTCGATAGTTGCACGAACCATGTTGATTGGGTTGTTAGATCCAAGTGACTTAGAAAGGATGTCACCTACACCAGCAAGCTCCAATACTGCACGTACAGGTCCACCAGCAATTACCCCAGTACCTTCAGATGCAGGCTTAAGAAGTACGTTACCTGCTCCAAAGCGTCCAATTACTTGGTGAGGAATTGTTGTTTTTACGATCGGTACAGTTACTAAGTTCTTCTTAGCATCTTCAATCGCCTTACGGATCGCTTCTGGTACCTCTTGGGCTTTACCAGTACCGAATCCAACGTGACCGTTTTTGTCACCAACTACAACTACTGCAGCAAAGCGGAAACGACGTCCACCTTTTACTACCTTAGCTACACGGTTAACGGTAACGACGCGTTCTTCAAGTTCAAGTTTGTTAGGGTCGATACGCATCAGGTTCCCTCCTTCGATTAAAATTCTAACCCAGCTTCACGAGCTGCGTCTGCTAATGCTTTAATACGTCCGTGATATAAATATCCGCCTCGGTCAAATACTACCGATTTGATTCCTTTTTCAACTGCGCGCTTAGCGATTTCTTGACCAATCGCTTTAGCAGCATCTACGTTTCCACCGTTTTCTACACTTACACCTTTATCAAGGGAAGATGCAGATACAATTGTTACACCTGCTTGATCATCGATCAATTGAGCATAGATGTGCTTTGTAGAACGGAATACGTTCAAACGAGGACGTTGTGCTGTTCCGCTTACAACGCGGCGAACACGAGCATGTCTTTTCTTACGAGCGACATTCTTATCTGCTTTCGTGATCATCCTTTGCACTCCTTTCCGCTACCTAACGGCTTTATTTACCAGTTTTACCTTCTTTACGGCGAACGAATTCACCTTCGTAACGAATACCTTTACCTTTGTAAGGCTCAGGTGAACGAACTGAACGGATGTTTGCAGCAACTTCACCAACACGTTGCTTGTCAATACCCTTAACGATTACCTTCGTGTTAGAAGGTACTTCGATGTCGATTCCTTGCTCAGGAACGATTTCAACAGGATGTGAGTAACCTACGTTAAGTACAAGCTTGTTACCAGCTTTGGAAGCACGATATCCAACCCCGATAATTTCTAGAGCTCTTTCATAACCGTTAGTTACACCGATAACCATGTTGTTTAGTACGCTACGAGTTGTACCATGCAATGCACGGTGCTCTTTGTGGTCGCTCGGGCGTTCCACAGTAATTTCGTTATCTTGAACATTAATCTTAATGTCAGCATTGAATTTGCGAGAAAGTTCACCTTTAGGGCCTTTTACAGAAACCGTGTTGTCAGTTGCAACATCGATTGTAACGCCACCTGGAACTTCAATCGGTTTGTTACCTACGCGAGACATGTTGACACCTCCATTCGCTATTTATTACCAAACGTACGCTAGTACTTCGCCACCCATTTGTGATTGGCGAGCTTCTTTATCAGTCATAATGCCTTTAGAAGTAGATACGATCGCAATACCAAGTCCTCCAAGTACACGTGGAAGATCAGTTGATTTTGCATAAACACGTAGACCAGGCTTAGAGATACGCTTAAGACCTGAGATTACACGCTCATTGTTAGAACCGTACTTAAGGAAGATACGAATCATTCCTTGTTTGCTATCCTCTACATATTCCACATCGCGAACAAAACCTTCACGCTTTAGGATTTCTGCAATTTCTTTTTTCATATTAGAAGCAGGAAGCTCCAATTTATCGTGACGAACAGTGTTTGCGTTGCGGATACGAGTAAGCATATCTGCAATTGGATCTGTCATAACCATTACTAGTTACCTCCTTCCCTTTTTTCAGGGTATTACCAGCTGGCTTTTTTAACGCCAGGAATTTGACCTTTGTAAGCAAGTTCTCTGAAACAAATACGGCACAGTTTGAACTTGCGGATTACTGAATGAGGACGCCCGCAACGTTCACAGCGCGTATATTCTTGCACTCCGAACTTTTGCTTGCGTTGTTGCTTAGCAATCATGGATTTCTTTGCCACGGGTAAACCTCCTTTGGCTAAAGGTTATTTTTGGAACGGCATTCCGACTTGTGTAAGAAGCTCACGTGCTTCTTCGTCAGTGTTCGCAGTCGTTACGATAACGATGTCCATTCCGCGAACTTTGTTAACTTTATCATAGTCGATCTCCGGGAAGATCAATTGCTCTTTAACTCCAAGCGTGTAGTTACCGCGGCCGTCGAAAGACTTCTTGGAAACCCCGCGGAAGTCACGTACACGTGGAAGGGAAACGCTGATTAACTTATCAAGGAAGTCATACATGCGCTCTCCGCGAAGTGTAACTTTTGATCCGATCGGCATACCTTCACGAAGTTTGAATCCAGCGATAGATTTCTTAGCACGCGTGATCACAGGCTTTTGACCAGCGATTGCTGTAAGTTCCTCTACTGCTGTATCTAACACTTTAGAGTTGGATACTGCTTCACCAACACCCATGTTGATAACGATTTTTTCGATCTTTGGTGCTTGCATTACTGAAGTGTAATTAAACTTTTCCATTAGAGATGGTAAGATCTCTGCTTTATATCGCTCTTGTAGACGGTTCATTATGTGTCCTCCTTTCACTCTGAGACTTATTTATCTAGGGTTTCACCAGATTTTTTGGCCACACGAACTTTTTTCCCATCAACTACATTGTAGCCTACACGAGTAGGAGCACCAGTTTTAGGGTCAAGAGGCATTACGTTAGAAGCATGAATTGGTGCTTCTTGGCTAAGGATTCCACCTTGTGGATTAGCTTGAGAAGGTTTTGCGTGTTTCTTAACAACGTTCACGCCTTCAACAAGCACTCTGTTTAGCTTCGGATAAGCTTCAAGGATCACACCTTGTTTACCTTTATCCTTGCCGGAAATAACTTGTACTTTATCGCCTTTTTTCACATGCAATGGCATTGTGATGTTGCACCTCCTTACAAGACAATAAACGCCTTGCTAGTAAATATATTAAAGAACTTCTGGAGCAAGAGATACGATTTTCATAAATTGCTTGTCACGAAGTTCACGTGCTACTGGTCCGAAGATACGAGTTCCTCGAGGACCTTTATCATCCTTAACGATTACAGCCGCGTTCTCATCAAAGCGGATGTAAGATCCGTCGTTACGGCGCATACCACGCTTAGAACGTACCACTACCGCTTTAACAACGTCACCTTTCTTAACAACGCCACCTGGTGTTGCGGACTTAACCGAACAAACGATAATGTCACCAACGTTAGCGTACTTACGACCAGAACCACCAAGAACTTTAATGCAAAGTAACTCTTTCGCACCGGAGTTATCAGCTACTCTTAAACGGGATTCTTGTTGAATCATGCGAATGGACCTCCTTTCGGATATGAGTATAATCCGAACAATTTATTAAATAATTACTGCTTCTTGTACTACTTCAACTAGACGGAATCGCTTGTCTTTAGAAAGCGGACGCGTTTCCATAACCTTTACGATATCGCCAATCTTAGCAGTGTTGTTTTCATCATGCGCTTTTAACTTTTTAGAGTATTTAACGCGTTTGTTATATAAAGTGTGAGTCTTGTATGTTTCAACAAGCACTGTAATCGTTTTGTCCATCTTGTCAGAAACAACACGACCAGTGTACACCTTGCGCTGGTTACGTTCACTCATTGTGCGAACCTCCTCTCAAGATTTAACCGTTAGTAATCCCAAGCTCTCTTTCGCGTAAAACCGTTTTTGCACGGGCAATTGCTTTACGAACTTCACGAATGCGGGCCGGGTTTTCAAGTTGACCTGTCGCTAGTTGGAAACGAAGGTTAAAAAGCTCTTCTTTAAGTGCTTTTGCTTTTTGTTCAACTTCTGCAGTGGTCAGGTTACGAATATCATTAGCCTTCATTTGTGTCACCACCCACTTCTTCGCGTTTAACAAACTTACATTTTACAGGAAGCTTGTGTGCTGCAAGACGCAACGCTTCGCGTGCCACTTCTTCAGAGACACCTGCGATTTCAAACATAACTTTTCCTGGCTTAACTACAGCAACCCATCCTTCAGGAGCACCTTTACCAGATCCCATTCGGACTTCTAGAGGCTTTGCAGTGTAAGGCTTAGACGGGAAAATTTTAATCCATACTTTACCGCCACGCTTCATATAACGAGTCATCGCAATACGAGCTGCTTCGATCTGACGGTTAGTAATCCAGCTAGCTTCAAGAGCTTGCAAACCGAATTCTCCGAAATGAACTTCAGTACCGCCTTTTGCGTTCCCACGCATTTTACCGCGGTGTTCACGACGATATTTAACACGTTTTGGCAATAACATAATTATTTGCCTCCTTCCTCTTTTTTCGTTCCTCTTGTTGGAAGGACCTCACCACGATAAATCCAGATTTTAACTCCAAGCTTACCGTAAGTTGTGTCTGCTTCAGCAGTACCGTAATCGATGTCTGCACGAAGTGTGTGAAGAGGAACTGTACCTTCACTATAATGTTCAGCACGAGCGATATCAGCTCCGCCAAGACGGCCTGACACTTGTGTTTTGATACCTTTCGCACCCATACGCATTGCACGTTGGATCGCTTGCTTCATAGCACGACGGAAAGATACACGGTTTTCAAGTTGACGAGCGATGTTTTCAGCTACTAGCTTAGCATCAACGTCAGCTTGTTTGATTTCAAAGATGTTTACGTGAACTCTTTTACCAGTGATGTCGTTAAGGGCTTTACGAAGTGCTTCAACTTCAGATCCACCTTTACCGATAACCATTCCTGGTTTAGCAGTTTTGATTGTGATATTCACACGGTTAGCTGCACGTTCGATTTCAACACCTGATACAGCAGCGTCTTTTAAACGCTTTTCAATATAAGAACGGATCTTAAGGTCTTCATGTAAAAGATTAGCGTAATCCTTTTCAGCGTACCATTTTGAATCCCAGTCACGGATGACGCCAATACGTAGACCTATTGGATTTACTTTTTGACCCACGTCTTAACCCTCCTTCTTTTCAGAAACAACGATTGTGATGTGGCTAGTACGTTTGTTGATACGGCTTGCGCGACCCATCGCACGAGGACGGAAACGCTTAAGAGTAATACCTTCATCAACGAACGCTTGCTTAATCACCAAGTTGTTCGGTTCCATTTCATAGTTGTGTTCTGCGTTTGCGATAGCAGACTTAAGCACCTTTTCAATTACAGGAGAAGCTGCTTTAGGCGTCAAACGTAGAATCGCAAGTGCCTCACCTACTTGCTTGCCTCGAATCAAATCGATTACGATGCGAGCTTTACGAGGAGCAATACGCACTTGTTTAGCAATTGCTTTTGCTTCCATTTTGTGTACCTCCCCTCAATTAACGTCTTGTTTTCTTATCATCAGCTGCATGGCCTTTGTAAGTACGAGTAGGTGCAAACTCACCTAACTTGTGACCGACCATATCTTCTGTACAATAAACCGGCACGTGTTTACGACCATCATAAACAGCGATTGTGTGACCGATGAAGTCAGGGAAAATCGTAGAACGACGAGACCAAGTTTTAACTACTTTCTTGTCGTTAGATTCATTAAGTGCCTCGACCTTTTTCATCAAGTGGTCATCTACAAAAGGCCCTTTTTTCAAACTGCGACCCATTTGAGAACCTCCCTTTGTGTTTGCGCTACGGCTCGATTGAACCGTAGTACAATCACATTATTTTTTGCGACGACGTACAATGTACTTGTCAGTTTGGCTATTTTTCTTACGAGTTTTATATCCAAGAGTTGGTTTACCCCATGGAGACATTGGTGATTTACGTCCGATTGGAGCGCGTCCTTCACCACCACCGTGTGGGTGATCGTTAGGGTTCATTACAGAACCACGAACTGTTGGGCGGATACCCTTCCAACGAGAACGACCTGCTTTACCAACGTTTACAAGTTCATGCTCTAAGTTTCCAACTTGACCGATAGTTGCGCGGCAAGTAAGAAGGATCATACGAACTTCACCAGAACCTAGACGAACTAGCGCGTACTTTTCTTCTTTACCAAGAAGTTGAGCTTCAGCACCAGCTGAACGAGCCAATTGTCCACCTTTACCAGGCTTAAGTTCGATGTTGTGAATTGTAGAACCTACAGGAATGTTAGCTAATGGAAGTGAGTTACCTACTTTAATATCAGCTTCAGTACCGGACATGATTTCTTGCCCTACTTTAATTCCTTTTGGAGCTAAGATATAACGCTTCTCACCATCTGCATAGTGGATTAGCGCAATGTTAGCCGTACGGTTTGGATCGTACTCGATTGTAGCAACGCGACCTGGTATTCCGTCTTTGTTACGTTTGAAATCGATGATACGATACTTACGCTTGTGTCCTCCACCTTGGTGACGAACAGTTAGTTTACCTTGGTTGTTACGCCCAGCTTTTTTGCTAAGAGGAGCAAGCAAGGATTTTTCTGGTTGGTCAGTTGTAATTTCAGCAAAGTCAAGCTGAGACATGTTACGACGACCGTTAGTTGTCGGTTTAAACTTTTTGATACCCATTGTAATTTCCCTCCTTTACGAGTTCTTTTTAAACTCCTTCAAAAAAGTCGAGTTCTTTGCTTTCTGGAGTTAATGTAACTACAGCTTTTTTACGTTTAGAAGTGTAACCAGTATGACGGCCTACACGCTTAAACTTACCTTTGTAGTTAGCAGTGTTAACAGATTGAATTTTCACGCCAAAGATTTCTTCTAGTGCGCCTTTGATTTGAGTCTTAGTAGCACGAGGGTTTACTTCGAACGTGTATTTTTTGTCAGCCATTATTTCAGTAGAACGCTCTGTAATAACGGGGCGCTTAATCACATCACGAGCTTCCATTATGCGAGCACCTCCCCTACTTTTTCCACAGCGTCTTTAGTCATAAGAAGCTTGTCGTGGTTTAACACGTCAAGAACACTAACGCCGTTAGCCGTAACAACTGTTACGCCAGGGATGTTACGTGCAGACAATGCAACAGCGTCATTGTAATCAGCAGTTACAACTAATGCTTTACGATCTGCGGATAGATTTGCAAGTACTTGCATCATTTCCTTTGTTTTAGGAGCTTCGAATGCAAGTCCTTCTAAAACGATCAAGTCGTTATCTAGAACCTTAGAAGATAGCGCTGATTTAATAGCTAAGCGACGAACCTTCTTAGGTAATTTGTAAGAATAGCTTCTTGGTGTTGGTCCGAAAACCACTCCACCGCCAACCCATTGTGGAGAACGGATAGATCCTTGACGAGCACGTCCAGTACCTTTCTGTTTCCAAGGCTTGCGTCCACCACCAGCAACTTCAGAACGGTTCTTTACATCGTGCGTTCCTTGGCGCTGTGATGCTTGCTGCATAATAACAGCGTCGAAAAGCACGCTTTTATTTGGTTCAATACCGAAAACGGAATCGTTTAATTCGATATCGCCAGCTTGAGTACCATCTTGTTTAAATAATGCTACTTTTGGCATCAGATTGTCCTCCTTCCTTATTTAGCATCCTTTGCTTTAACAGCAGAGTTAATTGTAACGTAGCTCTTTTTCGCTCCAGGTACGTTACCTTTGATTAGTAGAAGATTACGTTCTGCATCAACTCTTACAACTTCTAAGTTTTGTACAGTTACTGTATCTCCGCCAGTACGTCCAGGTAATGCTTTCCCTTTGAAAACACGGTTAGGGTCAACTGCACCCATTGAACCAGGACGACGGTGGTAACGGGAACCGTGACTCATTGGTCCGCGTGATTGCCCGTGACGTTTGATAACACCTTGGAATCCTTTTCCTTTAGATGTACCAGTAACGTCTACAGCGTCACCTTCTGCAAAAATGTCAGCTTTGACTTCCTGACCAACTTCGTATCCCGCAACATCAACATTACGGAATTCTTTAACGTAGCGCTTAGGGCTCGTGCTAGCTTTAGCAGCATGTCCTGCTTGTGGCTTGTTAGAACGAGAGTCTTTTTTATCATCAAATCCAAGTTGGATAGCTTCGTAGCCATCATTCTCAACGGATTTCTTTTGAAGAACAACGTTAGGAGTTACTTCTACTACAGTAACTGGAATTAGATCTCCGTTTTCTGCGAAAACTTGAGTCATACCAATTTTTCTACCTAAGATTCCTTTGGTCATTCGTCACACCTCCTATTAATAAGTAAAATATTTATAAGCAAACGTGAAATTATAGTTTAATTTCGATGTCTACACCAGACGGTAGATCCAAACGCATTAACGAATCAACTGTTTGTGGTGTTGGCTCGATAATATCGATCAAGCGCTTATGAGTACGCATTTCGAACTGCTCACGAGAGTCCTTGTACTTATGAACCGCACGAAGGATCGTGTAGATCGCTTTCTCAGTAGGTAGTGGGATAGGACCAGATACCTTTGCTCCTGAACGCTTAGCAGTTTCTACGATTTTTTCAGCTGATTGATCAAGAATTCTGTGATCATACGCCTTTAAACGGATACGAATCTTTTGCTTTGCCATTTTTTTCCCTCCTTTATTCGCCTATTTTGATAAACAGACATTGCTCCGCGGAAATTCAACCTGATATCACCAGCCATGGCAAAGGGGCCTAGTGTGTCAGCAACCTTCCGGATCATCGCAGTGAATGACCAACATTACTTATTATAGAGAAAAGCAACGCCCAATGCAAGTGTTATTTGCATTTATTTATTGCTAATCGCACTTTTTCTATTATAGAGACTTTATTCACGGATTTCAACTTCCTTTTTCTTCTTTTGCATATTTGAATGTGTTTCTTCTATATATAGTAGAAAGATGTTTAAATGGGTTTAAATGATTGGTGAAGATAGTTCTTTGAATTGTCGGGGAGTTGTTAATTCCGTGTGATTTTGTTTACTAGGTGCAGGGGTTATCTATTGTGGATTTTACGCTACGTGTTTTTATATTTATTACGCGTTCACCGGTAATCTTAAAGTTTTCACCTGTAAATGATGATTTTTCACCTCTAAATAGGTTTGACCACCTATTATAACGAGTTCACCACCTGTAACCGATCTGTTTTCACCTGAAGTGCGCTATAACGTCATTTCACACACAAAAAAAACACCCTCCAAAAGGAGAGTGTTTTTATAAAAGAGTAATAAGATTACTCAGTGATTGTTGCAACTACGCCTGCACCAACTGTACGTCCACCTTCACGAATAGAGAACTTAGTTCCTTCTTCGATAGCGATTGGAGCGATTAGTTCTACAGTCATCTCAACGTTATCTCCAGGCATAACCATTTCTACGCCTTCAGGAAGTTGGATGATACCAGTTACGTCAGTTGTACGGAAGTAGAACTGAGGACGGTAGTTAGAGAAGAATGGAGTGTGACGTCCACCCTCTTCTTTTGAAAGAACATAAACTTCTGATTTGAACTTAGTGTGAGCTTTAACAGTACCTGGCTTAGCAAGAACTTGTCCACGCTCAACATCTTCACGAGAAACCCCACGAAGAAGTGCACCAATGTTGTCACCAGCTTCAGCATAGTCAAGAAGCTTACGGAACATTTCAACACCTGTTACAGTTGTTGATTTTGGCTCTTCAGTAAGACCAAGGATCTCAACTACGTCACCAACTTTTACTACACCACGCTCAACACGTCCAGTAGCAACTGTACCACGACCAGTGATTGAGAATACATCCTCAACTGGCATCATGAATGGCTTTTCAGTGTCACGTGGAGGAGTTGGGATATAAGAATCTACAGCATCCATTAGCTCATAGATTTTAGCTTCCCAATCAGCGTCTCCTTCAAGAGCTTTAAGAGCAGAACCTTTGATTACAGGAATGTCATCTCCTGGGAAGTCATACTCAGAAAGAAGGTCACGAACTTCCATTTCTACTAGCTCAAGAAGTTCTTCGTCGTCTACCATGTCACACTTGTTCATGAATACAACAAGGTAAGGTACACCTACTTGACGAGAAAGAAGGATGTGCTCACGAGTTTGTGGCATTGGACCGTCAGCAGCAGATACTACTAGGATCCCACCATCCATTTGTGCTGCACCAGTGATCATGTTTTTAACATAGTCAGCATGTCCTGGGCAGTCTACGTGTGCATAGTGACGAGAATCAGTTTCATACTCAACGTGTGCAGTTGAGATTGTGATTCCACGTTCGCGCTCTTCTGGAGCACCGTCGATTTGGTCATAAGCCATTGCTACACCCTTACCGTTTTTCTTAGCAAGAACAGTAGTGATAGCAGCTGTTAAAGTTGTTTTACCATGGTCAACGTGACCGATAGTACCAATGTTAGCATGCGTTTTGGAACGATCAAATTTCTCTTTACCCATGAGAAAGATTCCTCCTTAAATATGTTTACATATAGTAGATTTTTTTATTTAAAACAGACAGTTTGTACTGCCCATTTTAGATTACATGAAAATGTTGTTTCTTACAACCGAAGAGATTAAGCTCCAGTTGATTTTTTGATGATTTCTTCAGAGATTGACTTAGGTACTTCTTCGTAGTGATCGAAGTGCATTGAGTAAGTACCGCGGCCTTGTGTACGAGAACGCAAGCTAGTTGCATATCCGAACATCTCAGCAAGTGGAACCATCGCTTTAACGATTTGTGCGTTACCACGAGCTTCCATACCTTCAACACGTCCACGACGAGAAGTTACGTCACCCATGATATCACCCATGTACTCTTCAGGAACCGTTACTTCAACTTTCATGATCGGCTCAAGAATTGCAGGGTCACACTTTGATTTAGCGTTTTTAAGAGCCATTGAACCGGCAATCTTAAACGCCATTTCGTTGGAGTCAACATCATGGTATGATCCATCAACGATACGAGCTTTAAGGTCAAGTAATGGGAAACCAGCAAGCATTCCGTTTTTCATTGATTCTTCGATACCAGCTTGAACTGCAGGGATGTATTCACGAGGAACTGCCCCACCAACGATTTTGTTTTCAAATACGAATCCAGATCCTTCATCACCTGGCTCGAATTCAATCCAAACGTGACCGTATTGTCCACGACCACCGGACTGACGAACGAATTTACCTTCGACTTTAGCAGCTTGGCGAATTGTTTCACGGTAAGCAACCTGAGGAGCACCCACGTTAGCTTCTACCTTGAATTCACGGCGCATACGGTCAACTAGGATATCAAGGTGAAGCTCACCCATACCTGCGATGATCGTTTGTCCAGTTTCTTCGTTTGTTTCAGTACGGAATGTTGGATCTTCTTCAGCTAGCTTAGCAAGCGCCATACCCATCTTGTCTTGGTCTGCTTTAGACTTCGGCTCGATAGATAGTGAGATAACTGGCTCTGGGAATACCATGGATTCTAAGATAACAAGGTTCTTTTCATCACAAAGTGTATCACCAGTTGTAGTGTCTTTAAGACCTACAGCAGCTGCGATATCTCCAGCGTATACGATAGAGATCTCTTCACGGGAGTTTGCGTGCATTTGAAGGATACGTCCAACACGCTCGCGCTTTCCTTTAGTAGAGTTCTGTACGTATGATCCAGAGTTTAGTGTACCTGAGTACACACGGAAGAATGTTAACTTACCAACATAAGGGTCAGTCATAACTTTAAATGCAAGTGCAGAGAATGGTGCTTCGTCACTTGATTCACGAGTTACTTCTTCTTCAGAGTCAGGAAGTACACCTTTAATTGCTGGTACATCGATTGGCGATGGAAGGTAATCAAGAACCGCGTCTAGCATAAGCTGAACACCTTTGTTCTTAAATGCCGAACCACACATTACTGGGTAGAACTCAACGTTACAAGTTCCTTGACGGATACCTGCTTTAAGTTCTTCGTTCGTAATTTCTTCGCCTTCTAAGTACTTCATCATCATTTCTTCATCTAGCTCAGCAACCGCTTCGATAAGTTTCCCACGGTATTCTTCAGCTAAAGGCATGTGCTCTTCCGGAATATCACGAACTTCGATATCAGTACCAAGGTCGTTTCCGTAGAATACAGCTTTCATTTCGATAAGGTCGATGATTGCTTCGAATTGGTCTTCCGCACCGATCGGTAATTGGATCGGGTGAGCGTTAGCACCTAGACGGTCATGAATCGTTTTTACGGAGTATAAGAAATCCGCACCGATCTTGTCCATTTTGTTTACGAATACTACACGAGGTACCCCGTAAGTAGTCGCTTGACGCCAAACTGTTTCTGTTTGTGGTTCAACACCTGATTGAGCATCAAGTAATGCAACCGCTCCGTCTAATACACGTAATGAACGTTCTACTTCAACTGTAAAGTCTACGTGTCCTGGTGTATCAATGATGTTGACACGGTGACCTTTCCATTGAGCAGTAGTAGCAGCGGAAGTAATCGTGATTCCACGCTCTTGTTCCTGCTCCATCCAGTCCATTTGTGAAGCTCCTTCATGAGTTTCACCGATTTTGTGGATACGGCCAGTATAGTAAAGAACACGTTCAGTAGTCGTTGTTTTACCAGCATCGATGTGAGCCATGATACCGATATTACGAGTATTTTTTAAGGAGAATTCTCTAGCCATGAATTTCTCTCCTTCCCTTTTTAAAAGGAATTTTTATAGTGTTTTAGAGACAGTCCGAGAACTGTCTCTATTATGATTTTACCAACGGTAGTGAGCAAACGCTTTGTTTGCTTCTGCCATTTTGTGCATATCTTCGCGCTTCTTAACTGAAGCACCAGTGTTATTAGCAGCATCCATGATCTCATACGCAAGACGTTCTTCCATTGTCTTTTCTCCGCGTAGACGAGAGTAGTTCGTTAGGTAACGAAGTCCTAGTGTTGTACGACGCTCTGGGCGAACTTCAACTGGTACTTGGTAGTTAGCTCCACCAACACGGCGAGCACGAACTTCAAGAACTGGCATGATATTTTTAAGAGCTTGTTCAAACACTTCCATAGGATCTTGGTTCGTACGTTCTTTAATAAGATCGAACGCATTGTACAAGATTGTTTGAGCTACCCCTCTCTTACCGTCAATCATAATTTTATTGATTAGACGAGTTACAAGCTTAGACTTGTAAATTGGATCAGGTAACACATCACGACGAGCAACAGGTCCTTTACGTGGCATGTGGTCCCCTCCTTTCTGATAGTTGTTTAGTTTATTTTAAAAATATTACTTCTTAGCTTCCTTTGGACGCTTCGTTCCGTATTTAGAACGACCTTGCATACGGTTGTTAACACCAGCCGTATCAAGAGCACCACGAACGATGTGGTAACGTACCCCCGGTAAATCTTTTACACGTCCTCCACGGATAAGAACAACACTGTGCTCTTGAAGGTTGTGGCCGATACCAGGAATGTAAGCTGTAACTTCGATTCCGTTAGTTAGACGAACACGCGCATATTTACGAAGCGCCGAGTTCGGCTTCTTAGGAGTCATAGTACCAACACGTGTACAAACTCCACGCTTTTGCGGAGATGAAACGTTAGTTTGGGACTTTTTGAAGCTGTTGTAACCTTTGTTTAACGCAGGAGAGTCAGATTTCTTTGATTTAGAAACACGACCTTTGCGAACTAATTGGTTAATTGTAGGCATTTTGTATTTCCTCCTCTCTTTTTTCGTAATACCACCGACCCAGGTGGTTCATTTTAGGACAAAAGAAAGTTTTTGCGAGAGGAGCGATATTGATGCCCATCGCAAAAACATGAATTTTATCCTTTTATCGCAACAGTTGCGGCCCCGACATCTATACCGCATGCTTTTCCAAGCTTTTTCATGGAATCAACCTTTACGATCGGTACGTGCTTCTCTTCGGCAATCTGCAAAACTTTGCTCGTTACTCGAAAATCAGCGTCATCCGCAACGACCAGCTCTTTGACCTCGCCGTTCTGTAAAGCTTTGATTGTTTGCTTAGTACCTACGATAATTTCAGAAGCCTGTGTCACTTTTTCATAAGACATACGAATATCCTCCAAAGTAACAAATCTTAGGAGCACATCCGTAATCATATCACCGATGCGCTCCCGATGTCAACATTTCATTTATTAATCTTGAGAAACAAGTTCTGTAGGCAATTCTGCCTCTTCATTGTTCTCATCTTCAACTACTGGAGAGTTGATTCCAATGTTTCTGTAACGGTTCATACCCGTTCCAGCCGGGATCAGCTTACCAATAATAACATTTTCCTTAAGTCCGAGTAATTCGTCACGCTTACCTTTGATGGCAGCATCCGTAAGAACTCGAGTTGTCTCTTGGAATGATGCAGCAGATAAGAATGATTCTGTCTCAAGAGATGCTTTTGTAATACCAAGAAGCACCGGACGACCTGTAGCAGGAGTTCCACCTTCAAGAAGTACACTACGGTTAACATCCGTAAAGGCATGAATATCCATAAGAGCTCCTGGAAGTACTTGTGAATCACCAGAATCGATGATACGCACTTTACGAAGCATCTGGCGAACCATAACCTCAACGTGCTTATCTCCGATTTCTACCCCTTGCATACGGTAAACTTTCTGTACCTCACGCAATAGGTATTCTTGTACGCCTTCTGCACCACGTACTTTAATTAATTCTTTAGGGTCGATCGAACCTTCCGTCAATACTTGACCGGCAGTTACTTTATCGCCTTCGACCGCTTTAATGCGGGCGCCGAAAGGAATCGTGTAAGATCTAGATTCGATTTCACCTTGAACGACTACTTCACGCTTATCTTTATTGTCGTTCACACCAACAACCGTACCTTCAAGCTCAGAGATAACCGCTTGACCTTTCGGGTTACGTGCTTCAAACAATTCTTGGATACGCGGAAGACCTTGTGTGATATCATCTCCTGCTACCCCACCTGTATGGAAGGTACGCATTGTAAGCTGTGTACCTGGCTCACCGATGGATTGAGCAGCGATAATTCCAACAGCTTCCCCAACTTCAACGTCAGAGCCTGTTGCAAGGTTACGTCCATAACATTTCTTACAAACACCGTGACGAGTGTCACAAGTAAATACAGAACGGATCGTTACTGCTTTCACGCCTACTTCTTCAATATGAGCGGCCATGTCTTCAGTAATCAACTGATTAACGTCTGCAAGAAGTTCTTTTGTTTCAGGATGGTATACCTTTTTATAAGCAGTACGACCGATCAAACGCTCATGAAGAGGTTCGATTACTTCGTTGCCTTCTTTAATAGCTGCAACTTCTAAGCCACGGTCGGTTCCACAGTCATCTTCACGTACGATAACATCTTGAGCAACGTCAACCAAACGACGAGTAAGGTAACCTGAGTCAGCTGTTTTAAGGGCTGTATCGGCAAGACCTTTACGCGCTCCGTGAGTAGAGATAAAGTACTCGAGTACTGTTAGACCTTCACGGAAACTTGATTTGATTGGAAGCTCGATGATTTTACCAGCCGGGTTGGCCATCAGACCACGCATACCAGCTAACTGTGTAAAGTTAGATGCGTTACCACGGGCACCGGAGTCACTCATCATAAAGATTGGGTTTCGCTTATCAAGTGTACCCATCAATTTGTTTTGGATTTCGTCTTTCGCCAAACTCCAAACATTGATTACACGCTCATAACGCTCTTCTTCCGTGATTAGACCACGTCTGAATTGCTTTGTAACGTTAACTACTTTTTCTTCGGCTACAGCAAGGATCTCTTGCTTTTCAGGTAATACAACGATATCGGATACACCGATCGTGATACCAGCGCGCGTAGAATATTTAAATCCTAAGTCCTTCATGCGGTCAAGCATCTTAGACGTTTCAGTAATCTTAAAGCGTTTGAATACTTCCGCGATAATCTTACCTAGGATTCCTTTCTTAAATGGAACAATTTCCTCATGCTTCTGAATTTCTTCTTTTACATTGGCAGCCGGATCTAAGAAGTACTTTTCAGGTGTTTCCACTTGAAGGTTCGTCGTAGTCGGTTCGTTAATGTAAGGGAATGACGGAGGCAGGATCTCGTTGAATAACAACTTACCTACTGTCGTCATAAGAAGCTTAGATTGCTGTTCATCTGTGAAAGTTTCTTTATTTAAGCTGGATACCGGTACTGCAATACGAGAATGCAAGTGCACGAATCCATTTTCATAAGCGATGATCGCTTCGTTGATATCTTTAAATACAGACCCTTCACCAATAGCTCCTTCACGTTCAAGAGTTAGGTAATAGTTACCTAAAACCATATCCTGTGATGGTGTAACTACTGGCTTACCATCTTTCGGGTTCAAGATGTTTTGTGCAGCTAGCATTAAGATACGAGCCTCTGCTTGTGCTTCAGCAGATAAAGGAACGTGGACCGCCATTTGGTCACCGTCAAAGTCAGCGTTGTAAGCTGTACATACGAGCGGGTGAAGACGGATTGCACGACCTTCTACAAGCGTAGGTTCGAATGCTTGGATACCAAGTCTGTGAAGTGTAGGTGCACGGTTTAGTAGAACTGGGTGTTCACGAATAACTTCTTCTAAAACATCCCAAACTTCTGGCTGAACGCGCTCTACTTTGCGTTTTGCACTCTTGATGTTGTGTGCAAGACCTTTTGAAACTAGCTCTTTCATAACAAATGGTTTAAAGAGCTCAAGTGCCATCTCTTTAGGAAGACCACATTGGTACATCTTTAAGTTCGGACCTACTACGATAACCGAACGTCCAGAGTAGTCAACACGTTTACCTAGCAAGTTTTGACGGAAACGACCTTGTTTCCCTTTCAGCATGTGTGAAAGTGATTTTAACGGACGATTTCCTGGTCCAGTAACCGGACGGCCACGACGACCATTATCGATTAATGCATCGACTGCTTCTTGAAGCATACGTTTTTCATTTTGAACGATAATGTTAGGAGCACCTAGGTCTAATAGACGCTTCAAACGGTTGTTACGGTTGATAACACGACGGTAAAGGTCGTTAAGATCAGATGTGGCAAAACGTCCACCATCAAGCTGAACCATAGGACGCAATTCCGGTGGAATAACCGGAAGCACTTCTAGAATCATCCAATCAGCATGGTTGCCCGAGTGACGGAATGCTTCTAGTACTTCTAAACGCTTAATCGCACGTGTACGGCGTTGACCTTGTGCTGTTTTAAGCTCTTCTTTTAACATCTCTACTTCTTTTTCAGCATCGATGTCTTCTAAAAGACGTTTGATCGCTTCTGCACCCATTTGTGCAGTGAAACCTTTTCCATACTTTTCACGGTATGTGCGGTATTCCTTCTCTGAAAGCAGTTGTTTCTTCTCAAGAGGAGTATCTCCTGTATCAGTAACAACGTATGAAGCAAAATAGATTACTTCTTCTAATGCTCTTGGAGACATATCCAAAACAAGACCCATACGGCTTGGGATACCTTTGAAGTACCAAATGTGAGACACAGGAGCAGCAAGCTCGATGTGACCCATACGGTCACGTCGAACTTTAGCTCTTGTTACTTCAACACCACAACGGTCACAAACCACGCCTTTATAACGGACGCGCTTATACTTTCCGCAATGACATTCCCAGTCTTTTGTAGGACCGAAAATTCTTTCACAGAACAAGCCGTCTTTTTCAGGCTTAAGTGTACGGTAGTTGATTGTTTCAGGTTTTTTTACTTCCCCTCTTGACCACGACCGGATTTTGTCCGGTGAAGCAAGACCAATTTTCATATATTCAAAATTATTTACGTCTATCAAGGAGCGTACCTCCCTTTTGATATCCTGTTTTAGTCATTCGAAGTGTAAGACTCAAGATTTAGATTTAATTTCTCGCTTGCCTGATCGTCTTCATCATCAAGCTCTCTCATTTCAATTTCCTTGTCATCTCCAGAACAGATTTTAACGTCCATTCCAAGAGATTGAAGTTCTTTGATCAATACTTTAAATGATTCTGGAACACCTGGTTCAGGAACGTTTTCACCTTTAACGATGGCTTCATACGTTTTCACACGGCCGACAACATCATCGGATTTAACCGTAAGAATTTCCTGTAGTGTGTATGCAGCACCATATGCTTCGAGCGCCCATACTTCCATCTCACCGAAACGCTGACCTCCAAATTGTGCTTTACCACCAAGAGGCTGTTGTGTAACAAGTGAGTAAGGTCCAGTTGAACGAGCATGTAGCTTGTCATCGACCATGTGAGCCAGTTTGATCATATACATAACCCCAACTGATACACGGTTATCAAACGCAGCACCTGTACGTCCATCATAAAGTACCGTTTTACCATCGCGAGCCATTCCTGCTTCTTCGATAGTAGACCAAACATCTTCCTCACGCGCTCCATCGAATACCGGTGTAGCGACATGAATGCCTAGCTGACGAGCAGCCATTCCAAGGTGAAGCTCCAATACCTGCCCGATGTTCATACGAGAAGGTACCCCTAGTGGGTTTAACATGATGTCAACTGGTGTTCCATCTGGAAGATAAGGCATATCTTCTTCAGGCATAATTTTAGAAATTACACCCTTGTTTCCGTGACGGCCGGCCATCTTATCTCCTTCATGAATCTTACGTTTTTGCACGATATATGCTCGAACGAGTTGATTCACACCTGGAGGTAGTTCATCGCCATCTTCACGGTTAAACACTTTAACGTCAAGGATGATTCCATCTCCACCGTGAGGTACACGCAATGATGTATCGCGGACTTCACGAGCTTTTTCACCGAAGATCGCATGTAATAGACGTTCTTCAGCTGTTAATTCAGTTACACCCTTAGGCGTTACTTTACCAACTAAGATATCTCCATCTTTAACTTCCGCACCAACACGGATGATTCCGCGTTCGTCCAGGTTGCGCAATGCATCTTCTCCGACGTTTGGAATATCACGAGTGATTTCTTCCGGTCCGAGTTTCGTATCACGCGCTTCTGATTCATACTCTTCAATATGGATCGAAGTATAAACGTCGTCTTTAACAAGACGCTCACTCATGATAACAGCATCCTCGTAGTTGTAACCTTCCCAAGTCATGAAGGCAACAAGAACGTTACGACCTAATGCAAGTTCACCTAGTTCCATTGAAGGTCCATCCGCTAAGATTTCTCCTTTTGTCACGCGGTTTCCTGTGCTTACGATCGGACGCTGGTTATAACACGTTCCTTGGTTGGAACGAATAAACTTAAGCATGTTGTAAGTGTCAAGGTCGCCTGAAACTTCCTTGCCATCTACTTCTTTAATGCGGCGTACTTGAACTTGTTTAGCAGTAACGCGTTCAACAATTCCTTCGTGCTTACAGATAACTGCAGCTCCGGAGTCTTTTGCTGAAACGTGCTCCATTCCTGTACCAACGATTGGTGATTCAGGAACAAGTAGAGGTACAGCCTGACGTTGCATGTTCGCTCCCATTAGGGCACGGTTGGAGTCATCATTCTCTAAGAACGGAATACAAGCTGTCGCAGCAGATACTACCTGTTTCGGCGATACATCCATATAATCGATGCGTTCGCGTTTAACAACAGTGTTATCTCCACGGAAACGTGCGATTACGTCTTCGTTCATGAACTCTCCGTTATCACCTAAGATCGAGTTCGCCTGTGCAACTACGTATAAATCTTCTTCATCAGCAGTCAAGTAATCAATGCGGCTCGTTACACGACCTGTTTCAGGATCAACCCGACGGTACGGTGTTTCGATAAATCCATATTGGTTCACTTTTGCGTAAGAAGAAAGTGAGTTGATCAAACCGATGTTCGGACCCTCTGGCGTCTCAATCGGACACATACGACCGTAGTGAGAGTAGTGAACGTCACGAACTTCAAAGCCTGCACGTTCACGTGTAAGACCACCTGGCCCTAATGCTGATAGACGACGTTTGTGCGTCAATTCTGCTAACGGGTTCGTTTGATCCATGAACTGTGAAAGCTGAGAGCTTCCGAAGAACTCTTTAATAGAGGCAATTACAGGACGAATGTTGATCAACGCTTGTGGTGTGATCGCGTTTGTGTCTTGAATCGACATACGCTCACGCACAACACGTTCCATTCTGGAAAGTCCGATTCTGAATTGGTTTTGAAGAAGCTCACCAACAGAACGTAGACGACGGTTTCCAAGATGGTCAATATCATCTGTAGTACCTACTTGATGCAACAAGTTGAAGAAGTAGTTAATAGAAGCGATAATGTCAGAAACTGTGATGTTTTTAACTTCTTTATCAACAAGTCCGTTTCCGATAACATTAATGATTCTTTCACCCTCTTGATCATCAGGCGCATAGATTTTGATAGATTGAAGAGCGATATCCTGATCTTCAGCCACTCCTCCTGCTGGTGTTACGGTTTTAAAGCCTACACCACTCTCAAGAGCAGGGATAATCTTATCTAGCGTTCTACGGTCAAGAAGCGTACCTTCTTCAGCGATCACTTCACCAGTTTCAGCATCAACAAGCGTTTCAGCTAGTTTTTGGTTGAAGAGACGATTCTTTATATGAAGCTTTTTATTGATTTTATAGCGTCCAACGTTAGCTAAGTCATAGCGTTTAGGATCAAAGAACCTAGAATCTAATAAACTTTTTGCATTATCTACTGTTGGAGGCTCTCCCGGACGAAGACGCTCATAGATTTCGAGAAGGGCTTTTTCTGTTCCTTCTGTATTATCCTTATCTAGCGTGTTGCGAAGATACTCGTCTTCTCCAAGCAAATCAATGATTTCTTGATCAGACCCAAACCCTAAAGCACGAAGCAATACGGTAATAGGGATTTTTCTTGTGCGGTCAATACGCACATAAACTACGTCCTTAGCATCTGTTTCGAACTCCAGCCAAGCACCGCGGTTTGGAATGACAGTAGCGGTAAAACCTTTTTTACCGTTTTTGTCGATTTTCTCACTATAGTAAACACTTGGTGAACGAACGAGCTGTGATACAATTACACGCTCTGCCCCGTTGATCACAAAGGTTCCCGTATCTGTCATTAACGGGAAATCTCCCATAAATACTTCCTGCTCTTTTACTTCGCCCGTCTCTTTATTGATCAGACGCACTTTCACACGAAGCGGAGCAGCGTAAGTAACATCGCGCTCTTTTGATTCATCTACAGGATACTTCGGCTCACCTAAGTTATAATCAATAAACTCTAAAACGAGGTTCCCTGTAAAATCTTCAATCGGCGAAATGTCTCGGAACATTTCACGTAACCCCTCATCAAGAAACCATTGATAGGAAGCGGTTTGAATTTCAATTAAGTTTGGTAATTCAAGCACTTCGCTAATCCTTGCATAACTTCTTCGTTGGCGGTGGCGTCCAAACTGAACTAGTTGACCTGTCAACTGCTTCACCCCTCAAATCCAGCGTTTTTTTCGTGTATCATATTTCTATCTAACATTCTATTAAGAAGGTTAGAAAACAAAAAGAAAAAGGGTTTCATATTTTTAAAACCGCAGTTTTCCTATTTTGATAAAAGCTATTATATAATTTTGTCCAACTTTTTCGCATTCTATACGTCTAAACATGAGTAAAAAACGTTGATTTATCAACGTTTTTTCGCTTACCACGAAAAATAAGCAGCAAAATGCGAATCCATTGGCATTTTATAATACTAACATACGGGATTTATCAAGTCAAACTTTTATTGCACGTAAAATAAAGTAGCCTTTTTTCTTAGCAACCGTTTCAACTTGACCAAATAATTGTTCCATTTTATCCATAGCAGATGGTGCACCTTGTTTCTTTTGAATAACTACCCACAACTCGCCACCAACGCAAAGTTTGTGATAAGCTTCTTCAAAAATTTGATGAACAACTGACTTACCTGCACGAATCGGCGGATTTGTGATAACAGCAGCGAACTCTTCATCCTTCACTTCTGCAAACAAGTAACTTTTATAGATCTTAACGTTATCTACCTTGTTCTTATCTGCGTTCAGTTTAGCAAGCTCAACTGCTCTTTCATTGATATCCACCATTTGAACAACACGATCTTGTTCCGCTCTAGCAAGCGAAAGTCCGATCGGTCCGTATCCGCATCCTACATCTATATAATCACCAGATACTTCTGGAGGTACAAAGGACTCTATTAAAACGCGACTGCCAAAATCTACTTCTTTTTTTGAAAAGACACCAGCATCTGTCGTAAAACGAAATTTTTCGCCGTTTAATAAAAAATCCCATGTTTCTCGTTTACTTTCTGTACCAGGTGTTTCAGAGTAATAGTGGTTTTTCATTGTCTTAAAACTCTCCTTACCTTCTGATAAAGACAGTATTCCCGTTCCAAATTTCTTTAACGGTCTATCTATAAAGATGCTCGTGTGAGTAGTTGATTTCCACTCCAGGTTGCTCGCTTTCCACGGGGCGTCCGGTGAGCCTCCTGCCGCTTCGCGCCATTAGGAGTCTCCACCTGACCACTCGTCCCGTAGGAGTCTCGCACCTTGCATTTCAATCAACTTGCATAAGACGAGAATTGCAACACTCTTCTAGAAGAAAGCCTTCTAAAAAATTAAGCGAAACAAACAAAAAGGTCCGCCATCGGGCGAACCTTTTCTTTTGAATTACTTAACTTCAACAGAAGCTCCAACTTCTTCAAGTTTAGCTTTGATTTCTTCAGCTTCGTCTTTAGATACGCCTTCTTTAACTGGCTTAGGAGCACCGTCAACAAGTTCTTTCGCTTCTTTAAGGCCAAGACCTGTAAGTTCACGAACAACTTTGATAACTTTAATTTTTGAAGCTCCACCGCTTGCAAGAATTACGTCGAATTCAGTTTGTTCAGCAGCAGCGTCTCCACCAGCAGCTCCACCAGCTACAGCTACAGGAGCAGCAGCAGTTACACCAAACTCTTCTTCGATTGCTTTTACTAGGTCGTTAAGCTCTAAAACAGTCATTGTTTTTAAGCTTTCAATGATTTGCTCTTTAGACATTATAATTTCCTCCTTATGGAATGTAAGTTATTGGTTGAAGATAAGACTTATGCGCCTTGTTCTTCTTTTTGTTCTGCAACGGCTTTAGTAGCCAACGCAAAGTTGCGGATAGGTGCTTGAAGCACGCTGAGTACCATAGAAAGAAGACCTTCTCTTGATGGAAGTTCAGCAAGAGCTTTCACTTCTTCTAGAGACGCGATACGTCCTTCGATTACACCAGCTTTGATCTCAAGCGCTTCGTGTTTCTTAGCGAAGTCGTTAAGAATCTTAGCAGGAGCTACAACATCTTCATTCGAGAATGCGATCGCTGTAGGACCAGTTAAGTGTTCTGATAGGTTAAGGTCGTTTTCTTCAGCTGCGCGAACTACCATTGAGTTTTTGTAAACTTTAAACTCGATGCCAGCATCACGTAGTGACTTACGAAGTTCAGTAACCTCAGAAACAGTAAGACCACGGTAGTCAACAAGGATTGTTGATTGGCTATTTTTGATTTTCTCAGAAATAGTGGATACTAACTGCTTTTTTGTTTCTAAAATGCTGCTCATTATTACACCTCCTGTAAAATGATTGCATCACCGCAGGTTTTGTCCAAAAACAAAGCCTCCATGTCGAGACATGGAGGCGTGAGTATCTAAAGTCATAAGTAATTAACTAATGAGCTTATCGATGCTTCACCTCGGCAGGAAGATTTAAGCCAGTTGGCTCCTGCTGTCTACGGCATTCATCTGATGCGTTTGTGTTTAACAGTATATAATATAACGGGTCGAAACCCGTTTGTCAACTATCGTTTTACAGCAAATGAAGATGGATTAACTTTGATCCCAGGTCCCATAGTAGAAGAAACAGCTACGTTCTTCATGTAAGTTCCCTTTGCAGCTGCAGGCTTAACTTTCAACAATGTTTCGATGATTGTGTTAAGGTTTTCTGCAAGCTTTTCAGCTTCGAAAGATACTTTACCGATTGGAACGTGTACGTTACCAGTCTTGTCGACACGGTATTCTACTTTACCAGCTTTGATTTCGTTAATCGCTTTTTCAACTTCAAATGTAACTGTTCCTGTTTTAGGGTTAGGCATTAATCCTTTAGGCCCTAGAACACGTCCAAGTTTACCAACTTCAGCCATCATGTCCGGAGTAGCAACGATTACGTCGAACTCGAACCAACCTTGTTGGATTTTGTTGATGTAGTCAGAATCGCCAACGTGATCTGCTCCAGCAGCTTCAGCTTCTTTTGCTTTTTCACCTTTTGCGAATACTAATACACGTTGAGTCTTACCAGTTCCGTTTGGAAGCACTACTGCTCCACGAACTTGTTGGTCAGCTTTCTTCGTGTCTACACCTAAACGAACTGCAACTTCTACAGACTCGTCAAATTTTGCAGGAGCAGCTTTTTTAACTAGCTCGATCGCTTCTGCAGCGTCATATGCTTTTGTGCGGTCTACTAATTTAGCCGCTTCTTGGTACTTCTTACCTTTGTTTGCCATTGTATTGTCCTCCTTATGTGGTTTAGCGGATATTCCTCCCACTTATTGCACTAAAAAATATAGTGCAATTACACGCATTGCATGAATAAAGGTTGCGAACCGTTTGACGGGTAGGATATCAATCCATTTACTCGCAACCTAATAGACATCAAACACAGGGATTAGTCTTCGATAACAATTCCCATGCTGCGTGCTGTACCTTCAACCATACGCATTGCAGCTTCAACACTAGCAGCGTTTAGGTCAGGCATTTTTGATTCTGCGATTTCGCGAACTTTATCACGCTTTACAGTCGCAACTTTTTTCTTGTTAGGCTCACCAGAACCTGACTCGATTCCTGCAGCTTTCTTTAAAAGAACAGCAGCCGGAGGAGTTTTAGTGATGAATGTAAATGAACGGTCTTCGAAAACCGTGATTTCTACCGGAATGATTAAACCAGCTTGATCAGCAGTACGAGCGTTGAATTCTTTACAGAATCCCATGATGTTTACCCCAGCTTGTCCTAGTGCAGGTCCAACTGGCGGTGCCGGGTTTGCTTTACCAGCAGGGATTTGCAATTTTACCATCTTAATAACCTTTTTAGCCACGCGACACACCTCCTTAAGTCCGTGATGTGGTATTATGGGCCGAAACCCTCCCACTCAAAAATACGCTTCCCCTCCTAAAAGAGAGGAAGCAGTTGATTAGTAATATCAAACATAAAAAATTCTATCACCTTTTTGAAGTGATTACAAGTCTTTTTCCATTATAACTTGCTAACTTGGGTAAACTCAAGTTCAACTGGTGTTTCACGGCCAAACATGTTGACGTGAACTTTCAGCTTCTGTTTTGTTGCGTCGATCTCTTCGATCGTACCAACAAAGTCAGCAAAAGGACCTTCTTTTACTTTTACAGATTCCTTGATTTCGAAATCAACTTCAACGCGCGGAGCTTCCATACCCATACCTTTAAGAATATGATCTACTTCCTCAGGCAAAAGTGCCGTTGGCTTTGAGCCCGCTCCAGCAGAACCGACAAATCCTGTTACCCCAGGTGTATTACGTACAACGTACCAAGAATCATCTGTCATGATCATCTCCGTTAATACATAACCAGGGAAAACTTTCTTCATGCTTGTTTTTGTCTTACCGTTCTTTGTTTCGGTCTCTTCTTCTACAGGTACAAGTACACGGAAAATCTTATCTGTCATCCCCATAGATTCCAAACGCTTTTCCAAGTTTGCTTTTACTTTGTTTTCATAACCTGAATAGGTATGAACTACGTACCAATTTTTTTCCATACGATGGGACCCGTGTCCTTTCCCTCCTAAAATGGATATACTCTAGCATTCTATCCAAAAGAAGCTATATCTAATCTACCCTAAAATAAGCTCAACTAATTGTGAAATCCCTAGATCCACAACCCAGAAGAACAAAGCCATAATCACTACAGTTGACAGTACAATCCCCGTATAGCGAAATAATTCTTTTCGCGAAGGCCAGCTTACACGCTTCATCTCCTTATTTACATCGGAAAGAAACTTTGCTGGTGATTTTTTTGTCTTTTCTGCAACATCCGCCATCTTCATAAACCCCCATGCCTTTTGATCAATTAACATTTATAAAAAAAGCTTGTTTCGCTTACTTCGTTTCCTGGTGAATGGTATGAGCATTGCAGTAGCTGCAAAACTTTTTAACCTCGACTCGTTCAGGATTGTTTTGCTGGTTCTTCATCGTTGTATAATTTCGTTTTGAGCATTGTTTACAGGCTAAAAAAACTTTTTTTCTCATGCTAAATAAACACCTTTCGTGCGACAAAGCCACTCATCCACGTTACAATGTTACTTTTAAAACCTTAACATAGGGGTATACGCTTGTCAATAAAGGGAAAATGGTCTTTTACGAAGTCGATTGTTGGATATGTATGTGGATGATTTTAGATGCTTTCCTAGTGAAGCAACTCAATCTTATACTTCAGACAGCTAGGCGGTAGCGTAATCAAACAAAATTGAGGCTAAAAGCCATCTCTCTTCGATAAAATCGGGTGAAAAGTTAGCTAAAAATGATTTAGCTTGCTATTTTGTTCTTGTAAGAACGAAAATTCATGCGTTTTTCACTTACAGGTAGCCATAAACATATACCCTGTCCGGTATTCTTAATGCTAATCCTTGAAATATCAGCCTTAATCCTAGAAATTAATTCATTAATTCAGCGAGTTTCAGCCTTAATCCCGCGAGTTTTCCGCATATATCGGCGAGTTGACAAAATTCGACTGTCATCACCCCGTCCAATACCCCATCCACACGTATACTAGCTCATACAACCACTTAACACCAAAAGAAAAAGAGCAGGAATTATCCCCACTCTTAAGATGATATTTCTCTTAGCTCTAAATAACGCTCTAATTTACGTTTCACTCGCTGAAGCGCGTTGTCGATCGACTTCACGTGTCTGTCGAGATCCACTGAGATTTCCTGGTACGATCTTCCGTCAAGATACAGCATCAGAACTTTACGTTCCAGGTCACTTAATATTTCTCCCATCTTCACTTCAATATCATCAAATTCTTCTTGATTGATAATCAGTTCTTCTGGATCAGTGACTTTTGTACCGCATATTACATCCATTAGTGTACGATCAGACTCCTCATCATAGATGGGCTTGTCCAACGACACGTAAGAATTTAACGGAATGTGCTTTTGTCTAGTTGCCGTTTTGATAGCGGTAATCATTTGCCTTGTTATACATAGTTCGGCAAAAGCTTTAAAGGATGACAGCTTGTCCTCTTTAAAATCGCGAATGGCTTTATACAGGCCGATCATGCCTTCTTGAATAATATCTTCCCGGTCTGCACCGATCAAAAAGTATGACCTTGCTTTCGCACGAACAAAATTTTTATATTTGTTGATCAAATATTCAAGTGCTGCGCTGTCCCCCTCATGAACCAGTTCCACAAGGCTTTCATCTTCCATGAGCTCGTAATCGCTTACTGACCGTTCCTTGAGATCTATGTTCACGACAAATCCCCCCACCAGGTTTTTACCGGCAAAATATAGCAATATTATAGCTCATAGTTCACAAAAGCGTCAAGATTCCTTATTTTTGCCCTCTTCTCCATCTTTCAAATATTTCGGCAATTTCGTCTGAAAGAAGTATAGAGGAGGAGGTTCGCTTCCTTTTCCGCTCGCCCACGGACACATGAATATGCTTTTCGATTTCGTCCATCTCATTCTTTAATTCTCTCGCAGATTTTCGCAATGCGCCCTTACCAAAAATCTGCCACTGTTCGGTTGAATCTGAAGTTGCTACGTAAATTCGCGTATCGATTGATTTTAACTCTCCGACTAAACGCTCAATCCGCTCATCTGCCGTTTCGTTCTCTCTTGTGAAAATGACTTCAACGCGGTGGTTTTTCGTTTTTTTCTCTGTGCCAGGTGTGAGGTGGGCATCAAATACGACGATCACTTGATACCCAGTCGTTCCCTGGTATTCTGCCATATATTCAATCAGCAGATCTCTTGCTTTGGCAAAATCTGATGTTTTTAAGCTCCGTAGTTCGGGCCAGGCGCCAATGATGTTGTAGCCATCAACAATCAAATAGTGGCGTGTTTTCATTTTCGCGCTTCTAACGGATTGCGGTTACGGTACACTTCATACATCAAGAGACTAGCAGCAACCGATGCATTAAGTGAGGTAACCTTCCCTTTCATCGGAAGCTGAACAAGGAAATCACACGTTTCTGAAACAAGTCTTCCCATCCCTTTTCCTTCGCTTCCGATCACAAGACCTAAAGGCATGTCCCACTTTGCTTGTCTATAGTCATCTTTCCCTTTCATGTCAGCGCCGGCAAACCACATACCGCGGTCTCTTAACTCTTTCATCGTTTGGACAAGGTTCGTTACACGAACGACCGGAATGTACTCGATCGCACCCGTTGAAGCTTTTGCTACTGTAGCTGTTAATCCTACTGAACGTCTTTTCGGAATGATGATGCCATGTGCACCGACTGCATCAGCCGTACGCATGATCGAACCTAGATTATGCGGATCTTCAAGCTCGTCCAATAGAATAAAGAACGGCTCTTCTCCACGCTCTTCAGCAATTTTAAACAGATCATCGATATCTGCATAAGAGTAGGCTGCTACACCCGCGATCACACCTTGGTGATTGCCTCCTCCGCTTAATGAGTCAAGCTTCTGTTTTGGTACATATTGCACAAGGACGTTTTGCTTTTTAGCCATAGAGACGATCGTGCTCACAGGTCCTTTTTGAGATCCTTCACCTACGAAAATTTTATTAATATCACGGCCGGAGCGCAGTACTTCCATAACCGGATTTCGGCCAATGATCAGTTCTTGTTCTTTTTGTTCTTTTGCTTCACTCATCTTTAGACCTCCCCCTTTTTATTTTCTGATAACACATATTCCATCATGTTCGTTAATCGTTCATGGTTGTTTAACAGATAGAGATACCCGATGATCGCTTCAAAGCTTGTAGCATGCCGATACGTTTGAACGTCCGTATTTTTCGGAACGGTTCCTTGGTTCGCATTGCGGCCACGCTTAATCACAGCGACCTCTTCTTCTGTAAAATAGTTTTCTTCAAGCAGCTGAACGACCATGCTCGCTTGCGCTTTTGCTGAAACAAACTTTGTTGCAGATACATGGAGCTTATTCGGCTTCACCTGTCCGTTACGGATTAGGTGTTCACGCACGAATTGCTCCATAACTGCATCTCCCATATAAGCAAGCGTGGTTCCGTTCAGTTGTTTAATATCTGAGTCCGTTATCTTCATTTACTTATCTCTTTTCCACCGAACACCTTGTGCAGTATCTTCCAAAATGATGTTCTGTTCTTTTAACTGATCACGAATTTCGTCAGCGCGAGCAAAGTTCTTTTCTTTACGCGCTTGATTACGTTCTTGAATGAGAGCGTCGATTTCTTCATCTAACAATTCCTCTTCTTTATGAAGAGTAAGCCCAAGCACTCCAGCAAGCTCATCGAACAGAGCAATGAACTCTGTAATAACGGCTTTAGAAGTGTTCTTTTCTTGCAGGTATACGTTCGCTTCTCTCGAAAAATCAAAAAGATGAGAAATCGCATTCGCCGTATTAAAATCATCGTCCATATCCGTGATAAATTTCTCTCTTGTTTCTTTAACAAGCTGAGTCCATTTTTCTGTATCATTAGATAGGTCTGCCGATACACTCAAGCGGTGTTTCAAGTTTTCATAAGACGTACGGATTCTATTCAATCCTGCCTCAGCCGCTTCTAACAACTCTTGACTGAAGTTGATCGGGTTTCGGTAGTGTACCGCTAGCATAAAGAATCGGATAACTTGCGGATCCTGCTGTTGTACAAGGTCATGAACCAGTACGAAGTTCCCCAGTGATTTGGACATTTTTTCGTTATCAATATTAATATACCCATTATGCATCCAATACTTAGCCATCGGAGCTTCATTTAATGCTTCCGATTGTGCGATCTCATTCTCATGATGCGGAAATGCTAGATCTTGACCGCCGCCATGAATGTCGATCGAATCACCTAAGTATTTTTTCGCCATCGCCGAGCATTCGATATGCCAGCCTGGGCGACCTTTACCCCAAGGACTTTCCCAATAGATCTCTCCATCCTTCGCTGCTTTCCATAGTGCAAAATCAAGAGGATCTTCTTTTTTCTCCCCTACTTCAATTCTCGCACCAGATCTAAGATCATCGATCGATTGATGAGATAGTTTACCATAGCCATTAAACGAACGCGTTTTAAAATAAACATCTCCCGCTGCTTCATAAGCAAAACCTTTTTTGATAAGGTTCTCGATAAAATCAATAATCTCTGGCATCGTTTCTGTTACACGCGGGTGTGCGTCCGCTTTTTGTACGCCTAATGCACAAGTATCCTCGTGATAGGCATTGATGAACTTCTCAGCGATCGTCGGAACATCACTTCCCATCTCGTTAGCCGCTTTGATGAGCTTATCATCAACATCCGTAAAATTGGAGATGAACTGTACATCATAATCTCTATATTCCAAGTACTTTCTCACTGTGTCGAAAACAATAGCCGGTCTTGCGTTACCGATATGGATATAGTTATATACAGTCGGTCCGCACACATACATCTTTACTTTTCCTTCTTCTAACGGAACGAAAGTCTCTTTTTGACGTGTCATCGTATTATAGATTTTAATACCCATCTATACTTCACTCCCTTTTTTCAATGTTTCCAGTTCTTCACGCATTCGTTTCATCTCGTTATGCATCTCTCTGAATTTATCAGCTACCGGATCAGGCAGGTCACGATGATCAAGTTCGCATCCAACTTTGATGCCATCCTTAATAACGACTCTTCCTGGAATTCCAACTACAGTTGCATCCGGCGGAACATGTTGAAGCACAACCGATCCTGCCCCCACTTTTGAATTTTTTCCGATCGTAATGTTCCCTAGAACCTTGGCTCCTGTAGCAACAAGAACGTGATCTTCAAGCGTGGGATGCCTTTTTCCTTTTTCTTTTCCTGTACCTCCGAGCGTAACACCTTGGTAGAGCGTCACGTCATTGCCGATGATACACGTTTCTCCGATCACCACACCCATACCGTGATCGATAAAAAAGCGTCTGCCGATCTGTGCTCCCGGGTGTATTTCAATGCCGGTGAAAAAGCGGCTGATCTGCGAGATCAAGCGGGCTAAAAACAGCCAGTTTCGTTTGAATAACTTATGTGCTAATCTATGGGCCCAAACCGCATGTAGTCCAGAGTATGTTAAGAATACTTCGAATGAACTTCTAGCCGCTGGGTCTTTCTCAAAAACAACCTGAATGTCTTCTTTCATGGCTGAAAACATGTTCTCCAACCTCCTTGCATAAAAATATCGTGCTTTTACCATGAATACCATGTTGCCTTGGAAGAGGTTGATCTCCGTTCCAGGTGCTTCGCTTTCCGGGGGGCGTGCGGTGAGCCTCTTAGCGCTCTGCGCTATTAAGAGTCTCACCTGTCCCGCTGATCCCCCAGGAGTCTCGCACCTTACACTACAATCAACTAGGCAAAGTTGAAAAAAAAGTGATTCATAAGCAACAAAAGTTTAGAAATAAACCAGACATTAGAAAATAAAAAACGCCCCTGTGCCAAATATGACACAGAGACGTACGGATAGACGCGGTTCCACTCTGTTTAACAGGTTTATAAAAACTCACCTGTTCCCTTGAGCTCCATAACGGGGAGTTGCCGCCCAAACCTACTAACACTTTCGGCAAGGGACTCCGAGGGGCACTTCAGCAAGCATTTTCATGAACCACTTTCAGCCGGTGATGGTTCTCTCTACTATGAAAAGGCGCTAGCCTACTTTCCTCATCTGCGTTTTACACGTTTATTATAAGTTTCTTTTACTATATTATAATCTTTGCAAAATGTGTACTTTTATTACTTTTTAATTTGAGTTAGTACAGCATTTACGCGCTTTGTAATCACTTCTTTACCTAAAAGAGAAACAGCAGCAGGCAGATCTGGACCATGTTGTTGACCTGTCGTCGCCACACGGATTGGCATGAACAGGTTCTTCCCTTTTTGACCCGTTTCCTTTTGAACAGCTTTCATCATCGCTTTGATGTCATCCGCTTCAAAAGAATCACTGTTTTCGATCTGAATTAAGAATGATTCCATAACAGAAGGAACACCTTCACCTTGCAATACTTCAAGTGCTTCTCCTTCATACTCGATCTCTTCTTTAAAGAAAAGTTCAGTTAAGTCTACGATTTCAGCACCATAGCTCATTTTTTCTTGATGAAGAGCGACAAGTTTCGTGATCCACTCTTGTTCTTCAGGGCTAGGGTTTTCTGAAACTCTGCCCGCTTTTACGAGGTGAGGCATACACAACTCAACAATACGAGCTACGTCTTGTTGTTTCATATATTGGTTGTTCAGCCATTCTAACTTTTGCGTATCAAACACGGCAGGTGCTTTGGATAAACGGTTCGGATCAAAAATTTCAATGAACTGTTCTTTGCTGAAGATCTCTTCTTCTCCACCAGGAGACCAACCTAATAACGCAATAAAATTAAACAGCGCTTCTGGCAAATATCCTAGATCTTTGTACTGCTCAATAAACTGAACGATCGACTCGTCACGTTTACTTAACTTTTTACGGTTTTCATTCACGATTAATGTTGTATGACCAAACTTCGGATGCGAAAAACCAAGTGCATCATAGATCAATAACTGCTTTGGAGTGTTTGAGATATGATCATCCCCACGAAGTACGTGAGTGATCGCCATTTCATGATCATCAATAACAACCGCATAGTTGTATGTTGGGATTCCATCTTTCTTTACGATAACAAAATCACCAAAGCCGCTTGATTCAAACGAAACTTCACCTTTTACCATGTCATCAAACGTGATCGTACGGTCTTGTGGAACCTTAAAACGAATGCTCGGTCGGCGACCTTCTTCTTCTAATGCCGCTTTTTCTTCAACTGATAAGTTTAGGCAGCGTCCATCATAAACGGGAGTATCCCCTTTTGCCATCTGCTCTTCACGAGAAGCCTCAAGCTCTTCTTCTGTACAATAACAAGTGTATGCAAGACCTTTTGAAAGTAGTTCATCTGTATATTTCTCGTATAGATCTAAACGCTCCATCTGACGATACGGACCGTATTCTCCTCCGATATCAACACTTTCATCCCAATCCATACCGAGCCATTTTAAGTGATCCAGCTGACTCTCTTCTCCGCCTTGAATGTTACGCTTTTGATCTGTATCTTCAATACGGATAATAAACTTTCCGCCAGAGTGGCGAGCGTATAAATAGTTGAATAGAGCTGCACGTGCATTCCCTATATGTAAGTGTCCCGTTGGACTTGGTGCATAACGCACTCGAACTTCGTTTGCCATCATGTTTCACCTCTATAATTTTTTGTTCTTTTAAAAAGAAAGATGTCGGATTGTTAGGCTAATCCTCTTCATTGAAAAGTTGATTGGAGTGCAAGGTGCGAGACTCCTGGGGGATCAGCGGGACAGGTGAGACTCTTAATAGCGCAGAGCGCTTAGAGGCTCACCGCACGCCCCCCGGAAAGCGAGCACCTGGAACGGAAATCAACTACTTCAACGATCTCCAAAGCATTCCGTACAAAGGACCACTAACTATGCCTTCTCTATCAAAACAACCGCTTGAGCCGCGATTCCCTCTTCGCGTCCAGGGAAACCTAGCTTTTCAGTAGTCGTTGCTTTCACGTTGATTCTTTCTACTTCTACCCCAAAAATACCGGCGATCACTCCGCGCATCTCTTCAATATACGGAAGCATCTTTGGCTTTTGAGCAATGATCGTACAATCTATATTACCTAAAGCATAACCTTTTTTCTCAACTAATTTCCAAGAATCGAGCAACAATCGCTTTGAATCTGCGTCCTTATAGGCAGGATCTGTATCTGGAAAGTGTTTCCCGATATCTCCTTCTCCCGCTGCGCCTAGCACTGCATCTGTAATAGCATGCAAAAGAACGTCAGCATCAGAATGCCCTAAAAGTCCCTTTTCATAAGGAATCGTTACGCCGCCAATAATTAACGGACGGCCCTCACTAAAGGCGTGTACATCAAAACCCTGTCCGATGCGCATCATGCTTCTTCCCCCTGTCTCTCTAACAAAATGGCTTGTCCAAATAACAAGTCATCAGACGTAGTTAATTTTATATTATGATAGTCTCCCATTACAATAGCGACTGTTTGTCCAATTCGTTCCACCAGGCTCGCATCATCCGTTCCTATATAGCTTTCTTCGTCTGCCTTCCTGTGTGCGTCCATTACAATAGAAAGACGAAAAGCTTGCGGGGTTTGAACAGCCCACAAGCTGGAACGATCGATCGTTTCTTCCACTTGATTCTCAATTACCCGCTTAACCGTGTCCTTTACAGGAACAGCTAACACGGCAGAGCCTGTATCTCGTGCCGTGTTAACTAGTTGTAAAATAGAATCGTGTGTGATGAAAGGACGCGCTGCATCATGAATGAGGACGAGGTCTGTATCAGTAGGCACGACCTTCAAACCCTCATAAACACTTTGCTGACGCTCTTTTCCGCCTGGAACGATTTTGCGCACTTTTTGATATTGGAACGACTCTACAAAATCTTGCATCTGCTGCAATTCCTTTTCACTGCCGACCAAGATGACACCTTCGCAATTTGAATCATTTTCAAACACATCAAGCGTGTGAGCGAGGACTGGTTTTCCTAAGAGCTCGATCCACTGCTTCGAGATACCAGCATTCATTCGCTTACCTTGTCCAGCAGCAGGAATGACTGTCCAATAATTCACGTGCTTCCCCACCGTTCGTTACAATGCTTTTTCTAATAGTTTCTTTTTAGCAAATATCATTCTGCCCGCTGATGTTTGGAGTACAGAAGTGACAACAACATCGATCGTCTTACCTACATAATCACGGCCGTCTTCTACGACGATCATCGTTCCATCGTCCAGATAACCTACACCTTGACTCTGTTCTTTTCCGTCTTTGATTACTTGTACAACAAGTTCTTCACCCGGAAGAACAACCGGTTTGACCGCATTGGCAAGGTCATTAATATTTAGTACTGCAACGTTTTGCAGCTCACATACTTTGTTCAAGTTAAAATCGTTCGTTACGACAACACCGGATAACAGCTGAGCGAGTTTTACTAGCTTGCTATCCACTTCTGTAACCTCTTCAAAGTCACCTTCATAGATTTCAACTTTCATAGAAAGCTCTTTTTGAATACGATTTAGAATATCAAGACCTCGGCGTCCTCTGTTACGCTTTAGAACATCTGAAGAATCTGCAATATACTGCAGTTCTTCTAATACAAAACGAGGAATAATGAGCGGACCTTCTAAAAAGCCAGTCTGACAGATGTCAGCCACTCGGCCATCGATAATGACGCTCGTATCCAAAATCTTGTACTTACCACTCGGCTTTTCGATCTCTGCTTCTTTTTTACGTTCTTTTCCTTGGCTCTTCAAAGAGAACAGCTGAATCAACTCATCTCTCTTTTTAAATCCTACCTGAAAGCCCAGATAACCAAGCAGGAATGTAATAGCGATCGGCAGTATGGAGCTGACCACAACAATATCCATAGAGCTTAACGGTGACTGGATCAAAAATGCGACGATCAATCCGATGATCAGCCCCATCGTCCCGGATAAAAGGTCAGTTGCTGGAGCTTTTACAACCGTTTCCTCAGCCCAGCGGATTAAACCTACTACGTAATCTGACAGCCAAAATGTAGATAAAAAAAGTATAAGTGCACCAATCACTGCCCCGACATACGGGGATGTTACTTGATTCGGAAGATCACCGAAGTTAAGTACACGAATGAGATCTGGTATATATAGATAGCCGAGCATGCCACCTATTACAATAAAAAATAGCTGAACAATTCTTTTTAGCATGCCTGATTCACCTCCCCTAATCATTATTTACAAAATGACCGTATTAAAAACGTGTAAAAGATAGAAAATTCCTTTTTTTTCATAGGAAGTTTTCTCTAGATATGACGATCGACGAAAAGCTGTTCCTGAATACGTTTTAGACCTTCTTTTACCTTTTTGGCGCGAATCTCACCGATACCCTCTACCTCGTCCAATTCATCAATAGACGCGCGCAAAATTTGCGGAAGGTTTTCAAATGCATCTGTTAAGTTCTCAATAATAACCGCTGGAAGCCTTGGAATCTTACCAAGAATGCGGTATCCGCGTGGATGAATCGTCTCATCCTGCATATTCATACCGGCTGAGAAGCCTAAAAGTTTCATAATTACGGATTCATCAAACAATTCTTCAGATGATAGTTTGTTCAATTGGCGAAGAATCGCATAAGGATCACTTTCACGATCTTTCATATAGTCCTTGATCAAAAGTAGTGCTTCTTCCTCGATGTTAGAAACAAGCTCCTCCATCTGGATTCGAATCAGCCTTCCTTCAACACCAAGTTCATTAACATATTTAATAATCTCATTTTTTATGCGTAAAACCATCTCAATTCTGTGAATAACTTGTGTAACTTCTTGGAAAGTCACTAATTCTTCAAATTCTAGAGCGCCAAGGTTCGTAACACTTTGGTCAAAAACCACTTTATATTTCTCAAGCGTTTGAATCGCTTGATTGGCTTTCGTCAAGATCACACCGATCTCTTTTAACGAATAACGAATCATCCCTTGATATAGAGTGATAACGTTACGACGTTGAGAGATAGAGATCACAAGATTGCCGGTTTGACGTGCAACACGTTCTGCCGTTCTGTGACGGATTCCCGTTTCTGTTGACGGAATAACCGTATCTGGAATCAGTTGTGTGTTCGCATACAGAATCTTAACAGCATCTTCGTTTAAAATGATCGCCCCATCCATCTTGGCAAGTTCATATAGAGATGCTGGTGAGTATTTGCAGTTAATAGAGAAACCTCCATCAACGATTTCTTTTACTTTATCGTTATATCCAACAACGATCAGTCCACCTGTGTTCGCTCGCAGTACGTTGTCGATCCCTTCTCGTAGTGGTGTTCCGGGAGCAACTAGCTGTAGCATTTGGCTTATGATTGCTTCTTTTATCGCATGATCCATATATACATTACCCTCCTAACGCTGCTTGTAATGCCTCATAAACGGTCGATACTCCGACGACTTGAATTCCTTTTGGAACCGTCCAGCCACCGATATTTTTATCAGGTATAATAGCTCGCGTAAAACCTAACTTCGCAGCTTCATGAACACGCTGCTCAATACGGGAAACTCTTCTAACCTCTCCCGTTAATCCTATTTCTCCAATCATAACATCTGTTGGCTTGGTTGGTGAATCGCGAAAGCTTGAAGCAATGCTGATCGCAACAGCAAGATCGATCGCTGGTTCATCCAAGCGCACACCACCGGCAACATTCAGATAAGCATCTTGGTTCTGAAGAAGCAACCCGACTCTTTTCTCTAAAACGGCCATGAGGAGCGAGACACGGTTGTGATCGATCCCTGTAGCCATCCTTCTAGGATTACCAAAGCTTGTCGGTGATATTAAAGCCTGAAGCTCTACTAGCATCGGTCGTGTTCCTTCTAGAGAAGCAACTACGGTCGAACCCGCTGCCCCTTTTGAACGTTCTTCTAAAAAGATTTCAGAAGGATTCAATACTTCTTCCAGTCCTACTTCTTTCATTTCAAAAACACCAATTTCATTGGTAGACCCAAAACGATTCTTAACGGCACGTAAGATTCGGAAAGTATGATGACGTTCTCCTTCAAAATACAATACGGCATCTACCATATGCTCTAATAGACGCGGACCGGCGATATTTCCTTCCTTTGTAACATGTCCTACGATAAATACAGCGATACCTTTTGTTTTTGCCATTCGCATCAAATGTGCTGTACACTCTCGTACTTGCGATACACTACCTGGAGCAGAAGTAACTTCAGCTCGATAGACCGTTTGAATCGAATCGATGATCATCACAGAAGGCATCACATCAGACATCGCCTGTTCGATCAGTTCCAAGTCTGTTTCTGCCAGTACAAACAAGTCCTTCGCGTCGATATCTAAACGATCAGCACGAAGCTTCGTCTGTTTTACAGATTCCTCACCAGATATGTATAGAACACGCTCTCCTTTTTGGGCAAGCTGTGCGGATGTTTGCAGCAATAGGGTGGACTTACCGATTCCGGGGTCTCCACCAACTAAAACCATTGAGCCTGGAACGATTCCTCCACCTAGCACACGGTTGAACTCCTGGTAGTTTGTCGGTATGCGTGGTTCTTGCTCGCTTTTCACATCTGCGATCGACTGAGGTTTCTGCTTTACGTTCTTATCTCCACCAGAGGTTAATCCTCTTATATTTTTTTCAGGACGAATCGTTTCCTCCACCATCGTGTTCCACGCATGGCACCCGGGACATTTCCCCATCCATTTCGGTGATTCGTAACCGCAATCTTGGCAAAGAAAGATTGATTTTACTTTAGCCATCTATAAAAACTCCTCTTCCGAACTTAACGCTTTACTAATTATCTATTTTCGAACAAGTATTCAATTTCACTTTGATTAAAACGTGATTTGCCCCGTTAAACTTCATGCTTGAATAAAACTGTATGAATATCCTTCAAAGACTTCATTGATAGTTGATTGGAGTGAAAGGTGCGAGACTCCTAGGGGATCAGCGGGACAGGTGAGACTCTTAACAGCGCAGAGCGCTAAGAGGCTCACCGCACGCCCCCTGGAAAGCGAGCATCCTGTAACGGAATTCAGCCACCTTCAAAACATCATTGTATAAGAAAAATAGGTTTCCTATTTTAATAAGTTAAATACTGAAAATATCAAGATTTGTTCACTAATATCATAACATAAAACCTCACAACTACTTCCATTTGAGCTCTGCAAAAAAAGGCGAACAGCTAAGATTATTTCGACAAAAACCCGGAGGACATGACTGTCTTCCGGGTCTTTTGTAGGATATTCTCATATGTGGTAAAAGTTAGACCGTTTGAACGACAAAATCGTTCTCTTCAACATCAATCTTAACGGTCTGCCCTTTGTTGATATTCCCTCTTAGAAGCTCTTCAGATAATCGATCTTCAATCTTACGCTGTAGAGCACGACGCAGTGGACGAGCTCCGTAATCTGGATCGTATCCTTCTTCTGTGATCTTTTCGAGAGCTGCTTGAGTCAACTCGATCTCGATACCTTGATCACTTAGACGTTTTTTCAGTGATTCAGCCATCAAGCTGACAATTCTGAGCAAGTGTTCTTTTTCAAGTGAGTGGAACACGATGATCTCATCGATACGGTTCAAGAACTCTGGACGGAACGCACGTTTTAGTTCATCCATTACTTTTGATTTCATATCGTTGTACTTCTGACCTTCGTTGTGAACAGCAAATCCGAGTGAACGGTTACGCTTAAGCGTGCTTGCCCCTACGTTTGAAGTCATGATTACAACCGTGTTTCGGAAATCAACTGTACGTCCTTTAGAATCTGTTAGACGACCATCTTCTAACACTTGAAGTAAGATGTTGAACACTTCAGGATGCGCTTTTTCGATCTCATCAAGCAAGATTACCGAGTAAGGCTTTCTTCTAACTTTTTCAGTCAGCTGACCGCCTTCTTCGTGCCCAACATAGCCTGGAGGTGATCCAACGAGACGGGATGTTGTATGCTTCTCCATGTACTCAGACATGTCAATACGGATAATCGCATCTTCATCACCAAATAGAGTTTCAGCGACAGCTCTTGCAAGTTCCGTTTTACCAACACCTGTTGGTCCTAAGAAGATGAATGAGCCGATCGGACGCTTCGGATCTTTAAGTCCAGCACGTGCTCTGCGGATTGCTTTAGAGATTGCCGTAACAGCTTCGGACTGACCGATAACACGATCATGCAGAATCTCTTCCATCTTCAGAAGACGTTCTGTTTCTTCTTCAGCAAGCTTAGAAACCGGAACTCCCGTCCAAGATGACACTACTTGCGCAATATCTTCTGGCGTTACTTCTGTATTTTCTTTTCCTTGCTTTTCTTTCCATACGTCCTTCGTTTTCTCTAACTCTTCACGAAGGCGTTGCTCAGAATCTCGAAGTGAAGCAGCTTTTTCAAATTCTTGACTTTGAACAGCTGCATCCTTCTCTTTACGAACTTCCTCTAGCTTTTGTTCAAGCTCTTTTAAGTTCGGTGGTGCTGTATATGAACGAAGACGAACTTTTGACGCCGCTTCATCAATAAGATCGATCGCTTTATCTGGTAAGAAACGATCTGAGATGTAGCGATCAGATAACTGAACAGAGGCTTCGATCGCTTCATCGGTGATCGTTACACGGTGATGAGCTTCATAACGATCGCGAAGTCCTTGAAGAATTTGAATACTTTCATCCTTCGTTGGCTCGTTGACTGTGATCGGCTGGAAACGACGCTCAAGCGCTGCATCTTTTTCAATATATTTTCTATACTCATCAAGTGTTGTAGCACCGATACATTGAAGTTCACCACGAGCAAGAGCTGGCTTTAAAATGTTGGATGCATCGATCGCACCTTCTGCTCCACCTGCACCGATCAGTGTATGAAGTTCGTCGATGAATAGAATGATGTTCCCAGCTTGGCGGATCTCATCCATTACTTTTTTCAGACGGTCTTCAAATTCACCTCTGTACTTCGTTCCCGCTACAACTGTACCCATATCAAGCGTCATAACACGCTTATCACGAAGGGTTTCTGGCACTTCGTTATTGATGATCTGCTGCGCTAAACCTTCAGCGATAGCCGTTTTACCTACACCTGGCTCACCAATCAATACAGGGTTGTTCTTTGTACGGCGGCTCAGAACCTCGATCACACGCTGAATTTCTTTCGCACGCCCGATTACTGGGTCTAGTGTACCTTCACGAGCAATCGCTGTTAGATCACGCGCTAAGCTGTCTAACGTCGGTGTGTTGGCACTCGCAGATGAACCTCTATGACTAGAAGAAGATTCATTGCTTCCTAGTAACTGCAGCACTTGTTGACGCGCTTTGTTAAGGCTGACACCTAGGTTGTTGAGAACACGGGCTGCAACGCCTTCTCCTTCACGGATCAATCCTAATAGAATGTGTTCCGTTCCCACGTATGAATGTCCGAGTTTACGAGCTTCATCCATGGAAAGTTCAATCACTTTTTTAGCACGAGGCGTGTAGTGGATCGTTTGAACAGCTTCCTGACCGCGGCCGATCAATGTTTC
Organism: Fictibacillus phosphorivorans; assembly: GCF_001629705.1. Classification (GTDB taxonomy): domain Bacteria; phylum Bacillota; class Bacilli; order Bacillales; family Fictibacillaceae; genus Fictibacillus; species Fictibacillus phosphorivorans_A. The sequence goes on along the minus strand of NZ_CP015378.1, from coordinate 88,983 downwards.
CACTTCTTTTTGAATCTTTTCTGGCCCTAGACCAAGAACTTGAAGTGCTTTTGCTGCAATTCCTTCTCCTTCACGGATCAAGCCAAGCAGGATATGTTCAGTTCCCACATTATTATGACCTAGACGAATCGCTTCTTCTTGTGCCAAAGCTAAAACTTTTTGTGCTCTCTCAGTAAAACGACCAAACATCATACTCGTCACGCTCCTTATCGGTTTTCCAATTTTATTCTTTCTCTGATTAATGTGGCTCTTCTTATGTCACGTTCTTCTGGAGTTAGAACTTCACCTGCATATTGTTGAAGAAAACCTGGTTGTGTAAGTATCATAAGCTCATTGAGGATCGTTTTTGAAATCCCAGGTAAGATCTCTAAATCAATGCCTAGCCGCACATCTGATAAACACTTGGCAGCTTCTTTTGATTGGATGATCCGGCAATTCTCTAACGTTCCCAATGAACGGAATAACTTGTCTTCAAGCTGTAATTTCAATCCATCCTGCAGCTGTTGACGAGCTGCTCGTTCTTGTTGGATGACCTGCATGACAACACCTGCGAGGTCTTCCATTATATCCTCTTCCGACTTACCTAGTGTCATCTGATTTGAAATTTGAAAAATGTTTCCTTGCGCCTCAGTACCTTCGCCGTAGATTCCTCTTACCGCTAACCCTAGCTGATTGATCGCTGGGATGATGCGGCTCATCTTTTTTGAGAGTACGAGCGCTGGAAGATGCATCATGACAGAGGCTCGAAGTCCAGTTCCTACATTTGTCGGACAGCTTGTTAAATATCCTCGTCTTTCATCAAACGCATAATCAACGTTTTTTTCGATAAAATCATCGATCTCATTCGCCCGATGAAGCACTTCTTCTAATTGAAACCCCGGTGCTAAACATTGGATGCGTATATGATCTTCTTCGTTCACCATGATGCTGACTGATTCATCTGCATTCATGAGAACAGCACCGTATTTCGCTTGCTCTGCTAGATTGGGACTGATCAAATGTTTCTCTACAAGTACCCGTTTTTGAACAGGTTTTAACGTCTCCATCATCAGCATTTCAAGCTTTTCTGCTTCTTCATTTTCTTCGCTCATACAAGTCGAGATCGCTGAAATGACTTCATGAGCTGACTCTTTATCTGCTGCGATGGGAAAAACATATTGATGAATATTCCTTGCAAGTCGGACACGGCTCGATAGAACTATATCCGATTCTGGCCCCTCCCGTTTCATCCAGGGACTGATCGCGTCACTGATAAATCGTTCTAAAGACATCGGTTACGTATCCCTCCCCTGTTGCAAGCGGTGCTCGATCTCCCTGATGACATCCCTTGTTTCAGCAGCTTTTTCAAATTCCTCATTTAATATATACTGCTGCAAAGCTTGCTTTAATTGCTGAAGCTGCTTTTTTTCTTGAATACTGCTTCCTGCACGGAGTGGAATCTTTCCCGCATGCAAAGTGTTACCACCATGAACTCTTTTAAAAATAGGATTAAGTTTCGATTCAAACGCTTTGTAGCAATTATCACATCCAAAGCGACCGATCTTCGCAAACTGATAATAACTCATCCCGCACTTTTCACAGCTTAATGAGGGCGGAATGAAGTTGGATGATGGCGTGTTCGGGACATGTCCATCGCCGTGTAAAAGCCCAGAAAGCAATTGGTGAATGGAAAAAGAATTCGACCCCGGCAAGAATTCTCCTTTTTCTTTAGCACAATGTTCACAAATGTGAAATTCTGTTTTCTCCCCATTTATGATCTTTGTAAAATGTAAAGACGCTTCACGTTCATGGCACTCTTCACAATTCATTCTGCTCCCTCCCTTTATATAGAATGAAAAAAAGGGCTATGTGGTTCGATATTTTAACGTTTTTATCATAGCTTTTAATAATTCTGCTCGTAATTCGTCTCGTTCTGGAAGATTAAGCTTTAAAATAGATCTATCCATCACGCTCAGCATAAGTCTTGCTTCTCGTTCTGAAACAATCGTCTCTTCCATAAGTCTCTTTATTACATTTTCTGCGTTGCCTTGCGATATCCTCTCACCAATCAAGGTGGCTAAGTGATCAATTAAGTGGGCGGAGCTTTCGGTACGGACCTTCATGATCCGAATATATCCTCCTCCACCTCTTTTACTTTCCACTACGAAGCCTTTTTCAATCGTAAATCTCGTGTTTATCACGTAGTTTATTTGAGAAGGAACGCATTGAAATCTTTCCGCAATATCCGTCCGCTTAATTTCAATGGACGGATCATTAGAGCTCGAGAGAATTTGCTTTAAGTAATTTTCAATTACATCTGAAATATTCCTCATTTCCCCTCCCCCTTCTGACTTTGACTAACTTTGACTATAGTTATATTATAGCCTGCCTTTTTCCGAAAATGCAAATCTCTATCCACCATTATTGCCTCATGGTTATCTTCTTAACCTGTATGATTCTGTCGAAAAGATGATGCTTTTGGAGGAGGGTGGAGGGGTGGATAAAGATTAGATGAGTTCGATAAGTCGGTAGTGATGGCCGGTGTCGAAAATTCGATAAAAATTTTTATCCGTGAAATTATGAAGCTTATCCGTGAATATATGGAGAATTACCGTGAATAAAATCTCAATTACCGTGAAAATATGTTGCTTTGGGTGGATGAGCAGATCTCATTTGGAGCTTGTGAGCGGAAATCGGGGGTGTTTAGGTGCGTTTTTTGCTTTGATGAGGGGTGAAGCGGCTGCTAGCGTTACTTTTGAATAGATTTTCGGAGCTTTGGCTGAAGAATATCGCGTTTTGGAAGATGGCTCTGGCCATCTTCTTCCTATTTTGAGGGTTGTAGGAGGGTTTCGTGGATGAAACTGATCTCCGAAACATACGGAGTGGGGTATCTCCGCAGTCTAATTAAGTCTGAATCCACAAAATTAAGTCGTAAGAAGAATGAATTAAGTCGGAACCAGCCTCAATTAAGTCTAAAAACAAAAATAAAGGCCATTCGCTAATTCTCGACAACCCATCCCTACCCGTTCCATGCTCTATCCCCCCGAAACTTCCTCACCTCCAATCATCCATAAATCAGAAGTTTGGCATCAGCCAAACCTCCTTATTTCATTTTTAAAACACAAAAAAAGAAGATGGATTTTCATCCATCTTCCTCATTGCCTAGCGACGTCCTACTCTAACAGGGGGAAACCCCCAACTACCATCGGCGCTAAAGAGCTTAACTTCCGTGTTCGGTATGGGAACGGGTGTGACCTCTTTGCCATCATCACTGAACCAAAATATATTGAGAGATGTTCTCTCAAAACTAGATACGACGTTTCCAAACGTTATGCTTTTTTAAGGATAAGCCCTCGACCGATTAGTATCTGTCAGCTCCACGTGTCACCACGCTTCCACACCAGACCTATCAACCTCATCATCTCTAAGGGGTCTTACTCACTTGCGTGATGGGAAATCTCATCTTGAGGGGGGCTTCATGCTTAGATGCTTTCAGCACTTATCCCGTCCACACGTAGCTACCCAGCTATGCCCCTGGCGGAACAACTGGTACACCAGCGGTGTGTCCATCCCGGTCCTCTCGTACTAAGGACAGCTCCTCTCAAATTTCCTGCGCCCGCGACGGATAGGGACCGAACTGTCTCACGACGTTCTGAACCCAGCTCGCGTACCGCTTTAATGGGCGAACAGCCCAACCCTTGGGACCTACTTCAGCCCCAGGATGCGATGAGCCGACATCGAGGTGCCAAACCTCCCCGTCGATGTGGACTCTTGGGGGAGATAAGCCTGTTATCCCCAGGGTAGCTTTTATCCGTTGAGCGATGGCCCTTCCATGCGGAACCACCGGATCACTAAGCCCGACTTTCGTCCCTGCTCGACTTGTAGGTCTCGCAGTCAAGCTCCCTTGTGCCTTTACACTCTGCGAATGATTTCCAACCATTCTGAGGGAACCTTTGGGCGCCTCCGTTACTGTTTAGGAGGCGACCGCCCCAGTCAAACTGCCCACCTGACACTGTCTCCGAACCGGATTACGGTCCAAGGTTAGAATTTCAATACAGCCAGGGTAGTATCCCACCGACGCCTCCACCGAAGCTGGCGCTCCGGCTTCTCAGGCTCCTACCTATCCTGTACAAGCTGTACCAAAATCCAATATCAAGTTGCAGTAAAGCTCCATGGGGTCTTTCCGTCCTGTCGCGGGTAACCTGCATCTTCACAGGTACTATAATTTCACCGGGTCTCTCGTTGAGACAGTATCCAAGTCGTTACACCTTTCGTGCGGGTCGGAACTTACCCGACAAGGAATTTCGCTACCTTAGGACCGTTATAGTTACGGCCGCCGTTTACTGGGGCTTCAATTCAGAGCTTCTCCCAAAGGATAACCCCTCCTCTTAACCTTCCAGCACCGGGCAGGTGTCAGCCCCTATACTTCACCTTGCGGTTTCGCAGAGACCTGTGTTTTTGCTAAACAGTCGCTTGGATCTATTCACTGCGGCTCTCTCGGGCGATAAACCCTATCAGAGCACCCCTTCTCCCGAAGTTACGGGGTCATTTTGCCGAGTTCCTTAACGAGAGTTCTCCCGATCATCTTAGGATTCTCTCCTCGCCTACCTGTGTCGGTTTGCGGTACGGGCACCTCTTTCCTCACTAGAGGCTTTTCTTGGCAGTGTAGGATCAGGGACTTCGGTACTAAAATTTCCCTCGCCATCACAGCTCAGCCTTCATGTTGGGCGGATTTGCCTACCCAACAGCCTAACTGCTTAGACGCACTATTCCATCAGTGCGCTCACCCTACCTTACTGCGTCCCCCCATTGTTCAAACGGAAAGGAGGTGGTACAGGAATATCAACCTGTTATCCATCGCCTACGCTTTTCAGCCTCGGCTTAGGCCCCGACTAACCCTGAGCGGACGAGCCTTCCTCAGGAAACCTTAGGCTTTCGATGGACAAGATTCTCACTTGTCTTTCGCTACTCATACCGGCATTCTCACTTCAAAGCGCTCCACCAGTCCTTCCGGTCTGACTTCGCTGCACTTCGAACGCTCCCCTACCCCTGTACCATACGGTACAAGCCATAGCTTCGGTGATACGTTTAGCCCCGTTACATTTTCGGCGCAGAGTCACTCGACCAGTGAGCTATTACGCACTCTTTAAATGGTGGCTGCTTCTAAGCCAACATCCTGGTTGTCTGGGCAACTCCACATCCTTTGCCACTTAACGTATACTTTGGGACCTTAGCTGATGGTCTGGGCTGTTTCCCTTTTGACTACGGATCTTATCACTCGCAGTCTGACTCCCGCGGATAATTCTCTGGCATTCGGAGTTTGACTGAATTCGGTAACCCTGTGGGGGCCCCTAGTCCAATCAGTGCTCTACCTCCAGGAATCTTGCCGCGAGGCTAGCCCTAAAGCTATTTCGGGGAGAACCAGCTATCTCCGTGTTCGATTGGCATTTCACCCCTACCCACACCTCATCCCCGCACTTTTCAACGTGCGTGGGTTCGGGCCTCCATTCAGTGTTACCTGAACTTCACCCTGGACATGGGTAGATCACACGGTTTCGGGTCTACGACCACGTACTATGTCGCCCTATTCAGACTCGCTTTCGCTGCGGCTCCGTCTTATCAACTTAACCTTGCACGGGATCGTAACTCGCCGGTTCATTCTACAAAAGGCACGCCGTCACCCGTTAATGGGCTCCGACTACTTGTAGGCACACGGTTTCAGGATCTGTTTCACTCCCCTTCCGGGGTGCTTTTCACCTTTCCCTCACGGTACTGGTTCACTATCGGTCACTAGGGAGTATTTAGCCTTGGGAGATGGTCCTCCCGGATTCCGACGGGGTTTCACGTGTCCCGCCGTACTCAGGATCCACTCAGGAGGGAACGAAGTTTCAGCTACAGGGCTGTTACCTTCTTCGGCTGGCCTTTCCAGACCACTTCACCTACTTCGTTCCTTTGTAACTCCGTATAGAGTGTCCTACAACCCCAGAGAGCAAGCTCTCTGGTTTGGGCTGATTCCGTTTCGCTCGCCGCTACTCAGGAAATCGCATTTGCTTTCTCTTCCTCCGGGTACTTAGATGTTTCAGTTCCCCGGGTCTGCCTTCTCATACCCTATGTATTCAGATATGGATACCATCCCATTACGGATGGTGGGTTCCCCCATTCGGAAATCCCCGGATCAATGCTTACTTACAGCTCCCCGAGGCATATCGGTGTTCGTCCCGTCCTTCTTCGGCTCCTAGTGCCAAGGCATCCACCGTGCGCCCTTTCTAGCTTAACCTTATATGATGTTTGCACATCAAAGATTCTTGCTTGGCGCAGATTAGATAAATCTATCTGCCTTGCATATTGTTTGGATGTCGATATCTAGTTTTCAAAGAACATCTTGAAAGAACATAAGTTCCTTCAAAACTGAACAAAAGAAGAATAGGCGTACTTACGAAACACACGAAGGTGTTTCATAATCTCCATAGAAAGGAGGTGATCCAGCCGCACCTTCCGATACGGCTACCTTGTTACGACTTCACCCCAATCATCTGTCCCACCTTCGGCGGCTGGCTCCCAAAAGGGTTACCCCACCGACTTCGGGTGTTACAAACTCTCGTGGTGTGACGGGCGGTGTGTACAAGGCCCGGGAACGTATTCACCGCGGCATGCTGATCCGCGATTACTAGCAATTCCGGCTTCATGTAGGCGAGTTGCAGCCTACAATCCGAACTGAGAATGACTTTTTGGGATTGGCTTGGCCTCGCGGCTTCGCAACCCTTTGTATCATCCATTGTAGCACGTGTGTAGCCCAGGTCATAAGGGGCATGATGATTTGACGTCATCCCCTCCTTCCTCCGGTTTGTCACCGGCAGTCACCTTAGAGTGCCCAACTGAATGCTGGCAACTAAGGTCAAGGGTTGCGCTCGTTGCGGGACTTAACCCAACATCTCACGACACGAGCTGACGACAACCATGCACCACCTGTCACTTTGTCCCCCGAAGGGGAAAGCTCTATCTCTAGAGTGGTCAAAGGATGTCAAGACCTGGTAAGGTTCTTCGCGTTGCTTCGAATTAAACCACATGCTCCACTGCTTGTGCGGGCCCCCGTCAATTCCTTTGAGTTTCAACCTTGCGGTCGTACTCCCCAGGCGGAGTGCTTAATGTGTTAACTTCAGCACTGAGGGTGGAACCCCCCAACACCTAGCACTCATCGTTTACGGCGTGGACTACCAGGGTATCTAATCCTGTTTGCTCCCCACGCTTTCGCGCCTCAGCGTCAGTTACAGGCCAAAAAGCCGCCTTCGCCACTGGTGTTCCTCCACATCTCTACGCATTTCACCGCTACACGTGGAATTCCACTTTTCTCTCCTGCACTCAAGTCTCCCAGTTTCCAATGACCCTCCACGGTTGAGCCGTGGGCTTTCACATCAGACTTAAGAGACCGCCTGCGCGCGCTTTACGCCCAATAATTCCGGATAACGCTTGCCACCTACGTATTACCGCGGCTGCTGGCACGTAGTTAGCCGTGGCTTTCTGGTTAGGTACCGTCAAGGTACGAGCAGTTACTCTCGTACTTGTTCTTCTCTAACAACAGAGCTTTACGACCCGAAGGCCTTCATCGCTCACGCGGCGTTGCTCGGTCAGGCTTTCGCCCATTGCCGAAGATTCCCTACTGCTGCCTCCCGTAGGAGTCTGGGCCGTGTCTCAGTCCCAGTGTGGCCGATCACCCTCTCAGGTCGGCTACGCATCGTCGCCTTGGTGAGCCGTTACCTCACCAACTAGCTAATGCGCCGCGGGCTCATCTGTAAGTGTCAGCCGAAACCGACTTTCAAAAAGAAGAAATGCTTCTTCTCTTATTATCCGGTATTAGCCCCGGTTTCCCGGAGTTATCCCCGTCTTACAGGCAGATTACCCACGTGTTACTCCCCCGTCCGCCGCTAAATCAGAGGAGCAAGCTCCTCATCATTCGCTCGACTTGCATGTATTAGGCACGCCGCCAGCGTTCATCCTGAGCCAGGATCAAACTCTCCATAAAAGTGTTTGTCTTGCTCGATTTTAAAACTGACGGAATTAATTCTTAATTCCTTACCTATTTCTTTTGTTCAGTTTTCAAAGAACTTTTTGTTTCGTTTTCTTAGCCGCTCGTTTTGGCGACTTTATTAGATTACCATGTCGCAACCCTCGTTGTCAACAGCTTTTTTCAAAAACTTTTAATCGTTTATGTAAGGCTCATCAACATGTCAGTATTCCTTGCGACGAAGAATAATATACCATCATTTTCGCTCTTGTACAATAGTTTTTACGAAAAAAAGATAACTTTTATAATCGCTTTTGTTGAGGGTTTAAAGCTTATACAAGATACAGCGATCCTATGCCAGTTTTATACAAGATATAGTGAAATGGTAATTCGAAGATAACACCTTCATTATGATACTCGTTTTATTCATTCCTATACTTACTCCGTTAAAAAATCAAAAAGCCAGCACGAAGCTGGCTTTTTAGTCTACATTATTTTTCAGAATGACGCATTTGCGGGAATAACAGAACGTCACGGATAGATGGTGAGTTTGTTAACAGCATCACTAGACGATCGATTCCGATTCCTAGTCCACCTGTAGGAGGCATACCATATTCAAGTGCCTCTACAAAGTCTTCATCCATCATATGTGCTTCATCATTACCTTCAGCACGTTCTTTCAGTTGCTCTTCAAAACGTTCGCGCTGATCGATTGGGTCATTTAGCTCAGAGAAAGCATTGGCATGCTCACGACCTACAATAAACAGCTCAAAACGATCAGTAAAGCGAGGGTCCTCAGGATTCTTCTTCGCTAAAGGTGAGATTGCAACTGGGTGACCGTACACGAATGTAGGTTGGATCAGTTTTTCTTCTACAAAGTGTTCAAAGAATTCATTTACAACATGACCATATGACATGTTGTCTTTTACAGGTACATTATGTTCTTTAGCTAGAGCACGAGCTTCTTCGTCTGTCATTTCAGGCCAGAAATCAACGCCAGCTGCCTCTTTAATCGCGTCGACCATGTGTACTCTCTTCCAACGAGGCTTAAGATCCACTTCATAGTCTCCGTACGTAACCGTTGTTGTTCCTAATACATCCTCTGCGATGTGAGCGACCAGATTCTCCGTCAATTCCATGATATCAAGGTAATCTGCATATGCTTCATACAGCTCGATCATCGTGAATTCCGGGTTATGACGAGTTGATACTCCTTCATTACGGAATACGCGGCCGATCTCGTATACCTTCTCAAGTCCACCTACGATAAGGCGCTTAAGGTGAAGCTCGATTGCGATTCGCATGTAAAGCTCCATATCTAGTGCATTATGATGCGTGATGAACGGACGAGCAGATGCTCCACCAGGAATGGAGTGCATAGTAGGCGTTTCTACTTCTAAATATCCATTGTCATCTAAATAACGGCGCATAGAACGGATAATCTTAGAACGAGAAATAAACGTATCTTTAACCTCAGGGTTCATGATCAGATCCACATAACGTTGACGGTATCGTTGTTCAACGTCTTTTAGTCCATGAAACTTATCAGGTAATGGACGCAGTGATTTTGTTAACAGTTGAAAATCTTTCGCTTTAATAGAAAGTTCTCCTACTTTCGTTTTAAAGACAAGTCCTGTTACCCCTACCCAGTCTCCAATATCGATCGTATTGAATAGTTCGTATTGCTCATCACCAACAGCATCTAATCTTACATAGATCTGGATCTTTCCAGATAAGTCTTGAATATGAGCAAATCCAGCTTTCCCTTTTCCGCGTTTTGTCATGATACGACCCGCAAGAGTTACTGAGATCTCTTCATTATCAAGTTCTTCTTTTTCTTTTTCTCCGTATTCAGAAACAAGATCCGCTGCTGTATGCGTACGGTCAAACTTGGTACCGAAAGGATCTACTCCTTTTTCCGTTAATGCAGTTAACTTTTCTCTTCTAACACGAAGCAAGTCATTTAATTCTACTTCTTGGCTCATGGGAACACTCCTAGCTTTTAGCAGTTTTGAATATCAAGTATGGTATAAGTTAAATCTTCGCCGAAAGGAACACGTACAGTAAAAGTCGAGTGAACCGTTTTTCCGATCGCAGCTTTTGCGATGGGAGATTGCACCGAGATCATGTTTTCGCGAGGATCAGCTTCAAATGGATGGACGATCGTATACGTATACCGCTCTCTATGGACGGTATCTTCAATCGTAACGGTAGAGCCGGGTTCTACATGGTAACCCGCTTCTCTGACCATCGGCCATGTGATGGATTGAGCTAAAATATCTTTTATCTCAGATACCCGCTTATGAATGAATTCCTTTTCTGATGTGTTTCGGCATTGCTTTTTACGTTTTAATAGGTATTGTAGTTCTTTTTCTAAGTTCCTGGTGCCTTCTTGGGTGAGTTTGAGCATAGCCATAAGCTATTCCTCCTCCATTATAATAAAGAAAAACACCGGATGCTGAATCTGTTGTCTTTAAGCAAACAACAGCCAGTCATCTGATGATCTGGCTGTATGTTGCTAGTGTCAGCTGATTTTTTGTACTTCTTCTAATTGATCCACATAATCAAACAATAGTTTATTCATACCTTCCCGAGTAGTCATCTGGTTGATCGCGTTTCGAACAGAACCGGTTTGAGGCAAGCCTTTAAGATACCAAGCAGCATGCTTCCTCATCTCTCTTGCTGCAACATCTTCACCTTTTAGGTCGATCAAACGATCCATATGCAGCATGCAGATGTTCATCTTTTCTCGTGCAGTAGGTTCTGGCGCGATGATCCCGCTCTCTAGATATTGAACAGTGCGATAAAGCATCCAAGGGTTGCCGAGTGCTGCTCTTCCGATCATAACCCCGTCTACTCCGTATTGGTCCATGCGGTCTTTCGCTTCTTGAGGAGAAGAGACATCACCATTACCGATAACCGGAATCGATACGTTCTTCTTCACTTCACCGATGATGTCCCAATCAGCTACTCCTTCATACATCTGAACACGCGTGCGGCCGTGAACAGCAACAGCGGCTCCGCCTGCACGTTCAACAGCTTGCGCGTTCTTCACAGCATAGATATGATCTTCATCCCAGCCGATACGCATTTTAACAGTTACCGGTTTTTGGACCGCATCAACCGTAGCTGCTACCATCTCGTAGATCTTGTCTGGATCGAGCAGCCACTTTGCTCCTGCATCACATTTTGTGATCTTAGGAACCGGGCAACCCATATTGATATCAATAATGTCTGCGTTCGTATTCTTATCAACGTATTTAGCAGCAGCCACTAATGATTCACGCTCGCCCCCAAAAATTTGAAGACTGAGTGGTTTTTCGCGTTCATCTACATAAAGCATCTTTAAAGATCTTTCGTTCTCATGCAGAATCCCTTTGTCACTTACCATCTCTGCACAGACGAGCCCTGCTCCGAACTCTTTTGCGATCAATCGGAAAGCAGGATTACATACACCAGCCATCGGTGCTAGAACTACCGGATTCTTTAATGTAATATCACCGATCTTCAAGTTAACAATCACCTCGTTCCTCTTACTGGCCTTATATATCGATTCTCTTATTGTAATTCTTCTACGTTAATGCTGAATTGATCTGCAATCTTGTGAAGCAGATCTCCTTTAGGCTTTCGGCTGCCCCTTTCCACCTCACCGAGAACCGAAACTGATATTCCGATGTCTTTAGCAAGTTGTTCTTGGGTATAACCTTTTAACTTTCTGAACGCACGGATGCGTCTTCCCATTCGGTCTTCTTCCATATGCGTACACCTTCTTTATCTCTTTGTTCGCAAAGGACTTGATGTAACGAAATTGCTTCATCCGGGTAGATATCATCTGGAGCAATTTCACATAGAGGTATGAGAACAAACGCCCTTTCAAGCATACGTGGGTGCGGAATCGTTAACTCTTCCGTCTGTATACTTACACTATTATACAATAAAATGTCAAGGTCTATTGTTCGCGGTCCCCATTTTTGAAGCCTCTTTCGGTCTAGTTTCATCTCTACGTCTTGCAGTTTACTCAAAAGAGCTTGTGGAGAAAGAGAGGTTTTGAGTTTTAATGCTAAATTTAAGAATAATGGCTGATCTGTCACACCTACGGGATCCGTCTCATAGATTGACGAAACGGATTCAATGCTGATGTCATCAAACTCTTCTACTAGAGAAATCGCTCGTTCAAGCAATCCTTCTCGATCACCTATGTTCGAACCGACAGATAGGTAAGCAATATTATTGTCGTTCATCTATACGCGACCTCTTGTGATTTCGACCGCAACCGATTCGTAATGTCCAGGAATCGGAGGATCTGGTTTGATGACTTTGACCATCACTTCATCCACCAGCATAAACTTGCTAAGGATAGAGGCGGAAATTGCTTCGGCCAAGGTTTCTAAAAGCTTAACAGGTTCACCTTCAACAATTTCTTTAACCACTGCGTAAACTTCTCCGTAATTGACCGTATGATCTAATTCATCAGTAAGCCCTGCTTGGTAAAGGTCCATGGATAATACTACGTCTACATTGAAACGCTGTCCAAGCTTTTGCTCTTCATTAAACACACCATGATAGCCATAGAACCTCATACCGTTCACATACATTTTATCCATGAGACACCGTTCCTTTTTTGAGCATGATGTCCATCATCTTCGTCATTCGGCTCATTTCTTTTACATCATGAACGCGAACGATCGAACAGCCGCGTTCAATTCCGAGACAAACGGTCGCACCTGTTCCCTCTACCCGCTCTTCGACTGGCAGATCGAGTGCTTTACCGATCATCGATTTACGCGATGTTCCTAATAAGACAGGATAGCCCATCTGAACAATCTCATTCAATCTTCTGATCGTTTCAAGGTTTTGTTCGAACGTTTTTACAAAACCAACACCTGGATCTAAAATGATGTTGTCAGGGTTAACTCCCGCCTTAACGGCAATCGCGATACTATGCTCAAGATCAGCAATCAGATCTGGCATGAATTCTTGGTAGTTCGTATCAAACCGGTTATGCATGAGAATGACCGGCACATTTGTCTCGGCCATCACCCTTGGCATGTCTGGATCAAATTTAGCTCCCCAAACATCGTTGATGATATGAGCACCTGCTTGTATCGCTTGGTAGGCAGTCTCTGCTTTATAGGTATCAATCGATAAAGGAACGTTTACTTCTTTTCTTAATGCCTCTATTACAGGAATGACACGCTCCAGCTCTTGTTCGAGCGACACTTTCTCAGCACCAGGTCTCGTGGATTCTCCGCCTATGTCAATGATATCAGCGCCGTCTTCCACCATCTGTTTCGCATGAGAGATCGCCTGTTCGATTCTGTTATGATGTCCGCCATCCGAAAATGAATCTGGCGTCACATTAAGAATACCCATCACATATGTTTTTTTAGAAAAATCAAGTACGTACTCACCGCAGTTCACTTTTTGCAGCTTTAGCATCATTTCGTGCATGGAGAATCTATCCTTTCAAAAAACATCAGATACTTCGATATTGTTTCTTCGTATGGTTCATGTAGAGCTCTCTAAACTTCTGATACACTTCACCTTCAGCCCCAAGAAACGTTGTATCTTGAAAATGACTGACTGGAACGAGCTCTTGTATCGAGTTCGTCAGGAAAACTTCATCCGCTTCCGTTAAAGCCTCAATAGTATAGTTCCCCGTTTTTAGAGGAATGTTCACACGTTCTGAAACATGCATAACCCATTTTCGGGTGATCCCCTCTAAAATCCCAGTGGACGTGTGAGGAGTATATAGCTTGTTATCTCTGTACCAAAAGAGGTTGGATACGGTTCCTTCACTGATATTACCTTCTTGGGTCAGGAAAACGCCTTCTTGATTTATAGAAGCAAGTTCTCTCTTGCCTAAGATGCTATTTAAATAGTGATGAGATTTCAGCCGCTTCTCACCTTCTGGCGTATTGCGTCTCGTTTTAAGAAGAACCAGCTCTTTTTCTGAAACAGAACTTGTGTCCAAGAGAGGCTTCGTATACAAAACAACGACAGGTTCCACATAGGGCTCTTTCTGTAATCCGATATCACCCACGCCAGCTGATACATTAAGTCTAAAATATGCGTCATTCATCTTATTTTTAGCGAGGAGTATCCTCACCATCTCAATAACCGTGTCTTCATCTAGCACAAGATCGATATTCAACTCGTTTAACGCTTCATGCAGCCTGTTCAAGTGTTCATGAATTAAAAAAGGAAAACCGTCATAGGTTCTAAAGGTTTCAAACGCTCCTAAACCATACATGAAGCCATGATCATAGGGTGAAATCATAGCATCATCTTTGGAGACTACTTTTCCGTTTAAATAGATGTACATGTAACTTCCTTGCCTTTATAAAAATCAATAAAGTTTCTTAGCAATTTCTTTCCGTCTTCCGTTAGTATGGACTCCGGATGATATTGAACGCCTTCGATCGGCAGTTCTTTATGTCGAATCCCCATGATCTCTCCTTCACTTGTCCAAGAAGATATCTCAAAGCAATCAGGCAATGTTTCTCTTTTTACGATCAGTGAATGGTAACGTGTTGCAGGAAACTCTTGCGCAAGTCCGTTATACACGGTCTTCCCGTCATGAAGAACAGGAGACACTTTGCCATGCATCAATCGCTCTGCACGCACCACGTCTCCACCAAACACTTGCGCGATCGACTGATGACCTAAACAGACCCCGAAGATCGGTGTCTTTCCTGCAAAATGCGAGATCGCTTCTAGCGAGATACCTGCTTCATTCGGAGAACATGGTCCTGGTGAAATCATTAAGAAATCTGGATTCAACTGTTCAATCTCTTGAATCGTTATCTCATCGTTTCGTTTTACGACTAGCTCCTCACCCATCTCACCTAAATACTGAACGAGGTTGTACGTAAAAGAATCGTAGTTATCAATCATTAAAATCATCTCGTCTCATCTCCTCTCATGTGCTGCCTTATACCAAAATTGACCCGAGCTCACTCTGCTCTTTGGCACGCCACAGCGCCTCTGCTTTTTTTAGACTTTCTCTGTACTCACTTTCAGGTATGGAGTCAATAACGATACCCGCACCCGCTTGAACGTGTGCAGTTTCATTTTGACATACCATCGTCCGAATTGCGATATTCATTTCCGTATCACCGTTAAAACCGATCCAGCCGATACTTCCTGTGTACACACCTCTACGAACAGGTTCTAGCTCTTCGATGATCTCCATCGTTCTTACTTTAGGAGCACCCGTGATCGTACCACCTGGGAATGTCGCTTTGATGCAATCGAACGCATCAAATTCTGGCCGTAATGTGCCCACTACATTCGAGACAATATGCATCACGTGGGAATACCTTTCGATCACCATGAACTCGTCCACATTCACACTGCCGTAAACCGAAACTTTACCAAGATCGTTTCGTTCAAGATCGACGAGCATCACATGTTCCGCTCGTTCTTTCTCATTTTGAATCAGCGTGTTTGCAAGCTCGATATCTTCTTCCTCTGTTCTGCCTCGTGGTCGTGTTCCCGCGATCGGACGCGTGCTAATCAGTTCACCTTTTTTCTTTACTAAAAGTTCTGGTGAAGCACTAACAAGCTGAAAGTCTGGTGTTTCTAAGTAACTCATATATGGAGATGGGTTGATTCTTCTTAATTCTTCATAAACGTTTAATGGAGTAGTTCGTAGTGCCTTTGACTGGCGCACAGAAAGATTCACTTGAAACACATCACCATCAGAAATATAACTTTGAATCTTTTTAACAGCCTCTACAAAAACATCCTCTGTCATGGAAACGTGTTTAAAATCTTCAATGGGATAGTTCTGATTCTCTTGGTCAACCTCTACGGCAGAAAGCGGCGCTTCCCACATTTCTTTATAAGCTCGCAACTTGTCTATGTTATACGAGTCATCCTTATTTTCTGTCAGAGTTACGATCCACAACATACTCGTTTCATGTTCATAAACAAAAACATCTCTAAACAGCAAGAAGTACAAATCAGGAAGACCTAGATCATCTTCTGAAGTTGCTGGCAGTTTTTCAAACTCGCGCGTTAGATCATAGCTCAAGTATCCGATAGCTCCACCCGTAAAGTCAGGAAGTCCTTCTACTCGCTCTACATCAAAATCTTTGAACCAATTTTGAAACTGTTCATAAATAGGACCTTTACGTGTAGTAGAACCTTCATCTGTTCTTATAGTTAGGACGTCTTGTTTACCAGTGACTTCCGCAAACGGTGAAAGACCGATAATGCTGTACTTTCCAGTTCTTCCGCTCTCTAGTAAAACATGGCGAGGCTCAGTCGCCGCTAAGAATTTATATTTGTAGAACCACTCTTCTTTAGATAGAGGTATACATGAATGCATGACATGCCATTTTTTGTTCATCCCCATACGGTCACTCTCCCAAAAATCTTCTGCTTACATTGTACATGAGGTGTTTCACTTTGGCACATCTTTCTCCCAATTTCCTACATTTACATGGGTATTGTCTCCACTTTTAAGTTTAGTCTCTGTTGCCTTGTAAGAGGTTGATTTCCGTTTCAGGTGCTCCCTTTCCGGGGGCGTGCGGTGAGCCACCTCAGCGCTTTGCGCCCTTAGGTGTCTCACCTGTCCACATCAAGGAAGTATTCTTGCTCCTGCGTCTACAGTAAATGCTACCGCAGCGAGCTTCCTCGTCGCATGCCTTGCGAGAAGCTTCTCAGGTGGTAGGCACGCATCTTACACTACAATCAACGTGTCAATGAAGAAAAAAATTCATGAAAAAAAGCCCCCAGAAAGGGAACTCTTTTGAATGATCAATCTTCAAATTGGTACAGCGGCGTACTTAAGTAACGTTCTCCATTACTTGGAATGATCGCTAATACCTTTTTGCCTTTACCAAGCTTTTTAGCAACTTTTAATGCTGCCGAGATCGCTGCACCTGATGAGATTCCGCCTAAAAGCCCTTCTTCACGCGCTGCCTTTCTCGCCCATTCGAAGGCCTCATCGTTTGAGATGGTTAACACTTCATCGTAAATATCTGTTTTTAAAATATCAGGCACAAAACCTGCACCAATTCCTTGTATCTTGTGCGGTCCTGGTTTACCACCAGACAATACCGGGGAGTCCGTCGGTTCCACCGCATAGATCTTAATCTCTGGATATTTCTCTTTTAAGACCTGACCTGCACCCGTAATGGTTCCACCTGTGCCGATTCCAGAAACGAATGCGTCCAGACCATCAGGAAATTGCGAAACGATTTCTTGGCCAGTCGTGTTTCGGTGGATGGCAGGGTTCGCTTCATTCTTAAACTGCTGTGGCATGAAGTAGCCTTTTTCTTTTGCTAGTTCTTCCGCCTTTCTAATCGCTCCGCCCATTCCCTCTGGTCCAGGAGTGAGTACAAGATCCGCTCCATAAGCTCTCAAAAGGTTTCTTCTTTCTAAACTCATCGTTTCAGGCATGACAAGGACCGTTTTGTATCCTTTTGCTGCAGCAACCATCGCTAAACCAATTCCTGTGTTACCACTAGTTGGTTCAACAATTGTATCTTCTGCTTTTAATTTTCCGCTCTTCTCAGCATCTTCTATCATCGCTAATGCGATTCGATCTTTCACGCTGCTTCCCGGATTCATAAATTCTAACTTTAGGTAAACATCTGCCATATCCTCTGATGTGATGCGATTCAATTTCACTACAGGTGTTTGACCGATCAGGTCTGTGATCGATTGTGCCACTCTTGCCATTTGCCATCACTCCTAAAACCGAGTATTTTTATTGGATTAATTGTAGCAACCCTGGAAATACTCTGTCAATTTTATTGCATACGTAGATCGTCTATTACCATGGTACGCAGATATTTTTATTTCATGTATAAAACAAAACCCGGAGAAAAGTCCGGGTTTACGCTTTTGCTTGATCAAGCAAGGTTTGAAGTTCTTCTTTTGTAAAGATATAAGTGGCGTTGCAGAATTGACAGTTCGTTTCAGCTTGGCCATCTTCTTCTATAATATCTGAGATTTCTTGTTCTCCTAGACTTACGATCGCCTGTCCAAAACGCTCATGTGAGCACGTGCACTGAAAACGTACAGGAGATTTCTCAAGGATTTGGACTTGGTCTTCTCCTAAAAGCTCAAATAAGATTTCTTCTGGTGTCATTCCTTTTTCGATCAATCGAGAAATCGGAGGAATCGCGTTTATTCTTTCTTCAAGTAAATCAACGATTGCATCCGAAGCATTCGGCATCACTTGTACGATAAAACCGCCTGACGCTTTGATCGAATTATCCGGATTCACTAGAACGCCAACACCTACTGCAGAAGGCACCTGTTCAGAAGAAGCAAAGTAATACGTGAAGTCCTCTCCTAATTCCCCTGAAACCATCGGTACTTGTCCTGTGAACTTTTCACGCATTCCGATATCTTTTAAAACGGATAAGTATCCATCTTTACCTACCGCTCTTGCTACATCCAGTTTTCCTTTGCTGTTCAGCTCAAAATGAGTATGTGGGTTCGTTACATAACCACGTGTCTCACCTTTTGTGTTGCTATCTACGATGATCACTCCGATTGGACCGCCGCCTTCAATCTTCACCGTTATACTGTTGTTTTCACCTTTTAGCATCATACCCATCATGGTTGATGCAGTCATCGCTCTTCCTAATGCAGCTGAAGCAGTTGGCCATGTGTCATGTCTTCTCTGTCCTTCACTTACCATCTCAGTAGAAGAGATCGCATAAGCGCGAATCTGCCCATCACAAGCAAGGGCCTTTATTAAATAATCATTCATTAAAACTCATCCTTTAATCATTCTTATTTTTATCGTATATCAACAATAGACCTTTTAATGTTAAAAACGGATCAACATGATCGATCACGTTGCTTTCCGCAGCAATTAAATTCGCAAGTCCGCCGGTCGCAATCACTTTCGGTTCAACCTCAGACTGTTCTTTCATCCTTTTTACAATACCCTCTACTTGTCCTACATATCCATAAAGAATACCCGCTTGCATGGCATTAACCGTATTCTTCCCGATCACACCCTCAGGCTTAGCGATCTCAATACGCGGTAATTTAGCCGCTTTCGTATAAAGAGCCTCTGTAGAGATATTGATACCCGGCGCGATGGCCCCACCCATATACTGTTTGTTTTCATTGATGTAACAATACGTAGTGGCTGTACCAAAATCAACGATAATCAATGGTGCATCATATTCATGAATTGCAGCAACCGCATTTACAATTCGGTCTGCTCCAACTTCTCTTGGGTTTTCGTATTTAATATTTAGACCTGTTTTGATCCCTGGCCCCACTATTATCGGGCGTTGGTTAAAATATTTCACACACATGCGCTCTAAAGCAAACATGATTGGTGGAACAACCGAAGATATAATGATACCTTCAATCTGCTCTTTATGAATATTAACGTGGCGGAACAGATCGAGTATCAGCATGCCATACTCATCTTCTGTTTTTTCACGTGATGTATGAATTCTCCAATGATGTTTCAGTTCATCATTCTCGTAGAGTCCTAAAACAATATTCGTATTTCCGACATCAAACACAAAAATCATGGAATTTGTCCCCGCTTCTTATCTTAAGTTTCTATAATAGTTATAACACAAAACGTATAGGAGTAAAGCAACCTGCCTTTTGGAGGAGAGTTTCGCTGATTCAAGATGTTATTTGAAAGGGTTGATTTCCGTTACAGGTACTCGCTTTCCGCGGGGCAGGCGGTGAGCCACATTCGTACGTTTCACGTATAAGTGTCTCACCCGCCCGCCTGTCCTAGCCGAGAGTCTCCTACCTTTCACTCCAATCAACTTGTCGGTGAAGGAAAAAGAACAATCAAGATTATCCGTTGTCTCACTAGTAGTATCAAATCTTTCACTCCTATTAGCATATCCTTGAAGATGAAGAACAAAAAAACGAAAATCATAAGAGCTAAACCTTCTTTAAAAAGCTGTTTTCTAAAGGGTTGTTGCTTTAGGATGTTTTGTCATTATCTTCATTGACAAGTTGATTGTAGCGTAAGGTTGCCGACTCCTATGGGACGAGCGGTCAGGTGAGACCCTTAAGGGCGCAAAGCGGCAAGGGGCTCACCGGTCGCCCCATGGAAAGCGTGCAACCTGGAGCGGAAATCAACCAATTTCAAAATTTTAAGTAAAACAAAAAAGGACACCTCATCGCTGAGGCATCCTTTTTTAGAAATTAATCTTGTTTTGGCTCTTCATCTTTTTTGTTAAGTGTTACTTTAACATCATCAGATGGATTAGAAATCGTTTTTCTGTCAGGTAGTTTACCTGTTTTAACGAGTTCTTTGATTTGTTCTTCATCAAGCGTTTCTACAGATAACAACGTTTGTGCGATGATCTCTAACTTAGAATTGTGCTCCGTAAGAATCTGGCGACAACGCTCGTAAGATTCTTTAATGATGCGTTGAACTTCTAAATCGATCTCATGCGCGATTGCATCACTATAGTTTTGCTCGTTATTGAAGTCTCTTCCTAAGAAGACTTGACCGCCTTGTGATGAACCGAATTGCATCGGTCCTAGACGTTCACTCATACCAAACTCTGTAACCATGCGACGAGCGATTCCAGTCGCACGCTGGAAGTCATTATGAGCTCCCGTACTAACTTCCTTGAACGTGATCTCTTCAGCTACACGGCCTCCAAGAAGTCCAACGATCTTATCTTCTAATTCAGGTTTTGTCATAAAATAACGATCTTCTTTCGGAAGCATTACTGTGTAACCACCTGCTTGACCACGAGGGACAACGGTAACTTTATGAACAGTGTCAGCTCCTTCAAGAACTAAACCGATAACAGTATGACCCGCTTCATGGTAAGCAACGATGTTCTTTTCTTTTTCAGAAATGACACGGCTCTTTTTCGCAGGTCCCGCAATAACACGGTCGATCGCTTCATCAACATCATCCATATCGATCTTTTTCTTATCTGAACGGGCAGCTACTAACGCTGCTTCATTCAATAAGTTCTCAAGATCCGCACCAGAGAAACCTGGAGTACGCATCGCGATCGTTTTCAAGTTAACGTCTTCTGCAAGCGGCTTGTTGCGCGCATGCACTTGAAGTACTTCTTCACGTCCTTTTACATCTGGGCGGTTAACCGGAATTTGACGGTCAAAACGTCCCGGACGAAGAAGGGCTGGATCTAGAATATCTGCACGGTTGGTAGCAGCGATAATGATAATCCCTTCATTAGCACCGAAACCATCCATCTCAACTAGCAATTGGTTAAGTGTTTGCTCACGCTCGTCATGACCTCCGCCAAGACCAGCTCCACGCTGACGACCTACTGCATCAATCTCATCGATGAAAATGATACATGGTGCGTTTTTCTTAGCATTTTCAAACAAGTCACGAACACGTGATGCACCGACACCGACGAACATCTCAACGAAATCAGAACCTGAGATCGAGAAGAACGGAACGCCAGCTTCTCCTGCAACCGCACGCGCAAGAAGTGTTTTACCAGTACCCGGAGGTCCTACTAAAAGAACACCTTTTGGAATACGTGCACCTAGAGCAGAGAACTTACGTGGATCTTTTAAGAATTCAACTACTTCAACAAGCTCTTGTTTCTCTTCATCTGCACCAGCTACGTCTTTAAACGTAACCTTTTTCTTTTCTTCGTTGTAAAGTTTAGCTTTACTCTTACCAAAGTTCATTACTCGGCTTCCGCCGCCTTGTGCTTGGTTAAGCAAGAAGAAGAATAAGATAAAGATAATGACAAACGGAATTATTGAGGTGAAGAACGTCACCCAGCCACTCGTCTGTTCTTGCTGTTTAAACTCAACGTTTGAAGATTTAGCAAGTTTTTCAATCTCAGCCAATGTGTTGCCAGTTAGGGGAGCATTCGTTTGGAATACTTCTCCTTCTTTAGCTCCTTCGAGCTGTCCACGGACAACGTAAACGCCACCTTCAGGCTGGTAAACGATGCTTTCCACTTTGCCTGATTCGATGTACTTAGTAAGCTGGTCATAACGAATTTCTTTGACTTCGTTGTTGTTGCCGTTAAAAAAGCTGACAACTCCAACCACAACTAAAAAGATTAATAAATAAAATATAGTATTACGGAAGATGCGATTCATTCCTTACCTCCTTAGGCGAACAATCAAATCTTATGCGGTTTTTTATTCTTTCTTTTCGTAGATCTCTGGCTTTAAAACGCCAATGTAAGGCAAGTTACGGTATCTCTCGATGTAGTCCAATCCATAACCAACAACAAAAGCATCTGGAACGATGAAGCCGGCAAGATCTGGAGCGATATCAACCTTACGTCCTGTAGGCTTATCCAGCAAAGTGACGATCTTAACCGATTTTGCTTTACGTGCCTTAAACAGTTGAACGAGATAGCTGAGCGTTAAACCACTGTCAATAATATCTTCTACAATGATAACGTCTCGACCTTCTAAGGAAGTATCTAAATCTTTAACAATTTTAACTTGACCAGAAGAAACGGTAGATGCACCATAGCTGGACACTGCCATTAAATCGATCTCAAGATGGATATCCATACGTTTGATCAAGTCTGCCATAAAAGGTAGAGCACCTTTTAAAACCCCGACCACCAATGGAAAGCGTTCCTTATATTCCACAGAAAGCTCTTTTCCAAGTTCTTTAATCTTGTTTTGAATAGCTTCTTCGGAAATAAGTGTTTCTAAAATTTCATCATGCATGTTCAACAAGCCTCCTAGACGTCATGGCGATTTTTTATGAAAGCGTAGGATAACCCAAAGTTCTGATGGATGTATTTGATGACGTCTAACGTGTTTTAGCCCTGGAAGCCAAATAATCTTACCGTTTGCATCAACTACAACCGGCCAAACGTTTCTTTCTTCCTGCGGCACTTTAGCATCAATAAATATATCTTTTAATTTCCGAGAACCGACGCCGGCTATCGCCATCCGGTCACCTGGTTTTCGGGTACGAACTCGTAACGGGAGATCAACTTCTTTCATTGAAAACACAAAAACATCTTTTCCTCTTTGTAAAGCGGGTTCACAATCTGTTATTTCAGCAGTTATACGTCCATTCGGCAATTCTACATAACCAGGCAGCTCTAGTGAAAAGTCATAAGACCTTTCCTCATTTTTGACGATATGCTCAAAACTTAACAAACATCTGTCATAAGTTCGGCTAACTACTAAACCTGACGGAAAATGCAACATTCCGGATGGATGCTCACTTCCGAGCAAACTAAGAAAGTTTTCCTTATGTACAGAGGAAAGAGATGAAGGATTAATTTTATACAGATAGTTCAATATTAGTGTAATCCCTCTTTTTTGTAAAGGAATAGGCATCTTGTTAAAAGCGGATACAGATAACTCTATTTTCCCCTCTGTTCGCCTGATTAAAACCTTTTCTAACTCTATTTCAGCCAGTTTCAATATATACGTTTCATCTTCGGAGATAGTTTCACTTAAATACTGAAATCTTTCATGTACGTTAGGGTTTTCTTGTTTTAAAAAAGGCAGAATTTTTTTTCTGAAGCGATTTCGAACATATTTATCACTTTCATTGCTTGAATCATAAACGGGAAATAGGTTTTCTACTTTACAATAATGCTCGATTTGGTCTTTTGTTATTCCTAAAAAAGGACGAATTATTTTTCCGGTAGCAAAAGGTCGTTTAACCGGAATGCCGGCAGAACTAAACCCTTCACTTCCCCTCGTCATTCTCATGAGCATCGTTTCCACTTGATCATCCCCATGATGCGCCAACGCGAGCCTCTCTGCACGATGTTTTTTCATTACATTTTCAAAGAAATTATACCGGCAGATTCTAGCAGCGGTTTGTAGAGACAAGTTATGTTCTGCTTGATAACTTGCAACATCTGCACGATCCCCTTCAAAAACAATATCCCGATCGTCACAAAAGTTCTTAACAAATGCAAGTTCTGATGCCGACTCGTCGCCCCTTAAACGATGGTCGAATGAGGCGGCAACAATCTTAATTTTGTAATAAGAAGACCTTTTCCACAAAAAATGCAGCAACGCTAAAGAATCTGGTCCTCCGGAAACACCGATCACTACAGTTTGGGCGGCTGAAAGAAGCTGGTGTCTTTTAATAAAATTCTCCACTTCCTGCAACGTGAACCGCTCCTTCATTTTTCGTTTAATAGTAGGCTTGTTTTCGTTGGACTTGTTAACCCAAAAGAATAGGCTGAATGTAAATAAGTTAGTCTTTTGATTTCTTCAATGACAAGTTGATTGAAGTGCAAGGTGTGAGACTCTTAACAGCGCATAGCGCTAAGAAGCTCGACGCACTCCCCCCGGAAAGCGAGCAACCTGTGACGGAAAGCAACCACTTCCAAGAACAACGAAGTTCTACGAAAATGCCTTTTAAAATCATAACAAAGAATTGCAGGAACGAACACTATTTACATCGTTTGACCGAGCATGTAAAAAAAGTACACAACGAAAACAAAAGTGAAGACTAAAAATGTTTCTACGATAAAGCTGCTTTTCTTTTTCTTTTGCGCTTGTCTTGATGCTGGTTTTTGTGTTGAATTCCTCTGTGTTTGAGGGGATCTTGCTCGATCGTTAGCGTTCAATAAAAGGACGAGCTCGTTTCTCATCTCTTCTGCATTTCGATATTTGCCGTTCCATGCTTTTTGTAAGATAGGAGCGTACGGCTTAAGCATCGGGCTACCAATTATCTTAGATTGAAACTGTTTATCAGGATCTCCTTGTTTCGTGAAACGAGATGGATAAGCAAGATTCACCATCACCATCCCTGCTGAAAACAGATCATACGATGGCTCGGCCTTTCTCGTTCCTTTACCCCAATAGCCTCGGTCATAAAATTCGGTATATTCCTTGATCGATCTGTCCATCACAGTCGTTCCTCCAACATCGATCCAACGTATTCGATATGGAGGACCCATTACAAGAAGGTTATCTGGCTTTAAATCACCGAACGCCCACCCTGCCTGATGAAGTGTATGAAGGTCGGTAAGCAACTGGACAAGCAAGATTCCAGCCCATTCCGGAGATTTCGTCTTCATAAAGTCAAAGAGCGTCTCTCCTTTTAAATATTCCATCGCATAAAAAGGATATGTGGCAGTTTGCGTCACCCAGTCATCCACATCGATTAAAGAAGGTCCAAGGACTTTCCCCTGGACCTTAGAAAAACGCTTCAGCACATTGACTTCAGATGTGATCGACATCTGATCATGTCCGATCTTAAGTGCGACCACTCCTCGATCCGAATCAGCCAGATAGACAGCACCTGTTGCTCCATATCCTAAACGGCGCCGAATCCGATATCTGGAATGATTCCACTTACCGCGTATTTCATTGCCAACGACTAAGTTACATACCGGACTCGTTCGAATATCCTGGGGCATCATCGGACAAGAATCTCCTTTTTGACGATCGTTTACGACCAAAAGCCGCAATAGCCTCTTTTATTGCAGGACCTGTAGGTGTGATCCCGCCAAGTGATATCTTTGAAAATGTTTTGCCGATTGATTCGAGTTTAGAAGACCAGCTTAAAAGTTCTTCTGCCTCTGTTCTCTTGCCCGGAAAAACATAGAGTGCAAACTCGTTATCTCCAATTCTCGAGTTCAACGAGATGGATAGATCAAGCAGAGACTCTTGAACCGTTAACATTTTGTCTTCCATGGATCCTGAAGCGTCAATTAACACTAAGATCTCAAGATTCATGGTCTCTCCCATCTCATCGACAACTTCAATCACTTCTCCTCGTTTGTCGGGCGGAAGATCTTCCATAGAAGACTGACTGCCGAGTATCTGTTGCAGCTCAGCATTAACCACGCCTTTTATCGTTTGGGCCATTGCTTTTTGAGTGACCATCTTCACCGTTTGTGCGAGTTGTTTCGTATAAACAACCTGACTTATACCACCACCGGCCATCGCGATCTCTTCCACTTCTTTTAAACCTTGTCTATGATACTCAGGTGCATTCTCATTCAGTACGCCTATGACGTTTACAGCTATTCCTTGTTCGTTAGCAAGTGCCGCCATCGCGATCGGATCTTCACCTTGGTTCGAGCACCCATCTGTAATCAGCAAAATTTGACGCAGCGTTCCTTTGTTTCGCATAACGCTAACCCCTCTCAAGTACGAATTTTAACTATTACCATCTTCGTCAAGATTGGGATGGTTTATACTCAAATAAGACAGGCGAAACATAATCACAAAATGAAGTCGGAGCTGGAATACTGTCCACTTATGAAAAAATACTGTCCACTCGCAACAGCGAGGGAATACAAACAAAAAAGACCGCTCTTTTTTACACAAAGAACGGCCTCTTATTCTTATAAACTATTGAGCTTTCTTTCGGTTGATCGCGACTTTCGGATATTGAGGAACAGTTGCCCACTTAGGAATGTTCTTTTCGATCTTTGTTACAGCGACCGTCATATCATCCTCGATTCCGTTATTTCCTGAACGAATCACTTCTTCCATGATCAGATCGGCTATCTCTTGCGGATCTTCTGTATCAATCTCTCTGATCTTACGCTTTAGCCACGCATCGATATTTTCGATATGGCGTGGAGCTTCATAGATTCCATCACTCATCATGATGAGGATATCTCCTGCTTTCAGCTGTTCATCAACAACGTCCACATCAAAATCTCGAATGATCCCCATCGGAAGATTGCTTGCTTCTACCGTTTTGATCTGGTCTCCTCGTTTAATAAAACTTGGTGTTGAACCAATCTTTAAGAACTTAGCAGATGCATCTTGCAGATCGATCATCGCAAGGTCTAGCGTAGAAAAAATTTCATCTGTTGTACGTAACGAGAGCACAGAGTTAACGGATTTAATCGCCACTTCTTCTTCAATGCCAGACTGAAGAATTTTTTGCAGAAGCTGAAGCGTTTCATTGCTCTCGATGAACGCTCGTTCTCCGTTACCCATTCCATCTGCAATCGCAACAGCAAACTTTCCAGCACCAATCTCTATCGTCGAATGGCTATCCCCCGAAAGCCATGCTCCTCCTTTAGCTGCTGAGGCAATTCCTGTTTCAACCACATACTCTCGTGCTGAATGAAAAGAGAGATGACAGAAGCCACTCGGATAGTTCGCACAATCTTCATGTGTCACGAGAATCGTCTCTTCCAATATGTCGGATAAGATCGGCGCGATCAGCTTCTCAGCGATTCCTGAACCGTTGCAAGAAGGAATCGTCATTTCAATATCCACGTTGGACGTTTCTAGACTGTAAATATCAACGTGACCAACATCGATTCCTGCTTGAGCAAGAGAGTCTTTGATCTGCTCTTCTTGAATTTGATGGTTCTCTTGTTCCCGTTGTATCTCTTTTGCAAAATCGCCCATCACTTGTGAAACACCCATCAATTGGTCAGCTACTAAACGACGGCTTTCTTGCACTTGTATCTTCAATTTTTGAGAAGCTCGATATTGCGTTAGTTCTTTATTCATAAGATCTGTTATCTTTTCAGGCTTGATGCAATGCTTTTCCCATTCTCGTTTTAATTTTCGATCCTTAATATCACTATAATCTTCTTGCTCGACCATCAGCCTAGTCATCAGGTCGTAAGTTGTTGTGAAGTTCTGCGCCCAACACTGTTCTTTCTTAAAACAAGTCTGGCACGTTTTTTCTGTAATGTTGCTTAAGAAAAGATCTACTTCACGTGTGCTCTCTTCTTCATTTAGAGTTGAACCGACCGATTGAAACGAATGAGATAGGGCTTGGAAGAGACTTGAGAATCGTTCAACGCGACTCGCGGTCACGTCGCGAATTTTTTTCAGATATTGCTGCTGATGCATCGAATGCTCTCTTGTACCTGGTACATATTTTGAAATGTTGCTGATTGCAGTTTTTGGCGTTAGAAGGAAGAGTAGAACAGCAAACCCTGATTCCATCAAGGTAGATGTAATTTCCGATCTACCCTCACCATATAAACCGATCATAACGGTTCCGATGATGAGCCCGAGACTTACACCGAATCGTTTACCCTCTTTTAAAAGACCACCGAGCAGTCCAGAGAAAGCTAATAAGCTCATTTGAGAAAGGCTTGCTACTTGCGCGAGGCTGAGGATCAGACCTGTCACAACACCCACTGTAGAACCGATCGCAGCTCCTCCCACAAAAGCAAACAACAATACTAAGTAACGTGAAACAACATGTTCTACCGCTACATCATTGATCTGCCAACCGATCGTGCCGGTCATGACAGAAGCTAGAAGGATCATCAAGCAAACAATCTCTTCGTTTTTTAACGATTGTGGAATCTTTTTATTCGTTAAAAGCGGTATGCTTTGTAAGAAGATTAATGTAAGGACTAAGCTCAGTCCTCCTTCTACTAAAGCAAGCATCGTATCTACCCGCTCCAATCCTCCTTCGCCGAACATAGAGAACACGGTTCGCGTGATTAAGGATGAACCGAAAACCAAGAGTGGAAGACTTTGCATTCGATTCTTTATGAACAGGTCCGCCCCTTTTTGAAGACTCGCATAAACGAGTAAGGCACTGATAAAGAATAAAGCGTTCATCGGTTGATGCGACATCGCTCCTGCCAAGATCGCAAAGACAGCAATGCCTGTCCGTTCTTTTCTTAAAACGAACACGCTAGCCACAAAAGGTAAAGCAAAGGGAGACATCTCTGCCAGAATCATAGCTCGTCCTAACAAAAAACCAATTCCAAACAACAGCATTCTCCAGTTAAAAATGCTCTGGTTCAAAATCTGAAGCCATCTCTTACTCGTCTTCGTTACCGCCTGCTGACTCTTTTCTACCCATACCATTCCTCTGATCGGTTCGAGTACTTCTTGTTCTACCTTCTGCCACATCCCATACACCACCCGTTTCCAATTTGTGTAACCATTATAAACAGGTTTAGAACAAAGATTTTGTCAAAAGAGCAGTTTAAGATTTAAAAACTTATCGACGGACTTCTCCACTAATTAACGAAAGAAGAGCAAAAGCGGACAACATTCTTACAAAATGCGAATAGGAAATTTCATTTTTAAAGTTATTAAGGAGAATTATGAAGAAAAATATAAAGCGATAGATGTTTAAATTTTTTTGTTGAGGATAGCAAAAAAGAAAATAAAAAAGAGCATCCGCTAACGGATGCTCTTGTACGTTTGTATGTAGATGTCAAAATTAAAAATGGTAGCGGCGGAGGGAGTCGAACCCACGACCTCACGGGTATGAACCGTACGCTCTAGCCAGCTGAGCTACACCGCCATTTGTAAAAGACACAAGTAGTATATTACATCTATACGGCCACTCTGTCAACGGTTCTTTGAAAATTTGTCGAAAAAGATTTTTTCTGGTGTTTTTAATAGACTGTTTTAGGTATGCTCTGTTGGTCTTGAAAGTAGTCGATTTCCGCTCCAGGTTGCTCGCTTTCCACGGGGCGTGCGGTGAGCCTCCTGCCGCTTTGCGCCATTAGGAGTCTCCACCTGACCGCTCGTCCCGTAGGAGTCTCGCACCTTGCACTCCAATCAACTTGTCAAAGGAGAAAAGGATTTGAAAGCAACACTATTAGAAATGGACTTTTGTTATCTTAAACGATAGCATCCTGACACAAAAGAATAACAGCTAACAAAAACAAACAAAAAAGCACCCTATTCAAGAAGAATAGAGTGCTAGCCATATATAGATGAATGAGCATTAAAAATGCAACAATTATCCTCTTCGGCCGCCGCGGCCACCTCTTTTTGATTCAGTACTACGCTTTAAAGTAGTGAGTCGATCTTCACTATCTTTAAGGAATTTGTTCATCTTATCCTCAAAAGATAATGCCGTTGAATGGTTGTTACCGCCTCGGTTAGGACCTTTGCGAGATTTGTTAAATCCGCCTCTTGCAGGAGCTGGTCTACTAGCAGATGCAACATTTTCTTTTGCTTTCTTAATAGATAAACCGATCTTCCCGTCCTTTTCGACGCTCATAACCTTAACTTCGACTTGATCACCAACTTTAAGAAATTCGTTGATGTCCTTTACGTAATTATCCGCAACTTCGCTAATATGCACGAGTCCTGTTGTACCCCCTGGCAGCTCTACAAACGCTCCAAAATGAGTAATCCCAGTAACTTTACCTTGCAACTTGCTGCCTACTTCAATTGACATGCAAAAAATGCTCCTCCTTAAAAAATCTCCTAAGATATCATTACTTATTATACAATCGAAAAAATCTGCGTGTCAATCTACGCTTAATGCTTTATTCTGGAAGTTTAAAGATTGTTTCACCAGGTTTTGACATAAAAAAGTCTCGTCTGGCGATTTCTCCAATGTATTCTTCGTCTTTTAGTTTATTCACTTCATCTTTAAGTTGTGCCTTTTCTTCTAAAAGAGCTTTATATTCGTCGCTTAATTCTCTTTGTTCCATCTGTTTTTCATTTAAAAGGGAGAGCTGTTCTGCAATACCCGTAATAATTAAAAAAGCAAAAAAGGAAAATACGATAAAAGCCCCCGTCAAGCGCCTGTATAAACCACGCTTACGTTTAGCGATCACTTGCTCATGACGCTCTTTATTCTGGATGTATTGTGAGTGAATCTCTGTTATTTTTTTCTGGCGCATTTGTTCGCTGTTCCCCTCCTTTACTTCTTTTTTCCCTTCCAATTGCTGACTTTATTCTTCGCAGAAATGAAAAACCCTGCTAATTTTGAATATTTCTCTTTTAAATTATACCATTTTTGCTTTGGTATGAAACGCCATATGAGTCTTCCAACCCATTTAAAAGGAGAAAAAAGAATCATGAATAGTACCATAATAATTTTCCGCAAGATGTTAAGTACGTATAAAAGAATAGCGGATATGAGCATAATTAACCATTTTATCGGCATAACGATTAAAGAGTTAAGTAAACGGTATACGAAACGGAAAAGTGAGGTGACCGCTGATACCATCCACTCAAGTATCTTTTTATAGATTCGTTCAAAGAGTGCTCGGTACGCCGCATATCCGCAAATGAGAGCAATAAAAATATAGAATCGAATCTCCGCGTGATTCACGTGCAGAAGAACATAAAAGACCAGCAAAGCCTGTACCAACCAAAACATCAGATCGTTTAAGAAATGGAGCCAATGCCACTTTCGCTTCTCATGAATGAATCGGCTGTACGTATCGACAGCCATTCCGATCCATATACCCATGAGGACCATAGAGAGCATCGTTTCAAACTGTACGGTTAAGGTCATTTGAACAGTTTGCCGAAGAAACCTTTAGTCTTTTCACCGGTCTGCTGGTCGAGGTAAACGAGATCGAATACTTTTCCTTCAATATTTACAACACCTGATTCTACATCAAGATTCTTCATCTTCAAGTTTGTCCCGCGGATCGCTAAAAAGCCCATTGTTGTCTCAAGCAAGAACTCTTCATTATCAAAACTTTCTACTTGCTTAACACCCGTGATCTCTAGATTCTTTCTTCCTATCATTCTTACATCGTGGTTTGGTGTGCTCACTTTTTGATTATATCCATTCAGATCATATCGTTGGTCCATACATTCCCCTCCTCTATTCCATACAAATGTATGAAACATTAAAAGAGAATAGAACAAGCTGTATGAAAACCTTTCCTTTAAAACGACTCTTACAAACCTACTCGTATATAACAAGAATTCGTAAGTGTTAAACAATTTTCGCTAAAAAAGAAAAGAACCTGAAAAAATCAGGTTCTTTACTCAGTCGTTTCGATGCGGTTTTCTTCGAGGACGGTATACATGTTATCCGCGTCCTCTTTTTTTGTCGTATCTTTAAGCTCGTTGATCTTAACTTTCACAAGCTTTTGACCAAAACGTATCGCAAGCTCGTCCCCTACTTTTACATCAGAGGAAGCCTTCGCTTGCAATCCGTTAATGGAGATACGCCCTTGATCTGAAATCTCTTTCGCCACGGTTCTCCGTTTGATCAGGCGCGAGACTTTCAGAAATTTATCTAAGCGCATGCTTACTTAACAGCTTCTTTCAGCTTGTTTCCTGCTTTGAATGCCGGAACAGTTGCTGCTGGAATTTGAATTTCTTTACCTGTTTGAGGGTTGCGGCCAGTACGGCTAGAACGCTCACGAGTTTCGAAAGTTCCGAATCCAACAAATTGTACTTTGTCTCCGTCTTTTAGAGCAGAAGTGATTTCATCGATTACGCCATTAACGACTGTTTCTACGTCTTTCTTAGTAAGTCCTGACTTTTCTGAGATATTTGTTACCAATTCATTTTTGTTCATTTTAATTACCTCCTAAAGTTTCTATCAAAGATTTCGCTAGAAACCCCCTATAATTAAGGGTTTCATGATATTTCTCGAGAAAATATTCTCTATTTTTCACTATAATCCTTCTTTGTTGAAAAAAAAATTATTTTGCCTCGTTCCAAAGACGGTCCATTTCTTCTAATGTGACGTCCTCAAACGAAAGATTTTGCTTCTTGAGTTCCTGCTCGATGTAGTGAAAACGCTTCTTGAATTTACGGTTTGTTTCATTTAGAGCTTCTTCCGGATCAATCTTGTAAAAACGCGCTAGATTCACGACAGAGAACAACAGATCTCCTAATTCTTTTTGCTGTTCATCGCCCTCAGCTTCTTGAAACTCTCTTAGTTCTTCTAAGATCTTATCGACTACCGGTTCAACTTCTTTCCAATCGAAGCCAACTTTCGCTGCCTTTTTTTGATAAAGAAACGCTTTTTGGATAGCTGGAATTCCTTTTGGTACGCCATCTAATAAAGAATCACGATCTTCTTTTCCTGCTTCTTGTGATTTGATCGCATCCCAATTCGCAACAACCTGATCTGCGTCCTCTAGAGAAACATCGCTAAAAACGTGCGGATGGCGACGGATCATCTTTTCGGTTAACGTTTCGATCACATCTTCTAGAACAAAGAAACCTTCATCTTCCCCAATCTGTGCATGAAGTAGAACTTGAAGCAGCACATCTCCTAATTCTTCAGCCAGAGCATCGTCATCTTCTTCATCAATCGCTTCTAGCACTTCATAAGCTTCCTCGATCAAATACTTCTTTAACGTCACATGCGTTTGCTTCTGATCCCAAGGACAGCCTCCAGGACCGCGCAATCGAGCAATAACGTTTTTTAAGAAAGCAAAGTCTCTGTATAGCATCTCCTCTTCTTTTACGGGAGGAACATACACAGCGGTTAAGTTATTCAATGTTACAGACTGATCTAGCTCGTATAGTGGTACTACTTTAATAGATTCCTCAGCACTTCCTGCTGCTGTAACGATCGTTACTTCATAATCGTCTGGATACTTATCCATTAATGTCAGCTTTACTTCAGAAGCGATAAAGTTGTCGTACACTTGCACGATAACAAGGTGATGCCTGATCTGAACCTCGTCTTTTTTTAATGAAGTTCCATCAAGGATCTGGCAGCCTTCAATCGGGTCAATCTTGAGTGCCGTATACATTTCATCAAGGAAACTCTTTCCGCCTGCTACCGAAACCTCGATTCCTCTACTCTCGCTCTTATGAAGAAGAATCTGCACCGCTTGCTCCGCGACTAACGGATGACCTGGCACAGCATAAAGGACATGACCTTCTATCTCAGCTTGTTTAAATAGGGTTTCGGCAATTTCTTCGTACACTGGCTCAAACTGATCATGTTTTTCATAGACTTCATCAAACGCGACGAATTGCTTTCCTTGCTTCATTAATTCTTCAATCGCGGGGTGATGAATCGTACGTACATAAACTTTTTCAGCTGATTCTAACATGCGATAGATGCCCAGTGTCATCTGGTCTAAATCTCCTGCACCTAACCCGATAATCGTAATCTTCTTCGTCATCATGGTCTCCTTTTTTTAAGACGTTTAAACACCTTCTGAATAAAACCAATAGAATGAAAGACGGAGTTCCATTCATTTTGAGAAAATATTTTAAATACTAAGATACAGATAATATAGATCACTGCACCAATAAATGAAGCACTGATACTGATCAGCATGGCTTCAAAGCGAGTATCTGCCGTGAATAAATAGTTTTCCGACATATAGATCCATGTCCATACACCTGCACCCATCAAAATCAGAGAGGTGATTAGTGTAAGGAGTGTTGTTTTTCTGCTTCCGGTTAGAAACTTCGTAACAAACTGAAGCTTCATTAGTTGTGCGATCGCCGCAGCCATAGTGGCCAGAACGGTAGACCCGGCTGCTCCTTCCATGCCGAAAGAAGGAATGAGCACCACGTTGCCAATAATTTTTATCAATACCGCGATAAGAACGGTATATGCCGCAAACCGACCATGACCGATTCCTTGTAAAAGTCCTGTGGTCGTATAGATGATGGATACGAAAATAATTGAAATGCAGAGGATTGCAAGAGCAAGCGATCCATCATCATTTTTAAATAGCATAACATTGAGGTGTTTCATAATAAAGATAAGCCCGATTGCTGCTGCCCCGCCAAAAATGATAGAAATTTTCACAGAGAGCTTGGCAAGCGTTCGAATCTCTTTTTGTTTCTCTTCTGCTACAAGTGATGCCATCTCCGGCACAACAGCAAGTGCCACTGATGCAGCTAACACGGTTCCTAACTGAAGTAGGGGTTGACCCCGGTCAAACACACCTTTCAGTAGTTTCGCATCATAAGCATCCATGCCGCTTTCTATCCAAACGTTAACGAAAAGAAACGCATCAACGAGCTGCATCAACGCTAAAATTAGTGCGCTTAATGACAAATAGATGCTCGTTTTTAACAGTTCTGCGGCATATGAAAATCTAAATTTTGCTTTAGAGCTATATCGGTTCGCTACACCTTTTTTCCAAAAATAAAGAAGAAACAAGCCTGATGAGATTGCACCCACAACCGATCCTGAGAGTGCCGCTGCTCCTGTTTCATAGCTGGAATATCCTTTTGAGACAAAATAATAAGATAAAAGTAAGATGCCTGAAACTCTTATAGTCTGTTCAATCAACTGCGAAACTGCAGTCAGTTGCATGTCACCGAACCCCTGATAGGTTCCTCTAAAAAAGGCGGAAAGCGGAATAAACAGAAAAAGAACTGATATGACTTTAATCGGCAGTTCTAGACGCCTGTCTCCCATCCATTCTGCGATAAATGGCGCTGCTAAAAATAAGAATAAGAACGATATTAAACCTAACATAACAGAAGTCCACGCCGCAGTTTTGATCAAATGATCGTCATTGTTTTTCTCAGATACGATTATTTTTGACAGAGCCATCGGAAAACCCGTAAAAGCAATTGCAACGGCTATCGCATAAAACGGATAGGCTTGCTGAAACACATAAAAACCAAAATCACCCGTCATGTTCTGATAGGGAATCCGATAGACGACGCTGAGTAATTTTACGATAATGGCAGCTGCAGTCAGCAGCATAGCCCCTTCCCACACGGAATAGTTCTTTGTTTTCATTAAATTACCTCAATATTTATAACATATATATTTCCCGGGACGACATAAGTCGACACATCCTGTTCTGATTGAACATAATTCAAGATATTATACCATAGTCACTCTATATCGCCCGGCGATATACGATACGTAACCGATTATGGTTCCCAAAACATACCAACCCCATCCAAATAAGGACAAAAAAAAGAAAGAGCATGAATCGCCCTTTCTTATTGCTCCATCTGCCTTGCTAAAAATCCAGCTGCTGTTTCAGAAAGTTTTTGCTCAAGTTCGGTAAGTTTCTTTCCTTCTTTACCAATCATAACAACAGCTCCGATCGGATCTCCACCTGCGATGATCGGCGCGATCACGTGAGAAGTGTTTTCTTTAATCCCATCGATCAGCTCAGCTTCCGTTCCGTTCGGCTCTACTAACGTCTTTCTGTCACTCATAGAAGCTTCTACTACTTTACCGATGCTTTTATTGTGATAATCTTTCTTGGATCCGCCAGCTACCGCAATGTATGTATCACGGTCAGCAATTAACACAACATGACCTGTACTGTCTGCAAGGCTTTCTGCATATTCTTTTGCAAAATCACCAAGCTCATTGATTGGAGAATATTTCTTTAAAATGACCTCTCCATCTCGGTCTACAAAGATCTCAAGCGGGTCTCCCTCACGAATCCGAAGTGTTCTGCGGATTTCTTTTGGAATAACTACGCGCCCGAGGTCATCAATACGTCGAACAATACCAGTTGCTTTCATATAGATAATGCCCTCTCTTTCGGATGTTGATGAATCATTGATGTAACAAAATGGTTCCTTCACAGAAAGAATGTTCCATTTCCTAGGTTTATTATTTGTTACATCTCCTGTTCTATTCACGAAAGAGAGGGTTATTAAAATTTATGGTGTATTTGTTGTCTTTTCTTTCCTAGCATGCTTCATTTCTTTTAGGAAAAGATCGATCTGTTTCAACAGATCCAAATCTTTAACTCGTTTACGATTAATAATCACCTTCATCAGGTTACCCTGCATGCCGAGATTCACATGACGGCCGATCTTATTGGCGATCTCGAACATCTTTCCTCCATCAAGCGATGAAGTTGTCTTCTCGTTTAGAATCATGTTCACCGTATCCTGCTTCTGCTCGATCAACTTAACGCCTTCTCGTTTCGCGCGGAGTTTAATGCCTGCTACTAAAAGTAAACATTCCACTTCTACTGGGTAGTCACCGAAACGATCAACAAATTCCTCTTGTAAGTCGGATATGTCTTTTAAAGCTTTTGCTGCACGTACGTGTTTGTACATCTCGATCTTTTGCTTTTCGTCACCGATATAATTCGTCGGAATATAAGCGTCGACTTCGATGTTAAGGTCAACGTCTTCTTCCACTTCTTTCGGTTTGTTACCTTTTCTTTCTTGTATAGCTTCTTCCAGCATCTGCGAGTACAGATCAAACCCGACAGAGTCGATAAATCCATGTTGCTGAGCACCTAAGAGATTACCCGCGCCCCGAATAGAAAGATCTCGCATCGCTATCTTAAAGCCTGATCCCAACTCTGTAAATTCTTTTATGGCTTGCAGACGTTTTTCCGCTACTTCTGTTAAAACTTTATCTCGTTGATACGTGAAATACGCATAAGCGACACGGTTTGAACGACCGACACGTCCTCTTAGCTGGTAAAGCTGGGAGAGTCCCATCTTATCCGCATCGTACACGATTAATGTGTTTACATTAGGAATGTCCACACCTGTCTCGATGATCGTTGTGGATACTAACACATCATAGTTTCCTTCTAAAAACTCCAGCATCACACTTTCAAGTTCATTCTCAGACATCTGACCGTGAGCATAAGCAACACGGCAATCTGGGACAAGCATTGATATTTGCTCTGCCATTCGTTCGATCGAATCTACTCGGTTGTATAAGAAATACACTTGACCGCCGCGACCCATCTCTCGTTCAATCGCTTCTCGAACAAGCGAACCATTATAGTCCATCACATACGTCTGGACCGGGAAACGATTCTCAGGAGGTGTTTCAATAACAGATAGATCGCGAACACCCAGCATCGACATGTGGAGTGTACGCGGAATAGGCGTTGCCGTTAACGTAAGTACATCCACATTAGATTTTAGTGTTTTGATCTTTTCTTTGTGCGTAACGCCGAAACGCTGCTCTTCATCAATGATGAGCAAGCCTAGATCTTTATATTGAACATCTTTAGAAAGGAGACGATGTGTTCCAATCGCGATATCGACCGTTCCTGCTTTTAAGCCTTTCAACACTTCATTCTGCTCTTTTTTAGATCGAAAACGACTTAAGCTTCCAATCGTGATGGGAAACTCAGAAAACCGCTCACGAAACGTTTCAAAATGCTGCTGAGCTAAAATTGTAGTAGGAACAAGGAATGCTACTTGTTTACCGTCCATGATAGCTTTAAACGCAGCACGAATCGCCACTTCCGTTTTTCCATAACCCACATCTCCACAAAGAAGACGGTCCATCGGACGGACGCTTTCCATGTCTTTTTTGATCTCTTCGATGGCACGAAGCTGATCGTCCGTTTCTTGATAAGGAAAGCTTCCCTCAAACTCACTCTGTTCGGCACCATCTTCTGCAAAAGCATAGCCTCTACTTGCTTCACGCTCTGCATAAAGCTTGATCAGATCATCTGCAATATCTTGAACAGAAGATTTAACCCTGCTCTTCACTTTCTTCCAATCACTGCCGCCTAGCGAATAGATCTTAGGTTCTTTGCCTTCAGAACCCACATACTTCTGAACTTGATCGATCTGTTCAACCGGAACATACAGCTTGTCATTTCCGGAATATTTAATATGCAGGTAATCTTTATGAACCCCTTTGATCTCAAGCGTTTCAATCCCTAAGTACTTACCGATCCCGTGATTCACGTGAACGACGTAATCGCCTACTTTTAGTTCGGAGTAGCTCTTGATCCGCTCTGCGTTCGTCATCTTCTGTTTTCGTGCAGGACGTTTCGCTTTTTTCGTAAAGACTTCTTCTTCTGTGATAACAACAAGCTTTTGCTTCACAGATTCAAATCCGCTTCCAAGGTCTCCTAGTAAGATCTGACTCGTTTTCGGCTGAATGTTCTGATCCGCTGCAATGATACCTGCATCCATCTCATAATCTGCAAGTACACTTTCTAATCGGTTCGCCCGCTCTTTGTTCATCGCTACAAAAACGATCGCAAATCCAAGTTTCTTCCAACGGTCCATCTCACCTTTTAAAACATTCATCTGACCGTGGAAATTCTGCATGCTCTTACATTCTACGTTTAAAATATTTTGAGGCTGTGTATGAGGAACATGTCTTAAGAACAGGGATAAATAGATAATAGGGAACGCCTTTTTATCACCAAGCAAACCGTTCGTATCAGGCGAAATCGTAAGGTCCTGTACCAGCTCTCCATGCTCAAGAAGTGCTGTCTGCCATTCTGCCTCTTCTTTATCAAGCTGCTGACTCGTTTCTTGAATGCGGCCGATCTCATCCATAACCACTAAACTGTTAGGTGAAATGTATTGCAAAAGGCTCGCCGGTTCATCGTAAAAGAGAGATGCGTATTTATACATGCTTTGAAACTGCTGCTTTTCACGCAATCTACCTGTTTCATAGCTGATATTTTCAACTAGTGTTTCTTTAAGGGCATCATCTTTAATATTTTTTAAAGTAGATGCCAACTTCGCATCTATGCGGTCTGCAGCGTTGTTATAATGTTCATCAAAAAGAATAAGTTCTTCAGCTGGTGCAATAGAAATGGCCTTTACTTTATCCTGAGAACGCTGTGTTTCTGCTTCAAAGTATCGAATAGAGTCAATCTCTGTATCAAAAAGCTCGATTCGAACAGGATTCTTTTCAGTAAGTGGATAAATATCTATAATTCCACCACGCACACTAAATTCTCCTGGTGTTTGAACCATCGATGAACGTTCATAACCCATCGCAACTAATTTTTTCAAGATCTCATCCGAATCGATATCTTCTCCTACCTGAAAAGCAAGACCTGCTTTTTTCCACACCTCAACGGGTGGCAAATATCGTCTTAGCCCTGCAACCGGCGTGATGATGACACCTTTAAAAGATCGACTCAGCTGATTTAAAGCCTCAATTCTTTGGCTTTTTAATTCAGGACTCGATATAGCCATCTCAGATGAAATGAGATCATTTACAGGATATAAATAAACTTCATCTTCAGATAAAAGAGAAGTTAGATCTTCATAAAGTTTTTGTGCTTGAAATAGATTATGGGTGACAACGAGTTGAGGTTTACCTGTATTCTCGTGAAGACTGCTGATCAGCATCGTTCGAGCAGAGCCTGAAAGACCAGCGACGAGTTGTTCTTTCAGTCCTCCGTTGATGCCATCCATTATGGACTTAAAGTCTTCTCCCTGACTAAAATATTTCTTCAATCCAAGCATTTCTTACTCCCCCTCTCACAAGAGCTAGTCATTGGTTCTATAAACAGTGATCTTTAAAATTTTGGCTTTCGGATATTTCTGTAGAAACCCCTTCATTGATAAGTTGATTGTAGAGTAAGATGCGAGACTCTCGGCTAGGACAAGCGGTCAGGTGAGACCCTTAAAGGCGCAACGCGGCAAGGGGCTCACCGCCTGCCCCGCGGAAAGCGAGCATCTGAAACGGAAATCAACTACTTTCAAAAACAGCAAAGGAATACAAAAACAGCTATTTTAAACAGAAAAAGGCTTTGGCCCGCTTAGATAGGCTGTGGCCAAAGCATTACCTTATTGAATAAAGGATTTCAGCGTATGATACTCCGGATTACGTTCTAGCGTATCCTGACAATCCTCACATGTCGTTGTAACTTCTATATCTCCATTCTCTTTATAGGAGAGTAATTCCTGCCGTTCTTCGTTACTTAATGTTTCAAATCCAAGTTGTGCTGCATTCACAGTATGGTGATCAATCGTACCCACATGTGTTTTACAATGCCTGCACCGGTAATGAATAGCCATGCACAGTCCCCTTTCGGTTAGCATTATACTAACCATTATGAGCGGAACATGAGTAATCTATTCTTTAGCCGTTAAACTTATTCATAACTTTATCAAACGTTGTTTCTATAAAAGCTTCACATGCTTTCACAGATCGGTCGATACCATGTTCGATATCTACGGATTCCTCTTTAGAAAAACGGTTCAATACGAAGTCTGGAACTGGTTGTTGGTTCGTAGGACGTCCGATACCAAATCGGATTCTTTTAAATTCTTGCGTGCCAAGGTGAGCAATCATGGATTTAATACCGTTATGCCCGCCTGCACTTCCCTTTGTACGAAGTCTTAGTTTTCCGGGAATCGTATCAAGGTCATCGTACACGACGATCATGTCTTCTAATGGAATCTGAAAATAATCCATGAAAGGTCCTATACATTCTCCAGATAAATTCATATACGTTAGAGGTTTTAATAAGAATACTTTTTCTCCATTAACATTACCTGTTCCGTAAAGTCCTTTGAACTTTGTTTGTTGCAGGGGGATGTTTAAGGAGTCTGATAATGTATCAATAACTTCAAAGCCTATATTATGCCGGGTACCATCAAAACGAGATCCGGGGTTCCCGAGCCCAATAAACAATTTCACTTTATGTTCACCTTACCTTCAATTGTCTTATAAACATTATACACAATTGGGATAACAGAATAAAAACGCAGCAACCGCTGCGTTTTTATGTTCAATCATTCTATTCGTCTTTCTTTTGTTCTTCCTGACTGTCATCAGCAACAGATTCAGAGGATTCTGGAGCATCTCCTTCTGCATCCGCTTCTTCTGTTTCTACGTCCGTTTCTTCATCTTGAAGTTTTGGAGGTGTTACACTCGCAATTACTTCGTCTTCCTCGTGAAGAATTTCGTATTTTTTACCTGTTGGCAAGTCCTTAACTGATAAGGAATCCCCTATATTTAATTCTTCAACAGAAGCTTCTAATTGTTCTGGGAAGTCAGCAGGTAATGCTTTAACGTTTACTGTTGCAAGTACACGTTGCAATACGCCACCTTCTTTAACACCAACAGATTCACCTGTTAGTACAACCGGCACCTCTGCTTCTGTTTCTTTATTTAAGTCAATTGCTAGAAAATCTACGTGCGTAACAGCATTTTTTAGAGGATGAACTTGCATATCCTGTACCATGACAGAATAATCTTTTCCATCTACTTTTAATTTGAGTACGCCATTCTTTCCTACTTCTCTGTAAGCTTTAATAAATTCAGGCTCATCAACGGATAAAGAAATAGCTTTCGTTCCATAACCATAAAGGTTCGCTGGGAACTGTCCTTTACTTCTTAATTCCGTTAAGATCGAACGTTTGTCTGTATTTCTTTTTTCGACTGTTAGATTCGTTGCCATAATGAGATCCACCTTTCCTATTTCGAGTCTCTTTAAAGCATTACCCGAACTGAAAGATTTTAAAACGTGAAGTTAGAAATCGATTAAGCAAGCACTTCTTAAGCGAAAGTTGATTAGTGTTTTACTGGTTGCTCTTGAAAGTCGTTGATTTCCGTTTCAGGATGCTCGCTTTCCGGGGGGCGTGCGGTGAGCCTCTTAGCGCTATGCGCTGTTAAGAGTCTCACCTGTCCCGCTGATCCCCCAGGAGTCTCGCACCTTCCACTTCAATCAACTTTTCAAAGATGAGAGTGAAAAAATCTCAAATGCAACGATTTCTATAGAAGAGCTTTATAAGATCTTAATCAAACAATTTAGATACAGATAGTTGCTCGTGAACGCGAATAATCGCTTCTCCTAATAAAGGAGCTACAGAAAGCTGTGTTACTTTATCGATCTTCTTCTCTTCTGGAAGAACGATCGTGTTTGTAACCACTAGCTCTTTAATAGAAGAGTTTTGGATACGATCCATTGCAGGGCCAGAAAGAACAGGGTGCGTACAGCATGCATAAACTTCTTTCGCACCGTTTTCTACTAGTGCATTAGCTGCTAGAGTGATTGTTCCAGCCGTATCAATAATATCATCGATTAAGATCGCTGTTTTTCCTTCAATGTTACCAACGATGTTCATAACTTCAGATACGTTCGGGCGAGGGCGTCGCTTATCAATGATAGCGATTGGTGCTTTTAAGCGATCAGCCATCTTTCTTGCTCTCGTAACTCCGCCATGATCTGGCGATACGATTACGATATCATCTAATTCTTTGTTTGCAAAATAATTTGCTAAGATCGGCACACCAAGTAATTGATCAACCGGGATGTCGAAGAAGCCTTGAATTTGAGTCGCATGAAGATCGATTGCAATTACACGAGTTGCACCAGCAGTTTCTAGCAGGTTAGCTACAAGTTTAGCAGTGATCGGCTCACGTGCACGTGCTTTACGGTCTTGACGTGCATAGCCATAGTAAGGCATTACTACGTTGATCGTTTTTGCAGAAGCACGCTTTAAAGCATCAATCATGATTAAAAGTTCCATTAAGTGTTGGTTAACTGGATCACTTGTTGATTGAATAACGTAAACTTCACAGCCACGAATACTTTCTTCAATGTTAATCTGAATTTCCCCGTCACTAAACTTTGTTACTGAACTTTCTCCAAGCTCAATTCCAATGTGCTGAGCAATCTCCTTTGATAATTCCTTGTTAGAATTTAACGTGAAAACTTTCAATGTAGGATCTACATACGTACTCATTGATGGCTCCATCCTTCCCCACTCTTAAAATTATTGGTTTTGGTTTTGTTTTTCGTTTAACTTTTGAACGTAGTTTTCTTTAACAGTTTGTCGTGATCTCGCGATGGATAATGACTCAGCAGGTACGTCATCTGTTATTGTTGAA
Source organism: Fictibacillus phosphorivorans (assembly GCF_001629705.1). Classification (GTDB taxonomy): domain Bacteria; phylum Bacillota; class Bacilli; order Bacillales; family Fictibacillaceae; genus Fictibacillus; species Fictibacillus phosphorivorans_A. The sequence continues at coordinate 45,904 of NZ_CP015378.1, read as the reverse complement.
CCAGCTGCAACATAGGCATTCTTGCCAACGGTTACCGGAGCAACTAAGTTAGAGTTACATCCAATAAACGCGCCATCTTCTACCTTTGTTAAAAACTTGTTCTTACCATCGTAGTTCACTGTGATAGACCCACAGCCAAGGTTTACGTCTTTTCCGATCTCAGCATCACCAATATAGCTAAGATGAGACGCTTTACTTCCTGAGCTCATCACAGATTTTTTAATTTCTACAAAGTTACCGATCTTTACTTTGTTCTCAAGAACGGACTTCGGACGGATGTGAGCAAATGGACCGATTGCCGTCAGATCTCCAACTTCACTGTCGTGAATAACAGATTGACGAATCGTGTTTCCATTTCCAATAACACTATCTTTGATCTCAGATTGAGGTCCGATAATGTTCTCTTCCCCTATTTTCGTTTGTCCTAAGATGACAGTCCCAGGATAGATGACCGTATCGCTACCGATTTCTGCGTCATCTGAAATATAGGTTTGATCAGGATCGATCAACGTAACACCGTTTCTCATATGGCGTTCATTGATTCGTTTCTTCATATAACGTTCAGCTTGCGATAAGGCTACTCGGTCATTTACACCTAATGTTTCATTGAAATCAGGTGTTTGATAAGCAGCTACTACTTCGCCTGCATTTTTTAAGATCTCTATAACATCAGGCAAATAATATTCGCCTTGTACGTTTTCGTTATTAACTTGTTTAAGCGCATCAAACAACGCCTTATTATCAAAGCAGTAAGTTCCTGTATTGATCTCAGTCACTTTACGCTCTTCTTCAGATGCATCTTTGTGCTCTACATTGCGCTCAACTGTTCCTTCACTGTTACGGATAATACGTCCATATCCAGTTGGGTCTTCAGCCTTAGCTGTAAGAATCGTAGCTTTTGCACCAAGAGACTCATGTTCTGCAATGAGCTTTTCCATTGTTTCCGATGTAATAAGAGGTGTATCACCACAAACAACAAGTGTGATTCCTTCTTTATTTGCTAGGGCGTTTTCAGCTTGCATTACAGCATGTGCTGTACCAAGCTGCTCTTCTTGAAGCACGTACTGAACGTCTGAGCCCAATTGATCCTGAACTTTTTCAGCACCATGGCCGACAACAGCCACCAACTGTTTCATTTGAAGAGAGTTGATCTGATCAACCACATGTTGAACCATCGGTTTCCCACAAACAGGATGCAAAACTTTATATAACTTGGATTTCATCCTTGTTCCTTGACCCGCAGCAAGAATGACCGCATAGCGATTTGTCATTGTGAACCTCCATCCATTTTCCTAAATCTTAAATATTTCTTAACATACCATTACGAATATATCTTAAACACGTAGTCATTTCAAGAAGTGACGTGGGATTGTCAATGGTTTGATAAATTTTATTGAAAAATGAAGTGATTTTTTAATAGGTAAGGGGTATATATAGGAAGGTTCTCTCTTATGAGGAAAAAAGAGCAAATAAAAAGAACCTAATCATTCTGACCAGGCTCTAAATTCTTATTGAGATATTAAGAAGCTCCTGCTTCTTCTAAAGCAGACTCCATCTCTCCCATACGGTGATATTCTGTTAACACCGCGTTTTGGATCTTCTCACGTGTACTAGACGTGATCGGATGCGCGATATCACGGAACTCTCCATCTGGTGTTCGTTTGCTTGGCATAGCTACGAACATTCCATTATTGCCATCAATTACCCTAATATCATGAATAACAAATTCATGATCGATTGTAATGGAGGCAATCGCTTTCATACGGCCTTCTGTATTTACACGGCGTAATCTTACGTCAGTCACTTCCATTCACAAACACCACCTTTTTCCAAAAATAAGAACGTAATACTACAATTCTGCAGCTTTTTACAAAATCCTTCTTTGAATAATAAAAATTTTTAAAATATTTGTGACGCCCTATCCAGTCTAGTATTTTAAAGTTCATATAGAGTGTTTTTTTACCTTTAAAAAATCGTTTATATAGGTTGAGCGGAAATTTGCTAGTCGAAATAGAAGCAAGATAACGTTTTGCTCAATTTTAAAAATACGGCTCGACGCAAAAAAATAAGCCCTCAAAAGGACTTATTTTGTAAGTGCGATAACTTCTATTTCTACTTTTGCGTCTTTTGGAAGTCTTGCAACTTCTACACAAGAGCGAGCTGGCTTATGTTCGTTGAAATATTCAGCGTACACTTCATTAATATCAGCAAACTCGTTCATGTCGCTAATAAAAACCGTTGCTTTTACGACTTGATCGAGAGAAGATCCCGCTTCTTTCAAAACCGCTTTTAGATTTTGAAAAACTTGATGAGTCTGTTCTTTTACATCTCCATCGATCATGACGCCTTCTTTCGTAAGAGGAATCTGACCTGAACTGAAGAACAACTTGTCGATTATGATTCCCTGAGAATAAGGGCCGATTGCTGCCGGTGCTTCTTCTGTATGGATTTTTTTCATTACGCTTGACCTCCGTTTAGAAAGTAGTTACCTTTTTCCACTTCGATGCGATTTTCTTTTTCGTTCACTTGTGCAAGTCGTGCAATGGAAACATAATCATCTACAAGTCTTTCTGAAACTTCTTGAGCCTCAACGAGAACACCGATACCTTCAATGTGTGCTTGAAACTCTTCGATCAAGCTGATCATTCCCTTGATCGTTCCGCCTGCTTTCATAAAGTCATCGATGATGAGTACACGTGACCCCTGTTTGATGCTTCTTCTTGCAAGAGCCATCGTCTGAATACGTTTGGTTGAACCCGAAACATAATTGATACTCACGGTAGATCCTTCTGTTACTCTGCTGTTGCTTCGTACGACGACGACAGGAACGTTTAAGTGTGTCGCTACTGCGTAAGCTAGCGGTATACCCTTCGTTGCGATCGTCATTACTACATCAATTTTTCGTGATGAGAAGACTGATGCAAAAAGCCTACCGATCTGGTTCACCAATCTTGGGTTGCCGATGATATCTGTAACGTACAAATACCCTCCAGGTAAGATACGGCTAGGGTCTTCGAGCAGCTCAACGAGTTCTTTTACCGTTTCCTCCGCCTCTGCTTGATCTATGCCTGGAATATATTTTACGCCGCCGGCTGCACCTGGAACAGTTTGAACATGGCCTAAGCCGTGTTGTTCAAAATGTTCTTTAATGATAGCAAGATCTTCACTAATCGATGATTTAGCCGATTCGTACCGTTCTACAAAATAAGATAAAGGGATGAGTTGATGGGGATGGTGAAGAAGGTAACCTGTTAAATCTACCATTCTTCCGCTTCTTTTTAATTTCATATTATCCTCCAAAACCGAATGTTTGAAGATAATATACCATTTTTATACGGATTTTATCAATCATTCCCCTAATAAACGAACCGCATAAACTTCATGACAAAAGCCTCTCAAACCGTTATACACTCGTTGAAGTCGCGATTCATGCTGAAACAGACCGAAAACAGTTGGTCCGCTTCCACTCATAAGCACAGCATCTGCTCCAAGGCGCATCATCTGCTCTTTAATGTGTTTCACTTCCGGATACATCTTGAGAGTAACCGATTCTAAAACATTTCCTAAAAGACTGCAGATCTTATCGTAATCTTTTTCTTCAATGGCTTTAACCATTCCTTCTACATCTGGATGCTTGATGCCTTGAAGCTTTAAGTTACGATACACTTCACCAGTTGAAACCCCGATCGGCGGCTTAGCCAAGAGTACCCAACAAGGAGGTGGCGAGGAGATATGGTGAATCTTTTCTCCTCTACCCGTCGCTAATGCTGTTCCTCCATACACGCAAAAAGAAACGTCAGAACCGATCTTCGCACCGAGCTCAGCCAATTCATCTAATGACAGGCCTAGTCCCCACAGTTCATTAAGTCCTTTTAGCGTAGCTGCTGCATCGCTGCTACCACCAGCTAATCCAGCGGCCACAGGGATGTGTTTGGATATATGTATATAAACACCTTTTGTTATGTTAAATGTTTTCTTTAAAAGCAGTGCTGCCTGAAAGGCAAGATTTCGCTCATCAAGCGGAACAAAGCCGCCTGAGCTTTCGATTTTAATTTCGTCTGCCTCTAATAAAGTGAGTTCGATCCGGTCAGCTAGATCTACCGTAGTCATTACCATAGCCACTTCATGAAATCCGTCTTCTCTTTTACGCAATGCATCAAGAGACAGATTAATTTTTGCTGGAGCTTTAATGGATACTTTATTAATTGTCATCATTATCCCTGCCTACCATCTTGCACAATTTTGATATTTTTAATAGTAACACAGTATGAGGCGTGAAATATAGATAAAATCCAACCTTCACTGTAGAGGAAAACCGGAGACACGTTTGGTCTCCGGCTAGAATTACCGCATATTTATCTGTTTTCGTTGTTATAGCGTTGTTCAGCAATCTCTAAAGCGCGTTTAACCATGTTTCCTGCGTCTTTAGAGCGGATTCCACCCCAGCCTTCTCGCTGGACAGTATCGTAAAAGCCAAGTTCTTTGGCGATCTCTGTTTTTAACCCTTCAGACATCATTACATTTTTACTTCGTCCCATAAGAAAAACCCCTTTCATATGCGATACATCATAGTATCTCCAAAAGGGGTTTTATCTTACGTGGTGTTGCAAATTATATGTATTTATTATGCCGACCACAACCAGCAAGTAAAAAAAATAGCAGTAAAGATTCTTACTGCCCGATTGCTGCTTGTGTATCTTCTAAGAATGTAAGTTCTACTGTTTCTGTGAGTACATCCGCGTAACTATAAGAAACACGTTCAAAAGCGTTGGTGTCCTGATCTAATTTGATAATAAAAACTGCCGGGTATGTTTCTTCCAGTGTTCCAAGTCGTTCGATCGTTTTACGTCGACCACCGTTCGCACGTAAAGAAAGTCTTCTACCCACGTTGGACTCTAAAGAGCGTCTAATGTCCACTATTGTTTTACCCATTTTAGGCTCCACCTCACTTAGACAAATTGTAACACAAATCGTGTTTTTTTGTCAAATTAAAATTTTCATTATAGCAAGCAAAGCATTTTCATGTCAATGACCAAATATCCTTTTTTTGCTTTTTTTAGTATGTCAATTTTCCTGTACAATATGTATAAAATGAATATTTCTTACAAATAATTGTTTAATTCGGGCACTTTTGATATAAATTTCTTTCATTTATCTTTTTTTGGTACGACAATAAACGCGTCCATTAAGGAATACTTCTTCCATATTTTCAGACGATATCGTAACGCAAAAAAACTCCGAAATTCTTCGGAGTTTGATGGGTTATGGTTTCGATTTAATCGGCATTCCGGTTCTTAGAAAGCCCTTTGTCTCAACACCGCCTAACCCTTCTTTTCCAGTTAAGGTGTTGCGTAGAACGTCCATAACGTTTACACGGTCCATAAAAGACGTCAGACTGATCTTTGAGACGATATAGACAGGATCGAGCGCATGAATATTTATACGAGCAGGCGAGCTGGCAAAATTAGAACCTACTTTGATCAACGATTCAAAATGGGACTGACAGGCACCCGCAAAAATCATCAAATGATCGAGATGCGTATATTTTCTTCTCACTTCACGAACGGTTCTAACGAAATATTTCGTATGACGATACGCATTTACATCAGACACATCGCCCTTAGACTTCATATATGCATCGTGTCCCGTTATCACAAGAATATCAGGTCTTACCTCATCCACGAGGGCAGGGACTTTCTCAGGCATTTCTGATTCCTTCATATGAATGCCATACACAGGCACACCTAGCTTCTTATAAAGCTCCAAACATTTATTTAAGTATAAAGGGTCTCCGTCAATATGAAGTACTCTGCCTGGAAGTTCAAAGTAGGATTGATCATATTGGTATCCGTTCGTTGATAAATATTCGCGCTTTTGCCTCAATAAATAATAATCCTGCCTGAATAATTTTAAGGATGACTCTTCTTTTTCTTTTTCTACTTGCCTATGTTCAGACATATGTTTGTCATCCACGACGAATAAGTCATCGACAGGAGCATCTGCCCATAGTCTGAGCTCTTCTCCAGCAAGTTCGGCAATCGTCCGATCCTCGCTGAATCCTACAACTCGAAATAATAAATCTCGTTTGTAAGAGTTTCGACTTACAATTGATCCAATCTCTAGTTTCATTTTACTCCCCCTATTCGGAGTAACAAGCTCCATAACTACCACTGTTCCTTTTATAAGGTTATGTGAGAGACAGGGGAAAAATGAGATTTATTTTACAAGAGGTAAAAGAGCATCAGCTAATTTACCGAATTCCTCGATAGAAAGGGTTTCTCCACGACGCTTAGGATCTATATCGATTGATTCTAGGATCGTTTGAAGCTCTTCTTTCTTCTCCTTTGGAACGAGCTGGCTTGTCAGGTTGTTCCATAACGTCTTTCTTCTTTGTGCAAATGAAGATCTCACGACATGGAAGAAGAACTCTTCATCTTTAACAGATACGGCCGGCTCTTTTCGAAGGGTCAGCTTAATGACAGATGAATCGACATTTGGAGCTGGAACAAAAACGGTCTTAGGTACTTTAATCATCGTCTCAGCTGTTGCGTAATATTGGATCGCAATCGATAACGAATTATAATCCTTCGTACCAGGGGAAGCTGCAAGACGGTCAGCAACTTCTTTTTGTATCATACAGACGATTCCTCGAATCGGAAGCTTATCTTGTAAAAGTTTCATAATGATCGGTGTTGTGACGTAATACGGCAAGTTCGCAACAACCATTAGATCTTGACCTTCTTGGAAGTGTTCTTTAATAACAGCATGGATATCCGCTTTTAACACATCACTATGGATGACATCTACATGCGGATAAGGAGCTAATGTTTCTTCTAATATTGGTAGAAGGCGTTGATCGATCTCAAACGCCACTGCTTTTTTGGAAGATCTTGCAATAAACTCGGTTAATGCTCCGATTCCAGGACCAATTTCAATGACTCCTGAATCCTCCGTTAAATCGGCTGCATTTACGATATTGTTTAAAATATTACGATCGATCAAGAAGTTCTGACCCAGACTCTTCTTAAACGTAAAGCCATGCTTCTCTAGAATGGCTTTTGTCGATTGTGGAGTCGATATATCTTTTCTCATATGCTTTTATTCCTCCTCATTGCTATAAAGCGCCTTTAACGCCTGCTCAAATTCCTCTGGTGTGACTCTGAACATATTAAGACGTTTATGTAGTTGTTTCGCATTCATATAACCTAAGCGCAGCTCTCTACCGATCACTTCACGTCTATGTTTCGAATCTGATCCGCCCGTTAATCCCGCAGCCATAAGATCGTCCCATGAGATCAACTCGTCTTCTGATTCTAATAATTCTTCTCTAACGTGCTCAAGCGCATCGATTATGGATTCTCGTGAAGCGTGTTCCACACCGACTCCCTTATCACCCTTTGCGATGGCATCAGCTTTTTCTAAGTAAGCATGCTTACAGCCTGGCACATGCTCCGAAATGATCTCACGTATTCTTTTACCCGGAAAATCCGGATCGGTGAATACGATAATTCCTCGGGTCTCATGTGCTCTTTTGATTCGGTTTAACGTATCGATGCTAATCTCTGAACCATTTGTTTCTATTGTATCTGCTAATACAGATCGTTTTATAGCAAGCGTATCGCTTTTTCCTTCAACTACAATAATTTCTTTAATTTTTTTCATGATTTCCTCCAAAACGGTGAAACCTTTTTAGGTATTGCAACGTCTAATGTAATGAACGACAAAACATCTTTTACTAGTATACCCCAGGCGTCAAGAAAGTCTAGGTCTACAAAGTAACGAGAATCGTTTTGTAATCTCGTTGTCCCCGCGCAACAAAAAAAGCACAGGGATTTTTTCCCCATGCTCTTAACATTAATTAATGATGCGAATTTTAACTGACTTTCTTCCCCAAGACTCTGCTTGTGATTGTGAAGAAAAGAATACGTCAATCTTATTACCCTTAATCGCTCCCCCAGTATCTGAAGCAATGGCATATCCATATCCTTCAACATACACTTTTGAACCAAGCGGAATCACACTAGGATCGACTGCGATAACTTTCGCATTTGGGTTTGATTTTAAATTAAATCCAGTAGCTGTTATGCCGGAACAACCAGCACAATTAGCTGTATAGGCTGTACTTGTTACCGTAATTTCTCGACCGCCAGAACTGCTTGGTGCAGATTGGCTACGAGATACAACCGGCTGTGGTTTTGGCTGTGGCTTTGCTTTAGTTCCAACAGCAACAATTTTATCCGAGCTATCTGATAACGTTTTTTCACTGATCAGTTTTCTGGAAATCTCTTTTCCGTTTTCCATAACAACTTCAAAGCGTTTTTCACGTTTACCTTTTTTTCCATCTTGCACGACACGCTCTTTACCTTTTGTTAACCCGCTGTCTTTACGGTTAACAACAGCAAACGGTGTTTCTTCTTCCACTACATCGGTGACCTTTTCTACTCGGATGACTTCAACCTGCGTTTTGCCAGATATTTTAGCTGTTTTAGCAGGTGTTACTCGATCAATTTCACCTAAAGATACCTTTTGTTGCTTCAAAAGGTCAGCGACGGTAGTCGAAGTGGTCCAAACTTGCTGTGCTTTTCCGCCTACAACAAGCTTAACCGGGAATGCTGATTCGATCTGGATCTTACCTTGATCTTTAATATCAGCAGTCAGATTTGGCTTAATAGAATCATGCTCTTTTAACGTTAGCTGCTGTTCTTTCACGAATTGTTCAACAGTCTTCGCTGTCGTCCATATCGTTTGTTCCTTGCCGTTCACGGTAAGGTTGATTTCTTTTGCTTGTAAATAATCGATCTTCATGTTGTCAGTCACCTTGGCATCAAGGCCTGGTTTAACTGAATCATGTTGATTTATCTTTATGTTTTGTTCGCTTAATAGTTCTCTAACTGTGTTAGCATGCGTGTTCACTTCTGTTTTCTTTCCGTCTTGAATCAGCGTCACATTAGCTTTCGTAGTTTCATAACCTACGAACCCACAAGTTACGGCTAAAACGAAAAGAGCAACGATGGAAAGATAAACTTTCTTGTTCGTGAAACGTGAGAACAAAGCTGTAATTTTCCTATTCATTCAATTTCCTCCCCTACAAGGACTGCATTATAAATATCTTTTTTCTCTCTGTCAAATCACCCTCCTTTTCGCCATGAATTGACCCAAGGCCATTATGAGCGGAAAAGAAGAAAAAAAGAAAGGAAAACCGTTTGACAAATTTCCTTTCTCTTTTGTCAATTCTTGAAAGATTAACGCGATATTTCTTATGCTTTGATTGTTTCCGACAACATTCCTTATCGTTTCATGTTAAAAATTCGGAACGCGTTGTCGGATGTTTTCTCTATGATGTCTTCAAGTGGAAGATCTTTTAATTCAGAAAGTGTTTCTGCAACATACTTTACATAAGATGGTTCATTTCTTTTCCCTCTTAACGGATGAGGGCTTAAATACGGACAATCTGTTTCAATCAAGAGCCGGTCCATCGGAATTTCAGCAGCAACTTCCTTAACCTTTTTTGCATTCTTGAACGTTACTGGTCCACCAAAGCTTATGTAAAAATTCATATCCATGCATTGACGTGCCACTTCAATGCTACCGCTATAGCAGTGCATGATACCGCCAACTTCATGGGCTTCTTCCTCTTTCAATATGTCTACAACATCTTGCGTTGCTTCACGGTTATGAATAACAATCGGAAGCTTCACCTTTTTAGCGAGTCGAATCTGGCGTCGAAAAACTTCTTTCTGAATATCGGCCGGTGACTTGTCCCAATGATAATCGAGTCCCATCTCGCCAAGCGCAACAACTTTTGGGTGTGCTGCTAGTTCTTCGATCCAATCCAGATCTTCATCCGTCATGTCGATCGCATCTACTGGATGCCAACCAACACAAGCATAGATAAAATCATATTGCTCTGCCAGTTGCATCGCACCTTTAATGGTTTCACGATCAAAACCGACTACAACAATATGTGTTACACCTTCATCTAACGCTCGCTGAATGACTGCTTCGCGATCTTCTTCAAACTGTGTTGCATTTAAATGAGCATGTGTGTCAAACATAGTGTACATCCTTTCAACTTTACAAATCTTATCACATTTTCCATTCATTCGGGTAACAGTAGCATTACAAGTTAGTTACAACGTAGGTTAAAAGTCCTATCTTTAACAGTAAAATTGCAAGAAATCACTGCCAAATGAACTAAAAATGACAAAAAAGCGGGGAAAAGCTCCCCGCTTTTTGTGTTTATTTTACTTTTGAACCGTTTGGAAGTGACGGATCAACAGTTGCTAAAGTTAACTGCCCATCCGAAGATCCAGCAAGAATCATTCCTTGTGAAAGCTCGCCACGTAATTTAACGGGTTTCAAGTTTGTTACGCAGATCACTTTTTGACCCACAAGGTCTTCTGGCTTGTAATACTGCGCAATGCCAGACACGACTTGACGTTGTTCATAGCCTAAGTCTAATTGAAGCTTCAATAATTTATCTGCTTTCTTTACCGGTTCTGCTTCAAGAACCGTTGCCACACGAAGATCCACTTTCATGAAGTCATCGATTGAGATCTCTGGTTTCTCGTCACTTACCGGCACTTCTTCTTTCTTTGGTTCTTCTGCTACAGGACTTGAAGAACCACCCATTGAATTCTTGATAAATTCCACTTCTACCTCAGTCTCTAAACGAGGGAAGATTGGGTCACCCTTTTCAACCTTCGTTTTTGCAGGAATCGCACCAAACTCTTTTAGGGAATCCCATTCTGTAAGATTCTTGTCATTCAGACCTAACTGGCTCCAGATCTTCGCTGGTGTTTCTGTCATGAATGGCTGGATCAACACAGAAACAATGCGGATCGATTCTGCTAAATGATACATAACACTTCCGAGCTCAGCTTTTTTAGCCTCGTCTTTCGCCAATACCCACGGCTGAGTCTCATCAATATATTTGTTCGTTCGACTGACTAATTGCCAAATCGTTGAAAGCGCGATGGAGAACTCTAGTTTTTCCATAGCTTCTTCTGTTTTTCTTACTGTCTCTAGCGCAAATTCTTGAAGTGTCCCGTCAAACTCAGTTACTTTCCCTTCATATGAAGGGATCTCTCCATCGAAATATTTACCGATCATTGCAATCGTACGGTTGAGCAAGTTACCTAGATCGTTTGCAAGATCAGCATTTACTCGATCTACGAAGCTCTCTGGCGTAAATACACCATCTGATCCGAATGGTACTTCACGAAGCAAGTAGTAGCGAAGCGGATCTAATCCGTAACGATCGATCAGAACATTAGGATCCACTACATTTCCTTTGGACTTAGACATCTTGCCGTCTTTCATCAAAAGCCATCCGTGTGCAATAACTTGTTTCGGTAAAGGTAGATCCAACGCCATCAACATGATCGGCCAATAGATCGTATGAAAACGAACGATCTCTTTACTCATCAAGTGAACATCAGCCGGCCAATATTGTTTGAATTTCTCTTCGTTCTCACTGCCATATCCTAGTGCCGTAATATAGTTAGACAATGCATCAATCCATACATAGATCACATGCTTTGGATTACCTGGCACTTTTACTCCCCAATCGAAAGAAGTACGCGATACCGCCAGATCTTCTAGACCAGGCTTGATAAAGTTGTTGATCATCTCACGCTTACGTGACTCTGGGAAGATGAATGAAGGATTTTCTTCATAATAAGCTAATAAGCGATCTGCATATTTACTCATGCGGAAGAAGTAGCTTTCTTCTTTAACTTTCTTCACTTCACGGCCGCAATCTGGACATTTTCCATCTTCAAGCTGACGCTCTGTAAAGAAGGATTCACAATCCGTACAATACCAGCCTTCGTATTCACTTAAATAGATATCGTCTTGATCAAGAAGTTGCTGAAAAATCTTTTCGACAGATTTCTTATGTCTGTCCTCTGTTGTACGGATGTAATCATCGTAAGAGATGTCCATCTTTTTCCACAGAGCTTTAATATCATCGACAATACCGTCTACGTACTTAAGAGGATGAAGACCTTGTTCGTTTGCTTTCTTTTGGATCTTTTCACCATGCTCATCCGTTCCTGTTAGATACATAACGTCAAAACCTTTAAGACGCTTGTAACGAGCCATCGCATCTCCAGCTGTTGTTGTGTATGCATGGCCGATATGAAGTTTGCCACTTGGGTAATAAATCGGTGTTGTAATATAGAATGTTGGTTTCGCCATTCTAGCCGCCTCCTCAAAATAATAACCTTATAGTAAAGAAAACTTGGCTGACGCTATGTCTATCGCGTCAGCCTTCGTTGCGCTTATACTATTTAAATATACTTGTTGTAACCTATCGAAATAATGTGCTAACAAGTTACACTTTCTAATAGTGGAAAAAAAGCCCCTCCATTTAGGGACTATTAATCTTTAGAATTAGGAAAAAAATTACTGTAACGGAAAATGTATCTTTTTACAATATTATAAGAAACTGTTTGCATTAGGACATAAAAGTAAAAAAGTAAGCGAAAGATTTCTATGTAAATACTTTCATTATTCTCTTTTCTTCCTTCAAAATATACCTAATGCATGGAAAGCGTGTCAAGGCATACTAGTTAATGGACGAAAAGGAAAAATGGAGAGTATTTTTTCGTTGTTAGTTTTGTCGAAATTTGACGTATTATTTTAGCAATATTTCCAGTTAAAAATTTTCATCTTTTACACATTCTTGAATTTTTTATGACAATATATGAATATTTCTTCCAATTCAGTGTTTTGGAAGTATTATAATATGGGTATAGTCTAGTAAATTCAATGGTAAAAGACTAAAAAATGTTTAAGTCAAAACTATTGACGACAATTGGAAATCTTGGTAAGATGTTCTCGTAGGATTTTGTCGAATTCTGACGATTTAAATAGATAGGGAAATCTTTTATATATTTGAGAGGAGAGATTTTATTATGAAATCTACAGGAATTGTACGTAAGGTGGACGAACTAGGACGTGTCGTTATTCCAATCGAATTACGCCGTACTTTAGGAATTGCAGAGAAAGATGCTTTGGAAATTTATGTTGATGATGACCGTATCATCCTTAAGAAATACAAGCCAAACATGACTTGTGCAGTAACTGGTGAAGTTTCTGATGATAACTACACAGTTGCAGGCGGAAAGATCATCCTTAGCCGTGAAGGTGCTAAAGAGGTAATGGAAGAACTTCAAAAGCAACTTCAAACATCAAAATAAGCCTAAAAAACAAGAGCCTTCGCTTAGAAGGCTCTTTTCCTTTGCTTAAGTTGAATCTTCGTTGTATTCTTCGATGCTTTTGGGAGTGGTTGATTTCCGTTTCAGGTGCTTCGCTTTCCGCGGGGCAGGCGGTGAGCCACTTCGTGCTTTGCACGGTTAAGTGTCTCACCTGCCCACCTGTCCCGCAGGAGTCTCGCACCTTACACTCCAATCAACTATTCAATGAAGAAATAAAAGATATAAAACAACAACCTTAAAAAGGATAAAGCATTCTTAGGCTGTTATTGATGATTGTAAACTCAGCTTTTTCGAACCTCTTCCTTATCGCCTACAACTCGTGATATTCTTGGTAGACTTCACGCTTTGGTACGTTTCGGTCTACTGCTGCTAATTTTATGGCTTCTTTTGGTTTTTCGCCTTTTTCGACATAGTGTTCGACATGATCTTTGACAGATAACGATTCCCACCATTGTACTTCCTCTTCTGCCTCGAAATCTTTATTTCCGCTGCCTTCTACTACTAAACAGAACTCTCCTCGGATTTCTGTGTCTCCTTGGCTGAAGAATTCTGATACTTCTTGTAAGGTTCCGCGGGTGATTTCTTCGTATTTTTTTGTGAGTTCTCGAACGACAGCGATGTTTCGATTTTCTAAAACGCCGCTCATGGCTTGAAGTGTTTCTTTTAGACGGTGTGGGGCTTCATAGAAAAGAAGGGTGGATGGAAATCGTTTCAGATTTTCAAGTTCCAGCTTTTTTTCTTTTTTTCCACGTGGCAGAAAACCGTAGAACGTAAACAATTCGGTATTGAGTCCTGATGCAACAAGGGCAGGTAGTGCCGCGTTTGCTCCTGGCAACGGAATAACGGGTATGCGCTCTTCTACGCATTGAACGACTAATTCATAACCCGGGTCTGAAACACCAGGCATCCCTGCATCTGTAACAAGCGCAATCTGCTTTCCTTCTTTTAATTCTTCTAACAGCTTCTTACCGCTCTGCTGTTTGTTATGATCATGATAGCTTGTTAAGGGTGTGCTGATTTCAAAATGGTTGCATAGTTTTTTTGTTTGTCTTGTATCTTCCGCCGCGATTAAATCGGATTCTTTTAAAATACGAATCGCGCGATATGTCATATCTTCTAAGTTTCCGATCGGTGTTGGAACTAAGTACAGCATGCCGCTGTCTGTATCACTTCTGTAGCTCTTTTGCTGCCACATACGAAACACTTCCCTCTTTTATCATTCGTTCTTTTTGAGCACGGTTTAGCTTTTTCACTGCAAACTCCATGCGCATCGCTTCTTGTTTGGTAGAAAAAACTTCTTGGAAAACGAGCTTTAATGGTCCTCTTCCTCGTGTATATTTTGCGCCTTTTCCTTCTTCATGCTTTTTAAGCCGCTTTTTTAAATCATTCGTATATCCCGTATAATAACTTCCGTCCTTACACTCGAGAATATATAGATAGTGCGTATTATTTTCCATCTTCGCCATAGAACATCCGTTTTAACTGTTCAGTGTATTGACCGTCTTCACTATAGACCGTTATAGGAGGTAGGATGTGTAGATCGGGTTTGCCGTTCTTCATTCCTTCTATTAAAAGCATATTTGCTTCACTTCCTGCTTTCGGGTAGATGAGCTGCAGCTTCTTTGGTTCAAGTTTATACTCTCTCATATAAGCTAAAATCTCCATAAGACGATTCGGCCGATGAACCATGGCCACTTTTCCGCCTTGTTTCACGAGCTGGCTGCTTACCCGGATAACATCTTCTAACGAACAATGGATTTCGTGACGTGCGATAGCAAGGTGTTCATTCTGATTAAAATCTTCCTCATGTACAGATGCAAAGTACGGTGGGTTACAAGTGAGGGCATCGAACGCACCATAGCCATATATAGCTGGAGCTTCTTTAATATCAGCTAAGTCCATCTGGATTTGTTCTTCTAAATGATTTAACGCTACACTTCTCGTCGCCATACTGTGCAATCTTTCCTGAATCTCTACTCCCGTAATTTTTGCTTTAGACCGCTTGCTTAATAAAAGAGCAACTGCACCGTTACCGCTGCAAAGATCAATAATCTTACCCTTTTGAATCGGAACCCATGCGAAACGACTTAATAAAACAGCATCTAGTGAAAAAGAAAAAACAGAGAGACTTTGTATGATTTTTAAATCTTCATGTACTAAAAAATCAATCCGTTCATCTTGCATTAGATCACTCACAGCTCTTCCCTCTCTTTCTTCTATATAATAGGTTAATTTTTTTTTTGATTCTTGATTTTAGTGCGTTAAAAAAGGAATGATTACAACTGAAATGTTATCTTCAAGGTTATCGGTACAGTTTCGGGTCCCGAAACTGTTCATGTTTTTATACTGAGGGGGCATTTAGTTCGTCCAATCCAGAAATTTTCGGGCCCAATCCAGAAGTTTCGGCCGTTTATCCACGAGATTTGGCTCTCAATCCAAAAGTTTTTGCTGTTTATCCACGAGTCTACAATCGTCGACAAATTCCGCCAGCTACTACCTCTCACATACCCTAGCTTAACGCCTACCCTGCGATTAACCTTAGTTACCACAAACACTGCCATATAAAAAGAAGCCTTCCCATTTGGAAAGGCGTTTATTTCTTATTTAAAAATGAAAGACAAAACAAACAATCTCCCTCTGAACGTACACTGCCATAATGAAGGTTGCAAATGTGGAATCCTTCTTGGTAGAGACGCGCCAGGTTATCATAACCTTCACCGATATCGGTAGGTTCTTTCTTGGCTTTAGAGGCTACAGACTTTTTAGCAGAACTCCGCTTTTGATCAGCATTCAGCTTGTTTCGCAGATTTTCATTTTCCATCACGAGATGGTGGTTTTCTTCAATTAGTGCAGCCAAATGAGTCTTGAAATCTTCCAGTTGCTTTGACAGCACCGTGATTTGCTCTTCCATCTGTACTACGCGGGAAAATATTGTTTTCTTTTCCACGAATTCCACCTCTTTTTACTCTGTGGCCTGACTGAATAATTCCTCTCTCTTACCAGCAAGCTCGTCCAAAGTGAACTCTGTCGTTCTTTCCATAGCTGGAATGTTCACTTGAATGATCTTCTCTAGCAAGTTCAAGCCGACAACGCGACCAACACCATGAGGGGTCATAATCTCTTCACCAACATCAGGCATTTCTTCTTTAGCTTCTTCATAATAGTCGTTCTCATACTTCAAACAACACATCAAACGGCCGCAAAGCCCTGAAATTTTAGCAGGATTTAAAGAAAGGTTTTGATCTTTTGCCATCTTGATCGAGACGGGCTCAAAATCTCCAAGGAATGTTGAACAGCAAAGCATACGACCACACGGACCAATTCCGCCGAGCATCTTCGCTTCATCCCTAACACCAATCTGCCTGAGTTCAATTCTAGTACGGAAGATAGAAGCCAGGTCTTTAACCAACTCCCGGAAATCGATTCTTCCGTCTGCTGTGAAATAAAAGATAATCTTATTTCGATCAAACGTATATTCAACATCGACAAGCTTCATATCCAGCTTATGTTCGATGATTTTTTCCTCACAACTTTGGAACGCTTCCTTAGCGGCTGCTTTATTTTCTTCTACAGACAAAATGTCTTTCTGTGTCGCGAGCCGAACGACCTTTTTTAAAGGAAGAACAACATCATTCTCCCCGACTAGTTTCTTATCGATAACTACCTTGCCATATTCTATTCCACGCGCTGTTTCCACAATGACAAACGCGTCTTTTTTCACTTCAAGGTCGCCGGGGTCGAAATAATATACTTTACCCGCTTTTTTAAAGCGGATTCCCACTACCTCATACAAGGTTTTATCCCTCCCGTAATCGTAAAACCAACTGCTCCATCACCATCAAGGGGCTGACGTTGCTCCTGAGTCTGGCTTGAGCAGTCAGTATCGCTTGCAGGGCTTCACCCGTCTTTTTTTGCGAAGTGTGAAGAGCCTGCTGCTCTAATGCTTGAAGCTGATCGAAAAACACAACGTTTTCCGAGTTTGATAAATGTATAGATAAAAGATCTCGATACCAGATCAAGAGTAAGTTTAAAGCTAAACGTAACTGATCTTTTTCTTTGAAAAAACTTAAATACTGATCTTGCAGTACAACAAGACAGTAATCAGGCCGGAGCCTCAAGTCCTCCGTTAATTGTATCACTTTGGCTCTTGCTTGTGCAAACCACTCTTCCCTACAAATTTCGAGTGCTTCTGCATAATCTGACGTCAAAGAGGACGCCAACATAGCTACCGGCTTTGGTATATCATCTTGTAGTAATTTTTTTAAAATCCCTTGTGGGGGAAGGGGTGAAAAGGTTAACGTCTGTGCTCTTGAACGAATCGTATCGAGCAAACGATGAACCTGTTCTGTCAAAAGCAGGGCGATCGTATCGTTTCCAGGCTCTTCTAAAAACTTTAAAAGACTGTTTGCCGCCTGAACGGTCATCTTATCGGCATGCTCAATAATGTATACCTTTTTGGAAGACTCCATCCCACTATAGGCAAACTCTTTCTGAAGCCCTCTTATCTGATCGATCTTAATGTTTTGGCCATCTGGTGTGATGATATGTACATCAGGATGGTTGCCAGATGTGATCCTCTTGCAGTTCGAACAGCTTTCACAAGGGTTTCCATCCTCACTGTTTCTGCAAAGGAACGTTTTTGCAAGAACCGTTGCAGTCGCCATCTTTCCAGTTCCATGAGCCCCTTCAAAAATATATGCATGAGCAAGGCGCTGTTTTCGTATACTGTTTTTTAATAATCTCACAACACGAGGCTGTGTTTTGCTGCACTCTTCCCAGCTCACCATATCTTACTCACCTACTACGTATATAAATTAACTAACAAACCTTTAATTTCTCCGATTCTATCAAGCAAAGTGATCGAATCCTTCTCTTGGCTAAGGACAGCTTCAGTCAGCTCGATCAAATGTTCATCTACTTCTTTTACGAGTTTCAGTGTGCGCGATCTCCCTTGTTCGTTCCAACTTTTGTTCTGCTTAAGCTGCATACCGAAATCAACAGCTTCTTTTACGAAGCGTTGAACCAAGTTCTTATATAGCTGCAGATCTCGTACCGTCTGTGATTGAAGCAGCCTTTTGCCTTGATTTTCTATATCACCTAACAGTCTTGTTAACTGTTCGGAATGTAATTTCTCACTTTGTTTGGACACAGCTTCACCAAAGGAAATAGATGTTTTTTTACCCATCTTTCCATCGTTCTGCTTCGTATCCAGAATGGGTCTTATATCTTGGCCAATTTTCATAATAACCCCTCAATTTTATTTAAAATTGCTGAAAGCTTTCAACCGGCAGAACAAATACAGTCGCACCGCCTACTTCAACTTCAACCGGGTATGGCACATAAGCGTCTGCATTGCCTCCCATAGGGGAAACTGGTGCCACCATCTGATTACGGCTCTTGCAGTTCTCCCGAATAATCTCCATAACATCATCGATCTGAGCATCTTCCACACCAATCATAAACGTTGTGTTCCCTGCTTTCAAAAATCCTCCTGTTGTCGCGAGTTTTGTAGCACGGTAGTTTTTATCAACAAGCGCATCTTGCAATCGGTTGCTGTCTTTATCTTGAACAACGGCTATAATCATTTTCATGGCGAATGCCCCTCTCTACTTTTTCTTATGATTCGATAAAAGTTGATCTAAATCCTTTACGATTTCTTCAAACACAGCATCAGGGCTCTGTTCACCATTGATTCGAACGATCCGATCAGCTTGTCTTGAAAAGATCTGAGCAAACCCTTCTCTCACACGTTCATGATAGGAAAGGTCTTTCTGTTCGATTCGGTCTAGATTCTCTGTTCCATAGCGAGCTTTCATTCGTTCTTTTCCAACTTGCGGCGAAACATCTACAAAATAACTGCGGTGGGGTACAAGTCCACTCGTTGCAATGTTGTTCACTTGCAGCACACGTTCCTCACCTACACCAAGACCAAACCCTTGGTAGGCAAGCGATGCATCAACAAATCGATCACAGAGTACAACTTTTCCTTCTTCCAATGCAGGAATAATCTTTTCATGTACATGCTGTGCACGTGAAGCTGCATAGAGTAGAACTTCTGTCAGATCATGCATTTCTTTATGCTCTGGATCTAAGACAAGCGCTCGTATCTTATCGCTGATAGCTGTTCCACCTGGCTCACGCGTCTGGATAAAATCTACCTCGTGCTTTCGTAAATACTCAGCAACCTTCGCAATTTGTGTTGTTTTTCCAGACCCGTCCGGCCCTTCTAGCGTAATAAATAAACCTTTCACAATTACTGCCCCTTACCTATGATCAAAAACATATATTAAATGGTCCTCGGTAATTCCTTGGAACCGAGCACCTTTCTTTTTTAATAAAGAATACTCATCTATATGTTTCGAAGTAATTTGTTCTCCTTTTGCGACAAGTGGAATTCCCGGAGGATAAGGAATAACGGCTTCTGCTGCTATCTGTCCTTCTGAATCCATCATCGACTGAGATTTCGCCTGTAAACCCCTCATTTCTCTATACGAAAGGGATAAACGACTCACTTGTAAAACATCTGTTAAGGATTGTTCTGTTTGTTCTCTTTTATTATAACGAGGAAGTTGATCGGATACCTTTTTCAATACCCTTTGTAAGTCAGTAGAATCGTTCACCGTGCCGAGCGGCAAAACGAACAAAACATTCCGATCATCTGCTAACTCGGTAAACAACCCTTCTTTTTCAAATAAAGCCTGAAGCTCATACCCTGATAATTCCCTATCAGACTGTACAGTAATCTTTAATGGATCAATCTGATATCGATCTGGAGCTTTTATTACTTTTAGATGCGGAAGTGAATCTATATACTTTCTCATACCTTCAGCTTGAGACAAGATACGATTGATGTCATCATTGCTCAAATTTTCAAGGTAAAGTCGGCTAAGATCAAGTGAAGCCATGATCAGATAGGAAGGAGAGCTAGACTGTACTAACTGTAGAGCATGCTTTAAACGGTGGATATTTACTCGTTCGCTGTTCACATGTAAATAAGCGCCCATCGTTAGAGCCGGTAAAGTCTTATGCGCAGATTGCACAACCATGTCTGCCCCTTTATGTATCGAGCTGATCGGCATATCTTTTAATCCGAAATGTGCTCCATGCGCTTCATCAACTAAGACAATACCACCAACACTATGAATCAAATCAGCAATGTCTTGAATATCTTGCTGCATGCCATAATACGTAGGGTTAGTCAGTATAATTCCTTTCACATGAGGATAACGCTCAACCGCTTCTTTCACCGTTTGAAGATGTACACCTAATGGATATCCACCCTCTTCGTCCATCTCGGTATGAAGAAAAACTGGAGTAACACCAGCCAACTCTAAACCATTTAACACAGACTTATGACAGTTCCGTTGGACGAGTACGATGTCTTCATCATTAAATGACGAAAGAATCATGGCGTGGTTTCCACACGTGCTTCCATTTACTAAAAAAAAGCTTTGTTTCACTCTGTAGTAATCAGCCAAAAGCTGCTGTGTTTCTAAGATCACACCCTCGGGATGGTGCAAGTCATCAAGTCCTGACAGCTCAGTAACATCGAACGGTAAAACAGATTGAAAAGTGGCTTTAGCTCTCTCTTCAAAGATGTGACCGTTCTTATGGCCTGGCACATGAAATGACCATTTATTTGTATGACTATGATTGATTAACGCTTCATATAGCGGTGCATGTTTCATTACAAAATCCCTTTGTTTTTAAACGTTTTTAAGCTTTGTTTGATATTCCTATTCTATCATAGATTAGCTTCCTACGAATTTACAGCAACAAAAAAACAGGCTGTTGGATAGCCTGTTTTCTTAGGAAGACGCGTTTACTAACTTTAATTTTCTTAGTTGGGATAGATAATGTTTATAATATTCGTCATTGGTTTTCGCAGTTAGGATCTTATGCTCACACTCTTGGCAAATAAACTGATGAAGAATGTGTAATCCTCGATCTTTCTTCTCTTCACATACCATACAAATTTCCCCGTACTGTCGTGTCGCTTTCATTCTTCCACCTCCATAATTGCCATTGTTGCCAGATTAATTTATTCATATACGTTAATTCAGATTATTTTGGATACTCTATAAAATGTATGAATCTCTAGGCTTTGTTGTGTCTGTCTTCATTGGATTCAAAAAAATAAACCAAGTTCGCGTCTTCATGGTCCTTAATCCCCGCTGTAGCGGTGTTTAAAACCAATTGATGTGCTGGATAGGCAAATAAGTTGCTTTTTTTAGTTTTTGGGATAGGTAGTTGTTTTGTGAAGGCGATTTTTGATGGGTGTTGGTTGACCAATATGATTGTAGTGACGGGTGTAAACCTTCGGTCGTGTCGAAAATTCGATAAAAATTTTTATCCGTGAAATTATGAAGCTTATCCGTGAATATATGGAGAATTACCGTGAATAAAATCTCAATTACCGTGAAAATATGTTGCTTTGGGTGGATGAGCAGATCTCATTTGGAGCTTGTGAGCGGAAATCGGGGGTGTTTAGGTGCGTTTTTTGCTTTGATGAGGGGTGAAGCGGCTGCTAGCGTTACTTTTGAATAGATTTTCGGAGCTTTGGCTGAAGAATATCGCGTTTTGGAAGATGGCTCTGGCCATCTTCTTCCTATTTTGAGGGTTGTAGGAGGGTTTCGTGGATGAAACTGATCTCCGAAACATACGGAGTGGGGTATCTCCGCAGTCTAATTAAGTCTGAATCCACAAAATTAAGTCGTAAGAAGAATGAATTAAGTCGGAACCAGCCTCAATTAAGTCTAAAAACAAAAATAAAGGCCATTCGCTAATTCTCGACAACCCATCCCTACCCGTTCCATGCTCTATCCCCCCGAAACTTCCTCACCTCCAATCATCCATAAATCAGAAGTTTGGCATCAGCCAAACCTCCTTATTTCATTTTTAAAACACAAAAAAAGAAGATGGATTTTCATCCATCTTCCTCATTGCCTAGCGACGTCCTACTCTAACAGGGGGAAACCCCCAACTACCATCGGCGCTAAAGAGCTTAACTTCCGTGTTCGGTATGGGAACGGGTGTGACCTCTTTGCCATCATCACTAGACCTAACCATGACTTTCACCATGATTCTAACTTGTAGAGAGTA
This sequence comes from Fictibacillus phosphorivorans, assembly GCF_001629705.1. GTDB lineage: Bacteria > Bacillota > Bacilli > Bacillales > Fictibacillaceae > Fictibacillus > Fictibacillus phosphorivorans_A. Next base: position 23,579 of record NZ_CP015378.1, on the reverse strand, counting down.
TGTTCTCTCAAAACTAGATACGACGTTTCCAAACGTTATGCTTTTTTAAGGATAAGCCCTCGACCGATTAGTATCTGTCAGCTCCACGTGTCACCACGCTTCCACACCAGACCTATCAACCTCATCATCTCTAAGGGGTCTTACTCACTTGCGTGATGGGAAATCTCATCTTGAGGGGGGCTTCATGCTTAGATGCTTTCAGCACTTATCCCGTCCACACGTAGCTACCCAGCTATGCCCCTGGCGGAACAACTGGTACACCAGCGGTGTGTCCATCCCGGTCCTCTCGTACTAAGGACAGCTCCTCTCAAATTTCCTGCGCCCGCGACGGATAGGGACCGAACTGTCTCACGACGTTCTGAACCCAGCTCGCGTACCGCTTTAATGGGCGAACAGCCCAACCCTTGGGACCTACTTCAGCCCCAGGATGCGATGAGCCGACATCGAGGTGCCAAACCTCCCCGTCGATGTGGACTCTTGGGGGAGATAAGCCTGTTATCCCCAGGGTAGCTTTTATCCGTTGAGCGATGGCCCTTCCATGCGGAACCACCGGATCACTAAGCCCGACTTTCGTCCCTGCTCGACTTGTAGGTCTCGCAGTCAAGCTCCCTTGTGCCTTTACACTCTGCGAATGATTTCCAACCATTCTGAGGGAACCTTTGGGCGCCTCCGTTACTGTTTAGGAGGCGACCGCCCCAGTCAAACTGCCCACCTGACACTGTCTCCGAACCGGATTACGGTCCAAGGTTAGAATTTCAATACAGCCAGGGTAGTATCCCACCGACGCCTCCACCGAAGCTGGCGCTCCGGCTTCTCAGGCTCCTACCTATCCTGTACAAGCTGTACCAAAATCCAATATCAAGTTGCAGTAAAGCTCCATGGGGTCTTTCCGTCCTGTCGCGGGTAACCTGCATCTTCACAGGTACTATAATTTCACCGGGTCTCTCGTTGAGACAGTATCCAAGTCGTTACACCTTTCGTGCGGGTCGGAACTTACCCGACAAGGAATTTCGCTACCTTAGGACCGTTATAGTTACGGCCGCCTTTTACTGGGGCTTCAATTCAGAGCTTCTCCCAAAGGATAACCCCTCCTCTTAACCTTCCAGCACCGGGCAGGTGTCAGCCCCTATACTTCACCTTGCGGTTTCGCAGAGACCTGTGTTTTTGCTAAACAGTCGCTTGGATCTATTCACTGCGGCTCTCTCGGGCGATAAACCCTATCAGAGCACCCCTTCTCCCGAAGTTACGGGGTCATTTTGCCGAGTTCCTTAACGAGAGTTCTCCCGATCATCTTAGGATTCTCTCCTCGCCTACCTGTGTCGGTTTGCGGTACGGGCACCTCTTTCCTCACTAGAGGCTTTTCTTGGCAGTGTAGGATCAGGGACTTCGGTACTAAAATTTCCCTCGCCATCACAGCTCAGCCTTCATGTTGGGCGGATTTGCCTACCCAACAGCCTAACTGCTTAGACGCACTATTCCATCAGTGCGCTCACCCTACCTTACTGCGTCCCCCCATTGTTCAAACGGAAAGGAGGTGGTACAGGAATATCAACCTGTTATCCATCGCCTACGCTTTTCAGCCTCGGCTTAGGCCCCGACTAACCCTGAGCGGACGAGCCTTCCTCAGGAAACCTTAGGCTTTCGATGGACAAGATTCTCACTTGTCTTTCGCTACTCATACCGGCATTCTCACTTCAAAGCGCTCCACCAGTCCTTCCGGTCTGACTTCGCTGCACTTCGAACGCTCCCCTACCCCTGTACCATACGGTACAAGCCATAGCTTCGGTGATACGTTTAGCCCCGTTACATTTTCGGCGCAGAGTCACTCGACCAGTGAGCTATTACGCACTCTTTAAATGGTGGCTGCTTCTAAGCCAACATCCTGGTTGTCTGGGCAACTCCACATCCTTTGCCACTTAACGTATACTTTGGGACCTTAGCTGATGGTCTGGGCTGTTTCCCTTTTGACTACGGATCTTATCACTCGCAGTCTGACTCCCGCGGATAATTCTCTGGCATTCGGAGTTTGACTGAATTCGGTAACCCTGTGGGGGCCCCTAGTCCAATCAGTGCTCTACCTCCAGGAATCTTGCCGCGAGGCTAGCCCTAAAGCTATTTCGGGGAGAACCAGCTATCTCCGTGTTCGATTGGCATTTCACCCCTACCCACACCTCATCCCCGCACTTTTCAACGTGCGTGGGTTCGGGCCTCCATTCAGTGTTACCTGAACTTCACCCTGGACATGGGTAGATCACACGGTTTCGGGTCTACGACCACGTACTATGTCGCCCTATTCAGACTCGCTTTCGCTGCGGCTCCGTCTTATCAACTTAACCTTGCACGGGATCGTAACTCGCCGGTTCATTCTACAAAAGGCACGCCGTCACCCGTTAATGGGCTCCGACTACTTGTAGGCACACGGTTTCAGGATCTGTTTCACTCCCCTTCCGGGGTGCTTTTCACCTTTCCCTCACGGTACTGGTTCACTATCGGTCACTAGGGAGTATTTAGCCTTGGGAGATGGTCCTCCCGGATTCCGACGGGGTTTCACGTGTCCCGCCGTACTCAGGATCCACTCAGGAGGGAACGAAGTTTCAGCTACAGGGCTGTTACCTTCTTCGGCTGGCCTTTCCAGACCACTTCACCTACTTCGTTCCTTTGTAACTCCGTATAGAGTGTCCTACAACCCCAGAGAGCAAGCTCTCTGGTTTGGGCTGATTCCGTTTCGCTCGCCGCTACTCAGGAAATCGCATTTGCTTTCTCTTCCTCCGGGTACTTAGATGTTTCAGTTCCCCGGGTCTGCCTTCTCATACCCTATGTATTCAGATATGGATACCATCCCATTACGGATGGTGGGTTCCCCCATTCGGAAATCCCCGGATCAATGCTTACTTACAGCTCCCCGAGGCATATCGGTGTTCGTCCCGTCCTTCTTCGGCTCCTAGTGCCAAGGCATCCACCGTGCGCCCTTTCTAGCTTAACCTTATATGATGTTTGCACATCAAAGATTCTTGCTTGGCGCAGATTAGATAAATCTATCTGCCTTGCATATTGTTTGGATGTCGATATCTAGTTTTCAAAGAACATAATTTAAAAATGCATCATCGTAAGATGTGCAATGGTGGAGCTTAGCGGGATCGAACCGCTGACCTCCTGCGTGCAAGGCAGGCGCTCTCCCAGCTGAGCTAAAGCCCCATAATGGGAATGAAATTTTATGAAAATGGTGGGCCTAAATGGACTCGAACCATCGACCTCACGCTTATCAGGCGTGCGCTCTAACCAGCTGAGCTATAGGCCCCTAAAGGAAGTTAAGTTCCTTCAAAACTGAACAAAAGAAGAATAGGCGTACTTACGAAACACACGAAGGTGTTTCATAATCTCCATAGAAAGGAGGTGATCCAGCCGCACCTTCCGATACGGCTACCTTGTTACGACTTCACCCCAATCATCTGTCCCACCTTCGGCGGCTGGCTCCCAAAAGGGTTACCCCACCGACTTCGGGTGTTACAAACTCTCGTGGTGTGACGGGCGGTGTGTACAAGGCCCGGGAACGTATTCACCGCGGCATGCTGATCCGCGATTACTAGCAATTCCGGCTTCATGTAGGCGAGTTGCAGCCTACAATCCGAACTGAGAATGACTTTTTGGGATTGGCTTGGCCTCGCGGCTTCGCAACCCTTTGTATCATCCATTGTAGCACGTGTGTAGCCCAGGTCATAAGGGGCATGATGATTTGACGTCATCCCCACCTTCCTCCGGTTTGTCACCGGCAGTCACCTTAGAGTGCCCAACTGAATGCTGGCAACTAAGGTCAAGGGTTGCGCTCGTTGCGGGACTTAACCCAACATCTCACGACACGAGCTGACGACAACCATGCACCACCTGTCACTTTGTCCCCCGAAGGGGAAAGCTCTATCTCTAGAGTGGTCAAAGGATGTCAAGACCTGGTAAGGTTCTTCGCGTTGCTTCGAATTAAACCACATGCTCCACTGCTTGTGCGGGCCCCCGTCAATTCCTTTGAGTTTCAACCTTGCGGTCGTACTCCCCAGGCGGAGTGCTTAATGTGTTAACTTCAGCACTGAGGGTGGAACCCCCCAACACCTAGCACTCATCGTTTACGGCGTGGACTACCAGGGTATCTAATCCTGTTTGCTCCCCACGCTTTCGCGCCTCAGCGTCAGTTACAGGCCAAAAAGCCGCCTTCGCCACTGGTGTTCCTCCACATCTCTACGCATTTCACCGCTACACGTGGAATTCCACTTTTCTCTCCTGCACTCAAGTCTCCCAGTTTCCAATGACCCTCCACGGTTGAGCCGTGGGCTTTCACATCAGACTTAAGAGACCGCCTGCGCGCGCTTTACGCCCAATAATTCCGGATAACGCTTGCCACCTACGTATTACCGCGGCTGCTGGCACGTAGTTAGCCGTGGCTTTCTGGTTAGGTACCGTCAAGGTACGAGCAGTTACTCTCGTACTTGTTCTTCTCTAACAACAGAGCTTTACGACCCGAAGGCCTTCATCGCTCACGCGGCGTTGCTCGGTCAGGCTTTCGCCCATTGCCGAAGATTCCCTACTGCTGCCTCCCGTAGGAGTCTGGGCCGTGTCTCAGTCCCAGTGTGGCCGATCACCCTCTCAGGTCGGCTACGCATCGTCGCCTTGGTGAGCCGTTACCTCACCAACTAGCTAATGCGCCGCGGGCTCATCTGTAAGTGTCAGCCGAAACCGACTTTCAAAAAGAAGAAATGCTTCTTCTCTTATTATCCGGTATTAGCTCCGGTTTCCCGGAGTTATCCCCGTCTTACAGGCAGATTACCCACGTGTTACTCACCCGTCCGCCGCTAAATCAGAGGAGCAAGCTCCTCATCATTCGCTCGACTTGCATGTATTAGGCACGCCGCCAGCGTTCATCCTGAGCCAGGATCAAACTCTCCATAAAAGTGTTTGTCTTGCTCGATTTTAAAACTGACGGAATTAATTCTTAATTCCTTACCTATTTCTTTTGTTCAGTTTTCAAAGAACTTTTTTGTTAGCCGCTCGTTTTAGCGACTTTATTAGGATAACATCTTTATAATAAGAAGTCAACCGTTTTTTAAAATTTGTTTCCCGCCTGCAACAATGTTTCATGTGTTGCGGCGACAAGAACTAATATATCACGTATGGTGAATGAAGGTCAATAGTTATTTTGAAATTACTTTAAATAAATGAAAAAAGGTATAGAAAGCTTATAATCGCTCTCTACACCTTCTCTTAAACGTACGTTTGAATCCCTTAGTTCAAGATAAAGAATTCAATGGCTACTAGTGAAGCTATGCCGGGTAATCCAGCTATTCCTGAGATCAGCGCCGTAAACGCATTAATCGGAATATGAATATCATATGAGTTTCCGATCGCATTTAATAAGAATAGCAACAGTGCACCAATACAAAAACGTGTAATACCGAATCCGATCCAGCGTATTGGCCGCATTGGAGCACCTACTAGAAGCAGGACAAAGATGATAGTTCCAAGAATAGCGATTACCGTTATTGGCTCCATTCTCGATTCCTCCTATACAACATCCAAGTTATTACTAGTCATTGTATGGGAGTTGTCCAAAAAAAAGACCAGCAGTTATTTTAACTTGCTGGTCGTCACGTTTCTTTTTTTCGCTTCTTTTAATAAGAAGAAGTATTTTGATTCTGCTAGTTGAAGCTTAAAGATAACCTCTTCAGATGGTTCTACACTGCGTTCCACCATTTCTTTTTGATGCATCCAGTCTATCTTTAGCTCATCAAGACTTTGAAGCAGCTCTTCATCTCCGGATCGCTTCAATCGCCCTTTTCGGGAAAAAAACATGCAAGCAACCCCTTTAGTTAGATTTCTCTTCTTCCTTCAAGCGCTTTGGAAAGCGTTACTTCATCCGCATACTCCAAGTCTCCGCCTACAGGCAGTCCATGGGCAATACGAGTAATCTTGATACCCGTCGGTTTTAGAAGTCTTGCGATATACATGGCAGTGGCTTCTCCTTCGATGTTCGGATCTGTAGCCATGATAATTTCTTGAATCCCATCATCTGTCAGGCGCTTCAACAGTTCTGCGACTTTAATATCCTCTGGTCCTACACCATCCATGGGTGAGATCGCCCCGTGGAGGACATGATAGAGTCCGCGGTACTCTTTCATTTTTTCCATCGCAATAACATCCTTGGAGTCGTGAACAACACAGATCGTCGTTCGGTCTCTGCTTGAATCATCGCAGATCATACAAGGATCACGGTCAGTAATATGAAAGCAGTTGGAACAATAGATAAGCTGACGTTTCGCGTTAACGAGTGCTCGTCCAAAATCGAGCACGTCATCTTCTTTCATTTCCAATACGAAAAATGCCAGGCGAACCGCCGTTTTCGGTCCGATGCCCGGCAATTTCATAAAGCTTTCAATCAGCTTTGAGATCGGTTCAGGATAATGCATAGCATATTCCTAGAACATTCCAGGAATGTTAAGTCCTTTTGTGAATTTGCCCATGTCTTGTGATACGAGTTCGTCCACTTTCTTAAGTGCATCGTTCGTAGCTGCTAGCACAAGGTCTTGAAGCATGTCGATATCATCTGGATCTACTACTTCTTCTTTAATGATAATGTCGATGATCTCTTTGTGACCGTTCGCTTTAACGGTAACCATACCGCCGCCAGCTGAACCTTCGATCACTTTATCTTTTAGTTCCTCTTGAGCTTTTGCCATGTCACGCTGCATTTTTTGCATTTGTTTCATCATATTGTTCATGTTGCCTTTCATCATCGTACAATTCCTCCTTTTATTCTTCCTCTTCTTTTATCTCAATTAAATCATCGCCAACCAATTTGATCGCCTCTGCGATGAGAGGGTCTTCTGTTTTTTCTTTTTCTTCAGAAGATGGTTGGCCTTGCTGTTGTTCTTTAATGAAGTCAGCTTTTAGTTTCTGCCATTCTGGATCCAACATGGATAGCATGGACAGGTTCTTTCCTATTGTACTATAAACTGCGCTTTCTACATAGCTCCTGTTGTTCTCTTGAGATGCCATTTGGCGGTGGATTTCATGCTGAAATGAAAGCAAAAAGATTTGATCTGAACAAGCTACCGGCTCTGCACCTGAGAGAAGGGCATAGGCACTTACTTTTTCAGAACGGATCTTATCTAAGATCTCTCCCCACATTCCCTTAAGCTGAACAAGGTTTGGTTTTTTTGCTTTTTTGAGCATCTCTTTTACTTGTGTTTGTGATGCGCCACCTTGTCCTCTGATTACTCTTTTTTCTCTTGGAGCTTCCGCTTCCGTCTGGGAGGATGGTCCGTTAGATGACCAGCCGCTTTCTTTCATCTTTTTAAGTTCTTGTTCTAATTGCTCAATTCTTTGCATTAACGGTTCAACAGAAGGATTCCCCGCTTGCGACGTGATCCCTTCTTGCTTTTGGTAACAAATCTTGATGAAGGTTGTCTCTAAGAAAATCTTAGGATGGTTCGTCCATTTCATCTCTTGTTGTGCAGCATTTAACTGACCGATGATCGCATAGATGTCTTCTGCAGCTGTAGCATCTGCCAATCGTGCAAAGTCTTCGTCTGTTGAGACACGTTCTAACAGCTCTTCTAATTGAGGTGCCGTTTTGTATAGAAGCATATCTCTATAATAGTAGATAAGGTCTCCTAAAAAACGAACAGGATCTTTTCCTTGATGTAATAGTTCTGTCGATAAAGTAAGAGCTTTTGATACATCTTTTTCTAAAAAGGCTTCTGCCATCTCGGAAAGATGCTTTTGTGAGGCAGAGCCGGTTACCGACAAAACATCCTCTACTCTTACTTTCTCATCACTATAGGAGATCGCTTGGTCGAGGAGACTTAACGCATCACGCATTCCACCTTCAGCTGCTCTTGCTAGCAGTTGAAGAGCTTCTTCATCAACTTCGGTACCGTTAGCGTCGACGATCTGCCTCATTCGTCCGATGATCGATTGTGAAGATATCCGCTTGAAATCAAACCGTTGACATCGTGAAACGATCGTTGCCGGAATTTTATGCGGCTCGGTCGTTGCCAGAATAAAAATAACATGGCTTGGCGGTTCTTCTAACGTTTTTAATAACGCGTTAAACGCACCAGTTGAAAGCATATGTACTTCATCTATGATATAGACTTTGTACGTAACAGAGGACGGCGCAAATTTCACTTTGTCCCGGATATCCCTTATATCATCCACACCTGTATTAGACGCGGCATCGATCTCTAATACATCAGATATCGAACCGTTCGTGATCCCTCTACAAGCGTCACATTCGTTACATGGCTCAGAAACTGGAGCCCGTTCACAGTTAACAGCTTTGGCGATAATCTTCGCCGCACTTGTTTTACCCGTTCCTCTTGGTCCTGAAAACAGGTAGGCATGGGAAAGCTTGTCCTGCATCAAGGCATTTTGAATCGTTTTTGTAATGTGTTCCTGCCCGACCATATCTTCAAAGCTCTGTGGCCTCCATACGCGGTAGAGCGCTTGATAACTCATCCCTTTGCCTCCTTTAATTCACTTCATTCTTTCTATATTATACTGAAACATTACAAAAAACTCACCCCTGAAACAAGGGTGAGTTATTGTTTATATATTAGAATGCCGCGCACCTCTCTTTGGAATAGTCAACCTATGCGTACAAACGCAGTTAGCTCAGTCCAGGTTGCCCCACGGCACACGAAGTGGTCCACTTACTGCTGCTTCCTTCCGGACCTGACAGGGTTCATGGGTCTCCGTTGCGCAGGACCCGGACATCAACACCACTTACGTCCGTCAGACCATACGTTGAACTAGCCGAGGAGAGGAATTCAACCTCGCTACAGCGGATTGCGAGTACAGGGCACCGCTACCTCCCCATCTAGCGCGACAAAGTGTATAACATTGTTAGATGCACAACTAAATGTGCAAGATTTAGTATACTATGTCCTTTTAAAAAAATCAACCGCAGGAGCACTAAAGCTCCTTTCTTCGCTCTTCCTTTTCCTTCCTTTTACGATCGCGAAGTTTCTTGAAAAAGCTTGAAAGAATTCCACCGCACTCTTCACTCTTTACGCCTGCTACAATCTCACATTGGTGGTTAAACCGCTCTTCTTGTAAAAGGTTCATTAACGTTCCTGCACAGCCTCCTTTAGGATCAGCTGCTCCATATACAACACGACTAACTCTAGAGAGGACAATCGCGCCCGAACACATCGCACACGGTTCAAGCGTTACGTATAATGTTGCTCCTTCAAGTCGCCAAGCTTCCTTTTCTCTACAAGCCTGATCAATGGCTAAGAGCTCTGCATGAGCGATCGCCCTTTGTTCGGTTTCACGCAGATTATGAGCTCTTGCGATAATTTCATCCTCTATTACTAGAATAGCTCCAATCGGTACCTCGCCGATATCTGCTGCTTTTTGGGCTTCTTGTAGAGCAAGCTCCATGTAATATTCGTCTTTTTCTAAGATCTCCATACTTTTTCGCTCCAAAGTTTTAGTTGTAAGAGATTATACAAGAGGTTTTGCTAATAATAAAGAAAGGAATGGTTGTATAGACCAAAATCGTTACTTCTTTTATATAGATGAGATTAACTTACTAATAAAAGAACTTAAGCGAAAGAGAGGATTCGTTATGGAAAAACAACATCCGCACGGAAACGATAAAATACCGGTCGCTCTGCTTATTATTGACGTGATCAACGACTTTAATTTTCCCGAGGCGCCACTTTTGTTAAAAACGTCTGCACCGATCGCCGATAAAATTTATGATCTGAAAAAGCGAGCAAAAAATGAAAAGATTCCTGTTATTTATGTAAACGATAACTTTGGACAATGGCAATCAGATAAACACAAGCTTGTTGATTATTGCTCCACACAATCCGGTGGTGATTTCGTAAAAAGATTGCAGCCAGATGATGATGATTTCTTTGTCGTCAAACCAAAGCATTCTGGATTTTTCTCAACACCCTTATCTACTTTATTAAATGAGCTTGGTATCCAAACTTTAATCCTTTGCGGTGTAGCAGGTAATATATGTGTTCTCTTTACAGCAAACGACGCTTATATGAGAGGTTTTACACTTTATGCACCAGCTGATTGTTCCGCGTCTAATATAGAAGAAGATAACGAAAGAGCCTTAATTTTAATGGAAAAGACATTGAATGCTGATATCAGTAAGAGTGAAGACTTAGATTTAAGAGCAATCATCGATCAGGCAAATGAAAACAAACATAAAACGATGTATTAAATCGCATATTTACCATTAACTTTTTACCGATAATCTCACCACCTTTTCCAAACGTATGCTACAATATTCTTTGTCTGTAATTTTTCGTTTGTTATTTATAAGGGAGGAAAAGGAAGATGAGTTCAACCCCCTTTATCGCAGTTGAAGGGCCGATTGGCGTAGGGAAAACATCGCTCGCAAAAGCTATTGCTGAGCACTATAACTTTCAATTATTGAAAGAGATTGTAGAGGAGAATCCTTTTCTCGGAAAATTTTACGACAACATCGATGAGTGGAGTTTTCAAACCGAGATGTTCTTTCTTTGCAACAGGTATAAACAGCTTGAAGAGATTCAAGGACAGTATCTATCTAAACAGATTCCTGTCGTTTCTGATTATCATATCTTTAAGAACCGTATTTTTGCGGGTCGAACGCTAAAAGACGGTAATCTTCATAAATACATGCAGTGCTTTGACATCCTTACTGAGGATATGCCTGTGCCGAACGTGATCATCTATTTAAACGCTAGCCTCGATACGTTGCTGGACCGCGTGCGTAAGCGTGGACGTTTTATCGAGCAAAATATGGAGCCTGCGTACTTAGAACAGTTAGCTGAGGATTACGAGACGTTCATGACTGCCTTTAAAAAGCAGCACCCCGAAATTCCTGTACTCTCTTTTAACGGAGATGACTTAGATTTTGTTGCGTATGAAGCGGATAAAGAAAAGATCTTTTCCCTAATTGATGCAACTCTTAAAAAAGGAGAAGTTGCGCGATGAGTAAACTCATACAATACGGAATCCCAAACGATGCTGTCATTACAGTGGCAGGTATGGTAGGTGCGGGGAAATCTACATTTACGAATGCACTTGCAGAAAAACTAAAGTTTCGTACATCCATGGAAAAAGTGGATAACAACCCATACTTAGAAAACTTTTATCATGATTTTAAGCGTTGGAGCTTCCACCTGCAGATTTTCTTTTTAGCAGAACGCTTCAAAGAGCAAAAAAGAATGTTCGACTATGGTGGAGGATTTGTGCAAGATCGATCGATCTATGAAGACACGGGTATATTCGCTCGTATGCACTTTGATAAAGGCAACATGTCTGATGTAGATTACGAAACGTATACTCACCTGTTTGAAGCCATGGTCATGACACCATACTTCCCGCAGCCTGATTGCTTGATATACTTAGAAGGCTCTCTTGATGATATCTTAGCTCGTATCCAGAAACGCGGACGTAAGATGGAGCAAGAAACACCGGTCTCTTATTGGGAAGAGATGTACGATCGCTATGAAAAGTGGATCGCTTCTTTCAATTCTTGCCCTGTGCTTCGTGTGAACATCAATGATTACGATCTTCGCGATAATCCAGAGTCCATCGATCATATCGTAGAAAAGATCGCACAAAAGATTGAGGCGAAACGAGAAGTTCGCTTATAAACATAAAAAACCCCGGTTCTCATCCTTATGAGCTCCGGGGTTTTATTTTAATTTATTTCTTCATCCATTCTGGTTTTCCGAAGCCTTCGAATTCCTTATCGATCACTTCTTCAAACTCCTTCGATTCCACTACCTTCTTAATATCTTTCGCGAATGCAGAATCTACATCCTTCGTGTTCACCACAACACGGTTACGGTACGTGTCCGGCATGTTCTCTAGTTGAATCGCATCCAATAAGTCCATCTTTGCTGCGAGTGCAAAGTTACCAGGTACAGCTGCAACATCTGCACTTTGAACAGCACGAGGAAGCTGTGCCGCTTCTAATGGTTTGAACACAAGTTTCTTTGGATTGTCTTTCACATCTTTTTCAGATGCTGTCAGTTCGTTGATTCCCTCTTTGATGGTGATCAGTTTTGCATCTTCAAGCATGAGCAACGTGCGCGCTAAGTTGACCGGATCGTTCGGAATAGCGACAGTGCTGCCTTCTTTTATGTCCTTAACTGATTTGAATTTCTCAGAATAGAGGCCCATCGGTGCTGTTGGAACGATGATGACTTCTGACAGCTTTAAGTTCTTTTCTTTTGCGAAATTCTCCATGTACACTTTGTGCTGAAAAAGGTTAGCGTCTAGATCGCCTTTTGATAATGCCATGTTGGGTTGAATATAATCGCTGAATTCAATGACTTTTACTTTGTATCCTTTTTTCTCTAGTGAGGGTTTGATCGCTTTGTTGACCATGTCTGTGTATGGTCCTGCTGTTGCGCCAAGTGTTACTTCTTTATCTTTTGATGCATCTGATGAAGATGAGCATCCTGCTAGGCCGAAAGCTAGCAGTGCGGTTAGTAATGTAAGTATGATTTTTTTCATGTTGATCCCCTTTTTAAAATTGTTTTTGCAAATACATGATGTTTTTGTGAGTGGTTGATTTACGTTCCAGATGCTCCCTTTCCGGGGGGCGTGCGGTGAGCCTCCCTAGCGCTTTGCGCTGGCGGGGTCTCACCTGTCCCGCTGATCCCCCAGGAGTCTCGCATCTTGCACTCCAATCAACTTGCCCTTGAAGTCTTTTAAACCTAAACCTTTAAAGATGAATCTTTTCTCGTCTACCCTTTAGAAAAAAAATTATCTTTTATTTACAGCCTTTGCTGCACCGTCTCCGATGACTTGCATGAGCTGGACGATTACGATTAGTAGTATGACGGTTGTTAGCATGATCGTGTTGTCATAGCGATAGTAACCGAAGCGGATGGCGAAATCGCCGATTCCTCCTCCGCCGACGATGCCGGCCATGGCTGAATAGCCTAGCAAGCTGATGGCTGTGACTGTTATCGCTTGAACGATTCCTGGCTTCGCTTCTGGTAGAAGCACTTCACGGATGATCATCCATGGCGTAGCGCCTACTGCAACGGCCGCTTCAATCACGCCTTTATCGATCTCTCGTAATGACGTTTCTACGAGCCTTGCAAAGAATGGTATGGCTGCGACAGACAGTGAGACAGATGCTGCTGTTGGTCCGATCGTCGTTCCTGTGATCAGCTGAGTTAACGGTAATAAAGCGACTAATAAAATGATGAATGGCACAGAGCGGATCAAGTTCACAAGAATGCCCGCGATCTGTTTGATCCACGCATTCTCAAACAACAATCCTTTGTCGGTTATAAATAGGATGATTCCAAGCGGTAGGCCAACCACTAATGATACACCGAGTGATATAGCGACCATATATAGCGTTTCAAAGAATGCCTTATTCAGGTCTGGAAGGATGTTTAAAATAGAATCAAGCAACTTGTTTCACCACCTCAAGATTTTCTATGCGACTCTCAATATACGAGATCGCTCGCTTCACTTCAGCTTCTTCACCGACAAGTTCCATGATGAAGATACCAAGCGGTGTTTCCTGAATGTATTCGATTTTACCGTGAAGGATATTCCCTTTTACACGATAGTTTTGGAAAAGCTCAGAAACTACAGCTTCTTCTGCAATGGCTCCTTTAAACTGAATCTTGATCACTGTTCCTTTTCTGTTCTTAAGAAGAGGTTCTGGTAGATCCATCTGGATAACAGAGCTGATGAACGTTTTTGTGAGCTCTTTTTCTGGATTAGCAAATATGTTATACACATCACCCGACTCGATGATCTCTCCGTCCTGCATGATCGCCATTCGGTGGCAGATCTCTTTTACTACTTCCATCTCATGCGTAATCAGCACGATCGTAATGCCTAACTTTTTATTGATGGACTTTAGCAAGGAAAGAATCGATTTCGTCGTGTTCGGATCAAGAGCTGAAGTCGCTTCATCACAAAGCAATACCTTCGGATCGTTCGCAAGAGCTCTCGCAATACCAACACGCTGTTTCTGGCCACCACTCAGCTGTGAAGGGTACTGATCTTTTTGCTCCTCTAATCCCACCATTTTTAAAAGCTCATTTGTTTTCTCGTTGATTTCTTCTTTCGTTTTTCCTGCTGCTTTTAAAGCGAATGCGATGTTCTCAAAAACGGTCTTCGCACTGATCAAATAAAAATGCTGAAAGATCATGCCGATCTTCAGACGCTCCTCGCGCAACTCCTTTTTACCTAGTTTCGTAATCGGGATTCCATCAATTCTGATTTCTCCTGATGTTGGTTTTTCTAATAAGTTCAGACAGCGCAACAACGAACTCTTTCCAGCCCCGCTATATCCGACAATGCCAAAGATCTCGCCTTTATCGATCGTCAGTGAAACATTCTTTACCCCGACGATCTCTTTACCTTTTACTTTATATATTTTCGTAACGTCCTTGATTTTGATCATATGTCCTCCCCCTTACCATATAAAAAAGCCCTCTTCATTCCATGGAAGAGGGCGAATAAGTAATCATCGACTTATCTTCCAGAATGAATCATCATTCTGCAGGAAGTAGCACCGTTCCATTATGGAGGTTGCCGGACGTCATAGGGCCTGATCCCTCGGTCTCTCTGAATAAGCATTGCATTATTGAATTAAGTTATAGTTGTCATCATACGCCCTGTCTAAAAGTTCTGTCAATACTAAATTTTATCGCTTTAAAGTGGTAGCGCTTACATACATTGGTATGAATGGTTAAAATATTTTAGGGTTTTCTATCGGTGTTTTTGAAAGTTTTTGAAAAAGAAAAAAACAACAACAAAAAACCTCATCTGAGTTACTCAGATGAGGTTGAATATGTATATGGAGGAGGTAGAGGGATTCGAACCCCCGCGGGTCGTTAAACCCCTGTCGGTTTTCAAGACCGATCCCTTCAGCCGGACTTGGGTATACCTCCGTGTGACTGACAAGAACTATAATAACATGCTGTTAAATAAAGTGTCAACGGTTTTCAAAAACTTTTTTTGATTTTTTATATGAAAGTTTGTTTGTCTTTTTTGTAGGTACGATTTTACGGTACGTGTTCTTATATTTATTACACGTTCACCGCTAAAACTGTGTTTTCCACCTGAAACCTAAAGTTTTTCACCTGTAAATCCTACTTTATCACCGGTAATCGCCATCTTACCACCTGAAATCTTCTTACCACCACCGATACTAATACGTTTACACCCCGTAAACATATAAAAGCTGACTCTAAAGGTCCTTTGGGAACCATTTTTGAGTCAGCTTCTTCATTTGTTTACTTAATTACTTCTTTGTTGCCCATATAAGGACGCAGAACTTCTGGAATGACAACAGTGCCATCTTCTTGTTGGTAGTTCTCTAAGATAGCGGCTACTGTACGACCGATCGCAAGTCCAGATCCATTTAGCGTGTGTACGAATTCTGGCTTCCCTTTTGCATCACGACGGAAACGAATCTGTGCACGGCGAGCTTGGAAATCTTCAAAGTTAGAGCAAGAAGAAATCTCGCGGTACTCACCGTAACTTGGAAGGTATACTTCAATATCATATTTCTTCGCTGCTGTGAAGCCTAGATCAGCTGTACACATGCTCAGCACGCGGTATGGAAGGTTAAGCAGCTGAAGTACCTTTTCAGCATGTCCTGTAAGCTTCTCTAGCTCATCATAAGAATCCTCAGGTTTAACGAAGCGAACTAGTTCTACTTTGTTGAACTGATGCTGACGGATCAAACCGCGCGTGTCGCGTCCTGCAGATCCCGCTTCAGAACGGAAACAAGCGCTGTACGCTGCATACGTAATCGGAAGTTCATCAGCAGTTAGAATTTCTTCTCTGTGCATGTTTGTTACAGGAACTTCAGAAGTTGGAATCAAGAAATAGTCTTCTTCGCGAATTTTAAATGCGTCTTCTTCAAACTTTGGAAGTTGACCTGTTCCTGTCATGCTTTGACGGTTTACCATGTATGGAGGTAGCACCTCTGTATAGCCGTGCTCGTCTTCATGCAGATCCATCATGAAGTTAATAAGAGCACGCTCTAGGCGAGCACCTAATCCTTTATAAAAAGCGAAACGGCTGCCTGTCACTTTTGCTCCACGTTCGAAATCAACGATGTTCAGATCAGTCGCAATATCCCAGTGAGGTTTTGCTTCAAAAGCAAATTCAGGAACATCTCCCCAGTGACGTACAGGAACATTATCATCCTCAGTCTCACCGACAGGAACACTTTCATGCGGTATGTTAGGTAACGTCAGCATGATAGCGTGAAGGTCTTCTTCTACTTGACGAAGCTCATCGTCCATCGTCTTGATCTTATCGCCTACTTCACGCATCTCTGTGATCAGGTGGTCCGCGTCTTTTTTCTCACGCTTGAATTCTGCTACCTGCTTAGATACTTCATTACGCTTAGATTTAAGAGCTTCTGTTTCACCGATCAACTCACGGCGGCGCTGATCTAAGGCTTCGAATTTATCTAAACCAGATAGGTCTTCACCACGTGCAGATAACTTTTCTTTTACTTCTTCAAAATTGGCACGAACAAATTTTAAGTCTAACATGTTTATGTCCTCCTTTAGTTTATAAAAAATCACGGTTTTCGCTTACATGGTCACTCATGTTAGTAGTTGATTTCCGCTCCAGATTGCTCGCTTTCCACGGGGCGTGCGGTGAGCCTCCTAGCGCTTTGCGCCATTAGGAGTCGCGCATCTTGCGCTCCAATCAAAATGCATGGAAGGGAATTAAAAGATCAACATCAACACCAAAAAACTCCCGCCCGCTATCTCTAATAAAAATTAGAAATAGGGACGAGAGTTAACCCGCGTTGCCACCCTAATTGCAATAGAATTTCTATTGCCGGCTCGATTACATGTAACGGTTCTTCACCGGAAAAGCTTACTGAACGTTCAGCTCTTCACTCGAGGATGGATTCACAAAACACTTTGATCGGTTTTCACCAGCCACCGACTCTCTAAACAAAGTAATTTTTGCTACTAGTTCCTGTCATTGATTTTTTATAATGATTTTATAGTAATGTACAGCATTTTTGTATTTTATGCAACTACTTCTTTCGCCGATTGTACCATTTTTACAAAATATTGATGAAGTCGGTAGTCGTCAGTTAGCTCTGGATGGAAGGCTGCACAGAGGAAATGTCCTTGTTTAGCCGCTACGATTCGATCATTATGCTTCGATAGAATCTCTACTTCCGGCCCGACTTCAACGATAAACGGTGCTCGAATAAATACGCCTGTATACTCTTCTCCTACACCATGGATCATGAGATCTGCTTCAAAACTGTCCACCTGGCGTCCGAACGCATTACGCTCAACTGTCATATCGATCAGTTCAAGGTGTGCAGAATCTTGTCCTTGGATGCGTTTAGCCATCAAGATCAATCCTGCACACGTGCCGAAGACTGGTTTATTTTGAGCAAACTTCTTTAAAGGTTCTAGAAAATCATATTTATCGATCAATCGTCTCATCGCTGTACTCTCGCCGCCTGGTATCACTAAACCGTCTAAGTCTGATAGTTCAGCTATACGCTTTACCGCTACGGCTTCTGCTCCGCTTGCTTCAATCGCTGCTACATGCTCCCGTACCGCACCTTGTAAGGCTAATACTCCGATTTTCAGCATGGATTTACCAGCCTCGCTCCTGCATGCGCTCACCGTGAGCTAGCGTTGAGATGTCGATCCCTTTCATTGCCGTTCCGAGACCTTTAGATAGTTCAGCGATTAGTTTGTAATCTTGGTAGTGAGTTGTCGCTTCAACGATCGCACGAGCAAACTTTTCTGGGTTCTCAGACTTGAAGATTCCTGATCCGACGAATACGCCGTCAGCGCCAAGTTCCATCATAAGCGCTGCATCTGCTGGTGTTGCGATTCCGCCTGCTGCAAAGTTAACGACAGGCAGCTTGCCCGCTTTTTTAATTTGAAGAAGAACTTCGAATGGTGCACCTAAGTTCTTAGCTTCTGTCATCAACTCATCTTCGCTCATAGCAACTACTTTGCGAATCTGACCTTGAATCATTCTCATGTGGCGTACCGCCTCAACGATGTTACCTGTACCAGGCTCGCCTTTTGTACGAAGCATGGATGCACCTTCAGCGATACGGCGTGACGCTTCTCCAAGATCTCGTGCTCCGCATACGAAAGGAACTGTGTAATCGCTTTTCAATAAGTGGAAAACTTCATCCGCTGGAGTCAGTACTTCACTCTCATCGATATAGTCAACACCCATCGCTTCAAGAACACGCGCTTCAACGATATGTCCGATACGCGCCTTCGCCATTACGGGAATAGAAACAGCATTCAAAACTTCTTCTGTGATTGTAGGATCAGCCATACGCGCTACTCCACCTGCAGCACGAATATCTGAAGGAACACGCTCAAGTGCCATTACGGCTACCGCTCCTGCAGCTTCTGCTATACGAGCTTGCTCTGCGTTAACAACGTCCATGATGACGCCGCCTTTTTGCATTTCAGCCATTCCTCTTTTAACACGTTCAGTACCTGTTTTTAACATGCTTACTACCCCCTGAATTATATGTGTTATAACAACAATTTTCGGTTGTTTTAAGATAAAACTAGTATTCTCATCTATTTTATCGCAAATCAAAAAAAGCGCAAGCTCTCTATATTTTCAGAAAAAAAGAAGCTCCTCAGCAAATTGCTAAAGAACTTCTTGAATTCATATACGATTAGAACCAGCCTTTAACCATGTCAACGGCACCAGACCAAAGTCCGCCAAAGAATCCGCCAACACCGCGTAAAGCAAGAACGAACCAGTTCGCTTTTTCAACGGATTGAGTCGTTACTACTTCTGTCTTACCTTTTGTTTCTCCATTGAGTAGGTAGCCATAGTCTTCGCCGCTGCCTGTATACTCAACATTGATATGACCGACAACTTCACCTTTTTTAACAGGTGCTGTCAGTTCGCCTTCTTTTGTCATCTTCTTCTTATCCATAACAAATTTAGGCTTATAGTTTTCTTTCTCTCCTCTTTTAATCACCATAGAAAGAGGTTCTTTCGTAGCAACTTTCACTTCTTTTTCCTTACCTTTTACGACAGGAACTGTTTTGTTGCCTTTTACTTGATAGTTATCCGGTAAGATCTGCTCTTTTTCAAAGTTTGCAAATCCAAAATCAAATAGTTTCTTAGTTTCTTTAAATCGATCTAAACGAGTTCCTGTTTTCATAACAACTGAAATAAGGCGAGTATCTCCTTTTTTCACTGTCCCTGTAAAACAGTTACCTGCGATATCTGTAGATCCTGTTTTTAATCCGTCTACTCCCTCGTAGCCACTGTTAAGCTCAGGAAGCATCCAGTTCCAGTTCTCCATCTGAATTTCGTCATCTGTACCTTCACGGAATTTCAAACGTGGAACACTTGCCGTTTCTAATACTTCTGGATGATCGTTAAGTAAGCTGAACGCTAGAATAGCAGTAGCACGAGGACTCATCATGTTCTCGTCTGTTTCACTGCCAGAATTATGATTACCAAACAAGTCTTTATTGTTAAGGCCTGTTGAGTTTACGAAGTTGAAATCTTTCATGCCAAGTTCTTTAGCTTTGGCATTCATCTTTTTAACGAACTCACCTTCAGAGCCCGCAATTAGTTCTGATAATGCGATCGTTGCTCCATTAGCAGAATAGATCGCCATCGCTTGGTATAACTCACGAACTGTATATTTTTCATCTACACGTAATGGTACGTTTGATAACGTTCGGTTTTGAGAAATCTTATGGGCATATTCAGAAATACTTGTTTTCTGATCCCAAGATATCTTTTTCTTGTCAATGGCTTCTAGTAATAGGTATTCGGTCATCATCTTACTCATACTTGCAGGAGCGAGTAACTTATCAGCATTTTTCTGATATAATATTTTCCCCGTTTCTGCATCCACAAGTATAGCCCCTTCAGCTGCTACATCTAGAGACGGTGCCGCACTTGCTGACTTAGAAAATCCTAATAAACTCGTCGTAAAAAATGAAAAAATCAGTGTCACCACTAAAAGTTGTTTTATCTTGCTGTTCAAAAAACTGCACCTCCAAACCCATTTACACACAAAAGTTATTGTACCATACACATTTTCAAAAAAATAGACAGAGGTTATACCTCTGTCCTAAAAATGTGTCTTTAGACTGAATAATTTGGTGCTTCTTTAGTAATTTGAACTTGGTGCGGATGACTTTCACGAAGTCCAGCACCCGTAATTTTTACAAAACGGGAATCATTTTGAAGCTCATCGATCGTTGCTGTTCCACAATAACCCATACCTGAACGGATACCGCCTACTAACTGATAGATCGTATCAGCCAATGGTCCTTTGTAAGGTAATCGTCCTTCGATACCTTCTGGAACAAGCTTCTTATTATTTTCCTGGAAATAGCGGTCGCTGCTTCCTCGCTCCATCGCACCGACTGAACCCATACCGCGATACACTTTAAATTGACGTCCTTGGAAGATTTCACGCTCTCCTGGACTCTCAGATACACCAGCAAGCATACTGCCTAGCATAACAGCATGTCCGCCTGCTGCGATCGCTTTAACGATGTCTCCAGAGTATTTGATACCACCATCAGCGATGATTGGTACTCCATACTTCTTCGCTTCTGTAGCACAATCATAAACAGCCGTTACTTGTGGTACACCTACACCAGCAACAACACGTGTTGTACAGATCGAACCAGGTCCGATTCCTACTTTTACAACGCTTGCTCCCGCTTCGATCAGATCGCGAGTTGCCTCTGCCGTAGCAACGTTACCTGCGATGATCGTTAATTTCGGATATGCATCTCGTACTTCACGAACTTTTTGAAGAACCCCTTCAGAATGTCCATGAGCCGTGTCGATAACAATCGCATCTACACCTGCTTGTACTAACTTCTCTACACGAAGAAGCGCATCCTTCGTAACACCTACTGCAGCTCCTACTAACAAACGTCCTTGTGAGTCTTTTGCAGAGTTCGGGAACTCAATCACTTTCTCGATATCTTTAATGGTGATCAAGCCTTGTAGCGTACCTTCATCATCCACAAGTGGAAGCTTTTCGATCTTATATTGCTGAAGTGTTTTTTCAGCTTCTTTTAACGTAGTGCCGACTGGTGCAGTCACTAAGTTTTCTTTCGTCATTACATCTGAGATCTTGATGGAATAGTCCTGAACAAAACGGAGATCACGATTTGTTAGGATACCTACTAATTTTTTATCAGCATCTACGATCGGTACACCGCTGATACGATATTTACCCATCAAATGCTCAGCGTCAAATACTTGATGCTCAGGTGTTAGGTAGAACGGGTCTGTGATTACGCCACTTTCAGAACGTTTAACACGGTCGATCTGTTCTGCTTGTTCTTCAATAGACATGTTCTTGTGTACAATTCCTAAACCGCCTTGTCGTGCCATAGCGATTGCCATGTTTGCTTCTGTTACTGTGTCCATACCAGCACTGATGATCGGAATGTTCAATTGAACCGTATCAGATAACCTCGTTTTAATTGAAACATCACCAGGTAAAACTGACGATTTTGCTGGAATTAATAACACGTCATCAAAGGTTAAACCTTCTTTTGCAAACTTATCTTGCCACATACCTTAACCACCCCTTCAAATTTATCTTCCTGAAAAATATTATTTGTAGATTATCAACTGGGTAAACTAGTGTCAAGGAATACAAAATATGTTCGATTTTTCAAATAATTTACGAAGAGAGGAATGACGGAGAAATGATGACGCAACATGACCCTTGGGCTTTATTCGATATGTTCTTTTCCTCTCAAAAATCGCAGCAATTCTTGAGTAAACAATATCATCAACTAAACATGGATGACAGCAACGGCAAAAGCTTTGATAATACATATGGGTTTATTTACTATATCGAGCATGGAAAGAAATATTATAAACTCGCTGATCAAGCTCCTGTAGAGCTAAAGCCTGTACTCCTCTTTTACGGGATGACTCAGCTTATGAAAGCATGCATACTTTGTAGTGATCCTGGCTATCCCGATTCAAGCGCCGTTCTTGCACACGGACTCTCTACACGAAAAAGAAAGAAAAGAAGTTACGAGTTTCTATATGATGAAGTAAAAGTACAACGAACAGGTCTGTTTAATCATTTTTGTGAAAAAGTGTTTCACATGAAACATATTGAAGGAGAAAAGTTTACGATGGCGTCTCTTCTCCAAACCGTGCCAGAATTAAGTTCATTGTTTAAGCAAATGAACGGTGAGGTCCACCTTGTTAAGATGCATAAGGAAAATGAGTCAATCTTTCATCTTCCCAAGCATATTAACAATCATCTACATATGTCGTTAGAACGATTTAGTGAATATATGAACAGTTTGTTTCCTTCGAAGTTTTCTTTCGTTTTGAGTGGTAGTGACGATGAGATGCAGCTTGTCTTTGAGGCGAAGGAACCGTTACGACCCTTTGATTGCTTTCCGTTATCGTATCATCTTCAAGATAAGACCTATTACCTGCCTGTAAACCGAGATCTTCTACAATCTCCTACACTTAACGAATTTATGGTTCACTATGTGATTCTTTACAACTTAAGTATGTTAAGCAGATACGACACAGAATGGTGGAGCGAGCTTTTTCATACGTATTCATCAGAAGAATTACCCTATATCCAACAGTTCCTAAACATTACAGCTCAAAAGATCCCTTACCTTTTTGGTGTGATGCTGCAGATGAGGAATTGAGTGGCGGGTTTAGTTGTGAGGAATTGGCTGATATTTGATAGGGTGTTAGTAATAGTGTGTCGGTGTCGAAAATTCGATAAATAATTTTATCCGTGAAATTATGATGCTTATCTGTGAATATATAGAGAATTACCATGAATAAAATCACGATTACCGTGAAATTATGTGGGATTGGGTTGATGAGGAGAACTGATTAGTGGTTTTCAAGTGGAGATCAAGGGTGTTTTTTTTTGCGTTTTTGGCTTGGGTGATGGTTGATGGGAGGGCTTTTGGGATAATTTTTGGAGCTTTTGCTGAAGAATATCGCGTGTTGGAAGATGGCTGTGGCCATCTTCTTCCTGTTTTGAGGGTTTGAGATGAATTCGTGGATCAAACTGTTCTTTGAAGCATACGGTGTGGGGTATCTCCCTGCCCGAATTAAGTCTAGATGAAAAAAATTAAGTCGAAACGAGTGCCAATTAAGTCGGAACGAGCCTCAATTAAGTCAAAAACCGAAAATAAAGGCCATTCGCTAAATCTCGACAACCACTCCCCGCCTGAACTAATCTCTATCCCCCCCGAGCCTTCCTCACCTCAATCATTCATAAATCAGAAGTTTGGCAGCCGCCAAACCTCCTTATTTCTTTTTTAAAACACAAAAAAAGAAGATGGATTTTCATCCATCTTCCTCATTGCCTAGCGACGTCCTACTCTAACAGGGGGAAACCCCCAACTACCATCGGCGCTAAAGAGCTTAACTTCCGTGTTCGGTATGGGAACGGGTGTGACCTCTTTGCCATCATCACTAGACCTATCATGACGTTAACCATGATTTATAAAATTAGAGAGTATGTTCTCTCAAAACTAGATACGACGTTTCCAAACGTTATGCTTTTT